>NZ_JBVHKB010000009.1:0-380875 GCF_055559735.1 Streptomyces sp. NPDC023573
CGTTCGGACCGAGCAGCGCGAACACGGACCCGGCCGGGACGACCAGGTCGATGCCGTCGAGGACGGTCTTGTCGCCGTAGGACTTGCGCAGCCCGTGTGCTGAGATGGCCGAGTTGGTCATGGGGGAGGCTCCTTAGAGGCTGCGGGCGGTGATGTCGCCGTGGGCGGTGGTCGCGTGGATGTTCAGGGCGGCGGCGGCGCCGTCCGAGTTCTTGAGCGTGTTGCGGATCCGGCCGCGGCTGGTGCCCGCGTCGAGGGAGGCGGAGACCCCGTGGGCGGCGCCGACCGAGATCTCGCCGTACTCGGTGCGCAGCGTGACCTCGCCCCGTACGGCCTCGGTGATGCGGAGGTCGCCCTTCACGGTGCTGATCTGTGCGGGGCCGCCCAGACGGCCGACGGTGATGTCGCCTGCCTGGAGGGAGAGGCGGGCGCCTTCGGTCTCGTCGAGCTTGACCGAGCCCTGCGCGCTCTCGAGGGTGACGTCACCGAGCCGTCCGACGCCCCGGACCTCGGCGCTGGCCGACTTCGCCTCGACGCGGGAGCCGGCGGGCAGTTGGACGGTGATCTCGACGAATCCGGGGCTGCCGAGGATCTGGTTCGTCGCCGCCGGGGCATCGATGCGCAGGATCCCGTCGCTGTAGGCGACTTCGGTCTGCTCCGCGGCCTTCACGTCGCGGCTCTTCGAGGCATTCGCCGGCAGGATCTCGACCGTGGTGTCGGGCCGGTCCGCAGCGATGATCTGGATGCGTCCCGCGGGGATGTCGAGGATGGCCGCGACCGGGGCGGGGGTGGTGAACGTCTGCATCGTGCGCTCCTTCGGTTCGTGTTTCCGATGAGGGAAACGCTACGTTGCATTCGCTGAACCGGCAATGAGCTTGTTGCGTAAGAACCCTTTAACCGCAGGTAGATGGGGGGATTTCATTGCAATGGGCTTGAGCCTAATGCAACGAGACACCCTCGTTGCGTTGCAATGGAGTGGAGGTGAACGCTATGCTGGCGTTCTCACGGACCACGAAGGAGACATCGCGATGCCCGGAGGCAGACTCACCCAGCAGGAACGCCAGCAGATCGCTCTGGGACTGGCCGACGGCCTCGCCTACGCGGAGATCGCGAGAGGCCTCGACCGTCCGACCTCCACGGTCACGCGCGAGGTGATGCGTAACGGAGGGCCCACCGCCTACCGCGCCGACATCGCCCACCGTGCCACCGGGCACCGGGCCACCCGGCAGAGTCAGGCAGCCCGCCGAGGGGCTCAGGCGCCCCGGGAGGCCGGCGGGCGCGACGCCGAGGCGGTGCTCGCGTTCGAGGAGGTGTTCACCACCGTCCTCATGCAGTCGGGCATGCCCAAGATGATGTCCCGGGTGCTCGTCTGCCTCGTCGTCACCGACACGGGCACCCTCACCGCGTCCGAACTCGCCCAGCACCTCCGGGTCAGCCCGGCGTCCGTCTCCAAGGCGGTCGCCTATCTGGAGGAGCAGGCCTTCATCCGGCGGGAACGGGACGAACGCCGCCGCGATCGCTACGTCGTCGACAACGACGTCTGGTACCAGTCGATGGCCGCCAGCGCCCGGTCCAGCGCCCAGATAGTCGAGACCGCGGAGCAGGGTGTCGGCGTCCTCGGCGCAGGGACCCCGGCCGCCACCCGCCTGGAGAACATCGCCCGCTTCATGGCGTTCGTCACCGAGGGGATCATGCGCGCCGCCGACCAGGCCCGTGACGTCCTCCACACGCAATCGGACTCGTCCGGTCAGTAGACGCGGGTGGCAGCTCCGTCGACCACGAGGGCCTGGCCGTCGCGCAGGGCCAGGTGGCGGACACCTTCGGCGCGGTACCGGTCGGCCACGGTGCCGAGGATCTCCGACTCCGGGTGCCCGGGCGAATCGATGTGGGGCACCACGGCGTGGTCGAGAAGGGCCAGCCCGTCCCAGCGGGCCTCGTCCCCGTACGCGGCGGCCACCGCATCCGGGGGATCGCACTCCTCCAGGCCCCGGAGATCCGGGGCCAGGACGCATGCGCCGGCGCTGTAGCCCCCGTAGACGAGGGCGTCCTGCCGCAGGAGGCGGACCAGGGCCCGGTCGGCCCCGCTGCGGGCCATGGCCTGGCGCAGGACGAACACGTTGCCGCCGCGGACCCAGACCAGGGGGTACCGGGCGAGAGCGGCCGCGACCTGCGTCGCGGGGCGCTCGAAGAACATGCGCAGGTCGAGCTCGGCCGGCCGCAGCCCGAGCTCGGAGAGCGCTACGAACTCCCGCTCGACCGCCGCTTCGCGCTCACCGGCCGGAGCTGCGTCGACCGCGTTGGCTATCACCGCGACCGTGACGTCGGAGGCGGGCGGCCGGTGCAGCAGTGCCAGCATCCGCTCCGGGTGGTCCCCGGTCCGGAAGGACGAAAGATACATACGCATCCGTGGACCGTAACGGCCCGGGAGACCCCGGCACAGGCGAACGGGCGTGACACCGGTCTGCGGTGTCACGCCCGTCGGGAAGTCGCTCCGTGCGCGAGGCCGTCGGTGACGGCCCCTCGGTGCGTGGGCGTCAGTACATCAGGGCGTCGTCCATCTCGGTCTGCCAGTACGTCACGGTCAGCGTGCTGTCGACGTACACGTCCTTGGACAGCGGGACGCTCACCATGTCGCCGGCGGACCCCGACTCCGCGTCCAGGAAGCCCACGGACAGGTCCTCGGCGGAGTAGCCGCCCGTGCCGCTGCCGTCGGCGGACGAGGTCGTGATCCCGGCGTAGGCGGACTCACCGGGTGCGACGGTGACGACGGCCTGCGGCTTGCTGTCCTCGACGACCGGGGGCACGGACTGCGCCTCGCCGAAGCGCAGGACCGGGTAGTAGAAGGCGTTGCACGCCTTCGAGCCGGTGTTGGTCACGGTGAGCAGCATGTGATTGACCGGGCGCTGGACGTCGGTGATCGTGAGCTTGGTGTTCTCGCCGGTGCAGGTGGGCAGGGACGCGCCGCTGTCGCTGTCCGCGTCGCTGCCCTGCTGCTTCGGGGCGGTGGAAGCGGAATCCTTGGCGGTGTCCGAACCGGAGCCGGAAGTGCCGGAGTTCCCGGCCGGCTTCGCGTCCGTGTCCGATGCCGGGGCCGCCGAGGTGCCGGCGCCGGGCTTCTGGGACGCCGAGCCGTCGGAGCCGTCCGCGGCTGCCGGGTCGCCTCCCTGGCAGGCCGTCAGGGACAGGGCGGCGATCAGCGCGGCGGCGCCCAGGACGGAGGTGCGGGCGGCGCGGCGGAAGTGAAGGTTACGCATGAGAGGTTCTCCCCGTTCGAAGGCGGTACGTGCCCGGGGCGCCGTTTGGCACCCTGATGTGCGGGCGGGTCTACTGGTCGGTGACGCGTGATCAGAGGTTCTGCAGGAGTGCGATGACGACTGTGACGCAGGCGATCAGTACTGCTGCGGCGACTGCGTCGGTCAGGCTGAGCGCGGGTCGATTACGCATGGCGGCTCCCGGGACGGACGAGGGTGGGATGTGTGGATCGCGGGGAACGCCGCGGTGTGTCCACATCTTGTCCAGGCCCGGATCTCCGGTGCAACGGCTGGCGGGCCAGGCGGGACGCTGGAACGTCTACACGTACTCTGACCTGCGCGGATACCACGTCCCTGGAACGCGCTCCGGGAACGCATGGAAGGGGAACGGTCGAGGTGGCCACAGAGATCCAGGACTTCGCGGCACTGCTCAGGGAGCTGAAGGCGAGGTCCGGACTCAGCTACGGGGCGCTCGCCCAGAAGCTGCACATGAGTACCTCGACGGTGCACCGCTACTGCAACGGCGACGCCGTTCCCCATGACTACGCGCCCGTCGAGCGGTTCGCGCGGGTGTGCCGGGCCTCCTCCGACGAGTTGGTGATCCTTCACCGGAAGTGGATCCTGGCCGACGAGGCGAGGCGGCGGGGGCCTCGGAAGCCACAGGCGGCGGGGGCTGCGGACGGGGCACCTGGCGCGTCCGGTGAGCCCGATGCGTCAAGAGCACCCGCTCCCGCGCCGGCGGACCCCGGGCCCACCGTGTCCGCGCCGGCGGCCCCCGGGCCCGCACGCGTCGACGACGCCGCTTCCCAGGGAGAAGCGGAACCTCCGGCGCGGCCCGAAACGGAATCCGTGCCGGAGGATGTGACACCCCGGGGGCCGGCCTCCGGCGACGTACCCGCTCCACGTGGCCGCACCAGCAGGAAGCTGCGCGTCCTGTTCACCGCGGTGGCGGTCGTGGCGCTCACCGTTTCCGCCGCCTTCGCGGTCCGCGGCTTCGGGAGCGACGAGCCCTCGGACGACGGACGGGCGGACGCGGGGCTCAGCCTCTCGCCGGTCGTGCCCACCGGCAAGGGGAGCGCGAGCGCGAAGCCCAGCAAGAGCGCCGGCCCGTCCACCGAGCCCAGCCGGACCGCCTCCTCGCCGACGGCCGCCGGGAAGAGTGCCCGGCCATCGCCGTCCTCGCGTCGTCAGGAGAGCGGTGATGACGTACCCGTGCACGCGACCATCAGCTCGTACAACTGGGAGTCGCCCTGCGGGCAGTACTACTTGGTCGACCAGGCCCCCGACGACCTGCCTCCGGTGCCCGCGCCTCAGGACGCCCGTGGCTGGGCGCGGGTCCTCGACGGTGTGGACGGGGGTGACATGAAGCTCGCACTCACCCTCCAGGGGACGTCCGGCGAAGCGGTCGTGCTGAACGGGCTGCACGTACGGGTGCTGGGGCGCAACGCGCCGCTCGCCTGGGGCGCGTACTCGATGGGGAGCGGCTGCGGAGGCGGCATCACGCCGCAGACCTTCGACATCGACCTGGACGACAGCCGGCCCCGGACGAAGCCCGTCGCGGGCGAGGACGCCGGCGTGGCCGTCCCCGCGAAGGACTTCCCGTACCGGGTGAGCTCCACCGATGTCGAGGTCTTCCACCTCGACGCGCACGTGGAGGGGCACGACGTCACCTGGTACCTGGAGCTGGAGTGGACCAGCGGCGGCAGGCGCGGGATGCTGCGCATCGACGACGGGGGCAAGCCCTTCCGCACGAGCAGCCTCACGGCCCGGCCGTCGTACTACTACCGCTCCGACACGTCGCAGTGGGTCCCGGAGGAGTGGGGCCCGGAGGGCGAATGACGGCCGGGCCGTGAGGGCCGGGCACAGGGCGGCCCGGCCCTCACCCCGCGGGCGGCTGGCTGATTCTCGCCAACTCTGATGCTGTCGCGGCACGTTGCGTGGATTACCGCTTGTTCGAATGGGCGCCAACATGCTTAATGGGTCCCTTGTGGCGCGGGATGGTGCCGACCTGTCGCGGCGCCGCCATGCCCAAGCTGCACAGGGGGGAACTCATGGACATGCCTGCCGTACCGCCGAGACCCAGCGCACCGCCGCCATTCCTGGCCCAAGCGGTCGATCTGCGTGTGTCCAAGCGGTTGCTGTGGGTCGGGGAGGCCGCGTACCCGCTGCACAACATCGCCCGCGTCTTCACCTTCGTCCTGCGCCCGCGGCGCAAGGAGGCGACTGCGCTCTTCTGCAAGCGGGTGGCGCTGACGATCTCGATGGCGACGGGCTTCACCGTCCTCATCTGGCTGACCACCTCCCTGGCGTCCATCGGGCGGCCGAGCGACGGCGGTGGCGGCGGGCTGATCACCTTCGTGTGGCTGGTGACGCTGGCCGCGCTGGCCTACTTCGTGACGGAGCTGGTCCCCGTCCTCACGGCCCGCTCCCACTTCGTGCTGGCCGTGGAGACGTCCGGTCAGTCCACCGCCATGGTGACCGGCGCCGACCCCAACCACCTGAGGCAGCTCGTCGGCCAGATCTCGTACGCGATCGACCATCCGGAGGCCGAGTTCACGGTGAGGGTGGAGGGGATCAGCGCGAGTCCGCAGATCTACCACTTCGGGGACAACATCAACATGTACGGGGGCACGGGGAACGTGGGGATAGCGAATTCATGAGCGGGGACAACTACCACTTCGGCGACCGCGTGAGCATGCACGGCGGGACCGGCAACCAGGGCATCGTGCACAACACCCTCGGTCCCTCCGATGCCGGGCGGGGCTCCCCTGAGCTGCAGGAGGCGCTCCAGGAACTGCTGCGCCTGCTCAGTGAGCTGCGGGAGCAGCTCCCGCCGGTCAGTGCCCGGGTCCTGGACGACAACCTGCCCGCCATCACCGGCGCGGCCGGCGGTCAGGAGCCGGAGGAGCGGCATCGTGCCCTGATGGCCGTGGCCGGTATCGCCGCCATGGTGACGACGGTCGGGGAGCCGGTGGTCGAAGCGGTCAGGAAGGTGCTCGAACTCCTGCCCGCCGGATAAGACGTCGCCGGTGCGGGACCGTGTCCCGCACCGGCGATCGCGTGGCGTGCCCGGTGCCGCGCCGGGGCGGGCTCAGAGGCGCTCGGGCGTCCTGATGCCGAGCAGCTTCATGCCCTGGTGCAGGGTGCGGGCGGTGAGCTCCACGAGGAACAGCCGGTTCTCGACGACCTCCGGGGCGTTCTCGTCGCTGAGCACCTGGCACTGGTCGTAGAACGTGGTGAGGTGCGAGGCCAGCTGGTAGAGGTACGCGGCCAGCTTGTGCGGCTCGTACCCCTCGGCGACCTCGGCCAGGACCTCGCCGAACTGGTCCAGATGCAGCCCCAGCGCGCGCTCGGCCGGGGCCAGGTCCAGCTCCGGGTGCGCGGCGGGCTCGGCGTCGCCCGCCTTGCGCAGGATGGAGCGGATCCGGGCGTAGGCGTACTGGAGGTACACCGAGGTGTCGCCGTTGAGCGACACCATCTGGTCCAGGTCGAACTTGTAGTCCCGAACGGCCGAGGTCGACAGGTCCGCGTACTTCACGGCGCCGACCCCGACGTACCGGCCGTTCTCGACGATCTCGTCCTCGGTCAGGCCCACCTTCTCGGCCTTCCCCCGGACCACCGCGGTCGCCCGCTCGACGGCCTCGTCCAGGAGGTCCTCCAGCCGGACGGTGGTGCCCTCACGGGTCTTGAACGGCTTGCCGTCCTTGCCGAGGACGGTGCCGAAGGCCAGCTGGTGCGCCTTGACGCCCTCGTTCAGCCAGCCGGCACGGCGGGCCGTCTCGAAGACCATCCTGAAGTGCAGGGACTGCCGGGCGTCCACGACGTAGAGCAGGGTGTCGGCCTTGAGGTCCTGCACCCGGTTGCGGATCGCGGAGAGGTCGGTCGCCGCGTAGCCGTATCCGCCGTTCGTCTTCTTGACGATCAGCGGCACCGGGTTGCCGTCGGGGCCCTTCACGTCGTCGAAGAACACGCACAGCGCGCCCTCGGAACGGACGGCGACGCCCGTCTCCTCCAGGATCCGGCAGGTCTCTTCGAGCATGTCGTTGTAACCGGACTCGCCGACGATGTCGGGGTCGGCGATCTCCATGTCGAGCTTGTCGAAGACGGAGTAGAAGTAGATCTTCGACTCGTCGACGAAGCGCTGCCAGTGCGCCAGCGTCTCCGGGTCACCGGCCTGGAGGGCCACCACCCGGTCACGGGAGCGCGCCTTGAACTCCTCGTCGGAGTCGAAGAGGACCCGCGACGCCTTGTAGACGCGGTTCAGCGACGACATCGCCGCTTCGCCGTCCGCCTTGTCACCCTCGTGCTTCAGCTCGTCCGGGTGCTCGAGGAGATACTGGATGAGCATGCCGAACTGGGTGCCCCAGTCGCCGATGTGGTGGCGACGCACGACGTTCTCGCCGGTGAACTCGAGGATCTGGACCATCGCGTCACCGATGACGGCCGACCGCAGGTGGCCGACGTGCATCTCCTTCGCCACGTTCGGCTGGGCGTAGTCGACGACGGTGGTGCCCGCGTCCGCCTTGACCGGGACGCCGAGCCGGTCGCCGTCAGCGGCGCGCGCGGCGAGCGTGCCGATGATCGCCCGGTCGGTGAGCGTGACGTTGAGGAAGCCGGGTCCTGAGACCTCGATGTCCTTGATCAGCTCGCCCGCCGGAAGGGCCGCGGTGACCTGGGAGGCCAGCTCACGCGGGTTGCCCTTGAGCTTCTTGGCGAGCGCGAGGATCCCGTTGGCCTGGAAGTCGGCCCGGTCGCTTCGGCGCAGCAGCGGGTCCGCGGTGCCGGCATCCGGCAGAGCTGCCGTCAGGGCGTCCGCCAGCTGCTGCTGGAGCGTGGAAGCGAGGGAAGGGACCGAAGCCATGAGCCGGCTGCCGTTTCGGTAGAGGACAAGGGATCACCCCAGTATCCCACGGGGCGTAAAGCCGTTTTCGCGCTGCGGGCGGTAGCTGGGAGAATGGGGGTGCCCCCACAGGGATCGCCCCTACGAGTCCTACACGAGAGAAGGACGTGCCGACCGTGGCTTCGAGTCAGAGCAGCACCGAGACCGACTGGGTCTCCCGCTTCGCGGACGATGTCATCGCCGAATCGGAGCGACGTGCGCCTGGCAAACCGGTCGTCGTCGCCTCCGGCCTCTCCCCGTCGGGCCCGATCCACCTGGGCAACCTCCGCGAGGTCATGACCCCGCACCTGGTCGCCGACGAGATCCGCCGTCGCGGTCACACCGTGCGCCACCTGATCTCCTGGGACGACTACGACCGCTACCGCAAGGTGCCGAACGGCGTGGAGGGGGTCGACGACTCCTGGCAGGCCCACATCGGCAAGCCGCTGACCTCGGTGCCCGCCCCGGCCGGGTCCGCGTACCCGAACTGGGCGGAGCACTTCAAGGCCGCGATGACCGCGGCGCTGGACGAGCTCGGCGTCGAGTACGACGGCATCAGCCAGACCGAGCAGTACACCGCGGGCACCTATCGCGAGCAGGTGCTGCACGCGATGAGGCACCGGGCCGACATCGACGCGGTCCTGGACCGCTACCGCACCAAGAAGGACGGTGCGGCGGGCGCCAAGGGCGGTAAGAAGCCGCAGCAGAAGAAGGTCGACGAGGCCGAGCTGGAGGCCGCCGAGGGCTCCGGCGCGGCGGACGAGGACGACGGCAGCTCGAACGCCGCCGGCTACTTCCCGTACAAGCCCTACTGCGGCAACTGCGAGAAGGACCTCACCGTCGTCACGTCCTACGACGACGACACCACCGAGCTGAACTACACCTGCTCGGCCTGCGGCTTCGCCGAGACGGTCCGGCTCAACGAGTTCAACCGCGGCAAGCTGGTCTGGAAGGTCGACTGGCCGATGCGCTGGGCCTACGAGGGTGTGATCTTCGAGCCCAGCGGCGTGGACCACTCCTCGCCCGGCTCCTCCTTCGTCGTCGGCGGCCAGATCGTGCGCGAGATCTTCGACGGCGTCCAGCCGATCGGGCCGATGTACGCCTTCGTCGGGATCTCCGGCATGGCGAAGATGTCCTCCAGCAAGGGCGGCGTGCCGACCCCGGCCGACGCGCTGAAGATCATGGAGGCGCCGCTGCTGCGCTGGCTGTACGCCCGCCGCAGGCCGAACCAGTCCTTCAAGATCGCCTTCGACCAGGAGATCCAGCGGCTGTACGACGAGTGGGACTCGCTGGCCCGCAAGGTGGCCGACGGCACGGTGCTGCCCGCCGACGCCGCCGCCTACGCCCGGGCCATCGGCACGGCCGCCGGGGAGCTGCCCAGCACCCCCCGCCCGCTGCCGTACCGCACGCTGGCCTCGGTCGCCGACATCACCGCCGGCGCGGAGGACCAGACGCTGCGCATCCTCAGCGAGCTCGACCCGGAGAATCCGCTGACCTCGCTCGACGAGGCACGGCCCCGGCTCGACCGCGCCGAGAACTGGATCACCACCCAGGTGCCGGCCGAGGCCCGCACCATCGTCCGAGACGAGCCGGACAAGGAGCTGCTGGGCTCCCTGGACGAGCAGGGCCGTGAGTCGCTGCGGCTGCTCCTGGAAGGGCTCGACTCGCACTGGTCGCTGGACGGCCTGACCACGCTCGTCTACGGCGTGCCGAAGGTGCTGGAGGGCCTGGAGCCCGACGCGAAGCCGACGCCCGAGCTGAAGGTCGCCCAGCGCTCCTTCTTCGCCCTGCTGTACCGGCTGCTCGTCGGCCGTGACACCGGGCCGCGCCTGCCCACGCTCCTCCTCGCGGTCGGAGCGGACCGGGTGCGGACGCTGCTCGGCGCGTAGCACCACGGACAGCAGGACGGGCGGCCCGCTCAGCGGGCCGCCCGTTTCGTTCTGTCCGCTTCCGCCTCTACGCGATGTGGTCGGCGGCCATCTCGTTGTCGAAGCGCTGCTTGAAGCCGGGCAGCAGCCGGCGGAGGAGCGCGGCGCTGCGCGGGTGGTGGACGTTGTGGACGTCCGACAGGGTTATGTCGAGCGCCTCGGCGCTCGGGTGGGTCTGGTACTGGTGGGTGTACTCGGCGTAAGCCTCGTACGCGAGCTTGCTGAACTGAGCTTCTTCCTCGGCCCATTCGGCCGGGTCGGCCTCCTGGGCGGCGTCCTGTTCGAGCTGCTCAGCGGGTTCCGGCTCGGCCGGGCGGGGGCGCGGGAACGCGCCGATCGTGCCCACGTCGCCGAGCGGGCGGGTCCGGTTCCCGGCACCCGAGGGGATCATCACCGGGGCGGGGTCCACGCCCTCGTCGTACTCCGGGTCGTACGCGCCCTCGTACGTCTCGTCCAGGACCCTGGAGGTCGCGAACCAGGGGCTGTCGTGCGCGCCGGGGTCCTCGTGGGGGTACTGCTGCTGGTCGGCCGGGTCGTACTGCTCCTGCTGCGGATACGGCTGTTGCCGCTGTTCCTGCGGCTGCGGCTGCGGAGCGTAAGGGAGTTGGGGGTGCTGTTGTTCGGCCTCCACGGCTGCCGGGGCGGGCGGCAGCAGGGCCGGCTCGATGCCCGCCGCGGCGAGGCCGGCCGGGGCGGTCTCGGCGAGCGGGACGCCGTACTTCGCCAGGCGCAGCGGCATCATCGACTCGACGGGTGCCTTGCGCCGCCAGTTGCGGCCGAAGCGGGCCTGGAGGCGGGCCTGGTAGATCAGCCGGTCCTGTTCGAGCTTGATGACCTGCTCGTAACTGCGCAGCTCCCACAGCTTCATCCGGCGCCACAGCTTGAACGTGGGGACGGGGGAGAGCAGCCAGCGGGTGAGGCGGACGCCCTCCATGTGCTTGTCGGCCGTGATGTCGGCGATCCGGCCGACCGCGTGCCGTGCGGCCTCGACGGCGACGACGAACAGGATGGGGATCACCGCGTGCATGCCGGTGCCGAGCGGGTCGGGCCAGGCGGCGGCGCCGTTGAAGGCGATCGTCGCCGCGGTCAGCAGCCAGGCGGTCTGGCGCAGCAGCGGGAAGGGGATGCGCATCCACGTCAGCAGCAGGTCCAGCGCGAGCAGGACGCAGATGCCCGCGTCGATGCCGATCGGGAAGACGATGGAGAACTGGCCGAAGCCCTTCTCCTCCGCCAGTTCGCGCACGGCGGCGTACGAGCCCGCGAAACCGATCGCGGCGATGAGCACGGCCCCGGCGACGACGACCCCGATGAGCACGCGGTGTGTGCGTGTCAGCTGCATGGCGGCCACCCGCGAATCCCCTCCCGACTTCGATGAACCGGCTCCACTTCGGCACCCGGCGCGCGCACAGCCTGGCACATGCCCGCCGGGCGTGTTGCGTGGGGAGGGGCCGTAGCCCGGTACTCGCGGGAGTACCGGGCTACGTCAAGTCCCCTCCGGGCAGGGGATACGGCGCTCCCGCCGGGCTCAGGTCACGACTTGTCGACGGCCTTCGAGGACGACTTCGACGGCGACTTGGAGGGCGACTTCGCGGACGCCTTCTCCGACGACTTGGAGGACGGGGAGGACGATGCCTTGGCGGAGGGGGAGGACGAGGACTTCCCCGCTCCGGAGTCGGCGCCGACCGCGGCGACGGCCTCCTTGGCGGCCTTCTGGGCGTCCTTGAGGATGTCGGCCGCGGAGGGCGTCTTGGCGCCGGCGAACCCGGCGCCGTTGTAGGTGACGCTGACGACGACGTTCCCCGTGCGGGCGACGATCGTGGCGTACTCGAAGTCCTCCTTGGACTTGCTGAGGCCGTACGTGACGGACGTGGCCTGCTCGCCGAGACCGGTGGCGGGCTTGGCCGCGGCCTTCTCGGCGCCCTCCGTCGCCTGTGCCTTGGAGACCTGCTTCGTGTACTCGTCCGTGGCGCGGTCGGCGCCGCTTCCCAGGGACTGGTCCGAGTCGTAGCGGGTGAAGCCGACGTCGAGCCAGCGGTACTGCGAGCCCTTGACGCCGTTGTCGTCCAGACCGTTCCAGGAGCAGCTGCCACGGCTCGCGGTGTCGCTGGACTTGCCCGGGGTGCCGCCCTTGGTCTTGGCCTTCGGAACCAGGTCCTCGATCGTCTTCTTCCCGATCGAGTCGCAGGCGTCGGGCAGCGTGGAGTACTTCGCCGGCTCGACGGTGGGCTCGGCCTTCGTCGCGCTCGGGGAGGCCGAGGAGCCGGAGCCCTTCGCGTCGTCGGAGTCCGACGAGCAGCCGGCGACGACGAGCATCACCGGGACGGCGGCGCAGGCGAGTATGCGGGAGAGTCGCGGGGCTGATCGGTGCATGGTTCCTTCACTCGGACGGCACGGCGGTCTCGGTCGTGCGGGTGGTCGGTCGGTACGTCGGTCGGGGGCCACGGTACGACGGACGACGGCCGGATGCCGCCTCCGGCCGGAGGCCCGGGGGTGCGGCCGGAGGCCGCCGGGAGCCGGTCAGTCGCTGAGCGCCTCGTCCAGTTGCCGGGCCAGTGCCTGGGCCTTCTCCTGCAGTTCCTTGCTGTCGGGAACCTCGGTGACGCGGGCCGGCTGCTCGGTGTAGTGGACGGTCACGATGACGTTCGATGTGCGGAATACCACGCTCACGGTGCGGTGCCGCGCGGCGGAACCGGTCCGGGTGAGCGCGTCGTCCAGGAACGCGGCGTCCCCGAGTTCGTCGAGCAGCCGCGGCCGCAGGTCCTCGTCGGGGTCGGCGTCGGTGGTGTTGCCTGACGGGTCCGCGGAGGGCGAGGCCGACGACGAGCCGCCCGGGGAGCCGGACGGTGTGCCGCCGGCGGGCGCGGACGCCGACCCGCTCGGCGTCTCGCTGGGGGTGGCGCCCGCCGGGGTGGTGGGGAGGGCGGCGGCGTCCTGCTTCTTCGCGTACACCTCCCGGGCGCGGTCGTCGTCGCTCACCGCGGGGTCGTACGAGACGACGCGCTCGAAGTCGATGGACAGGTTCCGGGAGGCATCCGGGGCGTCCGACTTCCAGCGGCAGCCGACCTTGCGGTCGGTGTCGTAGGTGACGGCGGCCGTGCCCTCGTACACCCTCTCCTGCTGCTCCTCGGGCAGCCCGGCGGCGCCCGGCAGCAGGTCCTTGAGCGTGGAGAGCGGTACGGCGCGGCAGGATTCGGGCAGCGTCCGGTACTTCCCGGGAGGCGCGGCCGTGACCGTCGGGCTGCCGGGCTTGCTGTCGGCGGCGGGGTCGTCGGCGTCGGAGCCGGCGCTGCAGCCGGCGACGAGCGCTGCGAGGAGCGCGACGCCGGGTACGTACGCCATGTGTCGCACGGTCCCAGGCTCCCTTCGGTACGAAAACGGGTTGCCGCTCGATAGCGGCCGATGGACACAATGTGTATCGCACGCGCCGCTGTGAATGCCGGTCGGCCGACCTGTTTGCCGCACTGGGCACCGGTTTTGCGCTTTCAGTATTTTTCGGGGGAATCGAGGAGTTATGTCGTATGTAGAGGTGCCGGGCGCCCAGGTGCCCATCCGTATGTGGGCGGATCCGGCGTCGGTCGAGGACGTCGCGATGCAGCAGCTGCGGAACGTGTCCACACTGCCCTGGATCAAGGGCCTCGCCGTCATGCCGGACGTCCACTTCGGCAAGGGCGCGACCGTCGGCTCGGTGATCGCGATGCACGGCGCGGTCTGCCCGGCCGCGGTGGGCGTGGACATCGGCTGCGGGATGTCGGCAGTGAAGACGTCGCTCACGGCCAACGACCTGCCGGGAGACCTCTCGCGACTGCGGTCGAAGATCGAGCAGGCGATCCCGGTCGGCCGGGGGATGCACGACGACGTGGTCGATCCGGGCGGCCTCCACGGTTTCCCGACGAGCGGCTGGGACGACTTCTGGTCGCGGTTCGACGGGATCGCCGATGCGGTCAAATTCCGTCAGGAACGTGCCACGAAGCAGATGGGAACACTCGGATCGGGAAACCACTTCATCGAGTTCTGTCTCGATGAGGCCGGATCGGTGTGGCTGATGCTGCACTCCGGCTCCCGGAACATCGGTAAGGAGCTCGCCGACTTCCACATCGGGCAGGCCCAGAAGCTTTCGCACAACCAGGGCCTCGTCGACCGTGACCTGGCGGTCTTCATCGCCGACACTCCGCAGATGGCGGCCTACCGCAACGATCTGTTCTGGGCGCAGGAGTACGCGAAGTACAACCGCTCGATCATGATGGGCCTCTTCCAGGACGTGGTCCGGAAGGAATTCAAGAAGGCCGCGGTCACGTTCGAGCCGGTCATCTCCTGCCACCACAACTACGTGGCGGAGGAGCGGTACGACGGCATGGACCTGCTGGTCACCCGGAAGGGTGCCATCCGCGCGGGCTCGGGGGAGTTCGGGATCATCCCCGGCTCCATGGGGACCGGCTCGTACATCGTGAAGGGGCTCGGCAACGCGAAGTCGTTCAACTCCGCCTCGCACGGCGCGGGACGGCGGATGAGCAGGAACGCGGCCAAGCGGAGGTTCTCCACGCAGGACCTCGAGGACCAGACGCGGGGCGTGGAGTGCCGGAAGGACTCCGGTGTGGTGGACGAGATCCCGGCGGCGTACAAGCCGATCGAGCAGGTCATCGACCAGCAGCGTGACCTGGTCGAGGTCGTCGCGAAGCTCAAACAGCTCGTCTGTGTGAAGGGCTGAGACGGGGCCGGCCGCGCGCCGGCCCCGTCCGGCCGGGCCGAGAGGTGTTCACGGCGTGCGGTGGACCTTGGAGTTCGACGCCTGGGCGCGGGGGCGGACCACCAGGAGGTCGATGTTGACGTGGCTGGGCCGGGTGACGGCCCAGGTGATCGTGTCGGCCACGTCGTCGGCGGAGAGCGGGGCGTCGACGCCCGCGTAGACCTTGGCGGCCTTCTCAGTGTCGCCGCGGAAGCGGGTGGTGGCGAACTCCTCGGTCTTGACCATGCCGGGGGCGACCTCGATCACCCTCACCGGAGTGCCGACGATCTCCAGCCGGAGGGTCTCCGCCAGCACGTGCTCGCCGTGCTTGGCCGCGACGTAACCGCCACCGCCCTCGTACGTGGAGAGACCGGCCGTCGAGGAGAGGATCACGATCGTGCCGTCGCCGCTCGCGGTGAGGGCGGGGAGCAGGGCCTGGGTGACGTTGAGCGTGCCGATGACGTTGGTCTCGTACATCTGGCGCCAGTCCGCGGGGTCGCCCGTGGCGACGGGGTCGGCGCCCAGCGCGCCGCCGGCGTTGTTGACCAGGACGGCCAGGGACCGGAACGCGGTGGCGAACTCGTCGACCGCCGCACGGTCGGTGACGTCCAGGGCGTAGGCCGTCGCCTGGTGGCCCGCGTCGGTGAGCTCGGCGGCCAGCGCCTCGATGCGGTCCTTGCGGCGCGCGGTGAGCACCACGCGGTATCCGGCGGCGGCCAGCTGCCTGGCGGTCGCGGCGCCGATGCCGCTGCTCGCACCGGTGATGACGGCGATGGGGGTGGCGGCCATGCGAACTCCTCGGACAGCTGATCGGTACGGGGCCAGGATAGGCGGGGGCTCCTGGCGCGGGTTCGGTGGTTCGTGGGTTCAGTGGTCGCGGGGGGCGTACATGATCAGCGCCATGCCGGCCAGGCAGACCAGCGCGCCGGTCACGTCCCAGCGGTCCGGGCGGTAGCCGTCGGCGACCATGCCCCAGGCGAGGGACCCGGCGACGAACACCCCGCCGTACGCCGCGAGGATCCGGCCGAAGTCACCGTCCGGCTGGAGGGTGGCCACGAAGCCGTACGCGCCGAGGGCGATGACACCCGCGCCGATCCAGATCCAGCCGCGGTGCTCACGCACCCCCTGCCAGACGAGCCAGGCGCCCCCGATCTCGAAGAGCGCGGCAACGACGAAGAGGGCGACGGAACGGGCGACGAGCATGGGCCCAGGGTGGCACGCGGGGCCGGCGGGACCACACTCACGGGGTGCCGGCCGCCTACGTCTTCCGAGCACGGACAGGGCGGCCCTCAGGCCGTCGGCGCCTGGCTGCCCGTCCCGCCGAATTCGCGCACGGCATCCGTCACGATGGCTTCGAGTCGGGCGTGGTGGGCGCCCCGCCAGTACACCCGGCCGCAGGCGGCGCACTCCGCGAACACGTCGTAACCCGCCTGTGTGCCCTTCTCCAGCCGGGAGCTCACGGAGTCCTTGTCGGCCGCCGTGAGCCGCCCGTTGCAGGCGGTGCAGCGGGTCCACGGCGCCAGTACGGGGGCGAAGCGGCCCAGGACGTCGCGGAGCTGCTCCTCCGGCCGGTCGCTGTAGACGTACGCCCCCGCCCAGATCTCCCTGCGCCGGAGCAGCCCGCGGTCGCGGGAGAGCATGACGCGTCGCTGCTCCGCCGAGAGGGTGGCGAGCGCCGGGTCGCCGATGTCCTCGCTCTCGTACGCGGCGTCCACGCCCAGGAGCCGCAACCGCCGTGCCAGCGTCCCGAGATGGACGTCGAGCAGGAAGCGCAGCGGTGCGCCCGGGACCTGCTGGGGGCGTCGCACCGCCCGCACCTCGACCAGTTCGCCGGCTCCGGGGATGTGGGACACGGGCACGGGGCGGCCGTCGACGAGGATCTGCCCGGCCTCGGTGAGCGGGACTCCGAGGGATTCCACGACATGGCCGAGGGTCGACACACCGTCCGTGGTGACGGCCGTGCGTCCGCGGCGGCGGTCGTGGGCGACGAAGAGCCGCAGTTCCGGGGCTACTTCGAGGGTGATCTCAGGTCCGTTCACCTGGCCAGGATGCCATTGCGCGAGGCGCGGCGGCGAGGGTTCCGCTGCCGCCGCACCGGGACCCGGGCGGCAGTCAGCGCTGGGCGAAGGCCGTCGGGGGGACACCGACCGTGGCCGTGAAGTCCCTGGCCAGGTGGGCCTGGTCGCTGTAGCCGAGATCGGCGGCGAGCTGCGCCCAGTCGGGCTCCGGGTCCGTCTCGGCGCGCTGCAGTGCCTCGTGGATGCGGTGGCGGAGGATGACCCACTTGGGCCCGACCCCCACGTATGCGGAGAACAGCCGCTGCAGCGAGCGGACGGACAGGCCCCCCGCGCGGGCGAGGGCGTCGACCCGCAGCAGTGAGCGGTCCGTGCGCACGAGCTCGGCGAGCTCCGTGGCGAGTTCCGCCTGGGGATCGGGCGGGGGGAGGAGCGACAGCGCGTACGTGTCCAGCGCCGCGACCCTGGCGTCCTCGTCGGCCGGGCCGAGCACCGCCTCCGCCGTGGCGGAGGCGAGCGGCCCGTGCTCGGGGGTGACCAGCGCCTCGTCGGCGGGGACCCGGCGCCCGGTCCACTCCGAGACGGGCCGGTGCGGGGCGAACGGCCGGAAGGCTCCCGGCCGGAACTTCACGCCGCACACCCGTCCCCTGCCCTCCAGCCGCCGGCTGAACAGGCCCTGCACGATGCCGTAGACCTCGGCGGAGTCCGTCCGCTCCACCTCGCTGCCCGACCCGGTCCGCTGGAAGACCAGGTGGACGCTCGGGTGCGGCACGACGTGCGAGGTGTAGGGCTCCCGGAGGTCCCAGTCGATCAGCCAGTAGTGCTCGAGATGAGGGCGCAGCGCGGGTGCGGGGTCGCGTCGGCGGAAGTGCACGCGGGTGAACAGGTCGGGGGCGTCGACGATGCCCCGCGTCTCACGTCCGGGTCCGGCCATGGCGGGATCCTAAGGGGTGCGGCTGTCGTGTTTCTTCAAGACTCCGCGGCCTGCCGGGTGCATCGTCGGAGACATGAAGACGATCAGTGAACTTCTTGAGAAGGCGGCCGAGCGGGCGGTACCCGTCGTGCGGGGCATCGACGACGACAGGCTGGCCGACGGCACGCCGTGCAGTGAGTACGACGTCCGCGCCCTGCTGAACCATCTCTTCCTCGTGATCGACAACTTCCGGGTCCTGGCGGCCAAGGGGACGCCCGACTTCAGCGGCGGCGACGACGTGGTCACGGGGGACTGGCGCGGCCGGTTCGACGACGGGACGGCGCGGCTGGTGAAGGCATGGGCGGAGCCGGGTGCGGAGGAGGGGGAGGCCGGAGGCATGGCGATGCCGGCCAGAACGGTGGGTCTCATGGTGCTGGGCGACCTGACCGTGCACGCCTGGGACCTGGCCCGGGCCACGGGCCAGGACTTCGAGCCGGACCCGGACGTGGTGACGGAGCTGGAGCCGGGGCTGGCGGCGATGGCCCCGCAGGCGCGGGAGATGAAGGTGTTCGGTGAGCCGTTCCCCGTGGCGCCGGGAGCTACGGCTTTCGAGCGGGTGCTGGCTGTGACGGGCCGGGATCCCGGCTGGCGTCCGGCCGGTCACTGACGGGAGGGGTGCCACCGGTCGGGAGGAGGTCGGCCGGGTCGGTGTAGAGCTCGCCGAGGCCGGCGTACGCACGGTCGACGACGGCCTCGGCCCGGGCCAGCGCGTCGCGTGCCGCAAGTCGGGCCGCCCGGCGGCTGTACGGCGGCGGAGGCCGCCGGCGCTGTCTCCGGCAGTCGCAGACGGCGTAGACCCCGCTCGCGATGACCACCGCCGGAACGGCCAGGGTCAGCAGCAGGTCATCCATGCGGGGGCCTCCTCGGGAGCATGTGCTTCGCTCCTTGCATCATCGGTAGTCCCTGCGGTGCTGCTGAAGACGTCTCTTCGGCCAATGAATGGCCGAAGAGTGATTTCCGTGTCCCGCAGGGACGACCGTCCGGGAGCACCGTGTCCGGGACGCCTCGGCGTTCGCGCCGCTGTTCGCCTGGTGACACGTCGAGGGCGTTGCGGCAGGTGTCACACCGGCGGGGTCCCGGAGTGTGTGCTTGGTGTGAAGTTTCTCGGTACGCGTGGTGTGCGCGCAGTCCTGGGAGCACACCCCGGGAGGGGGGTGGG
Source organism: Streptomyces sp. NPDC023573 (assembly GCF_055559735.1). Classification (NCBI taxonomy): domain Bacteria; kingdom Bacillati; phylum Actinomycetota; class Actinomycetes; order Kitasatosporales; family Streptomycetaceae; genus Streptomyces; species Streptomyces sp. NPDC023573. Next base: position 18,929 of record NZ_JBVHKB010000009.1, read on the forward strand.
TTGCGATTCGCTCCTCCACTGGGCAATGGTTGCCGTTGGGAAAGTGATTGTCATCCACTTGGAAGGTGGTGCGATCCGCCGCAGGCGGGTCCCCCCTCATGGCACCTCTGAAGGAACCCATCGCCAAAAGAACTCAGCAGTATCCAGCGTCCGAGACCGACCTGTGGGGCCAGGCCCCGTACGCCGTGGTCGTCGTCGACACGGCCGGAACGGTCGTCGACCTCAACCCGGCCGCCGAGGCGCTCCTCGGGGGCGCGCCTCGGGGCACCGCACTGACGGAGGCGGTCCCGGCCTGGCTGGCGCGTGCCCACCGGAAGGTGACCGGGCACGCCCCTCGTACGACCGGGCACGCCCCTCGCACGGCCGGTGACGACCCGGCCCCCGGCCCGCGCGCCACCGCCTTCCACGGGCGGATCGGCGAGCGGAGCTTCGAGGCGCACCCGGCCCCGAACCGCGACGGCGGCGTGGTGTGGTGGCTGGCCGACACCACCGGCCGGCAGCTCGCCGAGGAGGAACTGGCCGCGGAGCGGGCACGCACCACCTTCCTGGCCGAAGCGTCGAACGTGCTCCTGGCCTCCTTGAACACCGACCGCTGCATGCGGGTCACCGCCCAACTCGCCTCCCGGCACCTCGCCGACGCCGCCGTCGTCATCGGGCCCGCCGTGGGGCGGAAACTGCCCATGGCGTACGCGGTCGACGGCACGGCAGCGGTGTGCGGCACGGTGACGGCGGACCCGGCACAGGTGCCCGGCCTGAGCGAGGCGCTGCAGGGCTTCCCGCCCGTGCCCTCCCGGTGGATCGACCCCGCCTCGCTGCCCGCCTGGCTTCTCCCGGAGGGCTTCACCGGCACTGTCGGGTCGGCCGCCGTCACTCCTCTGCCGGGCCACGGGGTCCCGGCCGGGGTCCTGGTCCTGCTGCGCGGGTCGGGGGCCACCGAATTCGACGAGAGCGAAGAGGTCTTCGCCCGGCTGTTCGCCGCGCGGGCCGGCGCGGCCCTGTCGGCCGCACGGCTGTACGCGGAACAGAGCGACATCACGCGGACCCTGATGCGGGATCTGCTGCCTCCCGAGCTGGACCGGGTGCACGGCGTCGAGTTCGCCGGCGGCTACCGGCCCTCCGCCGACCGGGACCGGGTGGGCGGTGATTTCTACGACGTGCACCCCGGCAGCACGCCCGACGACGCGTCACTGGCCGTCCTCGGCGACGTGTGCGGCAAGGGCCTGGACGCGGCCGTACTGACCGGCAAGATCCGCAACACGCTCCAGGCGCTCACGCCGATGGCCGGCGACCACGAGCAGATGCTGCGACTCCTCAACGGGGCGCTCCTCAACTCGCACCACACCCGCTTCGCGACCCTGGTGCTGGCTTCGGTCCGGCGCGAGGAGAGCCGGGTGCGGCTGCGCCTCACGTCTGCGGGCCACCCCGCCCCCCTGGTGATCCGCAACGACGGCCGTGTCGAGGAGATCGAGACCCGGGGGACCCTCGTCGGGGCGCTGCCCCACATCGAGGCCGGCACCGTGGAGACCGATCTCATGCCCGGCGAGACGTGCCTGCTCTACACCGACGGTGTGACCGAGGCGCGCGGCGGCCCCCTCGGCGACGAACTCTTCGGTGAGGAGCGGCTGAAGCGTGCCCTGGCGGAGTGCGGGGGCATGCCGGGCGCGGCCGTGGTCGAGCGTGTACAGGTGCTCGCGTCCCAGTGGCTGCACGACGGCCGGCACGACGACATGGCCCTCGTCGCGATCACCGCCCCGCCCACCACCCATCTCAGCGCGGTGGACGGCCACACCCGGGGCAGGTACACAGGATGAGCACACACACACTTGCCGCTCCCGGGACGCGCGGCCTTCAGGACCGGTTGTGGGCCGCGGTGACCGACCGGGACGAGCAGGCCGCCGCCTCGGTGATCCTCACCGCCCTGGAAGACGGGATCGACGCGGAGACGGCGCTGCTGGACGTCATCGCCCCCGTGCAGGCGAGGGTCGGCACCGAATGGGCCGCGAACCGCATCGGCGTGGCGCAGGAACACGCGGCGAGCGCCATCGCCGAACGGGTCATCGCCGCGCTCGCCCACCATCCGGCCGTGCGTACCGCACCGCGGCTCGGCCGGGTCACCGTGGCCTGCGTGGACCAGGAGTGGCACGTGCTGCCGGCCCGTCTGCTGGCCGAGGTCCTCACACTGCGCGGATGGCGGGTCGACTTCCTCGGGGCGCAGGTGCCCACGCCCCATCTCATCGGTCATCTGCACACCAACGGTGCGGACGTGGTCGCGCTGTCCTCCTCGATCCCCACCCGGCTGCCCACCGCGCACGCGGCGATCACCGCCTGCCAGGCCGTGGGAGTGCCCGTGCTGGCGGGCGGGGCGGCATTCGGCCCCGACGGGCGGCACGCGCGCCGGCTGGGCGCCGACGCGTGGGAGCCGGACGCGCGCTCCGCGGCACGCCGTATCGCGGACGGCATCGCGGTGCCGTCCGCCGGCAGGCAGCAGATCGACGACCTGCCGCACCTCGGCGACCAGGAGTACACCCTCGTCGTGCGCAGCAGGCCACAGCTCGTGCGGGAGGTGCTGGACCGGCTCGAGACCCGCTTTCCCCCGGCGGCCGCCTATACGGAGCAGCAGCGTGAGCACACGGCGCAGGACATCGCCCACGTCGTCGACTACCTGGGCGTGGCCCTCTACATGGACGACGACGAGCTCTTCACCGATTTCCTGGTGTGGACCGCGGGCATCCTGGAGGCACGACGGGTCCCGGCAGCGTCCCTGAAGCCGGTCCTCGACGTCCTGGGGACGGAGCTCAAGGACTTCCCCCGGTCCACCCGGCTGCTCGGCCGGGCGCGCACCGTCCTGGACGCCTTCCTGGCGGCCGCCGGCCACAATCCGGGAGCCTTCGGATGACCGGACTTCCCTGTCCGCCGTTCACCGTGGGGGTCGAGGCCGGGCCGGGGACCGTCCGACTGCGTCTCGTCGGTGACCTGGACTTCGACACCAGTGACCTGCTCGTGGAGCGGGCGCAGGCGTGCCTCGCCGCCGAGCCCGGCCCGCGAGACCTGTTCCTCGACTGCTCCGGGCTGCGGCTCTGCGACTCGATGGGTGTCTCCAGTCTCCTGCTGATCCACCGGGGCACCTCCACCCGCGGTGTGGCGCTGCACCTGGAGAACCCGCCGGCCTTCCTCCGCAGGATCCTGGACGCCACCGGGACGGCGCGGCTCTTCGTCCTCGACGGAGCCGGCCGGCAGACCGAGCAGGAGGAAGGCACGCCTCCCGCCCCGTCCGGCTGACGGCCCGGGTGGCGACGTGCGGGCCGGCGTCCGTCAGCGGGCGGCGGGCGGCGCACCGAGGGCCGCGTCGAGTGTCGGGTAGCTGCGGAGCACCCGGTCCACCCCCGCGGTCCGCAGGAGCCGCGTGAGGACCGTGCCCGGTGCGGCGATGCGCAGATCCGCCCGCTGGTGCACCTCGATGAGGAGGCTGAGGAACGAGGAGTCCGCGAAGGTGATCGCGGACGCTTCCAGTACGACGGTGTCGTGCCCGGCCACGGCCTGCCACATGGCGATGAAGAGCGGATCGACGCTGTCGGAGTCGAGATCGCCCTGAGCCCGGACGACCCAGCGGCCGTTGATCTCGCCTTCGTCCGCCACCACGGGAAGGCCGGCCGACGCGGAGTTGTCGAGGTGCTCGCGGGCCATGCGGGAATTATGCCAACCGGCGGTGACCACCCGCGCGGAGTCCCTGACCCCGCCGTCGGCACCCGCCGTGACGCACGCTCAGGTGAGGGCGATCAGCGCCACGATGTGCTTGCCCTCAGGGAGATACGTGACGGACACCCGCTTCGCCAGACGGCGCACCAGGAGCCAGCCGTACCCCCCGACCGAGGCGGCGGACGGATCGCGTTCCGCAGTGACCGGCGGCCGGGTGCTGGCGTCGCTGACGGTGAGGAGGAGGCCTTCGTCGGTGATCTCCGTCGTGAAGCCGGTGAGCCCGCCGCCGTGCCTGACGGCGTTGGTGACCAGCTCCGACGTCACCAGCAGCGCGTCGGCCACCACGACATCGGCCGGCCCTTCCCCGCCCATCCCGCAGAACCGCTCCTGCAGGAGCTGGACGACTGCGTCGCGGGCGGCGGCCGCGTTACGTGGCACGCCGGGCGCGCGGCCCGTGGCCACCGGCTTCTCCGGGGCGGACCAGCCGACGGCCTCATCCGGCCCTTGGGCCCGACGCCCGCCGTCCTCCAGCACTTCTCGTTCCCCGTCCATTACTTTCGGCGCCTGCCCGAACGGCCTCCGATCACACCCCCGGCGGGGTGCCCGGCCGGCGGACGGCGCCTCCCGCGGGCGCTCAGCATGTCAGCGCCGCGTCCACCGTGTCGGCGAACGTGAAGACCTCGCTGGTGCCCGAGACCTCGAAGAGCCGGCGTATGCCCGTCCCGAGCGGCCCGGCCAGGACCAGCCGCACCCCGGCCGCGGCGTGGCGGTGCTGTGCGCTCAGCAAGGTGTGCAGCGCCGCCGAGTCGGCAAACTCAAGTCCGGACAGATCGGCCACGGTCAGCCGCCCCTCGCCTCCGGCCGCCTCGTCCAGCGCCTCGTCCAGCCCCGAAGGACCCGACCACCCGTCCAGGCTCCCCCGGACACGTATCAGGACGACACCGTCGTCCGTGGCTTCCACGACCACGCGCAGTTCATCCGCCGTCATGGGTCACATTTTCCTACACCCGTGAAACCGGCTGCCGCGTCAGGGCCATACCAGGCAGTACGCCTGGTGGCCCGCGTCGTGCAGCCGGTGGGAGAAGTCCTGCCACTCGTGGAGCAGCTGGTAGACGTTGAACGCGTCGCGCGGGCCGCCGCGGTCCGGGACCGTGGACCAGATGAAGGCCGCGGCGCCGACCGACTCCTCACCGACGTCCCGCAGCGGGTCGACCACGGTCATCGGCAGCTTGACCACGGCGTAGTCGGGATGGAGCACGACCAGCTCCAGCGGGGGCACCTTGTTCAGGGGTATGCCCTGTATGCCGGTGAGGACCATGGCCGCCACCGTCTCGGGCTTGATCTTGCTGAACATGCCGCCCATGCCCAGCTCGTCGCCGCCGAGCTCCTCGGGCCGCATGGAGATGGGCACGCGCGCGGCGGTGGCCCCGTCAGGGGCACCGAAGTACTTGTAGGTCACCCCCACCCGTCCACTGCTCCTGCTCCCCGAACCGTCGACGCCGCCCGCCTGGACGTCCCGTACGCGTTCGGCCTCGCGCTCGGCCTTGCGCCGGTGCCGCCCTCGCCGGGCAGGCTCGGGCCCCAGACCGTCGGTCCCTTCGCCCACTCCGCCACCGCGATGCATATCTCATCCACCCGACTACTTCTTAGGAGACACAGCCCCGCCGCGCAACCCGATCATCGTCAGTGACCTCCCCCACGGGCGTGCGGTGAAACACCTGTCCGCAAGACCGTCGACGCCTCTGACACCATGGCATGTGTGAGCTTTCCCTATGACGCCCCAGTTTCGCAGACGCGAGGAGACTGACGCCCTTTCGTTGTACGAGCCTCATACGGGGAGAGCGCGCTCCCTGCTCACCGGCGGCCGGGTATTCCGGCCAGGCCCCCCGAAACCCGAATCGCAGATCAGGACCAAAGTGGCGTATTCATACGAAGCCCCAGTTTCACAGACGCTTTTCGACCGTGCGTCCCTCGTGACGCCCGGCGGCGTGAACTCCCCCGTGCGTGCCTTCCGGGCCGTGGGCGGTACGCCCCGGTTCATGGTGTCCGGTACGGGTCCGTACCTCACCGACGCCGACGGTCGTGAGTATGTCGACCTCGTGTGTTCATGGGGGCCGATGATCCTCGGCCACGCGCACCCGGACGTCATCGCGGCCGTCCAGGACGCGGTGGCCCGGGGCACCTCCTTCGGTACGCCGGGAGAGGGTGAGGTCGCGCTCGCCGAGGAGATCGTGGCCCGGATCGAGCCGGTGGAGCAGGTGCGGCTGGTGTCGTCCGGCACCGAGGCGACCATGTCCGCGATCCGGCTCGCCCGGGGATTCACCGGGCGCGCCAAGGTCGTGAAGTTCGCCGGGTGCTACCACGGGCACGTCGACGCGCTGCTGGCCTCGGCCGGCTCCGGGGTCGCCACCTTCGGTCTTCCCGACACGCCCGGCGTGACCGGCGCCCAGGCGGGCGACACGATCGTGCTGCCGTACAACGACCTGGAGGCCGTGCGTGCCGCGTTCGCCGCGCAGCCGGGTGAGATCGCCTGTGTGATCACCGAGGCGTCGCCGGGCAACATGGGCGTCGTCCCGCCGCTGGACGGCTTCAACGCGGGGCTGAAGGAGATCTGCGCGGCCAACGGCGCGCTGTACATCTCCGACGAGGTGATGACCGGATTCCGTACGTCCAAGGCCGGCTGGTACGGCATCGACGGTGTGCGGCCCGACCTGATGACCTTCGGCAAGGTCATGGGCGGCGGCTTCCCCGCCGCGGCCTTCGGCGGGCGTGCCGACGTGATGGCGCACCTGGCGCCCGCCGGTCCCGTCTACCAGGCGGGCACCCTCTCCGGTAACCCGGTCGCCACCGCCGCCGGCCTCGCCCAGCTGCGGCTGCTGGACGACGCGGCGTACGCGAAGGTCGACGCGGTCTCGGCGGAGCTGCGCTCCCTGGTCGGCGAGGCGTTCACCAAGGCGGGCGTCGCGCACACGGTGTCGGCGGCGAGCAACATGTTCTCCGTCTTCTTCACCGACGAGCCGGTCCGTGACTACGAGGACGCGAAGAAGCAGGAAGCCTTCCGTTTCACCGCGTTCTTCCACTCCATGCTGGAGCAGGGCGTCTATCTGCCGCCGTCCGCCTTCGAGTCCTGGTTCGTCTCCACCGCCCACGACGCCCGGGCGCTCGAGCGGATCGCCGCGGCGCTGCCCGCCGCCGCCCGTGCCGCATCGGAGGCCACCGCATGAGCGGCAGCGAGAAGGACCTCACCGTCGTCCACCTGATGCGCCACGGTGAGGTGCACAACCCGGACGGTGTGCTCTACGGGCGCCGCGCCGGCTACAGCCTGTCCGAGCTCGGCCGCGAGATGGCCGACCGGGTGGCCGAGCACCTGGAGAAGCGCGACATCACGTATGTCGTGGCCTCGCCGCTGGAGCGCGCACAGGAGTCGGCCACGCCGATCGCCTCGTCGCACGGTGTGGACCTGGCGACCGACGGGCGTCTCATCGAGGCCGCCAACGTCTTCGAGGGCAAGACCTTCGGGGTCGGGGACGGTGCGCTGCGCAAGCCGGAGAACTGGAAGCACCTCACCAACCCCTTCAAGCCGTCCTGGGGCGAGCCGTACATCGAGCAGGTCGTACGGATGATGGGCGCACTGGACGCGGCGCGCGACGCCGCACGGGGGCACGAGGCGGTCTGTGTCAGCCATCAGCTGCCGATCTGGATCGTGCGGAGCTTCGTGGAGCGGCGCAGGCTGTGGCACGACCCGCGCAAGCGGGAGTGCACCCTGGCCTCGCTGACGACCTTCACCTACCAGGGTGACGAGATCGTGTCGGTCGGATACACCGAGCCCGCCCGGGACCTGGTGCCGGCGCATCTCCTCGCGGGTGCGAAGCCGGTCAAGGGGAAGTCCAAGGCTTTCGGGGCGTAACCGCCCGCATCCCGCGCGTCCCCGCTCGCGTTCCCCGCCGTTCTGTATGCCGTGTGCAGCGCCTGTAAGGGTCTGTGCACGTAACAACTTTTGTGATTATCGGTGGAACCGTCGTGTTGGTTTCCTCATCTAAGCCATCGCCAGTTTGTATGGCCTTGAGGTAATACGACCGTAGATGGGGATGCTATGCGTGAAATCAACCGAAGGGGTCTGCTCGGGGCAGGCCTCGGAGCCGCAGCCGCACTGTCGATGGCCGGCTGCGGCTCCTCCGGATCACCGGACAGCCGGGCGGATCCCCAGAAGAGTTCCCACGGTGGTAAAGGGACCCACGGGAATGGCGGAGGGGCCCCCGGAAAACAGGTGAGACTGATCGGTGACGGCTCCACGGCCGACACCGGAAAGCAGCCGAATCAGCCCGTCGCCCCCGTCCCGCTCGAACCGGGCCAGAAGCCGCCGCAGTTCGTGATCTTCTCCTGGGACGGAGCGGGCGAGGTCGGCAACGGACTCTTCCCGCGCTTTCTCGAACTCGCCAAGGAACACGACGCGGCGATGACCTTCTTCCTCTCCGGGCTCTATGTGCTGCCCGAGTCGAAGAAGTCGCTCTACCGCCCGCCCAACAACCCCCGGGGCGCCTCGGACATCGGCTATCTCACCGATGACCACGTCAAGCAGACCCTGAAGTACGTCCGTCAGGCCTGGCTCGACGGGCACGAGATCGGCACCCATTTCAACGGGCATTTCTGCGGCGGTTCCGGATCGGTGGGCAACTGGACACCCGCGCAATGGCAGAGCGAGATCGACCAGGCGGTGTCCTTCGTCACCGAATGGCGGACCAACACCGGGTGGGAGGATGTCGATCCCCTGCCGTTCGACTACCGGAAGGAACTGGTCGGCGGCCGTACGCCCTGTCTGCTCGGTCAGGACAATCTGCTCCCCACCGCGAAGCAGCTCGGCTGGCGGTACGACGCGAGCTCGCCGGGCGGCACCCAGATGTGGCCCGAGAAGCGCCAGGGCGTCTGGGACCTTCCGCTTCAGGGCATTCCCTTCCCCGGCCACACCTTCGAAGTCCTCTCCATGGACTACAACATCCTCGCCAACCAGTCGAAGAATTCGACCAATGGCATGCCCTCCCGCTATCCGGGATGGCGCACCCAGGCCACCGACGCGTATATCGCCGGATTCGACCGTGCCTACGAGACGAACCGCGCGCCCTTCTACATCGGAAACCACTTCGAGGAGTGGAACGGCGGCATCTACATGGACGCCGTGGAGGACGCGCTCAAACACATCGCGGGCAAGCCTGATGTGCGCCTCGTCTCCTTCCGGCAGTACGTCGACTGGCTCGACGCACAGGACCCGGCGGTGCTCGCGAAGCTCCGTACGCTCCAGGTGGGACAGGCCCCCGAAGGCGGCTGGAACACCTTCTTCAAACAGGCTTGACAAGGGGCTTTACGGTCATCGAGGGGGGTGCCCAAGATCCCCGGAACTGCCATGCGAAACTTTTCACATGAGCTCTGGCCGCGTACCCCGACGCCGCTTCACCCTGCTCGCCGCAACCGCGGTGGCCGGTGCCCTGACCCTGTCCGCATGCAGTGGTGACGGCGCCAAGGCGGGCGGCGGCGGCAACACGAACTTCGTCACCGGCAGCGGAGGGATCTCCACCGTCGCCAAGGGCGAACGCACCGACGCGCCGAAGCTGGACGGCACGACCCTGGACGGCAAGGACCTCGCCGTCGCCGACTACAAGGGCAAGGTCGTCGTCCTGAACTTCTGGGGATCCTGGTGCGGCCCGTGCCGCGCCGAGGCCAAGCACTTCCAGAAGGTGGCGGAGGCGACCGAGGCCCAGGGCGTCCAGTTCGTCGGCGTCAACACCAGGGACCCGCAGAAGTCCCTCGCGGTCAGCTTCGAGAAGGACTTCGGAGTCACCTACCCGAGCATCTACGACCCGACCGGGAAGCTGCTCCTGCGCTTCCCGAAGGGCACGCTGAACCCGCAGGCCATCCCCTCGACCGTGGTCATCGACCGGGACGGGAAGCTCGCCGCCCGCTCGCTCGCCGCGCTCGACGCGGAGAAGCTGCGCAAGATGATCGACCCGCTGGTCGCCGAGAAGTGACCGCGGTGCTGGAACTCGCCGCGAGCAACGAGACGGTCCTCAGCGGAGCCCTCATAGTGGCGCTGCCCATCGCGCTGCTCGGCGGACTCGTCTCCTTCTTCTCCCCCTGCGTCCTGCCCCTGGTCCCCGGCTACCTCAGCTACGTCACCGGGGTCAGCGGCACCGACCTGGCGGAGGCCCGGCGCGGCAGGACCGTCGCGGGGGCCTCCCTCTTCGTCCTCGGCTTCACCGCCGTGTTCGTGTCCGGCGGCGCCCTCTTCGGCTTCTTCGGCGGGACCCTCCAGGAGTACAGCGGCACCCTCTCCAAGGTCCTCGGCGTCCTGATGATCCTCATGGGGATCTTCTTCATGGGCCTCATGCCCTGGATGACGCAGCGCGAGTTCCGCATCCACAAGCGGCCGGTGACCGGGCTGGCGGGGGCGCCCCTTCTCGGCGCGCTCTTCGGTGTCGGCTGGACACCCTGTCTCGGTCCCACGCTCGCCTCCGTCAACACGCTCGCCTTCGACCAGGCGACCGCGGGCCGCGGGGCGATCCTGTCCGTGGCGTACTGTCTCGGCCTCGGCGTCCCCTTCGTCCTGGCGGCGATCGCCTTCCGCCGGGCACTCGGCGCGTTCGGCTGGGTCAAGCGCCACTACGCATGGGTCATGCGGATCGGCGGCGGCATGATGATCGTGACCGGTCTGCTCCTGCTGACGGGCGCCTGGGACGCGCTCATCCAGGAGACACAGAGCTGGTCCAACGGCTTCACTGTAGGGATCTGAGTCCATGAGCAACACGAACACCACGGAGGAGCGTGACCTCGGCCGGGCCGGGGAACAGCTCTCCACCGCCCCGCGCGAGGAGTCCGCCTCCTCCGTGCCCGCGATGGGCGTCGTCGGCTGGGTCCGATGGTTCTGGCGCCAGCTCACCTCGATGCGGGTCGCGCTGATCCTGCTCTTCCTGCTGTCGCTCGGCGCGATCCCCGGCTCACTGATCCCGCAGAACAGCGTGGACGAACTGAAGGTGCAGACCTTCAAGGAAGCCCACACCACCGTCACGCCGGTCTACGAGAAGCTGCAGTTCTTCGACGTCTACAGCTCGGTGTGGTTCTCCGCGATCTACATCCTGCTGTTCGTCTCCCTGATCGGCTGCATCGTCCCGCGCACCGCGCAGTTCGTCGGCCAGCTGCGCGGCCGCCCGCCCGGCGCCCCGAAGAAGCTGACCCGGCTGCCCGCGTACACCACCTGGCGCACCGACGCGGAACCCGAACAGGTCCGCGAGGCCGCCCTCGGCATCCTGCGCAAGCGGCGCTTCCGCTCGCACGCGGTGGGCGACGCGGTGGCCGCGGAGAAGGGCTACCTCCGCGAGACGGGGAACCTTCTCTTCCACATCGCGCTGATCGTCATGCTCGTCGCGTTCGCCGGCGGGCAGCTCTTCAAGTCCGAGGGCGGCAAGCTGATCGTCGAGGGTGACGGCTTCGCCAACACGATCACCCAGTACGACGACTTCAAGTCCGGCTCGCTCTTCGACACCGACGACCTCACCCCCTTCAGCTTCGACCTGGAGGACTTCGTCGGCACGTACGAGCGGAGCGGCCCGCAGCGCGGCACGCCCAGGACCTACGAGGCCCGCGTGACGTACGCCGAGGGCGCCGACGGCGAGCCGAAGAAGAAGGTCATCGAGGTCAACAAGCCGCTCGTCGTCGACGGTACGAAGGTCTACCTGAACGCCCACGGCTACGCGCCGGTCATCTCCGTCAAGGACGGCAAGGGCAAGGAGGTCTACCGGTCGGCCGTGCCCCTGCTGCCCATCGACAACAACGTCACCTCGACCGGCGCGGTCAAGGTGATGGACGGCTACAAGGGGACCGACGGAAAGAAGACCCAGCTGGGCTTCCAGGCCTTCTTCGTACCGACGTTCGCGGGCGACGGCCAGGGCACGATGTTCTCGCAGTACCCGGGACTCGACTACCCGGTCCTCGCGCTCAACGGCTACTACGGCAGCCTCGGCGTCGACTCCGGGCTGCCGCAGAACGTCTACCAGCTCGACACGTCCAAGATGAAGGAATTCAAGGACAGCAACGGGGACAAGCTCAAGAAGCGACTGCGTCCCGGCGAGACCATGAAGCTTCCCGACGGCGCCGGCTCGGTCACCTTCGAGAGCGTCGAGGAGTGGGCCAGCTTCCAGATCTCGCGCCAGCCCGCCAGCGGCTGGGCGCTCACCGGCGCCGTGGCGGCCATCATCGGGCTCGCCGGTTCGCTCTTCATCCAGCGCCGCCGCGTCTGGGTGCGGGCGGTCCGGGGCGCGGACGGTGTCACCGTCGTCGAGATGGCGGGCCTGGGGCGGAGCGAGTCCGCGAAGCTGCCCGAGGAGCTGGCCGATCTGGCGGTCGCGCTCAACACCGTGGCGCCCACCGCGCCCGATCTCGAACCCGAGACCGGACAACCCTCCGAAGAACCTGCCGAAGGGGCTGAGAAGTGAATCTCGCCGCCGCAACCAACGAGAATCTGGCGAACATCAGCAACACGCTGATCTACTCGTCGATGGCCGTCTACATGCTGGCCTTCTTCGCACACATCGCGGAGTGGGTGTTCGGGAGCCGCAGCAAGGTCGGCCGCACGGCCGCCGCGCTCCAGAACGGATCGGCCGCCGCCGGTTCCACGGTGAAGGCGCGGGTCGGGCAGCAGGGCGGCACCGCTGTGCTGGAGCGGCCCAAGGTCGTCACCCGGTCGGCAGCCGGGACCCGGGACGTCCCGGACGGCCCCGGCGCCGCGGGCGGCACCTTCAAGGGCGACCTGTGGGGGCGGATCGCGGTCTCCCTGACCGTCGTCGCCTTCGCCGTCGAGGCGGGCGGCGTCATTGCGCGCGCCCTGTCGGTCGAGCGGGCCCCCTGGGGCAACATGTACGAGTTCTCGATCACCTTCTCCACCGTGGCGGTCGGCGCGTACCTCGTCCTGCTGGCGCTGAAGAAGAACGTCCGCTGGATCGGCCTCCTGCTCGTGACCACGGTCCTGCTGGACCTCGGGGTCGCCACCACGTGGCTCTACACCGACAGCGACCAGCTGGTGCCGGCTCTGCACTCCTACTGGCTGTGGATCCACGTCTCCACCGCCATCCTGTGCGGTGCGATCTTCTACCTCGGTGCCGTCGGCACGCTGCTCTACCTGTTCCGTGACAGCTACGAGAACAAGATCGCCAACGGTGGCACGCCCGGGAAGTTCGCGTCCTCCGTCCTGGAGCGGCTCCCCGCCGCGAAGACCCTGGACACCTTCTCGTACCGCATCAACGCCGCCGTCTTCCCGCTGTGGACGTTCACGATCATCGCGGGCGCGATCTGGGCGGGCGACGCCTGGGGCCGCTACTGGGGATGGGACCCCAAGGAGGTCTGGTCCTTCATCACCTGGGTCGCGTACGCCGCCTACCTGCACGCCCGCGCGACGGCCGGCTGGAAGGGCCGCAAGGCCGCCTACCTGGCGCTCGTCGCCTTCGGCTGCTGGCTCTTCAACTACTACGGCGTGAACATCTTCGTCACCGGCAAGCACTCCTACGCCGGAGTCTGACCGGCACAGCCGCGAGGGCGCGACCGCTTCGGTGCGGTCGCGCCCTCGCGGCATGTGCGGGCGTCAGCCGAGCGGGGTGTCCAGGACCGCCTTGCGGTGGCTGAACGTCTCCAGGGAGTACCGGCCGTGGTAGTTGCCCATGCCGCTCTCGCCGACCCCGCCGAACGGCAGGTCGGAGACGGTCAGATGGGCCAGCGGCAGGCCCATCCCGACCCCGCCGGACGAGGTCTCGGCCAGCAGCCGCTCCCGTACGGCCGGGGACTCGGTGAACGCGTACAGAGCCAGGGGCTTGTCCCGGTCGTTGATGAACCCGATGGCCCCGTCGAGGCCGTCCACGGTGAGGACCGGCAGCACCGGGCCGAAGATCTCCTCCCGCATCACCGGGGAGTCCGGGGCGACATCGGCCAGCACGGTCGGGGCGATGTACTTCGTCTCCCGGTCGTGCGCGCCGCCCGTCACCGTACGGCCGGAGTCCAGGAGGCCCACCAGCCGGTCGAAGTGGCGCTCGTTGACGATCCTGCCGTACTCCGGGGAGACCGACGCGTCCGGGCCGAACCGCTCCTCGACCGCCGCCGCGAGTGCGTCCGTTAGGGCGGGCGCGGTCTCCGGGTCCGTCAGGACGTAGTCGGGTGCGACGCACGTCTGACCCGTGTTGAGGAACTTCCCGGAGACCAGCCGGGCGGCCACCGTCTTCAGGTCCGTGCCGCGGTCGACGAACGCGGGCGACTTGCCGCCGAGTTCGAGCGTCACCGGCGTGAGGTGCTTGGCCGCTGCGGCCATCACGATGCGGCCGACCGTGCCGTTGCCCGTGTAGAAGATGTGGTCGAAGCGCTCGGCGAGCAGCGCGGTGGTCTCCGGGACCCCGCCCTCCACCACGGTGAGCGTGTCGGCGTCCAGATACTCCGGCAGCAGCCGGGCCAGCGCGGCGGAGGTGGCGGGCGCCAGCTCGCTGGGCTTCGCCACGACGGTGTTGCCCGCGGCCAGCGCGCCGGCGACCGGTGCGAGCAGCAGCTGCACCGGGTAGTTCCAGGGCGCGATGACGAGGACGACGCCGAGCGGGTCCTGCACGGTGTGGGCGGTGGCCCCGGCCAGAACGGCCGGCACGGGGGCGGGCTCGGGCTCCAGCCAGCCGGCGAGGCGCTCCAGGGTGTGGTCGATCTCGCGGACCGTGAAGTCGATCTCGGTCCGGTAGGCCTCCTTGCGGCTCTTGCCGAGGTCGGCGCGGAGCGCGTCGGCCAGTTCGTCACCGCGCTCGGTGAGCAGGGCGCGCAGCCGCGTCAGCCGGTCCGTGCGCCAGGTGAGGTCCCTGGTCCGGCCGGTACGGAAGGCTCCGCGGAGCCGGGCCACGACATCGGCCGGCGTCTCCCGCACGGTCCCGGCGGCGCTCACAGGGTCCCCAGGATCTCGCGGGCCAGCTGCTCGGAGGAGGCCGGGTTCTGGCCGGTGTGCAGGTTGCGGTCGTGCACGGTGTGCACCGACCACGCGTCGGCGGCGGTGTAGTCGGCGCCGAGCTCGACGAGGCGGTCCTCCAGCAGCCAGGGCGCCTTGTCGGCCAGGCCGGCCTGGGTCTCCTCGGCGTTGCTGAAGCCGGTCATGCGGTAGCCGGCGAACGGCCAGCTGCCGTCCTCGCGGCGCGCGGGCAGCAGGGCGGCGGGGGCGTGGCACAGGACGGCGACCTGGGTGCCGGAGTCCAGTGCCGAGGTCAGCAGCCGGCCGGACGTCTCGTCGACGGCCAGGTCCTCCATGGGGCCGTGTCCGCCGGGGTAGAAGACCACGTCGTACGACGTGGGTACGACGTCCTCCAGCCGGGCGGGGATGCGGAGCGTCTCGTCGATGGCGGCGAGGTACGAGGCCACGGCGTCGGCCTGGTCCTGGTCCCCGTTGGACTCGGCGGTGAGGCTGACGCTGTCCACGGTGGGGGCGACCCCGCCGGGGGTGGCGATCGTGATGTCGAATCCGGCCTGGGAGAAGACGCGGTGGGGGGCGGCGAGTTCCTCCGCCCAGAAGCCGGTGGGGTGGGCGGTGCCGTCGTTGAGTGTCCAGTGGTCGGCACCGGTGAGGACGAAGAGTACGGAGGACATGGGGTGCTCCCTACGAGACGCGAGACGCGTGAAAGACGAAGCTTGATATGCTCAAGCAATACCCTTCATGTAACGGGTCAAAGTTGAGCATGTCAAATGAATGCGGGTGCGTGGCGGACAGCGTCCGGGCCTCCGGACCACGCGCACCGATCGAAGGATGACCGACCATGACGACGGAACCGGCACCCCGCGCCGTCCCTACTCCGGACGAACTGCTCGAACCGCTCGCAGTCGTCGTCCGTGGCCACCACGACGACCTCACCGCCGTCGCCGGCCGCCACGGTCTCAGCACCTCGCAGGCCCGGGCGCTCATCGCCCTCAACGAGCCCATGCCCATGAGCGCGCTGGCCAGTCATCTGGTGTGCGACGCGTCCAACGCGACCGGTCTCATCGGCCGTATGGAGGCCCGCGGTCTGGTGACGCGCACCCCGGCACCGGGCGACCGCCGCTCCAAGGTGGCCTCCCGCACGCCGGAGGGCACCGAGCTGGCGCACCGCATCCGTGCCGAGATGCGCGTGGTGCACGGTGCGCTGGAAGCCCTCACCCCGCAGGAGCGCACAGCGCTGCTGCCCCTGCTCGACCGGCTGGGGCGGCTCCTGTCCTCATGAGCTCACGGACCCACGAGGACGGGGTCCGTCAGGTGGTGGGCGGAGCCGAGTCGTCGGGGCCGGCGCCGCTCTCCCGGCGCTTCAGCTCCTCCTCGCGGCGGCGCAGGTCGGCCTCCCGCTCGTCGAGGCGCGCCTCGTCGCTCCTCGCCCCGTCCTTCAGCGGCTTCTCGTCCTTCAGCGACTTGAGGAAGTCCGGGTTGTCGTCGGGCGCCACCCACGTCGAGCGACGCCCCCGGGAGGACGCGCCCCCGGCGGGTGCGCGGCGCGTCTTGCCCGCGGCCAGCCAGACGATCGGCCCGACGATCCAGAACAGCAGGATGATGAAGACCCAGGCGACCTTCGGCAGGTGCTTCGCCTCGTCCTCCGGGGTGTTCAGGCAGTCGATGAACGCGAAGATCGTCAGTGCCAGCGGCAGGAGATAGATCAAGGCCCTGAGCATGGTGGAGGTCCCCCGAGGTGAGGTGGGGAGGCGCACGGACCGCCCCCGGTGACGGGCCCAGGGTAGCGGGTGTCCGATACTTGTCCTTATGGCTTACGACGATCTTCGCTCCCTGCTCCGGGCTCTGGAGCGCGAGGGCGATCTCAAGCGCATCAAGGCCGAGGTCGATCCCTACCTGGAGGTCGGCGAGATCGTCGACCGGGTGAACAAGGCGGGCGGGCCCGCGCTGCTGTTCGAGAACGTCAAGGGGGCGTCCATGCCCCTGGCCATGAACGTCTTCGGGACCGACCGGCGGCTGCTCAAGGCGCTCGGGCTGAAGTCCTACGCCGAGCTCAGTGACAAGATCGGCGGACTCCTCAAGCCGGAACTGCCGCAGGGCTTCGTCGGGATCCGCGAGGCCTTCGGGAAGCTCGGCGCGGTGACCCACCTGCCGCCGAAGAAGGTGAAGTCCGACAGCGCCCCCGTCCAGGAGGTCGTCCTCACCGGCGACGACGTCGACCTGGAGCAGCTGCCCGCGCTCTTCACCTGGCCCGAGGACGGCGGCTCCTTCTTCAACCTGGGCCTCACCCACACCAAGGACCCCGAGACGGGTATCCGCAATCTCGGCCTCTACCGGCTGCAGCGCCACGACAAGCGGACCATCGGGATGCACTGGCAGATCCACAAGGACAGCCGCAACCACTACCAGGTCGCCGCCAAGCGTGGCGAGAAGCTCCCGGTCGCCATCGCGTTCGGCGCTCCCCCCGCGGTCACCTACGCCTCCACCGCGCCGCTGCCCGGGGACATCGACGAGTACCTCTTCGCCGGCTTCGTCCAGGGCAAGCGGATCGAGATGGTCGACTGCAAGACCGTCCCGCTCCAGGTCCCGGCGCAGGCCGAGGTCGTCATCGAGGGATGGCTGGAGCCGGGCGAGATGCTGCCCGAGGGACCCTTCGGCGACCACACGGGCTTCTACACCCCCCAGGAGCCCTTCCCCGCGCTGAAGATCGACTGCGTGACGATGCGGAAGCGCCCGCTGCTGCAGTCGATCGTCGTCGGCCGGCCGCCCACCGAGGACGGTCCGCTGGGCCGTGCCACCGAGCGGTTCTTCCTGCCCCTGCTCAAGATCATCGTCCCGGACATCGTGGACTACCACCTGCCGGAGGCGGGCGGTTTCCACAACTGCGCGATCGTTTCGATCGACAAGAAGTACCCCAAGCACGCCCAGAAGGTGATGAGTGCCGTCTGGGGCGCGCACATGATGTCGCTGACCAAGCTGATCGTCGTCGTGGACGCCGACTGCGATGTCCACGACCTCCACGAGGTTGCCTGGCGGGCGCTCGGCAACACCGACTACGCCCGTGACCTGCTGCTCACCGAGGGCCCCGTCGACCATCTGGACCACGCCTCCTACCAGCAGTTCTGGGGCGGCAAGGCGGGGATCGACGCGACGCGCAAGCTGCCCGAGGAGGGGTACACGCGGGACGGGGGCTGGCCGGCCATGGTCGAGTCCGACCCGGATACGGCGGCGAAGGTCGACCGCCGGTGGAAGGAGTACGGCCTGTGAGCGCGTCCGCCGCCGCTGTGCCGCAGCCCCGCAGCAAGCCCCGCGCCTTCCTGCGGCTGGTGATGATCGAGCACTCGGTCTTCGCGCTGCCCTTCGCCTACATCGCCGCGCTGACGGCGATGTTCCAGCTGGACGGCCGGTTCCACTGGGGCACGCTGCTGCTCGTGACCGTCGCGATGGTCGGGCTGCGTACGTTCGCGATGGCCGCCAACCGGATCATCGACCGGGAGATCGACGCCCGTAATCCGCGCACGGAGGGCCGGGAGCTGGTGACCGGCGCCGTCACGGTGAAGTCCGCGTGGACCGGCGCCATCGTGGCCGTCGTCGTCTTCCTGGGTGCGGCCGCCCTGCTGAACCCTCTCTGTCTGGTGCTGGCCCCGGTCGCCGTCGTGCCGATGGTCGTCTATCCGTACGGCAAGCGGTTCACGAACTTCCCGCACGCGATCCTGGGGATCGCGCAGGCCATGGGGCCGATCGGCGCCTGGCTGGCGGTGACCGGGAGCTGGTCGTGGGACGCGGTGATCCTGGGGCTCGCCGTCGGCATCTGGATCGGCGGCTTCGACCTGATCTTCGCCTGCCAGGACGTGCGGGCGGACCGGGCCCACGGCGTCCTCTCCTTCCCCGCGCGCTTCGGGATCCCGGCCGCCCTCTGGGGCGCGCGGGTCTGCCATGTGGTGACGACCGGGCTGCTGGTGTGGTTCGGCCTGGCGACGGACGCGGAGATCTTCTACTGGATCGGCATGGCGGTCGTCGCCGTGGCCTTCGTGTACGAGCACCGGGTCGTGCGGCCGCACGACCTGTCCCGGCTCAACCGGGCCTTCTTCTCGGTCAACGGCTTCATCGGGATCGCGCTCTTCGCGTGTGCGCTGCTCGATCTGCTGGTGCGGGGCCTCACGCCCTGAGCCTCATCACCTCGGCCCGCACGCCCTGACCCTCACACCGTGATGTAGCCCTTGGGCTCCTGCGGGCGGCGGGGGCGGCGGAAGAGGAACGCCGACGCCACCCCGCCTATGAGACCGAAGAGGTGGCCCTGCCAGCTGATGCCGGAGTCCGTCGGCAGCACGCCCCACAGCAGCGAGCCGTAGACCGCGGCGATGACCACGCCGACGACGATGTCCATCGGGCGCCGGTCCACGAAGCCGCGGACCAGCAGATAGCCGAAGAGGCCGAAGACCACGCCGGAGGCGCCGAGCGTCACCGTGTCCGGCGGTGCGGTGAGCCAGACGCCGACGCCGGCCGTCACGATCACGACGAGCACCACGGCGGCGAACCTGCGTATCCCGCCGAGCGCGGCGATGAAGCCGAGGACCAGCAGCGGAACGCTGTTGGACGCCACGTGCTCCCAGCCGCTGTGCAGGAACGCGGAGGGGACGACGTCGGCGAGCTCCGCGGGTTCGCGCGGGCTGACGCCGTAGCCGTCGAGTGAATTGCCGGTCGCCATGTCGATGCCTTCCAGCAGCCACAGCAGCGCGACCCAGACGAGCATGACCGCGCCGGCCGTGACGGCCCGTGCGGTGGCGGTGGTGCGTCCCGTCATGGTCACCCCCTGTCCATGGCTGTTCCCTCATCCGTTGCAACGTCCGGAGCCCCTGGCTCAGTTCCAGGGACGGGGTGCCGGATAGGCTCGGTGGTGTGACAGCCGGGACTTCGATGAGTCAGCAGGAGCGCGCGCCTTGGATTGTCGGGGTATCGGGCGCATCGGGCACGCCGTTCGCGGCCTCGGTGCTGCGCGGACTGCTGGCGGCCGGGGAGAGCGTCGATCTGGTGGTCAGCCGTGCCTCGCGGCTCACCCTCCTGGACGAGACGGGGATCGCCTTCCGTGACGCCCACTGGCAGGAGGACCTGCGGAGCTGGCTGGCGCGGGGCGCGGACGGGAAGCCGGACACCTTCCGGCCGGACATCGACGGCGTACGCCACTGGGCGGCCGGCGATCTGGCGGCGGGGCCGTCCTCCGGGTCGTACCCGGCGAAGGGGATGCTGATCGTCCCGGCGTCGACGGCGTGTGTGGCCGGGGTGGCGCTCGGGCTCTCGAAGGATCTGCTCCAGCGGGCCGCGAGCGTGACGCTCAAGGAACGGCGGAAGCTGGTCGTGGCGGTGCGCGAGACGCCGCTCAGCGGTCAGACGCTCAAGCAGATGGTCGCGCTCGACGAGGCGGGCGCCGTGGTGCTGCCCGCCTCCCCGGCGTTCTACGCGGGGGCGACGCACATCCAGGACCTGGTGGACTTCGTCGCCGGGCGGGTCCTGGACGCGGCGGGGGTGCCGCATCAGCTGTACCGCCGGTGGGAGGGGGAGCTCGGTGGCGCCTCCCGCGGCTGAGGGAAGGCCGGGCTGCCTCGGACCGCTGGGGTCAGCGCTTCTTCCTGCTCATGCGCGGGGCGCGGGCGCGGTCGACGCGGTGGGCGGCGGCGGGCTGGTGGGCACGCGAGCGGTTGGCCAGGTCCTGCAGCTCGCGCATCCGGGCGTAGGCCATCTCGATCGAGTACACGGTGAAGTTCACTCCTGAAGATTCGAAAGCGTTTCTTGGATGCTGAGAAAGATTTACAGGGTCTGACCCTGTTGTGCCTTAGATTCTACACGTAAGCTCGCGGTACTGCTGAACAATGGAAGGTTTCAGTCACATGGACGCGGTGGACAGGCAGCTCATCCAGGCCCTCAGAGAGAACGGCAGGGCCTCGTATGCCGAGCTGGGACGGCTCGTCGGGCTCTCCGGGCCCAGCGTCACCGACCGCATCAACCGGCTGGAAACCGCCGGTGTCATCACCGGCTACCGCGCGACCGTCGACGCCGCGTCGCTCGGGCTCGGTGTCACCGCGCTGATCGGCATCTCCCTCTCCGACGCCGCCGACCACGAGGACGTCGCGCACCGGCTGAAGGACCTCGCCGAGATCGAGGACTGCTGGTTCATCGCGGGCGACGACTCGTTCATGCTCAAGGTGCGGGTCGGCGACGTGGACGGCCTGGAGAGGACCATCCGCCGGCTCAGCGGCACCAGGGGGGTCTCCCGGACCCGTACGACGGTCGTGCTCTCCACCAAGTGGGAGAACCGGGTCGGAGAGCTCCCCGAGGAGGAGTGACGCGAGCGGTGGTGGGGGTGCCTCCGTCCTGAGGGCGGGGGAGTACCGTGGGCTGCCGGAACAGCTGGGAATCGAGAGGGGCACTGGTGGACGCGGGACTCAAGCGCGAGCTGGAGGAGAAGGTCCGGGCCGGCGAGCGGCTGACCCGCGAGGACGGGATCGCGCTCTACGAGTCCGACGACCTGGCATGGCTCGGCGGGCTGGCCCACGAGGTCCGTACGAGGAAGAACGGCGACGTCGTCCACTTCAACGTCAACCGCCACCTCAACATGACCAACGTGTGCACCGCGTCCTGCGCGTACTGCTCGTTCCAGCGCAAGCCGGGCGAGAAGGACGCGTACACGATGCGCATCGAGGAGGCCGTCCGTCTCGCCAAGGCGATGCAGGGCGAGAACCTCACCGAGCTGCACATCGTCAACGGGCTGCACCCCACCCTGCCGTGGCGCTACTACCCGCGCTCGCTCAGCGCGCTCAAGGAAGCCCTACCGGAGGTGGCGCTCAAGGCGTTCACCGCGACGGAGATCCACCACTTCGAGACGATCTCCGGGCTCTCGGCCTCCGAGATCCTCGACGAGCTGATCGAGGCCGGTCTGGAGTCACTGACCGGCGGCGGCGCGGAGATCTTCGACTGGGAGGTCCGCCAGCACATCGTCGACCACAACACCCACTGGGAGGACTGGTCGCGCATCCACCGCCTCGCGCACGAGAAGGGTCTCAAGACCCCGGCGACGATGCTGTACGGGCACATCGAGGAGCCCCGTCACCGCGTCGACCACGTGCTGCGGCTGCGGGAGATGCAGGACGAGACCGGCGGCTTCCAGGTCTTCATCCCGCTGCGCTACCAGCACGACTTCGTGGACATGAAGGACGGCAAGGTCCGCAACACCCTCCAGGCGCGGACGTCGATGGCCACCGGCGCGGAAGCGCTCAAGACCTTCGCGGTCTCGCGGCTGCTCTTCGACAACGTCCCGCACGTCAAGGTCTTCTGGGTCATGCACGGCGTGCAGACCGCGCAGCTCGCGCTCCAGCACGGTGCGGACGACATGGACGGCTCGGTCGTCGAGTACAAGATCACGCACGACGCCGACGACTACGGCACGCCGAACAAGCTCGGCCGCGAGGACCTGCTCGACCTCATCCGGGACGCGGGCTTCCGGCCCGTGGAGCGCAACACCCGGTACGAGATCCTGCGTGAGTACCCGGGCCCGGACGCCGACCGGCGTGAGACGCCGCAGCCGATGCGCGTCTGAGGCCTACGCCCGCCCGACGCCCCGCACCCGTAGCGGGTGTCCCAGGCGTCCCGCTGTACGAAAGCCCCGGCCTGCCGTCCCCCGGCCGGGGCTTTCCCGCGTGGTGGACGCGGGTTGAGGAGACCATGCCGTAATGGTTAATCTGCACATATGGCGCTTACATTCGAAGTGGATCCCGCATTCGACCGGACCCTGCGGGACGGCATCACCGCGCTCTGGGCGGATGTCAGCAACGCGGGCGGGGCCGTCGGCTTCGTGCCGCCCGTCACCCACGAGGAGGTCCGGCCGGAGCTCGTCAAACACCTCGCCGGGATGGCGGAGGGGCGGACCCACCTGATCGTCGGGCGGGACGAGGACGGCACGGTGGCCGCCACCGCCTTCCTCACCCACAACACCCACCGGCTCATGCGGCACTGGATCGGCGCCTACACCGTGATGGTCCACCCCCGCCACCAGGGCAAGGGCTTCGGACGCGCGCTGATGGCCGCCATGGCCGACGCCGCCCTGGAGCTCGACGGGATCGACGCCATCCGGCTCACCTGCCGCGGCGGGACCGGTGCCGACCGCTTCTACGCCTCCTGCGGATACAAGGAGGTGGGCCGGGTCCCGAACGCCATCCGGGTCGCCGAGGACGACTACCGCGACGACGTCATCATGCTGCTCCCGCTCTTCCGGTGAGGCGGTCGAGTGCCACGCCGGGGCAACCCTGCGAACTGATCGAATTCGGGGCATGCTTCACTGGTCGGGCAGAGACTGCACGACCGCAGGAACGTCGGACGTAGAGAGAAGGCCAGCCGTGTCCGCTGCCAAGCCGAGCGCAACGATCCGGTACACCGCCATGCGCCTGCTGATTTTCGTGGGCTGCTTCTTCGTCGCCGGTGTCGCGGTCCACTTCGGGGTGCTCCCCTCCGGCGTCGGTGGCTCCAACGCCGTCTGGGTCATCCTCCTCGGCCTGCTGCTCTCCGCGCCCCTGAGCTTCATCCTGCTGCGCAAGCAGCGCGACGAGATGTCCGAGCAGCTCATCTCGACGGTCGACCGGACCAAGGCGAGGCTCGAGGCGAACCGCACCCGCGAGGACAGCGTCGCCCAGTAGGCAGGCGCCGCGTAAGGTTCCTCACACCGCACGCCGTACAGACGAAGCCCCGGACCGGAGCATCCGCTCCCGTACCGGGGCTTTCGCGTGCCCGGGCGCGAACGCCGGGCGAGATGATCAAGAAGCGTACCTTTGAGGTTCTCAAAGTTGCAGTGTTAACGTATTCGCCATGACCACAGCAGTGCGCCTCCACCACGCCCTGAGCGTCCCGCTCGTGGCGCGCCTGCATGTCGATCTCTGCCGCTGTATGTCCGCGGTCTGTTGCCGCAACGTCTGAACCGGCATCATGCAGCGGCGCCGCCCCTGACGCGGGCGCCGCACCCCCGTCCCCCTGTTCGACCGCACGACCGTACGTATGTCCCTCGTACGTTCCGATGCGTCACATCTGGAGTGTGTCCGTGTCCGCGAACCCCGCGCCCGCCGCAGAGACCGAAGCCGGCAAGCCGTCCGGCTCCGGCTTCCGCCTGCCCAGAATCCCGTTCTGGATACAGATAGTCGCCGGTCTCGTCCTCGGTGTCCTGCTCGGCTGGATCACCCGCAGCTACGAGATCGGCTGGCTCTACACCACGCTCGACCAGGTCGGCCACATCTTCGTCCAGCTGCTGAAGCTGGCCGTCGCGCCCCTCGTCTTCTTCGCGATCCTGGTGTCGATCACCAACCTGCGCAAGGTCAACAACGCCGCCAGGCTGGCCACCCGCACCCTGCTCTGGTTCATGATCACATCGCTGATCGCGGTCGCCATCGGCCTCGCGATCGGTCTGATCACCAACCCGGGCTCCGGCACCGGCCTCACCCCGAAGGACGGCGCCAAGCCCGAGAACGCCGGCTCCTGGCTGGACTTCCTCACCGGCATCATCCCGACGGACGTCATCACACCGTTCACCGAGCTGAACGTCCTCCAGATCGTCTTCATGGCCGCCGTCGCCGGTATCGCCGCGCTCCAGCTCGGCGAGAAGGCCAAGCCGATCCTCTCCCTCAGCGAGTCGGTCCTGGAGCTCCTCCAGAAGGCCCTGTGGTGGGTCATCCGCCTCGCCCCGATCGGCACCGTCGGCCTCATCGGCTACGCCATCGCCGACTACGGCTGGGACCTGATCGGCAAGTACGCCACCTTCACCGCGGACGTCTACATCGGCTGCGCCCTGGTGATGTTCGGCGTCTACCCGCTGCTCCTCGCCACGGTCGCCAAGGTCAGCCCGCTGCAGTTCTTCAAGGGCGCCTGGCCCGCGATCCAGCTGGCCTTCGTCTCCCGCTCCTCGGTCGGCACCATGCCGGTCACCCAGCAGGTCACGGAGCGCCTCGGCGTCCCGAAGGAGTACGCCTCCTTCGCCGTGCCGTTCGGTGCCACGACCAAGATGGACGGCTGCGCCGCGATCTACCCGGCGCTGGCGGCGATCTTCATCGCGCAGATCTTCGACGTGCAGCTGGGCATCGGTGACTACATCCTGATCGCGTTCGTCTCGGTCATCGGCTCGGCGGCCACCGCCGGCCTCACCGGCGCCACGGTCATGCTGACCCTGACCCTGTCGACGCTGGGCCTCCCGCTGGAGGGCGTGGGCCTGCTCCTCGCCATCGACCCGATCCTGGACATGATGCGCACCGCCACGAACGTCGCGGGACAGGCGCTGGTCCCGGTGATCGTCGCCTCCCGCGAGAAGATCCTCGACCACGACGCGTACAACTCGGCGTCGGCCTCCCCGGTCGAGGAGCCCGAGGTGCACGACGTGGAGACGAAGGGTGTTCCCGTCACGGTGTGACCCGCACACGCTCGAGCGCGCCCCCGGACTCCGTGTCCGGGGGCGCTCCCGTGTGCTGCGGCCGTCGTCAGGGGCGCTGGAAGACGACCTCCGGGTTGCCGGGTGTGGGGCCGTCCAGCAGGCGCTGGTGCCGGCCGCGCAGGTGCTGGTCGAGGAAGGCGCCGACGTAGTCACGGGTGATCCGGACCTGACGGTCGGTGGAGAGGGTGACCGTGGGGTCGAGCGTCACGCCCATCCGGTCCTCCAGGACGGGTACGTCCGTGAAGCTGGAGTGGCCGGATCCCTCGACGCCGATCCAGCGCTTCCAGCCGTCCAGGTGCTGATAGCCCTCGTCCCAGGACTCGTCCTCGCCGCCGGGGGAGTGGAAGGACGCGGTGCCCAGCATCATGAAGGGACGCGCGCCGACACCGGACGCGGGAACACGTTCCTGGAACGTGCCGTCCATGTTGATCCCCGCGTCGAAGCGCGGGTCGGCCAGCATCGCGGAGGCGGCCGCACTTCCCCCGATGGAGTGGCCGGCCACGGCGACCCGCGCCGGGTCGATCACGCGGGAGCCCTTCCATGCGGGACGGTGGCCGGTCAGCCGGTCCAGTACGAAGGAGAGGTCCGCGGCCCGTCCGGTGGAGACGAGCCTGCCCAGCTCCTTCTGTGCTTCCTCGCTGGGCGCGGACTCCATCTTCTCGCAGGCCACGCAGGTCAGAAGCCGGCCGTCGGGAAGTTCGGTACCGGCGGACTCGTAGGCGTGGTCGACGCTCGCCACCACGTAACCGCTGCTCGCCAGGTCCTCCGCGAGCGAGGTCACCGTCGCCCGGGGATTGCCGAAGCCGGGGGAGAGCAGCACCAGGGGGAACCGGCCCCGGGCGGTGAGCGCACCCGTGCGGGCGTGGGTGCCGAGCGAGCTCACCGCGGCCGGTGCGTCCTCGTCCAGCCCGACGCCCGTGAGCACGGCCTCGGCCTCCCGCAGGCTCATGTACGGGGCGGTGGCGCCCGGCCTGCCGGGGCGGGCGGGGTAGTACAGGGACACCATCAGCTCGCGGTCCCCGGCCTCCGGCACCCAGGGGTCGGTACGGCCGCGGTCGGTGAGGTGCAGCACCTCGGTGCCGACGGTGTACGGGCCGGTGGGCCGGGGCAGTTCGAGCGTGGTGTCGGCGGCGGTCGCGGTCGTTGCCGGCCCGGACAACGCCTGGGCGGTGGCGACGGGTGTGGCCAGCAGGAGCGTGGCCGACAGGGCGGCGACGGCCGTTCGTCTGCGGAGTCTCAGCGTCATGCCAGGGACGTTAGGCGGCGGAGCGGGGGCAGGGCATCGGACCCTGGAGTGATCCTGTGGCTACCCGGGGGGTACGCCCTGCTCCTCCGGAGGTATGGGGCGACAACCGGCCGCCGTGGCCGGGATATCGGTCCTGTGCCCGGGTGCGGTGCGGCCAACCGCCCCGCACCCGGGGGTGTGTCAGGCGGGGCGGCTGAAGGTGGCGATCGTGCGGACCAGGAGCCGCGCCCGGTGCGCGCGGTGATCGGTGAGCCGGTTGGCGAGCAGGGCCGTGGTGGCGCCCAGGACCAACGCGACGTACGCGAGTGCTTTCGTGGGATCGGCTGCCATGGCGTCTCCTCCTGACGGTGTGCCGGTACGGGGTGTGCGGGTACCGGGTGTGCCGGTACGGGGCGGGGCGGCCCGGGTGTTCACGCGGCCGCGGGCACGGCGTCGCGCGCGGGGGCCCCGCGCTCGCCCGCGATGATCTGGGAGTTCACGAGGGCGCGGTAGGCCTCGCAGCGTTCCATGAGGGTGTGGTGCGGGCCGGAGTCCAGGACCCGTCCCTCGTCCATCATGACGACGTGGCCGGCGTGCTGGACGGTGGAGAGCCGGTGGGCGACGACGATCACGCCGCGTTCCTCGGCGAGGTCGTCGACGACTGCGCGGAACCGCTGCTCGTTGATGCCGTCGAGCTGGCTGGTGGGTTCGTCGAGCAGGACGATCTCGGCCTGGGACAGCAGCGCCCGTGCCAGGGCCATGCGTTGCCGCTGGCCGCCGGAGAGGTTGACGGCCCGTCCCAGCGGTGTGTCCAGCCCCTGCGGCAGGCGCGCCAACTCGTCACGGAGTCCGACCGACTCCAGGGCTCGCTGCATGTCGTCGTCGCTGATCGGGGTGGTGCGGCCGAGCTGGAGGTTCTCCCGGGCCGTCGCTTCCAGCAGGGTGAAGCTCTGGTCGACGTAACTGATGCGTGAGCGGAGGGCGTCGAGCGGCCAGCGGTCGAGAGGGTGTCCCAGGACGGTGATGTGGCCTTCGTCCGGGGTGTCGAACCGGTCGATCAGGGAGAGCGCGGTGGTCTTCCCGGCGCCCGAGGCGCCGACGATCGCGGTCAGGCCCCGCCGGGGGGTGGTGAGGGACACCGTGCGCAGGGCCGGGGCGGTGGCGCCGGGGTGGGTGTAGGTGACGTCGTGCAGGGTGACGGCGTCCTGTCCGGGGGTGGGCTCGGGTTCGGGCAGGCCGCGGGTGGCGTCCGCTTCCTGCGGCAGGGCCAGGAGCTCGTTGCAGCGGTCGCGGGCGGCGAGGCCCGCCTGGAGGCGGCCGAATCCCTGGGTGAGCGCGGTGGCCGGCGGGATGGCCTGGAGGATGTAGAGGATGAAGGCGGCGAAGTCGGCGATGCCGAGGTCGCCCGCGGCCATGCGGGCGCCTCCGGTGAGGATCACGGCGATCATGGCGAACTGGTTGCCGAGGCCGGTCACCGCCGGGATCGCGGTGAGCAGTCTCGCGCCCTGGACCGAGACGGCGCGCAGTTCGTCGGCGTCGTCGGAGAGCCCGCGCATGGCCAGGCGTTCGGCCCGGTAGGCCTTGATGGTGGTCAGAGATTCCAGGCTCGCGGAGAAACGCTGGGCGATGCGGCCGATGGCGTTCTGCTGTCCGGCGACGTTGTCCTTGACCCGGCTGATGATCATGGTGAGGGCGACGGTGACGATCGCGAGGGAGGCGACGGTCACCAGCGTGAGGACCCAGTCGATCCAGGCCATGACACCGAGGGTGAACAGGACGGTGAGCGCGGACAGGGGGAGCTGCGCGCCGACGTCGACGACCTGACGCATCAGGAGCGCGTCCGACGTGATGCGGGTGGTGAGGTTGCCGACGCCCTCGGTGCGCATACGGGTCATGGGCAGGCGCAGGGCGTGGTCCATGACGCGGGTGCGGATGCGGTAGATCATCTGCTCGCCGATGCGGGCCAGCAGGAAACCGGAGGCCGCCTGAGCTCCCGCGCCGACCACCGCCGCGACGCACATCCAGGTGATGGGTGCGGTCAGGGACCGGTCGGTGGCGAAGCGGGTGATGATGTCCTTGACCAGGAGCGGCACGGACAGGCCGGCTGCCGTGGCGATCAGGGCGAGCAGTACGGCGGCCGCCAACGGGCCCGGGTGGGCCAGCAGTTCGCGGCGCAGCCGAAGGGTGGTTTCGGGCCGGTCGGGTGAAGGAGGTGGTCTGCGGAACATGGCTCTCCCTGGTGCGGTGTTCGGTGGACGGATGTCGTCAGCGGAGGCTGTACATGCGGCGTGGGGCGGTGGCGCGCAGGGCGAGGTGGGCCTCGCCCAGGGCGGCCTTCAGCCCTTTGATCTCGCCGAGGAGCTGACGTTCACGGCGGGCGGCGTCCGATCTCTGCGCGGGTGGCTGGAGTCCGGTGTGGCCGGCTTCGATGAACTGGCGGCGCCACACGGATATGGACTGTGTGGACACCCCGGCCTGCAGAGCCGCCTGCGACAGCGTGGTGTGTCCTGAGAGCAGGTCCAGGACGATGCGTGCTTTCTCCTCGGCCGGCAGCACAGGTACTCGTGGCATGGCTGTCCCCTCTGCGGGTTGGGTTCGGTGGGTCGGTTCAGCCGCTGGTGGATGCGGGGAGGCCGTCGCTGTCGAGGAGCTCCGCGAGCATCGGTACGTAGCCGTGGAGCTGGTCGTTCCAGCCGTGGTAGGCGGCGACGGCCAGGGCGTGGGTGGCGATGCGTACGGTGCAGCCGGCGGCGAGGACCGAGGGGTCGAAGCCGTCGCCGTACGCGCTGAGGAAGCTGGTGCGCAGCCGGTCGGGCAGGGGCCAGTCGAGCTCCGCGCCGCGGGCCGCGGCCGTGTATTCGGTGAGCTCGCCCAGGAGGCAGGAGAGATCGGACTCGCGGCGGCCGGTGTACGCCTCGCTGCCGGTGAGCATGTGGGCGGCCGGGCGGGGGCCGTCGGAGGGCTGTGGGTCCGCCACGACGAGGCTGCCCAGGGAGCACCACCCGTGCAGGGTCACGGCGTCGTGCGGGTCGGGGACGCTGCACAGATGGGAGGTGGCCTCCTGGAGCCGGCTGAAGCGCGTGGGTCCGAGTCCGGTGCGCAGGCGGTAGTGGAAGGCGGTGGCGGCGCGGGGGCCGCGTCCGGTGGCGAGGTAGCGGTGCAGCCGGAGGTGGCTGTGCGGGGTGTGGGGGAGTTCGCCGTCGCCTGCGGGCGGCACCGGGCTGGTGTGGAGCCGGCGCAGCTGCGTGCCGAGGGCGGTGATCAGCTGGTCGAGGTGGCCGTCACTGTCGGCCTGGGCGGGTGTCATGAGGGCGGCGAAGCTGTGACGGCCGTGCACCCGCCAGGTGTGGAGGGTGGGGGTCGCGTGGACCGGGGGTACGAAGCGGAGCGCGGGTGTGCCGAGTGCGGACAGCTGGGGGAGGAGGGCGTCGGGGAGTGGCGGATAGGGATCGGGGTTGTCGCGTCCGGGGCCGCGCTGCCAGAGGAGATGGCCTTCCGGTGTGCGCAGGACGCGGGTGATCTGGTTACCCGTGCCGGACTCGTCGATGACGACGCTGCCGGCGGGCGCGGGTGCGCTCATGCGGCTGCCTCCTGCTGCCAGGAGCGGAGGTCCTCCAGGGCGGCCACCGCGTGCGGCAGCAGAGCCGCCGTGCCCAGGCCCTCCTCACCGGTGGACATGCTGATGCCGCTGATGGGCGGCAGGACGCTGATGTTGTCGCGCAGGGACAGTGCTTCGACATGCTGTCGGTAGGCGGGGTTGAGGTGTCCGCCGGGGGGCAGGGCCGGGCAGACGACGATCGGGGCCTGGGTGCACTGCAGGGCCAGCAGGGTGGGTGTGTCGGCGAGTCCCAGGGCCAGCCGGGCGGTGAAGTGGAGGGTCGCGGGGTGGACGAGGATCGCGTCGGGCCAGGCGGCGAGCTCGACGTGCAGTGCGGTGTGGGGTTCCTCGGGCCAGTTGTCGATCATCGGTGGCCGGCCGTCGTTGGCGGCGGCGACCGCGGTGACGCCGGCGAAGCGGCGGGCGGAGTGGGTCATGACGCAGCGGATGTCCATGTGGGGATAGCTGTTGTGCAGCCACCGCAGCCACATGGGCATGAACATGGTCTGCACCCCGCCGGTGGCGACGTAGAGCAGGCGCTCGGCGTTCAGCGGCGGCGGTGTGTCGGGGACGAAGGGCTGCGGGGTGAAGGTCATCGCTGCTGCTCCCGCTCCTCCACGGCGTCGAGGATGGCGCTCAGGTCGCCGAGTGCGGCGCCGGCGCCTTCGGCCAGATGGACACCGCCGACGTTGACGATGACTTCGTCGACGCCTGCCGCGTGGTAGGCGGCGAGTTGGGTGGCGATCTCCTGGGGGGTGCCGTGGGCGAGGACCCCGTGTTCGACCAGCAGGCGCGCGCCGGTGTCGGGGTCGTCGGCGTGTGCGGGGACGCCCGCCTGCCGCAGCATGTCGGTGTAGTGCGGGGCAGTCAGGTGGGTTCCGGCGGCGCGCCGCGCGATGTGGACGAGGTCGCGCCCCGGCCGGGCGACGGCGCACTGGACGACCGCGGCGATGGTGGGGAGCGGGCGGGTGGGGTCGGTGGAGCGCCCGTGGCCCTCGCGCACGGCGGGTGCGATGTGCTGGGCTATCCACGGTGCGGGGGTGAGCCAGGTGATGGCCCGGTCGGCGACCTCGCCGGCCAGGCGGGCCATGGGCTCCCGCAGGACGCCGATGCCCACTTCGACGGGGGGTGTCCCCAGGGTGGGCAGGGTGATGCCGGTGGTCTCCCATGGGCCGTCGGGTGCTTCGGCGGTGCCGTTGTTGGCCAGGGTCCGCAGCATCGTGGCGTACGAGCGCGTGGTGTGCACCGGCCGGCGGTAGGGCGCGCCGAGGAGGCGTTCCTGGAGTACCGCCGCGCCGGGGCCTATGCCCGCGACGAAGGGGCGCTGGGAGAGTGCGGCGATCGAGCGGGCGTTCAGGGCCGCGGTGAGCGGGTGGCGCATGGGCATGACCGAGACGGCGGTGCCGTAGGAGAGGTCCAGGCCGAGGGTGCTCAGTGCGGCGAAGAGGTGGTGGCTCTCCATGGTCAGGGTCTGGCCGCACCACAGACGGTTTCCCGAGGTCTGTTCGGCGAGGCGGGCGTAGGAGACGACGCTGCCGAGTTCGGTGGGCATGGCTGAGTAGATGACGCTGGTCGTGGGCATGGTGCTTCCTTCGAGGGCCGGCCGCGCCCGGGTGAGGCGTGGGTTCCGGGCTGCGGTCAGGACGGGTCGGCGAGGCCTGGGTCGGCTGTCAGGTCGCCGCACAGGAGGCGGTGCATCCCGGTGGGGTGCCATCTGTGGGCGATGTCGCGGACGTCGTCCCGGGTGAGGGCGGCGATCGCGCGGGGGATGTCGGTGACGCCCGAGGGGCCGAGTCCGGAGGTGAGGTAGGACATCAGGCAGGCCGCTCGTGTCGTCTGCTCGCCCAGGCCGAGGGTGTACTTGCCGACGGTGTGGCGGACCGCTGTCCGCAGCTCGTCGTCGGTGGGGCCGTTCTCGGCGAAGTCCTCGAGCACGGCGTCGAGGTGGCGCCGGGCGCGGGCCGCGTTGCCGGGGGACACGTCGGCCTCGATGACGATGACGTCGCTGTCGAGGTGGTCGGTCAGAGCGGCGGAGGTGCGGTAGGCGAGTCCGTGGCGTTCGCGGAGTTCGGTGTTGATACGGGAGGAGAAGTTGCCGCCCAGCAGGAGCGAGGCGACCTGGGCGGCAGCGAAGCGGGGCAGGTCCTGGCGGGTGGTGCAGGGGGCCGCGTACCGCAGGTGGGTCTGGGACCATCCCGGCCGGTGCCGCAGATGCGCCCCCGGGTCCTGGGCCGGTGCGAGGGCGGTCGCCGCCCCGGCCTGCCGGGGTGAGGCGGACCGCCAGTCCGCGAGGGCGTTCTCCAGGCGGGGGAGGAGGGCCTGCGGGTCGAGGTCTCCGACGACGACGAGGTGGGCCCGGTCCGGGCGCAGGGCGCGGTGGGCGTGCCGGACGTCGTCGGTGGTGACCTGCTCGACGTCCCGGGCGGGGGCGGTCGGCTCGGCGTACAGCGGTAGGTGGCCGTAGTAGGCCTCCCACAGCTGTCGTGCGGAGTCGACGGCCGGCACGGAGGAGATGAGCGTCGCCTGCTGGGCGGCCTTGGCGCGGGCCTGGTCGACCATGTGGTCCGAGGCGTGGAGGGATACGACGGCGGCCAGGGCGTCGGCGAGCGGGCCGGCCTGTCCGCTGACACAGGTCAGCGAGACCATGAGCCACTGCTGCCGGCGGGTGACGGCGACCTGTCCGCCGACGGCCTCGAAGGCGGTGCAGGCGTCCAGGGCGGGAACGGTTGCCGCGAGGACGTCCAGGGCGGCCGTCTCCGCGGCGGTGCGCAGGGGGGCCTCGACGGCCAGGTGCGCCTGGAGCAGGGGAACGGTGCGCAGCGGTGAGAGAACGAGGCCGGCGCCGTTGCTGTGGTGTGTGCCGACGATGTCGATGGGCGGCAGGGCGAGTCCGGCGGGTGGTGTCATGCCGCAGCCTCCAGGGGGGCGGTACCGGGCAGCAGGTCGACGACGGCGCTGCCGTCCTCCTCGGCGAGGTGGGCGGCGGCCCGGTGCACGTCGTCGACGGTCACGGTGGTGAGCGCCCGGGCCAGGTCGTCGAGGATCAGCGGGCGGGCGAAGAGGAGTTCGCCGCGCGCCAGGGCACGGGTCCGGTGGGCCAGGGAGTCCATGGCCTGGTAGAGGCCGCGCCGCACGGAGTGGACGGCATGGCTGAGGGCAGCGGGTGCCAGGCCGTCGGCGACGGCCCGCAGTTCGTCACGTACGACGTCGAGGGTCGCCGAGGAGGAGAGGGTGTCGGGCCGGTGGACGACGAGGACGAAGGTGTCGGGGTCGGTGGCCATGAGCGGGCCGAAGAATCCGACGCTCGAATCGCTGCGGGCTCCCCGCGCGCCCAGACGCTGCTTCAGGCGCCCGGTCGTGCCGCCGGTGAGGATCTGGGAGAGGACCAGGTGGGCGGCGTACTCCCGCAGCTCGGTACCGGCCGGCGGCATGCGGTGGCCCAGCGCCAGGGCGGGGCGGGGCGCCAGCCCGTCCCACCGGGTGAGGTGCTGGGGTCCGCGCAGTGGTTCATCCAGCGGTACGGGAGGTGGCAGGGGGCGGGCCTCAAGAGCGTCGAAGTGTGTGGTGGCGGCGTCGAGAAGGCTTTCGGCGTCGGTGTCCGCGCACAGGGCGAGCACGGCGTTGCCCGGACCGTAGTGGGCGTCGTAGAAGGACCGGCAGTCCTCCACGGTCGCGGTGTCGAGGTCGACGGGCTCGCCGTAGCCGTTGTGCGCGTTGTGCCAGAGGCTGTAGAGGGCTTGCGGAAGGACGGTCCAGGGGAAGCCGCCGTAGGGCTTCCCGTCTACCTGGAGCGCGATCTCCTGCTTGACGACGTCGCGTTGGGTGTCGAGGTTGTCCCGGTCGATCCGCAGGTGCGACATGCGGTCCGCCTCCATGGACAGCACCTGGCCGAGCATGGGGCCGGGCACCACCTGGTAGTAGTCGGTGTGGTCCGGAAACGTGTGCCCGTTGACCGTGCCGCCCGAGGCCTGGATACGCGCGAAATGCTCTCCGCGCGGAATGTTCCGCGACCCCTGGAACATCATGTGTTCGAAGAGATGCGCGAAACCGCTTCGCATTGGGGGTTCGCTGCGGAAACCCACACGGTAGTTCACGGATATTCCTGCACCCGATACGCCTGGTATTCGCTGGGCAACGATCCGGAGACCGTTCGGAAGTTGACGCGTCCTCAAGTCGGCCATGGCCCAGGATTCAAGCTCTCCGGAAGCGGTGTGGCAACTTTTTGTTGTGCGGCGGGCCCTGTGAGCGCAGCGCGTGCGGCGTTTTTATGGTTGACCGTCAACTAACGCGGATAGTTGAGCATTGCGGCTGCCTCGAACGGCTCTCTATGGTCCGTGGCATGGCGAAAAGCATCGGCATTCGAGAACGGGTACCCCGTTTCCAGCCGGTCGACCTTCAGGCCGTTCCGCATGTGGACGCGCTGCTGAGTCGGCTGGAACTGGGAACCTTCGACCCCCACACGGTCACCAGCCCACGCGGCCGGAACAACAACTGGGCCGGTACCACCGCGAGCGGCGCCCAGGTGTTCGTCAAACAGTTCGGAACGGCGGCCGATGCGAACCGGTCGGCCCGTATGCGCCGCACCCAGCTGGTGTGGGAGGCCGGGCGGGAGAGCCTGGCCACCCCCGAGGTGCTGGGCAGCGACATGGACCACGGACTGATCGCCTTCGCCTACCTCGAGGACGCCGACAACGGTGCCGAACTGGTGGCCTCGGAGGAGTTCGACGAGGATCTGGCCGCGCAGGCCGGCACCCTCGTCGCGCGGCTGCACGGCCTCGACGCGGCCGGCTTCGACACCACCGAGCACCCGCTGCCGCCGCTCGGTCTGCTGTCCGCGCTGCCGCTGCGGCGCTACGCCGACGCTTCGTTCGCGGAGCTGGAGATGTGGCGTCTGCTGCACGCCGACACGCCTCTGATCGAGGCGCTGCACGCCCTGCGCGCGGCCGACCGGGAGGGGACGGACGCTGCCCGCTGTCCGGTCCACGGCGACCTGCGCACCGATCAGTTCCTGCGGTCGGGGAGCCGTCTTTTCCTCACCGACTTCGAGGAGACCCGCCTGGGGGACCCGGCCCGTGACCTGGGCGCCTTCGCCGGTGAGTGGCTGTACCAGGCGGCCAACCGGATCCCGGGGAGCCTCGCGGAGGCCTCTCCGGTGGGGCACACGGTCACCCACGAGGAGATCGTGGCCACCGGAGCGGTGGAGGTCGAGCGCTGTGCGCCGCTGGTGCGTGCGTTCTACCGCTCGTACACGGCCGCGGCGCCGGAGCACGTGCGTGCCGACGAGGGCCTGGCGAGCCGGGCGGCCGCGTACGCCGGCTGGCACATGCTCGACCGGATGCTGGCCGCGGCGGAGTCCTCCGCCCGGCTCTCGCCCATCAACAAGGCCGCGGCCGGCATCGGCCGTACGGTCCTGCTGTCCCCGGGTGAGTTCACCACCGCTCTCGGCCTGGAGGCATGATGCCCGCGACCCTGAATCTGTCCTCCCGCGTCGCCGGTCTCCTGGACCGGGTGCGGGTGAGCGACGGAGGGCACCGCGCCGAGACCGGCGGGGAGAGCTACGAGACCGGCAGCCCGCAGGCCCTCGTCCAGAAGCTCGCTTCCGTGATGTACCAGACGCTGCACACCGGGCGCGCTTCCGCGATGGAGTCCACGCCTCGCACATGGCGTGACGCGGCGTTCGACGAGCGCCTGCGCCTGACCCTGGAGGACCGCACGGTCACCCGGGGGGCGACGGTCCTCCGGGCCGGTGAGGACCATTCCGTGGTGGTGCTGGACGGGGTACGGGTGGCCGTTCCCCCGGGGTCCCTGCGGGAGACCCCTGCCGGGAGCGCGGAGGTCGTCCTGCCCGCGGCGCGGCCGGGTCTGTCGCCCGGCTTCTTCTTCGCCGGTTCGCAGGCCACCTCGGGATCCGGCGCGACGCTGAGGCTGTACGCGCACCTGGCGGATGCCGACGCAGCCCCCGAGGTCTGGCGTGCGGCGGTCGGCTTCCTCGACGGCGCCCGGACCCCGTGGCGGGCGAAGATCTCCTCGTCGCCGCTGCTGTACCCGCGCACCGACGCGCTGGTCGTCTATCTCCCGCGTCCCGGCTGGAAGCAGGCGCGGGCCTGTGCGGAGCACCTCCAGGCCACGGGGCTTCTCGCGCCGGGGACCTCGCCCTTCGTCCGCCCGCTGACCGAGTCGGTGGGCTGTGCGTTCGAGCCGGACGACCAGCGTCCCTCACGCCGGGGCATGAGCTTCGGCCAGCACCGGACGCACGTGATGGCCGAGGCGCTCGTGCGCCACGCCACCCTCCCGACCGGGGCGACGGAGTCACGCGAGGAGTGCCTGACCGCGGCGTTCATCGACGCGGGCATCGACCCGGCGGAGCCGGCCCGCAACCTCTCGTCGCCACTCGTCGACATCCTGCACACCTTCTGAACCGTCATCGACGAAAGGAAATCGCTCATGTCCGAGGCAACCCGCTACGACGTCGTCGTCATCGGCGGCGGCCCCGCCGGCTCCACCCTGGCAGGCCTGCTGGCCAAGCGCGGCCGCAGCGTGCTGGTACTCGAGCGGGAGTCCTTCCCGCGCTACCACATCGGGGAATCCCTGGTCACCGGAATGATCCCGGTGATGGAGGAACTCGGTGTCGTGGACGAGCTGGAGGCACGCTTCCAGCGCAAGACCGGCATCAACCTGGTGTGGGGCAAGGACCCGCAGCCCTGGCGCACCGACTTCAGTGCCACCGGTGGTGTGTACGACCACTCCTGGCACGTCAGGCGCGACGAGTTCGACCAGATCCTGCTGGAGAACGCCCGCAAGCTCGGTGCGACGGTGCTGGAGCAGGCCAGGGTCGACGACGTCGTCCAGGACGCGGACGGCACGGTCACCGGCGTCGTGTACACCCACGGCGGGAAGAAGCAACAGGTCTCCGCCGCGTACACGGTCGACGCGTCCGGGCAGAACCGGGTCGTGACGCGCAAGCTCACCGACGTGACGTTCCAGGAGGACCTGCGCAACGTGGCGGTGTGGACCTACTTCGAGAGGTTCACGCCGCTGGAGGCCCCGGAGGACATCCTCGTGGAGGCCATCGACGGCGGCGGGTGGATGTGGGGCATCCCGCTGTCGGACACCGAGCTGAGCCTGGGCTATGTGCTGCCGGCCACGCAGCTCGCCGAGGCCACCGCGCAGGGCCGCTCCCGCACCGACGTCTTCCTCGAGGGCCTGGCGGGCAGCCGCATAGCCAGGACGATGGTCGATCCGGCCGACGCCGGCGAGATGCGTACCGCCCGGGACTGGTCGCACATCAGCGAGCGGTTCCACGGGCCCGGCTGGGTCGCGGTCGGTGACGCGGCGTGCTTCATCGACCCGCTGTTCTCCTCGGGTGTGTGGCTCGGGACCTCGGGTGCCTGGATGGCGTCCCGTGCCCTGGACGCGGTTCTCGACGAGCCGGGGTCCGAGGAGCAGGCCCTGGGGCGTTTCGAGGCCACCTACCAGCAGCTCTACAACGACATCCTGGCCTATGTGCGGTTCTTCATGGATCCCAACCGGCTGCGTGAGGAGTACATGGAGCGGGCCCAGGGGGTCGGGCGCATGTACATCGAGAACTCGCGGGTGGGCTTCATCAGCCTCATCTCGGGCATCAAGGCGCTGCCCGAGCTGGTGAGTTTCGACCCGATGGGGGTCGAGGGGATCCAGGAGGTCATGCAGGACCGGGCGGCCAGGGCCGAGGCCGCGAAGGCCGCGAAGGACGGGGACGGGGAGCCGGCGGAGTCCGGCACCGAGGCCGACGCGGCCGCGGTGGCCGCTCCGGTCGGCTGATCCGGCATCAATTAACGGGCGAAAGTTTCTCCTGGACGGCGAACTCCGAAGGTGGAGCGGGTTTCCGGTCAAGCGCCGTGAAAACTCCCGTCGACTGCCGATCCCCATGGTGATGGAATCTCATTTGTCAGCAACCGCAGCCCGAAAGGAAAGCGGCCGCTGATACCAAGGAGATAAAACAAACTGGGAGTTCGACATGAACGAGAAGCTCATCGCCGGCTACGCCGCCTACACCACCGCTGACGAGTACGGCACCGCCGCCACCGGCGAGGCCCCCGCGTCCGCGGAGACGGTCGGCATCTCCATCGCCTCGGTGGCCCTCTCCATCATGTCGGTCGTCGACAAGTGCTGATCGCCTGACCCGGCCCGAAATCGACTACCGACATACAACGGAGAAGGAAACCGAAAATGAACGAGAAGCTGATCGCCGGCTACGCCGCCTACACCACCGCTGACGAGTACGGCACCGCCGCCACCGGCGAGGCCCCCGCGTCCGTGGAGACCGTGGGTATCTCCATCGCCTCGGTGGCCCTCTCCATCATGTCGGTCGTCGACAAGTGCTGATCATGTGACTCAGCCGGTTCGGCCTCCCAACCGACACCGGGAGATACCGAAATGAACGAGCAGCTGATCGCTGGTTACGCCGCCTACACCACCGCGGACGAGTACGGGACCGCCGCCACCGGCGAGGCCCCTGCCTCGATCGAGTCCGTCAGCTGGGCCGTGTCCGGCGCGGCCGTAGGGGCGAGCATCTCGCTGACCGTGCAGAACGGCTGCTGATTTCCTTTCAGCGGCCTCGCTTCAAGGATGTGTCGAATCGTGACAGAGAAGTCCTTCTCCGGGTGTGCGCACTGCCTCCGGGCCGACGGGTTCACCGAACTCGACGTTCCGGGTGAGGGAGCGGCACACGCCCGCGTGACGACGCGACCCGCAGGCCGTGACAGCGGCCTCGCGGCGAGCATCCTGCCTCTATCGGTCATCTCCTGATGGCCACACGTGGTGCGGCCTCCCGGTGTTCTCACCGGGCGGCCGCACCGCAGCCGTGTTTCTCCACCCGTCCGGGCGATGCCTCAGGCGCGGTGGCTATTGCCATGCCGTGCCGCGGTGTCGGCGATGAGCTGCAGCTCGGCCAGGTGTCCGGCGAGGGCGGTCCGGCCCCGCTCCGTGAGGGCGAGCCAGGTGCGGGGGGTCTTGCCGACATGCCCCTTGCGGACCTCCACGTAACCGGCTCCCTCGAGCGCCGCCGCGTGTTTGGAGAGGGTCGGGGCGGTGAGCGCGCAGTACTCCTGTACGGCCCGGAACTCCGCCTCGTCGCACCCGGAGAGGAACGCCGCGATCCTCAGCCGGGTGGACGAGCGGAAGGCCTCGTCGAGGCCGTCGGTCACCGGCGCACCTTCTTCGCGAGTGACACCCAGACGATCGCGCCGACCAGGACCCCCATGCCGAGGAAGACCCAGCGTGTCTGCGGTGTGGCGTTCATGGCGCCGATCACGTACGCCGCTCCCGCGACGACCAG
Source organism: Streptomyces sp. NPDC023573 (assembly GCF_055559735.1). Classification (NCBI taxonomy): domain Bacteria; kingdom Bacillati; phylum Actinomycetota; class Actinomycetes; order Kitasatosporales; family Streptomycetaceae; genus Streptomyces; species Streptomyces sp. NPDC023573. The sequence continues at coordinate 58,189 of NZ_JBVHKB010000009.1, forward strand.
CGTGGACTGGGTGCGCGCGGCCGGGCCCCGCACTCCGGTCACGCCCCGGCGCGCACGGATGCGGTTGAGGAGCGCCCGGGCACCGAGGGCCAGCCCGACGCCGACGACGACGCCGGCGACGCGCACCCACGCGCTCTCGGCGCCGATGCCGGCCAGGGCGACTCCCCCGCCCACCATCAGCCCGCACAGCGGCGGTGCCCAGGCGGGCAGAGCGGGGGTGACCGAGGCCTCGTAGGAGGTTCGGGCGGCTGCCAGGTTCTTCTGTGCTTCCTCAGCGTCCATGTTTCCATCTTGGCAGGCAGTTTCCATTTAGGCAAGTAGTTCCGCCAGGGAAAGACGAGTGTTCCCCGGCGCCCCACACCACCACCAGCAGGAGTGAACTCCCGTGACAGCACTCGAAGTCGACAACCTCACCAAGCGCTACGGCCCCCACCTCGCGCTCGACTCCCTTTCCCTCCGCGTCGAGAGCGGCGACCTCTTCGGCTTCGTGGGCAGCAACGGCGCGGGCAAGACCACCACCATGCGCATCGTCGTCGGCCTGCTGGCGGCCGACAGCGGGCACGTGCGCTGGGGTGAGGAGACGCTTCCGGCCGCGGGAGTGCGCTTCGGCTACATGCCGGAGGAGCGCGGTCTCTACCCGAAGATGACGGTCGCCGCCCAGCTGACCTACCTCGCCCGTCTGCACGGTCTCACCTCGGTCGAGGCCCGCCGGGCGATGCTGAGCTGGACCGACCGGCTGCGCATCACCCAGCACCGCGACAGCCCCGTCGACTCCCTGAGCCTCGGCAACCAGCAACGGGTGCAGCTCGCCGCCGCCCTGGTCCACGATCCCGGCGTCCTGGTCCTGGACGAGCCCTTCTCCGGACTGGACCCGCTGGCCGTCGACGCCATGAGCGAGGTCCTCCAGGAGAAGGCCGCCGAAGGGATCCCGGTGCTCTTCTCCAGCCACCAGCTCGAGCTCGTCGAGCGGCTCTGCGACCGGGTGGCGATCGTGCGCTCGGGGCGCCTCGCCGCCTGCGGCACCCTCGACGACCTCCGCGGCCGCCCTCAGGACGCGCCGCTGGTCCTCCAGGTCGAGGGGGCCGAACCCGACTGGGCCCTGCACCACCCCGACACGATCAGCGCCTTCAAGACGCACGAGGACGGGACCTCACTCGTCGTCGAGGCGGCCCCCGGCCATGACGAGAACAGCGTGCTGCGCGCCGCGATCCAGCACGGCACCGTGCGCCGGCTCACCCGCGAACGCCCCACCCTCACCCAGCTTTTCCGCGACCTCGTGGAGCCGCACGGCTCCACCACCCCCCGGAACGAGAGCGAGAACTCCCAGTGAGCACCCCCCGCAACAGCACCCTGAGCGACGTGTGGCTGGTCTACCGCCGTGAGATCGACGCGCGCCTGAGGTCCAAGGGCTACTTCGTCGGCATGCTCTTCATGGTCATCGCCGTGTTCGGCCTGGTCGCCGGCCTCTACTACGCGAACGCCCCCAAGACGCACACCGTCGCCGTCTGCGGCGCCCCCGCGGAGTCCTTCGGGCCCGCGCCGCCGGGCATCAGCCTCAGTGCGTGCACGGACGAGGCGGCGGGACGCGACCGCGTGGCCGACAAGGACGCGGACGCCGCGGTCACCGTCTCCGGCTCACGCGTCAGCGTGCTGAGCCGCTCCGACTCACCGCCCCAGGCGCAGGCCTCGGCGGTCGCTCTGGCCAAGGCATGGGCCACGCAGCGCGCCTACGACCGGCAGCGCATCGACACCGCGGCACTGCAGCGTGACGTCGCCGCGGCGGGCCCGGCACTCGTCACCGTCGGCGGTGGCGGCCCCAACGGCACCGAGATCGGTGCGGCCATCAGCATGGTCGTCGTCCTGTTCATGCAGATCATCGGCCAGGGCTCCCTGGTCGCACAGGGTGTCGTGGAGGAGAAGTCCACCCGCGTCGTCGAGGTGCTCCTGGCCACCCTCACCCCGCTGCGGCTCATGATGGGGAAGGTCGCGGGCATCGGCACGGCCGCCGTCCTGCAGATAGTCGTGCTGGTCGCGGCCGTGGTCGGCGCACGGTCGATGTTCGGGGACAGGACCGAGGGGCTGCCCTCGACGGCGGCCCTGATCAGCGCCGCCCTGTGGTTCCTGCTCACCTTCACCCTGTTCGCCTATCTGTTCGCCGCCGCCGGCTCCCTGGTCTCACGCCCCGAGGACCTCCAGTCGGTCCTCATGCCCGTCATGGTCCTGGCCCTGGCGCCCGTGGGCGTCGCCGCGGCGGCGGCCGGTGACCTGAACGCCGGCTGGGTCGGCATCGTGCAGTACGTCCCGCCCTTCTCCGGGCTCCTGATGCCGCTGCAGGCCAGCGTGGGCAACGTCTCGCTGCTCCAACAGCTCGCAGCGGCGGCGGTCATGGCGGGGGCGACCGGTGGATGCGTCTGGCTGGCCGCACGCATCTACTCCAACAGCATCCTGAAGATCGGCTCCGCGGTGCGCTGGCGTCACGCCCTCGCGGCCTGACCACACGGAAAGGACCGGACATGATGCCGCATCCGCTCACCCTGCTGCACGGCGCCGCAGCTCTGCTGGTCGCCCTCGCCCTGGCCGCCGCCGGCCGCCGCGCGGCGGTGCGCCTGCGCCAGCCCGACGTCATCGGCGAGATAGCCGCCGGGCTCCTGGCGGGACCACTCCTGCTCGCGGTGCTGGGCCGCTCAGCCTTCGACGCGGTCCTGCCCGCCGACGTCGTCCGGGGGCTGACGGTGATCGGCCAGGGCGCGCTTGCCCTCTACCTGGTCGGTCTCGCCCACCACCTGCGCGGACGGACCGAGCGCCCCGGCAAGGCCACCGTCGGCTGGGTGGCGGCCGGTTCGCTGATCCCGGCCATGCTGGCGGGAGCCCTGCTCGCCTGGGGTGTCATCGCCTTCGGTGACCAGGCCGTACGAGGCGCCGCCCCGGCGCCCGCGTTCGTCCTGATGACCGCCGTCTCCATGTCGATCAGCGCTGTGCCCGTCATGGCCCGTATCCTCACCTTCCGCCGGATGCAGGACAGCCCCAGCGGCACCCTGACCATGGCGGCCGCCGTCGTGATCGACAGCGTGGGATGGCTGCTGCTCACCCTCGCCATCTGCCTGAACGCACGCACGGTGAGCAATCTCGTCGGCTGCCTCACCGCACTGGCCGTCGGCGGGGTCCTGATGCTCGTCCTCCGGGCAGCCCTGCGCTCCCGGACGGCCCGGCTGCTGGTCGTCGGCCGGAAGCGGTCGATGACCGTGTTCCTCGCCGTCGCCGCCTGCTCCATGGGCTACGCGATGGAGCACCTGGGCATGACAGCCGTCCTCGGCGCCGCGATGGTGGGCTTCGCCGTGCCGGGCGGAGACGGCACACCGTGGAACGCGGCCGTCGCCGGCGTCTCACGCGCCGGCCGCTTCGTGGTCCCCGTGTTCTTCGTGGTCACCGGTGTGGACGTCCTCAGCAGTGCCTACGGATCGGTGTCCTGGTATCTGCTCCTGGCGACGGTCGTCCTGGGGGTCGCGGGCAAGACCCTGGGGGGTTACGCGGGGGCCCGGCTGGCGGGCCGGCCGCCCACGGTGGCCCGGGAGGTGGGTGTGCTGATGAACACCCGCGGGCTCACCGAGCTCATCGTGCTCCAGGCCGGGGTCAGCGCGGGCATCCTCACCGGCCCCATGACCCTGGCCCTGGTCGTCATGGCCCTGGCCACGACGGCGATGACCGGCCCCATGCTGTCGCTGCTGGAGCGCAAGGCCCCGCCGCCCGTCCCGGAGCCGGCCCGGACACCGGTGGCGGCCGTGTGAGGACGAACCGGCCTTCCGGAGCCGCCCTGTCTAGAGCCAGCCCCGTTCGCGGGCGAGCAGGGCGGCCTGGAAGCGGTTGGTCGCGTCCAGGCGGCGCATCAGGGCGGCCACGTGCTTGCGGTAGGTCCGCAGCGCGATGCCCACCTCACGCGCCCCGACCTCGTCCTTGTCCGCCGTACACAAGGAGTGCAGGATCTTGCGCTCCAGCTCCGTCAGTGGGCCTCCGGCCTCGTCGGCGCGCTCGTCCTCCGGTACGCACAGTGGATCCGCACTGCTCCACATGCGTTCGAACAGGGAGACCAGCGCGGCGACGAGCCCGGGCTCGCGCGTCAGGATGGCGCCCTTCGCGGTGTGCGCCGGGTCCAGAGGCGTCAGAGCGGCGGCCCGGTCGCAGATGATCAGACGCTCGATCGGGTCGCGCGCGATGCGGATGGCGGCTCCTTTGCCCGCCAGTTCACGCAGATAGGCCATGGTCGGCGGGTCCTCGCGGGCTGCGTGACCGACCACCGTGCGCATACGCACACCACGGCGCAGCACCCGCTCGTCGATGGGACGGGCGTGCGAGATGCTCTCCTTGCTGAGCACCCCGGTGGGATTCGTGGTCAGACTCTCGTCCCAGGTGAAGAACGTCAGCTCGTCGATGGCCGCCCTCACCGCCGCCATGCCGGTCAGCTGCACGGACTGTCCGTCTCCCAGGTGCCCGACCGGGGAAGGCGCACGGCGCTCCGCGATCAGGGCGTCGACGATGCCGCCGGCGTGGACTTCGCTCTGCAGGCGCAGTTCGAGACGCCTGACCGCCGCGGCCACCAGCCCCTCGACCGCCTTCGCCGGCGACAGCGGGGTGAGGATCCCGGAGGCCGATGTGTTCGCCAGGTCGAGTTCGACCAGCTGACGGCAGATCTCTTCGGCCTGCTCCGTGCTGTAGCCGCACTGTCCGGCCAGTTCGTCGGGCGACGCCTGCCCGGTCCTCAGCAGCGCCCGGTAAGCCTGTTCGACGTCGGTGTCAACACCGAGAAATCCCAAATCCTGCCGCACGGCCACCCCCGGCTTCGCTCGCGTGCACGTGCACACACCGGTGCGGAACGCAGGTGTCCGCATCGGGTGTGCACCGACAGGTTACGTACTCACGTGCTCACTACAACCTTCACGACGTGCCCAGCTGATGAAGTGCCGGGCCGGGACCTGAGCGAGCACTTCCCGGAGACGGGCCGGCATGCAGCATGCGGCACCCGGAGATGCATCAAGGTGCACGTTCCGCAGCGTCACAAGCACCGTGCGAAACGGCAGAGTTCTGGCTACCGGCCCACAGCACGGGTGCCGGATGAGAGTCTTACCCAGGGGGAAACATGAAGCAGTCACACCGCACCGTCATGGTCCGTACGAACGTCCGCACGCGCAGAGCCGTCACCTCGGTCACCGCTGCGCTCGCCCTGTGCCTCCTGGGCGCGGGGACGGCCGCCGCCGACGGGGGAGCCGCACCGGGGCCGGCTGACACCGCTCTCTGTTGCGACGTCCCGTTCGGGTCCGCCATCGGCCTGATCGAGGACCTCCTGGGCGAGATCGTGATCGACACCGGGGACGTGCACGACTGGGGGTGAGCCGCCCCCGGAGCCGCCGGAGCCGCCGGGTCCGCGACGACGCGGGCCGGCTGCCCGACACGGCCTACCCCGAGAGGCCATACCGAGAGGGCAAGAGCAACGTGACCGTTGCCCACCACTTCCGCATCACGGTCTCGGCAGCGGCGCCCGCCGGCGCCGCCCCCGAGACCGCCGCTGTCCGGTTGATCACCCTGCTGCCCGCGTCATGGACGGGGGCCATCGTGGAGTGCGCCGACGGCGCGGCCGTCATCGCGGTCACGCCGCCGGGCACGGTGTCCGCGCCCGAGGTCGAGCGCACGGTCGAGGAGATCGTGCGCGGCCGGGCACTGACCGGATGGACGAGTTCCCCCGTAGAACACGACACCTAGAAAAGGGAGACGTGGCATGCCGAGGCCGCCCGCGTTGCCTCCGGAGGAGAAAGTCTCGATCCTGCTCGCCATACTGGCCGGTGAGATCACAGCAGCCGACGCGGCCCGCCGGGCCGGCGTGTCCGCCCAGGCCATCAGCGTCTGGAAGAAGCGCTTCATCGAAGCGGGCAGGACCGGCCTGGAGGCGGCCCCCGCCCCCACCGCCGTACGGGAGCAGGAGCTGGCGGCAGAGGTCGACCAGCTCCGCAAGGCCCTGAGCGACTCCTACCTGCAGTACCAGGCGATGCGCCGGGCACTCGCACGGCCGGCCGCCCGGCAGGGCCCGGCCGTCCACCTCCAGCAGCGGCAGGCCCCGGGCTCCGGACGCCCGCTCCTCGCGGGCTGAGGGCCGCCCCCGCCGGCCCGGTGGGACGACTACCGGCCATCGTGACCGGACCCCGTTCCGCCTGTACGACGGCGGGCGGGGCCGCGCCGTACTCTTACCGAGGAGTAGCGCAGTGGGGGCGGGAGGGACGTCTGACGTGAGTGCAGTGAAGAGCAAACGAATGCCGCGCGCGGTGCGTGAGCAGCAGATGATGGACGCGGCTGTGCGGACCTTCGCCCAGCGCGGTTACCGGGCCGCGTCGATGGACGAGATCGCGGAACTGGCCGGTGTGTCCAAGCCCTTGGTCTATCTGTACCTGAATTCCAAGGAGGAGCTCTTCACCGCGTGCATCCGACGCGAGTCGAAAGCGCTGGTGGAGGCCGTGCAGGCGGCGGTGGAGCCGGGGATTGCGGCTGACCGGCAACTGTGGTCGGGGCTGCGGGGTTTCTTCACGCACACCGCGGAGAACCCGGACGGATGGGCGGTGCTCCACCAGCAGGCGAGCTCGCACGGGGAGCCGTTCGTCAGCGAGGTGGGGGCGCTGCGCGAGGAGATCGTTGCGTTCGTGACGGGTCTGATCGGTGCGGCGGCCCGTGAGGCGCACAGCGACCCGGCGCTGCCCGACCGGGATGTGGCGGGGCTCGCGCAGGCGCTGGTGGGGGCGGCGGAGGCGCTCGCCGGATGGGCGAACGCCACGCCCGGCGTCTCGGCCAAGGAGGCCGCTTCCACCTTGATGAACTTCTCGTGGGCGGGCCTGGAGAACCTCATGCACGGGCGCGGCTGGCAGTCCCGGGGGGACTGAGCGCGCCAGGTGCTACGCGGCGGCCGTCCCGGTGAGGTGGACCCGGCTGCCTCCGCGTACCTGGAAGGCGGTGCCGTCGGTGGCGTACGTGACGGTGGAGGGCAGCAGGACCGGTGCCCTGAAGTCCGCCCGCACGGACCTGATCCGGCCCCCTCCGCCCGCGTCGCTCCCGCGCTCGGCCTCCGCCAGGCAGCGGGCGACGGTCCACATGCCGTGCGCGATGTGCCGGGGGAAGCCGAAGAGCCGTGCTGTCAGGGGGTGGAGGTGGATGGGGTTCCGATCACCCGACGCGGCCCCGTACCGCCGCCCGAGGTCGGACGGCAGCCGCCATTCGGCCACGGAGGGCAGCTCCGGTGGAGTCTGCGGTGCCGCCTCGGAAGGGGACGCCGGCGCTCCGGTCGCGTGCCGGGAGAGGTAGCCGCTGCGTGATTCCCAGACGAGTTCGCCCGCGAGCCGCGCCTCGGTGACCATCGTGACCTCCGTGCCGCGCCGGTGGGGCGTCAGCCCGTCGGCGTACACCGTGAGTCCGAGCTCGTCCGTCGGGTGCAGCACCCGGTGTCCGGTGATCTCGATCCAGGTGTGGACCAGTCCGAGCACCGGCAGGGGGAAGCCGCGGCCCGTCATCAGCCGCATGGCCAGGGGGAAGCCCAGGACGTGCGGGTAGGTGAGCGGCAGCGGGCCTGATTCGGCGAAGCCGCAGATCCTGTTGTACGCGGCGAGGGGCCCGGGGGCCATGCGTCCGGGCGGGATCACCTCGCGGGCGGGGGGCAGGGTGGCGCCGGGGCGCCCGGCTCGCTTGAAGGGGGAGGTGACGGCTCCGCGGACGAGCGAGAGGCTCAGGCCGGTCATGGCGTCAGGCCCCCAGCAGGCTCTGGCCGCAGACCCGTACGACCTGGCCGTTGACCGCTCCGGAGGCGGGCTGGGCGAACCAGGCGGTGGTCTCCGCGACGTCGACCGGGAGCCCGCCCTGGGACAGGGAGTTCATCCGGCGCCCGGCCTCCCGGATGAAGAGGGGCACGGCGGCCGTCATCTTCGTCTCGATGAAGCCCGGCGCGACGGCGTTGACGGTGATGCCGTGCTCGGCGGCGGCGCGCGGGGCCAGGGAGCGGACCAGGCCGATGATTCCGGCCTTGCTGGCCGCGTAGTTGGTCTGGCCGTTGTTGCCCGCGATCCCGGCGATGGACGCGGTGGCGACGATACGGCCGCCGCTGCGCAGGGTGCCCGACCCGATGAGGGCGTCCGTGGTGCGCAGGACGCTGTCGAGGTTGACGTCGATGACGGAGGCCCAGCGGTCGGCCGGCATGTTGGCGAGCCTGCGGTCGCGGGTGATGCCGGCGTTGTGGACGAGGATGTCGAGGCCGCCGGGGACGGCGGCGGCGATCAGGCCGGCGGCATCCGGTGCGGTGATGTCCAGCGGCAGGGCGGTGGCGCCGAGACGGTCCGCGGTGCGGACGAGCTCCTCCCGGGCCTGCGGGACGTCCAGGCAGATCACCTGGGCGCCGTCCCGGGCCAGGACGGAGGCGACGGACGCGCCGATGCCGCGCGCCGAGCCGGTGACCAGGGCGGTGCGCCCGGACAGCGGCGCCGCCCAGTCGGTGACCTCGCCGGGCGCGTCGGCGGTGAGTTCGACGACCTGGCCGCTGACGTAGGCGGAGCGGGGGGAGAGCAGGAAGCGGAGGGTGGATTCGGCGGAGGCGGCGTCGGCCCCGGGCGCGAGCCGCACCAGCTGCGCCGTGGCGCCCCGGCCGATCTCCTTGCCGAGCGAGCGTACGAACCCTTCGAGGGCCTGCTGCGCCGCCGCCTGGTGGTGGTCGTCGGGAGACGGCGTGGTCCCGAGGACGACGACGCGGCCGCCGCCGGCGAGTGACCGTACGACGGGGTGGAGGGCGGCGTGTACGTCGGCGAGTCCCGCCGCAGTGGTGACGCCGGTGGCGTCCAGGACGACGGCGGCCGGGCGTCCGGCCTGGTCGGCGACCTCCAGGCCGGTCGCGGCGAGTACCGTGCCGAGCGTGTCGGAGTGGGCGGAGCTGCCTGCGGTGAGGTGGAGCAACGGCCCGTCGAGGGACGGGGTTTCCAGTGTCCAGCGGCGCAGCGGGGCGGGCTGCGGCAGGCCGAGCCTGCGGGTCAGGAAGCGGCCGGGTGCCGTGCCGGTGAAGTGCAGATAGCGGTCGGCCATTGTCTGGACTCCTGCTCGGTCGTAGATTTACTCCAGAGTAAGGTTACTCAAGGGTCAGGAGTTGTCGAGATGAGCTGGTCGAGTTGATTCCCCTCGCACTTCCGCAGCCGCGCCGGGTCGCGGTCATCGGTGGCAGTCGTATCCCGTTCGCGCGCTCCGACGGCCCGTACGCGCAGGCGTCGAACCAGGACATGCTGACCGCCGCGCTGGACGGGCTCGTCGAGCGCTTCGGCCTGCGGGGACAGCGGGTCGGCGAGTTCGTCGCCGGCGCGGTCCTCAAGCACAGCCGGGACTTCAACCTGGCCCGCGAGACCGTCCTGGGCTCCGCCCTGGACCCGCGCACGCCCGCGTACGACATCCAGCAGGCGTGCGGCACCGGGCTCCAGGCCGTCGTCGCCGCGGCCGACAAGATCGCGCTCGGCGCGGTCGACTCGGCGATCGCGGGCGGCGCGGACACCACGAGCGACGCGCCCCTCGGGGTCAACGACCGGCTGCGCAGGATCCTGCTGGAGGCGCGCCGCGCCAGGTCGGCGGGGGCCCGGCTCAAGGCGCTCGCCGCCGTCCGTCCCGGACACCTCGTCCCGGACATCCCGCGCAACGCCGAGCCCCGCACCGGCCTTTCGATGGGCGAGCACGCGGCCCTCACGGCCCGGAAGTGGGGCGTGGCCCGTCAGGACCAGGACCTGCTGGCCGCCACCAGCCACCAGCGGCTCGCCGCCGCGTACGAACGCGGCTTCCTGGACGACCTCGTCGTCCCGTATCTCGGCCTGGAACGCGACCAGAACCTGCGTCCCGGGTCCACGGTGGAGAAACTCGCCACGCTGAAGCCGGTGTTCGGCGCGGACCACCCCGACGCGACGATGACCGCGGGCAATTCGACCCCGCTCACCGACGGCGCGGCCACCGTGCTGCTGGCGAGCGAGGAGTGGGCCGAGGCGCACGGCCTGGAACCGCTGGCGTATCTGTCGCTGTACGAGACGGCCGCCGTGGACTACGTGAACGGTGAGGACGGGCTGCTGATGGCGCCCGCGTACGCCGTCCCGCGCATGCTGGAGCGCGCCGGGCTCACCATGGAGGACTTCGACCTCTTCGAAATCCACGAGGCCTTCGCCTCCCAGGTGCTCGCCACCCTGGCGTCCTGGGAGGAGCAGGGGCTCGCGCCCGTCGACAGGGACAAGCTGAACGTGGTCGGATCGTCCCTCGCCACCGGCCACCCCTTCGCCGCGACCGGCGCCCGGATCGTGGCGACCCTGGCCAAGCTCCTCGGGGAGCGGGAGGCACCCGGCCGGGGCCTGATCTCGATCTGCGCGGCGGGCGGCCAGGGAGTCACCGCGATCCTGGAACGCCCCTGAACCCCGCCTGCCGTCATCCGTACGTGAACGACCCCGCGCACCCAGCAGCCGCCTCGGCGCCGGGCCCCAGGAACGGGGCCGGCGCCGGACCCCATGTCGAGGAGCCGCTCATGACCACGCCCACTCCCGCCGCCGTACCCGCCGCGCCCACCGTTCCGGTCCTGGTCGAGCCGACCAAGGTCAGGGCGGCCGACGGCTCCGTACGGGAAGTCTCCGTGCCGCCGCTCGCGCCGGCCGTGCGACGTGGCTCGCTCGCCGAGATCCCCTTCGACAACGCCCGGGAGGCCCCGTCCGAGGCGGTCCTCAGCCGTAAGCAGACCGACGAGAGCTGGCAGGACGTGAGCGCCGCCGAGTTCGCCGCCGAGGTCCTGGCCGTCGCCAAGGGCCTGGTGGCGGAGGGCCTCCAGAGCGGTGACCGGGTCGCGATCATGGCCCGTACGACCTACGAGTGGACGCTGCTCGACTTCGCGTCCTGGGCGGCCGGGCTGGTCACCGTCCCCGTCTACCCCACCTCGTCGGCCTTCCAGACGCGCTGGATCCTCCAGGACTCCGGCGCCGTCGCCTGCGCGGTGGAGACGAAGGAGCAGGGCCGGCTGGTCAGCCAGGAGCGGCAGCAGCTCGGGGACCTCGCCCATCTCTGGCAGTTCGACACGGGCGCGATCGGCCGGCTGAAGACGCTCGGCAAGGACATACCCGACGCGGCCGTCACCGCCCGGCGGAGTGCCCTGGGACCGGACAGCCCCGCCACCCTCATCTACACCTCCGGCACCACGGGCCGGCCCAAGGGCTGCGTCCTGACCCACGGGAACTTCTTCGCCGAGGTCGACAACGCCATCGAGCTGCTCCACCCGGTCTTCAAGTCGGTCTCCAAGTACCCCGCCTCCACCCTCCTGTTCCTCCCCCTCTCCCATGTCTTCGGCCGGATGGTCGCGATCGGCTGCCTGCGCGCGCGGGTGCGGCTCGGGCACGCGCCGTCCATCCGGACGGAGGACCTGCTCGCGGACCTGGCCGGCTTCAAGCCGTCGTTCCTGCTGGCCATCCCGTACGTCCTGGAGAAGGTCTTCAACACCGGCCGGGCCACCGCCGAGAAGATGGGCCGCGCCTCGTCCTTCGACCGTGCGGCCCGGATCGCGCGGCGTTACGGCGAGGCGGTCGAGGCCGCCGAACACGGCACGGGCCCCGGCCCGGGCCTGGGACTCCGCGCCGCCCGCGCCCTCTACGACCCGCTGGTCTACCGGCGCATCCGGGCCGCGCTGGGCGGACACGTCCGGTACGCGATCTGCGGCGGCTCCCCGCTGGGCCACAGGCTCGCCGCGTTCTACGCGGGCGCGGGCATGCAGATCTTCGAGGGCTACGGCCTGACCGAGACCACCGCCGCCGCCACGGTCACCCCGCCGCTCAAGCCCCGCCTGGGCACGGTGGGCTGGCCGCTGCCGGGCACCGCCGTGCGGATCGCGGACGACGGGGAGGTGCTGCTCGGCGGGGGCCAGGTCTTCCAGGGTTACTGGGACGCCGAGCGCGGCGAGGCCACGCCGCATCTGGAGGACGGCTGGTTCGCGACGGGCGACCTGGGGGCCCTGGACGAGGACGGCTACCTTACGATCACCGGCCGCAAGAAGGACATCATCATCACGTCCGGCGGCAAGAACGTCACCCCCGCCCCGCTGGAGGACTGGCTGCGCGCCCACCCGCTGGTCAGCCAGTGCATGGTCGTGGGGGACAACCGGTCGTTCATCAGCGCCCTGATCACCCTGGAGCCCGACGGCCTCGCGCACTGGCGTCGGATGCGGAAGAAGGAGGGCATCCCCCTGCGCGAGCTCGTCGAGGACGAGGAGCTGCGCGCGGCGCTCCAGCGGGCGGTGGACGAGGCCAACCGGCTGGTCTCGCGCGCGGAGTCCATCCGCAAGTTCACGGTCCTGCCCGAGGACTTCACCGAGGAGAGCGGTCACCTCACGCCGTCACTGAAGCTGAAGCGCGACGCGATCATCCGGGACTTCGACGCGGAGATCGAGGAGCTGTACCGCAGGCAGTAGCGAGGGCACGGGGGGCGTCCCCCGGCCGGACAGGGCGCAGCCACGCTACGGACAAATTTTGAATCACCGCAAAAGGGGCGGTGGTGCGATTCCCGTACGCCCACTCGTCCTCTTGTAGGTCATTGAATGAAAGGTCATGTTCATCTGAAGCTTTCAATTCAACAGCTCAACTTCCGCCCCGGCATGGCTAATCAAGGGTGAGACGTCGGAGTCTCATCCTCCGGATGTGGAAATCGCAGCGCATAGCGTCCTCTCCATGACTGAGCTGGACGCGCGGCCACAGGCCGGAGACACGGTACGGGGAAGCGCCCCGGCCGACGGCGGTGTACGCGAGAAGGGGCTCGGCGGGAACTCCGTCGGCCTGATGGGCAGCGCCGTCCTCGGCATCTCCACCGTCGCCCCGGTGTACTGCCTGACCTCCACCCTCGGCTCCACCGCCGGTGAGGTCGGCGTGCAGATGCCCGCCGTGTTCCTGGCCGGGTTCCTCCCGATGCTGCTGGTCGCCTTCGCGTACCGGGAGCTCAACAAGGCCGTGCCGGACTGCGGCACCTCGTTCACCTGGACGGTGAAGGCCTTCGGGCCGCGCCTGGGCTGGATGTGCGGCTGGGGGCTGGTGATCGCCACGATCATCGTCCTGTCGAACCTCGCGGGCGTCGCCACCTCCTACTTCTGGCTGCTGGCCGGAGAGATCACCGGCAGCGACTCGGTGGCCGCCCTGGACGACAGCAAGCCGGTCCACATCCTCACGTGCCTCCTCCTGATCGCCGTGGCGACGGCCATCAGCTACCGGGGGATGACGGCCACCAAGGGCATCCAGTACACCCTCGTGGCCCTCCAGCTCGTGGTCCTCGCGGTGTTCGTCGCGATGGCCGTGCAGAAGGCGGGCAGCGGCGACTTCGCCGCGACCTCGACGGACTTCTCCTGGTCCTGGCTGAACCCGTTCGCCGTCCAGTCGTTCGCCGCCTTCACGGCGGGGCTGTCCCTCTCCATCTTCATGTTCTGGGGCTGGGACACCTGTCTCACCGCCAACGAGGAGACCACGGGCAGCGACAGGACCCCCGGCCGCGCCGCACTCATCGCGATGGTCGTCCTGGTCGGCTCCTACCTCGCCACCGGCATCGCCGCCCAGATGGCCGTCGGCACCGGCGGATCGGGTCTCGGCCTCGCCAACCCGGACACCTCCGACAACGTCTTCGCCGCCCTGGCCGGCCCGGTCATGGGCCCCGGCCTCGGCATCCTGCTCTTCGTCGCGGTGCTCGCCTCGGCCGCCGCGAGCCTGCAGACCACCTTCATCCCGGTGGCCCGCACGGTCCTGGCGATGGCGGCGTACGAGGCCCTGCCCGCCTCGTACGCCGAGGTCCACCCCCGCTTCCGTACGCCCGGCAGGGCCACGGTCGTCGCGGGTGTCGCGACCGGGGTGTTCTACACGGTGATGACCCTGGTCAGCGAGCACGTCCTGGTCGACACGATCTACGCGCTCGGCCTGATGATCTGCTTCTACTACGCGCTCACGGCCTTCGCCTGCGCCTGGTACTTCCGCGCCGACCTCACCCGCTCCGCCCGCGACCTCGTCTTCAAGGGCCTGTTCCCGGTCGTCGGCGGCATCCTGCTCACGGCGGTCTTCGGCAAGACCCTGTACGACATGTGGGACCCGGCGTACGGCTCCGGTTCGTCCGTGTTCGGCGTCGGCTCCGTCTTCGTCATCGGCGTCGGGCTGCTGCTGCTCGGCGTGGTGCTGATGGAGGCCATGAGGCGCCGAGGCCCGGCGTTCTTCCGGGGCGAGGTGCTGACGAAGGAGACCCCCGCGCTGGTCGTGCGGGACTGAATCGCCGGCGAAGGCCCCGGCCCACCCGCCGCACGGCATACGTTGGGACAGCCACGGACGACGACGGAGGTGCCTCGCATGCGGATCGCCACAACCATCTTCCTCACCGACGAGACGATCACACCGGTCCGGCTCGCTCGCGAGCTGGAACAGCGGGGGTTCGCCGGGCTGTATCTGCCCGAGCACACCCACATCCCGGTGAGCCGGGAGACCCCCTATCCGGCGGGCGGCGAGCTGCCGCCCGAATACGGCCGCACCCTCGAACCCTTCGTCGCCCTGGGGCAGGCCGCCGCCGTCACCGAACGGCTGGCCCTCGGCACCGGCATCACGCTGATCGCCCAGCACGACCCCATCGACCTGGCGAAGCAGGCCGCCACGCTCGACCACCTCTCCGGCGGCCGGTTCACACTCGGCATCGGCTTCGGCTGGAATGTGGAGGAGGCCGCCGACCACGGCGTGGAGTGGTCGACCCGGCGCGCCCTCGGCAGTGACCGGCTTGCCCTGATGCGGGCTCTCTGGGCGGCGGAACCGACGGCGTACGAGGGCGAGTTCGGATCCGTACGGGCGAGCCACGCCCACCCGAAGCCGGTGCAGGCGCCGCGCGGCCGGGTGAACGGCCCGCGCACCCTCATCGGCGGCGGTGCGGGACCGAAGCTGTTCGCCCAGATCGCCCGGGACGCGGACGGCTGGCTGCCGATCGGCGGGCGCGGCCTCTCGGAGTCCGTGCCGAAGCTGCGCGCCGCCTGGGAGGAGGCCGGCCGCGACCCGGAGCAGCTCCAGGTGGTGCCCTACGCCGTCCGGCCCTCGCCCGGGAAGCTGGCGTACTACGCGGACCTCGGTGTCGACGAGGTCGTCCTCCAGCTGCCCCCGGCCGGGGAGGCGGAGGTGCTGCGCGCCCTGGACGCGTACGCCGCCCACTTGTGAGGTGACCGTGGCCCGGTGGCCATGGGCCGTGACCTTCCCGTGCAACCATCGACGCTAAAATCGCATCTATCACCTCCGGACATCGATGGTGCGGCCCGTGTGCGTGTGTGCTCGGCTGCCTGGGAGCGGGAGCACGATGAACAGGCCGTTGCGGCACATAGCCATTTTCTGCGGGCTGCTGATGCTTGCCCTGCTGGTACGGACCAACTGGCTTCAGTACGCGCAGAGCGAGGAGCTGGCCACCCACGAGCACAACCGGCGGGTCAAGATCACGCAGTTCGCCACCCCGCGTGGGGACATCATCGTGGGCGGCAAGGCGATCACGGGGTCGAAGGCGGTCGAGGGGACCGACTTCAAGTACCAGCGGACGTTCAAGCAGGGGCCGGTGTACGCCCCCGTCACCGGCTACGCCTCCCAGGCACAGGGCATGTCCCTCCTGGAGAACACGTACGACAGCGTCCTCAGCGGCCAGGACGAGCGCTTCGCCTTCCAGCAGGCGAAGGACATCCTCACGGGTGAGGAGCGGCGCGGCGGCAACGTGGTCACCACCATCGACCCGAAGGCCCAGGAGGCGGGCTACAAGGGCCTGACCGACCTCGACGCCCGGGGTGCGGTCGTCGCCATCGAGCCGTCGACCGGCAAGGTCCTCGCCCTGGTCTCGACTCCCTCGTACGACCCCTCGGTCTTCGCCGGCAACTCCTTCAAGGAGGGCGACAAGTTCCAGGCCCTGGTCGACGACAAGGCCAAGCCGCTGGCCAACCGGCCGCTGCGCGAGACCTTCCCGCCCGGCTCCACCTTCAAGATCCTCACGGCCGCCGCCGCCTTGGAGCACGGCGTCGTCACGGACGTCGACGCCCCGACCGACGCGGTCTCCCCGTACCCGCTGCCGCTTTCCAGCCGCAAGATCAGCAGCGAGGCCGGCGACGCGGTCTGCAACAAGGCGTCGATGAAGACGGCCATGCAGTACTCCTGCAACAACGTCTTCCTGGACGCCGCCCTCAAGGTGGGCGACCAGAAGATGCGCGAGACCGCCGAGAAGTTCGGCTTCAACGCGGACGTCTACTCCGAGGCCTTCGGCGACATGCTCGCCACCAAGAGCCTCTACCCCGAGAAGCTCGACAAGCCCGGCACCGCCCTCACCGGCATGGGCCAGGGCAGCCTCACGAGCACCCCGATGCAGATGGCCATGGTCACGGCGGCCCTCGCCAACGACGGCAAGCTGATGCAGCCCTACATCGTGGACAAGCTGGACGGCCCGGACCTGTCCACGCTGGAGGAGCACGAGCCGCAGCTCAAGAGCGAGGCGGTCTCCGAGGAGACCGCCAAGAAGGTCCAGGAGATGATGGAGTTCACCGCCAAGGAGGGCAGCGCGAAGCGCGCCCTGATCGACGGTGTGACGGTGGGCGGCAAGACGGGTACGGCCCAGCGCGGCGACGACGTCAGCAAGGAAGTCCCGTACGGCTGGTTCGTCTCGTACGGCAAGAACTCCGACGGCCGGTCGGTGGCGGTCGCGGTGTTCATCGACCCGACGGCGATGGACATCTCCCGCTCGGACATCTCCGGCGGCGGCCTGGGCGGCCCGATCGCCAAGGACGTGATGAAGGCGGTGCTGGGGAAGTAACCGGGCACCCCTGTGGACCGCAGCCCCCGTCCGGTGACACACCGGACGGGGGCTGCGGTCATCCGGCGGGCCGTTCCGGCAGCTCCGCGGGCGCCGGCGCGACCGGTGGGACGGAGAGCATCGACTCGGCGTTCTCCGCGCCGCCTCCTGCCGGTCGCAGGATCACGGCAGCGGTGAGACCAGCCAGAAGACCCCAGGTCAGTGCGGCCGGGACATGGCCGCCGAGGGCGCCGGTCAGGTACTGCCCGCCCCACCGCAGGCCCGAGTCCGCTCCGATCACCGCGAACTGGAACAGCTGGCTCGCCAGCAGCCCGACGACCGTCGCGCAGACCCCGCCGACCGCCGTCGCCGGCACGGTGGCACGGGTCAGCAGGACGGGCAGCAGCCGCAGCGCCCACCACACCACGGCGAGCAGCAGCACGTCGGCGAGGCGGTACAGGAACCAGAGACCGGGGGAGCCGGCCGTCGGGGCGTTCCAGCCGCCGAGCAGCAGCCACGTGCGCAGCAGGTCGCCCGGCTCGGAGAGCAGCCGGCCGGAGAGGGAGGCCGTCTGGATGGACGCCGCCACGGACTCGTACGAGAGGACCACCAGGGACACCGAGACCACGGCGGTCCCGGCGGTCGCAGCCAGGCGGGCTGACCGTACGGGAACGGACCCCAGCGGGAGTGGGCCCGCACCCTTGGCGGTGATCCGGGCGGCGAGCACGGTGCCCACCGCCGCGACGAGCGCGGTCACCGCGACGATCTGCTGCCCGGAGGACGCCATGCCCGCCAGCTGGGGAAGGAACCGGTAACTGCCCTGCCCGGTCGAGGCGATGATCCACGGCGCGGAGACGGTCGACGCCAGCATTCCGGCCACCATGCCCCAGGCCCACACCGCCAGGAGCGTGGCCGGCATCCGCCGGTTCACCGGAGGCAGCCTGCGCAGCAGGAGCAGCGCGCCCGGTACGAAGAAGGTGAAGACCGCGGCGAACCGGATCTGCATGCCCGTCTCATGCAGCGAGAGATAGCGGGCGGGTTCGGCCGAGGCCGGGTCCCCGATGTCTCCCAGCACCCCGGTGCCGAAGCGGACGGAGTCCGGGGGGTCGTACGACCATGGCGAGAGCCAGTTCTGGAGATCGGCGACCACCCGTCCCCCGAGCGTGTCGGTCGCGCCCTGGAGGTGCAGCGCGTCCACGCTCGCCCCCGCCCACCACAGCAGCGCCGTGAGCAGCAGTCCCCCGGCCAGCGCCGGTATCGCCGCGCGTCTGTAAGTCATGTGCCGCCCGCCCCCACGTGATCGCATCCCGCGATTCCCTTGCCCGGTGGGAGATTACGGGCTGTCGATCACATGGGGATCACGGGCACTGGGAAGTTACGGACCATAACCCGGGCGTTATGTCTGGTTTTCGCGTCCTCAACTTCCCACCGGCCGTGGGACGCCGATCAGCTGTCCGTCCGGCGGTGAGCGGCGGACACGGCCGCGTGTGCGTCCGCCCGCAGGGCTTCGGTGTCCGGCTGGTCACTCGCCCAGGCGACGTGGCCGTCCGGGCGGATCAGGGCCGCGCGGACCCCGGACCAGACGGGGTGTGAGGGCGGCGCGGGGGCGGTGTGGGCGACCGCGCCAGGGGGCGGGGTCGTTGTGGGGATGCCGGTGAAGTCGAGAAGGACGTGGCGGGCCGGCCGGAGGAGGGTGAACAGGTCGGTGCCGTGCGCGAGTGGGAGGTTGGGGGCGCGGCGGCCGGTCAGGGGGTGGCCGGGGCGGCCCGGCGGCGGGGGGTAGGCGACACCCACCGCTGACAGGCGTTCTGCCAGGCTCCGGGAGAACTCGGGGACGGTGGTGATGAGTTCACTGAGCAGGGTGCGCAGGGCCTGGCCCTCGGCCGAGTGGGCGTTCATCAGGGCCGTCTGCGCCCGGGTGCTGGTCAGCAGGTCGGCGCCTACCGGGTGGCGTTCGGTGTGGTAGCTGTCCAGAAGGCCGTCGGGAGCCGTGCCCGCCAGGGTCGCGGCCAGCTTCCAGCCCAGGTTCGTGGCGTCCTGGAGGCCGACGTTGAGGCCGACGCCTCCGGCCGGGTAGTGCATGTGCGCGGCGTCGCCGGCGAGCAGGACGCGGCCCTTGCGGTACGCGGCGGCCTGGCGGGTGGCGTTGCCGAACCGGGAGAGCCAGTGCGGGTCACGCATCCCGAAGTCGGTGCCCGCGATCCGGGTCACCTTGGCGCGGAGGGTGTCCAGGGTCGGTTCGCCGGGGTGGTCCGGGCCGTTGCTGTCCGGGTCGCCGCCCACGATCCGGTGGGTGCCGTCCGGCATCGGGACGACCATGAGGCCGCCCTCCGAGCCCGAGGCGGCGTACACCGCATCCTCGGGTGGGGCGTCGAGAACGACGTCGCCGAGCCAGCCCCACGTGGTGGCGTCGGTGCCGGGGAAGTCGATCCCGGCGGCCTCGCGCACGGTGCTCCGGGTGCCGTCGCAGCCGGCGACGTACGCGGCACGCAGGGTGTACGGGCCCTCGGGGCCGGCCGCCTCCACGCTCACCCCGTCCTCGTCCTGGGTGAGGCCGGTCACCCGGTGCCCGCGCCGGATGTCGGCGCCCGCCGCCAGGGCGCGTTCCTCCAGCAGCTCCTCGGTGCGGGCCTGCGGCAGGGCGAGCGTGAAGGGGTACGGGGTGTCCAGGGCGCTGAAGTCCATCCGGGCGTCCAGCCGCCGAAGTGCCCGCTGGGGATGCGCCGCCCCTCGGCGAGGAAAGGCTCCACGGCGCCCCGGAAGGCCAGGATCTAGAGCGTGCGGGGGTGGAGGGTGAGGGCCTTCGAGTGGGGGTCGCGTTCGGGGCGGACCTCCAGGAGGGTGACGGAGGTCCCGGCCAGGCGCAGTTCGGCGGCCAGCCACAGGCCGGTGGGCCCGCCTCCCGCGATGACGACGTGCTCCATGCGATGACTCCTCGCGTCTTGGTCAGTGACCAACGAATGAGGCGTCCAGTAGACTAGGTCGGTGACCAAGAAGCAAGTGGAGAGTCCCGCGTCCACCCGGCTCGGGCCTGACGCGGTGGTGCGGGCGGGGTTGGAGCTGCTGGACGAGAAGGGCGCGGACGGGCTCTCGATCCGGGGCATCGCGGACCGGCTCGGTGTACGCATGAACACCGTGCTCTGGCATGCCAAGACCAAGGCGCGGCTGCTGGAGCTGATGGCGGACGCGATCCTGGCCGAGGTGCCGGTGGAGGGGCTGCCCGAGCCCTGGGAACCGCGCGTCCGCGAGCTGTTCCACCGCTACCGCCGTGCACTGCTCGCCCACCGGGACGGCGCCAGGATCGTGGCCGGCACGTACGCCGCCGAGCCCGCGACGCTCCGCTTCGCCGAGCTGATGGTCGAGGCGCTGCTGAACGGCGGGCTGCGGGAGCGGGAGGCGGTCTGGACGGCCTGGACCCTGGTCTACTTCACCCTCGGGCTGGCGCAGGAGGAACAGGCGCTGCCGGACGCGAGGGGCCCGGCGTTCGCCCGTCGGCTCGGTGCGGGTGAGTACCCGTCACTCTCCCGGGCCGCCGAGCACTTCGAGGACACCT
Source organism: Streptomyces sp. NPDC023573 (assembly GCF_055559735.1). Classification (NCBI taxonomy): domain Bacteria; kingdom Bacillati; phylum Actinomycetota; class Actinomycetes; order Kitasatosporales; family Streptomycetaceae; genus Streptomyces; species Streptomyces sp. NPDC023573. The sequence goes on from NZ_JBVHKB010000009.1 coordinate 78,569, forward strand.
CCTTCGACGAACGCTTCGACTACGGGATCTCCCGCATCCTGGGCGCGTGAAGCGGAACGGCATGCGAATGGGCCGGACCCCCCACCCCTGATGGAGAGCCCGGCCCGGTTTCGCGGCAGACCTGAGCGGTGGTGCCGGTGTCAGGCCCTGGTCAGCGCTTGATCTCCTTGATCTTGAGCATCCGCGTGATGACCTTGTCGAGCTCGTCGTCCTTGAAGACGTTCTTCCAGTCGTCGCGGACGATCGACTCGCGGCCGTAGTCCATCGCGATCAGGCACGCGTCGGAGAACGGGTTCGAGCCCTTGAGCGTGTTGGCGAGCGCGACCTGGGTGTGGCCGAGCAGCATCGCGCGGGCCGCCTTCTCCGGGACGCCCACCGTGTGGACCGTCTCGTGCAGGGCCTCGGTCAGCAGGGCGCCGACCATGCAGGCGATCGTCTCGACGAGCGTCGGCTCCAGGACCGCGAGCTGCTTGACCGTCACCCAGTGAACCTCGACGACCGGGGCGTACATGGTGGAGATGACGGCCTCGGCCAGCTCCCGCGCCGCCGGGTCGGCGGACTCGGCGGCGGGCTCGAAGGAGGCCACGACCTCCTGCGGGGCGGCGATGCCACCGAAGGTGTCCGCCCACTCCTCCTTGGTCGTCCGCTCCAGGAACACCGACGGGTGGCAGGGGTGCGCCACGGCGTTGTGCACGTCCGCGCGGCGGGTCAGCAGGCCGGCGTACGCGGCGGCCGGGTCCAGGGTCAGCAGGATCGCGCCCGGCTTCATGACCGGGACGAGCTGCTCGGAGACCGTGCCGAGGACGACGTCCGGGACGGCGAGGATCACGACGTCGGCCTGCGCGGCGGCGTCGGCGCTGTCGGTCAGCTCTCGGCCGAGCTCGCGGATCAGCTCCTGGCCCTTGGGGGAGTTCTCGGCGAAGAGGGTGGTGAAGTCGCTCTTGACCAGGTTGTTCGAGACGCGCTGGCCCATCTTGCCTGCGGCCCCGATGACGGCGACGGTCCTGGATCCGGTGGCCATTACTTGCTCCTCAGAAGGGTGTTGATGCTGTGCCGGGTCCACTGGTCCTCCAGGCGGGCGGTCTCCTCGAAATCGCCCTGCCAGGGGAGCCAGTGCTCCACGATCTGGTTGATGCCTCGCTCGTCGGGACCGACCTCGCGGATCATGTGGTCGTAGTCGAGGAGGCCCTCGCCGAGAAGGCAGCCGGCGTAGGTGAAGCCGACCCAGCCGTCGCGGCGGGAGAACGAGAAGTCCTTGACGTGGATGTTCACCACGTACGGGGCGGTGGCGTCGACGACGTCCACCGGGCGCTCCAGGCGGGCGACGCTGTTGCCCGGGTCGAGGACGACGCCGAGGTTCGGGCTGTCCACGCCGCGCACGACGGACAACAGGTCGTCGGTGGAGACCTGTTCGTAGGTTTCCAGGCCGAGCGTGACGCCTGCCGCCGCGTAGGCGGGGACGGCTTCGCGCAGGAGCGCCGTGGCCTCCGCGACGGTCGGGCGGTGCTCCGCCGTGTTCAGCATGGAGCGGACCAGGGTGACGCCCAGGCGCCGCGCGATGCGGAGGTAGCCGGTGAGGTGCTCCGTGCGTACGCCCCTGGTGCCCAGCTCCAGCGTGATGCCGTGGCCGGCGGCGGTGGCGCGCAGGGCGTCGAGCTGGTCGTCGTCGTACGACTCGATCAGCGGGTAGTCGCAGATCTGGAAGACCTCGCCGCCCAGTTGGTGGGTCTCGGCGAGCATCTCGTCGAGGGTCAGGGGGCGGGGAGCCCTGTCCGAGATGCGCCAGAAGAAGGCGTAGGTGCTCAGGCCGTACACGCGGCGGCCCCTTCCCGCGCCTCGTCGAGGATGCGTTCCACCGCTGCCGGGTCGTGGGCGAAGCGGCCGAGGAACAGGCCGTCGACGCACGGGCCCAGCTCGGTCAGCAGGCCCGGGCCCGCGCTGCCGCCGTAGATCACGCGGCTGTCGGCCAGGGAGGGCTGGGTGGCGAGCCAGGCCGTGAGGGCCTCGCAGACCGTGCGGATGTGCTCGGGTGAGGCGGGCCGGGGGGCACCGATGGCCCACTGCGGTTCGTAGGCGAGGACGACCGGGGCGAGGGGGCCGTCGTGGGCCGCCGTGGCCAGGACGCGCTCGGCCTCGGCGACCGTGCGGGCGGCCGCCTCGCCGGGGGAGACCTGGTCGAGTTCGCCGACGCAGAGCACCGGGGTCAGCCCGTTGCGCAGGGCGGCGGCCGTCTTGGCGGCGACGACGGTGTCGCCCTCGCCGAAGAGCCGGCGGCGCTCGGCGTGCCCGACCTCGGCGTAGCGGGCGCCGATCTCGTGCAGGTGCGCGCCGCTGACCTCGCCGGTGTACGGACCGGAGTCCTCGGTCGCCAGGTCCTGCGCCCCGGTACGCACCCGGGTGCCGGCCAGGATGCCGGTGACCGGGACGAGGGCGGGGAAGGCGGGCAGCACGAACAGCTCGGCCGAACCGCCGGTGACGGCGGGGTGCCGGGCGGCCAGATCCGCGATGCTGCGGGCCCAGTTGAGGGTCTCGTGGTGGCCGAAGTACATCTTCAGGCTCACCCCGATCGTGACCCGGGGGCCCTGGGGGGTCTGCGCGGGGGACATCAGGCTGCGGCTTCCTGCTTGTTCTCGTAGTCGTCCATCAGCGCGACCTTGGCGGCGGACGCCGACGCCTCGTCGAAGCGGTACGTCAGCCACTCGGAGGCCAGCCGGCGGGCCAGCTCCAGGCCGACGACGCGCTGGCCGAAGGTGAGGACCTGGGCGTTGTTGGAGAGGACCGCGCGCTCGACGGAGAAGGAGTCGTGGGCGGTGACGGCCCGGACGCCCTTGACCTTGTTCGCGGCGATGGCCACGCCGAGGCCCGTGCCGCAGACCAGCAGGGCCCGGTCGGCCTCGCCGCGCGCGACCATCTCGGCCGCGGCGATGGCGACCTTCGGGTAGGCGGTGTGCCCGTCCGCGTCGACGCCGACATCGGTGACGGCTTCGACGAGACCGCTGGCCTCCAGGTCCTTCTTGAGGGCTTCCTTGTACGCGTAACCGGCGTCGTCGCAGCCGACGACGACACGGAGCTTCTCGGACGGCTTCTCGGACCGCTTCTCGGACATCAGTGGTTCTCCAGTGTGGGTACGAACACGCCGTGCACGGCACGGACGATCAGGGCGAGCGAGTGGGCGCCGGCGTCCGGGGTGCCGAGGCTCTTCTCGGCGTGGGGGCGGGCGCGGCCCATCCGGGGGAGCAGCTGCGCCGTGGCCTCGGCGGCGGCGGACGCGGAGTGCGCGGCGGTGTCCCAGGCGGCGGCAAGGGGCTGCCCCGCGTCGGTGGCGGCCGTGAGCGCGTAGGAGAAGGGGACGAGGACGTCGACCATGGTCTTGTCACCGACCTCCGCCTTCCCCAGCTCCATCACACCCGCCGCGGCCCGGGCGACCCCGGTGGCGACGACGGGGGCCGTGGGCCGCTCGGTGTCGCCGAGCGCGGTGCCGAGCGCCCGGAGCATGACGCCCCACAGCGCGCCGGAGGTGCCGCCGGCCCGGTCCGCCCAGGCGTCGGCGGCCCGGTGAAGAAGCGTTTCTGCGCCGGCGCCGAGCGCTTCGGCGCGGGCAGCGGCCTCGTACGCCCCGGTGGAGCCGCGCTGCATGCCGATGCCGTGGTCGCCGTCGCCCGCGACCGCGTCGATCCGGCCGAGCTCCTCGGCGTGGACGTCGACGGTCTCCTTGAGGACGCGCAGGGCGGCGAGCGCCGTGCGGGCGGCCTCGCGGGAGGCGTCGGTGGCGGGCGCGACGGGCTCCTCGGCGGTCTCCGCCGCCGGGTCGGGGACGAACAGGTCCGCAGCCTCGACGGTGCCCTTGCGATAGGCGGGGGCGTCGGCCGGGGCCGTCCACAGGGGCTCCAGCTCGTCGGTGAGCCAGCACAGGGTGAGCGAGACTCCGGCCATGTCGAAGCTGGTGACGAGCTCGCCGACCTCGGGGTCGACGGCCTCCACACCGGCCTCGGCGAGGAGCTGGGCGACCCGGCGGTAGACGACGAACAGTTCCTCGTACTTCACCGAGCCGAGGCCGTTGAGGACCACCGCCGCGCGCTGCCCGTGGGGCGAGTCGACCCCCTCGGGGAGCTCGCCGAGGACGGTGGAGACCAGGAGCTCGGCCGCCTCGTCGGCGGTCGGTACGGGCTGCTCGCCCATGCCGGGCTCGCCGTGGATGCCCAGGCCGACGGCCATCCGGCCCTCGGGGACGCTGAACAGCGGGTGGTCGGCGCCCGGCAGGGTGCAGCCGGAGAACGCGACACCGAAGGACCGGGTGCGGGCGTTCGCCAGCTCGGCGATCCTGGTCACCTCGTCCAGCGGGAGCCCGGCCTCGGCCGCGGCCGAGGCCGCCTTGAAGACGACCAGGTCACCGGCGACACCGCGGCGCTTGTGGGCCTCGGCGGGGGAGGCGCTGGACATGTCGTCCGTGACGCCGAGCGTGCGGGTGGGGACGCCCTCCGCGGTGAGCCGGGAGGCGGCCTGGCCGAAGTGCAGGACGTCGCCGGCGTAGTTCCCGTACGCGAGGAGGACACCGCCGCCGGTCTCGGCGGCCCGCGCGACCTGGCGCACCTGGTGGGCGGAGGGGGAGGCGAAGACGTTGCCGACGGCCGCGCCGTGGGCGAGGCCCTGGCCGACGAGACCGGAGAACGCCGGGTAGTGGCCGGAGCCGCCGCCGACCACCACGGCGACCTGGCCGGGAGCGGTGCGGGTGGCCCGGACCACACCGCCGGGGACCTGGCGGACCCTGCGGGGATGGGCGGCGACGAAGCCTTCGAGTGCCTCGTCGGCGAAGGCGGCGGGGTCGTTGGACAGGCGGGTCATCAGCGGACCTCTGCGAGGGGCCGGCCCTGGTTCGCTCCCCGGCCCTTCGACCGGTTGGCGAGCCACAGCATCAGCGCGGCGGACATGAGCATGAAAGCCCCGACGAGGAACAGCGGCAGGTAGTAGGCACCGCTGAAGTCCTTCAGCCAGCCGGTGACGTAACCGGCGGCGAAGCCGGCCACGTTGCCCGCGGTGTTGATCAGGGCGATACCGGCCGCGGCTGTCGCGCCGGTCAGGAACTGCGAGGGGACGGACCAGAAGACCGGCAGCGCGGCGAAGATCGCACAGGCGGTGACGGTGATCACGGCGACCGTGGCGGCCGGTGAGCCCATGTAGAGGGCGACCGGGATGGAGATCCCGCCGACGACGGCCGGGCCCGCGATGTGCCAGGTGTGGACGCCGTGCCTGGTGGCGTGGCGGGACCAGAAGTAGAGGACGATCGCGGCCGGGAGGTACGGGATGGCCGTGATCAGGGCCTTGTCCATCACGCTGAACGTCGTGCCGAACTGCTCCTGGAAGCCGTTGATGATCGTCGGCAGGAAGAAGGCGAGGGCGTACAGGCCGTAGATGAAGCCGAAGTAGATGAGCGCGAGGATCCAGACGCGGCTGTTGGTGAAGGCGGCCTTCAGGGCGTCCTTGCCGTGGGCGGCCTTCTCACCGGCGCCGGTCTTGCCGGCGTTCTCGGCGGCGAGCTCCGCGGTCAGCCAGTCCCGCTCCTCGGAGGTCAGCCACTTCGCGTCGGCCGGCTTGTCGATCAGGTAGAACCAGGCGATGACACCCAGCAGGATCGCCGGGATGGACACGCCGAGGAACATCACGCGCCAGCCCTCGAGGCCGAAGAGCCCGTGCTGGTTGATGAACCATCCGGCCAGCGGGGCGCCGATGACGGTGGTCAGGGGCTGCGCCAGATAGAAGAGGCCGAGCACCTTCGTACGGTGCCGGGAGGGCACCCACTGGCTGAGGAAGAGGATCGCGCCGGGGAAGAAGCCCGCCTCCGCGACACCGAGCAGGAAGCGGAGCGTGTACAGCTGCTCGTTGTTCTGCACCCAGGTGAAGAGGAGGGCCACGATGCCCCAGCTCACCATGATCCTGGCCAGCCAGCGCCGGGCACCGAACTTGTGCAGCGCCATGTTGCTGGGCACTTCGAGAATGATGTAGCCGATGAAGAAGACCCCGGAGGCGAAGCCGAACTGCGCGGCGGTGAGGGCGAGGTCCTGCCCCATGCCGTTGGGCTCGGCGAAGGAGACGGCCGTCCGGTCCAGGTAGTTCACGAAGAACATCAGGGCCACGAAGGGGACGAGCCGGACCGAGACCTTCTTGATCGCTGATCTCTCGATCGCTGAATGCGCAGTGGCGCCCATGGAGACTCCTCGCTTGCGGACCGCTTTGTCCGATTCCGTGTCTGCTCCGGCAGGCGAAGGCGAACCGTGGAAGGTTGTGTTTCCGGCCGGTGAACAACTCCAAGCTAGCCCTGGATCCTAAATTGGTCACCAATTTACCAAAGTGACGTAGGTCGCTCCCCTGAGCTCTTCTCCTGGGCCGATGAGCGCGTTATCGTCCGCCCGCTCCGGGGTTCCGCCGCCCCGTCTGATGTACTGGTCAGCGTGTCCACGCAGCCCGAAGCGCCCGATTTCACGTCACTTCTGCGCCCCGTCGTACGGGAGTCCTCGGTCAGTGAGGTGGCCAAGCGGCTTCTTGATCACCTGTCCGAGGGGAACCTGAAGCCCGGCACGCGCCTGCCCGCCGAGCGCCAGCTCGCCGACGCCCTCGGCGTCGCGCGGTCCAGCGTGCGCGGGGCGCTGTCCGCGCTGGACGTCCTGGGCATCATCGAGATCAGGCCCGGCTCGGGCTCGTACGTCCGCGAGGGGACCTCGGAGTTCCTGCCGCGGGCCATCAACTGGGGCCTGATGCTCGGTCAGCGCCGCACCCAGGACCTGGTCGAGGTCCGCACCTTCATGGAGGGCATGTCGGCGCGGCTGGCCGCGGACCGGGCGTCCGAGGCCGACGTCGAGCGGCTGGAGGAGCACCTGGAGCGGATGCGGGAGGCGGGGACGGACGTCAAGGCGTTCATCGACGCCGATATCGCCTTCCACCTGGAGACCGCGAACATCGCCCGCAACACGGTGCTCAGCGACATCCTGCACTCCATCCGGGCGTTGCTCCAGGTGTGGATGGAGCGGGCGGGAGACATCGAGGGCACGGTCAGCGGGACGCTGCACGAGCACGGGGCCGTGCTCGACGCGATCCGGGCGGGGGACCCGGAGGGCGCGGACGCGGCGATGGCCGAGCACATGAGGCTGGCCAGCGACCGGCTGCGGCTCTCGCTGCGGGGAGACGAGGAGTAGGGGAGTGGGGGCGCAGGGCTCAGACCCGTAGCCGCTGGGGCGGGCTGGTCCCGTCGGGTGGGGCGGCGGCCCCGGGCGGGACGGAATCCTCGGGTGAGGCTGTTTCCCCCTGCGGTGCGGTTTCCGCGCCCGGCGCGGTCTCCCCCTGCGGTGCGGTCTCCGCGCCCGGCGCGGTTTTCCCCGGCGGCGCGGGTTCCTCGCCCGGCGCGGTCTCCCCCTGCGGTGCGGTCTCCTCGCGCCGGCCCCGGGACGCCCGGCGTCGCGCGGTTCTGCCCAGCAGTCCCGGGAGTTCGGTCAGGGCGCCGATGTGCCAGTCCGCCGTCTCCAGCACGTCCGGGTGGTCCGCCCACCAATGTCCGTACGGGCCGCGGCGGATGTGGGCCGCCCGCAGTCCGCACGACTTGGCCGGAAAGAGGTCGTCGGCGGGGTGGTCCCCCACGTACAGGGTGGCCTCCGGCGCGGCGCCCGACACCTCCAGGACGCGGGCGAAGAACTCCCGGTCCGGTTTGGTGACGCCCCACTCCTCCGAGGTGACGACCAGGTCGGCCGGCAGGTCCAGGGCTCGCAGCAGCGCTCCCGCCCGCGCCGTCCGGTCGCCCGCCACGACGACCCGCAGGCCGAGCGCGCGCAGTTCGGCCAGCGCCGGGCGGACGTCGGGGTAGAGGTCCCTCTCGTCCAGGTGCTCGCCACGCCCGGCCGCCGCCCGGGCGTGGGACGCCTCCCCGACGTCCATGCCGGGGCGCAGGATGCGCAACGCGTCGGTGCCGTCGCGGCCCTGTGCGACGGCGGCGCCGACCAGGGCGCTGACGGTGTGCGGCGGGACCCCGAGCCAGTCGGCCCACGAGGCCCAGTGGCGGTCGTCGCGGACGAGGGTCTCTCCGATGTCGAAGACGATCGTTTCCATCACCTCCCCGAGCCTACGGGGCAAGCGGGACATAACGGCCAAGGCGCCAGTGGTCGAACGGCGGTTACGCGGGGAAGAGGCCCTGGTCCGGAAGGAGTGACGCGCTCGTATGCTCGGATCATGACCGTTCCTCAGCGCCCCACGACCAACGCCATGCGGCGTGCCCTCCGGCGGGCCCGCGACGGCGTCGCCCTCGACGTGGCCGAGGCCGCCGCCCTGCTCCAGGCGCGGGGGGACGACCTGACCGATCTCGCCACGTCCGCCGCCCGGGTCCGGGACGCGGGTCTCGAAGCCGCGGGCCGGCCGGGAGTGATCACGTACTCCCGCAAGGTCTTCATCCCGCTGACCCGGCTCTGCCGGGACACCTGCCACTACTGCACCTTCGTCACCGTGCCCGGGAAGCTCAAGCGCGCGGGCCACGGGATGTTCCTGTCGCCGGACGAAGTCCTCGACATCGCCCGCAAGGGCGCCGAAATGGGCTGCAAGGAAGCTCTGTTCACGCTCGGCGACCGGCCCGAGGACCGTTGGCCCGAGGCGCGGGAGTGGCTGGAGGCCGAGGGGTACGACGACACCCTGGCGTATGTGCGGGCCATGGCGGTACGGGTGCTGGAGGAGACGGGGCTGCTGCCGCACCTGAACCCCGGTGTGATGACGTGGACGGACCTTCAGCGGCTGAAGCCCGTCGCGCCGTCCATGGGCATGATGCTGGAGACGACTGCGACCCGGCTGTGGTCGGAGAAGGGGGGACCGCACTACGGGTCCCCGGACAAGGAGCCGGCCGTCCGGCTCCGGGTGCTGGAGGACGCCGGCCGGTCCAACGTGCCGTTCACCACGGGAATCCTGATCGGGATCGGTGAGTCGTACGAGGAGCGGGCCGACTCCCTCTTCGAGCTGCGCAAGACGGCCCGCGCCTACCACGGCATCCAGGAAGTCATCGTCCAGAACTTCCGCGCCAAGCCCGACACCGCGATGCGCGGGATGCCGGACGCCGAACTGGAGGAGCTGGCCGCCGCGATCGCTGTCGCCCGCCACATCCTCGGCCCCTCGGCCCGCATCCAGGCCCCGCCGAATCTCGTCGACGCCGAGTACGCCCTGCTGATCGGCGCGGGCATCGACGACTGGGGCGGCGTGTCACCCCTCACCCCGGACCATGTGAACCCCGAGCGCCCCTGGCCGCACATCGACGAGCTGGCCGCCCGCACCGCCGAGTCCGGCTTCCAGTTGCGCGAACGCCTCACCATCTACCCGGAGTTCATCCAACGCGGCGAGCCCTGGCTCGACCCCCGCCTCCTGCCGCACGTGCGCGCGCTCGCCGACCCGGAGACGGGTCTCGCCCGGGAGGGCGTGATCCCGGCCGGGCTGCCCTGGCAGGAGCCCGACGAGGGGTTCGGCTCGTCCGGCCGCACGGACCTGCACCGCACCATCGACACCGAGGGCCGCACCGGCGACCGGCGCGACGACTTCGACGAGGTGTACGGCGACTGGGAGGCACTGCGGGAGGCCGCCGCCCCCGGCATGGTGCCGTCCCGCATCGACACCGACGTACGCCAGGCCCTGAGCCAGGCCGCCGACGACCCCACCAAGCTCACCGACGACCAGGCCCTCGCCCTGCTCCACGCGGAAGGGCCGGCGCTGGACGAGCTGTGCCGGATCGCGGACACCCTGCGCCGTGACGTGGTCGGTGACGACGTCACCTACATCGTCACCAGGAACATCAACTTCACCAACGTCTGCTACACCGGCTGCCGGTTCTGCGCCTTCGCCCAGCGGCGTACGGACGCCGACGCCTACACCCTCTCCCTGGACCAGGTCGCCGACCGCGCGGCGCAGGCCTGGGACGTCGGCGCGGTCGAGGTCTGCATGCAGGGCGGCATCCACCCGGACCTGCCCGGCACCGCGTACTTCGACATCGCGCGGGCGGTGAAGGAACGCGTACCGGGCATGCACGTCCACGCCTTCTCACCGATGGAGGTCGTCAACGGCGCGACCCGCACCGGCATGTCCATCCGCGACTGGCTGACGGCCGCGAAGGAAGCCGGCCTCGGCTCGATCCCCGGCACCGCCGCGGAGATCCTCGACGACGAGGTCCGCTGGATCCTCACCAAGGGCAAGCTGCCGACGGCCGACTGGCTGGAGGTCATCAGGACGGCCCACGAGACGGGCCTGCGCTCCTCGTCCACGATGATGTACGGCCATGTCGACCAGCCCCGCCACTGGCTCGGCCACTTCCGGACGCTGGCCCGGCTCCAGCAGGAGACCGGCGGCTTCACGGAGTTCGTGACGCTGCCGTTCATCCACACCAACGCCCCGGTCTACCTGGCGGGCATCGCCCGCCCGGGTCCCACCGACCGCGACAACCGGGCCGTCACCGCGATGGCCCGCCTCCTGCTCCACCCGCACATCACCAACATCCAGACCAGCTGGGTGAAGCTCGGCGCGGAAGGGGCAGCCGAAATGCTGCGCTCGGGCGCGAACGACCTCGGCGGGACGCTGATGGAGGAGACCATCTCCCGCATGGCGGGCTCCAGTTACGGCTCGTACCGGTCGATCCAGGACCTCGTCGCCATCGCCGACCTGGCGGGCCGGCCGGCGAAGCCGCGCACGACGCTGTACGGCGAGGTCCCGGAGGAGCGCGTCAAGGCCGCGGCGGCGTCGGACGGGCACCTGCCGGAGCTGCTCCCGGTGCTGCCGCAGTAGCGGAGCGCGGGCCGCTTCCGGAGCCGCGCGGTCGGGCTCCGGAAGCGGCTGCTCGTAACTGCCGTTCTGAGTACGTCACTCACATGGGTGATCCGCCTCTTTGGGGCGGGTTTGGATGACACTGCGAACATATGCTCCTGGCAAGGACGAACCCGGTGCTCGGGGGAGCTTCGAGCATCAAGCCACCCGCAGGAGTTCCGCATGGTCAGTTCGCCCCATGAGGCGATGCACCGCATCTTCCAGGAGCACCCGGGCCTGTTTTCCCGTGTCTCGGAAGTACTGGGGATCACGATCGCCCCGCCCGTCTCGGTCACTGTGATGCCTACCGACCTGACCGAGAACCGGCCTCTCGAACGGCGGGTGGACACCCTGCTGCGGCTGGAGACGGAGCAGGATGAGCCGTTTCTCCTGGCCATCGAGGCCCAGGGGAAGAAGGACGCGGACAAGCCGGCGAGCTGGGCCTACTACCTGTCCTACCTCCACACGAAATACCGGCTTCCGCCGCTGCTGCTGGTCGTCTGTCAGGACCGTGCGACGGCGGAATGGGCCTCCGCCCCTGTCTCCATCGGCCCCCGCCAGTGGCCCGCGCTCACCCTGCGTCCTCTCGTCGCGGGCCCGCACAACATGCCGGTGATCACCGATGTCGCCGAGGCCCGGAAGGATCTGGCGCTGACCACGCTGGCGGCAATCACACATGCTGCCGATCCGGACATCGGTGCCATACTGAAAACGCTGTCCACCGCTCTGCGGGACGTACCTGAAATCATCGCCGATCCCCTTGTCGAACTCACCGCGCAAGGCCTGGGCAACCGCCCGGCCGCACAACAGTGGAGGAACCTGGTGGCCGTGGACCTCTCTTTCTACAAGTCCTTCATGGCAGAGGAAATCCGGGACGAGGGCCGGACGGAAGGCCGGACGGAAGGCCGGACGGAAGGCATTGCGCAGGGCATCCTGCTCTTCCTCGCGCACGCGGGCGTCGACGTATCGGACGAGGCGCGTGAACGGATCACCACCTGCGGTGATCTCGACACCCTGAACCGCTGGCTTCTGCGGGCCCCCACCGCCCGGTCGGCCGAGGACGTCTTCGCCGAGGAGTAGGCGGCTCGGCTCCTCAGCCGAAGCGACCCCCCCGGCCCGACCGTCAGCGATACCCCGACGCGTCGGCCGGCTTCCCGGCGTCGGCGACCTCGACGAGATAGCGCCAGGAGTCGGGGCGGGAACCGTCGAGGTCGGTGAAGCCGTACTCCTGGGCGAGTTGCCCGCTGGACAGTGACTGCCCGTTCCGGCGGGCCAGGTCCGTGTCCCCGGCCAGAGCGGCGACCCCGCGGCCCACGTACGCCGGGCTTTCCGAGATGCAGAAGTGCGGCACCTCGGTCAGCGCGTCGCGCCAGTTCTCCTCCGCCACGCCGAAGGTGTCGAGCATCATCTCCGAGCGGAGCCATCCCGGGGTGAGGGCCACGGCGGTCCCGCCGTGCGGCTCCAGCTCGTGGGCGAGGACGAACGCCATCCGGAGCACGCTGTTCTTGACCAGGTCGTAGAAGTAGGAGTTGCGGTAGTTCGCCGCGTTGTACGCGGCTGTTCCGTCGGTCATCTCGACCACGAGCCCGCCCGGCCGCCGCACCAGCAGGGGCAGCAGGAAGTGGCTGGTGATCGCATGCGTCTCCACGCCCAGCCGGAGCAGCCGCAGCCCGTCGTCCAGGTCGTGTTCCCACACCGGCTTGTCGAAGGCGAACAGCCGCTCGCCGCCCCAGACGTCGTTGACCAGCACGTCGAGACGACCCTGCTCGGCATCGATGCGCTCGGCCAGCGCACGGACCTGCTCGGGCACCAGGTGGTCGGTCGGCACCGCGATGCCCGTACCGCCCGCGGCGGTGACGAGCTCCGCGGTCTCCTCGATCGTCTCGGGCCTGTCGTACTCCGAGCGCCGGCCCCGGGTCGTGCGGCCGGTGACGTAGACGGTCGCCCCCGCCGCGCCGAGCTGAACGGCGATACCGCGCCCGGCGCCCCGGGTGGCGCCTGCGACCAGGGCGATCCTTCCGTGGAGCGGCGGTTCCGAAGTGGTCGATGTGTCGGGCATGAATCTCCTCGAGTCCTGGCAGGCTGCACGGCCCGGTCCATGAATGTCATCGCCGACGACCGGTGAAACCATGCTCGACGTCATACCCGACACCCTGTGTCCCCTTTTTCGGCGGACCTGCGGTCCGGACCGTTCGCCGGGGAGATGACGGACGGGTGCCCGGCTCAGCGTTCGCTCGGGGCCCCGCCCGCCGCCGTGGCGATCACGTCGTCCAGCACCTCCCGGGAGCGCCGTAGCTCGTCGATCTTCCGGTCGATGCGTTCCCGCTCCACGGAGAGGTCGCTGACCAGACGCGACGTGGCGATCTCGGAGGGACCGCCGTCCGCGTCCCGTACACAAGGCAGCAGTTCGGCGATCTTCGAGCTGCACAGCCCGGCGGCGTAGAACTCCTGGATGCGGATCACGCGGTCGACCGCGCTCTCGGCGTAGTCGCGGTGGCCGCCGGGGGTGCGGTCGGCCGTCAGGAGGTTCTGGGTCTCGTAGTAGCGCAGGGAGCGTTCGCTCACGCCCGTACGTGTGGCCAGCTCGCCGATCCGCATGGTTCTCTCGCCTCCGGGACTTGAACCTGACACCGGTGTCAATTCTTACCGTTCCGGCATGACGAACGCAGCCACTTCCTCCGCGAAGCTCTTCGAGACCGTCGAACTCGGTCCCCTCACCCTTCCCCACCGCCTCGTGATGGCTCCGCTGACCCGGAACCGCGCCACCGCCGACGGCGTTCCGACCCCGCTCATGGCGACGTACTACGCGCAGCGCGCCTCGGCGGGGCTGATCATCGCGGAGGCGTCCACGCCGAACGCCGTGGGGCAGACGTACCCGAACATCACCGCGATCCACAGCCCGGCTCATGTCGCCGGGTGGCGGCGGGTCACCGACGCGGTCCGTGCGGAGGGCGGGCGGATGTTCCTCCAGATCCAGCACGGCGGGCGCGCCGGCCATCCCGACACCAGCGGACTGACGCCGGTCGCCCCCTCGCCGATCGCGCTGCCGGAGACGATCCACACCCCGGCCGGGCGTGTGCCCTCGGTCGTCCCCCGCGAGATGACCACCGGGGACATCGCCTCCACCGTCGCCGACTTCGCCTCGGCGGCCCGCAACGCCATCGATGCGGGCTTCGAAGGAGTGGAGGTCCACAGCGCCAACGGCCACCTCCTCCACCAGTTCCTGGGCCAGGGCACCAACCGTCGGACCGATGCCTACGGCGGGTCCGTGGATCACCGCATCCGCTTCGTCGTGGAGGTGGTGGAGGCCGTGGCGGCGGCGATCGGCCCCGAGCGGGTCGGCCTGCGCGTGTCGCCGTGGAGCACGGTCAACGGGATGGCGGAAGGCGACACCGAGGAGATCTACCCGGCGCTCCTCGCGGCCCTGGCCGGGACGGGCCTCGCCTATCTGCACGTGGGGTACGCCGATCCGGAGGACCTCGTCTTCCAGCGGATCCGTAAGGACTGGCAGGGCACGCTGATCGCCAACCCCGTCCTGCCGAAGGACCGCATCCCGGAGGACGGCGGCATCGCCCACGCCGAGCGGCTGCTGGCCGCCGGAGCGGACGTGATCGCGCTGGGCCGCCCCTTCCTCGCCAACCCGGACCTGATCCGCCGGATGCGTACGGGGGCGCCGGTGAACCAGGTCCGGGACGCGTATCTGATGTACGTGGGCGGGGAGACGGGCTACACCGACTATCCGGCGCTGGACGCCGTGGGATCAGCCGCGTAGAGCTCATGATCTGTGCTCCAGGACGCCCCTGATGAATCCGATGGACTCCGGCGGGGCAGCGCCGGTGGTGACACCCTCGCGAGACGCAGGTCACATGGAGCCGTGTCACATCCCACCGGGGGCGGTCCGTCGAGGGGGTGTAAGCAACGGCAACAGCTCAGGAGCTGATCATGAACGCTCGTCTCGACCTCTTCGGCGACAAGGCCGCCGCCACCTTCCTGCGGCACATCAACTCGGCCGGGAAGGTGGTCACCGACTCGGGGCTGCCCGCCGCGACCCAGGAGCTGGTCAAGATCCGGGCCAGCCAGATCAACGGGTGCGGTTTCTGCACCGACATGCACACCAAGGACGCCACCGAGGCGGGTGAGACGGCGCTCCGGCTCAACCTGATCGCGGTGTGGCGCGAGGCCACCGTCTTCACCGACGCCGAGCGCGCCGCCCTGGAGCTGGCGGAGCAGGGGACCCGCATCGCCGACGCGGCCGGCGGCGTGCCGGACGACGTGTGGGCGAACGCCGCCGAGCACTACGACGAGGACCAGCTCCTCGCCCTGGTGGCCCTGATCGCCCTCATCAACGCGTACAACAGGCTGAACGTCCTCGTCCAGCAGCCGGCGGGCGACTACCGGCCCGGCATGTTCGGCTGACCTCGCCACCCGCGGCCGGGCAGCTGTCCCGGCCGCGGGCAACAGGTCTCCCGGGCCCGGGAGCCGGGGCCGGAAACCATGAGGAATGCCGCGCCGAAGTGCTCTCGCGTACCAGTCCGTACATTCCGTTCCACCCCTGAACCGCTGCTTCCCGTTCGATTACAGTGCTTGCGCAGTCGCAGGCGGCAGGGCGGACGGAAGGGGCACGGTGAGCACAGGGACCACAGCTGTCTGGGGCCGTGCCCAGCAGCAGGACTTCCGCGGCCGGGTGCGGGGATCCCTGCTCGGCGGGGCCATCGGGGACGCGCTCGGGGCGGGTGTCTCGGGGCTCACCCTGGAGGCGATACGCGCCGCCCACGGTGCGGACGGGGTGGCCGACTTCGTCCCCGCGCACGGCAGACGCGGCGCCGTCACCGCGGTCACCCAGCTCACTCTCTTCACCGTCGACGGGCTCATACGCGCCCAGGTCCGCCGCGACACCGGCGCCTGGCATCCGCCGACCGACGTGCACCGCGCCCATCTGCGCTGGGCGTCCACCCAGAGCGCCTGGGGGCCCGACGAACGCCGCAAGGACAACGGCTGGCTGGCCATGGAGGAGTGGCTGTACACCCGCCGCGCCCCGACCCGGGAGTGCCTCGTCGGCTTCGGTGACGCCACGATGGGCACCCTCGCCGTGCCCAAGAACCCCGCGGCACGGGACTCGGCCGCGCTCACCCGCTCGGCGCCCTTCGGGCTGCTCGTCGGGTGGGAGCCCCAGCTCGTCCTCCAGCTGGCCGTCGAGTGCGCCGCCCACACCCACGGCCACGCCACCGCGCAGCTCGCCGCCGGAGCGCTCGCCGTCATGGTGCACGGACTGGCCCGCGGCGAGACGCTGGACGGCTCGGTCCAGCACGCGCTCGCCCTGCTCGCCGAGCGCCCGGGCAACGAGCAGGTGACCGAGGCGCTCCGGCAGGCCCTCGGCTCCGTACGCCAGGGGATACCCGGGCCGGCCCTCATCGAGGCGCTGGGAGACACCGACTCCGCGGAGGAGGTCCTCGCCGTGGCGCTGTACTGCGCGCTGGTGGGCGAGGACGTACGCCATGGCATGCGCCTCGCCGTGAACCACTCCGGGCCGTCCGCGGCCACGGGGGCGGTCTGCGGGGCCCTCCTCGGGGCGCTGCACGGGGAGACGGCGCTGCCGCCGGCCTGGCTGGCGGAGCTGGAGGGGCGCTCGACGCTCCTCCAGCTCGCCGACGACTTCGCGATGGAGATGACCCAGGGGCCCGCCCTGCACACCCCGGCCGCGGTCGCCCCGGGCTGGCTGGCCCGCTACCCGCGGGACTGAGCTGAGGCTTCCCGTCCTCCGGGAGGACATGAGTGGGCGGGCGCCGCCGCGCCCGCCCACCGTTCAGGTGCCCCTCGCGTGAGGGGCGGTCAGTCCTTCACGCCCTCCGGGACCCCCGTGCTCTCCGGGCCGGGCTTCTGCGCCGGTACGGCCGCCGCGGCGGCGGTGCCGTGGGGGCCACCACCCTCCGTGTTGATCGTCTCGATGAGGGCGTCGCGCTCCGGGGTGTCCTCGGGTTTCACCAATCCGATGACGATGTAGAGCACGAGGGATATCGCCAGCGGCAGGGCCACCTGGTACTGCAGGGCGACGTCCGTCTTCACCGAACCGTCGAGGTTGTAGTTGGTGAAGAAGAAGGCGAGCAGCCCGGCCGCCCAGCTGGTGAGCGCCGCCGTGGGGCCGGACCGGCGGAACCTGCGCAGCATGCCCAGCATGAACGGGATGGCGATCGGGCCCATCAGCCCTGCCACCCACTTGATGACGACCGAGATGATGTCCTTGAACGTCGGCGAGTTGATCTGCGTCGCCAGCGCCATGGACAGGCCGAGGAAGGCGAGTGTGGACAGCCGCGCGGCCAGGAGGCCACTGCGGTTGCTCCAGGTGCGGGCCGCCTTGGAGAAGACCGGCGCGATGTCACGGGTGAAGACCGCCGAGATGGCGTTGGCGTCGGAGGAGCACATGGCCATCGTGTGCGAGAAGAACCCGACGACGACCAGCCCCAGCAGCCCGTGCGGCAGCAGCTGCTCGGTCATCAGGGCGTAACTGTCCGAGGCGTCCGGCTTCTTGGCCTCGACGAGCAGCGGTGCCACCCACATCGGGAAGAAGAGCACGACCGGCCAGACCAGCCACAGTGCGGCGGAGAGGTAGGCCGAACGGGTCGCGGAGCGTGCGGAGTCCGTGGCCATGTAGCGCTGGGCCTGGTTCCACATGCCGCCGTTGTACTCGAAGGTCTTGATGAAGAGATACGCCAGCAGGAAGGTCACCGTGTACGGGCCGGCCGTCGGCTCCGTGTGGCCCTCGGGCAGCTTGTCCCAGACCGTCCACAGCGAACTGAAGCCGCCCAGCTTGCTCATGACGATCACCAGCATGGCCACACCGGCGAAGAGCTGGATGATGAACTGCCCCAGCTCGGTGAGCGCGTCGGCCCACAGCCCGCCGACCGTGCAGTAGACGGCCGTGATGACGCCGGTGATGAAGATGCCCTGGGTGAGGGTGATACCGGTGAAGACGGAGAGCAGGGTGGCGATGGCGGCCCACTTGGCGCCGACGTCCACGATCTTCAGCAGCAGCCCGGACCAGGCCAGGGCCTGCTGGGTCGGGACGTTGTAGCGGTCCTTGAGGTATTCGAGCGGCGAGGCCACGTGCAGCCGCGAACGCAGTCTGTTGAGCCGGGGTGCGAAGAGCTTGGCGCCGATGCCGATACCGATCGCGATCGGCAGCGACCAGGTCACGAAGGACGTGACGCCGTACTGGTACGCGATACCCGCGTAGCCGGTGAACATCACCGCGCTGTAACCGGACATGTGGTGCGAGATGCCCGACAGCCACCACGGCATCTTGCCGCCGGCCGTGAAGAAGTCGCTGACATTGTCCACGCGCTTGTGCGACCAGAGTCCGATCGCGACCATCACACCGAAGTAGCCGATGAGCACGGCCCAGTCGAGACTGTTCATGTGCCCCCTCCAGGGGTCCGCCTTGTGAACGGGAACGCACTTCGTCAGTACGGCCGTTCAGCGGGGCCCCGTGCGGGATCGGGGACTTCGGGGATTGAACCGCCTGTTCGGGTCCTCGGTCAAGGTTTTCTCGATCAGGGATGTGAACGCGGATCAGCAAGCCGAACGATTTTACTTGTTCTTGACCTATCAGAGCGTTGTCGTGAACGTGACCGCGGCCACACGATAAGCGGGCACTTCGTCAGGCTGTGCAGAGATCGACGCAAGGCAGGAACGCCCGAGAACGCAGAACGACCGCACGGGATGCGGGTCCCGTGCGGCCGGAGAAGGGGGAAAGCTGTACGTGACGCTTGCGCACCGATGGCACGCGGTGTGCTGTCGGTGCCGAATGCTGAGGTAACGATGTGTGCGGTACGTCCATCGACGTGCGGTACGTCCATCGACGGCGCCGGTTCCGATGGCGGTCGAGCCCCCTCGGCCAGGACGGCGGGCCAGTCGAGAGGGCTCCTGGCGGTCGTGTTCGGTGACCGGCCATGGTGCGGCGCGTGCGGACCGGCGTACCGGTCAGGCGTTGATCGAACCCGACGCGACGTCGCGCACGAAGGTGTTCCACGCTCCGGACACGAAGGAGAGCGAGGGGCCTTCGGGCGCCTTCGAGTCGCGCACGGCGATGGCCTGCGTGACGGGCGACTTCACTTCGACGCACGCGCCGTTGCCGCCCGAGTACGTCGACTTCGTCCAGTTATCCGTAGCACCCTGAAGAATGGCCATGTTCACTCCGGTTCAGAGAGTTGATGTGAGTGGCACCAACTTCGTTCCTGTTGGCGTGATCGACGCTACTCGCCAACATCGCGTGGTGGTGGGGCCGTTCACTCGACCGGATGGCATATTCCATGCGGGTCTTCCGCTGCGAGGTGGTGGCGGTGTATCGTCCCGCCCCCACCTCGCTTACATCGCAGCATTTCCGGCGTGAACGGGCCTCTCGGGCAGGCCCCTTCGGCACGCTCGGCAGGCGCTCAGCGGGTGTAGCTCTTGGCGATGTCGCCGATGAACTGGCGGGTCTGGTCCACGTTCAGCGCCTGTGCCCTCAGGTGCTCGTACATGACGCTGTAGCGCTGTACGTCGTTCGCCTTCTCCAGGTAGAGGTCACTGGTGACCCCCTCGATGTACACGACGCTGGAGTCCGCCGCGTCGGGAAATTCCAGGATGGCGTACTGCCCGTTGATGCCGGGGTGCGCACCCATGTCGAAGGGCAGCACCTGCACGGTCACATGGGGCAGCCGGGACTGCTCGATGAGGTGCTCCAGCTGCTGGATCATGACCTGCTTGCCGCCGACGAGCCGGCGCAGGGCGGACTCGTCGATGACGGCCCACAGGCGCAGGGGGTGCTCGGGGGCGTTGACGCGGTCCTGGCGGCGGGCCCGGACGTTCACCCGCTTCTCGATGTCGGACGGCGGGGTCTCGGGCAGGGCGCCGTTGATGAGGGCCTCCGCGTAACCCCGGGTCTGCAACAGCCCCGGGACCACCTGGGGTTCGTACACCCGGAGGGACTCGGCGTCGGTCTCCAGTCCGATGTACACGCTGTACGGGATGTCACCGAAGGCGTGCCACCAGCCCTGCTGGCGGGAGTCCTTGGCCATCTGCATCAGCGAGTCGACGATGCGGTGGTCCTCGACCTCGTAGACCCCGCAGAGATCACGTACGTCGCGCTGGCTGATCGAGCGGCGGCCGTTCTCCAGCCGGCTGATCTTCGACTGCGAGACCAGCAGCCGCTCCGCCACCTCCTCGGCCGTCATGCCCTTGATCTCGCGGAGGCGGCGCAGTTCCTGGCCCAGCCGGCGTCGCCTGACAGTGGGATTGACGTTGGTCGGCACGGGAACGGCACCTCCGGCTATGCAGCTGTTGTAGCTGTGCGTATCTGCTTGCTCAGCAGATTGCCACCCGGGGGACCGGCCGCGCTGGGAAATGGCCACACGCAGTCAGCGCGCGCAAGAGCGCGGGGCAGCCGGTGGATCCGGCTGCCCCGCGCCTGGTGCGGCTCCCGAACCGGGTCATGGGGACGTCGGTGCGGCGGTATTCAATGCTCCACGCCAAGTGTCCGCGCGGTCGTGCTGTCAGTGGACGGAGGTGTGCGCCATGCTGCCGCGACGCGCTTGTGCTTGCGGCTGCAACGGCACGCCTGCCGTCTGCTGGTTACGGCGTGGCTGGACGGCCACGCCGTTCTGGACGTCCATCACGGCATGCGCCACGAGACCGCCCATCGGGTCGTGTCTGATCAGGTCCCGGAGCCGGGAGCGCGACGAGCGCCCCTCGTTCCCGGGGTACAGATGCTTGCCGAGTCCGACCGCGTGGGCCAGTGCGGCGAGCGCCGCGGTCCGCGGGTCCGGCGGTACGCCGGTGCGGATCGCGTTGTCCAGCCGGGCTCTGATGTCCCGGCTGATTGCCGTGTCCGTCGCCTGGTAGCGAGTCGTCGGCAGCACTCCGCACATCTGGCCCGCCACGGCGTGAACCATGCCGCACCGCTCCAGATGAGCGAGGTAGATCTGGCGAAGTCCCAGCCGGGGTCCGCCGATCCAGTGGACTGCCCGGACCGGACTGCCACGACGGCGCAGCAGTTCCAGTGCGGAGTCCAGAGTCGGATCTCCTGTCGGCCGTGGCATCACCACGGCGATACGATCCCCGTCAGGGGCTATCCGTCCTGCCAGAGCCAGCTCCACTAGCTGTGCCCCGGCCAGGCCGAGGTCGAGCGACTGCGGCTGCGCTGTGGTACCCGTGGTCGGGTCCAGAGCGAGCAGCAGAAGCTCCTCCGGAATTGTTCTGCGGCTCCTGCCCATCCATGCCTCCCCGCGTGGATGAATGACAGGGTGACCCCTCTCACATTGGTCTGTCGAGGGTGCCTGGGTGCTTTGTGAGGGAACCGTTAGGTATGTCGTTCTCGTCTAGCGGCTCGGTCAAAGGTTCACACAGGACACTGGTAGATGGTTCGGACAGTGCGGGCATGTCCCCGCGGCTCATCAAGGAGGTATCGGTGGCGGGCGAGTCCCCCGACATGTCGGAGCAGCGGAAGTCGTCGGGGACGACTTCGGGGACGGCTGAGGAACGCGATCCGCGTCTCGCCGTGTTCCGTGAACCGGCCGCCGCGGCGGCCGGGAGCACGACGGACGGGGCGACAGGCACCGCCAAGGACAGCGAGACGGCTGTCTTCCGTCTGCCGCACTCCGCGGAGGCCGACGCCTCAGTAGGCGCCTCCGGCGTCCCTGGGGGCGCCTCCGGCGCCTCGGAGGGCACAGAGGGCCCTGAGACGGCCTCCACGACCCGTGAGGCGGCCGGGGAGGCGGAGAAGGCGGAGGGCACGGCCGGAGAGGCCGCAGCGGCGCCTGAGGCGC
The DNA here is from genome assembly GCF_055559735.1 of Streptomyces sp. NPDC023573. Classification (NCBI taxonomy): domain Bacteria; kingdom Bacillati; phylum Actinomycetota; class Actinomycetes; order Kitasatosporales; family Streptomycetaceae; genus Streptomyces; species Streptomyces sp. NPDC023573. The sequence goes on from NZ_JBVHKB010000009.1 coordinate 100,174, forward strand.
CCTCGTCGGCGTCGTCGGCTTCCTCCGAGGAGGCGCGGCCCGAAGGCGGAGCTGAGGCCGAGTCCGATTCCAGCCGTTCCGACGGCGCGGCGGACTTCGGCTCCGAGCGAGAGGGCGAGGAGGCCGCCGAGCCTGCTTCGGAGGCTCGGTCCGCGCCGGAAGCGGCGTCGAAGGCCGACGCCGATGCCGAGGGCTCCGCTTCGGACGCCGAGCCCGAGACGGGTTCCGGGGCCGGTCCCGGGGCCGGTCCCGAGGCCGGAGCGCCGCCCACCGACGCCCGGCTGCGCGCCGCCGTCGCGGCATGGGTGGCGACCGGGCCCGACGAGGAAGCCGCAGGTCCGAGCGGTGCGACCGAGGATGCGGACGAGCCGTCCGAGGGCGACGACAAGCCGTCGTCCGGCAGCAGCGGCGACGGTCCGGCCGTCACCGACGACAAGGCGGAGACCGCCGGCGAGGGGACCCCGGCGGACGCCGACGTGATCCCGGCCGACGACACCTCCCCGGCCGACGACGACACCGTGGCGTCCGACGACACCGAGAAGCCCGCAGAGGCAGAGGCCGAGCCGGCAGAGGCGGAGGCATCCGACGGCACCGCGGAGTCAGCCGAGACCGCTGAGCCCGCCGAGTCCGCCGACGCCAAGGACGACGTACCGGCCTCCCGCGCCTCCGGCGACGGCGACACCCCGCGGGTTCCCAGGACCCGCGAGGAGGCGTCCCCGGCGGAGGAGGCGGACGCCGCGGGCGACGGGCGAGGGATCGATCATCCGACGGCCGTCTTCAAGGCGCCGCGGGCCGACCGGATCGACCACCCGACGACCGCGCTCAAGCTCCCGCCGAAGGAGAAGGCCGCCGCACGGAAGCCCGCCTCCTGGGCCGCCAAGCCGGCCGGAGACCCCGGGTCCCCGGAGGCTCCCGCCGAGCGGACCAGCAAGTTCGTGCCGCTGCGCTCGGACGACGTACGCCCCGCGCCCGTGGTCGGTCCCACGGTCACCCCGGACGTCGCGGCCGCACCCGGCACCCCCGCGAGCCCCGGGGCGGGTCTCCCCGAGGCCGAGCGGACCAGGCAGCAGCCCATGCCGCCCAGGCCGCCGCTCGACCTGCTCGCCGAGCTGACGAACACCCCGCCGCCCCCGGAGACCCCGGTCCGCACCGCGGTCAGGCGGGTGAAGATCTGGACGCCGCTCCTCCTGCTCGTCCTGGTCATCTTTGCGATCGCGCAGGCCGTGCGCCCGCTGCCCGACCCCACGCTGACCCTGTCCGCGAACCCCACGTACACCTTCGGCGGCGAGAAGCTGGACATGCCGTGGCCGGAGGACGGGCAGGGCGCCGTCGAGGTCGAGGGCGTCGGCACCATCGGCACGTACGGCAAGGAGAAGTCCGCGCCGATCGCGAGCGTCGCGAAGATCATGACGGCGTACGTGATCCTCCAGGGCCACCCGATCACCGGAAAGCAGGCGGGCGACCAGATCGTGGTCGACGCCAAGGCCGGCGAGGAGGCCGACCGGCCGGACGAGTCGACGGCGCCCATCCAGGAGGGCCAGAAGTACACGGAGCGTCAGATGCTCCAGCTCCTGATGATCCCCTCCGGCAACAACGTGGCACGGCTGCTGGCCCGCTGGGACGCCGACACCGAGAAGGCGTTCGTCGCGAAGATGAACGCGGCGGCTGAGGACCTCGGGATGACGAACTCGGTGTACACGGACCCCAGCGGTCTCGAGGCCACCACCCGGTCCACCCCCGCCGACCAGCTCAAGCTGGCCAAGGCGGTCATGCAGAACGACGTCTTCCGCGAAATCGTGAACATGCCGCAGGCCGAGATTCCGGGCATCGACAAGATGATCTACAACAACAACAACATCCTGCTGGAGCCCGGCGTCAGCGGCATCAAGACCGGCTCGTCGACCCCCGCCGGCGGCAACCTCATCTGGACGGCCGACACGGTCATCGACGGCAAGACCCGCCGGATCATCGGCGCGGTGATGGGTGCCGATGTCGACGGGACCCTGGACGCCAAGCTGCAGCGTGCCCTGCAGAGCAGTCTGGCGCTGATCCGGACCGCCCAGGAGGGTGTCGACTCCGCCACCGTCGTCAAGAAGGGTCAGGTCGTCGGTTACGTCGACAACGGCTTCGGCGGGCAGACACCCGTGGTCGCGACCAAGGACCTCAAGGCCGTCGGCTGGGGCGGGCTCGAGGTGGACCTCAAGCTGACCGACGGCGGCAAGGTGCCCGCACACACGGCGGACGCGGGCACCGTCGTCGGCGAGGTGACGGTCGGGACGGGGACGGGCAAGGTCTCCGCGCCGGTCGCCCTGCAGAGCGAGATGACGGAACCGGGCTTCGGCGACAAGCTCACCCGCATCAGCTGACGGCCACCCCCTGTCCCCGCCCACGCGGGGACAGGGGGACGCCCCCGTGTCCCCGATAGGGCAGCGCGGCGAAAATGCCGCGTGCTAGCGTCCCGAAGGCAACAGTCGGGCGCCGGGACGCGTCCTTCCGAGTACGGATGAGGCCCGTGCAGTACATGGACGGTTCGGCAGGCCCGGGCGAGGACGGGGAGAGTCGCAGTGACCACCGCTGAGCCGACACGTGCCGACGCCGGCTCATCCGCCGGGAGCGCCCCGGTCAGGATTCCGGCCCAGGCCGGCGGTGGCGGCGACGGTACGGGCAGCTCGATACGGAGCCGGCTCCTGCGCCACCCCGTACTGCTGACCACCGCGGTCGCCGCGGCCGCGCACCTCCTCTGGTTCTTCTTCTTCGCCAACAGCGGCGGCGACATCGCGGCCCAGGACGCCTGGGCCGAGTTCGTCGGCCGCCACCCCGGTACGGCGTACAACCTCGCCTGGTACGGGGGCATGCACCCGGTCTCGTACAGCGTGGTCTCGCCCTACCTGATGTCGGTGCTCGGCGTCCGCTCGACGATGATGATCGCCGGCACGGTGTCCTCGGCGCTCACCGCCCTGATCCTGGTGCGGGTCCCCGCGGTCCGTAACCCCGTCGCGTGCGCGCTCGCCGGGGTCTTCGCGTACCTGTGCAACGCCCTCTCCGGCCGGGTGACGTTCGGGCTCGGCATGATGTTCGCGCTCGGTGCCGTCGCCGCCGTCTTCTGCTGGCCCCACCGCTGGCGCTACAAGCGGTGGGCGAAAGCCGGCGTGGCCGCGCCACTGGCCGGGCTCGCCACGGCGGGCAGCCCGGTCGCCGGGCTCTTCCTCGGGGTGGTCGCCGCGGCGCTCTTCCTGAACAAGCGGCGCCCCGGGGCGTACGCGCTGGGCCTGGCCCCCGTCGCGGTGGTGGTCCTGTCCGCGTGGCTGTTCCCGTTCTCGGGCACCCAGCCGATGGCACTGGGCACCCTGTCGCTGCCCTTCCTGTACTCGGTGTTCGTCTTCTTCCTGGTGCCCCGGGACTGGCACACGGTGCGGACGGCCGCCGCGGTCTACGGCGCCGGGACGCTGCTGACCTATGTGGTCGACTCGCAGATCGGCTCGAACGTGTCGCGCATGGCGATGCTGTTCGCCGGTGTCGTCCTGCTCGCCGCACTCCCGTACACGGCGCCGCGCACCCGGCGCTGGTACGCCCTGGTCATCGTGTTCGCCGGGCTGAACTTCTGGATCGGCTTCAAGGGCGTCGACGACATCGTGCGCACCGCCCCCACCGCGTCCTGGAACCGCGAGCTGGCGCCGCTGGTCAACCAGCTCCAGAAGGCAGGGGCGGAGCGGGGCCGCGTCGAGGTCGTACCCGCCAGCAGCCACCGCGAGGCATCGGCGCTCGCGCCGTACGTGAACCTGGCGCGCGGCTGGAACCGGCAGGCCGACATGAAGCGCAACCCGCTCTTCTACGACGACACCCTCAACTCGATGAACTACCGCGAGTGGCTGGACCGCTGGGCGGTGCACTACGTGGTGCTGCCGAACGGGAAGCCGGACTCCGGGGGCGAGCAGGAGGCGGGACTCGTCGAGAAGGGGCAGCCGTATCTGAAGGCTGTCTGGAGCGACAGCAACTGGAAGCTGTTCCGGGTCCTGGACCCGGTGCCGCTCGCCGACCCGCCCGCGACGGTGGAGCGGGCCGGCGACGACAAGCTGACGATCCGCGTGCGGTCGGCGGGCCGTGTCCTGATCCGGATCCCGTACTCCCGGTGGCTCGCCGTCGTGGACGACGAGGGCAAGAGCGTGGAGCGGCCGCAGGAGACGGAGGCGTCCAAGAAGCGTTCTGCGGAGGACGGGGACGCTCCGAAGGACTTCACCAACGACCACGGCTGCCTGACGAAGGTGGAGGAGGACGGGGACGGCGACGAGTGGACCGAGCTCCTCGCGCCGCGCCCCGGCGTCTACCGCCTGGCGGCGCCGTACCAGCTCCAGCCGGGCACACCCTGCCCCGAGGAACTGAGCCGATAACTGCCGGAACTCTCCCTCCGGGCGTGTCCCACTGGCATGGTGTGCTGCCATGGGGTGCCAACAGTGCGGCGGCGAACCCGTCGGTCCGCTGCCGGGCATGGTCTGTCCCCGGTGCGGTTCGGCGGAGCGCTCGCCCCGCGGCAGCGGTTCATGGATCGCCCAGGAGACGCTGACGGGCCGGTTCTCCACACTGCCCCGGCGGTGGAGGGTGCTGCTCGTGGCGGGCGTCGTCGTGGCCGCGGGTGCCGTGTCGCTGCTCGCCACCGGTGCGGGAGGCGCGCGCCTGGACACCGCGGGCCGGGCCGACGCCGTACCGGCACCGGCCGGCGGCGGGGCCCCGACCCGGATCGGGCCGACCGGGTCCGAGGACGGCGCACCGGAGCCCTCTGCCGACACGGCGCGCTACCGCTACACGGCATGGGCCGGGCCCGGCTGCACGACCGGTGGATACACGGAGCGCGGGCGCTTCGAGAACGGTGACGCGGGCTGGTACACCGTCGAGGCGGGCGGCTTCGCGGACGGTCCGTGCGACGGCCGGTTCAGCGCCGTCCCGATGTCGGGGAGCCCTGGCCAGGACCGGGGGAGCAGCGCCGTCTGGTCCTGGCACCTCGGTGACGGCTTCCACGAGTGCGCCCTGACCGTCTTCGTGCCGAGCAGCGCCCGCGACCGGGACGTGGCCGGCGATCCGACCGTCTACCGGATCCTGTCCGACCCGCACGACACGGACTCGGCCTACACGGGCTTCACCGTGCACCAGCCGGAGCACCGGGGGACCGCCGTCGACGTACGGAGCTACCCGGTCAAGGGGGACACCTTCGCGGTGCGGATGGTCGACCGGGGCCGGGACTGGGGCGACGCGGAACTGGTGGGCGCGCACCACGCGGCGGCGCAGCTGAAGGTCTCCTGCCGCTGACGCGGTTCACCGGACGAACGGGGTGTCGCGTTCCGCCAGGTGTGCGGCGGGACCGGCGGCCCTGAGTACGACGTCCAGTGCGCGGTCCGGATCGGAGTCGTAGCAGCCGCTGGCCCAGGCGGCGTTGGCCTCGACGACCGCCCAGTGACCTCCGTCGGTGACTCCGACGTCGACGACGATCGCGGACGGCAGGGTGTGCCCTGCCGCGGCGAGCAGCTCCGAGCCGAACGCACGGGCCGCGGCGGACAGCGGCGCCAGGCGCAGCCGCCCGGAGACGGCGTACCGGCTGCCGGTGTGGACCTGCCCGTCGAGCAGATACAACCGGTACTCCGCGTCGAACGCGACGACATCGCTCACCAGCACCACCGTCTCCGGATCGACCGCGTCCGGCCCCGGCAGCCGGGAGCCGTCCGTGTAGACCAGCGCCGGGATGCCCTTGTCGTTCGGCGACTTGACGAAGACGGGGCGGCGCAGTCCGTACGCCTCACGGATGGGCACGGCACGGATATCACGCCGGACGAACGCGGCGGGGAGCCGCGCCAGCCAGTCGGAGGGGGCCTCGAGCGGTGCGACACCCAGCGCGGGGGCCACGGCGTCGGCGAAGGAAGGCCCGGCGTGCAGATAGGCACTCCCGCGGCTCAGCCCCTCGGGCACCTCGTGATCCGGCAGCTGCACGGTGTGCAGTCCCCGCCGCCGGGCGCTGTCGCGGAGGGCCCGGGCGGACGCGGTGAGACGGGGCGGGAGTACGAGGGTCATGGGCAAGGATCCTCCCCCAACGGGGAGGTGCCGCCCACCGGATTTCGTTCGACAGCCCCCTCCCGGTTCGGCTTGCATGGCCGGATGCACGCAGATGAGACCAGGACCGACGCAGTGCTCGTACGGCGCCTGCTCGCCGCGCAGTTCCCCGCGTGGGCCGACCTCCCCGTCGAGCAGGTCAGCTCCCACGGGACGGTCAACGCCATCTACCGGCTGGGCACGGACCTGGCCGTGCGGCTGCCCCGTATCGAGGGCGGATCGAAGGACGTGGCCAAGGAGAGCCGCTGGCTGCCCCGCCTCGCCCCGCACCTCCCCTTTGCCGTCCCCACACCCTTGGCCGAGGGTGTGCCGGCCGAGGGCTATCCCTGGTCCTGGTCGGTCTGCCGCTGGCTCGACGGAACCAACCCGGCCCCTGGTACGGGCAGTGTCGGCTTCGCCGCCGACATCGCGGAGTTCGTCCTCGCCCTGCGCCGTGTGGACACCCCCGGCGGCCCGCGGGCCTACCGCAGCGAACCACTGGCCTCACGTGACACGGCCACACGGGGCGCCCTGGAAGCCCTGCACGGCGTCATCGACACCGGGGCGGCGGCCACCGCATGGTCGGAGGCTCTGCGGATTCCCGCACCGCAGTCCCCGGGCGTATGGGTCCACGGGGACCTCCAGCCGGGCAACGTCCTGGTTTCGGCCGGCCGGCTGAGCGCGGTCATCGACTTCGGCTGCATGGGCCTGGCCGACCCCGCGGTCGACCTGATCCCCGGCTGGTACCTGCTCCGGGCCGGGGCGAGGCAGACCTTCCGTACACGGCTGGGGGCGGACGCGGTGACGTGGGCACGGGGGCGGGGCTGGGCCCTGTCGATCGCGCTCATGGAGCTCTCGTACTACCGGACGTCGAACCCGGTGATGGCGGACACGGCACGGCGGGTGATCGGCGAGATCCTGGAGGAGACGAGGCGGAGCGACAGGGCGGGGTGACTCGGCCCCCGTTCCGTCAGCGGGCGGATTCCGAGCCGGAGGACTCCCGTGGAGGAAGTCGAGAAGCAGAGGTGTACAGCCGACCACTGACAAGCAGTCAGGTGAGCGGCCGCAATCGGCAGACTCTCGCCGGGGCGCGGCCGGTCCGCCTGCGATGACGCAGGCGGACCGGCCGGATCATGGCGCGGTGGCGTCGGTCTGTGGCTGAGCCCGTACCGAGGGCCGCGTCACGCCGCCTGAAGCACCGCGCAGGGGCAGTGGCGGAATTCCAGGCCGAGTTCGTGGTCCACGGCCGCGCTCGAACGCGTGGCGGCATCGGTGACCTTCTCCCAGGAGCCGTACTTCAGGTAGAGCTGATCCGCTGTCGGGCCGAGCGGGTTGCCGTACTTCTTCTGGTTGCGTGCCTCCAGCTCCGCGACCTGTTCCGGGGTCATGCCGGCGCGGACGACGTCCTTGGCGTCGTTGCGCATCTGGACCAGGGTGCGGGCGACGTCCTCCTCCGAGCGCCCTTCGGCGCGCATGGCGCACTCCTTGCGTTCCATGTCCTCGAGGAGATCGTGGTAGCGCATCCGCTGATCGCGGGCGACCTCGCGCTCCTCCGGAGTCTCGCTCCGGATCAGGCACACGACCGGCTCCGGACTGGTGCAGTCGCCGTGGTCCGGGGCGGCCTGGGAGACAGGGGCGACGATGACCGAACCGCAGCTGGCGGATGACGCACACGGGCGTGACGCGGGCTCGGCGGCGGAGGCGGTCTGGAGCGGGAGAAGGGCGGCTTGGGCGACCAGCAGCGCGGGAATCACGCGGCGGGCCAGCGAACGCAGACTGTTCAGTGACATGCGCTCATCGTTCGGCAGACCACCACGACACCGGTGCATGGCGAGGCCGAAACTCCCCCACGGGCGGCCGACTCCACTCCGCCGAGTGAAGCGAGGCCTCCGGCGACGCCTCGGCCCTGCGTGGGCACGAAGTGCGGCCGGACGGTGCTGTGGTGGGCGTCCTTTCGATTACCGCTGTGCGCGCTGCTGCCTGACCGAACGGAAGGGAGACATGTCGGGTCCGGCGCCGACAGGCCGGTCCTGGGCAGGGCTCAGGACCGGGTGACGTGGTAGGCGACGCCCCAACTGGTGGGCTGTGCGGCGCCGAGGCATAGGCGCGGGCGGGGCCGCGACCGGACCCCCGTTCCGGTCGCGGCCCCGCGGGCTTCGAGGTGGGTCACGGGCAGCAGCCACCGGCCTCGGCCGGCGCGGGCGGGCCGGACTCGCTGCCCGCCTGGCCCGCGCAGCAGGTGCTGCTCTGCTGCCTGGCCATTGCGTCGGCGTCCGCCTTGACGACGTAGACCTCCCACGGTTCCTGGCCGGGGCCGTGGACCCAGACCTTGTCCTGGAGGGCGTAACAGCAGGTGGTGTCACTCTCGACGTCGGTCGCCAGCCCCTGGTCCTGGAGGCGGGAGGTGGCGGAGTGGACTTCGTCGGTCGTGCCGACTTCGACGCCGAGGTGGTCCAGCCGCGTGTCCGTGTCCGCTGTGCCCTGTATGAGGACCAGCTTGAGCGGCGGGTCGGCGATGGCGAAGTTGGCGTACCCGTCGCGCAGTTTGGCCGGCCCGGTCGCGAAGAGCTTGGTGTAGAAGGCGATCGAGGCTTGGAGGTCGGGGACGCGCAGAGCGAGCTGTATGCGTGACATGACGTTCCTCCTGGCAGGGAGTGGAAGCGCCCCGGCCAGGGGTGGCCGGGGCGCTGTGGTTCAGGACCCGCAGCACCCGCCGGACGTCGAGTCATCGGCGGCTGCGACCGGTACGGAGATGCCGGCGCCGATCTGTACGAGGGCCGGAGCCGGAGCGCAGCAGCCCCCGTCGTCGGCCTGGCCGGCTGCCGGGTCGTCGAAGAGTCCGGCGCCGCCGCACACTCCGGTCTCCGGGAGGGTGAGTTCTACGCGGTCGGCGGACTCGGTGTCGCCGGCGAGGGCGGCGGTGACGGAGCGGACCTGCTCGTAACCGGTCATCGCGAGGAAGGTGGGGGCGCGGCCGTAGGACTTCATGCCGACCAGGTAGACGCCCTGTTCGGGGTGGGACAGCTCGCGGTGGCCGTGCGGATAGACCGTGCCGCAGGAGTGCTGGTTGGGGTCGATGAGCGGGGCGAGCTCCACCGGTGCCTGGAGGCGTTCGTCCAGGGCGAGGCGGAGTTCGGACAGGAAGGACAGGTCGGGGCGCAGGCCGGTCAGGACGACGATCTCGTCCACGGGGTCGAGGCGTCGGCCGTCCTCGCCGACGAGGGTCAGGCGGTCGCCGTCGGCGGGCTCGATGACTTCGGTGCGGAAGCCGGTGACGGCGTCGGCGTGCCCGTCGTCGACGGCGGCCTTGGCGGCCAGGCCCAGGGCGCCGCGGGCGGGGAGCTGGTCGGCGCTTCCGCCGCCGAAGGTGGAACCGCTGATGCCGCGGCGCAGGATCCACACGGAGTGCGTGCCGGGTTCGTCCTTCGCGAGGTCGGCGAGGGTGGCCAGGGCGGTGAACGCGGAGGCCCCGGAGCCGATGACGGCGGTGCGCTTTCCTGCATACCGGGCGCGGACGGCCGGGTCCTTGAGGTCGGGGATGCGGTAGGAGATGCGGGCGGAGGCGGCGCGTTCGCCCAGAGCGGGCAGTCCGTCGGCGCCGATCGGGCCGGGGGTGGACCATGTACCGGACGCGTCGATCACGGCCCGGCCCAGGATCCGCTCCTCGGTGCCGTCGGCGCGGGTGAGGCGGATGGTGAAGGGCTGCTGGTCCCGGTCGGCGTCGACGATCCGGTCGCGGCCGAGGCGGGACACCCCGGTGACGGTGGCACCGTACCGGACCTTGTCGTCAAGGACGTCCGCGAGCGGCTGGAGGTACTGCTCGGCCCAGTCTCCGCCTGTGGGGTAGGTGTCCGCGGCGGGCTTGGCCCAGCCGGTCGGCGCGAGGAGCTTCTCGGCGGCCGGGTCGGTGAGCTCGCTCCAGGTGGAGAAGAGCCGTACGTGCGACCAGTCGCGCACCGCGGTGGCCGCGCTCGGCCCGGCTTCCAGGACCAGCGGTTCGATGCCGCGCTCGATGAGGTGGGCAGCGGCTGCCAGCCCGGCGGGACCGGCGCCGATGACGACGACCGGAAGGTCTGCAGTGGTGGTCATGGCGGTGATGTCCTCCGGGGCGGGGCGACCGTACCCGGTCGCTGTTTCGATTACCGTCTATATACGCAGCTTGCCACTCGCATCGATGAGCGTCAACATAGACGTATGTCGAAGTCTGAGGTTGTGCAGTTGCCGGTTCTGGACCCCGGATCGGTAGTGCCGTGCTGCCCACCGATGACTGCCGGGGAGCTGTCGCAGGACGACGCGGAGAGGATGGCCGTGATGTTCAAGGCCCTGTCCGACCCGGTGCGGTTGCGGCTGTTCTCCCGGGTTGCCTCACATCCCGGTGGCGAGGCCTGTGTGTGCGACATCCAGGACGTCGGTGTCTCCCAGCCGACCGTGTCCCACCACCTGAAGAAGCTGCGCGAGGCCGGCCTGCTGACCTCGGAGCGGCGCGGTACCTGGGTCTACTACCGGGTCGCCCCGTCCGTCGTGGCGGCCATGTCCGCCATGCTCGACCTGCGCAGCTGACCTTCGGCCCGCGCGTCCTCGGCGTCGTTCCCGCCGCCCGGCCGCGACCTTGCTCCTCGCCCTGGTCGAGCTTGCCGAGAGCCGGCACGTCCCGGAATGAACTCGACGCCTTCCTCGTCACCGCACCGGCCCTCATATCCCGGCCAGGCCAACGGGAAAGCAGCCCAGCAGGACGTCAGTCAGTGCCCGGGTCACGACCACCGGAACCTGAGCATCAGCACCAATGTCAGTGCCACTTGCTAGATTCTCCGGTGGCTGGAGACCGGTCGGAGAACCTTCGAGGTCCGCGGTCAAGGGGGGTGGGCATAAAGGTCCCCGGGAGCCACCTCGGGACTATGTTGCAGGCCGTAGATCCCCACCCCCCTCATCCACCATGAGGCCAGCGATCGGCACCTGCACTGAAACGCCGGTGCCGGCGAGGCTCCCTCATTCCTCCCCCGGCGAGGTGAGGAGGCCAACACGCCCACCGTCTTCCCTGTGTCCGCAGGCGTCCGATGGCGATCGGGGCGGCGCGTCCTCTGGCCGGCACATGCGCGCTCGTGCTGCTGTCAGCGGTAGATGCCAAAGGCCCCCAGCCATGATCGGCTGGAGGCCTTCTGCTTGTGCCCCCGGCAGGATTCGAACCTGCGACACCCGCTTTAGGAGAGCGGTGCTCTATCCCCTGAGCTACGAAGGCGCGGCCCAGGAGCGGGTATCGGGTCCCGGTGGGACCAGGCACTCGGTTCCTTGAGCCGTGCGGTGCGAAGGCGTGGCCCCGCACCGGGATCAGTGTAGCGGGTGGGCGCGTCCCGTGATGGGGGCGTCCCGGGGCTGTCGGGGCGCCTTCGGGGCCGTCCGTCGTTCAGCGGCCGCGGCCCGGAGCCGCCTCCTCCGTCGTGTCGAACTCCTGCCGCGCCTGCTCGACGCGCGGCAGGTTGTCCGCCGACCACTCCGCGAGGTGGGCGAAGAGTGGTGCCAGGCTGCTTCCGAGCTCGGTGATCTCGTACTCCACCCTGGGCGGCACCTCCGGGTGGTACGTCCGCAGCACCAGGCCGTCTCGCTCCATCTGCCGCAGGCGCTGGGTGAGCACCTTCGGGGTGATGGTGCCGATGTTGCGCTGCAGCACGACGAAGCGCTGGCGCCCGTATGTGTGGAGCGTCCAGAGGATCGGCGTCGTCCACCGGCTGAAGACGATGTCGAGCACCGGGGCGATCGGGCATGCCTGCTCCGAGGGCACCCCCTGTGCGGTGCTGGTGGTCGTACGAGCCCTCATGTGAACCCTCCGGGTAGTCGCTTTCCTCTAGGTACCTACTTTCTTCACGATGCTAGCTTCCCGGAAGAAGCCGCAAAGAGGGCCGCGGAACGCCGATGTCACGGCGCCGGCTGCCGGCGGTTCTCCCGTCCCCTGTCGAGGAGCAGTCTCATGATCGTTGTCACCGGAGCCACCGGAAACGTAGGCAGCACGCTGGTCGCCGCCCTCACCGCCCAGGGCGAGGAGGTGGCCGCCGTCTCGCGTCGGCCGCTCCCCGCCGAGCTGCCCGAAGGCGCCCGCCACGTCCGGGCCGATCTGGGGGTGGCGGGAAGTCTGCGCGGTGTACTGAAGGGCGCGGACGCGCTGTTCATCCTGCTGGCCGGGGAGATGCTGATCGGTGGTGAGAGCGCCGCGACCCTGCTGGGTGTCGCCAAGGAGGAGGGGGTACGCAAAGTCGTGCTGCTCTCCTCGCAGGTCACCGCGACCCGCCCGGAGGCGGTTTCGCACAGCCGGCTGCGGGAGTTCGAGCACGCCGTCCGCGACTCGGGCCTGGAGTGGACGATTCTGCGGCCCGGCGGATTCGCCTCCAACGCGTTCGCGTGGGCCGGTTCGGTGCGCACCGGGCGCACCGTGCTCGCGCCGTTCGGTGATGTCGCGCTGCCGGTCGTCGACCCCGCTGACATCGCCGAGGTCGCCGCGGTCGTCCTGCGGGAGGACGGCCACGCCGGGCAGGTCTACGAGCTGACCGGACCGACCGCTGTCACTCCGCGTGAGCAGGCCGCGGCCCTCGCGGAACTCCTGGGGGAGGAGGTGGCGTTCGTCGAGCTGACCCGCGAGGCGGCCTTCGCCCACATGGCGCAGTTCATGCCGGAGGCCGTCGTCGACGGGACCCTGGACGTCCTGGGGCTGCCGCTTCCAGCCGAGCGTCCGGTCAGCCCGGACGTCGAGAAGGTCCTCGGCCGCCCCGCCGCCCCCTTCACCGCGTGGGCGGAGCGCACCCTGGCCGCCTTCCGGTAGGGCCGGTTGACGGGTGCGGGGTGCGGGCATAGCGTCGCCGGGTCGCTGAGCCAGTCCGCAGTGCATCGAGAGGCCGTCCGTGCCGCACGCCGAACCCAGCAGTCCGTCCGAGCCCACAGCCCCCGCCCGTATCGAGGCGTCGTTGACCGGTCCCGGGGCGCCGTTCGCCGTGGTGCGCGCCGAGCACGGGCCCCTCATCTACGCCAACGGCCCGCGCACGCTGCGGGAGTTCGTGGAGACCACCTGGGCCTTCGGTGACCAGCCGTTCCTGATCTCGGGCGAACGGACGTGCTCGTACGGTGAGTTCTTCGCGGCCGCCTCCTCGCTCGCCCGGCGGCTCACCGAGACGTACGGACTCCGCCCGGGGGACCGGGCCGTGGTGGCGATGCGGAACCGCCCCGAGTGGCAGATCGCGTTCTGGGCGGCGCAGCTCGCCGGTCTCGTCGCCGTACCGCTCAACTGCTGGTGGACGGAGGCGGAGTTCGCCTACGCCCTCGACGACTGTGAGCCGGCGGTGCTGCTGGTCGACGGGGAGCAGCTGCCGAAGGTGGCGGACCGGTGCCGGAAGACCGGGGCGCGCCTCGTCGTCTTCCACGGCGAGGGCGAGGGGGAGCTGCCGGCCGGGGCCGAGCGGTACGCAGACCTGCCGGAGCCGGATCCGTACGCCGCGCCGCCCGAGGTGGAGATCAGGCCCGAGGACGACTCCACGATCATCTACACCTCCGGTACCACGGGGCGGCCCAAGGGAGCCGTGGCCACGCATCTCGCGCAGGCGGGCGCGGCCCTCAACCCGCGCTACCAGGCGGCAGTCTCGGCGCTGCGGCGTGGCGTGGTTCCGGGGCAGGGGCCGGCGCCGGTCACACTGATGACGTTCCCGTTCTTCCACGTCGCCGCGTTCACCGGCCTGTACGCGGCGATGGCGGCGGGCGGCACCCTCGTCCTGATGGAGAAGTGGGACGTCGATGAGGCCCTGCGGCTGATCCGGCGGCACGGGGTCACCCACTACGCGGGTGTCCCGGCCACCGCGCTCCAGCTGCTCGCGGCGGCGGACCGTGCGGGCGACGGCCTGGAGAGCCTGAAGGGGCTGAACACCGGAGGCGCCGCGGCCCCGCCCGACCTGGTCGCCCGGCTCACGGCCCGGCACGGCGAGCGGGTCGAGCCGCGCAACGGCTACGGCCTGACCGAGACCAGCGGCGGGGTGCTTGCCGTCTTCGGCGCCGCCTACCGGGCGCACCCGGGCTCCGTCGGCACCCCGACGCCGGTCACCGAGGTGCGGATCGCCGGACCCGAGGGCGAGGCGCTCCCCGACGGCGCGACCGGCGAGCTGTGGCTGCGCGGCCAGTCCCTGGTCCGCGGCTACTGGCGTGACGAGGAGGCGACGGCCGAGGCGTTCACCGGCGGCTGGTTCCGTACGGGGGACCTCGCCGTCGTCCGGGACGGGCAGGTGTCCGTCGTGGACCGGATCAAGGACATGGTGGTCCGGGGCGGCGAGAACGTGTACTGCGTGGAGGTCGAGGCCGCGCTGCACGGCCACCCCGACGTCGAGGACGCGGCGGTGCTCGGCGTCCCGCACCCGGTGCTGGGCGAGGAGGTCGCGGCGGTCGTCCGGGTGGGCCCGGGCTCCACCGTCACTGAGGAGGCGCTGCGGGAGCACGTGGGCCGGGGCCTGGCGGCGTTCAAAATTCCCGCACATGTGCTGGTGACGAGTGAGCCGCTGCCGCGGAACGCCACGGGGAAGATCCTCAAGCGGGAGCTGCGGGGTGTGGTCCAGGCGTACGCGCGGCGGGGTGCCCGGGGCTCTACGGCCGGGTGATCCGTACCCGGTAGTTCCCGTCGGAGTCCTTCTCCCGTACGGATATGCGTATGCCGTCGGCCCGGTCGGTGAAGGTCTCGCCCGGTTCGAACGGCGCGTCGGAGAGCTCGGCGTGGACATTGGGCCGTCGGGTGCAGCCGCCGCTGTCCTCGGTGCTGTCCTCGACGGAGACCGGGCCCTGGCCGGTGTCGACGTCGGAGCTGACCTTGTAGATGAGGACGCCGGGCCGGCAGACCGCTTCGTCGTTGCCCTCCGCGGTCCGTACCTCCACCGCGTAGCCGGACTCCGCGCTCACCGGTACGAAGGCCAGCTTGGGACCGCCCCTCGTCGCCAGCGGTGCGAGGACGTGCTCGCTGGTGCCGGGCATGGCGGCGCAGCTGACCTGGTCGTCGGTCAGCCAGCCGAGCTTCCACTTGTGCCAGCCCAGGAGGTCGTTGTTGGCCCCCCAGTCCTCGGACATGATGTCCCAGTGCCCCACGGAGCCACCGCCCTCCATCGTGTAGAGGTCGGGCAGCCCGAAGACGTGGCCGTTCTCGTGGGGCAGCACCCGGTAGCCGGTCTCCGCGTACGAGCCCGAGCCGTCGTCCTGGCGGCTGTAGACGAAGGACGTGTTGGCGAGGGGGGTGCCGTCGGCGAACGGGGCGTCGTCGTTGCCGGAGAAGGTCACCGAGAGGACCGTGTCCAGAGCCGAGGGGCCGGCGTTGGGGGTGACCAGCACGTTGACCAGGTCGTACGCCGAGAAGTCGACCTTCGGATCGGCGACGGTCACCAGGTCCTTGACCATCTCGCGGTAGCCCGGTTCATACGGTGAGCCGCGCTCGATCCCGTACTCGGAGAACGGCAGCGGCATCCGCAGCCAGTCCTTCACGGGGGTTTCGGGCAGGTAGGTGAGCCGGTCGTAGGAGCTGGTGCGGAACCAGTCGGAGGTCTGCGGGAAGAATTCCGCGAGCCGGTCGCCGGCCGGTTCCGTGGCCTGCGCGTCGGGGAAGTCGATCATCAGGTTGAGTGCTTTGATCCGGCCGGTGGAGCGTGCGTAGCCGGGGGGCGTGGGCATGCCCTCCGACATCTGTACGCCCATGGCCGTGGGTATTCGACACGGTGCGAGGCCGGTGCCCCGGGGTGGGGCCGCCGGTCCGGCGGAGGCGCGGCCGGCGAGGGGGAGGGTGGAGCTGGCCGATGCCATCGTGGCGATGACCAGGGCTGTCGCTCCGGCGAGCGCGAGGGGACGGCGGTGTCCGCGTATCCGGTGGCGGGGCTGCGTCATAGGGCGTCGCCTTCGGTCCGCGGCAGTCGGCCGGCCCTGACTGCGCTCTGGCGATCAGCCTCCGCCGGGCCGTGGACGACCGCTCGCTGGGTGCGCCGATGGAGGGTTTCTGTTCCGGCGGCGTGTGGCCCAGACGTGTGACGCAGGACACATGGGGCCGGGAAATAACCGGGGAGCCCCTCCCCGTTTGCACCTGTGTCCCCGCGAAACGGGGACACGGTCCCCGCTTGAAGCCAGGGCCGGTCACCGAACGGGAAGGGAAGCCGTGAAGTCCGTCGCCTCCGTCGCCACCTGCGCCGCACAGCGCCGTACGTCCCGTCCGCGGGCCGACGCGTTGCGCAACCGTGAGCGGATCGTGGCGGCCGCGCGCGAGATGTTCGTCGAGTTCGGCCCGGATGTGCCGCTCGACGAGGTCGCGCGGCGGGCGGGAGTCGGCAACGCCACGCTCTACCGCAACTTCCCCGACCGGGCGGCCCTGATCCACGAGGTCGTCCTGGCCGTCACCTCCCGTACCACCGACCGGCTGGAGGAGGCCGTCGCGGCCGAGTCCGACCCCTTCGCCGCCCTCAGCCGCTTCGTGCACGCGGCGGCCGACGAACGGATCGGCGCCCTGTGCCCGATGCTGTCCGGCGGCTTCGACAACGACCATCCCGAACTGCTCGCCGAGCGCCGACGCCTCGAAGAGGCCGTCGACGGGCTCGTGGAGCGTGCCATGTCCGCAGGGAGGCTGCGCACCGACATCGCCGTCGGTGACGTACTCGTCGCCCTCTCCCAGCTCACCCGGCCGCTGCCCGGCATCGCCTGCCTGGACATAGACCGGTTCACCCACCGCCATCTGCAGCTGTTCCTGGACGGTCTGGAAGCCCCGGCCCGCTCCGAGCTGCCCGGCTCGGCGGCGACCTTGGAGGACCTGCGCAGCGGGCGCTGACACCCGCGCACCGGAAACCTACCCACAGCCCTCAGTAGACCCACAGCCCTCATCACGCAGCCCTCGGCGGCCGCACCAGCCCTGAAAGCCGGCCCGGACCTGATGTGTCCGGCCGTCGGCACCGTTCGCCCTTTTCCGGTTCCGCACACGGGTCCGTCCCGCGGCCCGTGCGCCGGACCCGCGACTCTTCGTGTCCTTAGGTGGCTACTCCCATGTCGAAAACAGCCGGCACCCTTCCGGATCCCAGCCGCTGGAAAGCGCTGGCGTTCATCGCCCTCGCCCAGCTGATGGTCGTGCTCGACGCGACCATCGTGAACATCGCCCTGCCCTCCGCCCAGACCGACCTGGGCATCTCCGAGGGAAACAAGCAGTGGGTCATCACCGCCTACGCCCTCGCGTTCGGCGGTCTCCTCCTCTTCGGCGGACGCATCGCCGACCTGTGGGGCCGTAAGCGCACCTTCGTCGTGGGCCTGCTCGGCTTCGCCGCGGCCTCCGCACTCGGTGGCGCGGCGACGGGTGAGGCGATGATGTTCGGCTCCCGCGCCCTCCAGGGTGTCTTCGGCGCACTGCTCGCCCCGGCGGCCCTCTCCCTGCTCGCCGTGATGTTCACGGACGCCAAGGAGCGCGCCAAGGCCTTCGGTATCTACGGGGCCATCGCCGGTGGCGGTGGCGCGGTCGGCCTGATCCTGGGCGGCTTCCTGACCGAGTACCTGAACTGGCGCTGGACCTTCTTCGTCAACATCCCGTTCGCGATCATCGCCGCCGCCGGTGCCTACTTCGTCATCCGTGAGCCGGCCGGCAGCCGCAACCGCTCGCCGCTCGACATCCCCGGTGTCGTCCTCTCCACCCTTGGTCTGGTCGCGCTGGTGTACGGCTTCACCCGCGCCGAGTCGGCCGGCTGGTCTGACTCGCTGACCATCGGCATGTTCGTCGCGGCCGGGGTGCTGCTGGCGGCCTTCGTGGCCACCGAGGCGCGCGTGAAGTCGCCGCTGCTGCCGCTGCGCGTGCTGATGGAGCGCAACCGTGGAGGGGTCTACCTCTCGCTCGGCCTCGCCATCATCGCGATGTTCGGGCTCTTCCTCTTCCTGACGTACTACCTGCAGGTGGTCCAGGGCTACTCGCCGGTCAAGACCGGCTTCGCGTTCATGCCGATGATCGTCGGCATGATCACCGGTTCCACGCAGATCGGCGCCCGGCTGATGACCCGGGTCCCGCCGAGGCTGCTGATGGGCCCCGGGTTCCTGGTGGCGGCCGTCGGCATGCTGCTGCTGACCCAGCTGGACATCAACACCTCGTACACGGCGGTCATCCTGCCGGGCCAGCTGCTGCTCGGCCTGGGCATGGGTACGGCGTTCATGCCGGCCATGTCACTGGCCACGCACGGCATCGAGCCGCGTGACGCGGGGGTGGCCTCCGCGATGGTGAACACCTCGCAGCAGGTCGGCGGGGCCATCGGCACGGCGCTGCTCAACACCATCGCCGCCGGTGCCACCACCGCGTACGTCGCCGACCACGCGGCCGGTGCGAGCGACCCGAAGCTGCTGGAGCTGCAGGCCATGGTCGCCGGCTTCTCCAGTGCCATCTGGTGGGCGGTCGGCATCCTGGTCGCCGCCTCGGCCGTCGCGGTGGCCCTGATCAACACCGGACGTCCGGGCACCGGCGCCGCGAGCGGCTCGGGGGACCTGGCGGACGGGATCGAGGACGAGTTCAGGATCCCGGTCGTCGCGCACTGAGCGCACGGCTCCGTAGGTCGGTCTGCCCTGGTTCCGCTCAGCGGAGCCAGGGCAGATCCGCGTCCGTGCCCTCCGGCTGCAGGCCGGTGGCGATGACCTGCATGATCTCGCCGAGGCTCTGTACCTGCGCAGGACTGAGCCGGGCGAACATCGCCTGGCGTACGGCCTCGACGTGCCCCGGTGCGGAGCGCGCCAGCATGGCGTAGCCCTCGTCCGTGAGGATCGCGTTCTGGCCGCGCTTGTCGGAGGGGCAGTCCTCGCGGCGGACCCAGCCGTTCTTCTCCAGCCGGGCGACGGCGTGCGAGAGGCGGGACCGGGTGATCTTGGCGTCCTTGGCCAGCTCGGTCATGCGCTTCCGCCGCCGGGGGGCCTGGGAGAGGTTGACGAGCAGTCCGTAGTAGACGTGCGGCATGCCCGCGTCGCGCTGCAGCTGGCGGTCGAGATGGTCCTCCATGAGCGTGGTGGCGTGGAGGTAGGCGCGCCACACGCTCTGCTCTTCGTCGGTGAGCCACCGGGGCTCGCCGGGTGATGCCGTGGTCATGTACTCCACTGTACGACCTTTTCTTGAAAGTTGAACTAGATAGAGCTAAGGTCTCTGGTAGTTGGAACTTGAAGATTCAAAGACCTGGTTCCGAGGGGCCGGTCGCGAATCCGCAGTGCTCGCGCAGATGCCGGTTCCCGGTACCTGTATTGAACACACATACCTTGATCGGCAGAGGAACGGGAGCGTCATGACAATCGCCGCGGAACGTATGCCCGCCCTCTACCTCTCCCACGGCGCGCCGCCGCTCGCCGACGACCCGGTCTGGCCCGGCGAGCTCGCCGCCTGGTCGGCGGGGCTGCCCCGGCCCAAGGCGATCCTGATGGTCTCCGCGCACTGGGAGGAGGCCCCGCTCGCTCTCGGCGCCACCGGGACAGTGCCGCTCGTCCACGACTTCTGGGGCTTTCCCGAGCACTACTACCAGGTCGGCTACGCCGCCCCGGGTGCCCCGGAGCTCGCGGACGACGTCCGCAAGCTGCTGCGCGGCGCCGGGACCCCGGTCCAGGACATCCCCGACCGTGGCCTCGACCACGGGGCGTACGTGCCGCTCGTCGAGATGTTCCCGGGTGCCGACATCCCCGTTCTCCAGATCTCGATGCCGACGCTCGACCCGCAGAAGTTGATGGCCGTCGGGCGCAAGCTCGCCCCGCTGCGCGACGAGGGCGTGCTGATCATCGGGAGCGGCTTCTTCACGCACAACCTGGCGGCGCTGCGGCACTCCGGGGGTTCCACGCCCGGCTGGTCGGCGGAGTTCGACGACTGGGGGCACCGGGCGCTCCAGGCGCAGGACGTCGACTCCCTGCTGGACTTCGAGCACGCGTCACCGGCCGGCCGGCTGGCCCACCCCCGCACGGAGCACTTCGCGCCGCTGTTCGTCACCCTCGGAGCGGCCGAGGGCGAACTCGATCAGGGGCGCAGTGTCATCGACGGCTTCTGGATGGGTCTGGCGAAGCGCTCGGTGCAGTTCGGCTGAGCATCGGCTTCTCGTACCAGGCCACGTCCCAGTACCGGCCGAACTTCCGGCCCACCTCCGTGTAGGTGCCGATGTGCCGGAAACCGAAGGTGTGGTGCAGCCGGGCCGACGCCTCGTTCGGCTGTGCGATGCCGGCGTACGCGCGGTGGACGTCCTCACCGGCCAGCGCCTCGAACAGCGCCTTGTACAGGAGGGTGCCGACGCCGCGGCCCGTGGCCCCGGGAGCGCAGTACACGCTCACCTCGACCGAGGTGCTGTAGGCGGCCTTGGGGCGGAAGGGGCTGCTGGTGGCATAGCCGAGGACATGCGGAGCGTTGTGCCGGGTACTCGGTTCCAGAGCAACCAGGAGCCGGTGGGGGCCGTCTTCCGGATGGGAACGCAACCACGGCAGGCGCTCCTGCGGAGTGAAGGCAGCCGTGTCGAAAGTGAGCGCCGTCTCACGGACGTAATGGTTGTAGATGTCCGTCAGGGCGTCCAGGTCGGCTTCCGTACCGGGCCTGACCTGCACTTCTGTGGGTATCTGCACCTTGTGTCCTCGCGTTCGGGGGCGACAGGGTACTGCATGATCTCGAAAGTGAATGGCCCCCGTGGGAATTCTGTCCGGATTCCAGTCGTTGTTTCCATCGGATGCAGGGCACCCGGGAGGGTGTCGCGACCTACTCAGCAAGGGAGCACGCATGGCAACCCGTGCCGTCGCCCGTCGTTCGTCCGCCAGCACCGGCGGGACCGACCGGGCAAGCAGTGTTCGCGCCGTGGGCGGGGAGATCGCCGATCGCGACCTGGTCGGCATGTACCTGGACGAGATCGCTCGCACACCGCTGCTCGACGCCGCCAAGGAGGTCGAGCTCTCGCAGACGATCGAGGCGGGCGTCTTCGCCCAGCAGATCCTCGACGGAGTGGTGGAGAGCGAGGCCGGCGGAGCGAAGCGTGAGGAGCTGGAGGCGCTCGTCGCCGAGAGTGAGCGCGCCAAGGACATATTCATCCGCTCCAACCTGCGGCTCGTCGTTGCCGTGGCCAGGCGCTACCCCAGGGCGGGTCTGCCCCTGCTCGACCTGATCCAGGAGGGGAACGCCGGCCTGGTGCGCGCGGTCGAGAAGTTCGACTACGCCAAGGGCTTCAAGTTCTCGACCTACGCCACCTGGTGGATCCGGCAGGCCATCACGCGCTCCATCGCCGACCAGTCCCGCACGATCCGGCTCCCCGTCCACCTCGTGGAGGAGCTCGGCAGGATCCGGCGTGTGCAGCGTGAGTTCAACCGTGAGAACGGGCGCGACCCCGAGCACGCGGAGATCGCCGCCGAGCTGGATTCCAACGCCGAGCGCGTCGGTAACGTCCTGGACTGGGCCCGTGACCCGGTCAGCCTGAACATGTCCGTGGACGACGACGGCGACACGCAGTTCGGAGACCTGCTGGAGGACACCTCCGCCGTGTCGCCCGAGCAGTCCGTGATGACTCTGCTGCGCAGCGAGGAGCTCGAGGAGCTGATCTCCAAGCTCGACAACCGCACCGCCTCCATCATCAAGATGCGGTACGGCATCGAGGACGGCCGCGAGCGGACCCTCACCGAGGTGGGCAAGCAGCACGGTCTGACGCGGGAGCGGATCCGCCAGATCGAGAAGCACGCGTTGCTCGAATTGAAGCGAATGGCTCACGACACGGGCTTTGACGCTGCGGCGTGAGCCGATAACCCGTAATCTCACCGTCAAGCCGGTTCGCACCGGCCCGACGACCGGTCTCTTTTCCGGTCCCCTGAGCTGAGTCCCGGCGCCCACCCCCCCCGGCGCCGGGGCTCATTCATGTCCGCCCCCCGTTCACGTCGGCTGCCGGGGTGACGCGGCCCGGGTCAGCCGGGCGCCCAGGACGTTCAGGTGCTCCACCAGCTCCGGCGGCCCCTGCACCTCGAACTCGCAGTCCACGAGCGCCAGCCGCAGGGCCACCCACTCCAGCGAGTCGGAGGACACCGTGCGCAGCCGGCAGCTCTGCTCTCCCGTCGGCTCCACCGGCCCGAGCGTCGAGGGCAGGCGTGCCGTCACGAAGCCCGCCGGGGCCCGGAAGGCCACATCGAGGCGCAGCTCGGGCTGGGTACGCGACATCGACCGCGCGAAGAACTCTGCGGCGTCCCCGCTCTCGGTGGGCAGCTCGCGCGGGGTGAACCGGGAGCCGGTGGCGAACGGATCGCTCACCCGGTCCACCCGGAAGGTGCGCCAGTCCTCACGGCCCAGGTCGTACGCCACGAGATACCAGCGGCTGCCCGTGCTCACCAGCCGGTACGGCTCGGCCTGCCTCTTGGAGGCGGTGCCGTCCCCGGAGCGGTAGGAGAAGCGCAGCCGTTCGCGCCCGGTGACCGCCGAGGCGATCGCCGTGAGGGTGCGGGGGTCGATGGTCGAACCGTCGCCGCGGGTGAGCGGCACGGTGGCGTTCTGCAGGGAGGAGACACGGTGCCGCAGCCGTGAGGGGAGCACCTGTTCCAGCTTGGCCAGCGCCCGTACGGACGCCTCGTCGACGCCTTCGATGGCGTGACCGGCCCCGGCCCGCAGGCCCACCGCGATGGCCACCGCCTCCTCGTCGTCCAGAAGGAGCGGCGGCATGGCGGTGCCCGCGACCA
This sequence comes from Streptomyces sp. NPDC023573, assembly GCF_055559735.1. Taxonomy (NCBI): domain Bacteria; kingdom Bacillati; phylum Actinomycetota; class Actinomycetes; order Kitasatosporales; family Streptomycetaceae; genus Streptomyces; species Streptomyces sp. NPDC023573. The sequence continues at coordinate 122,914 of NZ_JBVHKB010000009.1, forward strand.
GGCGGTACCCGCCGACGGAGCCCCGCGACGCCTCGACCGGATAACCGAGGTCGCGGAGCCGGTCGATGTCGCGGCGGATGGTGCGCGCGGTGACGTCGAGCCGCTCGGCCAGTTCGCTGCCCGGCCACTCGCGAGGTGTCTGGAGGAGCGACAGCAGATTCAGCAGTCGTGCCGGGGTGTCGGTCATGGGTTCAGCATGCCCACCAATTAGGTCACTGTCTGACCTGTTGGGCTCATAGCTTCCTCCCATGACTTCATCCGAATCCCCGCCGGCCACGGCAGCCGCCCGCACGGCGTCGACAGGGCCGGCCTCGCCGCAGGACCCGGCGGACCGGCGCCGCTGGTTCGCGCTCGCGATCGTGATGACCGCGGCCTTCATGGACCTGGTCGACGTCACGATCGTCAACATCGCCATCCCGAGCATCACGCGGGACACCGGCGCCTCGTTCACGTCGATCCAGTGGATCACCGCCGGATACGCCCTGGCCTTCGCGGCCGGTCTGATCACCGGCGGCCGGCTCGGTGACATCTACGGCCGAAAGCGGCTCTTCCTCGTCGGCATAGGGGGCTTCACGATCGCCTCGGCCCTCTGCGGCTTCGCCGTGAACCCGGAGATGCTGGTCGCCTCCCGCATCCTGCAGGGAGGTATGGCCGCGCTGATGGTGCCGCAGGTGCTGTCGATCGTGCACGCCACCTTCCCGGCGCACGAGCGCGGCAAGGTCTTCGGACTGTTCGGCGCGATCGTCGGGCTGGGCGCGGTGTCCGGGCCTCTGCTGGGCGCCCTGCTCACCGAGTGGAACTTCTTCGGCCTCGAGTGGCGGCCGATCTTCCTGATCAACCTGCCCGTCGGCATCGCCGGACTGGTGCTCGGGCGGAAGTTCATCAGCGAGTCCAAGGCGCCGAAGGCACTCCGGCTGGACCTGGCCGGCGTCGCCCTGGTGACGCTCGGCCTCCTCATGCTGCTCTACCCGCTGACCCGGGGACGCGAGCTGGGCTGGCCGCTGTGGGGCCATGTGTCGATGGCCGCCAGCCTCCTGGTGTTCGCGGCGCTCATCGTGTTCGAGCGCCGGAAGGCGGGCCGGGACGGTTCGCCGCTCATCGAACTCTCGTTGTTCCGGGTGAGGAGCTTCGCCGCGGGCACCGCCGTGCAGCTGACCTTCGGGATCGCCCTGGGCATCTTCTTCCTGGTCTGGACGCTCTACCTGCAGATGGGGCTCGGCTGGAGCGCCCTGCGGGCCGGTTCGACCGGGATCCCGTTCTCGGTCGCCGTCTCGGCCGCGGCGGGGATCTCCGTGCAGAAGCTGGTGCCCCGCTTCGGCCGCAAGGTGCTGCAGGCGGGCGCCCTGCTGATGATCGCCGGGCTGCTGCTCTACATCTGGGAGGCCGGACGCTACGGACTGGCCATCAGCCCCTGGCAGATGGTGCTCCCGCTGGTGGTCATGGGCGTGGGCATGGGGCTGATCGTGGCCCCGCTGACGGACGCGGTGCTCTCCGGAGTGCCGAAGGAGCACTCCGGCTCGGCGTCCGGGCTGATCAACACCCTGCAGCAGATGGGCACGGCGCTGGGGCTCGGCCTCGTCTCCGTCGTCTTCTTCGGCTCGATCAGCGACCGGCTGCCGCCGGAAGCGATGGGCGCGGCGTTCGTGGACGCCTTCCAGCAGTCGCTGTGGTGGGTGGCCGGGGTGCTCGCGGTGATCTTCCTCGTAATGTTCGCCCTGCCTGCCAGGCCCCAGGTGCATCTGGAGGGCGGCACCGACGAGGACGCGGGCCCCGGGGAGCCGCAGGACGCAGAGGTCCGTCGGGAGCCCGTGCTGACGAGCTGAACCGGACGGCCGGGTCAGCAGATCCGGGTGCGGTTCTCCATGGCCATGCGGGCGCTCTGCTCGTCGTCGTACACCTCGCACATGTGCCGGCCGTCGGGTGTGGCCGTGTGCTCGACCTCCCACAGGCTCGTCTCGCTGCCGTCCAGGAGGAGGAAGGCGTGCTCGTAGAGCGTGAAACCGGCATCGCGTCCGCCGACGTGGCACTGGCGGCCGAAGACCTGGGTGATGTGGTGGGCGAAGGCGGCGCGGAGGAGTCCGGCCGTCGCGGCGCCCGGCCGGTCGCCGTTCTCCGCGCGGCGCAGGACGCGGCGGGCGTGGTCCGCCGAATTGTCCGGGGCGTACATACGGGGCAGCGGGGCCGGGGGGACGCTCATGAGCAGGGTGAGCGCCTCCAGGTCCTCCCGCAGGCTGTCGTCGCCGAGGGCCGGGGTGTCCCAGAAGCTGCCGGCGAGGCGCGCGGCGGCGACCTGGGCGTCACCCTCGTCGTCGTACAGCTCGTGACTGAGAGGGGCCGGGACGTCCCTGCCGCCGCCGTGGACCAGCTCCCACAGGGTGAGCGTGGTGCCGTCGGAGAGCAGATACGTGTGCCGGTAGGTCTCGCGGTGCAGTACGGAACTGTGGTGGGACGAGTGCAGGGCGCTGCTGTGCGCCAGTGCCGTCCCGAGCCGGTCGACCGTCGTGTCGGACAGGTCGAAGGAGTTGAGGGCGCATCGCAGGAGTCGCTCGAGGTGCTGCTCGGTTGTCTCGTACGGATCGCTCAAGGTGCTGTCTCCAGGCCGTCGCCGCGTGTTACCCGATGCGTGCATAACGTAGTCCCTGGGTCTGACATCGTGACCGGGGTTCGCAAAAAACGTACCGCGCACGCAGAAAGTTCCCACCTGTTCGGGAGGTGTGCGACAGAGTCCGGCCGTTTCAGGAGGTGCCGTAGAGCTCGCCGTACGAGGGGAACGTGCCTCCGGGGCCGTCGGCGCCCCGGGCCGCCCTGACGGCCTTCACGATGGCGCGGGCCAGGGTCTCCGCCCCCGCCGCCAGGATGTCGTTCAGCTCGGCGACGGGTTCCTCGGGCAACGGCATGCGGCCGGTGGCGAGGGCGAAGACGGTGTCCCCGTCGGTGAGCAGGTGGACCGGCCGGACGGCGCGCGCCAGCCCGTCGTGCGCCGTTCCCGCGAGCTTCTGCGCCTGGGCCCGGGTGAGGTCGGCATCGGTCGCGACGACGGCGATCGTGGTGTTGAAGGTGCCCCCCGCCTGATGTGTCCGCTCCCCCCGGATCTCCGCCAGCCGCCGGAGCGCGGCTTCGTGCACCGCGGGCGCGGGGTGCGCGGGCGGCTCTCCCGCGCCGTACTCCCCGTACAGCACCCCCGTCCGTGGATCCACGACGGAGCCCGCGGCGTTGACGACGGCGAGCGCGGCGACCGTGGCCCCGGAGGGCAGGCGCACGCTCGCCGTGCCGACACCGCCCTTGAGCTGCCCGGCCACCGCTCCCGTGCCCGCGCCCACCGAGCCCTCGGGCACCGGCGCGCCCGGCCCGGAGGCGGCGGCGGCCTCCACGGCGGCGCGGCCGGTCGACGCGTCGGGGCGGGCCCGCCACTCACCGCCCCGCCCCAGGTCGAAGAGGCAGGCCGCCGGCACCACCGGGACCACCTGGGACGGGTCCGGGCCGACCCGGACGCCGCGCCCACGCTCCTCCAGCCAGGCCATCACGCCGGACGCGGCGTCGAGCCCGTACGCGCTTCCGCCGGTCAGGACGACCGCGTCGATCCGCTGCACCAGGTTGCGCGGATCCAGGGCGTCCGTCTCCCTGGTGCCGGGGCCGCCGCCGCGTACGTCGACGGCCGCCACGGCTCCCCCTTCGGGGGCCAGGACGACGGTGGTCCCGCTCAGGGCGGCCTCGCCGGGCACCCCGGCGTGCCCGACGCGGATCCCGGCCACGTCGGTCAGCGCGTCCAGCGGACCCCGGCCGGTCGGTTCCTCGGTCATGGAGAGCTCCTCGTGAGTGCGGGTCACCGTGCAGGGGCGAACGTACAGGCGGCGGGCGGGGGAGCGGAGGAGGGCCGGATAGAGTCGTACTCATGTTCCAACCGTCCCCTGGCGACGCGCGTCCCGGGATGTGGCGGCGCGAGGCGGGCACCGTCGTGCGCCGGGTCGCGCCGCTCCACGAGCAGGCGCCGGCCCCGTTCGCCATCATCGCCGGGCTGCGGATACCTCCCGTTCCCACCGAGTGGGCGCCCCACTCGCACTCACTCCACGAGCTGGTCTGGGTACGCGGGGGAACGCTGACGTCCCGGGTGGCCGACCGCGTCTTCACCGTGTCCGAGGGGCAGGGGCTGTGGATGCCCGCCGGGCTGGTCCACGGCGGCAGGGCGACGGCCGGCGCCAGGTTCTACGAGGCCTTCTTCGCCCCCGACCGCGCGCCGTTCGCGTTCGAGGGGCCGCAGGCGATCGCGATGACGCCGCTGCTGGAGTCACTGCTGACCCATCTGTCCCGTACGGACCTCGACACGGGGGCCAGGGCGCGTGCGGAGTCCGTCGTGTTCGACGTGCTCCAGCCGTCGGAACGACAGCTGGTGCTGCAGTTGCCCGGTGACCCGCGGATCGACGCGATCGCCGAAGCGCTGCTGGAGGATCCCGCCGACCCCCGCTCGCTGGAGGAGTGGGCTCGGCGGCTGGGGATCAGCGACCGTACGGTCACCCGCGCGTTCCGCCACGCGACGGGCCTGTCCTTCGCGCAGTGGCGGCAGGTGCTGCGGGTGCACCGGGCGCTGACGCTTCTCTCCGAGGGGCTCGACGTGGCGACCGTCTCCGAGTCGCTCGGCTATGCGCAGCCCAGCACCTTCATCGCCTCCTTCCGGCGGGTCATGGGCACCACGCCGGGCGCCTACTTCGACGTGGACGGCAGCTCGTCCGTGGATGTCCGGAATCCCGTATTGCCTGTCCAAAACTCCTGATTGCCGACGCGGCAAGCGGAACATACCCTTCAGGAGTTAGGCGACCCTAAGTTCTTGTTCGCCGCGCGCGGTGCTTCCGTGCGTGGGAGCGTCCGCTGCCCGGCCGGCGAAAGCCGGACGGAGGGGTCCGTCCCCGTCCCTCCGAGCGTCCGGACCCACCCATGTTCACGAGCCCCTCCCGTCGCCCCGCGGCCGACGCCGCCACACCGGCGGCCGCCCTCAACGGGCACGGCCTGGTGCTGCGGTACAGCGGCACACAGGTCGTCCACGGCGTCTCGCTGGCCCTGGAACCCGGCCGTGCGACGGCCCTGGTGGGGCCGAACGGCAGCGGGAAGTCCACGGTGCTGCGCGCCCTGTCACGCCTGCACCGGGTGGACGACGGCCGGGTGACGCTCGGCGCCCCCGGCGGACCGTCCGAGCGCGACGCGGCCCTGCTCAGCGCCCGTCAGTTCGCACGGGAGGTCACGCTGTTCTCCCAGTCGAGGCCGGCGCCCCAGGGACTGACGGTCGCGGAGGTCGTGGCGTTCGGCCGCCACCCCTACCGGCGTGGCTTCGCCGGACCGACCGCCGAGGACCGGAGCGCCGTCGACCGCGCCATGGGCGTGACCGGCGTACGTGACATGGCGGGCCGGCCGGTCGGGGAGCTCTCCGGCGGGGAGATGCAGAGGGTCTGGCTCGCCGCCTGCCTGGCCCAGGACACCGGCGTCGTACTGCTGGACGAACCGACCAACCATCTGGACCTGCGCTACCAGATCGAGACGCTCGACCTGGTGCGCGATCTCGTCGAGGACCACGGCATCGCGGTCGGGATCGTGCTGCACGACCTCGACCAGGCGTCCCGCGTCGCGGACACGCTGGTCCTGATGCGCTCCGGCCGTGTGCACGCGGCGGGCGCACCCGCCGACGTCCTCACGGCGCAGAACATCGGCGAGGTCTACGACATCCGTGTCGAGGTCGGCTTCGACCCCCGCACGGGCCGCCTCCGCATCGACCCGATCGGGCGCCGTCCCGGCTGAAGCGGCCGGACCCCACCCGCCCGGAGCGGCACATCCGCCGCCGCACACTCATCGTAAGAAAGAGGATCGTTCATGAACCGTGCCCGTCGCCTGGCGGCGTCAGCCTCCGCGGGGCTCATAGTCCTCGCCGCAACGGCCTGCGGCACGACCGCCGTCGACAAGACCGGCGCCAGGAGCAGCGCCGACGCGGCGCCCGCCTCGGAGAGCTGCGCACAGGACACCACGACCACCTCGACGAAGCCCGTCTCCTTCACGGACGGTGTGGGCCGTCAGGTGAAGCTCGACAAGCCCGCCGAACGGATCGCGGTCCTGGAGTGGCAGCAGGTCGAGGACGCCCTGACGCTGTGCGTCACCCCCACCGCCGTCTCCGACGCCAAGGGGTACAGCACCTGGGTCAGCGCGGAGAAACTGCCCGGCGGGGTGACGGACATCGGTACCCGTGAGGAGCCCGACCTCGACACCCTCTACGCGGCGAAGCCCGACCTCATCGTGGTGGAGGCGTTCGACGCCGACGACGAGACCATCGCGAAGCTGGAGAAGCGAGGTGTCCCCGTGATGGCCACGCGGGGCGCGGACCCGAAGGACCCGATCGGGAACATGCGGGAGGTCTTCAGCATGATCGGCGAGGCCACGGGGCGCACCGAGCGGGCCGACCAGGTCCTCAAGGAGTTCGACGCGCACCTCGCGTCGGCGAAGAAGCAGGTCACCGACGCCGACCTGCCGACGAAGGACTTCCTGTTCTTCGACGGATGGCTGGAGGGCGGCAACCTCACCGTCCGCCCCTACAGTGACGGCGCCCTGTTCACCGAGATCGGCAAAGAGCTCGGCATGAAGCCCGCGTGGACCAACGCCGTCAACAAGGCACACGGCGACGGGGGCGTCGACGCCTCGTACGGTCTCGCGCAGACCGACGTCGAGGGACTGACCTCGGTGGGGAACGCCAACCTCTTCTACGCCAACGACGAAGGAGCCGGCGGGTACGTCACCGCCCTGGAGAAGAACCCGCTCTGGAAGTCCATGCCGGCCGTGAAGGAAGGCCGCTCGCACGCGTTCCCGGCCCGGGTGTGGGGCGCCGGCGGTCCGCGCTCCTGCGCGCAGGCGATCGACGCCTACGTCGACGTACTCGACAAGAAGTGACCGCGACACAGACATCGGCACCCCGGAGGGAAGCGCTGCCGCGCGCCGAGCGCGGCAGCGGTCCCACCGGGGTGGCCGTCCTCGTGCTCCTCCTCGTCCTGACCGTCCTGGTGGGCATGTGGCACCTGACGCAGGGGACCTCGGGCGTCGGCGTCACCGACCTGGTGCGGTACATCGGCGGGGAACGGGACGACACCGGCGGGGCACCCGTCGGGGACATCCTCACCGGCTCGCGCCTGCCGCGTCTGTTCGCGGGCGTGGCGGTGGGCATCGCCCTCGGGGCGGCCGGCGCGCTGCTCCAGTCCGTCACGCACAACGCGCTCGCCTCCCCCGACACCCTCGCGGTCACGGCCGGGGCCTACTTCACGCTCTCGCTCGTCGCGGCGTTCGGTCTCGCCGTCCCGCTCTGGGCCTCGGGCGCCGTCGCGTTCGCCGGCGGCCTGGCCGCGGCGGCGCTCGTGCTGCTCCTCGCGGGCCGGGCCGCGGGCACCACCGGCACCCGTCTCATCCTCGCCGGATCGGCGACGGCGCTGGCCCTGGACGCGGCGACCGCCATGGTCCTCATCCTGTTCAAACAGAACACGACCGGTCTCTTCGCCTGGGGGAGCGGTTCGCTCGCCCAGATCAACATCGACGCCTCGGTACGCGCCTTTCCCCTCGTGGCCGTGGTGCTCTGCGCCGCCCTGGCCCTGTCCCGCAGGCTCGATGTGATGAACCTCGGCGACGACGCCGCGGCCACCCTCGGCGTGCCGGTCCGGAGCACCCGTGTGATCGCCGTGATCTGCGCGGTGGTCATGACCAGCACGGCGGTGACACTCGCGGGGCCGATCGCCTTCGTCGGCCTCGGCGCCCCCGTGTTCGCCCGGCTGATCGCGGGGCGTGTACGGGCGCTGCGGCGGCACCTCTTCCTGGTGCCCGCGGCCGGGCTGCTCGGCGCGCTGCTCATCCTGCTCGCGGACGCCTCACTGCGCGCGCTGCAGGGCGCGGACGGGGCCGCCTCCATACCCACCGGTGTGCCGACCGCGCTGCTCGGGTCCGTCGTCATCGTGATCCTCGCGCTCCGCCTCCGCGACACGGGCCGGCTCCGCCAGCCGCCGCACGCACGCGTCGCCGCACGGTCGCGCCGCGCCTTCCTTCTCGTCGTGCTCGGGGCGGTGGCACTCCTGGCCGCGGCGGCCCTCGTCGCGGTCCTCGCGGGCAGCCTGTGGCTCCGGACGGGGGACATCGCGCTCTGGGTCCAGGGCACCGCCCCCGGCCTCGTCGGGCAGGCGCTCGACGACCGGGTCCCGCGTGTGCTCGCCGCGATCCTCGCCGGAGCGGCTCTCGGACTGGCCGGATGCGTCGTCCAGGGTGCGGTACGCAATCCGCTGGCGGAGCCGGGCGTGCTCGGCATCACGGCGGGCGCCGGTCTGGGAGCGGTCGCCGTCGTCACCTCAGGCCTGCCCGGGGGACGGCCGGTGCTCATCGCGGCCGCGGTCGTGACGGGACTCGCCACGTTCGGCCTGATCGCCGTGCTGTCCTGGCGCGGGGGCTTCCTGCCCGACCGGTTCGTACTGATCGGCATCGGCTGCGGGTACGGCATCAGCTCCGTCACCACCTTCCTCCTGCTGCGCGCCGACCCGTGGAACACCCCGCGGATCTTCACCTGGCTCTCCGGCACGACCTACGGGCGTACGTTCCCCGACGTCGTACCGGTCGCGGTGGCCCTGGCGCTCGCGCTTCCCGTGCTGCTCGCCATGCGCGGCCATCTCGACCTGCTCGCCGTCGACGAGGACACGCCGCGCGTCGTCGGCGTCAGGCCGGAACGCACGCGCTTCGTGGCGCTGGGCATCGCCGCGGTGCTGGCGGCGCTCAGCGTGGTCGCGGTCGGTGTCGTCGGCTTCGTGGGGCTCGTCGCCCCGCACCTCGCCCGGTCGCTGGTGGGCGCCCGGCACGGACGGTCGATCCCGGTCGCGATGCTGCTCGGAGCCCTGCTGGTCTGTGTGGCCGACGCGCTCGGCCGCACGGTCGTCGTACCGGCCCAGGTACCGGCCGGCCTCATGATCGCCCTGGTCGGCGCCCCGTACTTCGTCTGGGTGCTCCGGAGGTCCCGTGCGTGACGCCGGGTGGTACCCCCGTGTCCGAGAATCCGCCCTTCACCTCCCCGACCCGCCAAGGAGTGCCGCAATGCCGTCCCCGCAGGGAGCGCCCGCGAAGAGCGTCGTGGTCCCCTTCGAGCCCGACGCGTCCCCGAACCCCCTGGGGCGCCTCGAGATCCCGGAGCGCTGGCGCACGGTCGACCGCTCCGCCCACGCACCCCACATCGTGGCCGTGGCGGGGGAGGACGGTACGGACAAGGTCGCCGCCGCGCTGGTGACGGCACGCCCGCACACGGCCTACCTCAAGATCGTCGACGCGGTCGGTGACGTGCCGGCAGCCGTCGAGGCCGTCGTCGCGCACGCGCGGGACCGCGGGCTCGTACAGGTCAAGTGGGAAGGATGGACGGCGAGTCCGGAGACCGCCGCTGCCGCCGGCTTCGTCCCGCTGCGTCCGCCCCTCTCGCCGGTGGAGGACGGGGCGGGGCCCGACACGGGTTACGTGCGCTGGCTATGCGACGGACCGGGGGACGAGCCCTCGTACTACGGGCAGACCACGCACTTCACGTGCGGGGCGGTCACCGCTCTGGTCGCGCAGGCGCACGGGGGGACGCTGCCCCGGGAGGCACTCGACCGCGAGGCGGAGCTGACCCTGTGGCGCGACGCCACCAACTTCCCCGCGTGCGAGCCGATCGGACTGGGTGTCGCCGTGCACCGGGCGTGGCCGTCGTCCCCCGTCACGGTCCACCTCGACACGGACCGGCCCGTCCTGCTGGACCACTACACGGAGAAGGAACAGGAGTGGCGTGCCCTGCTCCAGCGCACGTCGCGCACGGAGGCCGGGCGGACCGGCGTCCCGGTCGACCCGGGCCGTCTCTCCCTGGCCGCGATCCGGAGCGCGATCGGCGGACGTGAGCACGTGCTGCTCCTGGTCTCGCTCGCCGGGATGCAGGGGTTCGACGTGCCGCACTGGGTGCTCTGCCACGGCACCGTGCCCGGCGCCGTCGTGATCGAGGACCCGTGGGCCCAGGCGGCCGCGGGGGACACCTGGGTCGACGCCCACCTGCTGCCGGTCCCCGACTCGTCGCTCGACACCATGTCCGTCCTCTCGGCGGACCGGTTCCGCGGTGCCGTGGTCGTCGGACGCCCGCGGCGGCACGCGGTGTCTGCGGACGAACCGGCCGGCGAGTAGCCCCTCGGCTGCCGCCTTGCCTCCGCTGCCGGGCTCGCGCAGGGACAGGGGACGAGGCCGAGTTCGGGCCACCTGGGCGACGCGCTCACACCATCGAGGCATATAACGGGACCAAACGCCCATCGCGGCCCTACGGTGGCCGGGTGACCGAGCCACCAGAACCCGCCGCAGGTGAGCAGCCCGAACCCGGTGTCCGCACCGCCACGTCCGGGGGGACGGACGGCCGCGGCGGCACGGACGGCCGGCCACCCGGCAGGGGTCCCGCCCTCGCCGCGAGGGCGGCCCGGAACCTTCCGCGATCCGTCTCCGGCCGCGCGGCCCTGGCCGGAACCGTGGTCTCCTGCCTGCTGGTCCTCGCGATCGTGTTCGGCAGCCGCCTGCTGCGCGACTTCGACTCGGCGCTGCTCCCGTACGCAGTCGCCACCGTCTTCCTCGCTTTCGGGGTCACCTACCGCTACACGGTCTGGGTGTCCGCCCCCGGCGCCCGACGGCTCTTCAAGAACGGCTGGCGCAGCCTGTTCTCCACCGAGAACTTCCGCAAGGCACCCACCGCCCTGCCGAAGATGACCGCGACCTACCTGGGCTTCCAGAAATTCCTCGGCGCCCGCTCCCACGCCCGCTGGGCAGCCCACCAGCTGATCTTCTGGGGCTGCGTCCTCGCCGCGCTGATCACCTTCCCGCTGACCTGGGGCTGGTTCACCTTCACCTCGGACACCGGCTCGGGGCCCGGCTACGAGATGCGCGTCTGGGGCGTCAAGATCCTCGGCTTCGACTCGCTGAACATCATCGGCTGGCTGATGTTCCACGGCCTGGACATCGCCGCGGTGCTCGTCATCCCCGGCGCGGGGTACTTCCTCTGGCGCCGTATGAAGGACCGGGGGGCCATCACCGGACAGCGGTTCGCCTACGACATGGTGCCGCTGCTCGCCCTGATCATCATCTCCGTGACCGGCCTGCTGCTCACCTTCTCCTCGATCTTCCTGCACGGCGGAGGCTACGAGTTCCTGGCGATCCTCCACATGGTGTCAGTGGTCTTCACCCTCATCTACATCCCGTTCGGGAAGTTCTTCCACATCGTGCAGCGCCCGGCAGCCGTTGGCATGCAGCTCTTCAAGTACACGTCACGGCAGGGGGACGAGGTCTTCGCCTGCCGGCGCTGTGAGGAGCCCATCGACACGGGGGCCTACGTCGAGAACCTGCGGGGGACCATGCGCGACCTCGACCTCGGCTTCGACCGATGGGCCGAGTACTGCCCGCGCTGCAAGCGGGTGCTGCGCGGCAGCGCTTATCTCTCCCAGGTGAAGAAGGGCTACAAGTGACCGCAGAGCCACACGCAGCCGACCGTCGTACGGTCGTCCCCCTCGATCCCGCGATCGCGCCGCCGGGCTCCCAGGGCTTCCGCGACGCGGGCGGCATCCCGGCCGACCAGTGGCACGCCGACCAGAACGGCGAGACGCTCGTCCCCACCCACTGCTGCTTCTGCGGTGTCCAGTGCGGGATGTATCTCCGCGTGGACCGCGGCGGCAAGGTCTTCGGCGTGGAGCCCCGCAACCACGACATCAACCGCATGCGGCTCTGCCCCAAAGGCATCAGCGCCTACCAGCAGGTCAACCACCCGGACCGGCTCACCGCACCCCTCATGCGCCGTTCCCGCGACGAGGAACTGCGCGAGGTCTCCTGGGACGAGGCGCTCGACTTCACCGTCTCCGAGATCAGGCGCATCCAGCAGGAGCACGGACGGGACGCCTTCGGTGTCCTCGGCGGGGCCAGCCTCTTCTCCGAGAAGACGTACCTGGTGGGCAAATTCGCCCGGGTGGCGCTGAAGACCAAGCACGTCGACTACAACGGCCGGCTCTGCATGGTGAGCGCCGCGGGTGCCAACAAGCTCGCCTTCAACATCGACCGGGCCGGCAACCCTTTCTCCGACATCCTGCTCACCGACTGCCTCCTGCTCGCCGGGGCCAACGTCGGTGAGTGCTTCCCCGTGCTGACCCAGTACGTCTGGGGCGCCCGGGACCGCGGCGCCACCCTGATCGTGGTCGACCCGCGCGAGACGGCGGTCGCGCGCACCGCCGACATCCACGTCGCCCTCAAGTCGGGCACCGACTCGGCCTTCTTCAACGCCGTGCTGAACGTGGTCGTCGAGGAGGGTCTCACCGACGAGGCCTACCTCGCGGCCCACGCCACCGGCTGGGAGGACGTCAAGGCCAACGTCGCCCAGTACCCCCCGTCCCGCGCCGCCGAGATCTGCGGGATCCCCGCCGAGCAGGTCGTCCAGGTCGCCCGCGCCTTCGCGCGTGCGCCCAAGGCCATGGCCTTCCACGCCCGGGGCATCGAACACCACACGCAGGGCGTCGAGAACTGCCTCAGCGTGATCAACCTCTGCACCGCCACCGGCCACATCGGCAAGCCCGGCGCCGGTTACGGCACCCTCACCGGACAGGGGAACGGCCAGGGCGGCCGCGAGCACGGCCAGAAGGCCGACCTCCTCCCCGGCGGCCGCTCGATCCTCAACGAGGAGCACCGCCGGCAGATCTGCGAGATCTGGGGCATCGAGGAGTCCGAACTCCCGGCCGCCGGAACCTCGATGATGGAAATGGTCTGGCAGATGCAGCGCCAGGAGATCCGCGGTCTCATCGGCATCTGCAACAACCCCTTCGTGTCGCTCCCCAACTACGCCGTGGTCAAGGAGGGGTACGACACCACCGAATTCCACGCCCAGTTCGACTTCTTCCTCTCCGAGACCGCCGCCAACGCGCACGTCGTCTTCCCCGTCACCATCTGGGCCGAGGACGAAGGGGTGATGGCCAACGCGGAGGCACGCGTCGTCAAGCACAACAAGGCGCAGGAACCGCCGTCCGGTGTGCGGACCGACACCTGGGTGATGTGCGAGATCGCCCGCCGCCTCGGAGAAGGCGACAGATTCGCCTTCGGCAGCTCCCGGGAGGTCTTCGACGAGCTGCGCAGGGCGTCCGCCGGCACGATCATCGACTACTCCGGAATCACCTACGAACGGCTCGAGGAGACCGGCGGAATCTCCTGGCCCTGCCCGTCCACCGACCACCCCGGCACCCCCCGGCTGTTCGAGGACGGCAGGACCTACCACGAAGACGGCAAGATCCACATGCAGGTCGTCGAGTGGCACCCGCCGGCGGACCCGTACGACGCCGAGCACCCGATGACGCTGACCACCGGACGCACCGTCGCCCACTTCCTCTCCGGTAACCAGACCCGCCGGCTGGGCGCCCTCGTGGAGCAGACCCCGCGGCCCTGGGCCGAGGTCCACCCCTCCCACGGCTTCCACAACGGCGAACCCGTCCGCGTCGTCACCCGGCGCGGCAGCGAGGTCTTCCCCGCGCTGGTCACCGAGGCGATCCGGCCCGACACGGTGTTCATCCCGTACCACTGGCCCGTCCCCACGGCCGCCAACGCCCTGACCATCGACGCCCTCGACCCCCGTTCCAAGATCCCCGAGTACAAGGTCTGCGCCTGCCGCATCGAGCACGCCGAGGCGATCGACGAGGTCCCCGCACCTCCTGTCGCCCCCGGCCACGTCGCCTATCCCGAGACCCAGGTCTCCCGCACCGATCCCTTGCCGCCCTCGGCCCCGCAGGGCCGCGGCACCTCGGAAAGGAGCTGATGCCCGGATGATGGGCAGAACGATGTTCATCGACCCGGGGCGCTGCATCGGCTGTCAGGCCTGTGTCTCAGCCTGCCGGGAATGCGACTCGCACCGGGGCAAGTCGATGATCCACCTCGACTACACCGACGAGGGTTCATCCGTCGCCTCCCTCCCCACGGTCTGCATGCACTGCGAGGACCCGGTGGCCCCCTGCGCCGAGGTCTGCCCGGCCGACGCGATCCTGGTCACCGCCGACGGCGTCGTACAGCAGGCCGACACCACCCGGTGCATCGGGTGCGCCAACTGCGTCAACGCCTGTCCCTTCGGTGTCCCGAAGATCGACCTCCAGGCGAAGCTGCAGATGAAGTGCAATCTCTGCTACGACCGCACCGCCTACGGGCTCGCCCCCATGTGCGCCACCGTCTGCCCCACCGGCGCCCTCTACTACGGCACCCTCGAGGAACTCCAGGCGGAGCGCCCCGGGGTGCAGGTCGCCGACACGTTCGTCTTCGGCGAGAGCGAGGTCCGCACCGGTGTGGCCATGGTCGTGCCCGCCGAGCGGGTCCAGTGGCCGGTACCCGGCGGACTTCCCGTCGTCGAGATCAACGGGAAGGACGTCCGCCGATGAGCGTCACCGAACAGCAGCAGCCGGACCCCGACCACGGCCCCGGGAGCGACCCCCGTGAGGCCCTGCACGACCGGATCGCCGCCGGCTCGCTGACCACCCGCCGCGACTACCTCCGGATCGTCGCCACCGTCTCCGGCGGCCTCGCCGTGGGCGGTCTGGCCGTGGCGGGCGGCATCCTCCACCGGCACGGCGAGACGGAGGACGGGAAGGCGCCGGCCCCGAAGCGGATTGCCGCGCAGCTGCCGCCCGGTGAGTCCCTCGCCTTCCGCTACCCCGGCGACGAGGACCGGGCGGTCGCCGTGCGGATGGACGACGGCACCCTCGTCGGCTACTCCGCCGTCTGCACCCATCTGGCCTGCGGCGTGCTCTGGCGCAAGGACCGGGGAACGGACGGCGAGCTCTACTGCCCCTGCCACGAGGGAGTCTTCGACGCCCGCACCGGTGCGGTCACCGCCGGCCCCCCGCCCCGCGGGCTGCCCAAGGTGGTACTGACCGAGCTGGAGGACGGCAGTATCTGGGCCGTCGGAACCACCCGCTCCGGGGAGAGCGCCGAAGCGGGGCTGTGCCGCCAGCTCGCCGAGGACCGCCCTGATCTCGCCGCACGGATCGGCTGCCCCGGCACCGGAGGCGGCGCGGAGGCGCCACCCGCGCCGGCCCCGTCCGAGGCCGCCACCACGGGGGTTCGGTCATGACCGAACCCCTGGACCCGATCGAGCCGCCGCGGCCCCCCAACCCCGCCGGCACCCGATATCCCGACTACCACCCGGGCAGCGAGCGGGCCGAGCTGAACCGCCCCCTCCATGAGCGCTACCCCCAGATCCGGCCCACCAGTGGCTACGCCGACCCCCGGGTCCGCCATACCGGTCCGGGACCGGGGGCGGGCTCCGAACAGGAACCCGAGCGCTCCGCGAAGCTGACGGCCAGGCTGGTGCTGGCGATGAGCGTCGTCGTCGGCCAGCTATGGGCACTGACGGAGGTCGTCAACGTGTGGATGGAGGGCGATACGGGCACGGCCTGGTGGGGCGCCGGGTTTCTGTGTCTGTCGTTCCTCGTCGTGCTGGGGCTGTGGCTGCTCGATCCGAAGGATCGCTGAGCCCGGCCGTACCCTGGAGGCATGAGTACCGCCCCCGCCCCCGGACCGCGAGAGTCGAAGCCGCCGCAGCCCCAGCAGCGGCCCCCGCAGGAGTCCGGGCCCAAGCCGTCGGCTCTGGTCTTCGACGATCCGCTGGACCGGCAGTCCGCGGACGACACGGACCAGGGGTGGGGTGAGCGGGCTCCGGTCGGCGGCGCGGCCGACCTGGCCCGCTTCCTCGACGAGAAGCCGCCCCACCACATCTGACCCCAGCCTGGCCGTCGGGGGGACGGCCACCCACGGGTGAGCTGACGCGATGCCCGTTCTATCCGGCATGGGCCACCGCCACCGCGAGACGCCCCGAGGCACCGGCGCCCGCCAGAGCCGCCGCGGTGTCCCGCTCCACCGACAGGACCACCAGGGCCCCGTGCCCCACGCCGGTCCCGTCGTCGGCCGAGGGGAACGGTGCCTCCGCGCCGCCCGCGCCGCGCGGAACCTCTGCCACCCGCACGTTCTGTGCCACCACTCTTGCCCGGGATTCCCCGTCAGTCGCGGCGATCACGTCGACGCGGTCGCCCGGCCGCAGCAGCCGCACCGTCGCCGCGTCGGCGATCCGCACCGGGGCGGACACCAGACGTACGGCCCGCCGGTCGGGCCCCGGTGGCGCGTCCCCGCCGGCGGCAGCCGCCCCTCTCTCACCGCCCAGCCCCGAGGCGGCGAGCACGGCGGAGGCCAGAGCGAAGCCGGCGGCCAGCGCCCGGCGCTGCCCCCGCAGCACCCGCCGGAGACGGCGCCCGCCGCCGCCCCGCACACGCAGGGGCCCGAAGGACGGGACCCCGCACGGGGCGGGAGGCGCGGGACGTGAATCGGGCACCGACGGGAACATGGCCAACACCACCTGGCGAGAGAGGAGTCCGTGGGAAGCCCCGCCGGACACCCTCACGATCCACCCTCCGCGAAAATCCCGCCCGGCCCTGTGGACAGCCCCCACGTTGTGGATAACCCGGTCACCCACACGAGTCACAAGCGGACGGACCGCGGCCGGTCGCAAGAGGACGGACCTGGACCGACCCCGGCGCCCCGGACGTGCCGCGCTACGGCAGCTCCATCCCCGTATCGATCCCGTCCAGCGCGTGCGCGCAGACGCAGTCCCGGCCCTCGTTCGCCGGCAGAGCGGCCACCGCGTCGAAGAGCACCGACCGCAGCCGGTCCACATTGGCCGCGAACACCTCCAGCACCTCGGCGTGATTGACGCCCTCGCCGGCCTCGGCCCCCGCGTCGAGGTCCGTCACCAGCGTCATCGTCGTGTAACAGAGGTTCAGTTCGCGGGCGAGAACCGCCTCCGGGTGCCCCGTCATCCCGACGACCGACCACCCCATCGCGGCGTGCCAGCGCGACTCGGCACGGGTCGAGAAGCGCGGGCCCTCGACCACGACCAGGGTTCCGCCGTCCACCGGCTCCCAGCCCCGGCCACGCGCCGCCGCCAGGGCCGCCTTGCGGCCCTCCGGGCAGTACGGGTCGGCGAAGCCGAGGTGCACCACGTTCGGCTCGGTGCCGTCGGCCAGGGGCTCACCGTCGTAGAACGTCTGGGTGCGGGCCTTCGTACGGTCGACCATCTGGTCCGGTACGAGCAGGGTGCCGGGGCCGTACTCCGGTCGCAGACCGCCGACCGCGCACGGGCCGAGCACCTGGCGTACGCCGACGGACCGCAGGGCCCAGAGGTTGGCGCGGTAGTTGATCCGGTGCGGCGGGAGGTGGTGGCCGCGGCCGTGCCGCGGGAGGAAAGCCACCCGGCGGCCCGCGAGTTCGCCCAGGAACAGGGAGTCGCTCGGCGCTCCGTACGGGGTGTCCACCTGGATCTCGGTGACGTCCTCCAGGAAGGAGTAGAAGCCCGATCCGCCGATGACACCGATTTCCGCTGTAGCCGTCTCTGCGTTCACCATGCGGTCACACTAGCCGGGCGCGCACGGCCAGGACCCCGCCGAGTCGATCAGCGGGGTCCTGGACCAACGTGTGGTGTGCGGGTGCCTCAGGCGGCCGACGTACCGCTCGACGAGGAAGAAGCCGAAGACGTCGAGGACGCGGCCGAGGTGGCCGGCTTCGACTCCGACTTGGCCGAGGAGGACCCGGAGGCCGACCCGGCGGAAGAATCGGACGCCTTTGCGGACGACGTCGCCGGCGTGCTGCTCGACGAGGAGCCGCGGCTGTCGTTCCGGTAGAAACCGGATCCCTTGAAGACGATGCCGACGGCCGAGAACACCTTCTTGAGGCGTCCCTCGCAGTTCGGGCACACGGTCAGGGCATCATCGGTGAACTTCTGCACCGCTTCGAGGCCCTCGCCGCATTCGGTGCACTGGTACTGATAGGTCGGCACTTGCTCCTCCTGGCACTCTCACTCAATGAGTGCTAACGACGCTCCATACTGACCTATTCCGAGCGATCAGTCCACCGTGACCGGCTCGCGGTGACCGATCCCACGTGCCACCGTCCGTCCTCCGGCCTTCGGCGCAAGCCGTGAACGCAGGGCCAGCAGGGTCGCCAGGGCCAGCGCCGTGCCGGCCAGCGGGACCACGAAACCCGTGCTCGCGCCATGGGCGTCCGCGAGCTGTCCGGCCACCGTGACGGCCGCCGCCTGCCCCAGCGCCACGGCGCCGGTCAGCCAGGTGAAGGCCTCGGTCCTGGCGGACGCGGGCACCAGGGCTTCGACCAGGGTGTACCCGCTGATCAGCGCGGGCGCGATGCACAGTCCGACCAGCAGCCCGAGTCCCGCCAGCAGCGGCACGGAGTGCACCGCCCAGAGACCGGACGCGGTCAGGGTCAGGGCCACGTAACCGACGGTCAGCCGGCGGCGCGAACTGCTCTTCCAGGCGATGGCCCCGCAGGCGACACCCGCCAGCATGTTGCCGGCCGCGAAGACCCCGTACAGCAGCCCGTTCACGCCCGGCCGGCCGATCTCCTCGGAGAACGCCGTCAGGGAGACCTGCATGCCGCCGAACACGGTGCCGATGCCCAGGAAGGTGACCGCGAGGACGCGCACCCCCGGCACGGAGAGCGCCGAGCGGTGCGGTGCGTCCGCCGTGGCGGTGCCGCGGAGTGCGGGCTGGGTCGAGCGCTGGGCGGCGAACAGAAGGCCGCCCAGCAGTGTGAGCGCCGCCTCCGCGATCAGTCCGGCCGCCGGGTGCACGCCGGTGCACAACGCGGTCGCGAGCACGGGCCCGACGACGAAGGTGAACTCGTCCGTCACGGACTCGAAGGCGGCGGCCGTGGACATCAAGGGGGAGGCCGGACGCCCCGGGGCGGCACCCAGCCGGGCCGCCCAGCGTGCCCGGACCATCGGCCCGATCTGCGGGATGGAGGCCCCGGTGGGTACGGCCGCCAGGAACAGGGCCCACAGCGGCGCGTCAGCCAGGGCCAGTGCCGTGAGGCCGCCGACGGAGACGGCGTGCAGGAGGACGCCGGGCAGGAGCACGGCCCGCTGGCCGAACCGGTCGGCGAGCCTGCCGCTCTGCGGTGCGAACAGCGCCATGGAGACGCCGGAGACGGCGGCCACGGCGCCCGCACTGCCGTACGAGCCGGTGGTGTGCTGAACCAGGAGCACGATCCCGATGGTCAGCATCGCGAAGGGCTGCCGGGCCGCGAAGCCCGGAAGGAGGAAGGTCCACGCACCCGGGGTGCGCAGCAACTGCCCGTAACCGGGGCGGTCGGAGACCGTGGACGCCACGGTCCTTGCCTTTCTGCCGCCTGGTGGCCGTGCCCCCGGGGCGCCTCCCCCGAGGTGCGGGGAGCGTGCGGGAGCTGCCGAGAGCTGTCCTCTTCGCGCGGGACTGCGGTAGATGCCGGGCGCTCGCTCAAGGGGCGAAAGGACGCCACGACCGCCATACGGTCGCGCCAGCTCTGCATCAGACAGAGTTGGTCGATCAGGGTTGGTCGATCACGTTCACATCGTGTGGATCAGAAGATCCGGTCCTTCATCTTACAGGCCTTGGCCCCGGCACACCTGCGATTGTGCGCGGACGTCTCTCGCCGACTCTCCGGTCAGTGAGGGTGGCCGCTCCCCGCCTTGTCCGCCGGACGGCTCTCGCCGCGCTTGCCCAGCTTCCGGGCCAGCTTCGCGAGGTGCGGCATGTCCGCGGTGGCCTGGTCCAGCCGGTCCGCCCCGCCCGTCCCCAGCCAGCCGGCCAGCTTGCCGCCCTGTCCGACCGCCCGCAGGCGGGCCTCCGCCGCGTCGCGCACCGGGTCGGTCGCGACGACCAGCAGTTCGTCCCCGCGGCGCAGCACGGTCGAGGGTGCGGGCACGAAGCTCCTGCCGTCCCGCACGACGAGGGTGACCGCCGCCCCGGCGGGCAGCCGCAGCTCCGCGACCTCCACGCCGTGCATCTTGGACTTGCCGGGGACAGCGACGGACAGCAGATGGCCGCGCAGGCGTTCCAGGGGCGCCGACTCGATGCCCAGGTCGGCGGTCTCGGACGGGTCGTCCGAGATCTTCAGGGTCTTCGCCAGCCAGGGCAGGGTCGGTCCCTGAATCAGTGTGTAGACGATGACGAGCACGAAGACGATGTTGAAGACCCGGGTGCTCCCCTCGATCCCGGACACCATGGGGATCGTCGCCAGGATGATGGGGACGGCGCCACGCAGGCCGGCCCAGGACATCAGCGCCTTCTCGCGCCGTGGCAGCCGGAACGGCGCCAGGCTGATGAAGACGGACAGCGGCCGGGCGACGGCGGTGAGGACCAGCCCCACGACCACGGCGGGCCAGAAGTCGGCGATCAGGTCGTGCGGGGTGACCAGCAGACCGAGCAGGACGAACATGCCGATCTGCGCCAGCCAGCCGAGCCCGTCGGCGAAGCCCCGGGTCGCCGGCCAGTGCGGGAGCTTGGAGTTGCCGAGGACCATCGCGGCCAGGTAGACGGCCAGGAAGCCGCTGCCGTGGGCCATGGCGCCCGCCGCGTACGCCGACACCGCGATGGCCATCACGGCGATCGGGTAGAGGCCGGACGCGGGCAGGGCCACATGGCGGATCCCGTAGGCGCCCAGCCATCCCACCGCGAGCCCGATCGCGGCACCGATGGCCAGCTCCAGGGCTATCTCGCCGACGAGCACGTACCAGTGCTCCACGGGGCCGACGGCGGAGAACGCCACCACGAGGATCACCACGGGGGCGTCGTTGAAGCCGGACTCGGCCTCCAGGACACCGGTGATGCGGGAAGGCAGCGGGACCTTGCGCAGGACGGAGAAGACGGCCGCGGCGTCGGTGGAGGAGACGACGGCTCCGACGATCAGGGCCTGCCGCCAGTCGAGGCCGACGAGATAGTGCGCCGCGCTCGCGGTGATGCCCACGCTGATGCCCACGCCGATGGTCGACATCATGGCCGCCGCCGGCAGCGCGGGTTTCACTTCTTTCCACTTCGTGCCCAGGCCGCCCTCGGCCAGGATGACGACCAGGGCGGCGTAGCCGATCACCTGGGTCAGCTCGGCGTTGTCGAACTTGACGTCGAAGATGCCGTCCTGCCCCATGGCGATGCCGATGCCGAGGTACAGGAGCAGGCTGGGAAGCCCGCTGCGGGACGAGATGCGTACGGCCGCGACGGCGACCAGCAGGACGAGTGAGCAGACGAGCAGAAGTTCGTTGAGCGCGTGGACAGTCAGGGTCCGTTCCTTCCCTGGTGCGTACGCCTTCCGGATCGTCCTCCGGCGGCCAGTACTTCGTTACCTTACCTAATCTTTAACGTTTTCTTGACGCCTTCGAGTGTTCGTGCGAACCGGTGCGCAAATGGATGCATCCCCATACCGCGTCCGAGTGGCTTCGGCGGGGCGCCTATGGTTGCTCCTGCACTCCCAGGACCACCCTGCCCCTCGAAGGACAGCGATGCCCGCCAACACAACCGCCCCTTCCGGGTCTTCCGCTGCGAAGAAGACCGGCAGGAAGAAGGGGCGACGCGCCCGCCTGATCGTGATCGTCCTGGTGCTGGCGCTTGTCGCGGGTGTCGGATACGGCGCGTACTGGTCCGTCTCCACGGTCCGGGCCTCGTACCCGCAGACCACCGGTTCGCTCGAACTCAAGGGCCTTTCCGGCGACGTCGACGTCAAGCGCGACGACTACGGGATCCCGCAGATCTACGCGGACACCGACAGCGACCTCTTCCGTGCCCAGGGCTTCGTCCAGGCCCAGGACCGCTTCTGGGAGATGGACGTACGCCGCCACATGACCTCGGGGCGGCTCTCCGAGATGTTCGGCGCCGGCCAGGTCGGGACCGACTCCTTCCTGCGCACGCTGGGCTGGCGCAAGGTCGCGCAGCAGGAGTACGACGAGGTCCTGGACGAGGAGACCAAGAAGAACCTCCAGGCGTACGCGGAGGGGGTGAACGCGTATCTGGACGGCAAGGACGGCAAGGACATCTCCGTCGAGTACGCGGCGCTCGGCCTGACCAACGACTACAAGCCCACCGAGTGGACCCCGGTCGACTCGGTGGCCTGGCTCAAGGCGATGGCCTGGGACCTGCGCGGGAACATGCAGGACGAGATCGACCGCTCGCTGATGACCAGCAGGCTCAGCGCGGAGCAGATCAAGGACCTCTACCCGGACTACCCGTACGAGAAGAACAAGCCGATCGTCGAGCAGGGCGCGGTCTCCTCGGTCACCGGCACGTACGACCCCGAGGCCGAGCCGACGGGCGAGATCGGTTCGCAGACCGTCGAGGGCGCGACCGAGGGCCTGAACACCCAGCTCTCCGCGCTCTCCGAGAGCCTGGACGAGATCCCGGCGCTGCTCGGCCCCAACGGCAACGGCATCGGATCGAACTCCTGGGTCGTCTCCGGCGAGTACACGACCACCGGTAAGCCGCTGCTGGCCAACGACCCGCACCTGGCGCCGCAGCTGCCCTCGCTCTGGTACCAGATGGGGCTGCACTGCCGTCAGCTCTCGGAGTCGTGCCAGTACGACACGGCCGGCTACACGTTCTCCGGGATGCCCGGTGTGATCATCGGCCACAACCAGGACATCGCCTGGGGCTTCACCAACCTCGGCGCGGACGTCACCGACCTCTTCCTGGAGAAGGTCTCGGCCGACGGCTACCAGTACGACGGAAAGACCGAGCCCTTCATCACCCGCGAGGAGACCATCAAGGTCGCGGGCGGGAAGAGCAGGACGATCACCGTCCGCGAGACCAACAACGGCCCGCTGGTCTCCGACCGCAACGGTGAGCTGGAGAAGGTCGGCAAGAAGGCGCCCGTCACCACCTCGGCGCCGGACCGGGGCGACGGGTACGGGGTCTCCCTGAGGTGGACGGCGCTGGATCCGGGGAAGTCCATGGACGCGGTCTTCGAGCTCAACCGGGCCAAGGACTTCACGAGCTTCCGCAAGGCGGCCGCGCACTTCGAGGTGCCGTCGCAGAACCTCATCTACGCGGACACCGAGGGGCACATCGGCTACCAGGCGCCCGGCAAGATCCCGGTCCGCCTCAAGGGTGACGGCACGACGCCGAGCCCCGGCTGGTCCGCCGCATACGGCTGGGAGAAGGAACCCGTCCCGTTCGACGAGCTGCCGTACGAGTACGACCCGGACCGGGGCTACATCGTCACCGCCAACCAGGCCGTCATCGGTGACGACTACGAGCACATGCTCACCAAGGACTGGGGTTACGGCACCCGCAGCCAGCGGATCAACGACCTGATCCAGAAGAAGATCGACGGTGGGGAGAAGATCTCCACCGACGACATGCAGACGATGCAGATGGACAACCAGAGCGCGATCGCCGCGAAGCTGGTGCCCGAGCTGAAGAAGATCGGCATCAAGGACAAGAGCGTCCGCGAGGCGCAGAAGCTGCTGGAGGGCTGGGACTACACCCAGGAGCCCGACTCCGCCGCCGCCGCGTACTTCAACGGCGTCTGGCGCAACATCCTCAAGCTGGCGTTCGGCGACAAGCTCCCCAAGGAGATGCGGGCCGAGGGCGACTGCGTCTACGTGAAGCCGGTCCCCGGCACCGGGCCCGTGGACGAGCAGGACAAGCTCGTACGCGAATGCGGCCGGCGCGCCCCGGACGCGGCGCAGCCGGACGGCGGCGACCGCTGGTACGAGGTGGTCGAGAGCATCCTGGACGACCAGGACAACGAGTGGTGGAAGGTCCCGGCCAAGGGGCGCGAAGAGGCCATCGACAGCCGTGACGAGCTCTTCGCCCGCGCCATGGAGGACGCGCGCTGGGAGCTGACGGCGGAGCTCGGCAAGGACATGTCCACCTGGAGCTGGGGCAGGCTGCACCAGCTGACCCTGCGCAACCAGACGCTGGGCACCGACGGGCCCGACCTTCTGCAGCGGGCCCTCAACCGGGGCCCCTGGGACCTCGGAGGCGGCGAGGCGGCGGTCAACGCGACCGGCTGGAACGCGGCGGGCGGCTACGAGGTCATCTGGGTCCCGTCGATGCGGATGGTCGTCAACGTCGGCGACTGGGACAAGTCCCGGTGGATCAACCTCACCGGCTCCTCGGGGCACGCCTTCAGCGCGCACTACACCGACCAGACCGACAAGTGGGTCGAGGGCGAACTGCTCGACTGGTCCTTCGGGGCGGACGCCGTGAAGCAGTCCACCGTCGACAGCCTGACGCTCAAGAAACCCTAGGCCCGGCTCCCGGGCGGGAAGCGCCGCGCTCCGGCAGGCGTGACCACGGCATCCACGGGGTGGTCGTGCGGTTCGTCAGGAACCCGCGCGACCACCTCGTCGTCGTACAGCAGGACGATCAGGGCGGGGTGCGCCCCGGCCGACGCGAGCCGGGCCAGTACCCGGTCGTAGCTGCCCCCGCCCCGCCCCAGCCGCATCCCGCGCCCGTCCACGGCCAGGCCGGGCAGCAGGACCGCGTCCGCGTCCAGGACCGCCTGCGGGCCGAGAGGCGCGCCGTCCGGCTCCAGCAGGCCGCGGCCGGCGGGCACGAGATGCTCCGCGCCCTCGAACACGGCCCAGTCCAGGTCGTTGTCCGCCATGAGAACCGGGAGCAGTACGCGTACGCCCCGCGCCCGCAGGGCGTCCAGGAGCGCGTGCGTTCCCGGTTCGCGCCCCACGGACACATAGGCCGCGACGGTCCGGGCGTCGGTCAGCTCGGGGAGCTCCGCGGCGGCCGAGGCGAGAACCGCGGCGGTCCTTCTGACGTCTTGCGAGGTGAGGAGCCGCCGCGCGGCGAGCAGTTCACGGCGCAACGTTGCCTTTCTGGACATGTCATGGTTCAACGGGTGCTCACATAGCTCTCTTATGTGGATGTATGAGAACGAAGTTAACCGGACGCTCATCTTCCGCCCATACGCACCGGTTAGAGTTCAGCGCATGACTCAGTCGCACCCCAGGATCAGCAAAGCTGTCATTCCAGCTGCGGGTCTCGGCACCCGGTTCCTGCCGGCCACCAAGGCCACTCCCAAAGAGATGCTGCCTGTCGTCGACAAGCCCGCCATCCAGTATGTCGTCGAGGAGGCCGTCGCCGCGGGCCTCTCCGACGTACTGATGATCACCGGTCGCAACAAGCGTCCCCTGGAGGACCACTTCGACCGGAACTACGAGCTGGAGTCAGCGCTGACCCGCAAGGGAGACGCCGAACGCCTCTCCAAGGTCCAGGAGTCAAGCGACCTGGCCACCATGCACTACGTGCGCCAGGGAGACCCGCGCGGCCTCGGCCACGCCGTCCTCTGCGCCGCCCCGCACGTCGGCGACCAGCCGTTCGCCGTGCTCCTCGGTGACGACCTCATCGACCCGCGCGACCCCCTTCTCGCCAGGATGGTCGAGATCCAGGAGCGCGAGGGCGGCAGTGTCGTCGCCCTGATGGAGGTCGACCCGTCGCAGATCCACATGTACGGCTGCGCGGCCACCGAGGTCACCAACGACAGCGACGTCGTCCGGGTCACCGGTCTCGTGGAGAAGCCCGACCAGGCCGAGGCGCCCAGCAACCTCGCCGTCATCGGCCGCTACGTCCTGGACCCCGCGGTCTTCGGCATACTGCGCCGGACCGAGCCCGGCCGAGGCGGCGAGATCCAGCTCACCGACGCCCTCCAGCTGCTGGCCGAGGACGAGGAGATCGGCGGCCCGGTGCACGGTGTCGTCTTCAAGGGCCGCCGCTACGACACCGGTGACCGCGGTGACTATCTGCGTGCCATTGTCAGACTCGCGTGCGAACGTGAAGACCTGGGCCCGGACTTCCGGACCTGGCTGCGCAGTTACGTCGACGAGGAGTTGTAACAGCTTGAGCAGCACGATCTGGTCGGTGGACGAGCACCTGGACGACATCCTCGCCGCGGTGAAGCCGCTCGAAGCCATCGAGCTGCAACTGCCGGACGCCCAGGGCTGCGTCCTGGTCGAGGACATCGTGGTGGAGGTCGCGCTGCCGCCCTTCGACAACAGCTCGATGGACGGATACGCCGTCCGGATCTCCGATGTCGAGGGCGCCACCGAGGAGTTCCCCGCCGTCCTCACCGTCATCGGTGACGTGGCCGCCGGCGACGGCGGCCTGGCCGACGGCCGGTCCGTGGGGCCGGGAGAGGCCGCCCGCATCATGACCGGCGCCCCGCTGCCCGCGGGCGCCGAGGCGGTCGTCCCGGTCGAGTGGACCGACGGCGGTACGGGCGGTGGCCCCGCCTCCGCCATGCGCGCCCACAGCGACGCCCCGGAGGGGGCCGGCGGTGAGGTCCGCGTCCACCGCCCCGTCACGGCGCGCGCCCACGTCCGGGCCAAGGGCAGCGACGTACGGCCGGGTGACCTGGCTCTGCGCGCGGGTTCGGTCGTCGGGCCGCCGCAGATCGGGCTGCTCGCCGCGATCGGCCGCTCGACCGTGCGGGTGCGGCCCCGTCCGCGCGTCGTCGTGCTGTCCACCGGCAGCGAGCTGGCGCAGCCGGGCGAGGAGCTGACCGGGGGCCGGATCTACGACTCCAACAGCTTCGCGCTGACCGCCGCGGCCCGGGACGCGGGCGCCATCGCCTACCGCGTGCCGGCGGTCGCCGACGACGCCGAGACGCTGCGGGCCACGATCGAGGACCAGCTGATCCGCGCCGACATCGTCGTCACCACGGGCGGTGTGAGCGTCGGTGCGTACGACGTGGTCAAGGAGGCCCTGTCCTCCGTGGGCGACGAGGACGAGGCCGGCGGGGGCGTCGACTTCCGCAAGCTCGCCATGCAGCCGGGCAAGCCGCAGGGCTTCGGCTCGATCGGCCCCGACCACACGCCGCTGCTGGCGCTGCCCGGCAATCCGGTCTCCTCGTACGTCTCGTTCGAGCTGTTCGTCCGGCCGGCGATCCTGACGCTCATGGGCCTCGTGGACGTCCACCGCCCGAAGGTGCGGGCCACGCTCAGCACCGACAAGGCGCTCGCATCGCCGTCCGGCAAACGCCAGTTCCTGCGCGGGACCTACGACGCCGAGGCGGGCACCGTCACCCCGGTCGGGGGGCCCGGATCGCATCTGATCGCCGCCCTCGCCCAGGCGGACGCGCTGATCGTGCTGCCCGAGGACGTCACCTCCGCCGAGCCCGGCACGGAGGCCGAGGTGATCCTCCTCCGCTGACTTCGGCGCGGTGGCGGTACGGTATCTGGCGCTGTGCCTTACCGGGGGAAGCCCCCCGGTCCCCTCGGCCCGTGCCACGGTGCGGGACGGCGGGTAACCGGCGCCCTACCGCTAGGCGGAGTGAGTTGAGTACGCAGAACAGGCTGACGCACATCGACGAGGCGGGCGCCGCCCGCATGGTCGACGTGTCGGAGAAGGACGTCACGGCACGTGTCGCCCGGGCGAGCGGCCGGGTCCTCGTGTCACCGCGCGTCGTGGAGCTCCTCAGGGGCGAAGGCGTCCCCAAGGGCGACGCGCTCGCCACCGCGCGCATCGCCGGGATCATGGGGGCCAAGCGCACCCCGGACCTGATCCCGCTCTGTCACCCGCTCGCCGTCTCCGGTGTGAAGGTCGACCTGAGCGTCGCCGACGACGCGGTGGAGATCCTGGCCACCGTGAAGACCACGGACCGCACGGGCGTCGAGATGGAGGCACTGACCGCCGTGTCGGTCGCCGCGCTCACGGTGATCGACATGATCAAGGCGGTCGACAAGAGCGCGGTGATCACGGACGTACGGGTCGAGGCGAAATCGGGCGGCAAGTCCGGCGACTACCGGCGTCCCGCACCGGAGGGGGCGGAGGCATGACCGCGCCCGGCAGTGGCCCTGCCACCGGCGGATACCGCGCTCTCGTCGTGACCGCCTCCAACCGCGCCTCCGCCGGCGTCTACGCCGACAAGGGCGGCCCCGTCATCGCCGAGGCCCTCACCGCTCTCGGGTTCGCCGTCGACGGCCCCCAGGTCGTGCCCGACGGAGATCCGGTGGAAGCGGCCCTCCGCGCCGGGACGGCCGCGGGCTACGACGTGATCGTCACCACCGGCGGTACGGGCATCTCGCCCACCGACCGCACGCCCGAGGCCACCCGCCGCGTCCTGGACCGGGAGATTCCGGGGATCGCCGAGGCGATCCGTGCGGAGGGCCGCGACAAGGTCCCCACCGCCGCACTCTCCCGCGGCCTCGCGGGCGTCGCGGACCGCACACTCGTCGTGAACCTGCCCGGTTCGACCGGTGGGGTACGCGACGGGCTTGCGGTGCTGAGCAGACTCCTGGTGCACGCCGTCGACCAGCTGCGCGGCGGCGATCACCCCCGACCGGGGAGCCCGAGCTGAACGTCCGGACCTGGCCGGTGATCCTGACCGACGGCGCCGTCACCCTGCGCCCGATAAAGCTGCGTGACCAGAGCATGTGGCGTGAGGTCAACCGCCGTAACCGTGACTGGCTGCGCCCCTGGGAGGCGACCGTCCCGCCGCCCGCCCCCGGCGGTCCGGTGGCCCGGCGCCCCACCTACCGTCAGATGATCCGCCACCTGCGTGCCGAGGCGAACGCCGGGCGCATGCTGCCCTTCGCCATCGAGTACGAGGGGCGACTCGTCGGGCAGTTGACGGTGGCGGGCATCACCTGGGGATCGATGTGCTCGGGCCATGTGGGCTACTGGGTGGACCAGGAGGTGGCGGGCCGCGGTGTGATGCCCACCGCGGTGGCGCTCGCCGTCGACCACTGTTTCCGCACGGTCGGGCTGCACCGGGTCGAGGTGTGTATTCGGCCCGAGAACGCCCCCAGCCGACGGGTCGTGGAGAAACTCGGATTCCGTGCGGAAGGGCTACGTCCACGATATCTGCACATCGACGGTGCGTGGCGGGATCATCTGATCTTCGCGCTCACCGCCGAGGAAGTGCCCGACGGGCTGCTGCGGCGTTGGCGCAGGATGCGGCCGGGTACCCAGGGAACGCCGCGCACGCCCGGGGAAATAAAATAGGTGTTCGAATTTGATCGCTCTCTGACGGTAATGAACCTCACTTTCGGCGGCTGTTGACCCGAACAGTCGCAAAAAAAGTCCGTCATATCAGCCGGATCGTGCGACACACCGGGCCAATTGGCGGATGCTGCCGTGCAAACCCCTCTACGGTGTGAGCGTGAGCAGCAGCGGCCTCATCTACGCAGTCATCGTCGGTGCATGGGCCGCCTACTTGGTGCCGATGTGGCTCCGCAGGCAGGACGAGCTCAATGAAGCCCGTCCGACGGAACGCTTCAGCACCGCCATCCGGCTGCTGTCCGGACGGGCGGCCATGGAGCGCCGTTACGCCAAGGAGCTGCGGGAGCGGGATGCCGAGGAGGCGCCTGGCGACGTGGACCCGGATGCCGTCACGGACCGATTGGAGTCCGTCGACGTCCGGGCCTTTTCCGCGCCCCCGGACCGTACGGAAGCGCGGTTGCGCCTCCCGGCCCCCGGCCGTCCGGAACAGGAGCGCCAGCAGGAGCGGGCCGCCCGTCCGGAGCCCGCCCGGCGGGAGGGGTGGCGGCTTTCCGGTGCCGAGACCGAACGCGAGCGCCGACGGCGCTCCCAGGTCCTGGCGCGCCGCCGGCGTACCACCACGGTCCTGTTCATGGCGTTCACGCTCGGCGCCGTCGTCGCGGCGGTGGGCGGGCTCCGCTTCCTGTGGGCACCGGCCGTGCCTGCCGTGCTGCTGAGCTCGTACATCGTGCATCTGCGGGCCCAGGAGCGCCGCCGGTTCGTCTTCACCATGGACCGGCGCCGGGCCGAGGTGGCCGCGCAGCGCCTGCGTGAGAACCGGACCCGCAGGCACCAGCCCGCTTCCTCGGCTCCGGCCGAGGCCGACGAGGAGCCCGAAGCGGCCGTCCCCGTGCCCACGGTCTCCCCCCAGGAGGCGGGCCGACGCGCCCTCGTCGAGCAGACGGACCACGCCGAGTGGGTCGACCAGCAGCGCGAACGCGGGCCGGCCCAGGGCGACAGCTGGGAGCCGGTGCCGGTCCCGCTGCCGACCTACGTCACCGCCCCGGTCGCCCCGCGCGCCACGGGCGGCGTCGAGGTCGGCGACCCGGAGACCTGGAGCGCGGCCCGCTCCAGCCCGGCGGAGCCGACCCGGACGGGCGCGCAGGAGTCCGCCACGCCCGATGCCGAACCGGCCCCGCGCCGCCGCTCCAACCAGGCCAGGCGCACCCGCGACCGCGGCCGTACGCCCCTCTTCGACCAGTACGACGACGAGGACCGGCCGCGCGCGGCCAACGAGTGAGCCCGGCGGGGAACCCGACTCGGTGACCTGCCGGGATACGGATTTCCGAGCACCCCGATGAGGGTGCTAGAGTTTCACTCGTTGCAAGGGCCTGTGGCGCAGTCTGGTAGCGCACCTCGTTCGCATCGAGGGGGTCTGGGGTTCAAATCCCCACAGGTCCACCGCACGGGCTGTTCACGGGTTCATCCCGGAACGGTTCACGAGATCCCGGTCAGACGGTCACCGTCTGACCGGGATCTCGTCGTTTGAGCTCCTGCTTGTGTGAAAGTCAGCCTGCCGGGCCGCCGGGAAGCGCGGCGGCCCGCGTCGGAACGGACCGGGGGTCGGGATGCGGACATGCCGCGGGGACCGCAGGCGTGGAGGCAGGCTCCTGCGGTCTCGCGACGTGTCGATCTTCAATTACCCGGAACGTGCCCGCTCAGGGGCTACGGCTCAGCACTTGAGGGCGGGGCGGGACCGTCAAGCTGATCGTCGGGTAGGGCAGAAGGACGTCGTTCGGCTCGAGGTCGAGGCCGGTGATCGCGCTCTGCTTGCTCGCGGCCAGGTACTGCTCGAGTTCCTTGATGTTGTGGACCATGACGGTGATGGCGGACAGGAGGGTCTGGGCGACGCGACCACGGGGCTGACGTCTTTCCCGGGCGTGCAGGGCGGAGTCGACGGACTTCAGCCGCCCGTTGCCACCTTCGATGTGAGCCCGCAGCGTCTGGTAGGCCAGGGCCCAGGAGGGCGTTTGCCAAGGCAGTTCCTGGCGCGTGCGGGGCATGACGTGTGCCTGCACGGTGACGGAGGACTGGCGGCAACATTTGGGGCGTTCGGCGAGCGGCAGGGTCGGGGGCTCTACGGTGGGCCGGCTTGCGGGGTGCGCGGTGCGCTCCCTGTGGGCATCGAGGTTGATGACGACCGGTACTGGCCCCTTCTTCGGTGGTGCGCCGCGGCCCTCACGCTCCTGTGCCCAAGGGCAGTTGAGCTTGGTGATGGGGCAGGCGAACCGCTCGGTTCCGCGATCGTCGAGTGTGTCCTTACGGGTGAGCGCGTACGCCTCGATCTCCTGCAGCCGCTCTCGAAGCGGGATGCGTTCACGCTCGTTCTTGGCGCTGCGGATCTGCGAGTACAGGTCGAGCAAGCGGCGTGGCGTGAGGGGGCAGAAGAGCCGACCGACCTTCGTGATCGCGCCCTGGTGATGGCCTTCCGCCCTGGCGGAGGTGACCTGGGGCCCAGTGAAGTCGAGCACGGGCATGTAGCCGAGGGCACGCATCGGCCGGTGGAAGTTCTCGGGGAGGAGTTTGGTGTAGGCGCGGTCGGCCGCGGTGAAGCCACGGAGCTCTGTGAGCTGTGCCAGCACGGCGCTGACGTAGTGGGCGTGGCGGCCCATGTCCTTCTCCGGCGTGTGCAGCACCATGCCGAGGATCAGCTGTGGGTAACGGCCGGCTCGGTCCGGGTCGGCGTGGGCCGCGATGGCGAGCGTGGCGCTGTAGCCGAACTCCCGGTCGCCGCCCCCCTTGTAGTGCCAGTTCGCGCTCGCCTCCAGAGCGGAGCGCTTGCGTGTGTGGGGACGGGCCCAAGTTGGCACGCAGGTGGTGTCGATCGCAGTGTCGCCGCGCCAGTGGCGCATCAGACCTTTCACGCAGGCGATGCGGACCGGGACGGTGACCAGCCGGTTGGCCAGTTCTTCCAGGCGGCGGAGAGCGGGCTGTCCGTGTTCACCGTTCCACTGAGCGGCCACTTTGCGGCCTGCTGCTCTGGGAAGCCGACTGCGGCGCTGGTGCGGCGCAGCGTCCAGCAGCCGGTTCATGCGGGTCCAGGCGCGGTGGAAGCGGTTGTAGAGCGCGTTGACCGCGTCCTGGTCCTCGATGTCGCAGGTCGGAATCGAGAGGTGGGCGCGCAGCCTCTCGCTGGTACCGAACGTCATGATCTCGAAGGCGTCGTCGAGGTTGCCACTGGTTCTCTCGTAGCTCGCGCAGACCAGACCGAGCAGAACCAGACGGACGGGGTATCCGGGCGGGCCCGGCAGACCTGCAAACTGGGCCTCGATCATCTCAACGACGCCGCTCTGATGGAGCGTGCGCCGAAGCTTCATGACCTTGCTGTCAGCCATCTCGGACGGCTCGTGTGAGCGCGGATACGGGCGGCGGGGGCGGCCGTTGCCAGGTTGATAGCGGGGATCATCGGCGGGCGTTCTCATGCCGAGCCGCGCAGCATGCGGGCGGTGGCCGCGGTGGTGAGCGGGGGGACCGATGCTCGGTAGGGGGCCAGGGCGGCGGTCGACTTCATGCCCGCCGCCCTGGCGATGACATCTTCTGGGACACGTTGGCGAAGGAGCTCAACGATCCAGGTGCTGCGCAGCCGGGCCAGCTTCAGTCCGGGAAGCCCCGATGCACCCCCAAGAGTTCGCTCGACCCAGTTGGACACGCCGTTCTTGGGGTCGGCGACCTGGCGTTGGGGCAGGAACAGGTATCCGTCGCCGGCTTCCCACGCCCTTGCGGCGAGTACCTCCTCCCACATCGCTCGGCAGACCACCAGTCGGTCGCTGCCTGGCACTGCGACGACCACCGCTTCCGACGGCAGCACGGTGACGTCGGTGCCGCGGGTGGCCAGTACCTCGCGGCGTGCCAGTCCGCAGCCGGAGCCGAGGGCCAGCAGGGCCAGGGCGCTGCCGCCGAGGGTGGAGGTAGGGGGCAGTGCGCGGGCCCACATCAGGTAGCGGGCGAGTTCCGGCGGGGTGTACGGGGCAGCGCGTTGGCGCTTGGCGCTCATTCGGGGCGTGGGCTGCTGTCCGTACTCCAACCACAGCAAAGCCTCGCGGATGCGCAGGAGGATGCTCCGGTACGTCTGGACGGAGCTGCCTTCGAGTTTCGTCCGTGCGAGCAGGTAGCGCGTCATCACCTCTGGCGCCAGCCATGCCAGAGGGTCGCGGGCAATGCCGACGCGCTCGGCGTACATGGCCAGACCGGAGAGCGCCAGCATCACTTTCGGGACTGGATATGGGACGGAATCGCAGGTCGCTGCGGCCACCATGCGGACGCCATCGGCGACCAAGGGCCACTCCGATGGCTTTTCCAACGGCTGGTAGCCGAGGATCGCGCCGCTCATAGCCGTCTCCAAAGGAACGCACCACGAAAAGTGGCTACACAAGTGGCCGCCTGTTTCGTGAGTGTGCACTTCGACTGTCAGGAGCGCATGCGCATGACCGGAGGACGAGGCCGCAGCAGGCCGCCGCGGGAGCTGGCTCGGGACCCGGAGAACTGGCCCGAGGCGACGTTCGTTGACCAGCCCCAGGCCAGGGTTGTGCAGGCGGTTGCACAAGCCCTGACCAGGCAAATGACCCTTCAGGGGCTGGGTCTGCGACGCGTCGCCGCCCTCAGTGGCGTCAACCGTCAGGCGGTCGCGAATCTCCTCGCCGGCAGTAGCTGGCCGGACGTGGCGACGTTGAGCCGTCTGGAGGACGGACTCGGCGTGGGTCTCTACCCGGGTACCAATGATCCGGGATCGATGCATTGCTGAACCTCCGGAACCTGCACGTCAGCCGTGCAGGCAGGACGGATTGGGCTCAGCACGCCACAGGTGGCCCGACGGTGGGCTACCCTCAAAAATGGCATGCAGAAGCCCCTAGTCGGACTCACATGCTCGGTGCCGCCGAGACTGATCCCTTGGCGGCACCACCAATTCACCGTCCAGCGCCGTGCTGATCCTTCACGGCAATGAACGTGCTGCTAGGCGCTGCTACTTATCGATCCACCTCCGCCCCGGTGTACAGGCCCGGTCCGACCTGCTTCAGGAATCCCTTGTTCACCAGGCGGTTGAGCCGGTGACGCATCCGCTCGATCTCTGCTCGCGGCGCACTCTTGTCAACGAGGGGGATGACTACGTCCTTGGGGCTCATCGGCCGATCAGCCGAGCCCACCAGAGTGACAACCTTCCGGTTCAGCTCGGTAAGCCGACCAGAGTGTTGCGTACCCTGCTGCTTGTCTTCCCTGCGCCGCTGTTGTGTACCCGGCTGCCTGCCGGGGGTCGACCCTGCATCCGACTCGGTGGATTCTGAAGCACCATCCGTGGAGGACTGTGTATGACCCCCGTCGCGGCCTTCGGCGGATCCTCCACTCGCAGTCGGTTCGCCAGGAGGTGCCTCTTCGAGAAGCTGCGCTGCAGTACGCCGCGTGATTGCAAGTTCTGCCAGCCGCTCCTCGGCAACGGCGATCTCGGCGCGCAGCCGGGCAACCAACTCCCGAGCAGCGTGTTCCTCCGCGTCGAGACGATGGAAGAGCATCTTGCTCATTGCCGACCTCCCATCAAACTCCGCACGTCCAACCCAAGTTGCGCGCAGGTCCGTGCGCAACCTTGCATGCAAGCGTCACTCTAGAGCCACCGTGTGCCCTCGTGGGGCACCTTGCTGAATCTCGCCTACGCAAGGGAGGGGGCGCGCAAACCATCGCGTCGAAGGGGAGCTTGCGTAGCCACGGCGGTGATCCTCTTCGGGGCGTTCGTTGGTCTCCGCGTCCCCCGTACGGCGGGGCCGCACGGGTCTCTTTGTTCCGGGGTTGCGCTTGGTGGACTGGCCCTGCGACGTCGATGAGGGCTCGTGCAGGCGAGCGCCAACATGCCATTCAATTCAGGGTGATTGGACCGTCGGGTAGCCAGCCGTTGAGGTAGCCGTCGATCAGGGTCGCCGTGCTGTCGAGGTGGGGTTCCTGCAGGAGCGACGAGAGCCTCGCTCGTGCTGCCCACATGACAGCCAGCCCAGACCGTCCTCCTCCATGGATCGAGGTGGAGGCCAAGGGGGCCCTTGCGCGAGTGAGGAACACATGCTCCTCCATTCGTACCCGTGGCAAGCTGCTCGAGGGAACGGTGGCCCATCTTCGTCCGACAACTGGCCCCAATCGGATGACCGAGCCGCTGAAGCAACGTGTTCCTAGCCTCAGGGCGGCCGCGGCGTCGGACTCGACCGGCCGGACGGGGGTGTGTGGCAAGGTCCAGCGCTTGTGGACGGAATTAAAGAGCGGAAAGAGGGCTACGCGCTCTTGTGCATCGATCACGACGAGGGTCACTGTGCGATGAAAGCGGGGTCCGGGGAGATGCATGGAATTACCATCGGTGATGGCTACATAAATAGCCAGTGGAGCTGGCCTGGATGGCGGATAGCGCCGACGAAGGAGTAGGTCGGTCACCAGTCTCTGTTTCGGGCGGTTGCGAACGTGCCTTCACTCTCTGCCGACCTCCCCACCGCTCCGCCTCGTGGTCCAGCAGGCGTAGGCGCGATCGATCGCTCTCAGCGCTGCAGCGATGATTGCATCGTGCGTGGTAGCACCCATGAGCATCCCCCCGTGCGGTGCCCGTGGACGCTGCGGCGGTGATGCGCTCGGCTCCGGCGAAAGACCATCAAGGCCTGTTGGTGGCCAACGCCCCGACCAACTCGCCGACCTCCGCCTGCCAGATGCGGACCTGGTCCTGTGCGGGGCCGATCTCGTATTGGTGGTAGTGGCACCCCAGGCATAGGTGTGACCAGACGGCGGTGGTGCGGCGAGCGGTCTCAGTCGAGGTGTAACAGCGGAGGCACAACATCTTGGCCCGCATCGTGGTGCCGGCGAGTCCTGGCACCGCGGCCTCGAGAGCGAGGTCGACGGAAATCTCCAGAGCGGTTCGAAGAGCGAGCGAGGCTCCGCGATGGCAGCCGGCGGCCGTGGCACCAAAGCCGTCGACAAGCAACCGATCAGCGGTCAGAAGGAGCTCCTCAACAGAGGCAGTGGGAGTGCTCATCACGCAGTCACCTCCGGCCTGCGTACCTTCTGCGCCATGGTCTCGATGTCGTCGACGAATCGGTGGGGGTCGATGATCTGAGCCCCGGCGGCGTGGGCACCGTTCTGGCACTGCTTGAGGAGTTCCACCGCACGCGGCCCGCAAAGGGTGCGCAGTTCCTGGTAGACATCACCGGTCCGCCCGGCGTCGCCGAACAGGGCCAGCGCCGCGACCTTCAGCAGCTTGTCGGCTTCGCCGACGGCCGCCTGCAGTGAGTGCTCGGGCGCGCCGGAGCGGTGGTGCCGGATCCAGGCGGCCTCGAGGAAGGCGTTCTCCAGGGCGATACGGCACAGGCTGGGCAGCACGTGGGTCCGTGCCGCCGTCGGCAGGTCACTGGTACTGGCGAGGGCTCGCGCGTCGTCAAGCGCCTGCCGCACCGGGTCGGTCACCGGCTTGACCTTCACCTTGGACGACTTGGCCCGCTCGACCTCGAACACCGTCACGGGCAGATCCTGGCTGGTGAACGCCCGCTGGAGTCGGGTGTCGTGGGTGAACACAACGACCTGTCGGTGCTCGCCGAGCTGGTGCAAGACTTGGGCGAGTCCGTTGACCTTGGCGGGGTCCATGGACTGCACGGGGTCGTCGATGACGATGAAGCCGAATGGGCTGTCGGCGGTGGCGGCGCGGGGCAAGAACAGGGACAGTGCAAGGGAGTGCTGCTCGCCCTGGCTCATCACGCTGAGAGCCGAGGCCTCCTGGCCGTCGACGGAGACATCCATGACGAGCTTGCGGACAGTGGCCTTCTCGCTGCCCTTCAGGCTCACGACCTTGAGATCGATGTTGCTCTCCTGGCGGAGCTGCTCCCAGATCCGCTGCGACTGTTCGGCGAAACCTTCCATGCGCTGTTCCCGCAATTCGGTGGCCAGCGCCTTGATCCAGGTGCTCGCCTTCTTGATGTCCCTCAACTGAGACTTGCTCGCCTCCACGGTCTGGGCCTTCTCCGCCCAGCCCGCCAGGCGGAGCACGAGCCTGCGCCAGCGTTCGTCACGCTTCTCCAACTCCCTGATGGCACGCTCCTTGACCGCGGCACAGGCATCGGCCAGGGGCACGGCGGCATCGAGGGCGCGCCGAGCGAGCTCGCCCGGATCGCTGATCGACCGGCACGCGGTCCAGGCGTGCCAAGGGTCAGTGAGGGAGGTGGGGATCCGCGTAGGCGTGTGAACGAGATCCTGTACGGCTCTCGCGGCTGACCGGAGTTCGCTGCGCGCGCCTGCAGCTGTCTCCGCCTCCTGCCGCAGTGCGGCGATCTGGGCGATGGCGTCCGCAGCCCATGCCGCGTCCAGCACCCCGGCGGTCCCGCACACGGAGCAGGAGCCCTCGTCGGGATGGCGGTCGTGGTGCGCCACGGCCCGTTCGAGGAGTTCCGCACGCTGCAGGGCTTCTTCGGTACCGGTGCCGTGCAGGTCTTCGATGTCGGCGAGAGCCTTGCGCAGGCGATCCACTGCGGTGCGGACCTGCGCCACATCGGGTTCCTGTACATCGGCTTCGGCACGCAGCCCGGCGATCAGGTTGGCGTCCGTGCCGCCGGGCAGACCGGTGACCAAGGCATCCAGGGCTTGGAAGTCGGGGGCTCCGGCTGTGTCGATGGCCACGAGCGCCTGGACCGCACGATCGTCGTCCTCCAACTCGTACAGGGCCTCCTTGAGGCCTGGCAGCTCCGCCTTCGCCGCTTTCTCCGCCTCTTCGAGCGCCTTGGCTTCCCTGCGGAGCCGGCTGTCGGCGGCGCTGAGCTGCCCCAGCCCGAGGATGGTGGCGATGGCGTCGTACATCTCGGAGGGCTTGCCGCTGATCATGCGGTCGAGATCGACGTACGACAGGAAGGGCCGGAAGTCCTGCAGGTCCTGCTTCCAGTCCACCTGATCGAGGAGCGCGCGGCCGTGTTCCGGCCGCTTGAGCTCTGCCTGGGAGTCTCCGAATCCTTCGCCTTCCCAGGTGCGAGTGAGGGTGCTGCGGCCAGCGTCTCCCTCGATGGCCAACTTGACCTCGATCTCCGGCCTGCCGCCAGTGTCGTGAAGGTTGCGCCAGTTGCTGCTACGCATCGCGTGCTGCCCCTGCCAGCGCAGATTCACGCCAGTGAAAGCAGTCTCGATGCCCTCGGCGATGCTGGACTTGCCGGATCCGTTGCGACCCACGACCAGGTTCACTCCGGGCCGGGGGGTCAGCTTGAGCCAGGCGCGCGGTCCGATGCCGCGGAACCGGGTGACGGCGACTGATTCGAGGTAGATCCGGCCGACTGTAGATGCTCCCCGGGCCTCGCCGGCGCCCAGCGCCTCCTTCAGGAGCAGCTTCACGGGCTCGCCGAGAGGCGACTCCTCGATGCGCCTGCGCATGAGGGTCGCCATTGTTTCGGGCCGGTCGTCCTGGTCCGACGGCTCGGTGTCTTCGGGGTCGTGCGCGCTCTGATCGGGCCGTTCCGTCATGAGGTGCCTCCGGGCGTCGAGTGCGTGGGTGACGGGAGCGGGCGCTGCCCTGGGACTTCTGCCGCCCTGCTCACAGACGGAACATTAGAAAGACGAAGGCATGGAAGGTTGCTAGAAACTGATAACTGGGGTTATCAGGACGTCTCTCAAGAGTTCATGCCCATTCTTGTGAGAGCAGCACTGGAGGGTTGACAGCCAGTCGGCGTGTAGCAGCACAGGCCAACTACGTTGCCCCTGGCCCGAGTAGGCCGGGGTCGGTAGTCGGGACGTGCCTCCTTGTCCGCGGCACCCGAAGTACGCTGCACGACGAGGGCTGTTCAGACCCGGTTGGAGGCTGACGAAAGTGTCCGCACCATGCACAGGCTGGATACGCGAACTACGGGGGCACGCAGTCATGTTCACCGGAAAAACCCTGGTGGACGGTGAATGGGTTATCCGTAAGGACTGCTTCTCTCGTTCGCAGACGCTAGGAGCTACATGCCAGAACAGTTTTTCCAGGAAGGTGACCCTCGTGGTCCATGGAGAGCTGGCAGGCAACGTCAAGGACATGGACCGGGGACTGAGTAGGAAACTTCTGGCGGTGCTGGACTCACGCAAAGCAGGCCAACACGTACACGTGGTCGACGCCGCCGGCTATGCAGATCTTCTGTTCGGAGCTCCGGCTCGCTGCCGGGACCTCAAAGTGCAGGGCGATCACGTGGCGGTCATGCCTGAGGTCGGAGATGGTTTCCTCGGTGGACCGTTCGACAGGCTTCATCTGCGCACCCGAGGGCTCGGCCGGTTCGAGGCCGGTGTTCTGGGACGCGGCACGCCGCGACACGAGAAGCTGTTGTCGCGCCTGATCGAGCAGGTCACTGGACGGACGGCACTCGAAGTCCGCGCCCCGACGCGCCGCGGTCCGCACTTCGACCTCGGCTGGATCAGTAAACGGACCGCGTACGGCGCGTGGGTCGCGGTTCCCCAGGTACCGGCTGACGAAAGGACGAATTGCCTGACGGAGGTTGTCGAGCACGCCAGCAGGTCAGTCCGTGCTGTTCCGCGACACGGCCAGGCCCAGCCCGTAGTGGTGCTCGAGGAGTCCGTAGAACTGAACTCCGGGCTGGAGGAGAAGGCGAAGTCGCTCGGTGTTCTCCTCGGGAAGGTCCGGGATGTCCCTCGTTGAAATGTTGAACAACCGGCGTATAACGGCCTGATGTGGAGAAGGCAACCGCTCGGGGCGTGGCATTCCGCGAAGCCCACGGGCGGAGAGACTCTGAGGCCTGGACAACCAAGGCTACGGAGGTGCCCACGCGGCCGCTATCGCAGTACCGGGGTGGCCCCTGAGTGGAGTCGCCGCAGGTATCGACAACCCCTTCTCGAGCAGTTTCGAGCTTTGGTACCCACCCAGATGGGCTCGGCACCACTCTGGCTGTCACCCACCCGTAGCAGCCGTCCGCTCAAGTGCAGGCGTGGAGTCCGCCGTCGTCGGCCCCGAAACCGGCTTGCTGGCACCCCGAGTGCCTGACACCTTGTGATCGCGCATGCGATCAGCCAGACACTGGCTGGGTTCTGCCCGTGGCAGGACACGTCGCCGCGGGCACCGTCGTCGAATAGGCCGTCCCTGCCGCCGACGTACTTGGGTGCGAAGGCACCCTTGCCGGTGATCACTTTGGTGGTCTTCTCGCCGGGGCGAAAACCATGACGTGCATCTGGTTCTCGGCCAATCGGGCTCGGCTGTCCGTTCCCATCGGTGTTGGTGATGGGAAGTGCGGCGGCTTTTTGCTACCCGTTGGGGTTGGTGACCCGGGGCGAAGGGAACACCGCGATTCGTTAGCCCAAAACCGAGTCGCCAGGATCTGCAGGAGGTTCGGAGTCTCCCGGCCCATCCCGCCAGGGTGGTGAAGTGCAGCCCGGACAGGGCGCGGGTGCTCGCTCGCCAGCGGGGGCCCGCCGAGGTTGCATCGTGGACCCAGCGGCCATCTCTTACGTGGCGTCGGTCTGGGGGTCGTCCTCGTCTCGGTCGCTCGCCAGTGCGGTCGGCAGCGGCAGCCCGTACTTCTCGCACAGGAATCGGGTCTGGCAGTACCGCCGGGCGTCTGCCGCCACGTTGCCGAGGACCGCGGAATTCATGCCGGCGCCGATAAGAACGCCCACGAAGGGCACGACCTTGGCGACATTCTTTACGGGCACCCTGGCGCCAGCCGGACCCAGCTGTTGCATCAGCTTCTCGAGCGCGGCAAGGAGACGGTGATCCTTGCGGAGGTTGTCCGACCAACGTATGCGTCCCTTGACCGCGCTCGCCGCCCGGGCGGTGTCACTCAACGGCTTGACTTTGGCCGCTTGTGCCATGAAGGACCGCTGTACCAGGCGTTGGATGAAGACCTGCTCACCAGGGTCTTTGGCGTCGTAACCGTAGGAGTACGCGATGCGCGATGCGATCGACGTGCTCAAGACCTGAATGACGAGGATGTCCGCTGTCAGAGCGACGGGAATACCGGCGACGGGGACCATGGCCAGCAGGCCCATGGCGCCGCCTTCGAACGCGCCGGCGGTTCGCCACTTGAGGGTGTTGGAGGTCAGCAGCTGGTCGCAGACCTTGAGGTCCTGTCCTCGCAATTCGGAGAAACTGTCGATGTCGAAGCCTCGCCTGCGGGCGAGCTTCTCGACGTTCTTCGGGTCGTTGAGCTCCATGGCCCAGTCATTGACCAGCTCGAGCATCGCTGCCGCGGCTGTGAGTGCCGGCCGCATGGCCTTATCGGCAACCGCGTCGCCCGCGCGACGGATCGGTTCCGTCACCACCTCTGGCACAGCGTCCGTAACCCGTCGCACGGCGTTTCCCGCGACCTCACCAGTGCGACCGATCGCGGCGCTCGCCCAGTTCGGCAGACCACGGCGGTTGTTTCGGCGCTGCCAGTGCTCGTTGAGCTTGTCCCACACCTGCCCCTCGTAAGCGCTCATCGGGGTCGCACCGTCGACGATTGGGTCGGCGTGAGTGCTCATTGAGGTTCTCCATTTCGACTGTGAACGCTGGGACCTGGGAGGCGGGTGGCGGACTGATCCTGGGCGGCCAGGTCACTCCTTCCGCCGCCGCTTCAGGTGCCGACCGGAGGCCGGCTTCGAGCGGGCACTGATCATGTGTTCTCCAGCTTTTGGTGCGCTGAGGCCTTGGCTGGCCGTGCGGCACCACACTGAGCGCTTACAGCTTGTTGCAACTCAAGAAGAGTGATAACCCCGGTTATCAGCGCAACTGGGAGACAACCCAAGTCCTCGCTGTAAAGTTCTGACACCTGCCGCCGAACCGGGGTCCAGATGATCCGACCGGCCCGCGCAGGAGAAGAGAACAAGGTCTGCATGCAGAGGGGGTGGGGCTCATGACCAGTGCGTTTGGAGCAACATCGCTCATCGTGCCCGAGGAGCCGACCTGGCGGATCACATACGCCGAAATTGCCTCCCTCGCACAGGTAAAGCGGCCGGTTCCCACCACGTGGAGCCGTCGCCACCCGGACTTCCCGGCACCGATCGCCCACGAGGACGGCCGTCCCGTGTTCGACGCCCGCGCCGTTGTCGACTGGCTGACGGACACGGGCCGCGGCAACGCGGCCCCTCGCCGCCTGCGCGCCGAGCTCGCCCTGCACACCCTCGCCGCCTGGCGGACTCCCGCACTTCCGGCATCCGTCCTGGTGGGCGCGCTTACGGCGCTGCTCTGCCTGCGTCAGCAGTACGACGCTCCGGTCGCCGACCAACACTGGGATGCGCTGGTGGCCAGGGCCGCCGAACTGGACGCCGACGACCAGTTCCTCCTGGCCGAGCTGCGTGCCGTACCCGCCCCGGATCCCACCGGCCCGGCCCTCGCCGCGCTTGCGGACGAACTGACCGAGGCCGCCTACACCGCGGCCGAGGCCTTCGACTGGGTCCTGGAGGCGCGGCAGCGTCTCGGCTCCCACGAACTGGCCGTCGACGTACCCGCCCCGGCGGTCCTCCGGGCCCTCGCCGCTGTGTCCGGCATCGACACCCTCCGCGAGGAGTCCGTCGTCGCCACCCCACACGCCCGTGCCGGCGACCTCCTCGCCGCCCTGCACGACCAGGCCGCCGAAGACTCCGGCCACACCTATCTAGCCGCCGACCCCGACTCGGCCCGCGTCCGCCTCGTACGCCGTCGCATGCTCGTCCGGGGGGTGTATGAGTTCAACCTCGACGTCATGGAGGGCGCGGACCTGTCGGCCTCGGTCGACGAGTGGGGATACCCAAACCTGCTGGTGTGCGCCATCCCGTACGAGGCTGCGGAGACCCGCCGCCCGGAGGCCGTCCTCGAGCAGGTGCAGGCGCTCACCGACTACCTCGAAGCCGGCTCCACCGCCGTCATTCTCGGACCGGCTGACGTCCTCGTACGTCCGCTGCCCCGACACGGCGAAGCCGACCGGCTGCGTCGCTCCTTCCTCGGCGAGGGCCTGCTGAAGGCCGCGATCAGCCTGCCCGACGGCGCCATGCCGTACCGCCCCGGCTACCGCACTGCGGTGTGGGTCCTCTCCCGCACCCCGCAGGAGGAGCGGGCCGGCCGGGTCCTGCTCACCGATCTGTCAGCGAAGCCGCTCACCGGACCGGTGCTCGACGCGCTTGCCGAGGACATCGCCATCTGGCGCGCGTCCGGCTGGCGCGACGACCGGCGGCACGAGCCCCGCCACGGCTTAATCGTCCCCGCGAAGGAACTCGATGACCGCCCGGGCACCGCCTTCACCGCGAGCCGGCGCCCCGCCGAGGCCCGCTACGCCCGTGCCGTCGTCGAGCGTCCGGCACGCATCAGCGACCTCGAGCAGCGTCTGGCGGACCTCCAGCAGCAGTCCCGTCTCCACGCCGACCTGCGCGCGGCGATGCGTGTCCAGGCCGTGCTGCGCTCCGAGGACCAGCCGGTGCGGCGCACCACGGTCCGTCGCCTCCTCGACGATCGCCGCTTGCGCCGCCGTCCCGGCCACCGCATCGCGCCCGAGCACCTCACGGCCGACGGGCACTACGCGGTGCTCGGCCCGGACGAGATCCTCGGCACCGCGCGGCTCGGCAGCCGCCGGATCGACCGCGGTTTACTCCTCACGGCGTATGAGCACGCCCAGTTCACCGAGCCCGGCGACGTCATGGTCACCACCAGCCCACGCTTCGGCGTCCACGTCGACACCAGCGGCCTGTCGGTGGTCACGGCTCCGGCCCGCATACTGCGCGTCCACCCCGACGCCGACCCGCCTGTCCGGCCGCGGGTGCTGGCCGCGCTGCTGGGAGCGGCGGCCGCCGAGTACGCGCGCACCAATGGTGCCGTACGGGCCTCCCGCAGCATCGAGGACCTGATCATCCCCGACCTGGGGCGCGAAGAGGCGGAGCGGTACGACGCCGCGCTCGCCGAGATCGAGCTCCGAGCAGGGCTACTGCGGGAACAGTCCGCCGCCCTCGACGACCTGACCCGCATCACGGCCGCCGGCCTCGCCGACGGCACCTTGACCATCCAGAACCTGCCCGGACTTCCGGGAACTGACGACTGAAGGAGACGGTCTGCCCGATGGCTACCGCTGCGAAAAAACCCACCGACCAGGCGGAGCTGTTCAGCGCCTCCACCACCAAGGAGATCCAGGCGATCCTGTGGAAGGCCGCAGACAAGCTGCGCGGCTCCATCGACGCCGCGCAGTACAAGGAGTTCGTCCTCGGCCTGATTTTCCTGAAGTACGTCTCCGACGCTTTCGATGAGCGCCGGAGTGAGCTGGCCACGGAGCTTGCCGACGACGGCATCACCGAGGATCGGATGGACGACTTCCTGGAGGACCGCGACGAGTACACCGGCGC
This sequence comes from Streptomyces sp. NPDC023573, assembly GCF_055559735.1. Classification (NCBI taxonomy): domain Bacteria; kingdom Bacillati; phylum Actinomycetota; class Actinomycetes; order Kitasatosporales; family Streptomycetaceae; genus Streptomyces; species Streptomyces sp. NPDC023573. The sequence continues at coordinate 167,031 of NZ_JBVHKB010000009.1, forward strand.
ACACGTCTTCTGGGTCCCGGAGACTGCCCGCTGGTCGTGGATCGCGGCAAACGCCAAAAGCCAGGGCGTCGGCAAGCTGCTCGACGAGGCGATGGATGCGGTCATGGCGGAGAACGCCTCGCTTAAGGGCGTCCTGCCGAAGATCTTCAACCGCGACAACATCGACCAGAAGCGCCTGGCTGAACTCGTCGACCTCATCAGCGACGCCCGCTTCGGCGGCACCGAGGACAAGCCGGCGCAGGACGTGCTGGGCGAGGTGTACGAGTACTTCCTCGGCAACTTCGCGCGTGCGGAGGGCAAGCGGGGCGGCGAGTTCTACACGCCGCAGTCCGTCGTCCGGCTGATCGTGGAGATCCTGGAGCCGTACGAAGGGCGGGTGTACGACCCGGCATGCGGCTCGGGCGGTATGTTCGTCCAGGCGGCCAAGTTCATCGAGGCGCATCAGGGCCGGGGGCACAAGGCCGACATCGCGGTCTACGGCCAAGAGCTCAACGAGCGGACCTGGCGTCTGGCCAAGATGAACCTGGCCATCCACGGCATCGACGGCAACCTCGCAACCCGTTGGGGCGACACCTTCGCCGAGGACAAGCACGCCGACCTCAAGGCCGACTTCGTCATGGCCAACCCTCCCTTCAACATCAAGGACTGGGCGCGGGACGAGAGCGACGCGAGGTGGAAGTTCGGCGTTCCGCCGAAGAACAACGCTAACTACGCGTGGCTCCAGCACATGGTCTCGAAGCTAGGCGAGCGGGGAACCGCTGGCATCGTCCTTGCTAACGGCTCGATGAGTTCCCAGTCGAGCGGCGAGGGTGACATCCGCCAAGCAATGGTGGAAGCGGACTTGGTTGCGTGCATGGTCGCACTGCCGTCCCAGCTGTTCCGTACTACGCAGATTCCGGCCTGTCTGTGGTTCCTGGCTAAGGACAAGACGCCGCAGGGCGCGAAGCGCCAGGAGGACCGGCGGGGTGAAATCCTGTTCATCGACGCCCGAGCAATGGGCGAGATGATCGATCGGACCGAGCGCATCCTGACCGAAACCGACCTCGCGAAGATCGCTGGCGCGTACCACGCATGGCGGGGTACAGCGTCGGCACGGGAGGAGGGACTGACTTACGAGGACGAGCCGGGGTTCTGCTTCTCAGCAGATCTGGAGACCGTGCGTCAGCACGGGTACGCGCTGACACCGGGACGGTATGTCGGCGCCGTCGAGGTGGAAGAAGAAGACGTGGAAGCAGTGGCGGCAAGGATCGCCGAGCTGACGGAGGAGTTGTACACACTGTTCGAGAAGTCGGTGACGCTGGAGAAGATGGTCCGGGAGCGACTGGGAGCGATCCGTGGCTAAGACGAACACATCCACCGGCGGCCGCGCCGCCACAACGGGCATCATCCCCGGTAAGTGGGCACTGAGTGTCGGTAAGCCCAGCATTCCAGCGCCTCCTGGCTTCAACTGGACTCCGCTGTCCGAAATCGCTCGCCTTGAGAGTGGGCACACTCCAAGTCGTCGAAATCCTGAGTACTGGGACGGAAATGTTCCATGGATCGGCATCAGGGATGCGACTGGAAACCACGGGCGGACAATTACGTCCACCCTGCAAACCATCACCCAGGCTGGACTCGATAATTCGTCTGCCCGTTTGCTTCCTGCTGGCACCGTCTGTTTGTCCCGCACCGCATCGGTGGGCTATGTCGTCACCATGGGCGCTCCCATGGCGACGAGTCAGGACTTCATCAACTGGGTTTGCGGGCCGAAGCTTTCGCCCCGTTACCTCCACTACATTTTGGTCATGGAGCAGGATTCCGTTCGGCGGTTCGCTCACGGGACCACGCACCAGACGGTGTACTACCCGGAAGCTAAAGCCTTCCATGTATGTATCCCTAATCGCGAAGAGCAAAATCGAATCGCGTCCATGCTCGGGGCGCTGGATGACAAGATTGCTGTCAACGAGCGAATCACAGCGACAGCCGATGAACTGGCCAGAACTCACTTCAGGGCAGGTTTCTCCCTTGCTCTCGACTACGTGACGGATGGCACCTCCCTACCGCCCGAGTGGGCCGTATCGACTATTGGCGATTCCGCCACTACAGTCGAAACAGGAATTCGCCCCAAGGGGGGTGTGGCTCAGTACACGTCCGGCACTCCAAGCATCGGGGCCGAAAGTGTCATTGGGCTTGGGAAATTCGACTTCACCAAAACAAAATTTGTACCCGAAAACTTCTTTGCTGATATGCGGAGAGGAATTATCCAGGACCTGGATATTCTCGTCTACAAAGACGGAGGGAAGCCGGGAGACTTTAAGCCGCACGTCACGCTGTTTGGGAAAGGTTTCCCATTTTCCAAGATGTGCATCAATGAGCATGTCTATCGCGTCCGAATGGCATCCAGCGTCGGGCAAGAGTTCGGGTACTACTGGTTGTCTTCTGTGCCGGTCATGGCAGAGATGCGACGGAGAGGTACGGGTGCGGCTATTCCTGGAATGAATTCGTCAGCGTTTAAGAGTATTCCGCTCGTTGTTCCCCCCTCCGACAAACTGGCCTCGTTCACAGATGCTGCTGCTCCCTTGGTGGACAGGGCCCTCATGGCGGCCGTTGAGTCCCGCACCCTCGCCACCCTCCGCGACACCCTCCTCCCCCAGCTCATGTCCGGCCGCCTCCGCGTCAAGGACGCCGAGAAGATTGTCGAGGACAACACGTGACGCACCCCGACTACGACAACCAGAACCACCGACCCCATGAGTCCGACTGGGAGCTCCTCGCCCTCGACGAGCTCGGCGAGCTCGCCTGGCAGCACACCCCCGGCAACGAATTCGCCCCCGGTTCCGGCCACCGCAAGTCGTGGGCCGACCTGATCCTCTACCCGGACCTCACCGAGGCCGTCGAGCGGCTCAACCCCGCCCTCCCCCCGGACGCCGTCCGTGACGCCGTCGCAGCCGCTGCGACCCCGGCGTCCCAGGACACGTACGAGGAGAACCGCACCGCCCACGACAACCTCACCGCTGGCATCCGATCCGTCACTTACACCGATGCCTTCGGCGCCGAGCACAACCCGACCATCCGCCTCATTGACCTGGACGACCCCGAAGCAAACGTCTACCGCGCCGTCAACCAGGTCACCGTCATCGACGGCGAGAAGAATCGCCGCTTCGATGTAGTCCTCTACGTCAACGGCCTACCCGTCGCCGTCCTGGAGCTGAAGCGCGCGGGCGACGAGGACGCCACGCTCCAGACTGCGCACTCCCAGGTCACCCGGTACGTCGAAGAGTTCCCGACCGCCTTCCGCTACAACGCGGTCGTTTTACTCTCCGATGGCATCACGGCGAAGTACGGCACGCCCTTCACCCCATACGAGCACTTCGCGCCGTGGAACACGGACGAGTTCGGTGCCCGCGTCGAACCGCTCGACGCCGAGGGCATATGGGACTCGGGCCAGAACCTGGCCGTACATGGCCTCTTCACCCAACTGCGCTTCATCTCCCTCATCCGGTCCTTCATCAACTTCGTCCCATCGAAGCGGATGAAGCGCATCGCCAAGCCCCACCAGTTCTATGCGGTGACCCGCGCCGCAGAAGCCGTCCGCGAGGCCTCCGCGAGCGACGGGAAGGCTGGCGTTGTCTGGCACACCCAGGGGTCCGGCAAGTCGGAGGAGATGGTTCTCACCACCACGATGGTGATGAGGGACCCGGCGCTGCTGAACCCGACGGTCCTCGTCATCACCGACCGCACGGACCTCGATGATCAGCTGTACTCGACGTTTCTCGAAAGCGAGATCCTCCCGCAGCCGCCCATACAGGTCCACACGCGCGCCGAGCTCCGAGAGACGCTCGCCGCCAAGCGGGTCGGCGGCATCCTCTTCACCACACTGCAGAAGTTCGGCAAAACCAAGGAGGAGAAGGACTCCGGCGCGTTCCACCCGCTGCTCTCCGACCGCCGCAACATCGTGGTCGTCGTCGACGAGGCGCACCGCAGCCACTATGACTCCCTCAAGGGCTATGCCCGCCACCTGCGTGACGCGCTCCCGCACGCCACGCTGCTCGCCTTCACCGGCACCCCGATCTCCGAGGACGACCGCAACACCCGCGAGGTCTTCGGCGACAAGGGCGCCTACAACGGCTACATCGACGTCTACGACCTCAAGCGGGCCGCCGACGACGGCGCTACCGTCAAGGTTTTCCATGAGAGCCGAGTCATCCAGCTCGTGCTGGACGAGGACGTCGACCCGACCACTATCGACGAGGAGGCCGACCGCATCACCGACGGCCTCGACGACACCGAGCGCCGCCGGGTCGAGCAGGCCGTCGCGACGATGAACGCGATGTACGGCGCGCCCGCCCGTGTAAGGGACCTCGCCGCCGACCTCATCGAGCACTGGGAGGGGCGGCGGGAGCGGATGCAGCCGTTCGTCGGTGTCTCCGAGGCGGGTGGCGCGACCGGCAAAGCGATGGTCGTGTGCGCGACCCGGGAGATCTGCGTCCGCGTCTACGACGCCCTGCGCGAGTTGCGGCCCGAGTGGCACAGCGACGAGGTCGACAAGGGCGTCATGAAGATCGTCTTCTCCTCCAACTCTCGCAAGGACCCGGACCACCTTCTGGTCCATGCCCTGAGCGACGGCCGGCGCAAGACGGTCATCAGCCGGGCCAAGGACCCCGACGACGAGCTCGAGCTGCTCATCGTCAACAACATGCTGCTGACCGGCTTCGACGCCCCGCCGGTCCACACGATGTACCTGGACCGGCCGCTGAAGGGCGCCAACCTGATGCAGGCCCTGGCCCGCGTCAACCGCCGCTTCCGCGCCAAGGAGGACGGCCTCCTCGTCGGGTACGCGCCGCTGACCGAGAACCTCCAGCGCGCTATCGCCGAGTACACCGAGGCCGACCAGCAGGACCGCACCCTCGGCCAGGACCTCGACCGGGCTCTGGACGAGCTGCGCAACGAGTACGACATCCTCGCCGACATTCTGCGTGGCTTCGAGTGGCGCCAGCGGTTGGAGATGCCGTCGAAGACGGCGTTCATCGACGCCGCCATCAAGGCCGCGAACTACCTGCGTGACCCGCGCACGGCCGGCAACAATCCTGACAAGCTCGACGACGCCCGTCAGACGCTCGGCCGTCGCTTCCGCGAGCACGCGCACCGCCTGGAGCGCTTCTACGCGCTGTCCGCCAGCGCCAAGAACATCGGGGAGCGCTTCCCGGACCACCCGGCCTGGCGGCGGGACGTCCAGTTCTTCGTCGAGGTCCGCGCCTACATGGCGAAATACGACGCGATGGACCGCGAGGCCCGCGGCCTGCCCGTCGCCCGCGACATCGAGCTGTACCTCTCGCAGCTCACGTCCTCGGTCGTCGAGACCAGGGGCGTGACGGACCTGTTCGCCGAGGCCGGCCTGGAGACCGCCGACCTGACGCACCTGAACGACGCCCTCGTCGCGCAGCTGCAGAACAGCGAGACCCCGCACCTGGCGGCGGAGGCGCTGCGGCGGCTTATCGAGCGGAAGATGCGTGAGGTGACGCGGCACAACGTGGTACGGCGCACCACGTTTTCCGAGCGGCTGCAGGACCTGATGGTCCGCTACATGCGGCAGCAGTACACGAGCGCCGAGCTCATTGCCAAGCTCGTCGAGATGGCGAAGGAGGTCATGGACGACGCCCGGCGCGGCGAGAAGTTCGAGCCGCCGCTGGACTGGCGCGAGCTCGCCTTCTACGACGCCCTGGCCGACCACGGCACGGCGCAGTCGGTGATGGGCGACGACGTCCTGGCCGGGGTTGCCCGTGAGCTGGTCGCGGAGGTCCGCAGCAAGCTGAAGCCGGACTGGATCGCCCGCGAGCCGGTACGCGCCCGGCTGCGCAGCGCCATCAAGCGCCTCCTGGCCCGCCGCAACTACCCGCCGGACCAGTCGCCGGAGGCCATCAACCTGGTCCTCAAGCAAATGGAACACTTCGCCAACGAGTGGTCCACGAAAGAACAGAAGGAGAACTGAGCCACAGTTCCGTGGCCGTGCTGGCTGGAACCATCTGACTCTGCGCTAAGAACGAGATGGCTCGCGTCTGCACTGCGATGGACCTGCTGTACTCCGAGAACTGGAGTGCCCTGCTGTTATGGCAAGGCCCGGTGCAGACCAATTGTTTCTGCAGGGCGCTCAGTAGGAATCAGCGCAGTCAAGGGGGGCGCTCGTGGACGGCGTAAGAATGACTCGCACCTGTTTGAAGTGCCGCAACTTTATCGAGGTCGAGCAGGACGGTTGCGTGGCCATCCACACCAGGCCGCTGAGTGGTCTCCACTGCCATGCCTCCGGTCAGCTCGCCTCACTCGTGTCGGTCCAGTGGGGGCTTGGACCTCGACATAGCCGCACGATTGTGAGCGGGGGCAAAAGAAGCGGGCATGGTCGGCGGAAGAAGGCCGAGTACCTCAAGCCCCCTGAGTGGATACCGAGTTATCAGGGCGCGCACCTGCCGTCGATCGGTTTGCCCGCCAAGGGATGGTTAGGCGTCTGGTTTCCGGCTCACACCATGTGGGAACACGAGCGGAAGCTCTACAACTGGCTCGGAAGCGACCGGTCGTTCCGGTGGGACGGCCGCCAGGGGTGTTGGACGGTTGCCAGCGATCACTTCCCCCGAATAAGCAGGGAGCTGCTCCAGAGGTACCCGGGCGTCCTCATCGGCCGGGAGTACAACCCGAGTGAAAGGTGCAACTCGTCCTGTCAGAATGCCCGGGGCTTCCTGTGCACCTGCTCCTGCCTTGCCAAGTACCACGGCCGCGGGAAATGGCGCAGCGGGTGGAGGACGCTGGGCGAGTTCAGCGATCGCCGCGAAGGAAGACCGTGGCACTGGATGGCCGTTGCCGTTGCAAGCTGATCGCCTCGCCACGCCCCCGCGCAGAAAGCTTGCCCAGCCGCCGAGCCCGCGTCCCGATCCCGCCGACGGAAATCCCTGCCCCCATGGCCGCCCCGGCTGAAGAGGCGCCACCGTGTGTCGGCGGCGGTCGAGCCGCCTCTTCACCGCAGTTCAGCGCACGACCGCCTCGGACGTGCGGGCCGGGTCAGTGTTCGGTGGTGAAGACAGCCTCCTGCGCGAGCTTGTTGGCCGGCCTCACGCGACTGCTGTCCGGGTACAGGTGGAAGACAAAGGCCTCTGCCTTGTTGGCGAAGTCCGTTGCGGGCCGCGTGATACGGCCGTTGACGAGGACAACCAATCGCTTCCCCTCGATCGCTGCGTCGGCATAGAGCTGCTTGATGTCGGCGGTTCCCAGGTCCTTGGACCGCTGCCACCATGCGATGTGGACTTCGTCCGAGCTGAATGGTGAGTCGTCGGAGGACGAGAATTTGAGGTCGGCGAACCCCATGGACCGAAGCTGGGCCGCGACTTCCGTGACCAGGACGTGAGGGCTGGCTGAGACCATTTCCTCACTGAAGAGGGCGAGTCCTTCTGAGCCGCTCGTCCCATGTGCCTCGATCTTGGTAACCGCTTCCGGGCAGGGGACGAAGGCGAATGGGTTGTCCATGAGTTCCTCGATCACGTCCGCCAGGCGGGTCGGATCGCCGTCGGGCAGTGAAGCCCCGGGTGTGCGGCTCGCCTGACCGTGAATGAGGCTGTTGAGATCAAGGCGCCACTGGACGCCATGCTCGAAGTCATGGATGTCAACCATCCACCCGAGGGTGGGTTTGCAGGAGACGCGGATCGTCCGAGGGCCACTCCGGGTAATGAGGAAGTCGCCCTCCTGCCGCGGAAGACTACGAGCTTCCCATCCCTTCGACGCCTCGTTGGCCCGCAGCCTGTTGTTTGCCACGACTTGGGCGACGGGAATGCCCCGCCCGACCAACGCATCCGCTAGGCAGACGATCCGGCACATCTCCGGCTCATCCCACTTCCAAGGGCTCGCCTCCTCGCGTCTGCCCCTCCAAGCAGCGATGCGCTCGTGGAAAGCGTCAGCCAGGACTCCCTCGCCCGTGCGTGGATCCCAGATACGAGGAGAACCTCCGTCGGCAGGACCGTATATGAGCCAGAACAGGTGGTAGTCGTATGGGCGACCGAACCTCGTCATCCAGAGCAGAGTCTTCGTGCCGTCGTCCCCGGCGACGGTGAGGGCCGCAGCGCGATGCTCTCCGACCAGCTCCTGCATTCGCAGCCGGTCGTTCAAGTCGGGATGCCTTTCGCGGACCGCTGACTCGACGCGCTGGTAGGCGAAGAAGGTTCCCATGGCAGACGACATGTCACCCCACGGAATCTGCATGAACGTCATCAGTCCGAACCCCCTACGCCTGTGGTCAGAGCAAGCCTCGGTGATCACGCTAGCGCGGTATCCGGCTCGACTGCCCTTGTATACGAAGAGGATGGCGCCCAACCGCGCTCACGTGTACGGAACCTCCCGGCAGTCGTGTTGGGGTCGATCGTCCGCGTGGTCGCCAGACGGCCACGCGCACCACTGGATTACGCCAACCAGTTTGGCCGCCCGCTGCCTGACCGTGCTGCAAGTACAGGTAGCGCGGAGGGGGCGCGGAGACCTACAACGCCATCGAGACGAGTAGCCCCGTCCTCCGCAACGTACGGGACTTACGACCGGTTGTGGGTAGGGAGAGTGCAGGGCGCAACCCGCGCGGCTTCATACTGGCCCACAACGAGGCGGCTGGCACTCGGATAGTCCCAGCTCCGCGAGGACTTGGCTCGCGAGGTCGAAGGACTGGTTGCGGGGGCCGTGCGGGACGGACACGGCGGACTCGAAGCTCCGTTGTGCAGCCAGGGCTCTGGGCCCCACCAGGCCAGCTAGCCGGTAGTGGCGCCACAGGGGTACGGCCTTCGCCGCGTCGACGATGACGAGATCCGGCCGGCGCCAGATGGCCAGGGCCCAGCGCTCGCCATCGGGACCACCCGTGGCCCATGCCCCCACTAGGGATTCATCCTCGGAGGCGCCGATCGCTTCCAGGGCCACGAGTGCGGGGTTACTGAAACGTCCGACGGCGTGCAGCATGAGCCGCCCATGGCGGTGCACGTCGCGGCCCCTTTCGGCGAGGGCCGAGACCGCGTCGTCGAGGGGATCGTCCTGAACGATGTCGCCCGCCACGGAGAGCACGTTCTCCGGGGCCACGGTGAGGCCGAAGGCGTTGCCCAGCAGGGACGCGTACTCGGCGATGTAGGCGGCGTCCGCTGCTGGAAGGAGGTGGCCTACCGCTGCGGATGTCTCGTTGAAGATGAGGGTCTCCGATGTCACCTCGTAACGGGGAGCGCAACTCCGGAGCACGGCGAGGGCGACTGCGGCGAGACTTCCGACCTCCGGCTCGATCCGGGTGGGAACGTCCCGTCCGTCCATGGCGCGCACTGCACCGGCCAGCAAGGGCATCCAGCGGGTATCGGTCGGTGGCCACGCGCCCGCAGCCACGGTCCAGAGGGCCAGGCGCACCGCCAGCATCCGCTCGAGCGGTGTCTTCTGGGGTTTCGGGGTGACGAGGTCCTCGACCCAACGCTGGTACTTGCGGCAGATGACCTTTCCGGCCTGTCGGAGATCGGGAACCAGCAGCGAACCCTGAGCACTGTCGAGTGGTTCGGTGTCCTGCTCCGCCGCCACCGACTCGGCGTCGTCCTCGTCGAGGCCCGCCTCGATGTCGTCGGTGAAGCGCTCGTCCCAGGCCACCATCAACAGGTCCTGAAAGGGCTCTTCCACACCGGCGGGCAGTGGGAGGCCGAGCGCGAAACGGACGAGCGGGGTTCCGATACGTCCGGCGCACTCGTCCAGGTAGCGCTCCCAGCCCTCCTTGTCGTCCGGTGTCCGCGTCGGGACTGTCGTACTCGGAGTACTCGTGACCGCAGGGGCCGTCGTCGATGCCGACTGCAGTACCGTCCGCAAGGATTCCAGGTCGCTCAGGAAACGCTCTGCGAGCCGAACGTCCGTGAACAGGTCCAGCGGCTGCGCACTGGGGACCTGGGACGGGGCCGGGGCTGACCGACGCAGGACGCGTTCCACATCGACTACGAAGACGATGTTGCCGAAGTTCGGGACACCCGAATCGTCGACGGTCACCAGACGTACGCGGCTGCCCCCGGCCGCCAAGACCGGCATGGTGGTCGTCGCCTGCCCCGGGGCGAGGTCCGAGAGGCGCTCCCACTGCTCCGGCGGCGCCTCGGCTGCCGACAGTTCCACATGGCTGATGACGGGCAGCGGCCGGGCGAGACTGATCTCCAGTCCGTCGGCCACGCGGACGGCACCGAGCAGGAGCGGTCCGCTGCGAGTCTGCGGGCGGGGCAGGGACGGCGCCGCCCGCAGCCGCGTGACCGGTTGTTCCATACCGTCGGGGAGGAGCGAGGCGGAGCTGGGGGTGATGATTCCGAGCTCGCAGTTGCCGCCCTGGCCCTGCTGGAGCAGTAGGGCGGCAGAGGAGAGGTTCGGGCTGCCGGTCAGGGCCCAGCGCCGCCCTTCCGCCACCCACTCGACTAGTTTGCCGTGGCGGTATCGCTGCCCGTCGTCACTGATGATCCGGCCGCCGTACTGCTGGACCAGCCCGGCGACCGACTGTCCGTCGAGATCGGTGAGGCCGGGCTGGTAGGCGAGGGTGAACCGGCTCGGGCGGAGGCGGTCGAGCAGGTGTCCCAGGGCCCGGCCCTGCCGGTCGTGGAACGGTGCGAAGACAGCCAACTCGTCGACCGGCCCGTTGGGCAGTTGGCTGAGGATGGGTGAGTGGAGGCTGCTGACGACACGCGTCTCCCGGTCTACTGGGGTCCTGTCACGGTGGAGTCGTGCCAGCAGGGCTGCGACCCTTCGCAGGGCCTGGGGGACGTGGGCCGAGAACTTCACCTCTTCGGGCAGGTCACGCAACCACGCTGCCAGTTCCAGGACCGCGGCCGGACTCCGGTCGTCAAGTACGCGAAGCACCGTCCATAACTCGGCGTTGCTCTGCCAGCCGGCCAGAGTGGTGTTGCCCGAGCCGAGCGCGATGGTGGCGTGCTCCTGTCCGGCCAGGACCACCACCTTCGGGTGGAACGCGGGTCCACCCGTGTATGCGAGCCCTGCCAGGTAGCTGCGCCCTGCTCGACGAACGGCTCTGGGATCAGACCTCGCCATGCCGACGTCCCCGACCACGGTGACACGAGCTCCCGTCGACTGGGTGACGCCGAGGGCGACCTCCTCGAAGAAGCCGAAGTCCGCGGTGAAGCTCAAGAACAGTGCTTCTTCGAGACTCTGACCGCCGTTTCGGGTCTCATCAAGAATGAGCGTGAGCGGCGATGCAATCGTGGATGACGGCTCGGTACTCGGGGCCGGTCCGCTGTTAGGCAACGAGCTCCTCCCCCCTGGCGGTCACCGACCAACGCTGTTTGCAGCGGTGCAGCACGCCACAGGTCGCCAGGACGGTGCCCAGTTGGTCCAGGCGTAGGCCCACGTCGCCGCGGCCCTCCTGGCTGGTCCTGTACAGCAGGCCGCTTCGTTCGTGCAGACGTGTGGGCAGCCAGAGCGAACCGTCGGGACGGCGCCGAGCCTTGGCCAGCGCGATGCGCTGGGACCGCGCCACCATGTCGTGGACCAGTCGGCGTGCCGTGTCACGCAGAGGCGCGGAGCGGGCTTCCTCCAGTCTCCACCCAACCCATTCCGGTCCGAGCTCGATACCGCGCTGCCCGAGGAACGCGTCACGGACCCGCCCCGAGAGCTCATCCACGCGGCGTGCTCCGACGGCCAGCACGCCCAGTTCGTTGAGGGGCAAAGGTGCGTCCGCTCCCCGAAGGCAGAGCTCGGCCGGCAGCGGCGCTCCGGTCGTGCTTTGCGTCGCAGGAAGGGACGCCAGGAACTCGTCCACAGTCTGTGGCGGTAGTTGTTCGGCAAAGCGGTCGGCCAGTTCCTCGGTCGTGATCATCCCTTCGACGTGCTCGACGAGCCATGACCACAGACGGCGCCAGGCACCGACGGAGTAGTTCCGCAGGGCCACCCCCCGCCACACGGGCGCCGCGTCGACGCCCCTGGTCACGCAGTCCGTTGCCAAGAAATCGCCGAATGCCAGCACACGGCCGACGTCCCGGGTGAAGCGCCCGACCGGGTGCTGGTAGACGATCCGTGCCATCAATTGGATCGTTTCCCGTCGAGCCCTCGACCGCGGATCTACATCAGATGCGTCCGGCCCGCACATGAGGTCAGCCAGCCAAAGTCCGTCAGCGTGCTCACCACCGGCACATACGCACAACTTCTCGCCCAGCGAGGCCAGATCGCCAACGTGCAGCGTGTCCTCGGTGGCCAGCTCGAGCAATTCGCCCAGGCCAGAGCGTACCGCCGACGCGTCGAGTCGAGGTCCGGGCAGGGGCATCCTTCCGGGGCTGAGGATGCCCAAGGCGGTTTCGGACCCTGCGTACGGCCCCCAAAAGCCCCAGGGGTTGCCCACGTACCCTTCCTTGCCCGCAGCCGCAGACTCAGCCATAGAAATTGCACCGCAGCGGAGCCTCTGGGACAGGGCATCGACCCCGTGAGCGCGTGGCATCCATTCCAGGCCCTGGGGATGGTGTGCGAAGGACACGGCGGCGAGGGCGACCTCGGATCGGCGGAGCAGCTCCTGAGCTGCTGGGGCAGACAGCCCCGCTGCGTCGGCGTGTGCCGCGACCAGGCCGTGAAGGGCGTAGTACCGCGCATGGGGTGTTACCGCAGTGACGCCGGGTACCAGGTGATCAACCATGTGCATGACGTGCCGCTCCACCGAAAGCGGATATCGGCCCGCGGCGACATCCAGGCCCGAACTGCTCCATGCCGGGCCCCCCACCGCTCTGGGGGCAGACTCTGCTGCTGGGGCCGCCACCGACTCAGGCACGGAACCTCGATGAGCCTGAGGGGCGCTTGGCCCCGCACACGATCGACTCCCAGCGGTCGCCGGCCGGGAAGCATCGGCTCACCCGGTCCGTCGCGAAATCTCCTCGCATGCTCCGCCCCCAATACCGTTCAACGAGCCGTGATCGCGGGTCGCCATTCTTACGCATCTTCCGTGCGTATAAAGGTCCTTGCTCATTAATCTGGCGCAATGGAACCCGAGTTCGTGGGGTTCTACCTACCGTGATCCGGTCCGGCTGTGGATCGGTCCAGCCGGACCAAACGGGTAGAGGCTGAGCCGGGTGTGGTCCAGCACAGCGCTTCGTAGTTGGTACGTCTCCGCGCTCCTGCCAGCTTGCGGCCACAATTGAAACTGCTGCCGATGTCCTGTGAGGCACGTGTGCACCACCGTGAGGGATGGTGACGAACTCCGCGGTGCTGGAGTTGGTGCACGTATGAGAGATGGAGTGTGCCGACAGGGTGTTCCTGCGCCGAGGGATGCCAACGTACGCCGTGTGATGTTGGCCCAGCGCAGTCGGAACACCGCTCCGGAGATGGCGCTGAGACGGGCGCTGCACGCGCTGGGCTTCCGCTATCGCGTTGACCTGCCGCTTCCGGGCATGCGCCGTCGGCGTTTGGACCTGACGTTCGTGAGGTGGCGCACTGTGGTGTTCGTGCAGGGGTGCTTCTGGCATGCCTGTCCGCAGCACATGCACGCGCCGCTGCACAACGCGGAGTGGTGGCGGGAGAAGTTCGAGGGCAACGTTCGGCGGGACACCGACACGGACACGCGCCTCGTCCGGATGGGGTGGGTGCCCTTACGGATCTGGGAACACGAGGTCATCGACGCAGCGGTGGGCAAGGTGGTGCGTGCCCTCGGCGAACAGGGGCATCCGCGGGCGCTGCGGATCCTGGGCGCTGCAGCGCCGGCGAGCATGTAGACCTTCTTAGGTGTGCCGTACACATGGTCGGGAAATGATCTTCGAATGATTGGGGAAGGCCAGCACGGGCGCCTCCGTAGGTGCAGGTCAGACCCACCCGTGAACGGTCCACCGCACACACGAGATCCCGTCCGATCGCAAGATCGGGCGGGATCTCGTCGTTTCCCGGCGGGGTTCACGGGGTCCGCCGCAGCGCGCCGGGCCGGCGCCCGCCCGGTTGACCACCCGGTAACCTGGGCCTTCCTCGCTCATCAGCCCTTCCGTCGACCGCTGTTGAGGGTTACGCGGGTCAGGTGCGGGCGAGGGAGCCTGTTCGTGGTTCCGTTTGGAGGGCGCACTGTGACAGCCGGTATACCCAGCTCCCGCATCGACACCAGCAAGCCGCACCCGGCACGGGTCTACGACTGGCTGCTCGGCGGGAAGGACAACTACCCGGTCGACCAGGAGGTCGCCGAGAAGCTGCCCGCCGAGGCGCGGGTCAACGCGGCGCGGAACCGGGCTTTCATGCACCGCGCCTCCGCCTGGCTGGCCCGGCAGGGCGTCGGTCAGTTCCTGGACATCGGGACCGGCATCCCCACTGCGCCGAACCTCCATCAGATCGTCCAGGCCGTCACCCCGGGCGCCAGGGTCGTCTACGCGGACAACGACCCCATCGTGCTGCGTCACGCGGAAGCGCTGCTGGTGAGCCACCCCGACGGTGCGACCGACTACATCCACGGGGATGTGCGTGAGCCCGAGGCGATTCTCGAACAGGCGGCGCGGTCAATCGACTTCACGAAGCCCGTGGCGCTGTCCCTCATCGCGCTGATGCACTTCCTGCCCGACGAGCAGGATCCGTACGCCATCACCCGCAGGCTGGTCGGGGCGCTGGCTCCGGGCAGCTTCCTCGTGCTGTCGCACGGGACCGCCGATCAGCATCCTGAGCTCAGGCAGGAGACGGAGTCCGCGTACAGGAAGGGCGCGATCGCGCTGCGTATGCGTTCCCGCGCGGAGGTCGAGCCGTTCTTCGAGGGGCTGGAACTCGTCGAGCCGGGGCTGGTCACGGCTCCCGAGTGGTATCAGGAGGAGCCCGCGCCGGTGTACGAGCGGAGCGGGTTCTACGTGGGTGTGGCGCGGGTTTCCTAGAAGGGCCGGCCCAGCGGTTTGGCCATGCAGATACTGCTGTCGTACGTGCGGTAGTGCCCGAACTTCTCGCAGAGCACGTATCCGCTGGAGGTGTACAGCGCTATGGCCTCGGGCTGCTGGTCGCCGGTCTCCAGGACCATGCGCGTGCGGCCGGCCGCACGGGCGTCGTCCTCCAGGGCGGCGAGGATACGGCGTGCGAGCCCCCGGCCACGGCCCTCGGGGACGACGAACATCCGCTTGATCTCGGCGTCGCCGTCAGAGTAACCCTCGTCGTTCCGCTCCTGGCTGCGCCAGCCGCCGGTGGCCACGGGACGGTTCTGCTCGTCGTAGGCGAGCAGGTACAGTCCGCGAGGCGGATCGAACATGGTGGCGTCGAGCGGTGTGATGTCGCCCTCGTCGCCGTAGCGCTCGGCGTATTCGAGCTGCACCTGGTCGTTGAGTTTCACGGCGTCGGGGTGATCGAAGGGCCGGGGGTGGATATTCATGCGCGCAATAGTACATGTATGCATGCCCTGTGTGTAGGTACTGTACCCGGATGCTGACTGTTACCACCGTGAACGTGAACGGGCTCCGTGCCGCCGCGAAGAAGGGCTTCGTCGAGTGGCTGGGGCAGACCGAGGCCGACGTGATCTGCCTCCAGGAAGTCCGCGCCGAGGCGCAGCAGCTTCCTGAAGAGGTGCGGGAGCCCGAGGGCTGGCACGTCGTGTTCGCCCCGGCCGCGGCCAAGGGGCGCGCCGGGGTCGCCGTCTACACGCGGCACGCGCCGGAGCGCGTCCAGATCGGGTTCGGCGGGTCCGGCGTCCCGGGGTGTGAGGAGTTCGACACCTCGGGCCGCTACGTCGAGGTGGACCTGCCGGGTGTGACGGTCGCCAGCCTCTATCTGCCCTCCGGTGAGGTCGGCACGGAGAAGCAGGAGGAGAAGGAGCGCTTCATGGCGGCTTTCCTCCCCTATCTCCAGGGCCTGAAGGCGCGGGCGGCGGCGGAGGGGCGCGAGGTGGTCGTGTGCGGCGACTGGAACATCGCCCACCGCGAGGCCGACCTCAAGAACTGGAAGGCCAACAAGAAGAGCTCCGGCTTCCTCCCCGAGGAGCGGGAGTGGCTGACCCGGGTCTTCGACGAGGCCGCGTACGTCGATGTGGTGCGCGCCCTGCATCCGGAGGAGGAGGGCCCGTACTCCTGGTGGTCCTACCGGGGCCGGGCCTTCGACAACGACACGGGGTGGCGCATCGACTACCAGGTGGCGACCCCGTCTCTCGCCGGGCGTGCGGTGAAGGCGTGGGTGGAGCGCGCCGCCACGCACGGCGAGCGGTGGAGCGACCACGCGCCGGTGACGGTCACCTACGAGCGCTGACCGTCCTCGCGTCGTAGCCGCCGGTCCAGGGCCATCGACAGCTCGGCGTCCACCACCGCCTGGGCGAGCGTGCGCAGTTGCTCCGGCTCGCTCTGTGCGGTGTGAGTGCGCAGGACGCGTACGAAGAGGTCGGCGAGAGCGTCGGCGTGCTCGCGGACCTGGCGGCCCGCGGTGAGTACGGCGTCGAGCGGTACGCCGGCCCGCACCAGTTCGGAGGACGCCTCCAGCAGCCGGCGGCTGATGTGGACGATCTCGTCGCCGTCGATGCCGAGATAGCCCAGCTCCATGGCGGCGGAGAGGTTCTCCGCCGTGGCCTGGTCCTGGAAGTAGTCGGCGAGCTGCTCGGGCGTGAGCCGGACAGGGGTCTCCTCGGTCGGTTCGCCCAGGCCCAGCACCTCGGCGACATCGCGGCCGCTGTCGAAGGTGGTGGCGAGGTCGGCGATGCCGTTGAGGGTGTGTCCCCGCTCCAGCAGGCCCGTGATCGTGCGCAGCCGGGCCAGGTGGTGGTCGTCGTACCAGGCGATGCGACCCTCGCGGCGAGGTGGCTGGATCAGGCCGCGCTCCCGGTAGAAGCGCAGGGTGCGCACGGTGATGCCGGCCTCCCGGGCCAGCTCCTCCATGCGGTACTCGCGGTGCTCGCGTCCTTCAGCCACACCCGCACCCTATGTTGTACCGCCGGTAACTTTCCTCGGTCCGCCCCCTACCCATCGGTACGGAGCTGCCCTACTCTCCCAACAGTGCCAGTGATTGCTGGCAGAGTCGTGGCACGTACCGCGGGGAGGCGGCAGCATGGCCCAGCACGAGCACGTACGAGTGGCGGTGATCGGATCCGGATTCGGGGGCCTCGGCGCGGCGGTCCGGCTCCGCCGCGAAGGCATCACCGACTTCCTGGTCCTCGAACGCGCCGGTGCCGTCGGCGGCACCTGGCGGGACAACAGCTACCCGGGCTGCGCCTGCGACGTGCCGTCCCACCTGTACTCGTTCTCCTTCGCGCCCAACCCCGACTGGCCGCGCACCTTCTCCGGGCAGCGGCACATCCGCGCCTACCTGGAGCACGTGGCCGACACCTTCGGGCTGCGTCCCCACATCAGGCTGAACCACGAAGTCACGGTCATGCGCTGGGACAACGACGAGCTCCACTGGGTGATCGAGGCGGCGAACGGCGCCACGGTCACGGCCGACACAGTCGTGTCCGCGACCGGCCCGCTCTCCGACCCGAAGCTGCCGGACATACCGGGGCTGGCCGAATTCCCCGGCAAGGTCTTCCACTCCGCGCAGTGGGACCACGACTACGACCTGAGCGGCAAGCGCGTCGCCGTGGTCGGCACCGGCGCCTCCGCGATCCAGATCGTCCCGGAGATCCAGCCGAAGGCCGGCCGGCTCACGCTCTTCCAGCGGACCCCGCCCTGGGTCATGCCCCGCATGGACCGGGCGATCAGCGGCGCCGAGAAGTGGCTGCACCGGACGCTCCCGTTCACCGCCACCGCGCGGCGCGGACTCCTGTGGGGTATCCGGGAGTTGCAGGTGGGGGCCTTCACCAAGCACCCCGACCAGCTCGGGCTGGTCGAGACGATAGCCAAGTCGAACATGGCGCGGGCCGTCAAGGACCCCGCGCTGCGGGCCAAGCTGACCCCCTCGTACCGCATCGGCTGCAAGCGCATCCTGCTGTCCAACGCCTACTACCCGGCGCTCGCGCAGCCGAATGTGGACGTGGTCGACTCCGGCCTCTCCGAGGTGCGGGGTTCCACGCTGGTCGGGTCGGACGGCACGGAGACCGAGGCCGACGTGATCATCCTCGGCACCGGCTTCCACGTGACGGACATGCCGATCGCGGACCGGGTCGTCGGCGCCGACGGCATCACCCTCGCCGAGTCCTGGAAGGACGAGATGCAGGCGCTGCGGGGTGCGACCGCCGCCGGCTTCCCGAACTGGATGACGATCATCGGCCCCAACACGGGTCTGGGGAACTCCTCGATGATCCTCATGATCGAGTCCCAGCTGAACTACATGGCCGACTTCATGCGTCAGCTGGACGTCCTGGGCGGGCGCGTCGCTCTCGACGCGCGGCCCGCCGCCGTGGGCGCCTGGAACCACCGGGTCCAGGAGCGGATGAAGCGGACCGTCTGGAACACCGGCGGCTGCACCAGCTGGTACCTCGACGCCAACGGGCGCAACACCACGGTCTGGCCGGGCACCACGGCCGAATTCCGGCGGGCCACCCGCTCGGTCGACCTGGGGGAGTACGACGTCATCCGTCCCCCCGCCCTCCACTCCGCGGCGCGCGCCGTGACCGAGGAGGCCGCGCGATGAGCCGGCTGACCCAACGGGCGGAGACCCCGCTCATGCCCGTGCCCGTACGTGAACTGGGCGTCGTCTCCGCCGACGGCTCGCGCGTCCACGTCGAACTGCACGGCCCCGAGGGCGCGCCGGCCGTGGTGCTGGCTCACGGCTGGACCTGCAACACCCGCTTCTGGGACGCCCAGGTGCGGGACCTCGCGGTGGACCACCGGGTCGTCGTCTACGACCAGCGGGGTCATGGGCGTACGCCCGCGGCCGGGCCCGGCGGATACAGCACACGGGCGCTGGCCGACGACCTGGAAGCGGTGCTGAGGGCCACGCTCGCCCCGGGGCAGAAGGCGGTGCTGGGCGGGCACTCGATGGGCGGGATGACGCTGATGGCGGCGGCCGGCCGGGCCGCAGTACGGGAGCACGGGGCGGCGGTGCTCCTGTGCAGCACCGGAAGTTCGCGCCTGACCGCGGAGTCGCTGGTGCTCCCGCTGCGGGCCGGTGCCCTCCGCACGCGGATGACCGCGGCGGTCCTCGGTGCGCGCGCGCCGCTCGGCCCGGTCAACGCGGTGTCGAAGGCGATCCTCAAGTACGCCACGATGGGGCGTGGTTCTGCCCCGGAACGGGTGGATATCTGTGCCAGGATCGTCCATGCGTGTCCTCGCCGGGCGCGCGTCGCCTGGGGGCACGTGCTCGCGGAGCTCGACCTCGAGGCGCGTCTGCGGGAACTGCGGCTCCCGACCGCGGTGATCGCGGGCACGGAGGACCGGCTGACGCCGCCCGTGCACGCGAGGGCCATCGAGGCGGCGCTGCCGCAGAGCCTCGGGCTCACCGAGCTGGCGGGCATGGGCCACATGACGCCCGTCGAGGCGCCGGAGGCGGTCACGGCGAAGCTGCGCGAGCTGGTGGCCTCGTACGTCACTGTGGACGGTGCGGGCAGTACGGCGGAAGCCGTGAGCGAGGAGGAGGTCGCATGAGCGTCAGTCGGAGTCTCGAAGGACAGGTCGTCGTCGTCACGGGGGCGGCGCGGGGCGTGGGGGAGCTGCTGGCCCGCAAGCTGTCGGCGCGGGGCGCCACGCTGGCGCTCGTCGGTCTGGAGCCGGACGAGCTGAGGGAGGTCTCGGAGCGGCTGCACTCGGACAGCGACCACTGGCACGCGGACGTCACCGACCACGAGGCGATGAGCCGGGTCGCCGAAGAGGTCAAGGCGCGCTTCGGGAAGATCGACGTCGTCGTCGCCAACGCGGGCGTCGCTGCGGGAGGTCCGCTCGTGGACTCCGACCCGGAGGCGTGGCGCAGGGTCATCGAGGTGAACCTGATAGGCGGCGCGGTGACGGCGCGGGCGTTCCTGCCGGTGCTCATGGAGAGCCGTGGCTACTTCCTCCAGATAGCGTCGCTGGCGGCGATGACCCCGGCGCCGATGATGAGCGCGTACTGCGCGTCCAAGTCGGGTGTGGAGGCGTTCGCGCACTGTCTGCGCGGCGAGGTCGGCCACCGGGGCGTGAAGGTCGGGGTCGGCTATCTGTCCTGGACCGACACGGACATGGTGCGGGGCGCCGACGAGGACGACGTCATGCGGGAGTTGAGGCAGCGGCTGCCGTGGCCGACGAACCGCACCTACCCCCTCGGTCCGGCGGTCGACCGGATCGTCGCCGGGATCGAACGGCGCTCCGCGCATGTGTACGCGCAGTGGTGGCTGCGGGGGATGCAGTCGATCCGGGGTTATCTGCCGGCGGTGATAGGGACCGTCGGACAGCGCGAGATGAAGCGCTTCGGGTCCCGGCTGGACGGTGTCGGCAAGGGGCTCGTGGGGGCCGGCGGCGAGGCCGACCAGAAGGCCCGAGTGGGACGCGGATGATCGAAATGCGGCGAATGTCCGGGTGTGTAAGTCTGAGCGAGGTCCCACCGGGGCCGACCCCACGCACCCACATAGGAGTGAACGGCATGGGCATCGCAGACCAGTTCAAGGACAAGGCGCAGGAGCTTGCCGACCAGGCCAAGCAGCAGAAGGCGGGCGGCAAGCGGGACGAGGCGCGTGAGCGTTCCTCGGACCGCCAGGACCGCGCATCGGAGCAGGCGCAGGGCCGTCGGCCCGGCGCCCGGGACCGGGCGCAGGACGCGGCGGACCAGACGCGTGAGCGTTCTGAGCGCTGACGCACTGCGCGTCTGAGGTCTGTTGGGGCGTACCCGGGTGCCGGGTACGCCCCTTCGCGTGCGCGGTGCGGGTGCGGGGTGCGCGGGACTTTCGGGGCTCTGCCCCGGGCTCCGCTCCTCGATCTCCCCCCCCAGACTTCGTCCGGGGGGACCCCCAAAGGGCTTGATCCGGCTGGGCTCGGTGGAGTCGGCGGGCCTGGTTCTGGCGGGTTGACCGGGTTCTGGGTCACCTCGGCGGCAGTGGGGGCCTGCGCAGGTTCGGGGCCGTGTCGTAACTGGGGGGTGTGGACGCGGGGTGGGCGGCCAGCAGGTCCAGGGCGACCCTGACCGCGTCGTCCAGGACCGCGTGGCGGCCCTCCGCCCAGTCGAGGGGGGTGCGCAGCGCCTCCAGGTCGGGCTCGACGCCGTAGTTCTCGACGGACCAGCCGTAGGTGTCGAACCAGGCCGCGTTCATCGGCACCGTGATCACCGTGCCGTCGCCGAGCTTGTGCCGGCCGGTCATCCCGACCACGCCGCCCCAGGTGCGCTGGCCCACCACGGGCCCCGTCTTCAGCAGCCGGAACGCGGCCGTGATCATGTCCCCGTCGGAGGAGGTGGCTTCGTCGGCCAGCGCGACGACCGGCCCCCGGGGCGCGTTGGACGCGTAACTGACCGCCTGGGCGTTGCGGGTCAGGTCCCAGCCGAGGATCGTGCGGGTGAGCTTCTCGACGACCAGCTCGCTGATGTGGCCGCCCGCGTTACCCCGTACGTCCACGATCAGGGCCGGGCGCGACACCTCGAGCCGCAGATCGCGGTTGAACTGGGCCCAGCCGGAGCCGCCCATGTCGGGGATGTGCAGATATCCGCACTTGCCGTGACTCAACTCCCGTACGACCTCGCGGCGTTTGGCCACCCAGTCCTGGTAGCGCAGCGGGCGTTCGTCGACCAGGGGGACGATCGCGACGCGCCGGGACCGGCCGCCGCACTCGCCTCCGGCCGGGCGGAACGTCAGCTCCACCGTGGTGCCGCCCGCAGCCGTCAGCAGCGGGTACGGCCCCGCCACCGGGTCGACCGGCCGGCCGTCGACATGGGTGAGCACGGCGCCCTCCCGGATCCCCGTACCGGCCAGCGGCGAACGGGCCTTGGAGTCCGATGAGTCACCGGGCAGGACCCGCTGCACCGTCCAGTCGCCGTCCCGGCACACGAGGTTGGCGCCCAGCAGTCCGATCGCGCGCTGGTAGTGCGGAGGGCCCTCGTTGCGGCGGGCGGGGGAGACGTAGGCGTGGGAGGTGCCCAGCTCGCCCAGGACCTCGCGCAGCAGATCGGCGAACTCGTCTGGGGAGGCCACCCGTTCGACCAGCGGACGGTACTGCTCCAGCACGCCCTCCCAGTCGATGCCGCACATGTCCGGTTCCCAGAAGTAGGACCGGATGATGCGCCCCGCCTCCCCGTACGCCTGGCGCCACTCGGCCGCCGGGTCGACGTCGTGAAGGATGCGGCGCAGGTCGAGGAAGACCGTGGTGTCGTTGTCGCCGGGCTCGTTGGACGGTACGGCGCGCAGCTCGCCGTCGTCCATGACGACCAGCCGCGTGGCGTCCCCGCTGACCGCGAACCAGTCGAGGTCGCCGACCAGTTCGGTCTTGCGGGCCTTCGCGATGTTGAAGTGCTCCAGGGTGGGACGGCCCGACATGTCCGCCGGGTTCGCGAAGGTCTCGCCCAGCGCGCCTGAGATCGGCCAGCGCAGCCAGACGAGGCCGCCGCCGCTGACCGGCTGGAGCCCCGAGTACTTCGACGCCGAGACCGGGAACGGGGTCACCCTGTTCTCCAGACCCTCGAACTCCACCATGACCGTCGGCCCCTCGACCGTGCCCTCGGGGATGTCCACCGGGTCAAGGCCGCCCGCCGCGGGCCTGCCGTCCGGTAGCAGCGCGAAGGGGGAGGGGGTGGCCGAGGTGAGGGGGACCAGATACGGGCGGCAGCCCAGCGGGAAGGAGAGGTCGCCGGTGTGGACGTCGTACACCGGATCGAAGCCGCGCCAGGAGAGGAAGGCGAGATAGCGGCCGTCGCCCGTGAAGACGGGGTTCTCGTCCTCGAAGCGGCCGTTGGTGACGTCCACCGTCACCGGGGCGTCCGGGCCGGTGATCCGGGCGAGCTTGATCTGCCGCAGCGACCGGCCGACACCGGGGTGCGACCAGGTCAGCCAGTGTCCGTCGGGGGAGAACGCCAGATCGCGGACGGGGCCGTTCACGGAGCGGATGAGTTCGGTGACCTCCACGGCGGCCTCGGCGGTGTCCCCCGCCCCGGCTTCGACGAGGCTGCCTTCGACGCGCCCGCTGTCCAGGTCCTCGATGACCTCGACGACGTCGACGACGGCCTCCGTCTCCTCCGCCGTGTCCAGCAGCAGCAGCCGGCCGTCGTGCGACGCGATGGCCAGCCGCTCGCCCCCCGGGTCGGAGATCAGCTCGTGGACCCTGCCCAGCCGCCCGGCGGCCAGCCGGCGGGGCGGGCGGTCGCCGCTGGCCCGGGGGAGATAGGCGATCTCGACCGCGTCCTCCCCGTCCGCGTCCGTGACGTACGCGACCTGACCGCTGCTGCCGAGCATCTCCGGCAGCCGGACCCGCACCCCAGGGGTGTCGGCGATCGTCCGGGCGGGACCGTCGCGGTGGGTGAGCCAGTACAGGCTGCCGCGCACGGAGACGGCGCTGGCCCGGCCCGTCTCGTCGACGGCCAGCGAGTCGACGTGGCTGGACGCCGGCACCTGGTGCGTACGCCGGCCCGTCCGGGGACCTCCGAGCCGCACTTCCAGCTTCCGGGGCACCGCGTCCGGCGACTCCAGATCCTCGACCAGCCACAGATCGCCGGCGCACTGGTAGACGACCCTGCTGCCGTCGCTGGAGGCGTGCCGGGCGTAGAACGCGTCATGGTCCGTGTGCCGGCGCAGATCGCTGCCGTCCATCAGGCAGGAGTAGAGATTGCCGACGCCCTCGTGGTCGGAGAGGAAGGCGATCCGGCGCCCGACGAACATCGGTGCGTCCAGATGCCCGCCGATGTCCGGCAGCAGCCGCTCGCCGTGGAGCCAGAGCCGGCCGGTGGCACCGCCCCGGTAGCGCTTCCAGGCCGCCGGCTCGTGCGGAGGCTTGCCGGTGAGCAGGAGGGTGCGGCGCTCGCCGTCGATGTCGGCGACAGCGATGTCGGAGACGGGCCCCCAGGGGAGCTTGCCGCCTGGACTGCCGTCGGTGGGGACGCTGTACGCCCAGGAGAAGTACGAGAACGGCTGGTTGTGCGACGACACGGCGAGGATCTGGGACGAGTCCCCCGGGTCGGGGCTCCAGCCGCAGACCCGGGCGTCGGTCGACCCCCAGTAGGTGAGTCTGCGGGCGGGCCCCCCGTCGACGGGGGCGAGGTGGATCTCTGGATCGAGCGTGCGCCAGGTCGTGTAGGCGATACGGCCCCCGTCGGGCGAGAAGCGCGGATGACTGACCCTGGTCCGGTCGACAGTCAGCCGCCACGCCCGGCCGGGCCGCTGCCCCGCCGGGGCGAGAGGGGCGACCCAGAGGTCGTCCTCCGCCGCGAAGCAGAGCAAGTCCTTGTGGAGGTGCGGGAAACGGAGATACGCGACGTCGTCACTCACCCTCCAATGCTTTCCGTGTGGAGGGTCAGCGGCAACTTGTGGTGCAGGACACAAGCGAAACTGTCCCGTTTCGCGCGGGTAGGGGAGTACCTTCCAAGTGTACGAAACAGTTTCGTTCCGTTAGTTGATCTTCGGCTGACGTACGATCCAGCGGACGCGAGGAAGAGGAGGTCGACCCCATGGCACGCAGCCGGCTCACGCCCGAACGCGAGAACGAGCTGTACTCCGCCGTGCTCGACCTGCTCGGCGAGGTCGGCTATGAAGCCCTGACCATGGACGCCGTGGCCGCCCGCACCCATTCCAGCAAGGCCACCCTCTACCGCCAGTGGGGGAGCAAGGCCGAGCTGGTCGTCAAGGCACTCCGGAACGACAAGCCGGTGCACCTCGCCGATGTCGACACCGGTTCGCTCCGTGGTGACTTCCTCGCCGTGATGGGGCAGACCGACGACTGCACGATGGAGAAGAACTCCGCGCTGATGCGGGGTCTGAGCCATGCCGTCCACAACAACCCCGATCTCTTCCAGGCGCTGCGCGAGCTGCTGATCGAGCCCGAGATCAACGGTCTCGGATCGATGCTCCAGCGGGCCGTGGACAGAGGTGAAGTGCGTGCGGACAATCCGGCGCTTCCCTATGTGCCGCACATGATGATCGGCGCCTTCGCCGCTCGTGAGCTGGTCGAGGAACGGCCTGTCGACCAGGCCTTCCTCACCGATTACGCGGAAGCCGTGGTGTTCCCCGCCCTCGGCGTCTGACGTCCCCTTCTTTCCGTACGACCCATCTCCCCGACGCTCCACCTGACACGCCGCTCTCGTCGTCGGGCTGGTTCCTCATGCCCTCTTCCACTCAACGACCTGACCGGGAGTACCCCTCCGTGGCTACATTCCTGTACAAAATGGGACGGCTCGCCTTCCGGCGCCGCCGTTACGTCGCCCTGATCTGGGTGGCACTGCTGGCGCTGGCCGGGTTCGGCGCCGCCTCCGCGTCGACCGCCACCTCCAGCTCCTTCTCGATCCCCGGCACGGAGGCCCAGCGCGCCTTCGACCTGCTGGAGGAACGTTTCCCCGGAGGCAGCGCCGACGGCGCGACCGCCCGGGTCGTCTTCAAGGCGCCCGAGGACGAGAAGGTCACCTCGGCGGCCAACAAGGCCGAGATCCAGGGGATCGTCGGCGAGCTGAAGTCCGGCTCGGACCAGATCGCCTCGGTCGCCGACCCGTACCGGGCGAACGCCGTCAGCAAGGACGGGTCCACCGCGTACATCTCCGTCTCCTACAAGGTGAGCTCCATGGAGCTCACCGACGGGACGCGTGAGGCCCTGGAGGAGGTGGGGCACGACGCGCAGAGCAGCGGCATGCAGGTCGAGATCGGTGGTGACGCGCTCCAGGTGATGCCGGAGACGGGAGTCACCGAGATCATCGGCGTCGCCGTCGCCGCCGTCGTCCTGGTCATCACCTTCGGCTCGCTGATCGCCGCCGGGCTGCCGCTGCTGACCGCCCTCGTCGGGGTGGGCATCGGGGTCGCCTCGATCACCGCGCTGGCCAACGTCCTGGACCTGGGGTCCACCACCTCGACCCTCGCGATGATGATCGGCCTCGCCGTCGGCATCGACTACGCGCTGTTCATCGTCTCCCGCTACCGAGCCGAACTGGCCGAGGGGCGTGAGCGTGAGGAAGCCGCCGGGCGGGCCGTGGGAACGGCGGGATCCGCGGTGGTCTTCGCCGGTCTGACCGTCGTCATCGCCCTGGTCGGCCTCGCCGTCGTCAACATCCCGATGCTGTCCAAGATGGGCTTCGCGGCCGCGGGCACCGTCGCCATCGCCGTCCTCATCGCACTGACCCTCGTACCGGCGATGCTGGGCTTCGCGGGCAAGCGGGTCATGGGCCGCAAGGCGCGTAAGGCCGCAGAGGCGCAGGACAAGCCCGAGGCGAAGCCGAACATGGGCACCCGCTGGGCCCGGTTCGTGCTGCGCCGCCCGGTGTGGGTGCTGCTGGTGGGTGTTCTCGGCCTCGGCGCGATCGCCGTACCCGCCGCCTCGCTGGAGATGGGTCTGCCGGACGACGGCGCCCAGCCGAAGTCGACCACGCAGCGCCAGGCGTACGACATGCTCTCCGACGGCTTCGGCCCCGGGTTCAACGGTCCGCTGATGGTCGTCGTCGACACCGGTAACAGCTCCGACGGCAAGGGCGCGGTGAACAGGGTCTCCGACGAGATCGAAGGCTCCGGCGGCGTCGCCGCCGTCACTCCGGCCACCTTCAACAAGGCCGGCGACACCGCGACCATCACGGTCATCCCCAAGGACCGGCCGAGCTCCGTCGATACGGAGAACGTGGTCCACGCCATCCGCGACGCGGGTGAGGACGTCAGGAGCGAGACCGGTGCCGAGGTGCTGGTCACCGGCGCCACGGCCATGAACATCGACTTCTCGCAGAAGATGAACGACGCGCTGCTGCCCTATCTGGCACTCGTCGTCGGCCTGGCGTTCCTGCTGCTGATGGTGGTCTTCCGCTCGGTCCTCGTCCCGCTGAAGGCGGCCCTCGGCTTCCTGCTCTCGGTGGTCGCGGCCCTCGGCGCAGTCGTCGCGGTCTTCCAGTGGGGCTGGCTCGGATCGCTCTTCGGGGTCGAGCAGACCGGTCCGATCATGAGCATGATGCCGATCTTCATGGTCGGTGTGGTCTTCGGCCTCGCGATGGACTACGAGGTCTTCCTGGTCACCCGGATGCGCGAGGCGTACGTCCACGGGGAGACGCCCGGTCAGGCGATCGTCACCGGCTTCAAGCACGGGGCCCGGGTGGTCACGGCAGCCGCTGTGATCATGATGGCCGTCTTCGCCGGCTTCATCGGCTCCTCGGAGCAGATGATCAAGATGATCGGCTTCTCGCTCGCCATCGCCGTCTTCTTCGACGCCTTCGTCGTACGCATGGCCATCGTGCCGGCGGTGCTCGCCCTGCTGGGCAAGCGCGCCTGGTGGCTGCCGCGCTGGCTGGACCGTGTGCTGCCCAACGTGGACGTCGAGGGCGAGGGTCTGCGCAAGGACCTCTCCGGCGACGGCCCGGCCGAGGGCGGCGGGGAGCGGGAGCTGGTCCGCGCCTGACGCACCGATGAACCCCGGGGTCTGCTGCTGAGTGGATGAGCGGAGCGCGACCCCGGAGCGCCGGTCACCTGTGGGGACGGGGGACCGGGGCGACGATGAGCCCCCGTGCACGCGGCACGGGGGCTCGTCCCTGCTCAGGCGGGGGTGACGGGGGCGGCGGCCGCCGGGCGCTTCGCCGTCAGCGCGCGGGTCCGCGCCAGGAAGCGGATGACGGGTGCGACGTCGAACTGGAGGACGGCGACACCGTCCGTGGAGTGCAGTTCCAGGATCAGCTGGGCCCGGCCGCACGGCCATATCCGTATGTCGTCGCGAGTGACGGGGGAGCGCAGCCCGCGTTCCAGGAGGTCGAGGCCGAAGGAGCGGTCGGCGCCTCCGGGGAGGCGGACGTGGACGGTCCCCGGCTCCTCGGGGTCGCAACGCAGTTCGACGGGGACCGGCCGGGGGTCCGGGCCGTCGGTGATGAGCCGGGCTCGGGCGAGTTCTTGGATCACGAGGGACATGGCCGGCTCCTCCTGTGTGAAAATCTCTCCCCCTAATGTCCCATATATTCCCATTTGGGCATGTTGAGGGTGGGTGTAGTTGTCATTCCTGCGCTCTTGCGCACTATTCGCAACAGAGCCCTATCATGGAGCGTTTGCCGACCCCGCCAGCAGTAACGCTCGAAGCGGAGCCACTCCATGCATGTACCCGACGGTTTCATCAACGCACCTGTCTCCGCTGTCGCAGGTGTCGTCGCCGCGGGCGCGGTCGCCGTCGGTCTCCGCGGCGCCCGACGCGAACTGGACGAGAGGACCGCACCACTGGCCGGGCTCGTCGCCGCGTTCGTCTTCGCCGTGCAGATGCTGAACTTCCCGGTCGCGGCGGGCACCAGCGGACACCTCCTGGGCGGGGCCCTGGCAGCGATCCTGGTCGGCCCCTACACGGGGCTGCTCTGTATAGCGGTCGTCCTGCTGATGCAGGGCATCCTCTTCGCCGACGGCGGCCTCACCGCGCTCGGCGTGAACATCACGGTGATGGGGGTCGTCACCACCGTCGTCGCCTACGCGCTCTTCCGCGGGCTGACCCGTGTGCTGCCCCGCACCCGCCGCTCGACGACCGCCGCCGCCTTCGTGGCCGCGCTCGTCTCCGTGCCGGCCGCCGCCGTCGCGTTCACCCTCATCTACGCGATCGGCGGCACCACCGACGTACCCATCGGCAAGGTGCTCACCGCGATGGTCGGCGTCCATGTCCTGATCGGCATCGGGGAGGCCGCGATCACCGCGCTGACCGTCGGCGCCGTGATCGCGGTGCGCCCCGACCTGGTCCACGGGGCGCGCGGGCTCGCCGCCCCGCTCAAGCTCCGTGTCGACGGCGAACTCGTCGACGCGCCGGCCGCGCCGGCCCCCTCCCCCGCTCCGGCGGCCGCCCGCTCCACGCGCAGGGTCTGGGCCGCGGGCCTCGCCGCCGCTCTCGTCCTCGCGGGCTTCGTCTCCTTCTACGCCTCCGCCGACCCCGACGGTCTGGAGAAGGTCGCCGCCGACAAGGGCATCGACGAGAAGGTCCAGGAACACGACGCGGCCGGCTCCCCGCTCGCCGACTACGGCGTCAAGGACGTCGGCAACGCCCGCGTCTCCGGAGGCCTCGCCGGAGTGATCGGCGTCGGTGCCACCGTCGCCGTCGGCAGCGGCGTCTTCTGGGCCGTGCGCAGGCGCCGGGCGCCGGAGACCCCCGCATCCCACACCACCGGGTCCGTCTGAGATGGGCGCCGGCCACGCGCACAAGCTCTACCGGCACGGGCGCTCACCGGTCCACGCCCTGCCGCCGCACTGCAAGCTCGCCGCCGTCCTCTGCTTCGTCGTGGTCGTCGTCTCCACCCCGCGCGAAGCCGTCTGGGCCTTCGGGCTGTTCGCGCTGCTGCTCGCCGCCGTCGCCGCTCTGGCCCGGATCCCGGCCGGGTTCCTGCTGAAGCGGCTGGTCATCGAGGTGCCGTTCGTGGCGTTCGCGCTGCTCATGCCGTTCGTCGTGCCCGGGGAGCAGACCGAACTGCTCGGCGTCCCCGTCAGCGTTCCCGGCCTCTGGGGCGCCTGGAACGTCCTCGCGAAGGGCACCCTCGGCGTGGCGGCCTCGGTGATCCTCGCCTCGACCACCGAGCTGCGCTCCCTGCTGCTCGGCCTCCAGCGGCTCCGGCTGCCGCCGTTGCTCGTCCAGATCGCGTCCTTCATGATCCGGTACGGCGACGTCATCACCGACGAGCTGCGCCGGATGTCGATCGCCCGGCGCTCCCGTGGCTTCGAGGCGAGCGGGGTACGGCACTGGAGCGTCCTCGCCAAGACGGCGGGCGCCCTCTTCATCCGGTCCTACGAGCGCGGCGAGCGCGTCCACCTCGCGATGGTCAGCCGCGGCTACACCGGCACCATGCCCGTGATCGACGAAGTGACCGCCTCCCGCACCCAGTGGGCGCACGCCGCGGCGCTCCCCGTGCTCGCCCTCGTCGTATGTCTGCTGGGATGGACCGTATGAGCCTGCCCACCGCCCCCGCGCCGTCCCTGGAGGTCAGCGGCCTCGCCTACGCCTACCCCGACGGCCACCAGGCCCTCTTCGGCGTGGATCTGACCGTGGCCCGCGGTGAACGCGTGGCGCTGCTCGGCCCCAACGGCGCGGGCAAGACCACCCTCGTCCTCCACCTCAACGGCATCCTCGACGCGGGCGCCGGCACCGTCCGGGTCGCCGGGCTGCCGGTGGAGAAGCGGCACCTCGCCGAGATCCGCCGCCGCGTCGGCATCGTCTTCCAGGACCCCGACGACCAGCTCTTCATGCCGACGGTCCGCGAGGACGTCGCCTTCGGGCCCGCCGCGGCCGGCCTGCGCGGACCCGAACTGGAGGAGCGGGTCATGACCGCGCTCAAGCAGGTCGGCATGGAGGAGTACGCCGCGCGGCCCCCGCACCACCTCTCCTTCGGCCAGCGCCGCCGGGTCGCCGTCGCCACCGTCCTCGCCATGGAGCCGGAGATCCTCGTCCTGGACGAGCCGTCCTCGAACCTGGACCCGGCCTCCCGGCGTGAACTCGCCGACATCCTGCGCGCCTTGGACGTCACCGTGCTGATGGTCACCCACGACCTGCCGTACGCCCTCGAACTCTGCCCCCGCGCCGTCATCCTCAGCGAAGGGGTGATCGCCGCCGACGACCGCACGCACGACCTCCTGTGCGACGAAGACCTCATGCGCAGGCACCGGCTGGAGCTGCCCTTCGGCTTCGACCCGCGTTCCGTGTCCGTACCGCGTTCGTGAACAGGAGGTGACCCGCCACCCGTTCCACCTGCGGCGCGATGCACCATGGGGGGATGAGCGGGAGCGCGGTAGCAGGTGTGGACGTACGGGGCACGGTGGCGCCGGGATTCGAGGCGGTACGGGACGCTTTCGTCAGAAACTTCGAACAGCGCGGCGAACGGGGAGCGGCCGTCGCCCTCTACCACCACGGCCGCAAGGTCGTGGACCTGTGGGCCGGTACGAGAGACGTCGACGGCACCGAACCCTGGGCCGTGGACACCGTCCAGATCGTCCGCTCCGCCGGTAAGGGCATCGCCGCCGCCGTGCCGCTGCTGCTGCACCAGCGCGGACAGGTCGACCTCGACGCCCCCGTCGGCACGTACTGGCCGGAGTTCAAGGCGAACGGCAAGGAACGCGTCCTCGTACGCCATCTCCTGGCCCACCGGGCCGGGCTGGCCGCCCTCGACAGGGCGCTGACACCCCAGGAGGCGGCGGACGGCACCACCGGAGCCGCGGCCGTCGCCGCGCAGCGGCCCCAGTGGGAGCCCGGCACCGACCACGGGTACCACGCCCAGACCTACAGCTGGCTCGTCGGTGAACTGGTGCGCAGGGTCACCGGGCGGACCATCGGCCGCTGGGTCGCGGAGGAGATCGGGCGCCCGCTCGGCCTGGACTTCTGGTTCGGGCTCCCGGCCGACGAGGCGCACCGCATCGGGCGGATCGGTCCCGTCGAACCCCCGCCGGCCCAGGTCGGCGGCGCCCTGCGCATGCGCCCCAAGCGCTCCGTCGTCGACGCCTACGCCGATCCGGCCTCGCTGACCCGCCGCGCCTTCGGAGCGATCGACCCCTTCCCCGACGAGAACGCCCCGGACTACCGCGCGGCGGAACTCCCCGCCTCCAACGGCGTCGCCACCGCGCGCGGCCTGGCCCGCTGCTACGCCGCGATGATCGGCCAGGTCGACGGAGAGCGGCTGTTCGCCCCCGCCACCCTCACCCTGGCCCGCACCGAGGAGTCCGCGGGGCCGGACCGCGTGCTGGTCGTCAGCACCCGCTTCGGCCTCGGCTACATGCTGCACGGCCCGGCGGCGCCGCTGCTCGGCCCGGGGTCGTTCGGGCACCCAGGCCGCGGTGGTTCGCTGGGCTTCGCCGACCCCGAAGCGGGCATAGCGCTCGGCTATGTGACGAACGGTCTGCAGAAGGGAGTTACCGCCGATCCGCGTGCCCAGGCCCTGGTCCGGGCAGTACGGTCGGCGCTATGACTCCTCGCCTCGACGGATACGCCGCCCTCCTCACCGGTGCGGGACAGGGCATCGGGGCGGCCACCGCCCGCCGGCTCGCCTCCGAGGGGGCGGCCGTCCTCGTCACCGACCTGGACGCCGGCCGCGCCGGGCGCACGGCGGCGGGGATCCGCGACACGGGCGGCACCGCCGAAGCCCTGGCCTGCGACGTGGGCGACCGGGCGGCGGTCGAGGCGGCGGTGGACCACGCGGTCGCCGCCTTCGGACGGCTCGACGTCCTGGTCAACAACGCCTACGCCGACCACGAGGACGCCCCGCTCTTCGAGGACGAGGCGGACGAGGTCTGGGCCCGCAGCCTCGACATCACCCTGACCGGTCCCTACCGCTGCTCCCGCGCCGCACTGCCGCACCTGGTGGCCTCCGGTCGGGGCTCCGTCGTCAACATCGGCTCTGTCAACGGCGAACAGGACTTCGGGGGCCACGCCTACAGCGCCGCGAAGGCGGGCCTGGCCAGCCTGACCCGCACCCTCGCCGGCCATGCGGGACCGCGCGGCGTCCGCGTCAACCTCGTGGCGCCCGGCACGATCCGTACGGACGCCTGGGCGGGCCGTGACGCCGAGCTGGAACGGGCCGCCGCGCTCTATCCACTCGGGCGGGTCGGCGAGCCGGACGACATCGCGTCCGCCGTCGCCTTCCTCGCCTCCCGGGACGCGGCCTGGATCACCGGCACCACGCTGCGGGTCGACGGCGGACTGCTCGCCGTCAACACCGCCTTCCGCGCGGCGATGGACGGGGCATCGGTACAGCGGTGACGCCCTGCCGGTCCGGACCGCTCAACTCGTGTGCAGCATCAGGCCGATGCCGACCACCATCAGGCCGGCCGCGGCGATCCGCGGGGCCCCGAACCGCTCCTTGAAGAAGAGGGCCCCTATCGCGGCGCCCACGATGATCGAGGACTCCCGGAGCGCGGCGATCGGAGCGAGCGCCGCCATCGTCTGCGCCCAGAGGACGAGACCGTAGGCGGTGACCGACAGGGCCGCGCCCAGCAGCCCCCGTACGGCGAACGGGGTGAGCTGGGGGACCAGTTCGCCCCGGCGGCGCCAGAACGCGTAAGCGGGGATGGCGATCCCCTCCAGGATCATCAGCCAGGCGATGTAGCCGATCGGTGTCCCCGAGGCACGCACCCCCACACCGTCGACCGTCGTGTAGCCGGCGATGGCCAGGCCCGTCGCGAGGGCCGCCAGGATCGCGGGCCAGTGGGGACGCTTGCCGGAGCCCCGGATGCCCCACAGCGCCAGCCCGACGAGCCCCGCCGAGGCCACGGCGACGCCCGCCGTCGCCCAGCCGTCCGGGCGCTCCCCGACGAACACGGCGGCCAGGACCGTCACGACGAGGGGGGCCGTGCCCCGGGCGATCGGATACATCTGGCCGAAGTCGCCCAGGGTGAACGAGCGCATCAGCAACAGCATGTACGCCACGTGCAGACCCGCGGAGACGAGGAGGTACGGCCAGGCGCCGGCGGCCGGGAGCGGGGCGAAGCAGGCCAGCACGAGCCCGATCAGCGCCCCGCCGCCGGAGATCAGGGTGAAGGACACCAGCTGGTCACGTATGGCGTGGGCGATGGCGTTCCAGCTGGCGTGCGTGATCGCGGCGGCCAGGACGGCCGACGCCACCAGGGGCGTCACGCCGTGTCCTCCCGCACGTCCACCACGGTGCCGCCCGCGAGTTCGACCAGGCTCCCGGGGTCGAGCGGGAAGACCGTGTGCGGGGTGCCCGCGGCTGCCCAGACCGTCGTGTGGCCGAGCAGCCCCCGGTCGGCCAGCACCCGGGTCCTCGTACGGTGCCCGAAGGGCGGGACCCCGCCGATCGCGTATCCGGTGGTCTCCCGGACCAGTTCGGCTCCTGCCCGCTTGACCTTTCCGGCGCCGAGCTCCGCCCGCACACACTCGACGTCCACCCGGGAAGAGCCGTCCATCAGGACCAGGACGGGCACACCGTCCGCTTCGAAGATCAGGGACTTGACGATCTGGCTGAGCTCGCAGCCGATCGCCGTGGCGGCCTCGACCGCGGTGCGCGTGGCGTCGGGGAAGCGGCGTACCTCGACGTCCAGGCCCAGCTCCCGCAGGGCTTCGGCGAACCGGGGGTGGGCATCGGACGAGGTCGTGGAGGGGGTGGTCCCGGGAGTGCTCATGGGCGCACGCTACTCAACGGCCCCGGGGGCGGACCACAGCGTTCCCCCGGCAGCCCCTTGCGCGCCCGGCCGGCCGGCGGGAGGCCCGGGGGCGCGCGATCCGCGCACCCGGGTCCTGCCTCAGGAACCCGCGCGCAGCACCGCTGCGACCACCGGGCCGGCCGCGTCGCCGCCGTGGCCGCCGGACTGGACGACCGCCGCCGCCGCGAGGTCGTCGCTGAAGCCGGTGAACCAGCTGTTGGACGTACCCTGCCCGTCGACCTCGGCCGAGCCCGTCTTGGCGCCCTTGTCACCGCCCACCGAGGCCATGGCCGCCTTGCCGGTGCCCCAGGAGGCGGTGGCCCGCATCATGTCGTTCAGCTGCCCGGTGACGTTCTGGGACAGGGAGCGGGACGCGGTGGCGAGCTGACGGTCGTCCAGTGACCGCGGGACGATGACGGGCTGCTGGAACGTTCCTGTGCGGGCGGTCGCCGTGATGGACGCGATGTTGAGCGCGTTCATCTGGACGGTGCCCTGGCCTATGTACTGCGCCGCCGCCTCACCGCCGGTCTCCTCGGGCACGCTGCCGTCGTAGGAGACCACGCCGGTCTGCCAGTTCAGGCCTATTCCGAAGACGTCCCTGGCCTCCTTGGCGAGCGCGGCGTCGTCCTTGGTGTCGTCGATCTTCTTGATGAAGGCGGTGTTGCACGAGCGGGCGAAGCTCGTGGTGAAGTTGCTGGAGGCGGGAAGCTCGAAATTCTTCAGGTTGTGGAACGTACGTCCCTGCCAGGTCGCTTCCTTCGGGCACTCCGCCGCACCGCCCGCCGTCACCAGGCCCTTCTCCAGGAGCATCGCGGCGGTCATGATCTTCAGCGTGGAGCCGGGCGCCTGCTTGCCCTGCATCGCCGCGTTGAAGCCGGTCGCCGGGTTGTTGGCGACGGCGCGGATGGAGCCCGTGGACGGCTTCACGGCGACGACCGACGCCCCGCTGAACTGCTTGACCGCCTTCTCGGCCGCCGCCTGGGCGTCCGCGTCGAGCGTCGTCTGCAGCTTGCCGGGCTTCCCCTTGGCGAGCGTCAGCAGCGTGGTGTCCGGCAGCTTCTCGTCGGCGGGCTCGATCCAGGTCTCGATCCCCGGTGAACCGCCCGCCTTGTCACCGTACTTCTCGCGCAGGCTGTCCAGGATCGGCCCGAGCGACGGGTACGTCTCCTTGTCGAGCACCTTGCCGTTGTGGTCGACGGCTTCGATCGCCGCAGAGGAGGACTCGCCGGTCTTCAGCGACGCCCCTTCGGTGAGCTCCGGATGGATCACCGTCGGCTGCCAGTCGACGAGCGCCTTGCCGGTGGTCAGGCCGCGCACCACGGTCAGCTCCGAGGAGTACGACCAGGGCTTGGTCTTCCCTTCGAAGGAGACGGTCGCCTTGACCGTGTACGGCACCTTCGTGCCGACGGCGGCACCCGGCGTGATCACCGCCTTGGTGACGTGCGCCTCGTCGGCGTAACCGGCCAGCAGCGGCTCGGCGACGGACTCGTTGTTGGTGAGCAGGGCGGCGGCCGACGCGTCACCCGACGCCCACGCGTCGAGGAAGCCCTTGGCGGTCTCCTCGATCTCCTCCTTGCCCGGCGGCCCCGTCTTCACCTCGGAGGACTCCGAGGCGGTCCCCATGCCCCCGGACCCGTCCCCTCCGAGCACCACCTCGTACACGCCGTAGCCGAGTCCTCCGGCCACCAGTACGAACACTCCGCCGATCACGGCGACCTTCGCTCCACTGCGCATCTGTGCAGTCCCCCTCCCCAGGAAGCCTTCTTGAACATGTTCAAGAAGACCGCTCTCTCGGCACTTTACGGGACGGGAGTGAACCTGGAGGGGGTTGTTACCGGACTGGGATGCCCCCGGAAGCCTCGCCCCGACGCCCTGGCCTCGGCGGGGACGCGCATCGCCGATGCTCGGCCGCACGGGGTCGGTCGCGAGCATTGCCGACGATGACACGCCTCGCTATGTTAATTCAGAATCACATTGCTCAGCACTATCCCGAACGTGGCGACAGCGCAACTCGCAAGCCGGACAAGGTGCACAGCGCCGTCCGGTTCCAGCAGGGAAGTGGGTAAGTAAATGCACGATCTCAACAGGCGAAGCATCCTGTCCCTCGGTGCCGCGCTCGGCCTGGTGGGGGTGGCGGCCCCCGCCAAGGCATGGGCGTGGACATCGGCGGACTCGGTGGCCGGAACCGGCTCGGGAGCCGATCCGGAGTACGTCTGGGACAGCGCGACGGACCCCCTCATGGCGTCGCTGCTCGAGAACGGCCGGATCCCCTCGGTCAACACCGCGATGGAGAAGTGGGTGAACAACGGCGATCCGCTGCCCAGCGGACTGCCGGCCGCCCTCACCGCGCATCTGCGGACCTTCAACAAGCTGCCCTCGTGGGCCGACACCGCGAAACTGACCCGCGCCGCCGACTTCAACCGGCGCAAGGACACCTACCTGTTCATGCTCTACGGCCTCGGCAGCGGGATCATGAGCACCGTGATCCCGCGGGAGGCCAGAAGCGTCTACTGGTCCTTCGGCGGCGCCGACATGAAGGACCGCGCGGCCAAGACGTTCACCTTCGGCTACGACCTGTCCGAGCTGCGCGCCTTCGAGCCGTCGGGGCAGTTCATCGTCACCGCCAACAAGACACGGCTGGTGCACGGAGCGGTACGCCACCTGCTTCCGCAGTCGCCGCACTGGAAGAACGGCGCCGACCAGACCATCCCGATCAGCGTCGCCGACATCCTGGTCACCTTCCACAGCCTGGGCACTTACGTGCACAGGAAGATGCGTGACTGGAAGATCCCGATGTCGGCCGCGGACGAGGAGGCGTTCCTGCACTCCTGGCAGGTCGCCATCCACCTGCTCGGGGTGCCGGCCGAGTACATCCCGAAGACCTGGGCGGCCGCGGAAGCGCAGTCGGCACAGGTGCTCACCCCGATCCTCGCCCCGACGCCCGAGGGTCTCGACCTGGCGGAGGTGCTGCTCGGCCTGACCGCGGAGATCGACCTCGGTGTGACGCGCGGTTTCCTGAACGAGTTCGTGCGCTACGCCCTGAGCGACGAGGTCGGCGACTGGCTGAAACTCCCGCGCGACTACGCGGCGGCGGCCCTGGTCCGCACCGCGTGGCCGGCCTTCATCCTGTTCCGCGAGGGGCTGTCACCGGTCATGCCCGGCGCCTTCTACATGCTCGACCAGTTCGTGCGCGCCCTGGCCATGCTGTTCCTCAACAAGGGCGGATCCGGGACCACCACCCCGATCACGATCCCGACCGGGAACAGGCCGACGAGCTGAATCACCCCGGCCCCGGGGGGACATCGGCGGGCGCTCCCGGGCGCCCCCCGATGCCCCCTCAGACGCCCAGGGCCCCCACGACCAGCGCGGTCACGGCGTCACGACGGTCCTGGCCGTCCCGCCACCGCAGTGCGCGTCCGGCCTCGACCGCCACCCCGAACCCCGCGTGCACCAGCACCCGGGCCTGACGGGGGTCCAACTCCGGGCGGGCCAGCCGCAACTGCTGCTCCCAGACGGCGATGTGTTCACGCTGGGCGAGGACCAACGACCGCCGCAGCTCTCCCGGCAGGCCGACGAGTTCGGCCTCGGCGACGCTGTTGAGCGCGGTGTACTCGAAGCTGTAGGCCACGTACGTCGCCGCCAGCGCGGCCACCGCGTCGTGCGGGCCGGCCACCCCCCGCAGGCTCTGCTCCACACCCTGGGCCAGAAGCCCCGCCGCCTGGAGGCACGCCGCCGCCAGGATGCCGACCTTGCCGTCGTAGTGACGGTAGAGCGCCGACGGCGCCAGCCCCACCGCCTCCGCGATCTGCCCGTTCGTGACGCTGGCGAAGCCGTCCCGAGCGAACAGCGGGACGGCGGCCGCGAGGATCTCCGCGCGTCGCGTACGCGGCACCGTCCGTGCGGGCAACTCGACGGAACGCGCGCCGCTCCTGGGCGCCTTCGCGGTGTCGGTCGCGGCCACACGCAGCGCGGACGCCGACAGCAGGTCCTCGGCCCGGCGCTGGGCGATCGAGGTGTGATGCATCGTGATGGACGCGATCGCACCGAGAGCCGCCATGGCCCGCAGGCGCCCGCCGGGCAGCGGGTACGCGCGCCGCACCGCCCCGTCGACCCGCCCGACGACGTGCCCGAACTTCGCCATGAGGCGCCGGCGGTCCTCGGTCCCGAGGTACCTGGCCTCCCACCGGTACACCCCGCCCGACGCGCGATGGGCGACGGTGACGCGGGTGACGGCGTCGACGACCTCCGCCAGGGGGGCCCCGGGCGGCACCTCGTCGAGCGCGGCGACGAGCCGCTGCGCCGTGACGTCGGCGCACTCGGCGAACAGCGCGTACTTGTTCGGGAAGTGCCGGTACAGGGCCGCCGCGGTGATACCCACGCCGGCCGCGATCTTCTCCATGGACGCCGCGTGGTACCCGTGCTCGCTGAAGACCCGGCCGGCCGCCTCGACGATGAGCTGCCTGCGATTGCGGGGCCGGGTGGCCGCGGCCGGATCGGTCACGGCCGGGCCGGTGGAAGCGGATACGGGGCCATGCCAGGAGTCAATCACACGCGCACACGGGGGATTGGGCTCCCTCGGCGCACACCGCCGGACCCTCGGCCCGCACCCCGCTACACCCAGGTGTCCAGCCACATCCGGTCGCGCCAGGCGTCCTCCGGGATCGACGTGCCCGTGTAGATCGGCCAGAAGTAGATGAAGTTCCAGACGATCAGCAGCACCAGGACCCCCGCCGCGATCGCGCCCAGCGTGCGTCTGCGCTCACCCGTGGGATCGGCGGTGTCCATGCCGAGACGGTGCTTGGTACCCGTGCCGGCCGCAGGGCCCAGGAGTGCGCCGATCATCATCGTGACCGCCAGACACAGGAACGGCACGAACACGACCGCGTAGAAGAGGAAGATCGTCCGCTCCTGGTAGAAGAACCAGGGCACCCAGCCCGCCGCCACCCCGCACGCGATCGCGCCGGCCCGCCAGTCGCGGCGGAAGGCCCAGCGCCACAGCACGTACAGCAGCGCCACGCACGCCGCCCACCAGAGCAGCGGGGTGCCGAGCGCCAGGACCTCGCGGGCGCACTTGCCGCTGGTGGACTCCAGGCAGCCCGTCTCCTCCTCGTAGAAGTACGAGACGGGGCGGCCCAGCACGATCCAGCTCCACGGATTGGACTGGTAGGTGTGGCCGGAGGTCAGGCCGACATGGAAGTCGTAGACCTGGTTCTCGTAGTGCCAGAGGCTGCGCAGCCAGTCCGGCAGCCACGTCCAGCTGCCGCCCTTGCCCTCGGTGGCCGCCCAGTCGCGGTAGTACCCCTTGTCCGTGACGATCCAGCCGGTCCACGAGACGAGGTAGGTACCGATCGCGACCGGCACCGTGGAGACGAACGCCGGCAGCAGGTCCCGCAGGACCACGGCCCTGTACGGCTGCACGGCGCCCGCCGTGCGACGCGCGCCGACGTCCCAGAGCACCGCCATCACACCGAACGCCGCCAGGATGTAGAGCCCGTTCCACTTCGTCGCGAAGGCCAGGCCGAGCATCAGACCGGCCGCGATCCGCCACGGGCGCCACCCGAGGCGGAGCGATTCGGCGATGTGGGCGTCCGGGCGCAGGATCCCGTCCTCGTCGACCGGGAGCGCCGCGGCCAGCTTGCGGCGGGACCGGTCACGGTCGATGAGGAGGCAGCCGAAGGCCGCCAGCACGAAGAACATCAGCACCAGGTCGAGCAGCGCGGTGCGGCTCATCACGAAGTGCAGTCCGTCCACGGCCAGCAGGGTGCCCGCCAGGCAGCCCAGGAACGTCGAGCGGAACAGCCGGCGGCCGATGCGGCACAGCATCAGGACCGAGAGGGTGCCGAGCAGCGCCACCATGAAGCGCCAGCCGAACGGGGTGAACCCGAACATCTGCTCGCCGAACCCGATGATCCACTTGCCGACCGGCGGATGGACGACGTAACCCGGGTCCACCGGGATGTCCACCGAGGACGGGTCCCGCAGGATCAGCTTGTCGACGTCCTTGGGCCAGGAGCCCTCGTACCCCTGGTTGACCAGGGCCCAGGCGTCCTTGGCGTAGTAGGTCTCGTCGAATATCACCGCCTTCGGGCTGCCCAGGTTCCAGAACCGCAGCACCCCGGCGACCAGGGCGACCAGCAGCGGCCCGCCCCAGGCGGACCAGCGCACCAGGTGGCCGGCGAGGACCGGCGGCACGGCGAGCACCTTCCAGAACTGGCGGCCGGGGCGGGCGTAGGGCGGGTCGAGGCGCTCGCGCAGCCCCGTCTCCGGCCGTGGGGAATGGCCGAAGCGGCGCAGCCGCTGCTGCCAGGAAGGCGGCTGGTCGCCGGTGTGATCCCCGGCGTCGTTGCCCTGCTGGGCCTCGGGCGCAGTACTCGTCACCGCGCCATCGTAGGGAACGCATCTGTGCGAGGGGTGCCGCCCGTGCTGGGAGGATGGCCGATGTGACTGGAACGACTGGAACGCTCGTACTCGCAGGGACCCCCATCGGCGACGTGGCGGACGCCCCGCCACGGCTCGCCGCCGAGTTGGAGACGGCCGATGTCGTGGCCGCCGAGGACACCCGGCGGCTGCGCCGGCTCACCCAGGCGCTGGGTATCCGCACGACGGGGCGTGTCGTGTCCTACTTCGAGGGCAACGAGTCGGCGCGTACGCCCGAACTCGTCGAGGCCCTCGTCGGCGGCGCGCGTGTCCTGCTGGTCACGGACGCCGGGATGCCGTCCGTCTCCGACCCCGGCTACCGGCTCGTCGCCGCCGCCGTGGAACAGGACATCAAGGTCACCGCCGTACCGGGCCCGTCGGCCGTGCTGACCGCGCTCGCACTGTCCGGGCTGCCCGTGGACCGCTTCTGCTTCGAGGGCTTCCTGCCGCGCAAGGCCGGCGAACGGCTGGGCAAGCTGCGCGAGGTCGCGGACGAGCGCCGCACGATGGTCTTCTTCGAGGCCCCGCACCGGCTGGACGACACCCTGGCCGCGATGGCCGAGGCGTTCGGGGCGGACCGCAGGGCCGCCGTGTGCCGGGAGCTGACCAAGACGTACGAGGAAGTGAAGCGCGGCCCGCTGGGCGAGCTGGCGGTCTGGGCCGCCGAGGGGGTGCGCGGCGAGATCACCGTCGTGGTCGAGGGCGCCACGGACTCCGGTGACGAAGGACTGGACGCCGCCGAGCTGGTGCGCAGGGTGCAGGTGCGCGAGGAGGCGGGGGAGCGGCGCAAGGAGGCCATCGCCGCGGTCGCCGCCGAGGCGGGGCTGCCCAAGCGCGAGGTGTTCGATGCGGTGGTCGCGGCAAAGAACGCGGCTCGGACCGGCCAGGAGCAGGGCAAAGGACTAACCTGAAAGGTAAAGCCTGAGCCGCGTACCGGGCCGTTCGGCCACGAAACG
This sequence comes from Streptomyces sp. NPDC023573, assembly GCF_055559735.1. Classification (NCBI taxonomy): domain Bacteria; kingdom Bacillati; phylum Actinomycetota; class Actinomycetes; order Kitasatosporales; family Streptomycetaceae; genus Streptomyces; species Streptomyces sp. NPDC023573. The sequence continues at coordinate 208,410 of NZ_JBVHKB010000009.1, forward strand.
GCCAAAAGCGTTCCAACACTCGGCAGACCTGGTGCACCGCCGTCGGCGAAGGCGTCCACTTGAGGGTGGAACGCACCATCCGGAGTGCTTGTCCGGAGTGCTTGTCCACCGGACAAGAGGAGCAGGCATGAGTGAGATCGCAGCAGGCACCGCGCACGAGGCGTACGCCTTCGCGTGCATGAGGTGCGGACACGGCTGGGAACAGGCCTACGAGATAGAGCACCACGTCGACGGTTTGGGCAACGCGTTCGTCGTGTACAAGGCGGACGGGGAGCGCGTGCCGTCGCCGCTGTCCACCCCGGCATGCGCGAACTGCGGCGGCCACGTGGTGCGGATCATGCGGGCCGGCCGGGTCTCCACCGTCCAGCAGCTGCTCCGGCCCCCGCTGACCACGGCCGGTCGCCAGGAGGCCCCCGCGGAGATGTCCGTGGCCACCGCCGCCCCGGCTGCCGGCTCCGGATCGCACCACTGGCAGCTGTCCGATCTGCTCCGCCCCTTCCACCGGCGCTGAGAGAGAGCTCAGGCCCTCGTAGAGTCGGGGGCATGAGCCGTACCGAAGCCCCGCCGCTCCCCGAACCCCTCAGGGTCCCGGTCGCCGATTCCCACACCCATCTCGACATGCAGGACGGAACGGTCGAGGAAGGGCTGGCCAGAGCCGCGGCGGTCAACGTCACCACCGTCGTCCAGGTCGGCTGCGACGTGAAGGGTTCCCACTGGGCCGCCGAGACCGCCGCCGCACACCCCGCCGTGCACGCCTCCGTCGCGCTGCACCCCAACGAGGCGCCCCGCATCGTGCACGGGGACCCGGAGGGCTCGGCGCGGCAGGGGGTCAGGGAGCCGGGCGGGAGGGCCGCCCTCGACGAGGCGCTCGCCGAGATCGACGCGCTGGCCGCCCTCGGCCACGTACGCGCGGTCGGCGAGACCGGGCTCGACCACTTCCGTACGGGTCCCGAGGGCATGGCCGCCCAGGAGGAGTCCTTCCGTGCCCACATCGAGATCGCCAAGCGGCACGGCAAGGCACTGGTCATCCACGACCGCGAGGCCCACGCGGACGTGCTGCGGATCCTCGCCGACGCCGGGGCGCCGGAGCGGACCGTCTTCCACTGCTACTCCGGTGACGCCGAGATGGCCCGGATCTGCGCGGCGGCCGGGTACTTCATGTCCTTCGCGGGCAACGTCACCTTCAAGAACGCGCAGCCGCTCCGCGACGCGCTGGCCGTCGCCCCCGCCGAACTCGTGCTCGTCGAGACGGACGCCCCCTTCCTCACCCCGGCCCCGTACCGCGGACGGCCCAACGCGCCCTACCTGATCCCGGTCACGCTCCGTGCCATGGCCGAGGTGAGGGGCACCGACGAGGACACCTTGGCCGCCGCCGTCTACGACAACACCGCGCGCGCGTTCGACTTCTGAGGGCCGACACACACACTCCGGGCGGCACTTAGGGTAATCGTACGACTTTGCACGGTTACGGGGGGACCGCTATCGTGCCCGCGCAACGGGGACGGCAGGCCGGAACGTCTGGAGCGTCGTGGGCCATTCACAGGGCAGTCACCGCGCGGCGCGCGGCAGTCGGCGTACGGGGCAGGCCCCGGCGAGGCCCCCCTTCCCGCCCCCGGCGCCGCCGCGCTCCCTCCACGAGGAGCGGACGATCGTCGCCGGGCTCCGGCCCGGCCCCCTGCCGGTCCATGACCCGACCGTGCTGGACACCCCGCTGGTGCCCCGTCGGCCGGCCCCGCGGAGGGCGACCGGAGGACACCGGGCGGCCCGGCGCCACCGGCGTGCCGCGGGCGTCGGCGCGCCGGAAGCCCTGCGGCGGATCGTCCCCCGCGCCCTGGTCGTCGCCGTCCTGGCGGGCGGCACCGCCGGGTTCCTCGCCCAGGACAAGGCCGTACGCGTCGACGTCGACGGGACATCACGCACCCTGCACACCTTCGCGGACGACGTCGGGGAGCTCCTGGAGGCCGAGGGCGTCACCGTCGGCACCCGCGACACCGTCGCCCCCGCCCCCGCCACGGCCCTGGACGACGGCGACGAGGTCGTCGTCCGCCGGGAGGCACGCGGCTTCGGCCCTGTGCCGGGCGGCGCCCCCTGGCTGCCACGGCGGCCGTAGGCTTAACGGGTGAGCACCACAGAGCCCGACGCCCTCCTGGGCCCCGCAGACATCCGCGAGCTGGCCGCAGCGCTGGGCGTACGCCCCACCAAACAGCGCGGCCAGAACTTCGTCATCGACGCCAACACGGTCCGCCGGATCGTACGGACCGCCGAGGTGCGGCCCGACGACGTGGTGGTCGAGGTCGGGCCCGGCCTGGGCTCGCTGACCCTGGCCCTGCTGGAGGCGGCCGACCGGGTCGTCGCCGTGGAGATCGACGACGTGCTCGCGGGCGCCCTGCCGGCCACGGTCGCCGCCCGGCTGCCTGGGCGCACCGACCGCTTCGCCCTGGTCCACTCGGACGCGATGCTGGTCAAGGAGCTGCCCGGCCCCGCGCCGACCGCGCTCGTCGCCAACCTGCCGTACAACGTCGCGGTGCCCGTCCTGCTCACCATGCTGGAGCGCTTCCCCACCATCGAGCGGACGCTCGTGATGGTCCAGGCCGAGGTCGCCGACCGGCTGGCCGCCCGGCCCGGCAACAAGGTCTACGGAGTGCCGTCGGTCAAGGCCAACTGGTACGCCGACGTCAAGCGCGCCGGGTCGATCGGCCGCACCGTTTTCTGGCCCGCGCCCAACGTCGACTCGGGCCTGGTGTCCCTGGTCCGCCGCGCGGAACCGGTCCGCACCACCGCGAGCAGGGCCGAGGTCTTCGCCGTCGTGGACGCCGCCTTCGCCCAGCGCCGCAAGACGCTCCGCGCGGCACTGGCGGGCTGGGCGGGCTCCGCGCCGGCCGCCGAGGCCGCCCTGACCGCCGCGGGGATCTCGCCGCAGGCCCGCGGCGAGGCGCTGACCGTCGAGGAGTTCGCCGCCATCGCCGAGAACAAGCCGGAGCCCTCCGCATGAGCCGCAGCGTCACCGTCCGCGTACCCGCCAAGGTCAACGCGCAGCTCGCGGTGGGCGCACCCCGCCCCGACGGCTTCCACGACCTGGCCAACGTCTTCCTCGCCGTCGGCCTCTACGACGAGGTCACCGTCACCCCCGCCGACACCCTGCGCGTCACCTGCTCGGGACCGGACGCCGGCCAGGTCCCGCTGGACGCCACGAACCTCGCGGCCCGCGCCGCGATCGCGCTCGGCGCCCGGCACGGCATCGCCCCCGATGTGCACATCCACATCGCCAAGGACATCCCCGTCGCCGGCGGCATGGCGGGCGGCAGCGCCGACGGCGCCGCCGCCCTGCTGGCCTGCGACACGCTCTGGGCCACCGGCGCCACCCAGGAGGAACTCCTGGCGATCTGCGCCGAGCTGGGCAGCGACGTGCCGTTCAGCCTGATCGGCGGGGCGGCACTCGGCGTCGGACGCGGTGAGCAGCTGACGCCCGTCGAGGTCGGCGGAAGCTTCCACTGGGTCTTCGCCGTCGCCGACGGCGGACTCTCCACCCCGGCGGTCTACGGCGAGTTCGACCGGCTCACCGCCGGCACCGACGTGCCTGAGCCGACCGCCTCCCCCGCACTCCTGGCCGCCCTGCGCAAGGGGGACACCACCGCACTCGCGGGCGCCCTCGGCAACGACCTCCAGGCCGCCGCCCTCTCCCTGCGCCCCTCGCTGGCCGGCACCCTCGCCGCGGGCACCGCCGCCGGCGCCCTGGCCGCACTGGTCTCGGGATCCGGGCCGACCACCGCCTTCCTCACCGCCGACGAGGAGTCCGCGCGGAAGGTGGCCGACGCGCTGCTGGCGTCCGGCACCTGCCGCGAGGCCCGGGTGGCCGTCTCCCCGGCGGCGGGAGCGACGGTTCAGCGACCGTAGCGGCAGCGGCCGGAGGCGATTCGGTGTGTGCAGGCCGGAGGGGCAAGGGACGCAGCCGCGGGCAGCGGGCCCGGGTCAGCCCAGCTCCAGGGTCCTCTTCGCCAGCTCGTACGCAGGGAGCATCGCCTTGTGCTCCTGGGAGTCCAGCCCGCCCAGGTGCACCACTACCGGGCCGTCCGGCGTCGCGACGGCGAAGGCGCGCTCCGTCTTCCGCTCGTCCAGCAGCTCGACGGTCACCGTGTAGGTGACCTCCGCGGCTGCCACCGACCCCGCTTCGGTCGCCTTGAACGACGCCTCGGACGCATTCGTGTCGCCGGCCAGGAAATCCTCCAGCGCGGCTCGCGGGGTGGTGCCGGAGCCCTCGCCCTGCCACACCCGGAGATAGCCGATGTTCCCGGCCGGCTTGGCGTCGATCTCGCAGACCATCGTGGCCGAGCCCTGCTGCCCCAGTTCCGCGAGCTCCGAGCCGGGATCCACTTCCACGGCCTCCGGCGTCCAGTCCGCCGCCAGGGCGAACGTCACCGGCAGCTCGCAGGCCGAGCCCGGGGCGCCCAGCGTGGCGCCCTTCGCCACAGCGGGACTCTCCGCGGCCTTCGAGGGGACGCGGTCCCCGTTCTTGCCCGTGTCACCGCCGCCCGGCGACGACGAACAGCCCGCCACCGCCACCGTCACCACGACCGCCGAAACCAGGGCCCGCCCCGCGCCACGCATCATGAAGTCCCCACCCCACAGATGTTCCGAACCGCTCCGACCTGGGGTTACTCCCCATGATCGATCGCCGCACGCTATCGCACCCCGCGCGGCGACTACTCTGGGACGTCGAGCGGTCCCCGACGCGAGGACCCCCGAGGCAGGAGTGAAATGGCCGTCAATCTGGTCAATGTCGAGCAGGTCAGCAAGGTGTACGGCACCCGTGCCCTGCTCGACGGTGTATCCCTCGGGGTGTCCGAGGGCGACCGGATCGGCGTCGTCGGCCGCAACGGCGACGGCAAGACGACGCTCATCCGGATGCTCGCCAAACTGGAGGACGCGGACACCGGCCGGGTCACCCACAACGGCGGGCTCCGCCTGGGTGTCCTCACCCAGCACGACTCGCTGGACCCCCAGGCCACCATCCGGCACGAGGTGATCGGCGACCTCGAGGACCACGAGTGGGCCGGCAGCGCCAAGATCCGCGACGTCCTGACCGGCCTCTTCGGGGGCCTCGCGCTCCCCGGCTTCGAGCACGGCCTGGACACCGTCATCGCCCCGCTCTCCGGCGGCGAGCGGCGCCGTATCGCGCTGGCGAAGCTCCTGATCGCCGAACAGGACCTGGTCGTCCTCGACGAGCCCACCAACCACCTCGACGTCGAGGGCATCTCCTGGCTCGCCGGACACCTGCGGACCCGGCGCTCCGCGCTCGTCTGCGTCACCCACGACCGGTGGTTCCTGGACCAGGTCTGCACCCGCATGTGGGACGTCCAGCGGGGCGCCGTCCACGAGTACGAGGGCGGCTACAGCGACTACGTCTTCGCGCGGGCCGAGCGGGAGCGGATCGCCGCGACCGAGGAGTCCAAGCGGCAGAACCTGATGCGCAAGGAGCTGGCCTGGCTGCGACGTGGCGCCCCCGCCCGTACGTCCAAGCCGCGCTACCGCATCGAGGCCGCCAACGAGCTGATCGCCGACGTGCCGCCGCCGCGCGACACCAGCGAGCTGATGAAGTTCGCCAACGCCCGCCTCGGGAAGACCGTCTTCGATCTGGAGGACGTCACCGTCCAGGCCGGGCCCAAGACGCTCCTCACCCACCTCACCTGGCAGCTCGGCCCCGGTGACCGCATCGGCCTGGTCGGCGTGAACGGCGCGGGCAAGACCTCGCTGCTGCGGGCGCTCGCGGAGGCGGCCCGCAGCCAGGGCGACGTACAGCCCGCGGCCGGGAAGGTCGTCGTCGGCAAGACCGTCAAGCTCGCCTACCTCTCCCAGGAGGTCGCCGAGCTCGACCCGAAACTGCGGGTGCTCGAAGCCGTCCAGCAGGTGCGCGACCGGGTCGACCTCGGCAAGGGCCGCGAGATGACGGCCGGCCAGCTCTGCGAGCAGTTCGGCTTCGTCAAGGAGAAGCAGTGGACGCCCGTCGGAGACCTGTCCGGCGGCGAGCGGCGGCGACTGCAGATCCTGCGGCTGCTGATGGACGAGCCCAACGTCCTCTTCCTCGACGAGCCCACCAACGACCTGGACATCGAGACGCTCACCCAGCTGGAGGACCTCCTCGACGGCTGGCCCGGGTCGATGATCGTGATCTCCCACGACCGGTTCTTCATCGAGCGGACCACGGACAAGGTGATGGCGCTCCTCGGCGACCGTGCGCTGCGGATGCTGCCGCGCGGCATCGACGAGTACATCGAGCGCAGGCAGCGCATGGAGGAGACGGCGACACCCGCGTCCGCCGCCGGGTCCTCGGTTCCCAGGGCCGCTCCGGCGGAGGCCGTCTCGCCGCAGGCCGCGCGTGCCGCGAAGAAGGAACTCCAGAAGGTCGAGCGGCAGCTCGACAAGATGTCGACCAGGGAGACGACGCTGCACGCGCAGATCGCCGACAACGCCACCGACTTCGAGAAGGTCGCCGCGCTCGACGCCGAGCTGCGTGAACTGGTCGCGGAGCGGGACGTGCTGGAGATGCGCTGGCTCGAACTGGCCGAGGACGCCTGACGGGCGGCCCCGGTACGGCCCGGAGGCCGCGCCCGGGCGGGTGGTAGAAAGTAGGCCCGTCCGGGTTGGCGTGACCCTGCGGAACCATGACCGTACGAGGGGGACTCCGCCGATGACTCAGCCTGCCGGGCCGCAACCGCAGGAAGGCTTCGGCGCACCGTACGATCCGCCGTCGGGCGCCCCTGGATACGGCTACCCGCCGACCCCGTACGCCCCGCATCCCGGACCGTACGGGCCTTCGGCGCAGGGGAGTTACGGCCGTCCGCCGCAGCCGTCCGGCGTCACGGGCCCGGCGGGGCCCGGCGGCGGTGGCCGCTTCAAGGGCAGGACCGGCGCGATCGTCGGCGCCGTGCTCGCCCTGGTCCTGGTGGCCGGGGGCGGCGTCTGGTTCGCCCTGAGCGGTGACGACGACGGCAAGGAGCCGGCCGCCGGACCCGCGCCCACGGCCGGCCAGGGCGACGGCAAGGGTGAGAGCGACCCGGAACTGGCGACCCGGCTCGACGGCCTCCGCGAGCCGGGCGAGGCGAAGGTCCGCTGGGTCCAGAGCCTGGGCGTCGACCTCCCGGGCCGGGCCATGGGCGTGTACGGGCCGTGGAGGGCCGGCGACATCGTCGCCAAGGCCTTTTACCGCACCGTGTCGGGCTACTCGATGTCCGACGGAGCGGTGCGGTGGAGCCTGCGACTGCCCGAGGACATCTGCGGAGCACCGACGCTGCCCACCACGGACGGCAAGATCGTCGTCGTCACCGAGGGGGAGAAGAGCGACACCGGCGCGGACTGCTCGGTCATGCGGATGATCGACCTGCGGACGGGGAAGACGGGCTGGACGAAGTCCATGCCGAACAACCCTGACATCCAGAGGCGCCCCGCCATGGCGGCGAACGGCGCCACGGTGACGTTCGCGCGTCCCGGACAGGTCCACACCTACCGGGCGGAGGACGGACAGGAACTGTTCGCCGCCCAGCCCCGCGACTGCCAGTCCTACTCCTTCGTGAGCGGGCCCCGGATGGTGGCCCTCGCGAACTGCGCGGAGGGCCACGAGGTCCAGGAGTTCGACCCGGCGTCCGGGAAGCTGAAGTGGCGGTACGCCGTCGAGAAGGGCTGGTCCGTCGAACAGGTCTACTCGGTCAGCCCCTTGGTGGTGGCGACGGGGAAGGGCGAGGCGTGGCGGCTCGTCGCCCTGCGGGACGACGGCACCTACCGTTCGGGTATCGATCTGGGGACCCGGGACGTCGACCTCGGGTTCGCCGGCTACGAGGTGAGGTGCGGCGGTTACCTGGTCGTCTCCCGGAACAGGGACGACTGCGAAGGAGTCGCCGCGGACGACGACACCTTCTACATCTCCACCAAGCGGAAGCACGTCGAGTTCGACACCGACAACCGGATCGTCGCGTTCGACCTCGATACCGGCCGGCAGAAGTGGGCGGCCGACGCCCCGCTCGGGCGGAGGATGGAACCGATGCGCGTGGACGGCGGGAAGCTGCTCGTCCACGTGGCCGCGACGACGTCGCGGGGCGGCGAGATCGCCACGCTCGCCCCCACCGGCGGCGAGCCGCGGACGCTGCTCGCCCATCCGGCGTCGACGGCCGCCATCGAGGCGGGCATGACCGCCGCCGAGGTCGACTACGAGGACGGCCGTTCCCTCCTCACCCTGCCGCTCGTCGGCACCGCCGAGGACGACGGGACCGAGATGAGCATGAAGACGATGCTCGCCTTCGGCGAGTGAGCGGGCAGTCCGCCCGCCGCGCGGCGGACGGCGCGGAGGCGAACGCCGCCCTTCGCAGGCGCAGTTGACGGGTCGTCGGGGACACGGGTCCCGGGGCGGCCACCGCAGGCGCGTAACGGCGGCATCACGGCCCGGTTCTCCCTTGGGAACAGGGGATGGACCGATCCGGTGCCGGGCGCGGTGCGGGTGGTACAAAGAAGCCCCGCTCGACTGTCGTAACGCCGCGGAAGCCATGCCCGATTCGCTCCTTTCCGGGGGGAATTCAGAGATTTCTCGCACCTGATCCTCTGAGCCCAGCGGAATCGCGGGGGAGACCGGACCGGGCACCGGACCGCACGAAGGGGGACGTGCTGATGACCCAGCCGCCCAGCCATCAACCGCCGCAGGGGGGCTTCGGGGCTCCGCAGGATCCGCAGGGCACTCCTCAGCAGCCGCCACCACCGGCAGCTCCGCCGCAGATGCCGCCCGCACCGCCGCAGACCCCGCCGCCGGGGGCGCCGCAGACACCCCCGCCCGCGCAGCCCGGCTACGGCTACCCGCAGGCCCCCGGGGCACAGCCCGGCTACGGCTACCCCCAGGCACCCGGCCAGGCACCCGGCCCCTACGCCCAGCAGCCCGGACCCTACGGCGCACCGGCCGGCCCGTACGCGCAGCAGCCCGGCCCGTACGGTCAGCAGCCCGGCCCGTACGGTCAGCAGCCCGGTTACGGCTACCCGCAGCAGCAGTACCCCGGCGCTCCCGCACCCACGCCCGGCGGCTCCGGCGGCAGTCCCTTCAAGGGCAAGCCCGCCGTCATCATCGGTGGGGCGCTCGCCGCGCTCCTCGTGGTCGGCGGCGGCGTCTTCTTCGCGACGAGCGGTGGCGACGACGAGAAGAAGCCCGTGGCCGGGACCAGCAGCGGCGCCCCGGCCCCGAGCGCCTCGACCGGCGTCGACCAGGGCGACGGCAAGGGCGACGGGCGTGAGGCGAACGACGACCTGAACGCCGGCCGCAAGGACGGCGAGGCGAAGGTCCTCTGGACCACCGCGAACGACATCGACCTCCCGCGCGACGGCGCCGACGTGTACGGCCCCTGGATCGTCGGGGACACGGTCGTCAAGGGCATGTACCGCTCGGTCTCCGGTTACTCGGTCGCCGACGGCAAGGAGAAGTGGACCCTCCCGCTGCCCGCCGACATGTGCGCGGCTCCCGAGACGGCCACGGCCGACGGCAAGATCGTCATCGGCGTGATGAGCGGTACCACGGACAAGGCGAACTGCTCCGTACTCCAGATGATCGACCTCAACACCGGCAAGGCCGGATGGAAGAAGCCGGTCAAGAAGAACGGCAACTTCGACATGATGTCCAACATCGGTCTGGCGATCAGCGGGGACACCGTGGCCATCGGCCGCACGAGCAACTCCAACGCCTTCCGGGTCAGTGACGGCAAGGAGCTGTTCGGCAACCCGTCGGGCAACTGCAAGCCGTACTCCTTCGCCGGCGGCCCCAAGCTGATCGCCGCGGTCAACTGCAGCACCGGCGACCTGGACAACCCGCAGCAGCAGGTCCAGGAGCTCGATCCGGCCACCGGCAAGGCCAAGTGGACGTACCAGGTCGAGCGCGGCCTGGAGGTCGACAAGGTCTACTCGGTGAACCCGCTGGTGGTCTCGCTGATCCAGTACGAGGAGAAGAAGCGGACCATCGTCGCGCTCAACGAGAACGGCACACTCCGCACCCGCCCGGCCATCGAGAGCAAGGACAATCTCGCCGTCGACTGCGGAGGCACCCTGAACTTCACGGAGACGCTCGAAGGCTGCGTGGGCGTCACCGCCGACGCGAACAGTTTCTACATGATGACCGGGGACGACAGCAGCGGCACCGCCCGCACCAACAAGGTCGTCGCGTTCGATCTGAACACCGGCAAGGTCAAGTGGAGGGCCCCCGCCCCCGCCGGACACATCATGAAGCCGCTCCGGATGGAAGGCGGCAACGTCGTGGTCTACGTGGAGCCCTCCTACGACGAGGGCGGGGAGATCTCGGCCATCGCGCCCACCGGAGGCGCGCCCAAGGCGGTGCTGCAACACCCGGACTCCACGGCGCAGATCGAGAAGTTCTACTCGGCCGAGGTCGCCTACGCGGGCGGCCGTTCCTTCATCGTCAGCGACCGTGTCAGCGGCCGCGACGACTCGGAGGGCGAAACCACCATGATGGCCTTCGGCAAGTGACGGCCGGCGACGGCATCCCCAGTCCTTCCTTCTTCTCAGACTCCGCAGAGGTACGCACGCCATGACCCAGCCGCCCAACGAACCGCCTCAGGGCGGGTTCGGCGCCCCGCAGGACCCGCCGCCCGGCGGATTCGGCGCGCCCACCCCGCCGCCCGCCGACCCGTTCGGCAAGCAGCCCCCGCCCGCGCCGCCCACTCCGCCCGCCGGCGGCTACGGCAGCCCGCCGCCGCCCCCGCCCGGGCAGCAGCCGCCGCCGAATCCCGCGTACGGCTACCCGCAGGCGCCGCCCCCCGGCCAGCCGCCGGCCCAGCCCGGCTACGGCTTCCCGCAGGGGCCCCCGCCCGGACAGCCGGGCATGCCCCCGCAGCAGGGGTACGGCTACCCGACCGCTCCGATGCAGCCGCAGTACGTCGCACCCCAGCCGGGCGGCGGCAAGAAGTTCAACACCCAGATGCAGATCATCGTCGCCGCGGTCGTGGCCGTGGTGCTGATCGTCGGCGGAGGGATCTTCTACGCCTCCAGCGGCAGTGACGACGGCAAGCAGGACGAGGCGTCCTCGGCCGGAACCGAAGGCAAGGGCGGCGAGGGCAAGGGAGGCGAGGGCAAGGGCGACGGCCTGGCCGGCGGCACCGAGAAGGCCCCGGCCGACACCAAGTCCGAGGTCGGCTTCCAGCTCCCGCACCCGAAGGTCACCGACACCACGAACGTCGCCGGCTCCTGGGTGACGGACAAGGTGTACGTGAAGACCGGCGTGTACGAGGTCGTCGGTTACGACCTCGCCAAGGGCACCAAGCTCTGGACGATCCCGCTGACCGGTCAGCTCTGCGCCGCGTCCCGGCACATGAGCAAGGACTTCAGGACGGCCATCGCCTTCGAGGACGGCAAGCCGAGCGCCGCGGACAAGTACCCCTCCTGCACCCAGATCGGCGCGCTCGACCTGGCCACCGGCAAGCTGATGTGGAGCAAGTCCGTCACCTCCGCGTCCAGCGGGGACAAAGCCGTCAGGTTCAACGAGGTCACGCTCAGCGGAGCCACGGTCGCCGCAGGCGGCACCAGCGGCGGCGCCGCCTTCAACCTGGCGAACGGCGCCGAACTCTGGAAGCCGAAGGCCGACACCAACAACTGCTACGACATGGGCTACGGCGGCGGCGAGGCCCTCGCCGTGGTCCGCAAGTGCGGTGATTACGACGCTCCGCAGCTCACCATCCAGGCGCTGAACCCGACCACCGGCGCACCGCTCTCCTCGTACAACATGCCGGCCGGCGTCGAGTACGCGAGCATCGTCTCCACCAAGCCGCTCGTCGTCGCGGCGGACGTCGGCGACACCGCCGGCGACGGCAGCAGCATCTCGGACTTCTTCTCCATCGACGCGGCCACCGGCAAGCTCATCGTCCGGATCTCCGCCGACGCCGACAAGTACGCGGCGGACTGCGGCTCCACCGAGGTCGAGGAGTGCACCGCACTGGCCGTCGGCAACAACAAGCTCTACGTGCCGACCGAGAGGCACGAGGGCGGCGGTGAGTACGGCGAGACCAATGAGATCGTCGCGTTCGACCTCACCACCGGCAAGCTCGTCGGCGGCAGGGCGGACGCGGGTGACCGCTACGCGCTGACCCCGCTGCGCATGGACGGCTCCAACGTCATCGCGTACAAGGAGCCCCCCTACGACAAGGGCGGCCAGATCGTCTCCATCAACGGCTCGACCTTCGAGCAGACCGTGCTGATGGTCAACCCGGACGAGGAGTCGGCCCGCGACGCGGAGACGAGCTTCTCCGTCGACTACTCCGAGTTCCTCTACGAGAAGGGCCGGCTGTTCATCTCCGAGCAGATGGTCAGTGAGCCCAGCAAGTCGAGCTCGCTGGACGACAAGCAGTACCTCGTCGTCTCCTTCAGCACCGACTGACCCGCCCGCCCGGCCCGTTCGCGGGCCGGCGGCGACGGCCCTGCCGGTTGATCACCCGACCGGCAGGGCCGGTCGTTTTCCGACGGCGAAGCGACCCTGAATGACGCAGAATTCGGCATTCCGGGGGGCTTCTGCCCGGTAGAGGGCGCGCGGCGTCGAACAAGCGTGTAACTTGCCGGGGCAGAGGGGCCGGGGGGCCTGTTCAGGGTTACGCAGCGGTAGTGCGCTGCACACATGGGGGCTTTTCCGATGGGCGTGCGGCTCATGGTGGTCGATGACCACCGACTGCTCGCCGAGGCACTCGCCTCGGCACTGAAACTGCGGGGGCACCGCGTGCTCGCGGCAGCCGCTCCGACGTCGGGGGCCGCCGAACTGGTCGTCAGCAGGGCACCGGAGGTCTGCCTGTTCGGCACGGCGGCGCCCGCCGAGCCCGGGGCCTTCGACCCGATCGCACGCATCGGACGGGAGCGTCCGCAGGTGGCCGTGGTGGTGCTGGGCCCGGTGCCGAGCCCGCGGGGGATCGCCGCCGCGTTCGCGGCGGGAGCGGCCGGCTACGTCCGGCACGACGAGCGGATAGAGGGCGTCGAGCGGGCCATGATCAAGGCCAGGGCGGGTGAGGTGGCGGTCGCACCCCAGCTGCTGCGGGGCGCCTTCGCGGAGCTGCTGCATCCGGCGGTGCAGCCGGACGACGAGGGCCAGCGGCTGCTGCGGATGCTGACCCCGCGCGAGATCGAGGTGCTGGTGCGGGTCGCCGAGGGCGAGGACACCCGGTTGATCGCGGCCGGCATGGGGATCGCTCCGAGTACCGCGCGGACCCATGTGCAGCGGGTGCTGATGAAGCTCGGAGTCGGGTCCCGGCTGGAGGCCGCCGCGCTCGCGGCCCGTACGGGACTGCTCGACCGGGCCGCGGCGGGAACGCCGCAGGGGCCGGACGGCCTCGCGTGAACGCGTGATCGTCCGGCCCCCGCGGGGTGCCGGGGTCAGCTCTCCGGTGTGCCGGGGGCCTCGTCGGGCACCTGGGCCGGGCGCAGCTTCATCCAGATCAGGAAGAAGAGCCCGAGGGCCAGCATGGCGAGGCCGGTCCACAGGTTGATGTGGACGCCCTCGGCCTTCTTCAGGTCGGCGTCGGACGGGCTGATGCCGGCGATGGTGACGATCACTCCGTAGACCACGAAGAGACCGCCGATGATCCGCCGGATGTCGAAGAGCCGGGCCGCGGTCGCGGACTTCTGCTCCAGATCGGAGACTTCCTTGTGCAGGTCGGACATGGTGAGTGCCTCCGATCAGAGCGAGTAGGGCAGGTAGCAGGCGGCGGCGAGTACGACCGCGCCCCAGCCGAGGAGGGCGGGCTTGCGGTACCAGGCGTTGTCGCCCTCGTCGGGAATCTCGTCGGCGTCCGGGGACTCCGTGCCGTAGACCAGACCGGCCAGTTCGGCGGCGGGCTTGGGTGCCGTGAAGAGGGTGACCACGACCATGACGACCGCACCCGCGACGAACCCGACGATCGCGGAGACGAAGTTGGCGCCCTGGTCGGTCGGGGTGTCGATGATGCCCTGCTTGTAGATGACGAAGTAGTTGACCATCGCGGCCGTGGTGCCCGCGGCGAGCCCCCAGACGCCTGACTTCATCGAGGCGCGCTTCCAGAACATGCCGATGATGAAGACGACGAACATCGGGACGTTGAAGAACGAGAACAGGGTCTGCAGGTACGTCATGATGTTGGAGAAGCTGGCCGCGATGAACGCCGTGCCTATGGACGCCAGCACGCCGATCGCCGTGATCAGCCGGCCGAAGCGCAGGTAGTAGGCGTCGGACCGGTCCTTCTTCACGTATCGCGCCCAGATGTCCGTGGTGAACACCGTGTTGAACGAGGAGACGTTGGCCGCCATCCCGGCCATGAACGCGGCGAGCAGACCGGTCACCGCGATGCCGAGCACACCGTTGGGCAGCAGTTCCCGCATCAGCAGCGGAATGGCGTCGTTGTAGCTCGGGTCCTCCTTGCCCCCGGCGCCGATGTTGGGCACGACGACCGCCGCGACCAGGCCCGGGATCATCACCAGGAACACGATGAACATCTTCGGGAAGGCGGCGATCAGCGGGGTGCGCTTCGCTGCGGAGAGGTTCTTCGCGGACAGGGCGCGCTGGACCTCGGCGAAGTTGGTCGTCCAGTAGCCGAAGCCGAGCACGAAGCCGAGGCCGAGGATGATCGTCAGCCAGTTGGCGCCGAGCGGGTTGGCGTCACCGATGCCGGTACCGCCCCAGGCGGACATGAAGTCCGTGCCGTGCTGTTTCTCCAGCGATCCGCTGAGGCCGTCCCAGCCGCCGACACGCTTGAGACCCAGCAGGGTGATCGGGATCAGCGCGGCGAGGATGACGAAGAACTGCAGCACCTCGTTGTAGATCGCGGACGAGAGGCCGCCGATGGTGATGTAGAGCAGGACGAACACGCCGGCGACGACGATCGCGACCCAGCGGTCCCAGCCCAGCAGTGCCTCCACGACGATCGACAGGGCGTAGAGGTTCACGCCCGCGATCAGGATCGCCGCGAAGGCGAAGAGCACGGAACTCAGCAGGTGCGCCGACCTGTCGAAGCGCTGGAGCAGGAACTCCGGCACGGAGCGGACCTTGGACCGGTAGTAGAACGGCATCATCACCAGGCCGAGGAAGACCATGGCGGGGATGGCGCCGATCCAGTACCAGTGGACGACCGCGACGCCGTACTGCGCGCCGGTCGCCGCCATGCCGAGGATCTCGGTCGCCCCGAGATTCGCCGCGACGAAGGCCAGGCCGGTCACCCAGGCGGGCAGGGACCGCCCGGACAGGAAGAAGTCGAGGCTCGTCTTCACACTGGCCCTGGCGGCGAAGCCGATGCCGAGCACCACGACGAAGTAGATCGCCAGAATTGTGTAATCGAGCCCGTTCGTGGGGAGCCGGAGCCCTTCGGCCAGATATTGCATGGGGGGTACTCGCTTCGTTGCGCGAACTGAACCCGACGGAACCTACGCCCATGTGTTCAAAAAATGAACAGGTCGCATGGCGTTCTTTGTTTGATCGTGATCGCACGGGATGAAATGTCCGGGTTCCGGGTGTCCCTGTGCACAGGGTGTTCACAGGACTCGTCGGCATTGACTGTCGTGTTGAGTTGTGATTTGTTATGTGCGGTTATGTTCGGAGGGCGTTACATGGAGGAGCCTGGTGAAGAAGACGGTTACGACCCTCGCCGACGGCCGTGAGCTGATCTACTACGACTCCGCGGACGACACCGTCCGCGACGCCGTCGACCTGCGGCCGCTGGATGCCGTCTCGACGTCCTCGGAGATCCGCCACGACCCGCTGCTCGGTGACTCGGTCGCCATCGCCTCGCACCGGCAGGGGCGCACCTACCACCCGCCGGCCGACGAGTGCCCGCTCTGCCCCTCCCAGGAGGGCAGGCTCAGCGAGATCCCCGACAGCGGCTACGACGTGGCCGTCTTCGAGAACCGCTTCCCCTCCCTCGCCGGCGACTCCGGCCGGTGCGAGGTCGTCTGCTTCACCTCCGACCACGACGTCTCCTTCGCCGGCCTCACCGAGGACCAGGCCGCCCTGGTCCTGGAGGCCTGGACCGACCGCACCGCCGACCTCGCCGAGCTCCCGCAGGTCACCCAGGTGTTCTGCTTCGAGAACCGGGGCGCCGAGATCGGCGTCACCCTCGGCCACCCGCACGGGCAGATCTACGGCTACCCCTTCGTCACCCCGCGCACCGAGCAGATGCTCCGCTCGATGGAGAACCACCGCGCCGAGACCGGCCGCAACCTCTTCGACGACGTCGTCGCCCGCGAACTGGCCGACGGCGACCGGATCGTCCTGGAGGGCGAGCACTGGGTCGCCTTCGTGCCCTACGCCGCGCACTGGCCGTACGAGGTCCACCTCCACCCGCGCCGACGCGTCCCCGACCTGCGGGAACTCGATGAGGGCGCACGCACGGAGTTCCCACAGGTCTATCTGGAACTCTTGAGGCGATTCGACCGGATCTTCGGCCCCGGCGAGCCGCCGACCCCGTACATCTCGGCCTGGCACCAGGCACCCTTCAGGGTCCCCGGGCGCGAGGAGTTCGGGCTGCACCTCGAGCTTTTCACCATCAGGCGGACCACCGGCAAGCTGAAGTTCCTCGCGGGCTCCGAGTCCGGCATGGGCGTCTTCATCAACGACGTGCCGCCGGAGGCCGCGGCCCAGCGACTGCGAGAGGTAGCGAGCGAGTGAGCAACACCGGCAAGAAGTACCTGGTGACGGGTGGCGCGGGATACGTCGGCGGTGTCGTCGCCGCACACCTGCTGGAGGCCGGTCACACCGTGACCGTCCTCGACGACCTGTCGACCGGCTTCCGCGCGGGCGTCCCCGCCGGCGCCGAGTTCATCGAGGGCCGCATCCAGGACGCCGCGAAGTGGCTGGACGCCAGCTACGACGGAGTGCTCCACTTCGCCGCGTTCTCCCAGGTCGGCGAGTCGGTCGTCGACCCCGAGAAGTACTGGGTCAACAACGTCGGCGGCACCACCGCCCTCCTCGCCGCCATGCGCGACGCCGGGGTGCGCACCCTCGTCTTCTCCTCCACGGCGGCGACGTACGGGGAGCCCGTCTCCAGCCCCATCACCGAGTCGGACCCCACCGCACCCACCAACCCGTACGGCGCCTCCAAGCTCGCCGTCGATCACATGATCACCGGCGAGGCCGCCGCCCACGGCCTGGCAGCGGTCTCCCTGCGCTACTTCAACGTCGCCGGCGCCTACGGCAGCCACGGCGAACGCCACGACCCCGAGTCGCACCTCATCCCGCTGGTCCTCCAGGTCGCCCTCGGACAGCGCGAGTCCATCTCCGTCTACGGCGACGACTACCCGACTCCGGACGGCACCTGCGTACGCGACTACATCCACGTCGCCGACCTCGCCGAGGCCCACCTCCTGGCCCTCGAAGCGGCCACCGCGGGCGAGCACCTCATCTGCAACCTCGGCAACGGCAACGGCTTCTCCGTACGCGAAGTGATCGAGACCGTCCGCAAGGTCACCGGCCACCCCGTCCCGGAGACCGCCGCACCCCGGCGCGGCGGCGACCCGGCCGTCCTCGTCGCCTCCGCCGCCACCGCCAGGGAGCGGCTCGGCTGGCAGCCGTCGCGCGCCGACCTGGCCGCCATCGTCGCCGACGCCTGGACGTTCGCCCGCCGAGAGGAGCCCACCGCACCATGACCGACAACGCCGAGCTCACCGCCTCCTTCACCGCGCTCTACGGGAACGCCCCCGAAGGAATCTGGGCCGCACCCGGACGAGTGAACCTGATCGGTGAGTACACCGACTTCAACGACGGCTTCGTCATGCCGCTCGCCCTCCCGCACACCGCACGCGCGGCCGTAGCCCGCCGCACCGACGGACAACTGCGCCTGCACTCCACCGACGTGCCGGGCGGAGTCGTCTCCCTGCGCGTCGACGAGCTGACCCCGCACTCCGGCCACGGCTGGGCCGCCTACCCCGCCGGCGTCGTCTGGGCGCTCCGCGAGGCCGGCCACGACATCACCGGCGCGGACATACAGCTCACCTCCACCGTCCCGGTCGGCGCAGGCCTCTCCTCCTCGGCCGCCCTGGAGGTCGTCACCGCGCTCGCCCTGAACGACCTCTTCCAGCTGGGCCTCAGCGCCCCCGAGGTCGCCGTCCTCGGCCAGCGGGCCGAGAACGCGTTCGTCGGTGTGCCCTGCGGCGTCATGGACCAGATGGCCTCCGCGTGCTGCACCGAGGGCCACGCGCTGCACCTCGACACCCGCGACCTCACGCTGCGACAGGTCCCCTTCGACCTGGCCGCGCACGGGCTGAAGCTGCTGGTCGTCGACACCCGCGTCAAGCACGCCCTGGGCGACGGCGCCTACGCGGAACGCCGGGCCGGCTGCGAGGCGGGAGCCCGGGCACTCGGCATCGGCACCCTCCGCGACCTCCCGTACGAAGACCTGGACGCCGCGCTGGAGACCCTCGCGGCGGCCGGCGAGGACGAGTCGGTCGTGCGCTACGTCCGCCACGTGGTGAGCGACAACCACCGGGTGGAGCAGGTCATCGCGCTGCTCGACGCGGGTGAGGTGCGCGCGGCGGGGCCGGTCCTCAACGCGGGCCACGTCTCGCTCCGCGACGACCTGCGGGTCTCCTGCCCGGAGCTGGACCTCGTGGTCTCGGCGGCGAACGACGCCGGGGCGCTCGGGGCCAGGATGACCGGGGGCGGCTTCGGCGGCTCCGCGATCGTGCTGGTGGAGGAGGCGATGGAGGACACCGTCGCCAAGGCCGTCTCCGAGGCCTTCACCGCGGCCGGACACGCCGCCCCCGGAATCTTCCCCGCGGTTCCCTCGGCGGGAGGCCGACGGATCACAGAATAAGACGATCTCTGTCTACTTCGGTCCCAAGACGGCACATGGACAACCCCCGGAACACCCAGGGCGGTCAGTTCTGCGAATCGCCTTCCGCCACCCCCCGCCCGCCGTAGGCTGATGCGCAGCACCGGTGGGGGCCGGTGCCGTTTCAGGGGACGAGACAGTCGGGTACGGCGCCCGGAGCGGGTGGCCGGCCGGCACACGGCGGCGGCCGTGCGCCGGAGGGTCCACCGGAGTGCTCCGGGCGCCGTACCCGCCGTGGTCCTTCCCCGCCGGGGCCGGCCATGGACGGGACGCCCCAGGAGCTCACACAGCATGGGGGTGTCTGTGGCTCGTATCCGGGTTCTGGTGGTCGACGACCACCGCATCTTTGCGGAGTCCCTCGCGGCGGCCCTCGCGGCCGAACCGGACGTCGACGTCTCCGCGGCGGGCAGCGGCCCCGCCGCGCTGCGATGTCTGGAGCGCGCGGCCGCCGAGGGCCGCCGCTACGACGTGATGCTGGTCGACGCCGAACTGGGCGTCCTCGCCCCCGGCGGCACCCGCACCGTTCCCGCGCCGCGCGACGCACCTGACGGCGCGCCCGCCGGTACGCCCGCAGCCGGTCCGGTGGACGGCATATCGCTGGTGGCGGAGGTGCGTTCGGGCCGGCCCCGGATCCGTACGGTGGTGCTCGCCGAGAAGGACGACCCGCGCCGGGCCGCGATGGCGCTGCAGGCCGGTGCCTCGGGCTGGGTCGCCAAGGACTGCTCGCTGCAACGGCTGCTGACGGTCATACGGGGGGTGCTGCGCGACGAGACGCATCTGCCGGCCGCGCTGCTGACCGGTGTCCTGCGGGAGCTGACCGCGGCCCGCAAGCACCGCACGGAGAGCGAGCAGCTCGTCGAGTCGCTGACCCCGCGCGAGCGCGAGGTGCTGCGCTGCATGGTGGCCGGTCTGGGCCGCAAGGCGGTCGCGGAGCGGCTCTTCCTCTCGCCGCACACGGTGCGTACGCACATGCAGAACGTGCTGGGGAAGCTGGGCGTGCACTCGACGCTGGCGGCCGTGGCGCTGGCGCGGCGGGCCGGGGTGGGCCCGGCGGC
Organism: Streptomyces sp. NPDC023573; assembly: GCF_055559735.1. NCBI lineage: Bacteria > Bacillati > Actinomycetota > Actinomycetes > Kitasatosporales > Streptomycetaceae > Streptomyces > Streptomyces sp. NPDC023573. The sequence goes on from NZ_JBVHKB010000009.1 coordinate 228,271, forward strand.
GCTAACCGGGGATGTTGTCGAACGGGGCGGTCAACTGGCGTAGCAGTCCGGCCAGTTCGGACCGCTGCTGACGGGAGAGCTCGCCCAGGATGGCCCGCTCCTGGTCGAGCAGCCCGGCCAGCGACTGGTCGGCCTTGTCGCGGCCGAGGTCGGTCAGCCGGACGAGGACACCGCGGCGGTCGCTCGGGTCGGGCAGCCGCTCGACGAGATTCTTCTTGGTCAGCCGGTCGATGCGGTTCGTCATCGTGCCCGAGGTGACCAGGGTCTGGGTCAGCAGCTGGCCGGGGGAGAGCTGGTACGGGGCGCCGGCGCGGCGCAGGGACGTCAGTACGTCGAATTCCCAGGGCTCCAGCTGGTGCTCCGCGAAGGCGATCCTGCGGGCGCGGTCGAGATGCCTGGCCAGGCGGGAGACGCGGCTCAGGACCTCGAGTGGTTCCACGTCGAGGTCGGGGCGCTCACGGCGCCATGCAGCGACCAGTCGGTCGACCTCGTCCTCCATGTCGATCAGTGTAGAGGGTCCCTCGACATGAAGTCTCTTGAATTCAAGTGTCTTGACATCAAGAGAAGTGCCTGGTGATCCTGGCCCCATGACAGCACCCACCTGGGACCCCCGGCAGTACCTCCGCCACGCCGACCACCGCACCCGCCCCTTCCACGACCTCCTGGCCCGGACCGGACCCCTCCCGCACGAACCCGCACCCCGCATCGCCGACCTCGGCTGCGGCGCCGGCAACGTCACCGCCCTCCTGGCGACCCGCTGGCCCGGCGCACGCATCACCGGCTACGACAGCTCACCCCAGATGCTCGAACGCGCCCGCACCCACGCCGGACCCCTCCTCGACTTCACCGAAGCCGACGCCGCGACCTGGGAGCCCGCCGAGACGTACGACCTCATCGTCTCCAACGCCCTGCTCCAGTGGGTCCCCGGACACACCGCCCGCTTCCCCCACTGGCTGGACGCCCTCGCCCCCGGCGGCACCCTCGCCTTCCAGGTCCCCGGCAACTTCGACGCCCCCAGCCACACCCTCATGCGCGAACTCGCCGGCTCACCCCGCTGGCACGACCGCCTCGGCGGCCTCCTGCGCCACTCGGACGCCGTACACACCCCCGCCCACTACCTGGAACACCTCACCGCACCCGGCCGGACCGTAGACGTCTGGGAGACCACCTACCTGCACCTCCTCCAGGGCGCGGACCCCGTCCTCGACTGGGTCAAGGGCACCGGCCTGCGCCCCGTCCTCGACGCCCTCGCCGACGACCCGGAGGCCCGCGACGCCTTTCTCACCGAATACCGCGACCTGCTGCGCACCGCCTACCCGACCGGCCCCCACGGCACGGTCTTCCCGTTCCGCCGGATCTTCGCCGTGGCCCGTACAGCCGAGGAGCAGCCGTGATCACCGCCGTCGACCATGTCCAGCTCGCCGCTCCGCCCGGATCGGAGGACGTCCTGCGGGCCTTCTACGTACACGTTCTCGGCCTCACGGAGCTCCCCAAACCCCCAGCCCTCGCCGCCCGCGGCGGCTGCTGGTTCGGGGCCGGCCCGGTCCAGCTGCACCTGGGGATCGAAGAGGACTTCCGCCCGGCGAGGAAGGCACATCCGGGCCTGCGCGTCACCGGCATCGACGCCTGCGCGGCCCGCCTGGCCGGGCACGGCGCCCCCGTCGAGTGGGACGACAACCTGCCGGGCCACCGCCGCTTCCACTCCCAGGACCCTGTCGGCAACCGGCTGGAGTTCCTGGAGCCGGTCAGCGGGTGAGCGTCACAGCGCGTCGAGCGCCTCCGCCGAGATGTCCAGGTCGACGGGGAACGGAACGCCGGTCTTGAGCCGGTCGTGGTGGATGCCCGTCAGGGCGTACGCCTTGTTCACCGGGTCCAGCTCGTAGACCCGCACCACCGGGTGCCGGTCGCTGCCGGTCATCTCGACCAGCCAGAAGTTCGGGATACCGGCCGCCGCGTACTTCTGCGGCTTGGTGTCACGGTCGCGCGCCTCGGAGTCCGGGAAGACCACCTCGACGGCGAGGAGCACGTCGGCTGCCTCGAAACGGGTCTGTTCCCGGCCGGTGACCGCTTCCGCGCGGACGACACAGACATCCGGCTCGGGGGCGTTGCGCCGGTCGAGGACCACTGTCATCTCGCGCCGCGCCTTCAGTTCCCGCGGCGCGCTGTGGCGGAGCCCTGTCACCAGAAGGTCGATCATCGTGCTGTGAAAATCTCGCTGCGGACTCACAAAGATCAGGCTGCCGTCGAGCAATTCCGTGTGCGGCGGGAGATCGGGCAGCGTGAACAGGTCGTCCACGGTGTATCCGTCCTGCGGGGGCACCGGCCAGCGGCTGCTGCGCCCGGTGATCGGCTCGGCGGTCATGGTTCCTCCCATAGGCGGGAATCTGTGCCCTGCCGACCACACTACGGCCGGGAATCCGTACGTGTCATCACAATGGGTGACGTACTGGTGACCGGATCGCGGATCAGCTCTTCCGGTGGCCTATCAGCCGCGGCTTCGACTCCAGGTTCTCCAGCCCGTGCCACGCCAGATTCACCAGATGGGCGGCGACCTCCGCCTTCTTCGGCTTCCGCACGTCCAGCCACCACTGCCCGGTCAGCGCCACCATCCCCACCAGCGCCTGCGCGTACAGCGGGGCCAGCTTCGGATCGAAGCCCCGGGCCTTGAACTCCAGACCCAGGATGTCCTCGACCTGCGTCGCGATGTCACTGATCAGCGACGCGAACGTGCCGGTGGACTGCGCGACCGGCGAGTCACGGACCAGGATCCGGAAACCGTCCGTGTACGTCTCGATGTAGTCGAGCAGCGCGAACGCCGCCTGCTCCAGCAGCTCACGCGGATGGCCCGCCGTGAGCGCCCCCGTCACCAGGTCCAGCAACTGGCGCATCTCACGGTCGACCACGACGGCGTACAGGCCCTCCTTGCCGCCGAAGTGCTCGTACACCACCGGCTTGGAGACCCCGGCACGCGCCGCGATCTCCTCGACCGACGTGCCCTCGAAGCCCTTGTCGGCGAACAGGGTGCGGCCGATGTCCAGGAGCTGCTCGCGGCGCTCCTTGCCCGTCATCCGGACCCGCCGGGCTCTTCTCGTCGGGGCCTGCCTGCTCTTCTCGCCGCTGGTACTTCCGTCGGTCGCCACGTCGTCAATCATGCCGGGTCGGCAGCCGCCGGCTTGCGCCGGGAGGCGATACGCGACGCATCAGGCCACCGCACGTCGTGCGCCCAGCCCAGCTTCTCGAACCAGCGGATCAGCCGCGCACTCGAGTCGATCTGGCCCCGCATCACCCCGTGCCGCGCGCTCGTCGGGTCCGCGTGGTGCAGGTTGTGCCACGACTCACCGCACGAGAGCACCGCCAGCCACCACACGTTCCCCGACCTGTCGCGGGACTTGAAGGGCCGCTTCCCGACCGCGTGACAGATCGAGTTGATCGACCACGTCACGTGGTGCAGCAGCGCGACACGGACCAGCGAACCCCAGAAGAAAGCGGTGAACGCGCCCCACCACGACATCGTGACCAGACCGCCGACCAGCGGCGGAATCGCCAGCGAGAGAATCGTGAAGCTGAGGAAGTGACGGGAGATCGCACGGATCGCAGGGTCCCTGACCAGGTCCGGGGCGTACTTCTGCTGCGGCGTCTGCTCCTCGTTGAACATCCACCCGATATGGGCCCACCACAGACCCTTCAGCAGTGCCGGGAAGTTCTCACCGAACCGCCACGGCGAATGCGGGTCACCCTCCGCGTCGGAGAACCGGTGGTGCTTGCGGTGGTCGGCCACCCAGCGCACCAGCGGACCCTCCACCGCCATCGAACCCGCGACGGCCAGGGCGATCCGGAGCGGGCGCTTCGCCTTGAACGAACCGTGCGTGAAGTAGCGGTGGAAACCGATCGTCACGCCGTGGCAGCCCCAGTAGTACATGACGACCAGCAGACCCAGGTCGAGCCAGCTGACGCCACGCCCCCAGGCCAGCGGCACCGCCGCGACCAGAGCCGCGAACGGGACCACGATGAAGAGCAGCAGCGCGATCTGCTCGACCGAACGCTTCTTGTCGCCGCCGAGCGTGGCGGAGGAGGGTGCGGATTCGCCTGCCGCGGTCGGCAGGCCGTCGTCGATCACATCGGGGCTGGTGGGCATTGGGGAGTCCCCCGTGAGGTGAGGAAATATGACGGTATGAGCGGGCTACGCTTCCGTAACCTACGGCAACGTAAGTATGGCAGCGAAGAGGCCCGCAACACGAGGACACCACCGTGGCCACCCTTGTGCGAACCGGCCTCCGCCCTTCGTGTACCCCCGAACGGGACCACCCAGCAGGGCAGCGAGCACGCCGAACGCCCGGACACCTATCCTGGGACCGTCGGACAGCGCGGTCCGCACTCTGCACAACCGGGGTGACCCCGTCAGCACCGCGAGCGCCCCGGCCCCCCTGACAGACGTGCTCAACCACTGCAAGGAGCCGCACACTGTGAGCAGTGCCGACCAGACCCCTGCCGCCACCACCGAACTGCGGGCCGACATCCGCCGCCTCGGCGACCTCCTGGGCGAGACCCTCGTACGACAGGAGGGCCAGGACCTCCTCGACCTCGTCGAACGCGTCCGCGCCCTGACCCGCACCGACGGCGAGGCAGCAGCCGAGCTCCTCGGCGACACGGACCTGGAGACCGCCGCACAGCTCGTGCGCGCCTTCTCCACCTACTTCCACCTCGCCAACGTCACCGAGCAGGTCCACCGCGCCCACGAGATGCGCGACCGCCGGTCCGCCGAAGGCGGGCTCCTCGCCCGCACCGCCGACCGCCTCAAGGACGCCGACCCCGAACACCTGCGCGAGACGGTCAAGAACCTCAACGTCCGGCCCGTCTTCACCGCACACCCCACCGAAGCCGCACGCCGCTCCGTCCTCAACAAGCTCCGCCGCATCGCCGAGCTCCTGGACACCCCCGTCATCGAGGCCGACCGCCGCCGCCAGGACATCCGCCTGGCCGAGAACATCGACCTCATCTGGCAGACCGACGAACTCCGCGTCGTCCGCCCGGAGCCCGCCGACGAAGCCCGCAACGCCATCTACTACCTCGACGAACTCCACGCCAACGCCGTGGGCGACGTCCTCGAGGACCTGGCCGCAGAACTGGAGCGCGTCGGCGTCGAACTCCCCGCCGGCACCCGCCCCCTCACCTTCGGCACCTGGATCGGAGGCGACCGCGACGGCAACCCCAACGTCACGCCCACCGTCACCTGGGACGTGCTCATCCTCCAGCACGAGCACGGCATCACCGACGCCCTCGAACTCGTCGACCAGCTGCGCGGACTCCTCTCCAACTCCATCCGCTACACCGGAGCCACCGACGAGCTCCTCACCAGCCTCCAGACCGACCTGGAGCGCCTCCCCGAGATCAGCCCCCGCTACAAGCGGCTGAACGCCGAGGAGCCCTACCGCCTCAAGGCCACCTGCGTCCGCCAGAAGCTCGTCAACACCCGCGAACGCCTCGCCAACGGCACCCCCCACCGCCCCGGCTGCGACTACCTCGGCACCGCCGAACTCATCGCCGACCTCGCACTCATCCAGACCTCCCTGCGCGCCCACAAGGGCGGCATCGTCGCCGACGGCCGCATGGACCGCACCATCCGCACGCTGTCCGCCTTCGGCCTGCAGCTCGCCACCATGGACGTACGCGAACACGCCGACGCCCACCACCACGCCCTCGGACAGCTCTTCGACCGCCTCGGCGAAGAATCCTGGCGCTACACCGACATGCCCCGCGACTACCGGCAGAAGCTCCTCGCCAAGGAGCTCAGGTCCCGCCGCCCGCTCGCCCCCACCCCGGCCCCGCTGGACGCCGCGGGCGAGAAGACCCTCGGCGTCTTCCACACCATCAAGGAAGCCTTCGAACGCTTCGGCCCCGAAGTCATCGAGTCCTACATCATCTCGATGTGCCAGGGCGCCGACGACGTCTTCGCCGCCGCCGTCCTCGCCCGCGAAGCCGGCCTCATCGACCTCCACGGCGGCTGGGCCAAGATCGGCATCGTCCCGCTCCTGGAGACCACCGACGAGCTCAAGGCCGCCGACGTCATCCTCGACGAAATGCTCGCCGACCCCTCCTACCGCCGCCTCGTCTCACTCCGCGGCGACGTCCAGGAGGTCATGCTCGGCTACTCCGACTCCTCCAAGTTCGGCGGCATCACCACCTCCCAGTGGGAAATCCACCGCGCCCAGCGCCGCCTCCGCGACGTAGCCCACCGCTACGGCGTACGCCTGCGCCTCTTCCACGGCCGCGGCGGCACCGTCGGCCGCGGCGGCGGCCCCTCCCACGACGCGATCCTCGCCCAGCCCTGGGGCACGCTCGAAGGCGAGATCAAGGTCACCGAACAGGGCGAGGTCATCTCCGACAAGTACCTCATCCCCGCCCTCGCCCGCGAAAACCTGGAACTGACCGTCGCGGCCACCCTCCAGGCCTCCGCACTCCACACCGCACCCCGCCAGTCCGACGAAGCACTCGCCCGCTGGGACGCGGCCATGGACACCGTCTCGGACGCCGCCCACGCCGCCTACCGCAAGCTGGTCGAGGACCCCGACCTCCCGACCTACTTCCTCGCCTCCACCCCCGTGGACCAGCTCGCCGACCTCCACCTGGGCTCGCGGCCCTCCCGCCGCCCCGGCTCCGGCGTCTCGCTCGACGGACTGCGCGCCATCCCATGGGTCTTCGGCTGGACCCAGTCCCGCCAGATCGTCCCCGGCTGGTACGGCGTCGGCTCCGGCCTCAAGGCCCTGCGCGAAGCCGGCCTCGGCACCGTCCTCGAAGAAATGCACGACCAGTGGCACTTCTTCCAGAACTTCCTCTCCAACGTCGAGATGACCCTCGCCAAGACCGACCTGCGCATCGCCCGGCACTACGTCGACACCCTCGTCCCCGACGAACTCAAGCACGTCTTCGACGCCATCCAGGCCGAGCACGAACTCACCGTGCAGGAAGTCCTCAAGGTCACCGGCAGCAAGGAACTCCTCGGCACCAGCCCGGTGCTCCAGCAGACCTTCGCCATCCGCGACGCCTACCTCGACCCCATCTCCTACCTCCAGGTCTCCCTCCTCGCCCGCCAGCGCCAAGCAGTCGAACGCGGCGAGGAACCCGACCCGCTGCTCGCCCGCGCCCTGCTCCTCACCGTCAACGGCGTAGCCGCAGGCCTCCGCAACACCGGCTGACCCCGTGAGCGGGTGCGGTCCCGTCACAGAGCGACGAACGTCGCCAGCAACAGGACCGCACCCGCCACCCCCGTACCCCACGCCGTCCGCGTCAGCCGCATACCGCCACCGATCACCAGCGCGGCCAGCACCAGCGCACCACCCAACGGCACCCACGCATGCAGAAAGCCCGGCGTCCCGGTGCGCACGACATCACCGGTACCGGGCTTCACCACCACAGGGAAACGATCCCCCTTCTCCGCCGCCACGGACCGCTCGACCCGCACCGCGGACCGTTCCCGCGCATCCGCGTCCGGCGAGAACGACCCCGTGCAGACGTCCTCCCCGCACGCCGTCACCGACATCGTCCCGTGCTCACGGCCCTTCGCCAGCACGACGTGATGCGCGCTCTCCCACGACGACCACACACCCGCCACCAGCAACAACAGCACGACACAACCCGCGGCGAACGTACGGCCATGAGCCACCAGCCGGTGGGAAGAACTCCGCTTCATGGGGGCCGATCCTTGGGCAGCGCCCCACCACCGGTCAACCCATGGCCGAAAAACACCCAAGAAGCAACAGGAATGTCAGGAGTTGTACGCGGACTGAGCCCGCTCCAGCCCCTCCGCCAGCAACGACTCCACCGCATCCGCCGACCGGTCCACCAGGTAGGCGAGCTCCTTGCGCTCCGCGGAGGAGAAATCCTTCAGCACGAAATCAGCGACCTGCATCCGCCCCGGCGGCCGGCCGATCCCGAACCGCACCCGGTGATAATCCGGACCCATCGCCTTCGTCATCGACTTCAACCCGTTGTGCCCGTTGTCACCGCCACCCAGCTTCAGCCGCAACATCCCGAAATCGATGTCCAACTCGTCATGCACAGCGACGATGTGATCCGTAGGCACCTTGTAGAAATCGCGCAACGCGGTGACCGGCCCCCCGGACAGATTCATGTACGACATCGGCTTGGCCAGCACCACACGACGACTCAGCGGACCAGGCGGACCCACCCGCCCCTCCAACACCTGCGCCTGGGCCTTCGGCGCCCGCTTGAACTTCCCACCGATCCGCTCAGCCAGCAGATCAGCCACCATGAAGCCCACATTGTGCCGGTTCGCCGCATAATCGGGACCAGGATTACCGAGACCCACGATCAGCCAGGGGTCGGTGACGTCGGACATCGGAGTCGGTCTCCTCGCAGTACGCACGGACAGGTCGATACAGGGAAACGGGGCGGCGGAACCCCCGGAAGGGAACCGCCACCCCGTCAGTCAAGCAGGTACGGCGAGGATCAGGCCTCGGCGGAAGCCTCCTCGGCGGGGGCCTCCTCGACCTGCGCCGAGACGACCTGGAGCACGACCGCGTCCTCGTCACCGGCGAGCACGGAGCCCTTCGGCAGCGGGATGTTCTTCGCCAGGATCGAGTCACCGGCGTCCAGACCCGCGATCGAGACCGTGACGGACTCGGGGATGTGCGTCGCCTCGGCCTCGACGAGCAGCGTGTTCTGCACGTACTCGAGCAGGTTGCCACCCGGAGCCAGGTCACCCTCGACGTGAACCGCGACCTCGACCTCGACCTTCTCGCCACGCTTCACCGTGAGGAGGTCGACGTGCTCGATGTTGCCCTTGATGGCGTTACGCTGCACGGCCTTCGGGATCACCAGCGCGTCCTTGCCGTCGATCTCCAGACCGATCAGGACGTTGGCCGTACGCAGAGCCAGAAGCAGGTCGTGGCCCGGAAGGTTGATGTGGACCGGCGCAGCACCGTGGCCGTAGACGACCCCCGGAACCAGGTTGGCACGACGCGTACGACGGGCAGCGCCCTTGCCGAACTCCGTGCGGACCGTTGCGTCGAGCTTGATCTCAGCCATGCTGCACTCCTCGTAGGGTGACTCGAAAGGTGACGAAAAACCGATGGTCACCCGGCCCACGACAGGCCTGCTACGAAGAGCGCGTCGATAACGGACAACCAGCCCCCATGCCTGCGCATGAGAACGGCCTCCCTCGCCGAGCAACTTGTCCAGTCTACCCGGCGGGGAGGCCGCGCCCCAAGTCGATCACCCGCAGGTGATCACTCCTGCTCCTCGAAGAGGCTCGTCACCGAACCGTCCTCGAACACCTCACGCACCGCACGCGCGATCGTCGGCGCGATCGACAGCACCGTGATCTTGTCGATCTCCAGCTCACCCGGGGTCGGCAGCGTGTCCGTGAACACGAACTCCGAGACCTTCGAGTTCTTCAGACGATCCGCCGCCGGACCCGACAGCACACCGTGCGTGGCCGTCACTATGACGTCCTCGGCACCATGCGCGAACAGGGCGTCAGCAGCCGCACAGATCGTGCCACCCGTGTCGATCATGTCGTCGACCAGCACACACACCCGGCCCTCGACGTTACCCACGACCTCATGGACGCTGACCTGGTTCGGCACGTCCTTGTCACGGCGCTTGTGCACGATCGCCAGCGGAGCGTCCAGCCGGTCGCACCAACGGTCGGCCACACGCACCCGGCCGGCGTCCGGAGAGACGATCGTCAGCTTCGAACGGTCGACCTTCGCACCCACGTAGTCCGCCAGGATCGGCAGCGCGAACAGGTGGTCGACCGGACCGTCGAAGAAGCCCTGGATCTGGTCCGTGTGCAGATCCACGGTGAGGATGCGGTCCGCACCCGCCGTCTTCATCAGATCCGCGACCATACGAGCCGAGATCGGCTCACGGCCACGGTGCTTCTTGTCCTGACGGGCATAACCGTAGAACGGCACGATCACCGTGATCGACCGCGCCGACGCGCGCTTCAGCGCGTCCAGCATGATCAGCTGCTCCATGATCCACTTGTTGATCGGAGCCGTGTGGCTCTGGATCAGGAAGCAGTCGGCGCCACGGGCGGACTCCTGGAAACGTACGTAGATCTCACCGTTGGCGAAATCGAAGGCCTTCGTCGGCACGAGGCCGACACCCAGTTGATGCGCGACCTCCTCGGCCAGCTCGGGGTGGGCGCGGCCGGAGAAGAACATCAGTTTCTTCTCGCCGGTCGTCTTGATCCCGGTCACAGCACAGTCTCCTCAGACGTGTATCTGGCACCGCGCAGCATGTGTCCCGATGTGCGACGAGCCAGCCGAAATGGGTGAGCACGTATCACGGTACGCCGCCTTTGGCGCACCTGTTTCCGGTCAGCTTTCGCCGTCGGACTCCTGCGAGGCGGCCTGAGCGGCCTGAGCCGCCGCACTCCCGGGCCGCTTCCGGGCGACCCAGCCCTCGATATTCCGCTGCTGGCCCCGGGCGACGGCCAGCGAACCCGCCGGCACATCCTTCGTGATGACCGAACCGGCAGCCGTGTAAACGCCGTCCCCGACCGTGACAGGCGCCACAAACATATTGTCCGACCCGGTCCGGCAATGGGACCCGATCGTCGTGTGGTGCTTGGACACCCCGTCGTAGTTCACGAACACGCTCGCCGCACCGATGTTGGTGTGATCACCGATCGTCGCGTCACCGACATAACTCAGGTGCGGCACCTTCGTGCCCTCACCGATCGTCGCGTTCTTCATCTCGACGTACGTACCCGCCTTGGCCTTCGCCCCCAGCCTCGTCCCCGGCCGCAGATACGCGAACGGCCCCACCGACGCACCGGGGCCGACCTCGGCACCGTCCGAGACCGTGTTGTCCACACGGGCACCCGCGTGGACCACCGTGTCCCTCAGCCGCGAGTTCGGGCCGACCTCGGCGTCCTCGGCGAGGTGCGTCGCACCCAGCAGCTGCGTCCCCGGATGCACGACCGCGTCACGCTCGTACGTCACCGTCGCGTCGATCAGCGTCGACGCCGGGTCCACCACCGTCACACCCGCCAGCATGGCGCGCTCGAGGAGCCGCTCGTTGAGCAGACGCCTGGCCTCGGCCAGCTGGAGCCGGTTGTTGATGCCCAGGATCTCCCGGTGGTCACCGGCCACCGAGGCGCCTACGCGGTGACCCGCCTCGCGCAGGATCGACAGCACATCGGTGAGGTACTCCTCGCCCTGGCTGTTGTCCGTACGCACCTTGCCGAGCGCATCGCTCAGGAGCCGGCCGTCGAACGCGAACACCCCGGAGTTGATCTCCCGGATCCCGCGCTGCGCGACGGTGGCGTCCTTGTGCTCCACGATCTCCGTGACCGCGCCGGTGGCCGCGTCGCGGACGATCCGGCCGTAGCCGGTGGAGTCCGGGACCTCGGCGGTCAGCACGGTGACGGCGTTCGCGTCGGCCGTGTGGGTGGCGGCCAGCGCGGAGAGCGTCTCCCCGGAGAGCAGCGGAGTGTCTCCGCACACGACGACGACGGTGCCGTCCACGACGCCGCCGAGCTCCTCCAGGCCCACCCGGACCGCGTGGCCGGTGCCGTTCTGCTCGGCCTGGTACGCCGTGCGTACGGGGGCGTCCCCGGCGGAGAGGTGCGCGGTGACCTGCTCGCTCGCGTGGCCGACCACGACGACGAGGTGCTGGGGGTCCAGTTCACGGGATGCGGCGACGACATGTCCGACGAGCGAGCGCCCGGAGATCTCGTGCAGGACCTTGGGGGTCTTCGACTTCATACGGGTGCCCTCACCCGCTGCGAGGACGACGACGGCTGCCGGGCTGATGGCGCTCACGGATGTGCCCTTCGGCTTCGGGTGGTGGACATCCGCAGGATACCGGGGGCTTTTGTGCATGAAACGAGCGCGGGCCCCGACGGTGAGGTCGGGGCCCGATGGCCGGGGGCTCCCCCACCAGGATTTGAACCTGGACATACGAGACCAAAACTCGCAGTGCTGCCTGATTACACCATGGGGGATTAATCCCGGCTAAACCGGGCATTGCGCCGGTCTGCCGGATTGGCACCCAACACTATGCCGTACCAAGCGCCCTCTACGCGACGATAGAGCTCTGCACTCTTGGTTACGTAGATGACCAAGCAGCCGCGATACGTCTCGCCGGTGTTCTTCCGAGTCGTCTTCGGGGAGTGCTTTTTGAGGGTGGCCCGCATGAAGTCTGTGCGTGGGACTCCGGTCAGTTCGGCCCAGAAGTCCTCCGCCTCTGCCACGTTCGCCGTCTCATGGATGCTGACGCGGAGGTGCAGACGTTCGCGTGTCACGCCGAGCAGATCGAGCCAACTCAGGTAGACCTTGATCACGTTGGGGTCGCTGTTGATGAAGAGCAGGCTTTCCCGGCGGCTGTATGGCTTGTCCTTCATGCCCTCGGCCCAGTAGAGCGCGACTCCGGTCAGGAACAGCTCCCGGTCGGAGACCTCGCCCACTGACTCGCGCGCGATCCGTTTCGTCTCCAATCGTTCCGCGTCCTGGTTGGCCCGCAGGCTGGCCAAGCCTGCGTTCATGCGCGCGAGCCGCTCTTCCTCCGAGTAGCGCGGCTCCGGCTTCGGAAGGTCCCGCACCCACAGGGAGATCGAGCTCTTCGAGCACCCCAGCTCCACCTGGATCTGGTCGTAGGTCATCCCCTGGAGTCGCAGCTCCCGGGCCCTCTCGCGCAGGTCGTCCTTGGCGTTGGGGCGCTTCGTCCACTCCGGGGCGGGCTCGCCCCGGAGGAGGCGATGGAGGATGTCGTTGTTGAAGACCTTCAGTCGGTCCCTGATCTGCCGCACGCTGAGCCCCTGCCGCCGCAGCGCGACCGCCTGCTTCCGCAGTCCCTCGAAGTCCGCGTACTTGCCACTGGCATGTGTCATACGAGCAGCGTCGTCCGGAATGCGGACGTCCGGGTCGAAAGGATGCTCGGTTCACCGGATCGCGCGATCTAACCGCCTTTGCGGTATGACCGGTCACTTTCTGTGCTGACGGACTCGCCGGAAATTGGGATGCGTCCGCCCGTAGGCTGGATGCCATGACCGCAACGGGGGCAGACCGGGAAGCGGCGGGTCTGACCACCCGCGGCTACTGGTGGTGGGAGCGGCGGCGTGGTGTCGCCCTGGACGTGGGACTGGCGCTGGTTTCGGCGCTGGAGTGTGCGCTGGAGGGGGTGGCGTTCGCCGGGGACACCGGGCTGCCGGTGCCGCTCGGGGTGCTCTTCGGGCTGCTGGCGGGGTCGGTGCTGGTGCTGCGCAGGCGCTGGCCGATCGCCGTGGTGCTGGTGTCGATAGCGACGACGCCGGCCGAGATGGGCTTCCTGATGGGGATCGTCGGGCTCTACACGCTGGCGGCTTCCGATGTGCCGCGCCGGATCACTGTGGTGCTGACGGGGATGACGCTCGTCGGCACGTTCATCGTGTCGTACGTGCGGCTGCGGCAGAGCGTGACGGAACATGCCGAGTTCGGGCCGCTCTGGTACGTCCCGGTGGTGTCGCTCTTCATGTCGCTGGGGCTGACGGCGCCCTCGGTGTTCTTCGGGCTCTACATCGGGGCGCGGCGCAGGCTGATGGAGAGCTTGCGGGAGCGTGCGGATTCGCTGGAGCGGGAGCTGTCGCTGCTGGCGGACCGGGCGGAGGAGCGGGCGGAGTGGGCGCGTACGGAGGAGCGGGGCCGGATCGCGCGGGAGATGCATGACGTGGTGGCGCACCGGGTGAGTCTGATGGTGGTGCACGCGGCGGCGTTGCAGGCGGTGGCTCCGAAGGATCCGGCGAAGGCGGTGCGTAACGCGGCGCTGGTGGGGGACATGGGCCGGCAGGCGTTGACGGAGTTGCGGGAGATGCTCGGGGTGCTGCGGAGCGGTGATGCGCTGGTGGCTCCGTCGGCGGGGCAGGTGCCGTTGGCCTCGGTGGGGCGTGCGGCTGCGGCTGCCGCCGCGGTCGTGGCTGAGGACGGTCCGCGGTTGCGGGAGGTGGAGGCGCTGGTGGCGCAGTCCCGTGAGGCGGGGATGACGGTGGAGCTGTCGGTGGAGGGGGACCTGCGTCCGTATGCGCCGGAGGTGGAGCAGACGGCGTACCGGGTGGTGCAGGAGGCGTTGACGAACGTGCACAAGCATGCGGCGGGTGCGCGGACGTGGGTGCGGTTGGCGTATCGGGGGGTGGAGGTGGCGATGCAGGTGGAGAACGGTCCGACTGATGGTGTGACGGCGGATGCGGGGCTGCCGAGTGGTGGGAACGGTCTGGTGGGGATGCGGGAGCGGGTGCTCGGGCTGGGGGGTGTGTTCGTGTCGGGGCCGACGGATGCGGGTGGTTTCCGGGTGTCGGCGGTGTTGCCGGACGGCGGGGCGGTGTAGGGCGTTGTCGGCCTGGTCAGCCTGAGGTGAGGCGGGTGGGTTGTACGCCGGTGACGAGGGTTTCGAGGGCGCGGTCGATGTCGGAGCCGAGGTACCAGTCGCCGGTGTGGTCGATGGAGTAGACGCGGCCTTCGTTGTCGATGGCGAGGACTGCTTGTGCGTCGCCTTCCTGGCCGAGGGGGGCGACTTCGGTGTCGAGTGCGCGTCCGAGGTCGCCGAGTGTGCGTGCGAGGTGGAGTCCGCAGAGCGGGTCGATGTGCACGGTGGTGGTGGCGATGTGGCGGCCGGGTGCGGTGGAGGTGATGTGGAGTCCGCCGAATTCGGCCCAGGCTTCGACGGCTGCGGGGAAGACGGCGTGCTGGTGGCCGGCGGGGGAGGCGTGGGAGCGGAGGGTGTCGGCCCATTCCTCGGCCTGGCGGATGTCCCAGCGGCCGGGTCGCCAGCCGGCGTCGCGGAGTGCGGCGTCGAGGGCGACGGGGAAGCGGGTGGTGGAGGTGCGGCTCTGTTGGCCGGGCAGGTCGCGCATGGGTGGTGGGTTCAGCCCTTCTCGGCGGTGGTCGCCGCACCGGTGGTGAGGTCGACTGGGCGTACGCCGAAGTGGGCGAGCATCTCGGTGCAGGAGCGGCAGGGTGGTGCGTAGCTGCCGTGGAGGGGGTCGCCGTCCTCGCGGATGCGGCGGGCGGTGAGGCGGGCGTGTTTGAGTGCACGGCGGGCTTCGCCGTTGGTGAGGGGTTTGCGCTGGGCTCGTTTGGAGCGGCTGCTGTCGGCTGCGGTGAGCTGGCGTGACAGGAGTATGGCTTCGGGGCAGCGTCCGGTGAAGCGTTCGCGCTGGTTGCTGGTGAGGGTGTCGAGGAAGTCCTGTACGAGGGGGTGGAGGACGGGTGGCTGGTCGCCTTTGCCTGCGGTGCAGGTGAGTGTTTCCCCGCGTACGGACAGGGCTGCGGCCACCGCGGGCAGGATGCCGTCGCGGCGGTGGTGGAGGTGGGGTGCTGTGTCGGTTTCGGTGGTGCTCCAGCTGAGTCGTGGGTCTCCGGATGTGACTGTTTGTGCTGTGCGCATGGTGCTGGTGTCCCTCCCTGCAATCCCCCGAGTTGCGGGGGACAGCCTGCCAAATATGCAGGGTGGTGGGGAAGCGGGGTGGGGGAAACGTGTCTGCGTGTCGTGGGTCGGTGGCTCGGTTGTCGCGTGTCCGTCACGCGTTGGTGACGTTCGGTGAGTGGGGTGGCGGGGGCGGGGGGCGTTGTTGCGTCACCGCATAGGCTGTGCGCAACACCAGACGCAGCAGGGGGCAACCGCCATGACGACAGGTCGGCTCGGGCAGCAAGCCGCGCCACCGAATGCGGCCTATGCCGGGCAGGTCGTGCATTTCCCGGATCCTGTCCGGGCGTCCCGCCACCCCAGGGGTGTGCGTGTGGACGGGAACGGCTTTCCGGTGCTTTCGCCGTATGCGCGTGCGGCCGCGGAGATCGCGGATCCGCCTCCGGGGTTCGGTATCGACGAGTTGCGGCTGACGGATTACGTGTCGGCGAACGCGGCGTTGGCGGCGAGTGGTCATGAGTTGTGGGACACGATTCCGGCGGTGGCGACTCCGCACGGGTGGACGTGGCATCACGTGGCGGGTGGCCGGCGGATGGAGCTGGTGCCGGTCGAGGTGAAGGCGTTGTTGCGTCATCACGGTGGTCTGGCGACGACTGCTGTGGATCAGGGGCGTCGTGGTACGCGGCCGTTGCAGGAGACGCGGCCTGCTCATTTCCGGTTGCCGAAGGGTTCTGT
The DNA here is from genome assembly GCF_055559735.1 of Streptomyces sp. NPDC023573. Lineage (NCBI taxonomy): Bacteria > Bacillati > Actinomycetota > Actinomycetes > Kitasatosporales > Streptomycetaceae > Streptomyces > Streptomyces sp. NPDC023573. The sequence continues at coordinate 244,372 of NZ_JBVHKB010000009.1, forward strand.
GGCGGTGGGTGAGCAGCAGGTCCTGGGTGTCGAGGAGGATTTGGGGTATCGCCTTCCGGGTGCGTACAGGTCGTTTCTGAAGGCGGCCGGTGGTTCGGCTCCGGTGGGTGCGGCGTTGGACGCGGAGTTGGGTCTGCTGGTGGATCAGCCGTTTTTCACGGTGCGTGAGGAAGCGGCTGTGAATGACCTGGTTTATGTGAACAAGTGTCTGCGTGATCACTTCACGAAGGATTTCCTGGGTGTGGGTTTTGTCCAGGGTGGGATCCTGGCGGTGAAGGTGCGTGGTGGTGGTGTGGGGTCGGTCTGGTTCTGCGCGTATGACGATGCGCGGGATCAGGACGGCTGGGGTGTGCAGGAGCGGGTGGACCGGCTGCTGTTGCCGTGCGGTGAGGATTTCGATGCGTTCCTCCAGCGTCTGGCGGGTAATCCGCCGGAGTTGGAGACGGTGGCGAACCTGATGGTGGACGGTGGCTTCGCGCGGGCCGTCCCGGTGGAGGGGTGAGCGCGGTGGTGACGTTCGCGCAGGCGCAGGAGCGGGCGGATGAGTGGGTCAACGGTGACGTGCCCGCGTATCAGCACCGTGAGGTCCGGGTCCGTGAGTTCGAGCTGGGTTTCGTGGTGTGGGCGGAGGACCGTGCGGAGGGTCCTGTTTCGGACGGGGGCCGTCAGCGGCTGGTGATCGCCCGGGACAGTGGTGAGGCGACGTTGTGGCCGGGGTTGCCGGTGGGTGAGGTGATTCGGCGGTACGAGGAGGATTACGGGGCTTCCGCGGAGGCGGAGGCTGCTCCGGAGCCGCCGCAGCGTATTGATCTGAATCAGACGTCGTTCTTGTTGACGCCGCCGGAGTGGTTGCAGGAGGCGGCGGACAAGTTGGGGATTCCGGATCGGCGTGCGGAGGGGGACGCGCCGTCCTCGGCTTCTGCGCCGGCCCCTGAGGCGCCTTCTCCTTCTCCTTCTGTTCCCGCGCCGGCTGGTGGTTCGGGGTCGGCGTGGCCGGCTGCCGGTGGGCAGCGGGATCATGAGCCGACGGCGAACGACGGGGTGCCGGCCGGGGGGACTCCTTGGGCGGGTACGGACACGAACGCGGGTGCGGACGAGGGTGGTGTGCCGTTGCCCGCGACGGTGTTCGCGCCGCCGCTCTCGGGGTCGGACGACGACGGGGCTCCGCCGCCGGTGGTTTCGGCGGAGGCGCCCACGGCGTTGATGTCGGGTGGCAGTCAGCTGCCGCCGACGGCGGTGGTGCCCGGGCTGGATCCGCAGGCGCCGCCTCCGGGGTCTCCTGCGCCCGCTGCTCCTTCTGCCCCTGCTGCTCCGGCTCCTTCGGCTCCGGCGCCTGCCGGGCCGCCTTCTGCCGGTCCTGGGCGCGGGGCGGGGGACATCGCGGACGCGGCGACGAGTAAGGCCGTCGTGTCGCCGAGGGGTGCTCGGGGGTCGGGGTCGACGACTCCGCCGCCGCCGGGGGCGCCCGGTGTGCCGGGGGCGCGGCCGGGGGCTGTTCCGCCGCCTTCCGGGCCGGGTGCGCCTGCGGGTGGTTATGTGCCGACGCAGTTGGTCTCGCAGACGCCGCCTCCGGGTGTGCAGCCGCCTGGTCCTCCTGGTCCCCCTGGGCCTCCTGGTTCCACGCCGCCTCCGGGTGGTGGGCTGCATCATGCCGCGACGATGTTCGCCGATGCGAGCATCGGTGGTCCGAACGCGCCGCGTCCTCCGGGCCCGCCGGGTCCTCCTGCTCCTCCGGGTCCTCCTGGTGCTCCCGGTGCTCCGGGCGTGCCGCCGCCTCCTCCTCCTCCGCCGCCTGCCGGCTCCACGCCGCCGCCCGGTCCTCCTCCGCCGCCCCCGGGTGCGACGCCGCCTCCGGGGGGCGGGGTGCACCATGCCGCGACGATGCTGGCGGGTCCGGGGCAGGGCGGTCCGGGTGCGCCGCAGCCGCCCGGTCCTCCGGGTCCTCCTGGTCCTCCCGGGGTTCCGGGGCCGCATACACCGCCTCCGCCTCCTGGGGCGTACGGCTATCCGCAGCAGCCGGTGGGTCTGCCGACGGTCGGTCCGGGGTATCAGGCCGTGCTGCGTTTCCGTGCGGCCGACGGCAGTGAGCAGCAGCTGATCCGGCGTTCGGCGCCGGGTACTCCGCATCCGGAGTGGCAGATGCTGCATGAGCTGCGGGGGATGGGTGTGCCGCCGCAGCAGGTGATCGAGCTGCATACGGAGCTGGAGTCGTGTGAGCTTCCGGGTGGTTACTGTGCGCGGATGATCCGGGAGACGTGGCCGCAGGTCCGGATCACGAGTGTCGCGCCGTACGGGACGGATCACGCGAGCCGGCAGCAGGGGATGCAGCATCTGCTGACGCATCAGGGTGAGTTGCATCAGGTGGCGGACGGGCCGGCGCGGCCGGCTCCGGTGCGGGCGCCGTTGCCGCAGATGCCGCCTGCGCCGGTGGTGCCTCCGGAGGCTCTGGCGGAGGAGATGCTGGGGGCTTTCGGTCCTCAGGGTGTGCTGCGTTTCGATCAGCGGGCGGTGTCCCGTCAGGGTGTGCCCGAGGTGGTGGCGCGGACGCTGGTGTGGGCGGGGCTGCCTGCTGATTTCGGGCCGTTCTTCTGGGCGCAGCCTGGTCATCCTGTGGTGCCGACGCTGGCGGAGCTGGCGGGGCAGCGTCAGGTGCAGCCCGCGTCGGACGCGGGTTCGTATCTGGTGATGGGTTCGGACTTCGGCCGGGCGATCTGTGTGCAGTACGGGACGGCGAACATCGTGGCTGTTCCGGTGGAGGCGGGTCCGGGGGGTCAGCCGGTTCCGCCGCAGTTCGTGAACACGGGGTTGCCGGAGTTCGTGCGGTCGATGGCTTTGCTGGGCCGGATGTGGCGGTTGCGGTTCGGGTTGAATCCTGAGCAGGCGGGTCGTTGGACGGTCGATTTCCAGGCGCAGTTGGTGGCGATCGACGCGGCGGCTCTGGCGTCGCCGGAGGGCTGGTGGTCGGTGTTGCTGGAGCAGATGTGGGACGGGCTGCTGTGATGTGGTCCGGTCGGGTCTGATCCGTTGTGTACGAGAGGCGTTCGTCCTGTGAGGGGGCGGGCGCCTTTTGTGTGGGGTTCCGTGATGCGGGTCGCTTCCGTCCTGAATGCAGCTGATCGATTCCGACTTCCGGGCCAATTACCGCATCCTTGACGTATTGCTTCATGGCCGGGGAGTCGGAGAGCGGGAAAGAGGGCTTGAGGGATGAGTGGTGGACCGGTGTCCGCGCACGGTTTTGTCGGTGTTCGGGGGCGTGGTTACCGTCCTGAGCAGGTGGACCGGGTGGTGGCCTCGCTGTCGGCGGAGCGGGACGGGGCTCTGGAGCGGCTTGCCCTGTTGACGGGGCGGGCCGAGGAGTTGGCGGCGGAGGCGGTGCGGCTGGGTGAGGTGGTGGCCTCGCTCGCTCCGCAGACGTACCGGTCGCTGGGGGAGCGGGCGCAGCAGATTCTGGCTCTGGCGGAGGCCGAGGCGGAGGCGGCGCGGGGTGCGGCGTCGGAGGAGGCGCAGGCGTTGCGGGACGCCGCGGATGTGGCGGGCCGGGAGGTCCGTGAGGCGGCGCGTGAGTGGGCCGGTGCTGTGCGGGCGGAGGCGGACGCGCGGGCGGAGGGGGTGCTGGCCGGGGCGCGGGAGAGTGCCGGGGCGCTGGTGGAGGAGGCGCGTCGGGAGGCCGGTGAGGTGCGTGGGGCCGCGGAGGCGGAGATGGAGGGCACGCGTCGTCGTACGGCGGGGGTGCTGGCGCATCAGGAGCAGGAGCATGCCGAGCGGGGTAAGGCGGCGGAGAGTGAGATCGCCGGTGCCGAGGCGGCTGCGGCGGAGCGTGAGGCGGAGCTGGCGGCTCGTGGGGAGGCGTTGCTCGACCGGGCGCGGCGGGAGCTCGCGGAGGCGGAGGAGGCGGCGCGGCACGGTCAGGAGGACGCGGAGGCGCGTGCGGCGGAGCTGCTGGCGGGGGCCAGGGTGGCGGAGGAGCGTGTGGTGCGGGAGACGGAGCGGGTTCTGCGGGAGCACGAGGAGGGGCGCGAGGAGGTGCAGGCGCATATGGCGCATGTGCGTCATTCGCTGGCGGCGCTCACGGGGCGTGCGGTGTCGGGGTCCGTGGGGGAGTGACGGGGTGCATGGTGTCGGGCGGCCGGGTCAGGGGCGTGGCCAGGGGCGTTCGGAGAGGTGCTCGATGCCGGTGTTGAAGCGTTTGAGGTAGGCGGCGTAGGCGGCTATGTCCTCGGCCGGCCAGTCGTGCATGACCTGGTCCAGGGCGCGTACGACGCGTTCGCGTTCTTCGTCGAGGAGGTGGGCGCCCTTGTCGGTGATGCGGAATTTGCGGGCCGTGCCGCCCTCGGGGTCGGCGATGCGTTCGGTCAGTCCGGCGCGTGTGGTGGCGGCGGTCTGGCGGTTGAGGGTGGAGGCGTCGAGGCCGAAGGCGTCGCTCAGTTCGCCGATGGACATGGGTCCCTGGACGCGGATGCGGCTGAGGAGGACGTAGGCGCTGCGTTCCAGGAGGGCGTTCCGGTGGCGTCCGCCCCGGTGGTAGGCGAGGTCGTGGCGCCAGAGCAGCATCTGTTCGTACTCCACGTCGTCCGTGGGTCCGGTCATGTCCTGTCGCCTCCTTTTTCCTGTCCCGGGTCGGTCGCGCGTCGGTCGCGGGGGGTTTCATGTTCTCACGAGACGTGTACTGGACACATAACATGCATGACACATTCAACATGTACGATACATTGGACATGTACGATGCATATCGCTGACCGAGACGCCCGACCCCAAGGAGTACCGACCTCATGGATGCCCCCCAGTCGAAAGCCGGATCAGGCGGTGTGATCGCCACGCTCGCCTTCGCGGGCACCGTGGCGGCGGTCATGCAGACCCTGGTCACCCCGCTCATCGCGGAGCTGCCGAAGCTCCTCGACACCACGTCCTCCAACGCGGCCTGGGTGATCACCGTCACCCTGCTGGTCTCGGCGGTGTGTGTACCGGTCTCCGGGCGGCTGGGCGACCTGCTGGGCAAGCGCCGGATGCTCCTCGTGTGTGCGGTGCCGCTGGTCGTCGGGTCGGTGGTCTGCGCGCTCGCGTCCTCCGTCGTCCCCATGATCATCGGGCGCGGTCTGCAGGGGATGGGCATGGGCATGGTGCCGCTCGGCATCGCCCTGCTGCGTGACGTGGTGCCGAAGGAGAAGATGAGCTCCTCCATCGCCCTGGTCAGCGCCTCCCTCGGTATCGGCGGCGCCCTCGGCCTGCCGATCGCCTCGGCGGTCGCCCAGTACGCGAACTGGCGCGTGCTGTTCTGGGGCTCCGCCGTGCTGGCCCTCATCATCTTCGCCCTGATCTGGTTCCTGGTGCCGGACGTCCCGGCCGGCGCCAAGGGGCAGCGTTTCGACATGCCCGGCGCCGTCGGCCTGGCCATCGGTCTGGTCTGTCTGCTCCTCGCCATCTCCAAGGGCGCCGAGTGGGGCTGGGCCTCCACGACGACGATCGGCCTGTTCGTCGCCTCCGTCGTGGTGCTTCTCGTCTGGGGCTTCTGGGAGCTGCGGACCAAGGACCCGCTGGTCGACCTGCGCACCACGGCCCGTCCCCGGGTGCTGATCACCAACCTGGCGTCGCTCTTCGTCGGCTTCGGCATGTACGCAGGCATGTTGATCGCGCCGCAGCTCCTGCAGTTCCCCGAGGCCACCGGCTACGGCCTGGGTCAGTCGATGCTCGCGGCGGGTCTGTGGATGGCCCCCGGTGGTCTGATGATGATGGTCATCTCGCCGCTCGGCGGGAAGCTCACCGACTCCCGCGGCCCGAAGTTCACGCTGATCTGCGGTGTGCTGGTGATCGCCGGGGCCTACGGGCTGGGGGTCCTCCTGATGGGCTCCGCCTGGGGTCTGATGCTGTTCCTCATGGTCAGCAGCAGCGGCGTCGGCCTCGCCTACGGTGCGATGCCCGCCCTGATCATGAGCTCGGTCCCGGTGTCCGAGACGGCCGCCGCCAACGGGTTCAACACCCTCATGCGCGCCCTCGGCACCTCGATCGGCGCCGCTGTGATCGGCGCGGTCCTCGCCCAGATGACCACGGAGACGGCCGGCTACAGCTTCACCTCCGAGGCAGGGTTCCGTACCGGCCTGATGCTCGGCTGCGGTGTCGCGCTGGTCGCCGTGGTGATCTCGGCGTTCATCCCGGCCCTGCGCCGTCCCGCCGCCGGTTCCGGCGAGCAGGCCGACGCCGCCGCCGCGCCCGAGGTGGCCGCCGCCAAGGGCTGATGACCCCGGCGCGCGTCCTTCCGGACGGCCGACTGCCCGGCTCCGGCCCCTTCGGGGGCCGGAGCCGGGCAGTCGGCCGTCCGGTGCCGTTTCCTCCTGGCCGTGTCACGGGGGCCCCGCGGGCGGGGCTCCGGCCAGGATCCGGGCTTCGACGGCCTCGTACCGGCGGCGCTGCCCGGCGGGGTCCGCGTCCCCGCCGTACAGGGTGCCCAGCCACCCGGCGAGGAAGCCGAAGGGGATGGAGACCAGGCCGGTCGTGGTGAGCGGGAACCAGTTGAAGTCCCGGTGGGGGAAGACGGATCCGGGGGAACCGGAGACGAGGTCGGTACCGGTGATCAGGACCAACACGCACGCGGTGCCGCCGATGAGGGTGCAGAGCAGCCCGGTGCGGGTGAAGCGGCGCCAGAACATGCTGTAGACGAGCGCCGGGGCGATGGCGGACGCCCCGACGCAGAAGGACAGGGCCACCAGCGCCTGGACGTTCCAGTGCCGGGTGAGGACGGCGAGGGTGACGGCGAGTGCTCCGACACCGACCGCCGCGGCCTGGGCCGTGGCCATCTCGGTGCGGGGCCTCGTCGGCTCCGCGGTCCGCCGGCCGTGGGCGAAGAGGTCGTGGGCGAGCGAGTTGGCGCAGGCCAGGATCATTCCGGCGACGGAGGCGAGCAGGGTCAGGAAGATCGCCGTGGTCATGGTGGTGACGACGAGTGCCCCCGTCCTGCCGCCGCCCGCCACGGCGGCGGTGACCTGGAGTACGGCGCTGTTCCCCTGGGCTCCGGCCGCGGTGATGCGCTCGCCTCCGACGAGAGCGGCGGCTCCGAAGCCGATGACGGCGAGCAGGAGGCAGATGCCGACGACGGTGCAGACGGCCCAGGACAGGGAGTGGCGGACCGCCCGCGCGTCGCGGACGCCGGCCATCCGCATGGTGATGTGCGGCAGACAGGCGGCGCCGAGCACGACGGTCAGTTCGCTGCTGATCATGTCGAGGTCGCTGCCGCCGAACTGGAGGCCGGAGTGCAGATAGGCGGAGCCCGCCCCGCTCCCGTTCTCGGCGGCGCGGAGCAGGGCGCCGGTGTCCCAGTCGAAGCGGTCGAGGACGAGTACGGAGACGAGGAGCCCCGCGCCCAGGAGGGCGAGGGTCTTCATGATCTGGATCAGGGCGGTGCCCTTCATGCCGCCGATGGCCGCGTAGCCGATCATGACGACGCCGAGGGCGATGATGGATCCGGTGCGGAAGCCGGAGCTGTCGAAGCCGAGGACGAAGGCGAGCAGGTCACCGCTGCCGGCGAGCTGGACGACCATCAGGGGCAGCAGGGCGGCGAGGGTGACCGCGCAGGAGGCGACGCGGGCCGCCCGGCCGGGGGCCCGGCGGGTGAGCATGTCCCCCATGGTGAACCTGCCCGCGTTACGCAGGGGTTCGGCGAGCAGGAACATCAGCAGGACCAGGGAGAGCACCGTGCTGAGCGCGAGTACGAGGCCGTCGTGGCCGGTGAGGGCGATGACCCCGGTGGTGCCGAGGACGGTGGCGGCGGAGAGGTAGTCCCCGGCGATGGCGAGGCCGCCCCGCAGGGGCGCGAGGGAGCGGTAGCCGGTGTAGAACGCGTCGAGGTCGTCGCGGTCGGGCCCGGTCATGACGCAGAGCAGCAGGGTGAGGCTGGCGACGGCGATGAACGCGGTGAGGGACATCGTCCGGGCCGCCTCGTCGAATCCGTTCACAGGGCGGACCCCTTCCTGCGGTCCGGTGCCGGTGCGCCGGTCCGCGCGGGGCCGGCCCGGTCGCGGAGCCCGGCGCTGAGCGGGTCGACGGTGCGGCGGGCGGTCCACTCGTAGACGGCGGTGGCGGCGAGCGCGACGGGGAGCTGGCACAGGCCGAGGAGGAGGCCGGTGGTGAGCCCGCCGTCGCCGACGGGGCGGGTCATCAGGGCGGGGGCGTAGCCGGACAGCAGGAGGAAGAGGGTGAAGTAACCGAGGGCGGTGAGGGCCGAGAGGCGGCGCAGCCGACGGTAGGCGGTGCGGAGCCGTCGTAGGTCGCTGTGGTGCCCGGGCGCCGGGGCGCGGCCGGGTGCGGGTGCCGCGGTGGCGGGCGGTGGCGGGGGTGGGGAGCTCTGCCAGGGCATGAGGTAGTCGCCGGGGTACGGGGGCCGACCGGGGCGGTGCGGCGGGGGCTGCGGGTGCTGCGGCATGGCGGTGCTCCCTGCATGGCTCGGGCCCGGGGACGGGCTGCAAGGCAGGTGCGCGGGTGCGCTGTCGGGAGCGCGTACGTTACTCGCGGGTATCGCGGTGGGGGAGGGGTGTGGGCGAACTACCCGAGGTAACGCGCCAGTTGTCTAGTCCTTCGGGGTTCGGGGAGCGCTCTCGTGTTCGTCCAGGACCGGGAAGCGGCGTGGGGCCAGGACGACGAGGACCAGCAGGGCGAGAGCGGCGGCGATCGCGGCGCCGGTGAACACGTGGTCGACGGCGGTGTCGACGGCCCGCCGCAGATGGTCCGTCGCCGCGGCGGAGAGGGAGGCCGGGTCCTCGAGGGCGCGCGACACCGCGTCCAGGTCGCCGGGCGGGCCCGGGACGGGGGAGGTGGCCGGCCGGGAGGCGAGCACACCGTTGGCGACGGCGCCGAACAGCGCCGCACCGAGGCTCTGGCCGATCTGGCGGCAGAAGAGCACGGACGCCGTCGTCGTGCCCCGCTCGGCCCAGCCGACCGTGGACTGGACCCCGACGATCAGGGGGAGCTGGAAGAGGCCGAGGGCCGCGCCGAGCAGCAGCATGAGCAGGGCGGGCTGCCAGGCGCTGCCGGGATAGGGCAGCAGCGGGAAGCAGAGCAGCACCAGCAGGGCCCCGGACATGCCGGTGATCGCGGTGCGGCGGAAGCCGATGCGGTTGTACACCCGGTCGGAGAAGGCGGCGGCCACCGGCCAGCTCAGGGTCATCACGGAGAGGACGAACCCGGCGGCGATCGGGCCCAGTCCGAGGACGGACTGGGCGTAGGTCGGCAGGAAGACGGTCGGCGCGACCATGAGCAGTCCCATCGCGCCGAGGGCGAGATTGACCGAGGCGATGGGGCGGCGCCGCCAGACCCAGCCGGGGATGACGGGCTCCGCGGCGCGGCGTTCGATGAGGACGGTCAGGGCGGCCAGCGCGGCGCTCCCTCCCAGCAGCCCGAGTGAGGGGGTGGAGAGCCAGGGCCAGGCGACACCGCCCTGGACGAGCGCGGTCAGCAGCAGCGCGCCGGTGGCGAAGACCGCGAGGGTGCCCGCCCAGTCGATGCGGGCGCGGGTCGCGGGGCGCGGCCTGGCGGGTTCGTGGAGGTGACGGACCACCAGCCAGAGGGCGACGGCGCCGACCGGCAGGTTGATCAGGAAGATCCAGCGCCAGTCGGCGTACGCGGCGAGGAGCCCGCCGACCGCGGGCCCCGCCACGGCCGAAGTGGCCCAGACGGTGGACAGTTTCGCCTGGATCTTCGGCCGTTCCCTGAGCGGGTACAGGTCGGCGGCGATGGTCTGCACCGTGCCCTGGAGGGCGCCGCCGCCGAGACCCTGGACGACGCGGAAGGCGATGAGGGCGGCCATGTTCCAGGCGGCCGCGCAGAGCAGGGAGCCGGCCAGGAAGAGGATGATCCCGGCGATCAGGACGGGCTTGCGGCCGAAGGTGTCGGAGAGCTTCCCGTACACCGGCAGGGTGACGGTCACGGCGAGCAGATAGCCGGAGAAGAGCCACGAGAAGACGGAGAACCCGCCGAGGTCGCCGACGATCTGCGGCACGGCTGTCGCGACGATGGTGCCGTCGATGGCGGAGAGTCCCATGCCGAGCATGAGGGCAGCCACGACGGGACGACGGCTCCGCGGGGTGTCCGGTGGGGCCCCGGGGGCGGCGGTCCCGCGTACCGCTTCCGGGCTGTCCGTGCCGCCGGTGCCGTCCGTGCCGCCCACGAGGGGTCCCTTCCCTATGCATCTACTTGACGGTGGACACCGTCTCACCGTCCGGCGCCCTACGGGAGCCGCAGGCCGGAGAGCGGGACCCCTACTCAGGTCCCGCACCCCGGGCCCGGACCCCTAGGGGGAGCACCGGAGTTGTGCTTGGGGGCCGTTCCTCCCGCCGGAGGACGAGAGGCGGGTGTCCCTTTCCTTAGCGTGTTCTTATACCGGCCGGCGCGTGGGGGCGGCCGGTACGGCGCCGTGAATGCGGCCGGCCGCAGGGAGCGGGGTGGGGAAAACCCCACTCGAAGACTGCGCCGGGCACCAGCGCGCCGGAGCACCTCTTCACCCGAGACTCGGAACGTACACAGAGACGTCCGCGCATCGACCGACATAGGAGAAAAACCGTGACAACGGCTGTAACCATTCCCAGGCACGGGGACACTGGAGGGCGTACGGCCGTTGCTGCGCGAGCGCGGCAGGTCGTCAAGGCGTACGGGGCGGGGGAGACCCGGGTCGTGGCGCTCGACCATGTCGACGTGGACATCGTCCGCGGGCAGTTCACGGCGATCATGGGCCCGTCCGGGTCGGGCAAGTCGACCCTGATGCACTGCCTGGCGGGTCTGGACACGGTGACGTCGGGGCAGATCCACCTCGCCGACACCGAGATCACGGGGCTCAAGGACAAGAAGCTGACGCAACTGCGCCGGGACCGCGTCGGCTTCATCTTCCAGGCGTTCAACCTGCTTCCGACGCTCAACGCGATCGAGAACATCACGCTGCCGATGGACATCGCGGGCCGTAAGCCCGACGCCGGCTGGCTGCGGCAGGTCGTGGAGACCGTCGGTCTCTCCGAGCGGCTCAAGCACCGGCCCACGGAGCTCTCCGGCGGTCAGCAGCAGCGTGTCGCGGTGGCCCGGGCGCTCGCCGCCCGTCCCGAGATCATCTTCGGTGACGAGCCCACGGGGAACCTGGACTCGCGGGCCGGCGCCGAGGTGCTGTCCTTCCTGCGCAAGTCGGTCGACGAGCTCGGCCAGACCATCGTCATGGTCACCCACGACCCGGTGGCCGCCTCCTACGCGGACCGGGTCCTCTACCTCGCGGACGGCTCCATCGTCGACGAGATGAAGAACCCCACGGCCGAGCAGGTCCTGGACCGGATGAAGGACTTCGACGCACGCGGGCGGACGTCATGACCGTCTGGAAGACCTCGATGCGCAACTTCCTCGCGCACAAGGGACGGATGGCGCTCTCCGCCGTCGCCGTCCTGCTGTCGGTGGCGTTCGTGTGCGGCACGCTCGTCTTCACCGACACGATGAACACCACCTTCGACAAGCTCTTCGCGGCGACGTCCGCCGACGTGACGGTCAGCCCGAAGAAGTCCGGGACCACCGACGTCCCGGAGAACGGCAAGCCCGAGGCGCTCCCCGCGTCCGTCGTCGCCGAGGTCGCCGCGGTGGACGGGGTGAAGAAGGCGGAGGGCGCGGTCAGCAGCATGGCCGTCACCCTCGTCGACAGCAACGACAAGAACCTCGGTTCCGACACCGGTGCCCCGACGATCGCGGGCAACTGGACCGACAACGACCTGCGGTCCATGGAGATCACCTCGGGCCACGCCCCGCGCGGGCCGACCGAGGCCATGATCGACGCCGACACCGCGGAGAAGCACCACCTGAAGGTCGGCGACGAGGTGCGCACCATCGCCGTCACCGGCGACATCAGGGCGAGGATCTCCGGTATCGCCGCGTTCACCGTGACCAATCCCGGTGCGGCAGTCGTCTACCTCGACACCGCGACCGCGCAGCAGAAGCTGCTGGGCGCGTCCGATGTGTTCACCCACGTCTCCGTCACCGCCGAACCGGGTGTCGGCGACACCCGGTTGAAGAAGGACGTCGCCGCGGCTCTGGGCGACGCGGGCACGTACAAGCTGCAGACCCAGAAGGAGGCCGCCGACGCCAACAAGGACTCCATGGGTTCCTTCCTGGACGTCATGAAGTACGCGATGCTCGGCTTCGCCGGGATCGCCTTCCTCGTCGGCATCTTCCTGATCGTCAACACCTTCTCGATGCTGGTCGCCCAGCGCACCCGTGAGATCGGCCTGATGCGGGCCATCGGCTCCAGCCGCAAGCAGGTCAACCGGTCCGTGCTGGTCGAGGCGGTCCTCCTGGGCATCGTCGGATCGGTCCTGGGGGTCGCCGCCGGCATCGGCCTCGCCGTCGGGCTGATGAAGGCCATGGGCGCCGTCGGCATGGAGCTGTCCACCGGGGACCTCACCATCGCCTGGACGACACCGGTGACCGGGCTGGCACTCGGCGTCGTCGTCACCGTCCTCGCCGCGTACATCCCGGCCCGCCGGGCCGGCAAGGTCTCCCCGATGGCAGCCCTGCGGGACGCCGGAACGCCGGCGGACGCCAAGTCCGGATGGATCCGTGCCGGCATCGGCCTGGTTCTCACCGGGGCCGGCGCCGCCGGCCTGTGGGCGACGACCCGGGCTGACGAGGCGAGCGAGGGCTCGCTCTACCTCGGCCTGGGAGTGGTCCTCACCCTCATCGGTTTCATCGTGATCGGCCCGCTGCTCGCCGGTGCGGTCGTGCGGGTGCTCGGCCTCGTCGTCCTGCGGCTTTTCGGCCCGGTCGGGCGGCTGGCGGAGCGCAACGCGCTGCGCAACCCCCGGCGTACGGGAGCGACCGGCGCGGCCCTGATGATCGGGCTGGCCCTGGTGGCGTGCCTGTCGGTCGTCGGCTCGTCCATGGTCGCCTCCGCCACCGACGAGCTGGACAAGTCGGTCGGCACGGACTTCATCGTCCAGTCGAGCACCGGCCAGCTGATCGTGCCGCAGGCGGCGGACGCCATCGAGAAGGTGCCCGGCATCGAGCACGTGACGAACTACAAGGTGCTCGCCGCGAAGCTCACCAACCCCGACGGTTCGACGGCGGACGAGCACGTCACCGCCGCCGACCCGACGTACCCGCAGGACCTGCGGCGCGAGACCGTCGCCGGTGACCTGGCGAAGGCGTACGGCGCGGACTCCATGTCGGTCGGGTCGGACTACGCCGCCCTGCACAAGATCGAGGTGGGCGACGAGCTCACCGTCGCCTTCAAGGCCGGTGACACCGCGAAGCTGAAGGTCGCGGCGATCACCTCTGACGACACGACCGTCGACCAGGGCGCGATGTACATCAACGTCACCACGGCCGAGCGTCACGTCGCCGCCGACCGGATGCCCGAGAACATGATCATGTTCGCCGCGGCGGAGGACGGCAAGGAGAAGGAGGCCTACGCGGCCATCAAGAGCTCGCTCGCCGCGTACCCGCAGTACAAGGTGCAGAACCAGGCGGACTTCAAGCAGGACCTGAAGGACCAGATCGGCCAGCTGCTGAACATCGTGTACGGCCTGCTCGCCCTGGCGATCATCGTCGCGGTGCTCGGTGTGGTGAACACCCTGGCCCTGTCGGTGGTCGAGCGGACCCGCGAGATCGGCCTGATGCGGGCGATCGGCCTCTCCCGCCGTCAGCTGCGGCGCATGATCCGGCTGGAGTCCGTGGTCATCGCCCTGTTCGGCGCGCTGCTCGGACTGGGCCTGGGCATGGGCTGGGGAACCTCGGCCCAGAAGCTGCTCGCCCTGGAGGGCCTCGGGGTCCTGGAGATCCCGTGGCCGACGATCCTCACCGTGTTCGTCGCCTCGGCCTTCGTCGGACTGTTCGCCGCCCTGGTCCCGGCCTTCCGGGCCGGCCGGATGAACGTCCTGAACGCCATCGCCACGGACGGGTGACGGCGCGGACGTAGGTGGCGGACCGGCCCCGGGTGTTCCTCCGGACACCCGGGGCCGGTCCGTGTCCCGGGGGCGCTTCCGTCAGGCGTCGCGAGTGACACACCGGCGTCGTACGCTGGAGCCCCCGGCCCGTGCCACGTGTCGGGTCCTTCGCGTTGCTCACTCGCCACACCGGACGGAACCTTCATGAGCCTGCACGGTCTGCTGGACGTCGTCGTCACCGACCCGGCGCTCTCCGAAGCGGTGAAGGCCGCCGCCGACGGCCACCGGGCCCATATCGACCTGGTCGGCCCGCCCGCCGCGCGGCCCTTCGCCGTGGCCGCGCTGGCCCGCGACGCCGGGCGTACGGTACTCGCGGTCACCGCGACCGGCCGGGAGGCCGAGGACCTGGCGGCCGCGCTGCGGACGCTGCTGCCCCCCGACACCGTGGCGGAGTTCCCCTCCTGGGAGACCCTGCCCCACGAGCGGCTGTCGCCCCGCTCGGACACTGTGGGCCGCCGCCTCGCCGTGCTCCGCCGCCTCGCGCACCCCCGGCAGGACGACCCGGAGACCGGCCCGGTCAGCGTGGTCGTCGCACCGGTCCGCTCCGTGCTCCAGCCGCAGGTCAAGGGGCTCGGCGACCTGGAGCCCGTCGCGCTGAGCAGCGGGCAGACCGCGGATCTGGGCGAGGTCGTGGACGCGCTCGCGGCAGCGGCGTACGCCCGCGTCGAGCTGGTCGAGAAGCGCGGCGAGTTCGCCGTGCGCGGCGGCATCCTGGACGTCTTCCCGCCGACCGAGGAGCACCCCCTGCGGGTGGAGTTCTGGGGCGACGACGTCGAGGAGATCCGCTACTTCAAGATCGCCGACCAGCGGTCCCTGGAGGTCGCCGAGCACGGCCTGTGGGCCCCGCCCTGCCGTGAGCTGCTGCTCACCGAGGAGGTACGCACCCGGGCCGCGGCCCTCGCCGAGGCCCATCCGGAGCTGGGCGAGCTGCTGGGGAAGATCGCGGAGGGGATCGCCGTCGAGGGGATGGAGTCCCTCGCCCCGGTCCTCGTGGACGAGATGGAGCTGCTGCTCGACGTCCTGCCGAAGGGCTCCATGGCGCTGGTCTGCGACCCGGAGCGGGTGCGGACCAGGGCGGCCGACCTCGTCGCGACGAGCCAGGAGTTCCTCCAGGCGTCCTGGGCCGCCACAGCGGGCGGCGGCGAGGCCCCGATCGATGTCGGCGCGGCCTCCCTGTGGGGCATCGCGGACGTCCGGGACCGGGCGCGTGAGCTGTCCATGATGTGGTGGTCGACCTCCCCGTTCGCCGCCGACGAGGAGCTCGACGGGGACTCCCTGAAGCTCGGGATGCACGCCCCGGAGACCTACCGGGGCGACACCGCCCGGGCGCTTGCCGACACCAAGGGGTGGCTGGCCGAGGGCTGGCGCACGGTGTACGTCACCGAGGGGCAGGGCCCCGCCTCCCGTACGGTCGAGGTGCTCGGCGGCGAGGGCATCGCGGCCCGTCTCGACCAGGACCTGGCCGAGATCACGCCGTCGCTCGTGCACGTCTCGTGCGGAGCGATCGAGAACGGCTTCGTGGACCCGGCGCTGAAGCTGGCCGTGCTGACGGAGACGGATCTGACCGGTCAGCGCACCGCCAGCAAGGACCTGGGGCGGATGCCGGCCCGCCGCCGCAAGTCCATCGACCCGCTGACCCTCCAGGCGAACGACTACATCGTGCACGAGCAGCACGGTGTCGGCCGCTACATCGAGATGGTGCAGCGCACCGTGCAGGGCGCGACCCGCGAGTACCTCCTCGTCGAGTACGCCCCCGCCAAGCGCGGCCAGCCCGGGGACCGCCTCTACATCCCCACCGACCAGCTGGAGCAGGTCACCAAGTACGTCGGTGGTGAGGCCCCGACCCTGCACCGGCTCGGCGGCGCCGACTGGACGAAGACGAAGCAGCGGGCCAAGAAGGCGGTCAAGGAGATCGCCGCCGACCTGATCAAGCTGTACTCGGCGCGGATGGCGGCACCCGGCCACGCGTTCGCCCCGGACACCCCGTGGCAGCGCGAGCTGGAGGACGCGTTCCCGTACGCGGAGACGCCCGACCAGCTGTCCACGATCGCCGAGGTCAAGGAGGACATGGAGAAGTCCGTCCCGATGGACCGGCTGATCTGCGGCGACGTCGGGTACGGCAAGACGGAGATCGCGGTGCGTGCGGCGTTCAAGGCCGTCCAGGACGGCAAGCAGGTCGCCGTCCTGGTGCCCACGACGCTCCTGGTCCAGCAGCACTTCGGCACGTTCACCGAGCGGTACGCCCAGTTCCCCGTCAACGTACGGGCGCTGAGCCGCTTCCAGTCGGACACCGAGTCGAAGGCGACGCTGGAGGGGCTGAAGGACGGGTCGGTGGACCTGGTCATCGGCACGCACCGGCTGTTCTCGTCGGAGACGAAGTTCAAGGACCTGGGCCTGGTCATCGTCGACGAGGAGCAGCGCTTCGGCGTCGAGCACAAGGAGCAGCTGAAGAAGCTCCGGGCCAACGTCGACGTGCTCACGATGTCGGCGACGCCCATCCCCCGCACGCTCGAGATGGCGGTGACGGGCATCCGCGAGATGTCGACGATCACGACGCCCCCCGAGGAGCGGCACCCGGTCCTCACCTTCGTCGGGCCGTACGAGGAGAAGCAGATCGGCGCGGCAGTGCGCCGTGAACTCCTGCGTGAGGGCCAGGTGTTCTACATCCACAACCGGGTCGAGTCCATCGACCGGGCCGCGGCCAGGCTGCGGGAGATCGTGCCCGAGGCGCGGATCGCGACGGCGCACGGGCAGATGGGGGAGAGCCGGCTGGAGCAGGTCGTCGTCGACTTCTGGGAGAAGAGGTTCGACGTGCTGGTCTCGACGACGATCGTCGAGTCCGGTATCGACATCTCCAACGCCAACACGCTGATCGTGGAGCGCGGCGACAACTTCGGGCTCTCCCAGCTGCACCAGCTGCGCGGCCGTGTGGGCCGTGGCCGCGACCGGGGGTACTCCTACTTCCTGTACCCGCCGGAGAAGCCGCTGACCGAGACCGCGCACGAGCGTCTGGCGACGATCGCCCAGCACACCGAGATGGGTGCGGGCATGTACGTGGCGATGAAGGACCTGGAGATCCGCGGCGCGGGAAACCTGCTCGGCGGCGAGCAGTCCGGTCACATCGCGGGGGTCGGCTTCGACCTGTACATCCGGATGGTCGGCGAGGCGGTGGCGGACTACCGGGCGGCCGTGGACGGCGGGGTGGAGGAGGAGCCGCCGCTGGAGGTCAAGATCGAGCTCCCGGTCGACGCGCACGTCCCGCACGACTACGCGCCGGGCGAGCGGCTGCGCCTCCAGGCGTACCGCTCGATCGCCTCCGCGAATTCGGAGGAGGACATCAGGGCGGTGCGTGAGGAGCTCACCGACCGGTACGGCAAGCTGCCGGAGCCGGTGGAGAACCTTCTGCTGGTGGCGGGTCTGCGGATGCTGGCCCGGGCCTGCGGGGTGGGCGAGATCGTGCTGCAGGGGCCGAACATCCGCTTCGCGCCGGTGGAGCTGCGGGAGTCGCAGGAGCTGCGGCTGAAGCGGCTGCACCCGAAGACGATCTTCAAGCCCGCCACGCGCCAGATCCTGGTGCCGCGGCCGACGGCGGGCCGGATCGGCGGAAAGCCGGTAATGGGGCGCGAACTCCTGTCGTGGACCGGGGAGTTCCTCACGACGATCCTGGGGTCGTAGGACGCGGACCGCCCGTCGCACCAGGCGGGCGGCGCCCGCCCTTGTCGTGACGCGCTGACAGCCCTCAGGGGCGGCCACGGGTCACACACGAGTGGGACACCGGACTCGGCGTGAGCCCGGGGCGGGCGCGAGCCCCGCCGTTCCTCCGGTTCCTTCCCCCTGGAGCCCCGTCCGGGCACCTCGCATGGCGACGCGGGAGCGGTACGGGCTGCTCCGGCTCCCCGGTGCGTCCGCCGGTCACGTGGCGTCGTCGCCCGCCCCGCGTGTGAAGACCCGCCCGGCGAGGGTACGGAAGGCGTCCTCCGGGTCGCGGCCCTCCAGGGCGTCGGTCAGGTTGCCGCTGAGCAGCAGGGTCGCGAAGCCGTGGGCCAGGGACCAGGCGGCGACACCGACGAGACGGGCGTCCTCCTTGTCCGGGGCCGCGTCGGGCAGGCCGCTGACACCGGCGCGCAGTGCCTCGGTGGCGCGGGCCTTCGCCGACAGCAGGGCGGGGTCGTCGGCGCGGTGCAGTTCCGGGCGGAACATCACCTGGAAGTGCGCGGGGTGCGCGGCGGCGAAGCGTACGTAGGCCACGCCCCGTTCCTGGAGGTCGGGGGCCTTCGCCAGGGCGTCGGCGAAGAGTGCGTAGCCCTCGGCCGCGACGGCGGTGAGCAGGCCGGTGCGGTCCTTGAAGTGGTGGGCCGGCGCGGCGTGCGAGACGCCGGCCCGGCGGGCCAGGTCGCGCAGGGACAGGGCGTCGGGGCCGTCGGCCGCGATGGCGTCCAGGGCGGCCGTCAGGACCGCCCGCCGCAGGTCACCGTGGTGGTAGGTGCGCTCGCTGCTCATGGGCCTCACGGTACGCGAGATCTAGACGTTGACAAGTTACGGCGGCGGCCGCATGCTGGGCCATGAATCTAGGCATTGACAAGTTGACGGGAGGTCGGGGGACATGACCGACGAGCTGGGGCGGGTACGTCAGATGTGGCACCTGCTGGAGCCGCTGCACGCCGTCTTCTACTACGCGCCGCAGGTGACCGAGGAGGCCGCCGCCGTCGGTTACGCCACGGACGAGCGCTGGCCCGCCTACTTCGCGTGGCGTGCGGCGCCGCTGGGGGCGGTGGGCGCGGACCGCGTGACGGCCGTGTTCCACAGCTTCAGCCCGGCCATGGTCGCCCGGTACGTCCCGGCCGGGTGGGAGGTGGCGAAGCCGCGGGAGGTGCTCGCGGCGCGTACGAGGGCGGTCGGCCGGGCGTACCGGACGCTGTTCGGGGACCGGGTGGAGGGCGCGGACTTCGCCGAGGCCGCCACCCTGGCGCGCCGGGCCGCAGAGGCGGCGGACGTCACGGGCCGGCCGCTCGCCGGGGCCAACGCCGCCCTGCCCTGGCCGGAGGAACCCCATCTGGTGCTGTGGCAGGCCGCCACGGTGCTGCGGGAGCACCGGGGCGACGGGCACGTCGCGGCACTGGTCGCGGAGGGGCTGGACCCGGTGGAGTCACTGGTGTCGTTCGCGGCGATCGGCGCGGCCCCGCCCGGGGTGTTCGCGAGCCGGGGCTGGAGCGCTGTCGAGTGGGAGGCGGGCCGGGCGCGGCTGGCCGTCCGGGGGCTGGTGGCGGCGGACGGCTCCGCCACCGAGGCCGGGCGGGCGCTGCGGGCGCGGGTGGAGCGGCGCACGGACGAAGCCGCGGCTGGGCCCTGGGCGGCACTCGGGGCGGAAGGGCGGGAGCGGCTGGTGGAGTTGCTCGGCCCGCTGTGGCTGGAGGCGATCGGTTCCGGGCTTCTGCCGTCCGAGACGACGCTGGGCATCGGGAAGGTGTGAGCGGGCGTGCGCCGCGGTCGGAGGGTCGGGCGAGGAGGGCGAGCAGCCGGGTCCGGGGGTGCCCAGCAGCAGGCGGGCACCCCCTACGGCCGGCCGCCTGGCCCGGCAGGTCCGGTGTGAGCCGATATGCCGACCGGGGCAGGTGTGCGGCGGCGGTGGTCCAGGTCGTTAGGCTGGTCGCCCGTGACGCCTTCCTCCTCGGTACGCCGCCGGCCTCGTCCGCTCCCGTTTCTTACGCTCACCCTGGCAGGGGTGCTCGCACTGGCCGGATGCGAGGCGCTGAGCGACCGCCCCGCTCCGTCGGGGACGCGGACGCCCGCCGCCGGTACGGCACTTCAGGCGGTGGAGACGCTCACCGTGAAGGGCCGGGCGCCGAGGACGGGGTACGACCGGGACGAGTTCGGATCCGCGTGGGCGGACACCGACCGCAACGGGTGCGGAACCCGGGACGACATGTTGGCGGACCAGCTGTCCGGTGTCGCGCGTGACGCCGACGGCTGCAAGGTGCTCAGCGGCGTCCTCGACCCCGATCCGTACACGGGGGGCCGCATCGCGTTCGAACGCGGGCGCAGCAAGGTGGACATAGACCACCTCGTGGCGCTGTCCGACGCGTGGCAGAAGGGCGCCCAGCAGTGGAGCGACGGCAAACGGCGGGCTTTCGCCAACGATCCGCTCAATCTGGTGGCGGCCGACTCGTCCACCAACCGCCGCAAGGGCGACGGGGACACCGCGACCTGGCTGCCGCCCAACAAGGCGTACCGCTGCACGTATGTGGCGGGGCAGGTGTCGGTGAAGAGCAAGTACGGGCTGTGGGTGACCGAGGCCGAGCGGGACGCCATGCGGAAGGTGCTGTCCTCCTGTCCCGCCGAGAAGCTGCCCACGGGCGGCAGCCCGACCGAGGCGCCGGAGCGCTGAGGGCGCCCGCGCCGCCGTTGTGAATACTGGGCCCATGTGGAGATGGCGGCTGACGGCCGCGGGGATGAATCTGCTGCTCGGGGTGCCGGGCGTCGTGCCGGTCTGGCTGTTCTGGTACTACCTGTCGAACGGGCCGCTCGCGGACGCCGGATGGACCGCTCGTGAGCCGACGGAGAACGACGGGATGACGCTGTGGCTGGTGATCGTCGTGCCCGTGGCGGCGGTCTTCGGGATCATCTGGTGGCTCGCCAACGACTGGGTGGGGCGCCGTACTTCGCTGTCGCCGGGCGCGTACTGGACGGCTTGTGCGCTGCTCACCCTCGTGCCGACCGGGGTGCTCGTCGCCGGCTCGGTGTGAGCCCGGAGGTGTGTGGGCCGGGGCTCGGGCGCTGCCTGTCCCTGGCCGCATGGACCTGAAGATCACCACGCTTGCCGAGCGCGTCGAGCCGGCCGTCTGGGTGCGGCACCGGACGGGCTGAGGCCACAGGGCCGGCCTGCCCGCAGGAGGTGGCCGGCCCCGAAGGTGCCGCGGGGACGGGGCTTCGCGCCCGTCAGAGCTTCAGCTCCCACTGGCTCGCGTCCCACTCGAAGCCGGGGCCGACCTCGACGGTGAGGTTCTTGGCGTCGGCCGGGGCGTCGAAGGCGTACTTCGCCGTGATCTTCTTGCCCGGCAGGACGGTGCCGCTGAAGCCCTCGCCGACCTTGCCGTCGAAGATCTGCTCGGCGTTCACACCGTCCTCGCCGGCGCGGGCGTCGACGCTGACGAGTGCCGCGTCGAACTTCTCCTTGCCCTTGTTCTCGATGACGACCGAGACCGTGTAGGCGCTGTTGCCCTTGGTGTGGCCGATCGCGAACTCGTCGGCGGTGTACGGGGCCGGTGCGTTCACGGTGATCTCCAGGCCGTCGTCGTACGCCGCGGAGTCCCCCTGCCGCAGGGTGTCGTCCTTGCCCTCGGTGCCACCGTCCGTCGCCCCGTCATCGGCCGCCCCTCCGCCCGCGGCCGGCTTCGCGGACGCCGAACTCTCCTCGACCGCGTTGTTGATGTCGGTCACCACGTCGTCCACGGCCTTGAAGGTCAGGACCGCTCCGACGACCGACAGGATCAGCGAGACGAGGCCGAGGACCGCGCCGAACGTCGTCACGCCCTTGTTGGTGGCCTCTCCGCGCTTGGCGCGGCCCCGCCCCGCGAGGCCCAGGACGAGTGCGATCAGACCGAGGATCCCCGCGAGCCAGAAGAAGAACGGGATCAGCCCCGAGACCGTCCCGATGATGCCGAGCACGAGGGCGGCGGTGCCCAGGCCGTTGCGGGCGGGGTGCGTGCCCGGCGTCTGTGCGGGGGCGTACGGCTGCTGGGGGTGCTGCGGCTGCGTGTACTGGGACATGGCTGTGCCCTTCCGATGGACATACGGGGACTGTGAGCGGAGCGATGCGCCGCAGCGGTGTGCGACGGGTCAATAAGACCATTGAGTGTGAACCGAGTCAACAAGATAATTGGTGTGAACTGCTGACTCGGCGGTATCGGTATGCTCACCCACACACAGCAGGGACACCGACGTGCGCGGAACGGGAGACAGGCCAGTGCCGGATAACTCGACCGAGGTGACCGCGGCCGGAATCGCCAGACTCGCGGGCGTGGGCCGCGCCGCCGTCAGCAACTGGCGCCGGCGGCACGCCGGTTTCCCGAAGCCCGTCGGAGGCACCGAGGCCAGCCCCTCCTTCGCGCTGAGTGAGGTCGAACAGTGGCTGCGCGACCAGGGCAAGCTCGCCGAGGTGCCGCTGCGCGAGCGGGTCTGGCAGCAGTTGACGGGCCACCCCGACGGCGCCGTCACCGCGCTCGTCCACACGGGGTGCGCCCTCCTGCTCGTCCGGGACAGACCCACCGCCTGGCTGGAGATCACCGCGGTCTCCGACGCGCGGATGGCCGGTGTGCTGCCGGGCGCGCTGGACCACGTGCTCGCCGACCGCTTCGGAGCGCAACGGGCGGTCCCCACACCCACCGCGTCCGCGCTCCTCCCGTCCGTCCCCCTGCTGCGCGCCGCGGCCGAACTGGCGGCGGAGACCGGCGCCCGGCAGGCCTTCGACTTCCTCTTCGGACGCCAGCTGGACGCCAACCCGCGGCAGTACACCCTCACGCCCCCCGACCTCGCCGAGCTGATGGCCGACCTCGCGACACCGGCAGGGGACGCCGCCCGGCGCAGCGGCGGTAAGGGCTCCCGTACGGTCCTCGACCCCGCCGCCGGAACCGGCGCACTCCTGTGTGCCGTCGGCCGGCCCACGGCGCTCCACGCGCAGGAGGCCGATCCCGACCTGGCGGCGCTCACCGCGCTCCGGCTCGCCCTGCACGCGGGGGACAAGGCCGCCGGACCCGCGCTCGCCGTCCGGACCGGCGACACCCTGCGCACCGACGCGTTCCCCGGCCTCGCGGTGGACGCGGTCCTCTGCCACCCCCCGTTCAACGAGCGCAACTGGGGCCACGACGACCTGGCCTACGACCCCCGCTGGGAGTACGGCCTCCCCGCCCGCACCGAGTCCGAACTCGCCTGGGTCCAGCACGCCCTCGCCCATCTCCGCGAGGGCGGCACCGCCGTGGTGCTCATGCCCCCGGCCGCCGCCTCCCGCCGTTCGGGGCGCCGCATCCGCGCCGACCTGCTCCGCCGCGGAGCCCTCCGCGCCGTCATCGCGCTCCCGGCGGGCGCCGCGCCCCCGTACGGCATCCCCCTCCACGTCTGGGTCCTCCGCAAGCCGGGCACCGAACAGCCCCCCGCCCCCGAACTCCTCGTCGTCGACGCGGCGGAACCCGAGCCCGCCGGTGCGCCGTCCGGCCGGGACCGGCTGGACTGGCCCGCGGTGCGCGCCGCCGTGCTCGACGCCTGGACCCCCTTCGACGTGCCGGGGCGCCGGGAGCCGGTCGAGGAACACCCCGGCACCAGCCGGGCCGTCCCCGTCATCGAACTCCTCGACGACGACGTGGACCTGGCCCCCGCCCGCCATCTCCCGCCGCCGGCCGCCGGCGGCGGCGCGGCGGAACTCGTGCGCGTACGGGAACGCCTGGACGACACCCTGAAGCTGGCCGCCCGGCTCACCCCACCGCCCGCCGCCCCCTGCGAACCGGCCCGGCGGCCCCTCGTCACCGTCGGCGAACTGGCCCGCGCGGGCGCCCTGCACCTGCGCACCGGCACCGGAGCCGCCGGCGGCACGGTCCCGGTCCTCACCGAACACGACGTACTCTCCGGGGCGGCACCCAGCGGTACCCCCGCCACACCGGCCGCGTCCCCGGAGGACCAGCCGCTCCTGCTGGAACCCGGAGACGTCGTCGTGCCCGTACTCGGCGGAGGAGCGGTCGCCCGGGTCGTCGACGAAGCCACCGCCGGAGCCGCCCTCGGCCGCAACCTCCAGCTCCTGCGGCCCGATCCGGCCGCCCTGGACCCCTGGTTCCTCGCCGGCTTCCTCCGCGGCACCGCCAACAACCGGCAGGCCAGCAGCTACGCCTCCACCGCCACCCGGCTCGACGCCCGCCGTCTCCAGGTGCCGCGCCTGCCGCTGGCCGAACAGCGCGCGTACGGCGAACAGTTCAGCGCCCTCGCCGCGTTCGAGGACGCACTGCGCACGGCGGGCCGGCTCGGCGGACAGCTGGTGCAAGGGATGTACGACGGACTCACGGACGGCACGATCGCCCCGGAGTGACGTGAACCACAACGGTTGCGCACAACCAGGGACGGGTTGTCCGTGTCGGTGTATACGCTCACTGCACACGTCCGACCCACGCCCTCCGGGAGCAGCACATGCACGGCTACGGCTATCCGCCGGAGCAGCAGCCGAAGCGTTCTCCGTCCTCGGTCACGCTCGTCACGCTGCGCGTGGTCTTCGTGGCGCTGGCGCTGCTGAGCTGTGGACTCCTCGCCTGGGCGGCCATGCTCCGGCTGGCGGTCGTCACCCGCAAGCAGCGCGACTGGTGGCTGTTCGGCCTCGTGCTGGCGCTGAACGCCGGACTCATCGTGTACCTCGGTTCCTTGCCGACGGAGGAAGAGGTGATGACGGACGGACAGGCCCTCCTCACCCTGTCCTGGATGCTGGTGGTCTTCGTCGGCACCGTCACCTACTACCTGTACACGGACATACGGCACTTCGGCCCGTACGGCGGCCCGCCGGCCGGCCCGCACCCGCTGTCCCACCCCGGCCCGTACGCCGTCCCGTACGGCACGCCGCACCCGGGAGCGTCCTCGTTCCCGCCCGCCGGGTCCGGACCGCGGCAGGCACCGCCCTCCCCGGCCTACGGCTACCCGCCCGCCCCACGGCAGAGCCCCGCACCGCCCCCGCCCGCCGCACCGTCCGACACCCCGAGGCCCGCCGCCCCCCAGCGCCTCGACCAGGTGCGCGCCGAGCTCGACGAGCTGAGCGACTACCTCCGCAAGGAGGGCGACAGCCGGTGAACGGGCGTGTCATCGCGGGCCGTTACCAGCTGGCGACCATTCTCGGCCAAGGCGGCATGGGCCAGGTCTGGACGGCGTACGACCAGCGCCTCGACCGCAGGGTCGCGGTGAAGCTGCTGCGCCCCGACCGGGTGGCCGGACCCGCCGGCAGCGAGGCCGCCGACGATCTGCGCCGCAGGTTCGTCCGGGAGTGCCGGGTCACCGCACAGGTCGACCACCCCGGTCTGGTGACCGTCCATGACGCGGGCAGCGACGGCGAGGACCTCTTCCTCGTCATGCAGTACGTCGAGGGCGCCGACCTCGCCGACCACCTCGCCGAGCACGACCCCTACCCCTGGCCCTGGGCCGTGGCGATCGCCGCCCAGCTGTGCGCGGTGCTCTCCGCGGTGCACGCCGTGCCGATCGTCCACCGCGACCTCAAGCCCCGCAACGCGATGGTGAAGCCCGACGGCACGCTCACGGTGCTCGACCTGGGCATCGCCTCCGTCATGGACACCGACACCACCCGGCTGACGCACACGGGCTCACCGATCGGCTCCCCGGCCTACATGGCCCCCGAGCAGGCGATGGGCGGCGCCGTCGGTCCGTACACCGACCTCTACGCCCTCGGCGTGCTCCTGCACGAACTCATCGGCGGAGACGTGCCGTTCGCCGGCTCCACCGCCCTCGGTGTCCTGCACCGCCATCTCTACGAGCCCCCGCTCCCGGTCAGGCACATCCGGCCCGAGGTCCCCGAGGCGCTCGAAGCACTCGTCCTGCGGCTGCTCGCCAAGGACCCGCAGGACCGCCCTGGTTCCGCCCAGGAGGTCTACGAGTCCCTGCGGCCCCTGCTGCCCGCCGGCGGCACACCGGCCGGGCCCCTCGACCCGACCCGCCCCTTCCTCCGTCCGCACGCCCCCTGGCCCGACCGGGCCGCCGCCCCCGCGACGGTGCCCGCCCCCGACCGGCAGGCACCCGCCCCGCCCCGGACGCCGCCGGCCAGGCCCGACGTGGCGCAAGCCGTCGACGACGTGAAACGGCTGCTCGGGGAGGGCCGCATCACCCAGGCCGTCGACATCCTCGGGGGGATCCTGCCGGCCGCCGCCCTGGAGCACGGCGAACACTCACCGGTCGTCCGGATCCTGCGCAAGCAGTACGCGGCGACGCTGATGGACGACGGCCAGTACCGCCGCGCCCTCCCGGAGCTCCGCCGCC
Source organism: Streptomyces sp. NPDC023573 (assembly GCF_055559735.1). Lineage (NCBI taxonomy): Bacteria > Bacillati > Actinomycetota > Actinomycetes > Kitasatosporales > Streptomycetaceae > Streptomyces > Streptomyces sp. NPDC023573. Next base: position 270,330 of record NZ_JBVHKB010000009.1, read on the forward strand.
TCGCCGACGACCGCGCGGCGGAGGCGGGCCCCTCCGACCCCCAGGCCCTGCAGTTCCGTTACGACGCCGCGCAGTGCCTGGAGCAGCTCGGCGAGGCGGCCGCCGCGCTCGCCGAGTACCGCGCCGTCCTCCCCTCCTACGAGAACGGCTACATGACGTCCTCCGGCCCCGGCCGGGCCTTCGACATCCGCCACCGGATCGGCCACCTCCTGCTCGGCATGGGCGATCACACGGCGGGCCGCGCCCAGCTGCAAGCCCTGCTGTACGACACCGAGCGCGCCTACGGACCGCACCACCCGCTCCCCACGGAGCTCCGCCGGCAACTGACCCACCACCAGGACGTACGCGGCTCCAGGTGAGGCGGCGGGCGCCGGAAGAGGCCGGCCGGAAGGGATTTCGTCCGTGACCCCACACTGACCGGTCCGGAAATCGTTGGTCGAAGCAGTGGCCCGAATCACGTCCACTGCCTAACATCGATCACCGCAAGGCTTTGTGCACTGATGCACAAACTCTCCCCGGGAGGCTCCTTTGCACCGCCGACGTCGCACCGCGCTCACCCTCACCGCCGCAACGCTCGTCGCGGCGCCGCTCCTGACCGCCTGTGGCAGTGAGGCCCATCCCGGTGCCGCGGCCGTGGTCGGCGGCGACCGGATCGACGTGGCCACGGTCCAGGCGCAGGCGGCCGACGTGCGCACCGCGCAGCAGGACTCCGAACGGTCCGAGGAGCTGGTGACGAAGTCGGGGCAGCTGACCCGGGTCAAGCTCTCCGGCCTGATCTTCGGGCGGGTCCTGGACCGCGCCGCGAAGGACGCCGGGGTGAGCGTCAGCCGTAAGGAGATCCAGCAGATCCGCAGCGCCGCGGCCGCGCAGTCCGGCGGGGACGAGGGGGTGCGGACACTGATGCTGGAGCAGCGCTGGGTGGCGCCCGGCCAGATCGAGTCGAGTCTGCGCCAGGAGGTCCAGCTCCAGAAGCTGGCCCAGTCGCTGGGAGCCGACCTGCAGAACCCCACCGGGGTGCAGGCGGTCGGCGAGAGCCTCACCGAGGCGTCGAAGGCGCTGCGGATCGACGTCAACCCGCGCTACGGCAGCTGGGACAACCAGAAGGTCCAGCTCAGCACCTACAAGGCCCCGTGGATCAACCAGGTCACACCGGTCCAGGGCCAGGAGCCCGAGGCAGGCGCCTGACCCGCCGGAGGTAGGTTCGGGGCGTGAACGCTGAAGATCCCGGACGTATCGTCCTGCTCACCGCCAGCCACCGGGTCGCCCCCGGTCTGCTGTCCTGGCCCGCCTGGCAGACGCTGCACGCGGCGGACCGCGTGCTGTGCGCCGAGTCCGGCCATCCGCAGCTGCCGTATCTGCGGGAGGCGGGCGTGGCCGTGGAACACACCGCCCCCTCGGCCGAGGAGCTGGTGGACGACTGCGCGGGCGGCCGGACCGTGGTGGTGCTGGTGGGTGGCGAGGGGAACCAGCCGCTCACCGACGGCCTCGCCCGGCTCGGCGGTTCGGGCCGGGTACAGATGCCGGACCTGGAGCTGCTGCCCGGTTCGTACGACCTGCCCGGCGCTCGGCTCCTGGACCTGGTCCAGGTCATGGACCGGATCCGGCGCGAATGCCCGTGGACCTCGCGGAAGACGCACGAGGGCCTCGCGAAGTACGCCATCGAGGAGGCGTACGAACTGGTCGAGGCCATCGAGGACGGCGACCGCGAGGAGCTGCGCGAGGAGCTCGGCGACGTACTGCTCCAGGTCGTCTTCCACGCCCGGATCGCGCAGGAGGACCCGGAGGAGCCGTTCGGCGTCGACGACGTCGCGGCCACGATCGTCGAGAAGCTGATCCACCGTCATCCGCATGTGTTCGGCGACGAGACCGCCGAGACCCCGGAGGACGTCCACGCGCACTGGCTCCGTACGAAGGCGATCGAGAAGCAGCGCGAGTCGGTCACCGACGGGGTGCCGCTCGGCCAGCCCGGTCTGGCGCTGGCCGCCAAGCTCGGCAGCAGGGCCCGCGCGGCGGGCCTCGACGCCGCGCTCCCCGAGGGCGACGGGATCGGCTACCGGCTGCTCGCCCTCGCCGTGCGCGCCGAACAGGAGGGCACCGACCCGGAGGCCGCCCTGCGGGCCGCCGCCCGCGCCTACCGGGACGCGATCCGAGCGGCGGAGGGCCTCGGGACGCCGGGGGCCGCTCCGGATAGCGTCGAGGAGTGAACGACAGCCCCGACACGCCCTCCGCGCCCGACGCAGCACCCGAACTCTTCACCTGGGAGTTCGCCACCGACCCGTACCCCGCCTACGCCTGGCTCCGCGAGCACAGCCCCGTGCACCGCACGAAGCTGCCCAGCGGTGTCGAGGCCTGGCTGGTGACCCGCTACGCCGACGCCCGGCAGGCGCTCGCCGACACCCGGCTCTCCAAGAACCCCGCACACCACGCGGGCTCCGCGAACGCCAAGGGCAAGACGGGCATCCCCGGGGAGCGCAAGGCGGAGCTGATGACGCACCTGCTCAACATCGACCCCCCGGACCACACCCGGCTGCGCCGGCTCGTGTCCAAGGCGTTCACTCCGCGCCGGGTCGCGGAGTTCGCGCCGCGCGTGCAGGAACTGACGGACCGCCTCATCGACACCTTCGTCGAGGAGGGACAGGCGGACCTCATCCATGACTTCGCGTTCCCTCTGCCGATCTACGCGATCTGTGACCTGCTGGGCGTGCCCCGGGAGGACCAGGACGACTTCCGCGACTGGGCGGGCATGATGATCAGGCACGGCGGCGGTCCGCGCGGCGGGGTGGCCAGGTCGGTCAAGAAGATGCGCGGCTATCTCGCCGAACTCATCCACCGCAAGAGGGAGGATCCCGGCGACGACCTGATCTCAGGACTGATCCGGGCGAGCGACCACGGCGAGCACCTCAGCGAGAACGAGGCCGCGGCGATGGCGTTCATCCTCTTGTTCGCCGGCTTCGAGACGACCGTGAACCTCATCGGCAACGGCACGTACGCCCTGTTGCGCAACCCGTCCCAGCGCGAGCGCCTGGAGCGTTCGCTGGCCGCCGGGGAGACGGACCTGCTCGCCACGGGCATCGAGGAGCTGCTGCGCTACGACGGCCCGGTGGAGCTCGCGACATGGCGTTACGCCACCGAACCCGTGGCGCTGGGAGGGCAGGAGATCGCGGCGGGGGACCCGGTGCTCGTCGTGCTGGCCGCCGCCGACCGGGACCCGGAGCGGTTCCAGGATGCGGACAGTCTGGATCTCGCGCGCAGTGACAATCAGCACCTCGGATACGGGCACGGCATCCACTACTGCCTGGGGGCGCCGCTGGCCCGGCTGGAGGGGCAGGTGGCGTTGGCGACACTGCTGAGGCGCCTTCCCGACCTGCGGCTTGCCGCGGAACCTGCCGATTTGCGCTGGCGCGGCGGGCTGATCATGCGCGGACTGCGCACACTTCCGGTCGAGTTCGATCCAGGGCGTCCGGCCGAAAAAGGTGACAGCCTGTCAACTCTGTGACTTTCACGTGATCTCCGCTGCATCGACTTGTGACACACGTTCGAGTAGGGCTAGGTTCACCGTTCGACTCACCCGTCACATGTCAGTCACACGGAAGGCAATCCCATGGGCTCCGCGACCGGCAGACACCGTCGCCCTCGCCAGGCACCCGCCATCGTCGTCGCCGCAGGCGTCACCGGATCGGCCATTGCCATCCCGCTGCTCAGCGCGGGCGGCGCTCAGGCCGCTGACGCGTCGACCTGGGACCGGGTCGCCGAGTGCGAGAGCGGCGGCATGTGGAGTGCCGACCTCGGCAACGGCCACTACGGCGGCCTGCAGCTCTCCGAGGACACCTGGTCGGCCTACGGCGGCACGGCGTACGCGCCGCGTGCCGACCTCGCCAGCCGCTCGCAGCAGATCGCGGTCGCGGAGAAGGTGCTGGACGACAAGGGGCCGCAGGCGTGGGCCAGCTGCTCGGTGATCTCCGGGCTCTCCCTGGACGAGGGGCTGCCCGGCGTCGACCCGGGCGGTGAGGAGTCCGCCGAGCCCTCCGCCGAGCCCACGGACTCCGCGACGCCGGCCGAGACGCCTTCCTCCGAGGCGACGGACCCGGCGGACGGCTCGGACGACGCCGCCGGCCCGGACGACTCCGAGGCGAAGGGCGAGGCGGCCCGCGACACGTCCGACGGCGCGGCGGGCAAGGGTGACAAGGGCGACGCGACGCCGCCCGCCAGTCCGTCCCCCGAGGCATCCGAAGCGTCCGGCGCCACGGAGGACGACGGGGCGAAGGGTGGCAAGCACCGCGGCACGCCGGCCCCCGAGGCGAGCACCGAGCCGCGCGAGGGCGACGGGCGCGAGTCCGGCCGCCACGCCTCGCGCGGTGAATCCGACGCGCGTCAGGGCGCGGAGGGGCCGTACACCGTGCGCGAGGGCGACAGCCTCTGGGCGATCGCCGACGCGCAGGAGCTCCCCGGCGGTTGGACGTCGCTCTACGCGGCCAACAAGGACGAGCTGGGCTCCGACCCGGATCTGATCCTCCCCGGCCAGACCCTCGACCTCGGGCAGGAAGCCCGGGGCGGCGAGGCGGAGACCGCCGCCGCCAACTGATCAAAAGCGTGAAAACACCCCGAAAGCGGGGGTAGTTCAGAGGCCTATGTCCACTTATGCGTAAGTGAGACATGGGTCTCTTTGCTTCAACTGGCGCGCCCGGTCCGTCCACTCCGTCCATATTGGCTCCGACCTGCGAAAACGGCCCTCACCATCGAGCCGTTACGGGCTGATTAGCCGTTATGTCCATCTTTGAATGTGGGGGTTGCGTGTGTTTACGGTCGGAGCCGCTCGCACCGCGGGCACCTTCGACCGTCACGCCGAATCCTGCCGTCGGCCGAAGGGGACCGACGCGTAAAGCGCCGTAGGCAGGAGCGGGGGACCCAGGTAAGCGCCGGACCCGGCCGTCGGAAGACGGGCGGAGGCCCGGCTAGGGGTGAAGTCGTCCGGGAGTGAGGACGGCCGGGCAACTCACAGGCCCGAACCCGACAGCTCACCTCGTAGGCGTCGGTGAGGAGAACCATGCTGCTTTCCAGCAAGGGCAAGCACCGTCGCCCGTCCAAGGCCGTCCGTGTCGCGACCCTGGCCGGTGTCGCCGGTGCCGCCGTCGCCGTACCGCTGATGGGCGCGACCGGCGCCTCCGCCGCCTCCGTCGACACCTGGGACGCCGTCGCCCAGTGCGAGTCGGGTGGCAACTGGTCCATCAACACCGGCAACGGCTACTACGGCGGCCTGCAGTTCTCGCAGTCCAGCTGGGCCGCCGCCGGCGGCACCCAGTACGCCTCCCGCGCCGACCTGGCCACCAAGGGCCAGCAGATAGCCGCGGCCGAGAAGCTCCTCGACCTCCAGGGCCCGGGTGCCTGGGCCTGTGCCGGCGCCGGCGGCCTGACGAACGACGGAGTGGACCCGGGCGTCGACACCGGCTCCGGCTCCGAGAAGAACGGCGACACGGCCCCGCAGGCCGCGCCGGAGCGCAAGGCCGAGCAGCCCACCACGCGCAGCGAGAAGCGTGAGGCCCCGGCCAAGACCGTCACCACCCCGACCGGCGAGAAGGTCGAGAAGGGTGACGGCGAGTACAAGGTGAAGTCCGGCGACACCCTCAGCAAGATCGCCGACGCCGAGAAGGTCAAGGGCGGCTGGCAGAAGCTGTTCGAGCTGAACGACGACATCGTCGACCAGGCCGACCTGATCTTCCCGGGTCAGCAGCTCCACCTGAAGTAGCCGGCGTCCGAGTGGCCGGCCCCCTGAAGCGGTTGGGCACTCGAGGTGGTCGTGATGAACCGGGGTCTTCCTCCTGCCCCGGAGTCCGGCCCGGCGCGCAGACCCCCCGCGCGCCGGGCCGGGGCTGTGTCCGGACCCCTGACGGGGCGCCGGCGCGGGCTCGCCGTAAGGGTGAGTGTTCAACTGTTGTGGTTACTCGTCAGTAGAATTCTGGAGCTTTGCCCGGAATGCAGGCCCTTGGGTCCTTTTTCGTCCCAGGGGACGGGCGGACGGCCGACGGAGCGCGCCGAGCCGGTTAGGCTCGTGGCGCAAGGCCACAGTGACCCTGCACAACCAGTGTCAGATCCCAGAAGGAGATGCCTCGTGCCGTCCATCGACGTCGTCGTAGCCAGGGAAATCCTCGACTCCCGGGGCAACCCCACGGTCGAGGTCGAGGTTGGCCTCGACGACGGCAGCACGGGACGTGCTGCTGTTCCGTCCGGCGCCTCCACCGGTGCGTTCGAGGCCATCGAGCTTCGCGACGGTGACCCCAACCGCTACCAGGGCAAGGGCGTCGAGAAGGCCGTCCTCGCCGTGATCGAGCAGATCGGCCCGGAGCTCGTCGGTTACGACGCCACCGAGCAGCGCCTCATCGACCAGGCGATGTTCGACCTGGACGCGACCGAGAACAAGGGCTCCCTCGGCGCCAACGCCATCCTCGGTGTCTCGCTGGCCGTGGCGCACGCCGCGTCCGAGGCCTCCGACCTCCCGCTGTTCCGCTACCTCGGCGGCCCGAACGCGCACCTGCTGCCCGTTCCGATGATGAACATCCTGAACGGCGGCTCGCACGCCGACTCCAACGTGGACATCCAGGAGTTCATGATCGCGCCGATCGGCGCCGAGTCCTTCTCCGAGGCCCTGCGCTGGGGCGCGGAGATCTACCACACGCTGAAGAAGGTCCTGAAGACCAAGGGCCTGTCCACCGGTCTCGGTGACGAGGGCGGCTTCGCCCCCAACCTCGAGTCCAACCGCGCCGCCCTCGACCTCATCCTGGAGGCCGTCAAGGAGGCCGGTTACGTCCCGGGACGCGACATCGCGCTCGCGCTCGACGTCGCCGCGTCGGAGTTCTACAAGGACGGCGTGTACGAGTTCGAGGGCAAGTCCCGCTCGGCCGCCGAGATGACCGAGTACTACGAGGAGCTCGTCTCCGCGTACCCGCTGGTCTCCATCGAGGACCCGCTGTACGAGGACGACTGGGCGGGCTGGAAGGTCATCACCGACAAGCTCGGCTCCAAGGTGCAGATCGTCGGTGACGACCTGTTCGTCACGAACCCCGAGCGCCTCGCCCGCGGCATCGAGGAGGGCTCGGCCAACGCCCTGCTCGTCAAGGTCAACCAGATCGGTTCGCTGACCGAGACCCTGGACGCCGTCGAGCTGGCCCAGCGCAACGGCTTCAAGTGCATGATGTCCCACCGCTCCGGTGAGACCGAGGACGTCACCATCGCCGACCTCGCCGTCGCCGTGAACTGCGGCCAGATCAAGACCGGTGCCCCGGCCCGCTCGGACCGCGTCGCCAAGTACAACCAGCTGCTGCGCATCGAGGAGATCCTCGACGACGCCGCGGTGTACGCCGGTCGTTCGGCGTTCCCGCGGTTCCGCTTCGAGGGCTGACAGCCCGAGTCCGGGGCACCAGCCTCCGTCCGTCCCCGCATCCGGTCCCGTACCGTGTGCGGGGACGGACGTGCGTAACGGGGAGGCGTGAGACATGGCCGGGAAGGACCGCGACCGGTTCTCCACCGCGACCAGGCTGCGGCTGCTCGGTGAGCAGACGGCGGCCCGCGTCTACCGGTCCCAGAACCGCCGCCAGGCCCGCCGCTCCAGGCTCACCGGGCGGGCCGCGTTCCTGGCGCTGATCGTCTGCTCCCTGGTGGTCGCCCTCGCGTATCCCATGCGGCAGTACATCTCCCAGCGCGACCAGATCGCCGATCAGGAGAGGCTCTCGCGGGAGGCGCGCGAGCGGACCGAGGAGCTGCGTGACGAGAAGGCGCGGCTCAAGGACGACGCGTACATCCGCCGTCTCGCACGCCAGCACCTGCACTACGTGCTGCCCGGCGAGACCGGTTATACGGTGGTCGACCCGGACGCGGCCGAGGTGCGCCGGGGGGAGCCGGGGGCGACGGGGCGGCCCTGGCACTCGAACCTCTGGGACGGCGTCGACAGCGCGGACCGCGAATGAGCGCCGGCCTCTCCCCGTGTACGTACCGATTCATACAGTCCGACCGATGACATTCAAGGCAGGCATGGACACGCCCCCTCCGCAGACCGAATCCACCACGCCCACCGATGTGGACATCGCCGCGTTCGAGCTCCAGCTCGGCCGGCCGCCGCGCGGGCTGCGCGCCATCGCGCACCGCTGCCCCTGCGGCAACCCGGACGTGGTCGAGACGCAGCCCCGTCTGGAGGACGGCACGCCGTTCCCGACGACGTATTACCTGACCTGTCCGCGTGCCGCGTCGGCGATCGGCACGCTGGAGGCCAACGGGGTCATGAAGGAGATGACCGAGCGGCTGACGACGGATCCGGAGCTGGCCGCCGCCTACCGGGCCGCGCACGAGGACTACATCGCGCGCCGTGACGCCATCGAGGTCCTGGAGGGCTTCCCGAGCGCGGGCGGCATGCCGGACCGGGTGAAGTGCCTGCACGTCCTGGTCGGCCACTCGCTGGCGGCGGGCCCCGGGGTCAACCCCTTGGGCGACGAGGCGATCGCGATGCTGCCGGAGTGGTGGGCGAAGGGGCCGTGCGTCACGCCGTGCGGCTCCGAAGACGCCGGACCCGACGTTTCCTGATGCGCCGCTTCCTGATCCTCCGCGGTACACGTACGACCACAGGAGCCCCATGACCCGCGTTGCCGCCATCGACTGCGGTACCAACTCCATCCGGCTGCTCGTCGCCGACGTGGACCCCGCCACCGGAGAGTTCACCGAGCTCGACCGCCGGATGAGGATCGTCCGGCTCGGCCAGGGCGTCGACCGGACCGGCCGGCTGGCTCCCGAGGCGCTGGAGCGCACCTTCGACGCCTGCCGCGAGTACGCGGCCGTGGTCAAGGAGCTCGGTGCCGAGCGGATCCGGTTCGTCGCCACGTCGGCCTCCCGCGACGCGGAGAACAGTGACACGTTCGTCCGCGGCGTCCGGGACGTCCTGGGGGTCGAGCCGGAGGTCGTCACGGGGGACGAGGAGGCGCAGCTCTCCTTCGACGGCGCCACCAAGGAGCTGGTGGGCGGCGACCACCTGGAGAAGCCCTATCTCGTCGTGGACATCGGCGGTGGCTCCACCGAGTTCGTGGTCGGGGACGACCGTGTCCGCGCGGCCCGGTCCGTGGACATCGGCTGCGTACGCATGACCGAGCGTCACCTGGTGCTGGACGGGGCGGTGGTGGACCCGCCCACGCCCGAGGCGATCGCCGCGATCCGCGCGGACGTCGGCGCCGCCCTGGACCTGGCGGAGGAGACCGTGCCGGTCTCCTCGGCCGCGACGCTGGTCGGCCTCGCGGGGACGGTCACCACCGTCGCAGCCATGGCGCTCGGGCTCGAGGAGTACGACTCGGAGGCGATCCACCATTCCCGGCTCTCGCTCGCGCAGGTCCGGGAGATCACCGCGCGGCTGCTCGCCTCGACGCACGAGGAGCGTGCGGCGATCCCCGCGATACACCCGGGCCGGGTCGATGTGATCGCCTCGGGGGCGCTCGTCCTGCTCGCGGTGATGGAGCGGGCCGGCGCGCGGGAGGTCGTCGTCAGCGAGCACGACATCCTCGACGGGATCGCCTGGTCGGCGGCCTGATCACAGTCGGGACGCCGGCGCGGTGAGGCGATGCTCAAACGCTTTCCGGCCTGCACCTTTGAGCTCGCGCAGCCCTCTCCGGTCCCGTTCGGAGGGGGCTTTCGCGAGGCGCCCCGACAAACTTCGTGAACTTCTTCACAAGGAATTCGGCCCTACCGGGCGAAGTTCTGCTCCCGGAGGGCGGCACGGGCCGCCCGGAGGCCCGTACGGGTGTGCTGCGGCAGCGTTTCGGGGGTGTGGCGACGGGGTGTCCCCGGGGGGTGGTTCACCGTGCCGGAGGGCTCAAGGGCCAGCTCACAGGTGGTGAACAACGTTCGCCGGAACGTCGTGGTTCCCCATCCGCACCATGACCTGGGTCACGTGGGCGGCGAAGTGTAGCAGAGGGTGGCGCATACCTTGTGAAGGGGCTCACGAGCATGCCCCCCGAGAGGGGTGGATACTCGATGGCATGAGCACCACGGAGCGTCCCAGGATCCTCGTTGTAGGCGGTGGGTACGTAGGCCTGTACGCAGCTCGTCGCATTCTGAAGAAGATGCGGTATGGAGAGGCGACCGTCACGGTCGTCGACCCGCGCTCGTACATGACGTACCAGCCCTTCCTCCCCGAAGCTGCTGCCGGCAGCATCTCGCCTCGGCATGTCGTCGTCCCGCTGCGACGCGTGCTGCCGAAGGCAGAGGTTCTCACCGGCCGTGTCACGACCATCGATCAGGACCGCAAGGTCGCCACGGTCGCGCCGCTCGTCGGCGAGGCCTACGAGCTGCCCTTCGACTACCTGGTCATCGCGATGGGCGCGGTCTCCCGCACCTTCCCGATCCCCGGCCTCGCCGAGCAGGGCATCGGCATGAAGGGCATCGAGGAGTCCATCGGTCTGCGCAACCACGTCCTCGAGCAGCTGGACAAGGCCGACTCGACGACCGATGAGGACGTCCGCCGCAAGGCGCTGACGTTCGTCTTCGTGGGCGGCGGCTTCGCCGGTGCGGAGACCATCGGCGAGGTCGAGGACATGGCGCGCGACGCGGCGAAGTACTACACGAGCGTGAAGCGCGAGGACATGCGCTTCATCCTGGTCGACGCCGCCGACAAGATCCTTCCCGAGGTCGGCCCGAAGCTGGGCGCCTACGGCAAGGAGCACCTGGAGAGCCGTGGCGTCGAGGTCTACCTCTCGACCTCCATGGACTCCTGCGTCGACGGTCACGTGGTGCTGAAGAACGGCCTCGAGGTCGACTCCAGCACGATCGTGTGGACGGCCGGCGTGAAGCCGAACCCGGCGCTGGCCCGCTTCGGTCTGCCGCTCGGCCCGCGTGGTCACGTGGACACCTCCGAGAAGCTCCAGGTGCAGGGCACCGACTACATCTGGGCCGCGGGCGACAACGCCCAGGTGCCGGACATGGTCGGCCGCCGCGCCGGCAACCCGAACGCCTGGTGCCCGCCGAACGCCCAGCACGCGCTGCGCCAGGCGAAGGTCCTCGGCGACAACGTCATCTCCGGCATGCGGGGCTTCCCGCAGAAGGAGTACAGCCACGCCAACAAGGGTGCGGTCGCCGGTCTCGGCCTGCACAAGGGCGTCGCGATGATCGTCATGGGCAAGGTGAAGATCAAGGTCAAGGGCCGTCTCGCCTGGTACATGCACCGCGGTTACCACGGCATGGCCATGCCGACCTGGAACCGTAAGATCCGGATCTTCGCGGACTGGACGCTTGCGATGTTCCTGAAGCGCGAGGTCGTCTCGCTCGGCGCCATGGAGACTCCGCGCGAGGAGTTCTACGAGGCCGCCAAGCCGAGCCCGGCTCCCGTCGCGGCCAAGGCCGACGGCGACAAGAGCACGACCGGCGAAAAGGCCAAGGCCTCCTAGCGCCTGTACGGAACCGAAGGGGTCGTCCGCCATCCGTGGTGCGGGCGGCCCCTCCGGCGTTCCCGGGCCGGCTGTCCGTGGTGCGGGCGGCCCCTCCGGTGTCCTCCGGCCCTCCGCAAACTAGATGGTGAGTGCAGCTATTTTGCCGTTCCATTGCCCGGCAATGGGATGGCGCGGCCGAGGGATGACGTTGACGCTGGTGTACCTCGCCGCGGCCCCGAGGTGTCGCGGCCAGGTTCGGGTGCGTATATGCGAATTTAGGCACGTTCGGAAACACCACCACGGAGGTGTGCACCATGGCCGACGCCGCATCGCGGCTGACCGCTCTTGCCGAAGAGTTGCTGGGAGAGCCCCTGCCTGTCCGGATCCGGGCCTGGGACGGCAGCGAAGCCGGGCCGCCGGGTGCCCCCGCCCTGGTCCTGCGTCACCGCCGCGCCCTGCGCCGACTGCTCTGGAAGCCGGGCGAGTTGGGACTCGCCCGCGCCTGGGTGGCCGGCGAGATCGACGTCGACGGCGACCTCTACGCGACCCTGGACGCCCTGGCCTCGCTGCTCTGGGAAAGGGGCGCCGACGCGAAGGACTCCGTCCACCCGGTCCGCGACCCCAGGGTCCGGGCCTTCGCACTCGGCCTCGTCCAGCTGGCGGGCCCCTGGCCGCCGCCGCCCCCGCCCGTCGAGGAGGTCCGCCGCCGCACCGGGCCGCTGCATACCAAGCGCCGGGACAAGGAAGCCATCAGCCACCACTACGACGTGGGCAACGACTTCTACGCGATGGTCCTCGGCCCCTCCATGGTCTACTCCTGCGCCTACTGGCAGGAGGGCTCCACCCTGGAGGACGCCCAGCGCGACAAGCTCGACCTCGTCTGCCGCAAGCTGGCGCTCAAGGAGGACGACCGTCTTCTCGACGTCGGCTGCGGCTGGGGCTCCATGGCCATCCACGCCGCCCGTGAGTACGGGGCCCGCGTCACCGGAGTGACGCTCTCCACCGAACAGGCCGCCTTCGCCCGCAAGCGCATCGCCGAGGAGGGCCTGACCGACCGGATCGAGATCCGGGTCCAGGACTACCGGGACGTCAGGGACGGCCCCTACGACGCCATCTCCTCGATCGGCATGGCCGAGCATGTGGGCTCGGTCCGCTTCCGTGAGTACGCCGACGACCTCTACGCACTCCTCAGGCCCGGCGGCCGGCTGCTCAACCACCAGATCGCCCGCCGCCCCGAGAAGGACGAGTCGGCCTACCGCATCGACGAGTTCATCGACTCCTACGTCTTCCCCGACGGGGAGCTCGCCCCGGTGGGCCGCACCGTCGCCACCCTGGAGGAGGCCGGCTTCGAGGCCCGGGACGTCGAGGCGATCCGGGAGCACTACGCGATGACCCTGCGTCAGTGGGTGGCCAACCTGGAGAAGCACTGGAAGGAGGCCGTGCAGGCGACCTCGCCCGGACGGGCCAGGGTGTGGCGGCTCTACATGGCCGCCTCGGCTCTCTCCTTCGAGCACAACAAGATCGGCGTCAACCAGATCCTCGCGGTCCGGCCGCGGGACGGCGGCGGTTCGGCCATGCCGCTGCGTGCCCGGGACTGGACGGCGTCGGCGAACGCCTGACCCGGGAACGCGGAAGGGCCGGTACCCCCAGCTGCGGGTACCGGCCCTTCCACGTACGCCTACTCCGTCTTGATCGCGGTCAGCATGTTCAGCTTCGCGCCGCTACGGGCCGGCCACAGCGAGGCCAGCACACCCACGAGCCCTGCCAGCACCAGGAAGACCGCGAGCCGGTCCCACGGGATGACCAGGGCGTAGCCCGGGATCGAGGCGGACAGGCTCTTGCCGATCGCCCAGCCGAGGAACGTACCGAGGCCCACTCCGACCACCGCTCCGAAGAGCGAGATGACCACGGCCTCCAGCCGGATCATGCGCTTGACCCTGCGGCGGTCGAGACCGATCGCCCGGAGCATGCCGATCTCCTGCTGGCGTTCGAAGACCGACATGGCCAGCGTGTTGACGACTCCGAGTACGGCGATGATCAGGGCCATGGCCAGCAGCGCGTACATGATGTTCAGCGCGGTGTTGATGAAGCCGCCGAACATGTCCCGGATGCCCTGGCGGTCCACGACGCTCATCGCGGGGTTGTCGCCGAGCGCGTCGATCACGGCCTTCTCGTTGGCCTCGCTCTGGCCGCCGTCCATGGTCAGCCAGACCTCGCGGATGTCGGCGAGGGTCTCGTGCGGGTCGACCACGTCATCGGGGATCAGGACGGGGGAGAGGAACTCGTTGCCCTCGTAGAGCGCGCCGACCTTCAGGGTCTCCTTCTTCTTGTCCTGGAACGTCACGGGGACGCTGTCGCCGGTCTTCCAGCCGTTCGACTTCGCGGTCTTGCGGTCGACGGCGATCTCGCCGTCCTTCAGCGACGACAGCGAGCCGGAGACCGTCTTCAGGTTGAAGACCTTCTCGACGTCGCCCGGCGTGACTCCGGAGGCCGAGACACCCTGCTCGTCACTGATGTCCAGCCAGACGGACCGCTGCGGCGTGGCCGCCGCGACGCCGTCGGCCTTGCGCAGGGCGGTGAGGGCCGACTCGTCGAGCGGGTCGCCACTGGCCATGGAGACCATGTAGTCGGCCCGGATGTTGTCCGTCGTCATCTTGTCGATGGCCTGGCCGAGCGTGACACCGAGCACGGAGATGCCGGTGACCAGGGTGAGTCCGATCGCGAGGGCGGAAGCGGTGGCCCCGGTGCGCCGCGGATTGCGGACCGCGTTCTGCGCGGCCAGCTTGCCGGACACCCCGAAGAGGCCCCGCAACAGCGGACGCGCCAGGGCGATCACAGGCCGCGAGAGCAGCGGGATGAGCACGATGACACCGATGAGGGCGAGGAAGGCCCCGCCTCCGATGAGCCACCGGCCGTTCTCGTCGCCCTGGGCGGCACCGGCGATGATCAGCGCGGATCCGACGAGGGTGATCACCGCGCCGAACGAGTTGCGCACGACCAGCGACTTGGTGGTGGCCACCGCGTGCACGCTGCTCATCGCGGCCACCGGCGGGATCTTGGCGGCGCGACGGGCGGGCAGCCAGGCGGCGAACACGGTGATCAGCACGCCCACGGCGAAGGCGGAGACGACCGCGGTGGGGGAGACGACCAGGGGACCGGCCGGGATCTTCCCGCCGAACATGCCCATCGCGGAGCGCAGCGCCGTCGCGAGCCCGACGCCCAGGACGAAGCCGATCACCGAGGCGATCACGCCGACCACGCCCGCCTCCAGCAGGATGGCCCGCTTGACCTGCCGGCGGGAGGCGCCGACGGCGCGCATCAGGGCGAGTTCCTTGGTGCGCTGGGCGATGAGCATGGTGAACGTGTTGGCGATCAGGAACACACCGACGAAGAGTGCGATGCCCGCGAAGGCCAGCAGCATCGAGTTGAGGCTCTTGAGGCCGGACTCGGTCATCTCGGCCTCCTCGTCCGCGAGGGCCGCTCCCGTCTTGGCCTCGGCGTCCTCGGGGAGGAGGGGCTTGACGGCGTCCAGCAGCTGCTGGTCGGACGCGCCGGCCGCGGCGGTCACGGTGACGTCCTTGAACTCGCCGGGCCGCAGGTAGAGCTGCTGGGCGATCTCCGTGTCGAAGAGGACCAGGCTGCCGCCCGCGTTCACGGCGCCGTCCTCCGTGGTGAAGATCCCGGAGAGGGCGTACTCCTTCACCGGCCCGTTCGTGGCGACCCGTACCTTCTCTCCGACGCGGTAGTCGCCCTTGTCCGCGGAGGTCTTGTCGAGGGCGATCTGCCCGGCCTCGACCGGGCCCGCGCCCTCGGTGAACGCGTACTGGGCGTCCTTGCCGTCGGTACCGGGGGAGAAGTTGGAGCCGGTGTTCGACCAGCCGTTGCCGATGAGCTTGCCGTCGGTGTCGGCGACACCGGCGAATCCGGAGACCCGCCCGGTGGCCTCGGCCACGCCGTCCAGCTTCCGGATCTTGTCGAGTGTGGCCTCGTCGACGGCGGGGGTCTCCTCGTCGCCGCGCTCGGCCCAGGTGGTGACGGCGACGGCCACCTTGTCGTAGTTCTTGGCCGACTGGTTGCGGAAGGCGTTGCCGAGGGTGTCGGTGAAGACCAGGGTGCCGGAGACGAAGGCGACGCCGAGCATCACGGCGAGCACGGTCATCAGCAGCCTGGCCTTGTGCGCAAGGACATTGCGCACAGCGGTACGGAACATGTCGTCAATTCCTGGGGGGGAGTTCGGAGTGCGGAAGGGTGGTGCGACAGCCTCTGGGACGTCAGCTGGTGCGGCCCTTCGCGTCGAACGCCTTCATCCGGTCGAGGACCCCGTCGGCGGTGGGGTTCAGCATCTGGTCGACGACCGCGCCGTCCGCGAGGAACACCACGCGGTCCGCGTAGGAGGCGGCCACCGGGTCGTGGGTCACCATCACCACGGTCTGGCCGAGCTCGCGCACCGAGTTGCGCAGGAAGCCGAGGACCTCGGCACCGGAGCGGGAGTCGAGGTTTCCGGTCGGCTCGTCACCGAAGATGATCTCCGGCTGCGAGGCCAGGGCGCGGGCGACCGCGACGCGCTGCTGCTGGCCGCCGGAGAGCTCCGTGGGGCGGTGCTTCAGCCGCTCGGAGAGGCCGACCATGTCGATGACCTTCTGGAGCCAGGCGGCGTCGGGCTTCCGGCCGGCGATGTCCATCGGCAGGGTGATGTTCTCCAGGGCCGTCAGCGTGGGCAGCAGGTTGAAGGCCTGGAAGATGAAGCCGATCTTGTCCCGGCGCAGCTGCGTGAGCTGCTTGTCCTTCAGCGTCCCGAGCTCGGTCTCGCCGATGCGCACGGAGCCGCTGCTGAAGCTGTCGAGACCGGCCACGCAGTGCATGAGCGTGGACTTCCCGGACCCCGACGGGCCCATGATCGCGGTGAACTCACCCTGCGGGAAGTCCACGGTCACCCGGTCGAGGGCGATCACCTGGGTCTCACCCGCGCCGTAGACCTTCGACAGCTCCGTGGCGCGGGCGGCGACCGCGGTGGTGCGGTGAACGGTGGTGGTGGTCACAGGGGTACTCCTGGTTCGTACGACAGCTTCGCGGGGACTCCTCCATTCTCGCCGCCGTCGCGCGCCGGGTCGTCAGCCCCCGTGCCCGTTCCCGGGGCCCTCTTGAGTCGCACCCGCCGGGCGGTGGCGTAGTCCTGAGGTAGGAGAGCAACCCCGAGTCCCGGGCCGCTCAGCGGGGCGGGGCGGTCGACCCGCGGGGCACCAGGCGGGCCGCCGCGTCCTCGAAACCGGGAGCGGAGCCGTCGGCCACCACCGCCAGCAGGGTGCGGGCCGCGTGCGTTCCGTACGCGGGAATGTCCCTGCTCAGCGCGGTCAGCGGGGGACGCACGACGCGGGAGAGCTGGGAGTCGTCCCAGGCCACGAGCGAGAGGTCGGCGGGGACGCCCAGCCCCATCTCCTGCGCGACCGACAGCCCGGCTACGGCCATGATGTCGTTGTCGTAGATGACGGCGGTCGGCCGCGCGGACGAGCTGATGAGTCTGCGGGTGGCGCGTGCGCTCTCGTCGCCGGAGTAGTCGGTGTGCACCACCACCGGCTCACCCAGACCGAGTTCGGCGCTGATCTCGCGCTGGGCGCGGTCGCGCAGCTGGGTGTGGATCAGCTCGGGCAGCCCGGCGACCCGGGCGACGGAGCGGTGGCCGAGCGCGGTGAGATAGGCCAGGGTCTCCCGCAGAGCCGCCGAGTCGTCCGACCACACCGGGGTGAGGGAGCCGGCCGCCGAGGGGTGGCCGATCACGACGGCGGGCATGCCCAGCTCGGCGACGCCCTCGATGCGAGGGTCGGGGGAGCGCACATCGGCGAGGAACACCCCGTCCACCCGGCCCTCGCCCCACCAGCGGCGGTACACCTCCAGCTCCTGAGCCGGGTCGGCGACGACCTGGAGGAGCAGGGCGCGGCCACGCGCTGACAGCTCCGTCTCGATGCCGCTGATCAGCTCCATGAAGAACGGCTCGACCCCGAGCATCCTGGCGGGGCGGGACAGCGCGAGCCCCACGGTGTCGGCGCGGGCACGGGTGAGCGCGCGGGCCGCGCTGTTGGGGCGCCAGCCGATCTCCTGTGCGATGGCCTTGATGGACGCGCGGGTCGCGGGGGAGACCCCGGGGCGGTCGTTCAGGGCGTACGACACCGCGACCTTCGACACCCCGGCGCGGCGTGCGATGTCGGCGATCGTGGGGCGGAGTTTGGACATGCGACCTCGCTTAACCGGTTCGCTCTCAGGTGCGCATCTTAGACCGGCCGGCCGCACACCCCTGACCTGGGTCTTCCCCGGAGCGGTCCAGACCACTCAGGGAGCGCCATGGGAATGCTCATATGGGAGCGCTCCCGCACTCTTGACACCGGTCCGGCGCCCCCATACCTTCACGGCACTTACCCGGTTCAGTGACTCCGCTCAGCAGGGACGGCGGGGGAAGAGGAGGGGCTATGGGTACGCGTACCCGGCTGCGGGTCACCACCGCACTCGCCGTGTTCACGCTCGCCGCGACCGCGTGCACGGGGGGCGGTTCGGGGGCGGGCGGCACCGGCGGGGCGGTCGGCAAGGGCGGCTCGCTGCCGCGCGACGAGACGCTCTACACGACCGGCACCCAGTGGGGGCCTCCGGCCAACTACAACCCGCTGCGCAACTGGGACCACGCGACCGGCACCAAGGGACTGGTCTACGAGACCCTGTTCCACTTCGACCCGAACGAGGGCAAGCTGACGCCCTGGCTCGCCGAGTCCGGCAGCTGGACCGGCGACAAGACGTACGAGGTGAAGCTGCGCCAGGGCATCACCTGGGCCGACGGCAAGCCGCTCACCGCCAAGGACGTGGCGTACTCCTACGGGCTGGGCAAGATCGAGGCCTCCGCCTTCCACTCGCTGTGGAGCTGGCTGTCCGACGCGAAGGCGGTGGACGACTCGACGGTCCGCTTCACCTTCAGGGAGGCCCGCTACCAGGAGTGGGACTACACCCTCTACGGCCAGCCGATCGTTCCGGAGCACGTCTGGAGTCCGCGCACCGACGAGGACATCCTCAACGGCGTCAACGACAAGCCGGTCGGCACCGGGGCGTACAAGCTGAAGAGCAAGTCCCAGGACCGGGTCGTCTGGGAGCGGCGCGAGGACTGGTGGGGCACCGAGGCGCTGAGCATGACGCCTGCGCCCCGCTACATCGTCGACGTCTCCAACCCGAGCAACGAAGTGGTGATCGGTCAGCTGGGCCAGGGCCAGCTGGACCTCAGCAACAACTTCCTGCCCGGCGCGTCCTCGCTGATCAAGAGCAAGAAGGTCGTGTCGTACTACGACAAGGCCCCGTACATGCTCTCGGCCAACACCGCCTGGCTGGTGCCCAACACCACCAAGAAGCCGATGGACGACGCCGCCTTCCGCCGGGCGCTCGCCGCGTCCGTCGACACCGGGAAGATCGTCAAGGGTGTGTACGGCGACCTGGTCAAGCCGGCCTCCCCGACGGGCCTGCTGCCGCAGTGGGAGCAGTTCGACGACAAGGCCCTCATCGCGGAGAAGGGCTTCACACACGACGCCGCCGCGGCGAAGAAGGAGCTCGCGGAGGCCGGCTACCGGGACGAGGACGGCGACGGCTTCGTCGAGAACAAGGACGGCAAGGCCCTCAGCCTGAAGCTGGCCGTGCCCTCCGGCTGGACCGACTGGATGGAGGCGGCCAAGGTCATCGCCGCCGGGGCCAAGGACGCGGGCATCAAGATCACCACCGAGTTCCCCGACCAGAACGCCCTCAACGAGCGGCGCGGGAAGGGCGACTTCGACCTCGTGATCAACAACGAGCGTCAGCTGTCCAACACCCCGTGGACGTACTACGACTACATCTTCCAGATGCCGGTCCAGAAGCAGCAGAACACGGTGAACTTCGGTCGCTACGAGAACGAGGAGGCCTGGAAGCTGGTGCAGGAGCTCGGCGGGGTCAAGACCGACGACACGGCGGGCATGAAGGCCGCCGTGTCGAAGATCCAGGACATCCAGCTGACGGAGATGCCCATCATCCCGCTCTGGTACAACGGCCTCTGGTCGCAGTCCACCACCGGCACCTGGACGAACTGGCCCTCGGACGCCGAGGGGACTCCCAAGACCGCGCCGGCCCTGTGGCGCAACTGGCTGGAGATGGGCGGCTTCGAGACGCTCACGCAGCTGAAGCCCGCCAAGTAGGACCGACCGCATGACCGCCCCGCCGTGCGCGCGCACCTGACCGTGCGCGCACGGCGGGGCTCTCCACCAGGGGAGCACTCTTGCGCCGCTATTTCGCCCGCAAACTTCTCATCTACGCACTGACGTTCGTCGTCGCCGTCACCGTCAACTGGATGATCCCGCGCTTCATGCCCGGTGACCCGGTCTCCGCCATGGTCGCACGCGCCCGCGTATCGCAGCCGGAGGCCGCCGAGGCGATGCGCACCTACTACAACAACCTGTTCGGCTTCGACGAACCGCTGTGGCAGCAGTACCTCCACTTCTGGGGGGCGCTGCTCCAGGGCGACTTCGGTATCTCCATCTTCGTCTTCCCCACGCCCGTCGGAGACGTCCTGCTCGACGCGCTCCCGTACACGCTCGGCCTGATGATCCCGGCCGTCCTGCTCAGCTGGTTCGTGGGCAACTGGATCGGCGCGCTCTCCGCCCGCCGCAAGGTCCTCGACAACACCGTGCTGCCGGCCGGCTATCTGCTGACGGCCATGCCGTACATGTGGATCGCCGTCATCCTCGCCTGGGCGCTGGGTGCGAAGGCCGGCTGGTTCCCCATATCGGGGGGCTACAGCCTGGACATCCAGCCCGGCTGGAACGGCGACTTCGTCATCGACGCGCTGCACCACTGGGTCCTGCCGTTCCTCTCGCTCTTCCTCGTCGCGCTCGGCGGCTGGGCCATCGGCATGCGCAACATGATCATCTACGAGCTGGAGTCCGACTACAGCTCCTATCTCTCCGCCCTCGGCGCCCCGCAGCGGCTCATCCGCCGCTACGCGTTCCGCAACGCCGTCCTGCCCCAGGTCACCGGCCTGG
Organism: Streptomyces sp. NPDC023573; assembly: GCF_055559735.1. Taxonomy (NCBI): domain Bacteria; kingdom Bacillati; phylum Actinomycetota; class Actinomycetes; order Kitasatosporales; family Streptomycetaceae; genus Streptomyces; species Streptomyces sp. NPDC023573. The sequence continues at coordinate 290,761 of NZ_JBVHKB010000009.1, forward strand.
CGCTCCAGCTCGGCGTACTGGTCGCCGGGGCGCTCGTCACCGAGATCGTCTTCGCCTATCCGGGGCTCGGCTCACTGATCCTGGCGGCGATCCAGAACCAGGACTTCTTCCTGCTCCAGGGCGCGTTCCTGTTCATCGTCATCGGCGTCCTGATCGCCAACTTCCTCATCGACATCGTGTACGTCGTCGTCGACCCCCGCACCCGTACGGGCATGGCAGGAGGCACGTCATGAGCACACTGCCCGACCCGGCGCCCGAAGCCCCCTCGGCCGGGGCCCCCACGGCCAAGCCGGGCCGCGAGTCGCTGCACTACGCGGTGCGCAACCCCAAGCTGATCATCGGGGTGACCCTCGTCGTCATCCTGCTCGCGATCGGCGTCGTGGGACCGATGCTGCTCGACAACGGCAATCCCAACGAGTACGTGGGCCCGCAGGCGTCCGCGCCGGACGGCACGTACTGGATGGGCACCACCACCTTCGGCCAGGACGTCTACGCCCAGTTCGTGCACGGGCTGCGCGCCACCTTCCTGGTGGGCGTCGTCGGCGGGGCCATAGCCGCCGTCATCGCCATGGTCGTCGGCTTCCTCGCCGGCTACCGGGGCGGTGTCGTCGACGAGGTCCTCAACATGGTCACCAACGTCGTGCTGGTGATCCCCGCCCTCGCCGTCCTGCTGATCATCAACGCCTACATGGGGGTGCGCAGCGTCGCCGTGCAGGGCCTGTTCATCGGGCTGACCTCATGGCCCTGGGCGGCCCGGGCGATCAGGGCGCAGACGTTCTCGCTGCGCACCCGGGAGTTCGTCGACCTGGCCCGGCTCAGCGGGAGCGGCACCTGGCGGATCGTGTTCCGCGAGATCGCGCCCAACATGAGCTCGTACCTCTTCATGATGTTCATCCTGCTCTTCGGCGGGTCCATCCTCATCGCCTCCTCGCTGGACTTCATCGGGCTCGGCCCGACCGAGGGCGTCTCGCTCGGCCTGATGCTGCAGAGCGCCCAGCAGTGGAGCGCGCTCCAACTCGGCATGTGGTGGTGGTTCATTCCGCCGGGCGCCGGGATCACCGCGATCGTCGGAGCGCTCTACGTCGCCAACGTGGGCCTCGACGAGGTCTTCAACCCGAAGCTGAGGGAGTCCTGAGCTCATGACCCTGACCGTCAACGATCTGCGGGTCCACTACCGCACGCTGCGTGGCGAGGTCCGGGCCCTGGACGGCGTCGGCTTCGACCTGGCGGACGGCGAGATCCTGGGCCTGGCGGGCGAGTCCGGCTGCGGCAAGACCACCCTGGGCAAGTCCCTCATCCGGCTCGACGGCCGGATGCGGCACGTGGGCGGCACGGTGACGCTGGACGGCGACGAACTGCCGCTGTCCGACGACCGGGCGATGAACGCCTACCGCTTCCACCGGATCTCGCTCGTCCCGCAGTACTCGATGAGCGCGCTCAACCCGACGCGCCGCATCGGCCGCATGATCCGCGAGCTCCTCGCCTCGCGCGGAGTGAGCGTGGACACGGACGAACTCCACCGCCGGCTCGCCCTGGTCGGCATGGAGCGGGACGTCCTGGACCGCTATCCGATCGAGCTGTCCGGAGGCATGAAGCAGCGTGCCGTCATGGTGATCTCCACGCTGCTCGACCCGTCCGTCCTCATCGCCGACGAGGTCACCTCGGCCCTCGACGTCTCCAACCAGCAGGCCGTCGTCGGCGCCCTCACGGGGCTCCGCGACAAGGGCCTCGTCACCAGCATGATCTTCGTGACCCATGACCTCGGGCTCACCTCGCACATCGCCGACTCGATCATGGTGATGTACGCGGGCAAGCTCGCCGAGAAGGCCCCCACGAAGGCGCTGACGACCGCGCCACGCCATCCGTACACGAAGATGCTGATCGGCTCGCTGCCCCAGGTCGGCGCCCGCTTCAAGGACAAGCCGCTCAGCGGCATCGAGGGCTCCCCGCCCTCTCTCCTGGACCCTCCCCCCGGCTGCCGCTTCCGTGCCCGCTGCCCGCTCGCCGACAGCGGGTGCGCCGAGGAGCCGCCGGTCGTCGAGGTCGCCCCCCGCCACACCGTCGCATGCTGGAAGGCGGCCTGATGCTGACCCTCGACCGTGTCACCAAGACCTTCCGGGCCGGCGCCTTCGGCGGCGGGTCCGTCACCGCCGTCGACCGGGTGTCCTTCGAGGCGGCACCCGGCGAACTGGTCTCGCTCATCGGCGAGAGCGGCAGCGGTAAGTCCACCATCGGCCGCATGGTCCTCGGGCTCACCCGGGCCAGTTCGGGCCGCCTCACCCTGGACGGCGAACAGGTCAGACCCGGCAAGGACTTCTACCGCCGGGTCCAGGGCGTCTTCCAGGACCCCTTCAGCTGCTACAACCCCGTCTTCAAGGCCGACCGCGTCTTCGCCCTCGTCCGCCGCGCGTACCACCCGGGCGTCTCCGACAAGGAGTGGTCCGACCGCGTGGAGAAGGCGGTACGGGACGTACGCCTGGACCCCGGGCAGGTGCTCGGCCGCTACCCGCACCAGCTCAGCGGCGGCCAGCTGCAGCGCCTGCTCATCGCCCGCGCGCTCCTGCTCGACCTGCGTTTCCTGGTCGCCGACGAGATCACCAGCATGCTCGACGCCTCCACCCGCATCGACGTCCTCAACCTCCTCGCCGGGCTCAAGGAACGCGGCCTGGGTGTCCTCTACATCACCCACGACCTCTCCCTCGGCACCTACCTCGCCGAGAGAACGGTGGTCCTGAGGAACGGCCGCGTCGTCGAACGCGGCGACACCCAGAAGGTCTTCGGCAACCCCCTCCACCCCTACACCCGCACCCTCCTGGCCGCGGTGCCCCGGCTGAACCAGCCCTGGACGTCCGCCGAACCCGTGGAGGCCTGCGCCTTCCACGAGGGGGGCCCGGGGGACAGCGACCTGTACGAGACCGAGCCGGACCACTTCGTCGCCTGCGCCGGACTCCCCGACTGCGTAAGGACCTCCGCGTGACCCCTCGCCACCTGCCCCTGCACGACGGCTGGACGCTCAGCGCCGACAGCGCCGTCCCTGTGGGGCTCCCCACAGGAGGCGTCCCGGCGGCCGTCCCCGGCTGCGTCCACACCGACCTGTTGGCCGCCGGCCTGATCGACGACCCCTATCTGGACGACAACGAGAACCGGCTCGGCTGGATCGGCCGCACCGACTGGACGTACCGCACCACGTTCCAGTGGTCCGCCGACGGCCACGCGTTCACCGACCTGTGCTTCGACGGCCTCGACACCGTCGCCACCGTCCTGCTCAACGGCACCGAGGTGGGCTCCACGGCCAACCAGCACCGGAGCTACCGCTTCCCCGTGCGCCCCCTGCTGCGCGAGGGCCCCAACACCCTCGCCGTACGCTTCACCGCCCCGTACACCTACGCCGAGGCGATGCGCGACAAGCTGGGCGACCGGCCCGGCGCGTATGCGGAGCCGTACGCCTTCATCCGCAAGATGGCCTGCAACTTCGGCTGGGACTGGGGGCCCACCCTCGTCACCTCCGGCATCTGGCGGCCGGTCGCGCTGGAGTCCTGGACCGGCCCGCGCATCGCCGGGGTGAAGGTGCTGGGCGACCTCGACGAGGACGGGGTGCCGCGCCTGGCGGTCACCCTGGACGTGGACCGCGGCGGCAGCGCGGCCCTGCCGGGCTCGGTCGAGGTGGCCGGCGCCCGCGCCGTCTTCGTCGCCGACGAGGAAGAGCGCCGCGTCTCGGTCACCCTGCCCGTCCCCCGGGCCGCGCGCTGGTGGCCGCACAGTCACGGCGAACAGCCCTTGTACGACGTCACCGTCCGCCTGGGGGAGGAAGTCGCCTGGACCGGCCGCACCGGATTCCGTGGAGTTTCCCTGGAGCGTGAGGCGTTCCGTGTCTCCGTCAACGACGAGCCCGTCTTCGTACGCGGGGTGAACTGGATCCCCGACGACTGCTTCCCCGCCCGGATCACCCGGCAGCGGGTCTCGGACCGTCTCGACCAGGCGGTCGCCGCGGGCGTGAACCTGATCCGGGTCTGGGGCGGCGGCCTCTACGAGAGCGACGACTTCTACGAGCTGTGCGACGAGAAGGGGCTGCTCGTCTGGCAGGACTTCCCGTTCGCCTGCGCGGCCTACCCGGAGGAGCAGCCGCTGTACGACGAGGTGGCCGCGGAGGTCCGCGAGAACCTCGTCCGGCTCGCCCCGCACCCCTCGCTGGTGCTGTGGTGCGGGAACAACGAGAACCTGGAGGGCCACGCGGACTGGGGGTGGCAGGAGAAGCTGGAGGGCCGGACCTGGGGCCACGGCTACTACCACGAGCTGCTGCCGGCCCTCTGCACCGAGACCGACCCCTCCCGTCCGTACTGGCCGGGGTCGCCCTACTCCGGGTCCCCTGAGCTGCCCCCGCAGGACCCCTCGCGCGGCACGGTCCACCTCTGGGACGTCTGGAACAGGGTCGACTACCGGCACTACGCCGACACCGCCCACCGTTTCGTCGCCGAGTTCGGCTTCCAGGGCCCGCCCGCGTACGCCACGCTGCGCCGCGCGGTCAGCGGCCCGCCGGCACCCGGCTCCCCGCTGCTCGCCCACCACCAGAAGGCGGAGGACGGCGACGCCAAGCTGCTGCGGGGCCTGGGGGACCATCTCCCGCAGCCGTCCGGCTTCGACGACTGGCACTGGCTCACCCAGCTGAACCAGGCCCGCGCGGTCGCCTTCGGGATCCGCCACTTCCGCTCGCACAGCCCGTACTGCATGGGCTCGGTCGTGTGGCAGCTCAACGACTGCTGGCCGGTCGTGTCCTGGGCGGCCGTCGACGGGGACGGCCGCCGCAAGCCGCTCTGGTACGCCCTGCGCGCGGTGTACGCGGACCGGCTGATGGCCGTACGGGACGGAGCACTGCACCTGGTCAACGACTCCGCCCGCCCGTGGGAGGGCACGCTGCGGCTGACCCGGCGCTCCCTCGACGGCGAGGTCCTGGCCGAGGAGGCGGTCGAGGTGGGCACGGCGGCCCGGGGCGTCACCCGTGTGCCCCTGCCGTCCGCGGTCGCCGACCCGGACGACAGCGCCCGCGAGGTGCTGGTCGCGGAGCTGGGCGAGCAGCGGCTGGTGGAGTTCTACGAGGAGGACACCCGTCTCGCGCTGCCGCCGGCGCGGTACCAGGCCACGGTCACCCAGGGTGACGAATCGGGCATCGGTTACCGGGTCACGGTGACGGCGCGGACCCTGCTGCGCGATCTCGCGCTCTTCCCCGACCGGCTGGATCCGGCGGCGGAGGTGGACGACATGCTCGTCACTCTGCTGCCCGGTGAGAGTGCCGTGTTCCATGTCACGGGCGCGGTGCTGAAGGACCCGGAGGCGCTGGGCTCACGGCCGGTTCTCCGGTGCGTCAACGACACCGTCGACCACTGAGGTGGCGGGCCCTGGCGAACGGTGGCGCGGCCCATGGCGTATTGGGCCGTGCGGGTGCGGCGACTTTCCGTCATTCCCGTTTGCCGGGGTTCGTACCCCCCGACCGGGCCGGGCGTGTGCTGATGCGGTGCCCGGTGTCTGACGGTCCCTCACACGGTCAATAAAATAAGACAACATCGAATGGATGTTCCGCTGTTCGAGGGACGCCCCCGGATAGGGTCTTGTGCCAAAGCGGAGCCGCGCGCCCACGCCCGGGTGGTGGAATGCAGACACGGCGAGCTTAAACCTCGCTGCCTCCTCGGGGGCGTGCCGGTTCGAGTCCGGCTCCGGGCACCACCGCACGGTCGGTGGAGCCCGGGCGGCCGCACGGTACTTCAGCTGTCAACCTCTTAGGGCCGTCCCGCCGGTGGTCACCCTTCCCGTTCCGGGTGATCACTGTGCGTGCGCGGCGGCCGGGTGACCGGGGCGCGTGCGCATTTTGCGGACGCGCCCGGCGGGTACGAGGCTTTCGGTACCGCACAGGAGGGGCCGGGGCCGTCGGCTTCCCCGAAGATCCTCCTCCGGTACTAGGGTGATTCTTTTGCCTACCCATTACTCTTGACGCAAGGCCGCGCGAGGTGGCCATGGAGGAGTGAAATGAGGAGCAGCAACCCGGTCTTCTCGCGACGGGGGTTCAGCCGCGACAACGGCTACGCGGGCTTCAACGCGGCGCCGCAGGCCGGGGCCCCCGCAGCGGGTGCCAACCCGTACGCGCAGGGCACCGCCGCGAACCCGTACGCCACGAACCCCTACGCCCAGCAGGACACCCAGTACGGCGCCCCGCAGGCGCCCGCGCGCTCCGGCGCGATGACGATCGACGACGTCGTCACGCGTACGGCCATGACGCTGGGCACCGTGGTGCTCACCGCCGCGCTCTCCTGGGCCCTGCTGCCGGTCGACGAGGCCAATCTCGGCAAGTCCTACGGCATCGCCATCGGCGCGGCCCTGATCGCGTTCGTCTTCGCGATCATCCAGTCCTTCAAGCGCAAGCCCGCGCCGGCGCTGATTCTGGCCTACGCGGCCTTCGAGGGTGTCTTCCTCGGAGTGATCTCCAGCACGGTCAGCACCTACATCAGCCCCGGCACGGTGATGCAGGCGGTGATGGGCACCATGTGTGTCTTCGCCGGTGTCCTCATCGCGTACAAGATGCGCTGGATCCGCGTCACCCGCCGTTTCTACGGCTTCGTGATGGCCGCGGCCGTGGGCTTCGTGCTCCTGATGATGGTCAACCTGCTGTTCAGCGTGTTCGGCGGCGGTGACGGCCTCGGCTTCCGCAGCGGCGGTCTGGGCATCCTCTTCGGAGTCATCGGCATCATCCTCGGCGCGTGCTTCCTGGCGCTGGACTTCAAGCAGGTCGAGGACGGCGTCAACTACGGCGCACCGCGCGAGGAGTCCTGGCTGGCCGCCTTCGGCCTCACCCTGACCCTGGTGTGGATCTACCTGGAGATGCTGCGTCTGCTCTCCATCCTCAACGGGAACGACTGACCCGTAGGCACGACGACGACGGGACGGCCCGCAGGCTCATCGCCTGCGGGCCGTCCCGTTTCGTCGTCGCGAGGTTCCCGGCCCCGTGCCCGGGCCTCGGCGCGTTGGAAACCATCCCGCGGGGGCGCGTAGGGTCACGGCGTGCTTGATACGACGCCCCTGATCACCGCCGTGGACCGTTTCGCCGACCGGCTGCGGAGTACCCCGCAGAGCCGGCTGCAGCGCGGTACGGCCGCCGAGGCCCTGGCGGCGGCGAGGGAGCTGTCCGTCCGTGCCCAGCGGGCCGAGGCCCCGGACAGGGAGCCGAGGACCATGCCGGACGCCGGGATATTCGCGGTCGGCGACCAGCTCGCGGTCGCCGGGCGGGACCTGGCCGTGGCACTGGAAACGGCCTCGTCCCAGGAGCTGGACGAGGCCGTGCGGTGTGTCGAGGAGGCGGCGGAGCGGGCGTTCAGGCCCTAGAACGAGGCGATGACGCGGTCGGCGAGGATGTAGACGTTGTCCTGGCCGCACGAGAACGTCAGCGCGTAGGCGCCGGAGACTCCCGAACCGCCCAGCAGCACCGGCTGCTCACCGGAGCGCAGCGAGTCGGCGAGCCGCTCGGCGGTCTCCCGGTGGCCCGGGGTCATGCAGAGCGTGGTGCCGTCGGCGAAGACGTACACATCGAGCGTCCCGAGAGGGCCCGGCCGCACGTCGGTGAGCTCCGTACCGGTATCGGCGAGCCGTTCCAGCCGGTTCACGGTACGCTCATGGTCGGTGACGACGGGTGTCTGTACGGGGACGAAGTCCGGGTGTGACGGGTGGCGGCGACGGGCCGCGGCCAGCTCGGGGGAGTCCTCGGCGTACTCCGCGTATTCGGTGACCTCGGGCATGTCGGTGAGCTCCGCCAGCTCGGCGAGCTCGTCCAGGGCGTCGCCCGCTTCGAGGTCCATCGCCTCCAGGCCCGCGAAGTCGGTCTGGCGGGGCATGAAGAACGGGACGTCCTCGCCGAGTCCGCCCAGCAGGGACGGGGCGTCGGCGGCGTCGCGTGCTTCCTGGGCCGCCCAGAAGGCGCGGGCCTCGGCGAGCTCCCGCTCCCGCTCCTCGGCGAGCGCGTCGGCGACCGCCGCGCGTATCTCCTCGGCGGGTGTGCCGGCGCTCCGGTTCAGCTGCTCGGGCACGGACGCGTGCGGGCCGCGTCCCTCCGCCAGCTCCGTGCGCAGGGCCGTGACCTGCTTGCGCAGCCCGTGAGCAGCGTGCAGAGCGGCGGCGCCGACGGCCGTGGCAGCGGCGGTGGTCAGCAACAGGGCAAACGGCATGGCGCTCACTGACATACTCCCGGTTTCAATCGACACCCCCGACTTCCTACATCAGCTTGTCCTGTACCGATGCCTGCTGTCAGTGCATTACGTCACGAATTGGACAGGTCTTTGGGCCTGGTGTTTAGCTCTGTGACTGGTGTGACCTGCAGAAACGACTCTCCCCCGGGACGCAGATCACATCCTGGGGGAGATTCGGTCACGATAGGAGCTCGGCTCGATTCAAAAGGGCCCCTGAGCGCGCGCTGAGCTTCGCCTGCGCTGCGGGCAGGTGCCGCCCTCGTTCCTCGGGCGCCCCCTACCCTCCGCTGCGGCTCAGCTCAGCCGCTCTGTGCTTGCGGTCGCGCTGAGCTTCGCCTGCGCTGCGGGCAGGTGCCGCCCTCGTTCCTCGGGCGCCCCCTACCCTCCGCTGCGGCTCAGCTCAGCCGCTCGATGACCATGGCCATGCCCTGGCCGCCGCCCACGCACATCGTCTCCAGGCCGAACTGCTTGTCGTGGAACTGCAGGCTGTTGATCAGCGTGCCGGTGATGCGGGCGCCGGTCATGCCGAAGGGGTGGCCCACGGCGATCGCGCCGCCGTTGACGTTGACCTTGTCCAGCGGCAGGCCGAGGTCACGGTAGGAGGGGATGACCTGGGCGGCGAACGCCTCGTTGATCTCGGCCAGGTCGATGTCGTCGACGGTCAGCCCGGCGCGCCCGAGAGCCTGCCTGCTGGCCTCGACGGGGCCGTAGCCCATGATCTCGGGGGACAGGCCGGACACGCCCGTCGAGACGATGCGGGCCAGCGGGGTCAGGCCCAGCTCGTGCGCCTTGGTGTCGGACATGATCACCAGGGCGGCGGCGCCGTCGTTGAGCGGGCAGCAGTTGGCGGCGGTGACGAGCCCGTCGGGGCGGAACACCGGCTTCAGGCCCTGCACGCCCTCCAGGGTGACGCCGGCGCGGGGGCCGTCGTCCTTCGAGACGACCGTGCCGTCCGGCGTCGTCACGGGGGTGATCTCGCGCTCCCAGAAGCCGTTCTTGATGGCTTCCTCGGCGAGGTTCTGCGACCGCACGCCGAACTCGTCCATGTCCTGGCGGGTGACGCCCTTGATCCGGGCCAGGTTCTCGGCGGTCTGCCCCATCGCGATGTACGCGTCCGGGACGAGGCCCTCCTCGCGCGGGTCGGTCCAGCTCGTGCCCTCCTGCTCGGCGCGGGCGGCGGTACGTGCCTCGGCGTCGGCGAAGAACGGGTTGTGCGTGTCCGGCAGGCTGTCGGAGTTGCCCTTGGTGAAGCGGGACACCATCTCGACGCCGGCGGAGATGAAGACGTCGCCCTCGCCGGCCTTGATGGCGTGCAGGGCCATGCGGCTGGTCTGGAGCGAGGACGAGCAGTAGCGGGTGACCGTGCAGCCGGGGAGGTGGTCCATCCCCATCTGCACGGCGATGACGCGGCCCAGGTTGTTGCCCTGCTCGCCGCCGGGGAGGCCGCAGCCGAGCATCAGGTCGTCGATGTCCTTGGGGTCCAGCTCGGGGACCTTGGCCAGCGCCGTCCGGATGATGGTCGCGGTCAGGTCGTCCGCGCGCAGATCCTTGAGGGACCCCTTGAAGGCCCGGCCGATGGGCGAACGGGCAGCAGAGACGATCACGGCTTCGGGCATCACGCGGCTCCATGAGGGCTGGAAGGCAGGAAGGCTGGACTGCCTTGGAAGTTACCCGGACGTATAGCTGAGGTCACCCAACAGGTGATGTGATGCGGACCTCTTTTCTAAGCAACCGCTCAGTTTCCCGGAATGTTCCCGGGCCGGCGCCAGGTCGCACCCGACCCGCGCTCCGGCATGGGGCCGCCGTCCGTGTCCGTGCCCGTGCCGTCGTGCGGGACCGGTTCCGTGTGGGCGGGCAGGCGCCGGCGCCTGCGGTGCTTGAGCATGGCCCAGGGCGCGCGCGCCGCCGTCACCTCGGTGCCCGCCTCGCGTGCGGCGCGGGAGGCCGCCTTGGCGACCGGCAGCATCCCCTCGCGGCGCGAACCGTCCAGGTGGTCGGACTCCGGCCACAGCCCGAGAGCCGCGCACAGGGTCGGCAGCATCGCCATCGAAGCGGTCGCGTACCCCTCGGCCGAGGGGTGGTAGTTGTCGGGACCGAAGAGCTCCCGGGGGTTCGCCTCGAACTCCGGACCCAGCAGGTCGCCCAGTGAGACGGTCCGCCCGCCCTGCTCCACCGCGCCGATCGTCTGGGCCGCCGCCAGCTGCCGGCTCACCCGCCGGGCCAGCCACCGCAACGGCTGGTAGACCGGCTCGATCGTGCCCAGGTCCGGGCAGGTGCCCACGACGACCTCCGCACCGGCCGTGCGCAGCCGCCGGACGGCCGTGCTCAGACAGCGCACCGACTGTGTCGCCGGCATCCGGTGGGTCACGTCGTTCGCGCCGATCATGATGGCGCAGACGTCCGGCACCCCCGACGGATCGGCCAGCACCAGGGACACCTGCCGCTCCAGATCGTCCGACCGGGCCCCCGGCAGGGCCACGTTCCGTAGATCCACCGGCCGTTCGGCCACCGCCGCGAGACCGGACGCCAGCAGCGCCCCCGGGGTCTGGCCGGCTCTCCGCACACCCTGGCCGGCCGCCGTCGAGTCGCCCAGCAGGACGAAGCGCAGCGGATCGGACGGGCCGGCGAACGCCACCCCGTACCGCCCGTCCGCACTCGGGGGGACCGGGGCCTTGCCCCCGCCCACCTGCCGTTTCGCCAGCTGGACCTCGGCCAGCACCAGCCCCACCGTCGCCGCGCCGATCAGCCCTACGCTGCCGCCCCCATAGGCCGCACCCGCTGCGATCCGCCGCGCCACCCTCGCTCTCGACACAGTCCGGTCCACCTCCTCCGTGCCGTACAGCCGTACACAGCACTACCTGCCCCGTGGAGGGCGTAACTCAATCGCTCGGCCCGATCTCCTGCCCGTACGCATACTCTTGCCTGACCATTACGGAGATCCCGGAGTACACGGTGCAATTCCACGATTCGATGATCAGTCTTGTCGGCAACACCCCGCTGGTCAGGCTGCGCAATGTGTCGGCAGGCATTCAGGCGACGGTCCTGGCCAAGGTCGAGTACTTCAATCCCGGCGGATCGGTGAAGGACCGCATCGCGCTGCGCATGATCGAGGCCGCCGAGCAGAGCGGCGAGTTGAAGCCCGGTGGCACGATCGTGGAGCCGACCAGCGGCAACACGGGCGTGGGCCTGGCCATCGTCGCCCAGCAGAAGGGCTACAAGTGCGTCTTCGTCTGCCCGGACAAGGTGTCCACGGACAAGATCAACGTGCTGCGGGCCTACGGGGCGGAGGTCGTCGTCTGCCCGACGGCCGTCGACCCCGACCACCCGGACTCGTACTACAACGTCTCCGACCGCCTGGTCAGGGAGACGCCGGGGGCCTGGAAGCCCGACCAGTACTCCAACCCCAACAACCCGCGCTCGCACTACGAGACCACGGGGCCGGAGCTCTGGGAGCAGACGGAGGGACGGATCACCCACTTCGTCGCGGGCGTCGGCACCGGCGGCACGATCACCGGTACCGGCCGCTATCTCAAGGAGATCAGCGAGAACCGCGTGCGGGTCGTCGGCGCCGACCCGGAGGGCTCCGTCTACTCCGGCGGCTCGGGGCGGCCCTACCTCGTGGAGGGCGTCGGTGAGGACTTCTGGCCGAGCGCCTACGACCGCACGGTCACGGACGAGATCGTCGCGGTCTCGGACAAGGACTCCTTCCAGATGACCCGCCGGCTCGCCAAGGAGGAGGGTCTGCTCGTCGGCGGCTCCTGCGGCATGGCGGTCGTCGCGGCCCTGGAGGTCGCGAGGCGTCTCGGCCCCCAGGACGTGGTCGTCGTCCTGCTGCCGGACAGCGGCCGCGGCTACATGAGCAAGATCTTCAACGACGAGTGGATGGCCGACTACGGCTTCCTGGAGGACGCCGGGCCGTCCGCCCGGGTCGGGGCGGTGCTCGACTTCAAGGAGGGGCCGCTCCCCTCGCTCGTCCACATGCACCCCGAGGAGACGGTCGGGGAGGCCATCGACGTCCTCCGGGAGTACGGCGTCTCCCAGATGCCGATCGTGAAGCCGGGCGCGGGACACCCGGACGTGATGGCCGCCGAGGTCATCGGCTCCGTCGTGGAGCGCGAGCTCCTGGACGCGCTGTTCACCCAGCGGGCCACGCTGTCCGACTCCCTGGAGAAGCACATGTCGGCCCCGCTGCCGCAGGTCGGCTCGGGCGAGCCCGTCGAGGACCTCATGGCCGTGCTCAGCGGTGCGGAGGGTGCCGACGCGGCGATCGTCCTCGTCGAGGGCAAGCCGACCGGTGTCGTGAGCAGGCAGGACCTGCTGGCGTTCCTGGCGAAGGACGCGGCGCCCAAGCCGTAGCGCCGGGGTGTCCCGGGTTCGCGAAAACGGTACGAGCGCGACACGTTGACGCAGCACCGGCTTAACACGGCTCCGGCACAGTAATGGGTGTCGGCGGGAAGGCCCGCCGGCACCACATACGGCGACACGGACTACGGAGCGGCTCCCGGACCTCCACCGTCGCCAGGACGCGGCACCCGGCCCTGACCCGGGACCGCGTCCCTCGCGGGGACCGCCGTCGTCCCGCCCCCCGGGCGACCGGGGGTGCGGCGGTCCCCGCGACTATCCTTCCGCCGTCCTCTCCCTCAGCCGTCCCACCCGGACGAGGTCCGCCGCTTCCCCGGGCCCCAGGGCCACGCGCGGGCGGAGTGCACGGCGTTCACGCCGAAGATCCCCAGCCAGGCCACGACGAGCCCCTCGATGCCGGCGTTGGCGACGCCGATCGCGGACAGGGGGATGGCCAGCACCAGCGAGACCGCCCCGAAGCCGAACCGCTCACCGAAGGTGCCGACGGCCGGCGTCGCGGGGCGGGCCGCGCCCCGGGCGGTGGCCATCCGCTGCTCGGCGAGGTGGCGCCTGGCCCGCAGGTCGTTCGTGCCGTCGAGCCGCTGCTCGACCTTCTCCAGGAACGACTCGATGAGCGCGGACTCGTACTCGGGCCCCAGCTCGCCGCGGGCCTGCAGGGTGGCGTCGAGCTCTCGCCTGAGCTCAGGGTCACGGGCTTCCATACGCTTACGGTACGAAGCCGGGGCTCCCCGGGCACTGGGGACAACCCCCCTGTTTCGGAGGGCCGTCACACGGGGCGGGCCGCGCCCCGTCGGCGTAGCGTTGGTGCCGCAGGACGGGAAACGGGAGGCGCGCCCATGGCCACCACGACATCCTCCGCCCGGGCCATCCCCCGGACATCCGGGACGCGGGCCCGCCTGGTCAACGAGGCCGAGCTCCGCGCGACGCTCTCCACGTTCCGTGAACTCACCGACGAGGACTGGCGGCGCCCGACCGTCTGTACCGGCTGGAACGTCCGGGACATGCTGGCGCACACCGTCGGCCAGTACGAGGAGGTGCCGCGCCCCTGGGTCGCGGCCCGCCGGATCCGGCGGGCCGCCCGCACCCATCCGCACCTCGGCCGGCTCGACGGGCACAACGAGGCCCAGATCGAGGACAGGAAGGCCGTTCCGGGCCGCGAACTCATCGGCGCCCTCGCCCACTTCGCACCCCAGGCCCTCATCGCCCTGCGCCGCGTGCCCGCACCGCTGCGCCGCAGGGTCAGGCTGAGCCTGCTCTACCCGGAGGCGAAGGCGCTGCCCGACGACTCGGTGGACTACCTCGGCAACGTCCTCGTGGCCCGTGACACCTGGATGCACCGGGTGGACCTCTGCGACGCCCTCGGGGCCGAGCCCGTCCTCGACGGGCACGACCGGGAGATCGTGGACCAGGTGGTCCTCGACCTGGCCCTCGCCTGGACGGGCCCCGCGGTGGAGATCGACCTCGGCGGGCCCGCGGGAGGGCGCCGTCTGCTGGGTATCGGCAGCCCGGCGGCGACGCTGCGCTCCGGCGCGGTCGACTTCGCCCGGCATGTCTCGGGCCGCCCGGTGCGCGGCCCGCTGGAGCTGGAGGGCGATCCCGGCGCGCGGGCCGCGCTGACGACGGCCCGCGTCGTGTTCTGACTCCGGGCGGCCCGGACGCTCAGCGGGAGGTCACCTCGGCGAGGAAGGCCTCGGGCGTGACCGCGTACCCCATGGAGTTGATGACCGGGACCGGCGTGCCGTCGATCAGCACCGTCGGGGTGGACCGGACGCCGCTCGTCCCGAAGGCGGCCGACACCTGTGCCGCCCAGGGCAGGTAGGTGCGCTCACCCACCTTCTGCCGGAAGGCGTCGGTGTGCAGCGCCTCGACCTCGTCGGCCAGCCGCAGCAGGGTTTCCCGGTCGGCGAAGGCGTCCACCTCCTCACTGGGCTGATCGGCGTACAGCGCCCGCAGGTAGTGCATGAACGGCTTCTGTCCCTCGTCCGCGGCGGCTCCCAGCGCGGCCAGCGCCTCCATGGAGCCGCTGCCGCCCGCGGAGTCGTCGATGAACGTGGCGAAATGGTGGTCCACCGCGAATCGGCCCTCGTCCGCGGCCCGCTCCATCACGGCTCCGAGGCCGAGCTCCATGCGCTTGCAGTAGGGGCAGCGCAGGTCGGCGTAGACGCTCAGTACGTGCTCGGCCTCGGCATCGCCGTAGCGGACGATGACGCCGCCCGGCCCTCTCGTATTGGCTGGGATCATGATCCCAGGGTCGGCAGGGGACGGCGGTCCCGCAATGCGAGCGGCCGGGCCGGGGACTGTATATGGACATTCAGACCGCTTGCTGGCTGAATGGATTCCTCGGTGCCGGACCGGCGCGGTGGAACTCTGGAGGGGACAGCATGAGCGGGAGCAGCCCGGCTGCACGGTTGCAGCGGCTCTTCGAGGGGCAGCGGCTCACGCCCACCCAGCGGCGGATCGCGCACTCCATGGTGCGGCGGGCGGCCGACGCCCCGTTCCTGTCGAGCGTGGAGCTCGCCGAACTGGCCGGGGTCAGCCAGCCGTCCGTCACCCGCTTCGCCGTCGCGCTCGGCTTCGACGGGTACCCCGCGCTGCGCAAGCACCTGCGGGAGGTCACCCCGGAGGGTGCGGCCGGCGGGGGCGGGACGGAGGAGAGTTTCAACGAGTACCAGCAGGCGGTGCGCGCGGAGATCGAGAACCTGCGGCAGCTGTCCGAACTGCTCGCCGATCCGGCCCCCGTGGAGCGGGCGGGGCGGCTGCTCGCCGGTTCCAGGCCGCTGCTCGTGCTCGGACTGCGGGCCGCGTCCTCGCAGGCCAGGGGGTTCGGGTACTTCGCCGCCAAGGTGCACCCCGATGTGCGGGTGCTCGACGAGGGCGGCAGCATGCTGCACGACCGCGTCGACGCCGCGGCGCGTGCCGGCGCGAGCGCGCTGATGTGCTTCGCGCTGCCCCGGCACCCGCGCGAGGTCGTGGACGCGCTGGCGTACGCCCGGGAGCGGGGGCTCACCGTCGTGACCGTGGCCGACTCGGCGTTCGCACCGGTCGCCGCCCACAGCGATCTGCTGATCCCGGCGGCCGTGGGGACCGGGCTGGCCTTCGACACCGCGTGCGCCCCGATGCTGCTGGGGCGGGTCCTGCTGGAAGCCATGTGCGACGGGCTGCCCGAGGCGCAGGCCCGGCTGGAGGAGTTCGACGCGCGGGCCGCCGCGCGGGGGCTGTTCGTCGAGTAGCCGGAGCCCGGCCGAGAGGCTCCGCCGATTCTCAGACGTCGCTCATCTGCGCCTACTAATCTCCGCGCCGAAAGGTCCACAGGGGACTGCGGGAGAGGGGTACGGACGTGGGGCGCGGAGCACAGTCGCTGGCGAGGGTGGCCGTGATCGTGAGAGCCGGCGCCGCGCCGTTGTGGTGGCCGGGGCTGCTGGCGGCGGCCGTCGGGGCGTTCGTCCCGGGCCTCCCCGGCCGGCGGATCGGACTGACGGCGGGGGCCGCGCTGTTCCTGGTGACCCTGGCCGCCGTGGCGTTCACGCGCACCGGGCGGTACACGGAGTTGGCGAAGGGCGCCACGAGGGCCGGGCGGGGCGACTTCCTCCAGGACCGGGACGTGACCGTACGGACCCGGCGGCGTGGCTGCCGCTGGTGGGTGGCCGGTGCGTTCCTGGTGGCGGTCGCGAGCGCGTACGTGCTGCCCGGTGCGGGCGGGCTCGTGATGGCCGGGGCCGGTGCCGGGCTCTGGCTGAAGGCCGTACGGATCGGGCAGCGTGAGCGGCGGGAGGACGTCCTGTACTGGGTGCGCACCGACTGGGTGGAGCGCGGACGGCCCACGGGCAGGCGCGTGAAGGCCTACAGGACGACCGGGCCGGTGGCGGGGGACGCCGCACCCGGTGGGGCGCGGCGTCGCCGCCGGTGAGAGGGCCGGCTCAGACCTCCAGCTCCGCCTCGATCTTCCGCAGCTGGTGGCGCGCCATCGCGAGGTTGGCCCGGCCGCCGTCCAGCACGAGGTAGAGGAAGAGGCCGTTGCTGCCGCGGGTCTTGAGCAGCCGGATCAGGTGGTACTGGGTGCCGAGGGTGATCAGGATGTCCTCGATCTCGTCCTTGATGCCCAGGTGCTCCATCGTCCGGAGCTTCGCCCGGACCACATCGGTGTTGCCGGCCGCGGCGACCTCCAGGTTGAAGTCCTTGCCACCGCCGAGGGTGCCCAGGGCCATGCCGCTGGTGTAGTCGACGAGTGCGACACCGACGGTCCCCTCGATCGACGCCATCGCTTCCTTCAGTGACGCTTCGGTGTTGGCCATAGTGCTCGTTTCCTTTCCCTGGCCGGCCCGGTGGCCGGTCCGTTGCTTGGTGGTGCGCTTCGCGTCCGTGGCGCGTGCGTGACGGGCCGCGGCGGGTGTCACGGGGAGTCCGGTGTGACGGTGCGGCGGGGCAGGGCCCGTGACTGCTGCGGCCGTGGGGGCGGCACGGGGCGGTCGGGGCGGTCCTGGGAGGCGTCGACCAGTTCGCCGATGCGCGCCCCGGCGCGGCGGCCCTCCAGGTGGAGACGGCCGACGTTGATGCGGTCCTCGGCCAGCAGCGTGAGGACGGCGGAGGAACCCGCCGCGTAGGTGGCGATGTAGCCGTTCTCGCCACGGATCAGGAGTTCGCGGAAGCCGCCGCGTCCGGTGGCGTCGGTCATCCGGATCGAGACGCCGAGTGCGGCGGCGGTCAGCGCGGCGACGCCCTCGGCCTCGACGCCCGGGGTGTCCTGGGCGACGATCAGGCCGTCCGTGCTGGCGGCCAGCGCGCCGGTCAGGAGGGGCACCCGCGCGCGTAACCGCTGGAGCTCGTCGAGGACGTCCTGCGCCTCTGCCTCGGGCACCATCAGCTGTCTCCTCCCGGCACGCTGTCTGAGCGCGCGTATCACAAGGCCTCCAATGCGTCTCTGAGCCGGCGCAACAGGGCGACGTCGGGGTCGTTCGTGACCTCGGGCAGCGTGATGCGTCCAGGCCCGGACGCCGGTGCGGAGCCTGCTGTGGCGGGGCGGACCGCTTCGACCAGCCCGGCGGCGGCGAGCCGGCGCAGGTCGACCAGGATGTGGAAGGCCGAGCGTCCCAGTTCCTGGGCGATGTCCGTGGCCGTGCGCTCGCCGTTCACCAGGGCCAGGACGCGGCGCTGGCGTGGCGGGACCGGCACGTCCACCGGGTGGGCCGTGGGGGAGAGCGGCGCGCTGTCGGTGAGCGCGTCCGGCCAGATACGGTCCAGGAGTTCGCGGCGCCGGAGCGTCTCGCGCTGCACGGCGTGCACGGGTACGGGGCGGACGGGGCCGATCCAGTGGGAGACGCCGTAGCGGAAGCGGGCGGGTGTGTGCGTGGGGGCCAGGGCGAAGAACGCCGCGTCGTACAGGGCGCCCAGATGGCAGAGCTCCAGCGCGCCGCCGGGGACCCGGCCGCTGTCCACGAGGTAGCGGCCGACCCGCTGTCTGGCGCCCGCCTGGGCGACCGCGTCCCACCAGCCCTCGGAGCGCAGGGCCCCGCCCGTGGTGAGCAGGACGTCGATCCCGGGGGTCGCGGGGCTCTCCGCGTGGACGACCTGGCCGTCGGCGAGGTAGAGGGTGCCGCGGTCGCGCATCAGCGCGCCGGTGGCGCGCTCCGCCTCGAGCCGCTGCAGCATCGGGGAGGGAGCGGCCCGTTCGGCTGTGCCGGGCCGGACGGTGGCGGTGGGTCTCATGCCAGGACCAGCCGCTCCGCTATCTCGCCGAGCCGGATGCGCGCCAGGGCGAGATTGCCCTCCGCGCGGTCCAGCCAGAGGTGGAGGAAGACGCTGCTGTCGAAGGCCGTCTCGACGAAACGGAGGATGTGGTAGCCGGGGGCGGTGGTGACGATGACGTCCTCGACGGCGGGGACGGGCGGCCCCGGTGAGCCGGTGGACGCCTCCGCCTGGGCGAAGACCGGCTGTTCGGCGGCCATCCTCGCCACCTCGGCCGTCTCGGCGGCCGTGGCCTCGTGGTCCCCGTTGGGCGACTCGCCGATGGTGCCGAGCGCGAGCCCGCTCGTCCAGTCGACCACCGAGGCGCCCCGGGCACCGGGCAGCCTCATGACTTCGATCAGGCACTCGTCGATCCCGGGCAACGCGAAATCCCTCCCGACGTGGCGTACGGATGTAATGGAGAGGCTACGCAACGTGTGTGTGCCCGGTGGGAGTTCTGGCATTTTCCACAGGTACATGCGGCGGGCCGTGTAAAGGGCTCCAGGTGGAAGCGCGACAGCCGGCCGGGACGGGTCCGGCCGGCTGTCCTTCCGTGGCGGGAACGGTCCGCCTCCGCCCGCCTCCGCCCGTCGTCAGGCCTTCTCGCGGGCCGGCATCACCGCCTTGTTGACCGCCCAGAGACCGATTCCGATCAGGAGGAGGATCCCGGCCCGGACGTAGACGTCGGCGGCCCGGTCGGCCAGCGGACTCGCCAGGATCAGGGAGGTGATCGCCCCCAGCACGGGCAGCGCCGTCGGCGTACGGAAGTGCCGGTGGTCCACGCGGTCCTTGCGCAGCACCAGCACGGAGATGTTGACGACGGCGAAGACGCAGAGGAGCAGGAAGGACGTGGTGTCGCCGAGGCCCTCGATCTCGCCGGTGGAGACGAGTCCGACGGCGAGCACGGTCACGAAGAGGATGCCGGCCCAGGGGGTGCGGCGTCCGGCGAGGACGCTGCCCATCGCGCGGGGCAGGATGCGTTCGTTGGCCATGCCGTAGCAGAGCCGTGAGGCCATCATGATGTTGATCAGGGCCGAGTTGGTGACCGCGAACAGCGCGATGAGGGCGAAGAGTTTCGGCGGGAAGTCGACGCCGCCCGCCTTCACCACTTCGAGGAGCGGGCCGCTGGACCCCTCCAGGGTGCGGGAGTCGACGAGCAGGGACGAGACCAGGGCGACCAGGACGTAGACGGTGCCGGTCACCGCGACGCCGATGAAGATGGCACGCGGGAACGTCCTGGCCGGATCGTGGGTCTCCTCGGCCATGTTCACCGAGTCCTCGAAGCCGACGAAGGCGAAGAAGCCGAGCGCGGTCGCGCCGAGGACGCCGGTGATCAGGGCGTATCCCGTGCCGCCCGTCTCCAGGTCGGTGAGCCGGGAGGGTTCGCCGTCGCCGGCGAACACGGCGTAGGCGCCGATCGAGAGGATCACGACGAGCCCGCTGAGCTCGACGAGCGTCAGGACGACGTTCGCCTTCACCGACTCCGAGACGCCCCGCAGGTTGATCGCCGCGAGCACGAGGATGAAGAGGATGGCGACGAGGGTGGGCGGCAGGGCGTCCGTGAACTCACCGAGGTAGTCGCCGCTGAAGGCCAGCGCCGCGGCGCTGGCGGAGGAGAGGCCCGAGCACATCACCAGGAAGGCGACCACGAAGGTCAGGAACGGGACCTTGAAGGCCTTCTGGGTGTAGAGCGCCGCGCCGGCCGCCTTGGGGTACTTCCCGACGAGCTCGACGTACGAGGCCGCCGTGAGCAGCGCGACCACGAAACCGATCAGGAACGGGAGCCAGAGCGCCCCGCCGACCTTGCCCGCGACCTTTCCGGTGGTGGCGTAGATGCCGGTGCCGAGGATGTCGCCGATGACGAACAGGATGAGGAGCTTGGGGCCGATGGCCCGCTTGAGGGCGGGCTCACCGGCTGGTGTCGTGGGCTGCGATGCGGGCACGGGGCCTCCCCGGGAGAGTGATGGGTTCAGGCCTGCCCGGGGGAGAAGGGGGTCTCACCTGTTGACTAGGAGTATTCAGGCGGACAGGATGTGAATAAGAGAGTCACATTCGCGAGGAGGCATCGCCATGTCAGGACCCCGCCCCGTACGGGCACCGCGCGGTACGGAACTGAGCGCCCTGGGATGGCAGCAGGAAGCCGCCCTCCGCATGCTGCAGAACAACCTCGACCCCGAGGTCGCCGAGCACCCCGACAAGCTCGTCGTCTACGGCGGCACGGGCAAGGCGGCCCGCGACTGGCGGTCCTTCGACGCCATGGTCCGTACGCTGCGGACGCTCAAGCAGGACGAGACGATGCTCGTCCAGTCCGGGCGGCCGGTCGGCGTCATGCAGACCCACGAATGGGCGCCGCGCGTCCTGATCGCCAACTCCAACCTGGTCGGCGACTGGGCCAACTGGGAGGAGTTCCGCCGTCTGGAGGCCCTCGGGCTCACCATGTACGGGCAGATGACCGCCGGGTCCTGGATCTACATCGGGACGCAGGGCATCCTCCAGGGCACCTACGAGACGTTCGCCGCGGTCGCCGCGAAGAAGTTCGGCGGCACCCTGGCCGGCACGATCACCCTCACCGCCGGTCTCGGCGGCATGGGCGGCGCCCAGCCCCTCGCGGTGACGATGAACGACGGCGTCGCGATCTGTGTCGACGTCGACCCGCGCGCCATCGAGCGCCGCATCGAGCACAAGTACCTGGACGTGAGGGCCGATTCCCTGGAGCACGCGCTCCAGCTGGCGGTGGAGGCGCGCGACGCCCGCCGTCCGCTCTCCATCGGCCTGCTCGGCAACGCGGCGGAGCTCCTTCCGCGCATGCTCGCCGAGGGTGCCCCCGTCGACATCGTGACCGACCAGACCTCGGCCCACGACCCGCTCGCGTACCTCCCCGCCGGCGTCGGCTTCGACGACATGGCCTCGTACGCGGCGAAGGACCCGGCGGGCTTCACCACCCGCGCGCGTGAGTCGATGGCCCAGCACGTCGAGGCCATGGTCGGCTTCATGGACGCGGGCGCTGAGGTCTTCGACTACGGCAACTCGATCCGGGGCGAGGCCCAGCTCGCCGGTTACGCGCGCGCGTTCGACTTCCCCGGCTTCGTGCCCGCCTACATCCGGCCGCTCTTCTGCGAGGGCAAGGGCCCCTTCCGCTGGGCCGCCCTCTCGGGCGAGGCCTCGGACATCCACAAGACCGACAAGGCGCTCCTGGACCTCTTCCCGGAGAACGAGTCGCTGCACCGCTGGATCAGGATGGCGGGCGAGCGGGTCCACTTCCAGGGCCTGCCCGCGCGCATCTGCTGGCTCGGTCAGGGCGAGCGCGACAAGGCGGGCGACATGTTCAACGACATGGTCGGCGACGGCACCCTCACCGCCCCGCTCGCGATCGGCCGCGACCACCTGGACTGCGGTTCGGTGGCCTCCCCCTACCGTGAGACGGAGGCCATGCTCGACGGCTCCGACGCGATCGCCGACTGGCCGCTCCTGAACGCCATGGTGAACGTCGCCTCCGGCGCCTCCTGGGTCTCCATCCACCACGGCGGCGGCGTCGGCATGGGCCGTTCCCTCCACGCCGGCCAGGTCTCGGTCGCCGACGGCACGAAGCTGGCCGGCGAGAAGATCCGCCGCGTCCTCACCAACGACCCGGGCATGGGCGTCATCCGGCACGTGGACGCGGGCTACGACATCGCGGAGTCGGTGGCGGACGAGCGCGGCGTGCGCATCCCGATGCGGGAGGAAGGCACCGCGTGAGCGACACCTTCCACGCCATGTGGCGCTCGCTGCGGCCCGTCGGCCGCAACGACGCCTCCGGCGGATACCGCCGCTACGCCTGGACCGGCGCCGACGCCGAGTGCCGCCTGTGGTTCCAGGCGCAGGCCGAGGCGCGCGGCCTCGATCACGAGACCGACCGCAACGGCAACCAGTGGGCCTGGCTCGGCGACCCGCTCGCCGGGAACGCCGTGGTCACCGGGTCCCACCTCGACTCCGTGCCCGACGGCGGCGCCTTCGACGGCCCCCTGGGTGTGGTGTCCGCCTTCGCCGCCCTGGACGAACTGCGCCGCAGGAAAGCGGTCTTCACCAGGCCCTTCGCCATCACCAACTTCGGTGACGAGGAGGGGGCCCGCTTCGGGCTGGCCTGCGTCGGCTCCCGGCTCGCCGCCGGACAGCTGACCGTCGAGCAGGCGCACCGGCTCCGCGACGGGGACGGCGTCTCGCTCCCGCAGGCGATGGAGGCCGCGGGGCACGATCCCGACGCCATCGGGCCCGACGCCGAGCGGCTCGCCCGCATCGGCGCGTTCGTCGAGCTCCATGTGGAGCAGGGGCGCGCCCTCGACCTGAGCGGGGACCCGGTCGGGATCGCCTCGGCCATCTGGCCGCACGGCCGCTGGCGGTTCGACTTCCGGGGCGAGGCCAACCACGCCGGCACGACACGCCTCGCCGACCGCCGCGACCCGATGCTCCCGTACGCCGAGACCGTGCTCGCGGCCCGGCGCGAGGCCGAGCTCGCCGGAGGTCTCGCGACCTTCGGCAAGATCGCCGTCGAGCCGAACGGGGTCAACGCGATCCCCTCCCTCGTGCGGGGCTGGCTCGACTCACGCGCCGCCGACCAGGCCACTCTCGACGCCGTCGTGAGCGGCGTCGAGCGGGCCGCGCGGGAGCACGCCGAGCGGGCCGGGATCGATCTCGACGTCGTACGCGAGTCGTTCACGCCGGTGGTGGACTTCCAGCACGCGCTCCGGGACGAGATCGGCCGGGTGCTGGCGAAGCGCGGCCCGGACGGTGGTGGCCGCACCGTGCCCGTGCTCGGTACGGGGGCGGGACACGACGCGGGTATTTTGTCCGCTTCCGTGCCGACCGCCATGCTGTTCGTACGGAACCCGACCGGGATCTCGCACTCACCCGCCGAACACGCCGCCGAGGACGACTGCGTGGCCGGGGTGAGGGCACTCGCCGACGTACTGGAAGGTCTCGCGTGCATCTGACAACGCAACCGACGGGCACACCGGTCACCGCGACGTACTGGATGTCGCACGCCTGGCTCGGGACCCATGTCGAGCCGGGCGTCCTCCTGGACGTGGCCGGCGGACGCATCGCCGGCGTCCGGACGGGCATCGACGCACCGCCTCCCGGCGCCGTCGTGCTCGACGGGCTGACCGTCCCGGGACTGGCCAACACCCACTCGCACGCCTTCCACCGCGCGCTGCGCTCCACCGTCCAGGTGGGGTCCGGCACCTTCTGGACCTGGCGCGAGCTGATGTACCGGACGGCCTCCCGGCTCACCCCCGACACCTACTACGACCTGGCCCGTGCCACGTACGCCGAGATGGCGCTGGCCGGGATCACCGCGGTGGGCGAATTCCACTATGTGCACCACGCGCCCGGAGGCACGCCCTACGACGATCCGAACGCCATGGGCGAGGCGCTCATCGCGGCGGCGGCCGAGGCCGGGATCCGCATCACCCTGCTCGACACCGCCTATCTGGCCGCAGGCTTCGGCGAGAAGCCGAGCCGGCACCAGCTGCGCTTCTCCGACACCACCGCCGACGCCTGGGCCGAGCGTGCCTCCCTCCTCAAGGGCGACGACGACATGGTGGTGATCGGCGCCGCGATCCACTCGGTGCGCGCCGTCCCGGCCGGGCAGCTGTCCACCGTCGCGCAGTGGGCGCGGGAGCGGACGGTCCCGCTCCATGTCCACCTCTCCGAGCAGACCGCGGAGAACGACGCCTGCCTCGCCGCCCACCGCCGCACCCCCGCCCAGCTCCTCGCCGACCACGGGGTCCTCGGCCCGCACACCACCGGCATCCACAACACGCACCTCACGGCCGAGGACATCGACCTCCTGGGCTCCTCCCGGACGGGCACCTGCATGTGCCCCACGACCGAACGCGACCTCGCCGACGGCATCGGCCCGGCCACCGCGCTCCAGGGCGCCGGCTCCCCCCTCTCGCTGGGCAGTGACAGCCACGCCGTGATCGACCTCTTCGAGGAGGCACGGGCGATGGAGCTCAACGAACGCCTGCGCACCCATGTCCGGGGCCACTGGACGGCGGCAGCACTGCTCAGGGCGGCTTCCGCCGAGGGCCACGCCGCGCTCGGCCGCCCGGACGCGGGCGTGCTCGAACCGGGCGCGCCCGCCGACCTCGCCACCGTCGCGCTGGACTCCGTCAGAACAGCGGGGCCGGTGCCCCGGCTGGCAGCCGAAGCAGCCGTATTCGCCGCGACCGCAGCCGATGTGCGGCACACCGTCGTGGCGGGCCGGCACATCGTCCGGGACGGCAGGCACACCCGGGTCGACGATGTGCCAGGAGCGCTCGCCTCGGCCGTCGCCGCCCTGTACGCCTGAGCGCGCGGCCGAGCCCCGCCCCGTGAACCCGGGCCGCAAGCAGGCCCGAGCCGAGAGAAAGCTGTGCACCGATGACGACGACCGCCATCACCCACATCGCGAACCTGGTCACCAACGACCCCTCCCTCGGTGACGGGACCCCCCTGGGACTGATCCAGGACGCGGCCGTCGTCATCGACGGCGACCGCATCGTCTGGACCGGTGAATCCAGCAAAGCACCCGCCACCGACAACGCCGTCGACGCGGGCGGCCGCGCCGTGATCCCCGGGTTCGTCGACTCCCACTCCCACCTGGTGTTCGCCGGCGACCGCACCGCCGAGTTCAACGCCCGTATGTCCGGCCGCCCCTACTCCGCCGGGGGCATCCGCACGACCGTGGCCGCCACGCGCGCCGCCTCCGACGAGGAGCTCTCCGCCAACGTCGCGCGCCACCTCGCGGAGGCGCTCCGGCAGGGCACCACCACCTTCGAGACCAAGTCCGGCTACGGCCTCACCGTCGAGGACGAGGCACGCGCCCTGCGCGTCGCCGCCCGCCACACCGACGAGGTCACCTTCCTCGGCGCCCACATCGTCTCCCCGGACTACGCCGACGACCCCGACGGTTACGTCGGCCTCGTCACCGGCCCGATGCTGGACGCCTGCGCGCCGTACGCCCGTTGGATCGACGTCTTCTGCGAGCGAGGCGCCTTCGACGAGGACCAGGCGCGCACGGTCCTCACCGCGGGGAAGGCCAGGGGCCTCCACCCCCGCGTCCACGCCAACCAGCTCGGTCACGGCCCAGGGGTCCGGCTCGCCGTCGAGCTGGACGCGGCGTCCGCCGACCACTGCACCCACCTCGACGACGCCGACCTCGACGCGCTCGGCCAGGGCTCCACCGTCGCCACCCTGCTCCCCGGCGCCGAGTTCTCCACCCGGGCGGCCTGGCCGGACGCCCGCCGCATCCTCGGGGCGGGCGCCACCGTCGCCCTGTCCACGGACTGCAACCCGGGCTCCTCGTTCACCTCCTCCATGCCGTTCTGCATCGCCCTCGCCGTACGGGACATGGGCATGACCCCGGACGAAGCGGTCTGGTCCGCCACCGCCGGAGGCGCCGCCGCCCTGCGCCGCACCGACATCGGCCGCATCACCCCCGGCGCACGGGCCGACCTCCTGATGCTGGACGCTCCGAGCCACGTCCACCTTGCCTACCGGCCGGGGGTCCCGCTGGTGAGCGCGGTGTGGCGGCAGGGGAAGCGGGTCGTGTGACACCCCCGCCCGGGGCGCACCCGATATTCCCGGTCGGTCACAGGATGTCGCGGCTGTCTACCGCCGGGTGACCGCGCCCGGTACCGTTCTGGGCAGCGTGGCTCAGGGGGTAGGACCGGGGGGTCTTGTGGGCAGCAGGCGCATACGTGTGGTCAGGCCCGGAGATCTGGGCGCGGGGGACATCGAGCGCTGGCGGGAGCTGCGGGCCAGGTCCGGCGCTCCGGCCCAACCGTTCATGGAGCCGGAATTCGCCCTCGCCGTCGGCCGGGTCCGGCCGCACGCGCGGGTGGCGCTGATCAGCGAGGAATCCGAGGATCCGGGCAGCGAGGAATCCGGAGGCCCGATCGGCGGGCGATCCGGAGGCCCGACCAGCGGGCAATCCGCGGGACCGGCCGGTTTCCTCCCCTTCGAGCGGGGACGGTTCGGCCACGGCCGGGCCATCGGCTTCGGGGTCTCCGACGTCCAGGGCGCCGTGCTGCGCCCCGGCCTTCCGCTGGACGCGGGGGAGCTGCTGCGGGCCTGCGGGCTCTCCGCGTGGGAGTTCGACAACCTCGAGGAGGGCCAGGGCCTCTTCGAGCCGGACGCCGCCCGCTCGTACGCCTCGTACGTGATCGATGTCGGTGACGGGTACGAGAGCTACGAGCAGGTCCTGCGGGCCCGGTCGCCGAAGTTCCTCAGGACCACCCTGGCCAAGGAGCGCAAGCTCGGCCGCGACGCCGGGGAGGTGCGGTTCGTCCTCGACGAGCGGGACCCCGCGGTGCTGCGGACCCTGATGGAGTGGAAGTCCGCCCAGTACCGCAGGACCGGACGCCGCGACCGCTTCGCGAAGAGGTGGATCCGCGACCTGGTGGAGTTCCTCTTCCACACCCGGGCGCCCGGGTGTTCGGGCCTGCTCTCCGTCCTGTACGCGGGTGACCGGCCCGTGGCCGCCCACTTCGGGCTGCGCTCGCGCACCGTGCTCTCCTGCTGGTTCCCGGCGTACGACCCCCGGTTCGCGAAGTTCTCCCCGGGCCTGATCCTGCATCTGCGGATGGCGCGGGCCGCGGCGGACGACGGCATCGGGATGCTCGACATGGGGCGCGGCGCGGCCGAGTACAAGGACGCCCTGAAGACCGGCGAGCTCACGGTGTACGAGGGCGCCTCGGTCCGGCCGGGACTGGGCGCGGCCCTCCGGTGGGCCGGCCGTGAACCCACCCGCCGCGCGCACGGCTTCGTACGGAACCGGCCACGGCTGGCCGGCCTGGCGCAGCGCAGTCTCGAACGGGCCGGCCGGTTGCGCGAACCGAAACGTCCATAGCGTCACGACCCGGGGGGACCGGATGCCGTACGGACACGCACAGGCAGCGAGCACGGAGCGGTTACCCGGCATCGGCCGGCTCGCCGGCATCGGCCGGCTCGCCGGCATGGCCGTCGCCGAGCTGGAGCTCGACGCGGCCGACGGCACGGGCGCCCGGATAGGGCCCGCGCCCGGCGGCCCGCCCCTGGGTCCGCCGGCCGGTGAGGAGCAGCGGATCTTCGCCCTCGTACGGCTGCGCGGGCGCCCCGTCGGCACGGTCGTCGGGCGCGTCAGGGCCGGCGACGACCCGGCCTCGGTCCTCGCCGAGCAGGCGAGGGACGAGATCGACGTCCCCGACGCAGCGGGGCGGCCTCCGGCCGGGGAGGCGCCCAGGGCCACGGTCGTCGTCGCGACCCGGGAGCGCCCCGCGCAGCTCGCCCGCGCCCTCGACTCGCTGCTCGCCCAGGACCACCCGGACTTCGAGATCGTGGTCGTGGACAACGCCCCGGCCACCGGCGCCACCCGCGACCTCGTCACCTCCGGCTACGCGGGCCGGGGCGTGCGCTACGCGCGGGAGCCGGTCCCCGGGCTGGCCGCCGCGCACAACAGGGGCGTCGCCGTCGCCGGGTCCGAGGTGCTGGCCTTCACCGACGACGACGTCGTCGCCGACCCGCACTGGCTCACCGCTCTCACCCGGCCGTTCGGCGAGGATCCCGGGCCGGCCTGCGTCACGGGCCTGATCCTGCCGGCCAGGCTGACGACCCCGGCGCAGATCCTGCTGGAGAGCCACGGCGGATTCGCCAAAGGGTTCACCGCGCGCCGCTACGACCCCGCGCGTCCGCCCGCCGACGAGCCGCTCTTCCCGTTCACCGCGGGGCGCTTCGGCTCCGGCGCCAACATGGCGTTCCGACGCGAGGCGTTGAAGGCCGTCGGCGGTTTCGACCCCGCCACCGGGACCGGCACCGCGGCCAAGGGGGGCGACGACCTCTACGCGTTCGTACGGCTCCTCGCCGAGGGGCACCCGCTGCACTACACGCCCGAAGCGATCGTCTGGCACCACCACCGGGAGCGCTGGGAGGACCTCTGCGGGCAGGCGTACGGCTACGGCGCAGGCCTGACCGCCTGCCTCACCGCGCTGCTGGTCCGCAGGCCCGCCCTGCTGCCGTCCCTCCTGGCCCGGCTGCCGCGCGGCCTCGCCCGCGCCCGCACGATGACGGCGCCCCGTGTCACCGACGCGGCGCCGGGCGGCGTTCCCGGCGCGCACGGTGCGTACACCTACCCGTGGCCCCGACATCTGTCCCGGCTGGAGCGCAGAGGGCTGCTGTACGGCCCCCTCGGATACGTACGCGCGCGGTTCGCCGTCCGTGGCGGATCACGTCCCTGGGAGACGAGATGAGGGCGCGCGGACCCGGGCGGGACGCCCCTTCCCGTATTCCCGTGCTGCTGTACCACGCGGTGATGGACGACCCCCCGGCGTGGATCGCGGAATTCACGGTCCCGCCGAAGGAGTTCGCCGCCCAGCTGGACGCGATCGGCGCCTGTGGGCGCACACCGGTCCCGGTCGGCGCGCTCGTCGCCCATCTCGCGGGGCGTGAGCCGCTGCCGGACCGGCCGGTCGTCCTCACCTTCGACGACGGTTTCGCGGACCTGCCGGGGCCGACCGCCGAGGCGCTCGCCGGACGGTCGATGCCGGCCACCGTGTATCTCACGACGGGCGCGCTGACGCGGTCCGGCGGGGGCAGCCTGCTGCCGCCCGCGCCGATGATGAGCCTGGCCCAGGCGCCCCTGCTGGAGCAGTACGGTATGGAGGTGGGCGGGCACACCGTGACCCACGCCCAGCTGGACACCCTGCCCGCCGAGGCCCTGCGCTCAGAACTCGTCGACTCCAGGAAGGCGCTGGAGGACGTCCTGGGCCATGAGGTGACCCATCTCGCCTATCCGCACGGTTACAACAGCGTGCGCGTGCGCCGTGCCGCCCGCGCCGCCGGTTACGAGAGCGCGGTCGCCGTCCGGCACGCGCTGAGCTCCGGCCGGGACGAGCCGTACCGGATCGCGCGGCTGATCCTGCGGCGGAGCCACACCGTGCGGGACGTCGAGCGCTGGATGGCCGGCGAGGGCGCGCGCGTGGCGCCGTTCCGCGACTCCCTGCCGACCGTGGGCTGGCGGTGGTACCGGCGGGGCCGGGCCGCCGTGCGGGGGCCCGAGTTCGCCGGGTGACCCGAGGAGTGCCCTGAGGGGTGGCCGGAAAAGGACGAGAGCGCCACAAAGCCGAAGCTCGTTCCTATACTTCGCTTAAGGGGACAACGGCGTGACGGCCGTGACCACATCCGTGGGGGGAGTCGCACCGTGCCACAGCATGTGCCCGCGCCGGCCAAGGGGGACACCGCGGTGAGCGCCGAGCCGGGGCCTCCCCCCGGGCGGCCGCGTGACGCCGCCCCCGGGACGGCGTCACGGGGCCTCCCCGAGGCGCTGAGACCCTGGGCGGTCCTCACCTGGCTGCCGTTACTCCTGGCGGCCGGTCTCTGGACCACCTCGCTCCCGTACATCGGATTCCGCTCGATGGGGGAGTACGGGCTCCTGGACCGGCTGCCCGTCATCTACTACCTCTCCCTGCTCGCCCTGACCGCCGGCTTCCTGGTCAGCCTCCGCCGGGCGGGCACCGCCGCCCCGTGGTGGCCCGCGCTGTACTGCGCCGGACTCCTGATGGCCCTCAAGGGCGTCCCCGCCGTCCTGTACGACTCGGAGCGCTATCCCTGGGCGTCCAAGCACGACGCGGTCATCAACCACCTGCTGGCCAACGGCGAACTGCGCCCGGACGAGGGCCTGTCGGGCAACATGTCCGCCTACGACCAGTGGCCCGGCTTCTTCACGCTCAACGGCGGGCTCGTCCGCGCCTTCGGGGCCGACAGCGCCGCCGCCTACCTGAACTGGGCCCCCGTCGTCCTCGGCCTGCTGATGATGCCGGTCCTGGTCCTGATCTACCGCACCTTCAGCGAGGACCGGCGCCTCGTGTGGACCGCCGTCTGGATCTTCCAGCTCGCCAACTGGGTGGGCCAGGACTATCTCGCCCCGCAGGGCCTCGCCTTCCTCCTCCACCTCGCCGTACTCGCCGTCGTCGTACGGCACTTCGTGCGTCCCGGTTCCGCCGGGCGGCTGGGCTCGCGCGCCTGGCTGGACCCGGCCGCCGCCACCGTGCCGCCGCCCACCGGCACCCGGCAGCGCGCGGTCTGCGTCGCGGTCCTGGTGCCCCTGATCGCGGCCGTCAACGCGACGCACCAGCTGACCCCGGTGATGCTCTGTGTCACCCTGCTCGCGCTCAACCTCACCCGCCGCTACCGCAACCTGGGGCTCCTCGCCGTGGCCGGGCTGATCATGCTGGCCTGGGACCTCACCATGGGCCGTCCCCTCTTCCTGGAGACACTGGGCACCCTGCGCGACTCCCTCGGCGAACTCACCCGGAACTCCCGCGCCGGATACGCCGGGCAGCTCACCGGGGCCGGACCCGAGCTCGCGGGCCGCGCCAACGTCCTGATGGTGCTGGCCGTCGCCGTCCTCGCCGGCGCGGCACTCCTGCTGCGACGGCGCCTGGCGCACAGCGCCCTGCCGCTGCTGCTGGCCTCCGCCGCGCCCGTCCCGCTGTTCGTGGTCAACGACTACGGCGGCGAAATGCTCTTCCGGGTCTACCTGTTCGCGCTCCCGGGCGCCGCGTTCTTCGCCGCCGCCGCGCTCGTCCCGGCCGCCGGGGGCGCCGGTGCGCAACGGGTCGGGCCCGCCGTAAGGAAGATCTGCGCCGTCGCGCTGCCGGTGTCCCTGGCCGCGCTGCTCGCCGGGTTCATGCCGTCCTACTACGGCAAGGAGCAGATGAACTACACCCCGCCCGCCGAGACCGCGCTCGTCACCCGCGCCATCGACCGCGCCCCCGAAGGAGCGCTGATCCTGGCCACCACCGGCTCCTTCCCCAAGGCGCTGCACCGCTACGACCGGCTGGAGCACTGGTTCTTCGCCGAGCAGGAACTCACCGCGAACGTCGAGATGCTGAAGGACCCGGCGGGCTACCTCTCGTCCCGGCTGCCGCCCGGCACCACGGCCTACGTCATCCTCACGCGCACCCAGGACATCTACACGGCGGGTGAGGGGCTGCTGCCCCCCGGCGGCTTCGACGCCCTGACCCGGGACCTCGCCGCCTCGCCGCTCTTCCATGTGGTCGAGCGGACCGGACACGGTCTCGTCCTGCGCCACGACAGCCCCTGAGACAGGTCCCCGACCAGGAAGGCAGCCACGTGTCCGAGAACCGGCAACCGGCACTCCCCGCCCGGCAGACCCTGATCAGAGCCGCCCTGGCGCTCTCCGGGTGGGTGGCGCTCGGCGCGACCGCGCTGCCGGGGGGTTCGCCGCTGCGCTGGGCCCCCGTGCTCCTCTTCGTCTGCCTCGGCCCCGGCCTCGCCCTGCTGTATCCCCGGCCCGGACCGACCGGGCCGGGCGCCGGCCTGGAGACGGCCGCGCTCGCCGCGCCCCTCGGGCTCTCCGTGGCCGTCGTCGCGGCCACCGCGCTGTTCCTGGTGGAAGGGTTCTCGGGGACCGCGTTCCTGGTGTCCCTCGCCGCGTTCACCACCCTCGCCGCAGCCCTCCCGGGGCTTGCGCTGCCCGCGGCCACCCGGGGCGCCGTCGAGCGCGCCGGGCCGGCCGGCGGGAGGCGCCCGTGACCCGCCACCGCACACGGGAGGGCCGCCGCCCCCGTACGTCCCTCGTACTCGCCCTGGTCGCCGTCGCGGCGCTGCTGACCGGACTGGTCGCCCTGTTCGCCACGGACTCCTCCGATGCGGGCGACGAGCGGGTGCCCTCCGCCGGAGCCCTCCCGGCCGACGCCGCCACCGGCCCGGTGCCCGGCGGGACGTGCGCCCCCACCGCCACGCTCGTCCCGCCGTGCGGGGCCTGGTGGGGCGCCTACGTGCCGTACGCCGAGAACGGATCGCTCAAGGACGCGGTGTACGCGTTCGAGGAGAAGATCGGCCGGAAGCTCGACCTCCTGTACACGTACCACGACATGTCGAACACCGATCTCGACGGACAGCTCCTGACCCCCGACGAGCAGGTCCTCGGCCGGGACCGGCTGCTCATGCTGGCCTGGGAGTCCACGGTGTGGCGCGAGCCCCACCACGCCGACTGGACCGAGGACCAGCTCGGCTGGGCGGCCATCGCGTCGGGAAAGCACGACCGCGAGATCATCGACCCGCAGGCGCGCCGCCTCAAGGCGTACGGGAAGCGGGTGTTCTTCTCCTTCGACCAGGAGGCCGACGCCCGGGTCGGCGACGCGGGCACGCCCGAGGAGTACGTCGCCGCCTACCGCCACCTCCACGACCGTTTCGAGGAGCTGGGCGTGGACAACGTGGTCTGGGTGTGGACGGTCTCCGGCTACCTCCCCTCGGGAGAACTCTTCGAACGGCTCTACCCGGGCGACGACTACGTCGACTGGATCGGCATGGACCAGTACAACTACTTCACCTGCCACGGCACCACGGACTGGAAGGACTTCGACCGCAGCCAGCGGCCGACGTACGAGTGGCTGCGCACCCACATCAGCGACGAGAAGCCCCTGATGTTCGCCGAGTTCGCCACCGCGCCCGATCCGGCGGACGAGGACCGCCGGCGCGAGTGGTACGAGGAGATCCCGGAGGTGGCCAGGACCATGCCCGAGGCGAAGGCGCTGGTGCACTGGAACCGGGCGGTTCCGGGCAAGGGCTGCGACCTCACGGTCAACGAGGGGCCGGGCCTTGAGGGTTACCGGACGGCCGGCCAGGACGACTGGTTCAAGCAGCCGGTGCCCGGGCGCTGAACCACCCCCGGACGCCGTACGCCACCGCCGCCGCCGCGCACAGCCCCCAGAACACGGGCAGTCCGGCCGCGGCGAAGGCGTCCTGCGCGGCCCACCCGGCCACCGCGAGCGCCCACACCGCGGCGGCCGTGACCCGCCAGTGCGCCCCGGCCGCCACCAGCAGGACCACGGCCGGCGCCAGGCACAGCAGCTGGAGCGCGAGCGGCAGGGCCCGCAGCACCGCCTCCGGCGGGGCCGCTCCCGGCGCCCCCGCGAGGACGCCGGCGAGCGTCCCGTGCCACTCCCGTGAGGCGGCGGGCGGCCGTACGCCGAGGAGGAGCGGGGCCGAGTGCAGGGCCGCCACGGTCGCCAGCAGCGAGGCGCCCAGCAGCGCGGGCCGGGGGCGGTGCAGCGCGACGGCCGCGGTGTGGACGACGATCAGGAGCACCCCGGCGGTCACCGTGACCGGTGGCAGCGCGCCGATCAGCTCCGCACCGGTCAGACGCGTGCGCCCGGAGTGCGCCGCGCGTGACAGCGGCACCCAGAAGAGCCCGGCCGCGAGCACGAGCAGTCCCCAGAGCCACAGCGCCTCGCGCCGTTCCGGCCCCGCGTCCGCCCGCTGTTCCGCTCCCCGCCGTTCCCGCGCCGCGAGCCGTGCCCAGCCCGTTCCGAACTCCTCGGCTCCCGGCGCCGCACGCCGGGAGCGCCGCGGCGTACGCCCGGTCAGGGCGGAACGCAGTCCGAGGGCGGAGACGGCGGCCACCGCGGTCATGGCGATCAGCATCGCCCAGCCGGCGCCGGCGATCCCCAGCGGGCCGAGCAGCACGGCCGCGCTGCCGAGGACGAGGACACACATCGCGCCCTGCAGGACGGCCAGGGCGCCGGTGCGGCCCTGCACCCGCAGCACGCCGATGTACAGCTCGACGACGACCCGGGGCAGGGCGGCCGCCGCCAGCAGCCGCAGGACCAGGGTGCCGTGCGCGGCGTAGTCGGAACCGAAGGGGCTCAGGATCTGCGGGGCGAAGAGGAGCAGGACGGCCACGACGGGAACCAGCAGGACCGCCATGCGGCGCAGTGCCCCGCGCACGCCCTCGGCCAGATGGCCGGGGCTGTGCGAGGCGTGCGCGGTGAGGGAGGAGGCCATGTTGATGGCCATGAACTCCATGGTGCCGCCGACGGTGTAGGCGATGTAGAAGAAGCCGTTGTGCGCGGCGTCGAAGCGCACGGCGACCATCACCGGCAGCAGGTTGATCATGGCCAGGCTGAAGAGCGCGCCGACGGAGTCGCCCGCCAGGAACCGGCCGATCTCACGCATCCCGGGCGGCTCGCGGTCCCGGTCGGTGCCGGCCTGACGTGGGATCAGCCGGCGGAAGACCATCCAGCCGAGGGGCAGCACGGACAGGGTGATGGCCGCGGCCCAGGAGACGAAGACACCGAGGACGGGGAGCGCGGTCGCGAACGCGGCGAGGAGCAGCAGCTTGCCGACGGAGAACACGGCGTTGCCGACGGGCACCCAGACGGCCTTGCGCAGCCCGGTCAGCACTCCGTCCTGGAGGGTGAGGACCGCCCAGGCGACGCAGGAGCCGGTGAAGACGAGCCCGGCGGAGAGGGTGCCGAGCGGGGCGTACGAATCGCCCCACAGGTCCAGCGTGAGCAGGAAGACCACGCAGGCCAGGGTGACGACGACGGAACTGACCAGGTAGGTACGGGCGACCAGGGAGCCGGTGGCGCGTCCGGCGCGGGGCACGTAGCGGACGACGGCGCCGATCATCGTGGTCGCGGTGACCGAGGCGAGGAGCCGCATCGCGGCGATGGCGGCGGAGCCCTGGCCGACGGCCTCCTCGCTGTAGTAGCGGGCGGCGACCAGCCAGAAGCCCAGGCCGAGGGCGGCGGAGACCCCGGTGGAGAGCATCAGGGCGTAGGCGTTGCGGAACATCGCGTCGCCGCTCGCGCCGCCGCTCTCCGGGGCCTGCGGGAGCGGCGCGCCCGTCTTCGGCCGGCCGGCTCTCGCGGTGTCAGCCACCGGGCAGCTCTCCCGCCGGCCGGGCACCCGCCGAGGCCAGGGTCTCGATGACCGCGCCGGCGCGCAGCGGGTCGACGGGCAGGGCGTGGCGGGCGAACCAGGCCGCCGCGGCGGGGGCGGGCGACGGGTCGGTGAACGGTGGGCCCGCGTAGGTGTCGAGCGGCGGGTCGTAGAGGTAGCCGACGGTGACGCGCCGGCGGGCGAGCGCGGCGACGGCCGCGTCCCGGTCGGCCACGAGCAACGGGACCCGGAAGAGCGGCTGGACGGGGGCGCCGGTGGTGACCGGAGGGGCCCAGCGGGTCGCGAGCAGACGCTCGGTGCCCGCCCGGTGCGCGGCGAGCCGCTCGTCGAGGCCGGCCAGCAGGCGGGCGACGCGCCGCAGCCGTAATCGGCCGGGGGCGACGCGGTAGTCGTGCATGTCGACCCGGACCCAGGAGTGGAGGGCCGTCAGCGAGGGCGCGGCGCCCAGGGCGCCGCGCAGCTCCGCGGGCCGCAACGGCATCCGGATCCCGTCCCGTTCCTGGAGCCCGAGGAGCCGCAGGGCCCACCAGGCGGCGGGGGCGAGCCGCAGCCCGCGTACGGCCGCTTCCGCGTACGGGCGTACGGCGTAGGCGAGTTCGGCGGTGAGGCGGGCCGGATCGAGCAGGGCGTCGCGGGCCCGTTCGAGCGGGGCGCGCAGGGCGGGGTCGGCGACGGCGAGGAAGCCTCCGGCCTTCGCGCCGACGTGTTTGGAGAGGCTGAAGGCCGCCGCGTCCCCGTACGAGCCGACCGGTCTTCCGTCCGTGACGCTGCCGATGGCGTGCGCGGCGTCCTCGATCAGGGGGACGCCGAGGCGGTCGCAGTGTGCGCGCAGCCGCCCGGCCGGGTCCGGGTTCCCGTACGGATTGGTGGTGAGGACGGCCGAGATGCCGGCCCAGAGGGCGTCGGGCACGGCGTCCACGTCGATCGTGCCGTCCGCCGCGGACAGCGGGGCCTGGACGGGCCGCAGGCCGGCGGCGAGGACGACGAAGAGGATGACGTCGTCGTTGACCGGGGACATCAGGATCCTGCCGCCGGGTTCGCACCAGTGGCGGAGCGCCAGATAGAGGCCGAGCCGGCAGGACGGCACGTACAGGCATTCCCGGCCCAGCCGGACGCCCATCGCCCTCTCGACCGCCGCCGTCGCTCCGCGGTCAGCAGGACCGCTCTCCCCATGAGCCATGTGTTCCCCCCAGAACCCCGCCCAATGTGGCCCAGTCCGTGCCACTTCGTCAACAATGCGGAAGGACCCGCCCGTTCGGCCGGGGCAGGTCCTTCCGCAGTGAGGTGCCGGTGGTTCGGGTGACGCCGGGTCACTCCTCCACGGTCAGGCCCTTCCTGAGCTTGACCAGGGTCCGGGAGAGGAGCCGGGACACGTGCATCTGTGAGATGCCGAGCTCTTCGCCGATCTCCGACTGCGTCATGTTGGAGACGAACCGCATGGAGAGGATCGTGCGGTCGCGCAGCGGGAGCGAGGCGATGAGCGGCTTGAGGGACTCGACGTACTCGATGCCCTCCAGGCCGTGGTCCTCGTAGCCGAGGCGGTCCGCGAGGGCGCCCTCGTTGCCGTCGGTCTGGTCGTCGGGCTTGGCGTCCAGCGAGCTCGCGGTGTAGGCGTTGCTCGCGGCCATGCCCTCGACGACCTCGTCCCTGCTGAGGCCGAGGCGGTCGGCGAGCTCGGCGACCGTGGGGGAGCGGTCCAGCTTCTGGGCCAGCTCGTCGCCCGCCTTGGCGAGGTCCAGCCGCAGCTCCTGCAGCCGGCGCGGGACGCGCACGGACCAGCTGGTGTCGCGGAAGAAGCGCTTGATCTCGCCGACGATGGTGGGCATCGCGAACGTCGGGAATTCGACGCCCCTGCTGAGCTCGAAGCGGTCGATCGCCTTGATCAGGCCGATGGTGCCGACCTGGACGATGTCCTCCATGGGCTCGCTGCGGGTGCGGAACCGGGCGGCGGCGAACTTGACCAGGGCCAAGTTGAGTTCTACGAGGGTGTTGCGCACGTACGCGTACTCGTGGGTGCCCTCCTCGAGGGCTTCGAGCCGCGCGAAGAGCGTCTTGGAGAGGGCCCTGGCGTCCAGGGCGCCGACCTCGGCGTAGGGCGGGATCTCGGGAAGTCCCTCGAGACCCTCGAACTCCTCGTCCGGAAGGTGGTCCTCGGCGGACAGGTCGGTGGTGGTGCCTGTGCTGGTCCGCGGGCCGGGTACGGCGCTCGCGACAGCGGAGTCGGAATCGGTCGGTCCCTGAGGACATGCCGACGTCGCGTCGTGGGTACGCGATACGTCGAGCCGGGGTGACATGGTTCTCCTCCATCGTTCTCGGCATATGGCTGCCGATGCCCATACGTCTTCCTGCGGTGAAGCGGCGCCTCCGAAGCCGATCGGGATTACTGGTGCAGATGTCTCTTCTACCCTTACCCGTTTCCAGCCACGAGTTACAAGCGCCAAATCGGCCTATATGTCCGGTTTGTTGAGTTCTTCGACTACCGTGTGGCGAGGGAAACGCGTAATGTTTTACGCACGTCGGCGGCAGCCACGCAGAAGCCGCGTACACAGGGACGTGGGTAGTGACGGACGGCGAAGAGGGACAGTCAATGGACCGCGGGACGGTCGGCAGTGCGAACCGGGGTCGACTCCGTGTCGAAGCCCGGACCGAGGGGCGGAGCGAGGTGGTGACGCCGGTGGGTGAGCTCGACCACCACACCGCGGATCTGCTTCGGGAGCCCCTGGAGAGCGCGGTCGAGGAAGGGCGCACACGCCTGGTGGTCGACTGCTCCGGGCTCGAGTTCTGCGACTCCACCGGGCTCAATGTGCTGCTCGGCGCGCGCCTGAAGGCCGAGGCCGCCGGAGGAGGGGTCCATCTTGCCGGAATGCAGCCCGTGGTGGCTCGCGTCTTCGAGATCACGGGGGCTGAGGCGGTCTTCACCGTCCACGCCTCGCTCGAAGACGCTCTGAGCAGCTGACAGCGGCGCCGCCGATGTCAGCCCCCGGCCCCGGGAACCCCGCCTGTCGCGCGAGTCACGCTCACGGCGTAGGCGAAAAGGGTGTTGTCACCACCCGGCCGGGCAGGAGACACCTCGTCGGGGTCATGGAACCCGCACACTCTGTATCTGATCAGTTCTGTTCGATGGCAACACGGTGAATCGGTGAGGTGAAGCGCTGATGAGCACCACCCGGCAGCATCCGCCGGGCGGCCTCGGCCGCGAGCCGGACGGCACGGGCACCGCCTCTGCCGTACCCGCTGACCGGCAGTGGCGCACGCTCTCGCTGAGACAGGCCAGCGGCATCGTGCCGATGGCCCGCGATTTCGCCCGGCAGGCGCTCCACGACTGGGGCTGGCTTCCCGCGTCGGGGGCAGACCGGCGGGCGGCGGCGGAGGACGTCCTCCTGGTCGTCTCCGAGCTCGTCACGAACGCCTGCCTGCACGCGGACGGCCCCGAGGAGCTCCGCATCGCCTGCTCGCCCAAGATGCTCCGGGTCGAGGTCGTCGACGCCGGGGCCGGCCAGCCGGCGCCGCGCACCCCGCACCGCGCGGGGCGCCCCGGCGGGCACGGCATGTTCATCGTGCAGCGGCTCTGCATGGACTGGGGCGTGACGCGTACGCCGGAGCAGCCGGGCAAGACCGTCTGGGCGGAGCTCGCCGCTCCGGCGTAACCGCTCCCTCGTCACCCCACGCAACACTCGGGGCCCCGCACCGATCCGATCGGTGCGGGGCCCTGAGTCATGTGGGCGGGGTCCGTGTCAGCGGACGTTGCCCATGAGCGCCTTGACCTTGCCGCGGTACATGAAGATCGCGACACCGGCGAGGACCGCGAGCGCGGCCTGGAGGGCCACCACCCCGTTGCCGTTGAGTTCGACTCCGGCGAGGGACAGCAGACCCGTGGTGCAGTCACCGGCGGTCACGGCCAGGAACCAGACACCCATCATCTGGCTGGCGTACTTGGCCGGGGCCATCTTGGTGGTGACCGAGAGGCCGACCGGGGAGAGCGTCAGCTCGCCGACGGTCTGCACGAAGTAGATCGCGACCAGCCACATCGCGGCAGCCTTGTGGCCGTCGCCCGCGATGGCCAGGGGCGCCAGGAAGAGGAAGAACGACGCGCCGACCAGCACCAGACCGGAGCTGAACTTCACGATCGTGCTGGGCTCCTTGCCCCGCCGGTTCAGCGCCAGCCAGAAGGCGGCGAAGACCGGAGCCAGCGCCATGATCAGGACCGGGTTGACCGACTGGTACCAGGAGACCGGGAAGTCCCAGCCGAGGACCGAGTTCTCCGCCGAGGAGTCGGCGAAGATCGCCAGGGTCGAACCACCCTGGTCGTAGATCATCCAGAAGATGGCGGCGGCCACGAAGAACCAGATGTAGCCGGACATCTTCGCCTGCTCGGCCTGGTCGAGCTCCTTGTCGCGCTTGATGCGCGCCAGGACCACCACGGGGATGACGAGACCGGCGACCGTGATCGGGACCAGCAGCCAGTTCAGCGTGTAGACGCCGGTGACGACCGTGCCGATGTAGAAGACGGCCGCGATGCCCAGCCAGATCATCGACTTGCGCAGCGTGGAGGCGCGCTCGGCCACGGAGAGCGGCTTCGGCACGACGTGGCTGCGCTCGTTCAGGTGGCGGGTGCCGAGCAGGAACTGGGCGACACCGAGTCCCATGCCGGCGGCGGCCAGGGCGAAGCCCAGGTGCCAGTTGACGTTCTCGCCGACGGTGCCGATCACCAGCGGGGCGGCGAAGGCGCCCACGTTGATGCCCATGTAGAAGATCGTGAAGCCACCGTCACGGCGCGGGTCGTCCGGGCCGTCGTAGAGATGGCCGACCATCGTCGAGATGTTCGCCTTCAGCAGGCCGGAGCCGATCGCCACCAGGCCGAGGCCCGCGAAGAAGGTGCCCTCGGCGGGCAGGGCCAGCACCAGGTGGCCGAGCATGACGACGCCGCCCGCGATGGCGACGGTCTTGCGGGGGCCCCAGACACGGTCGCCGATCCAGCCGCCGGGCATGGTGAGCAGGTACACCAGCGACAGGTAGACCGAGTAGATCGCGGTGGCCGTCGCGGGGTTCATGTGAAGCCCGTTGGGAGCGATCAGGTAGAGCGGGAGAAGGGCGCGCATGCCGTAGTAGCTGAAACGCTCCCACATCTCCGTCATGAAGAGAGTGGCCAGGCCGCGGGGGTGGCCGAAGAAGGTCTTCTCCGAACCAGAAGTACTGGCCGAGTCCTTCGTCAGGCTGGACGCCATGGTCGATCCTTGCTGGTCGGGACGCGCTCGCCTCGTGAGCGGTACGCGCCCGGTGGGGGGTAGCCGGCACCGGACGGACACGCCCCACCCCCGACGCCTCGAGGGGATTCGATCCGGGCCACCGCTCCGCTGGGAGTGGGGTGACGGGGTCGTGGGACAGACCGCTCCGGGATCCACGCCCGGCGCGCGTCCTCGCGCTCCGGGCCCGGCCCACAGGTCATTCACTGGTCGGGGCCGGCGGGAACCGGCCCGTACACAAAAGAGACCCTTGGCGCGAAAAGCTGCCCAAAGGTCCTTCGGTGGTGCAACAGGCGTCGAGCAACCATACGACACGACACGCGGGGATATGGAAGGACTTGAGAGATGGATCACAGGTATGCGTGGAACCACGGTCCCATATTCAAAGGAGGATGACCGATTCGTGACCCTGACTCGCAGGGCCTGCCCAGTGCCTCACCCCAGCGGGCCTGCGCGGACTACCATCACTCCATGACCCGTGTACTGCTCGCCGAGGACGACGCATCCATCTCGGAGCCACTGGCCCGCGCCCTGCGTCGTGAGGGTTACGAGGTCGAGGTCCGCGAGGACGGTCCGACCGCGCTGGACGCCGGACTCCAGGGAGGCGTCGACCTGGTCGTCCTCGACCTGGGGCTGCCCGGGATGGACGGGCTGGAGGTCGCCAGGCGGCTCCGGGCCGACGGCCACGCCGTGCCGATCCTGGTGCTGACCGCCCGGGCCGACGAGGTCGACACGGTGGTCGGCCTGGACGCCGGGGCCGACGACTACGTCACCAAGCCCTTCCGCCTCGCCGAGCTCCTCGCCCGGGTCCGCGCCCTGCTGCGCCGCGGCGCCACCGAGCCCGCCCCGCAGCCCGCCACGCACGGCGTCAGGATCGACGTCGAGTCCCATCGGGCCTGGATGGGCGACGAGGAACTCCAGCTCACCGCCAAGGAGTTCGACCTGCTGCGGGTCCTCGTGCGGGACGCCGGCCGGGTCGTCACCCGCGACCAGCTGATGCGTGAGGTGTGGGACACCACCTGGTGGTCCTCCACGAAGACCCTCGACATGCACATCTCCTGGCTCCGCAAGAAGCTCGGCGACGACGCGGCCAATCCGCGCTACATCGCCACCGTCCGGGGCGTCGGCTTCCGCTTCGAGAAGAGCTGACGTACAGAACACTCATGCGCCGCCGACTGATCAACTCCACGCTCGCCGTGGTGCTCGTCGTGATCGCCGTCTTCGGCGTCTCCCTCGTCATCGTCGAGACCCGCACCATCAGCAACAGCGCCCAGGAGAGCGTCGACTCCGAGGCTTTCCGGCTGATCAGCGTCGTCGAGAGCCGGCTGCTCGGCGCCGAGCGGATCACCCCCCAGGTCCTCGCCGAGCAGGTGGACCCCAGTCGCTACGCCCGCGTCGAGATCCCGGGGCGCGCCGCCATCGAGGTCGGTGACCGCCCCACCGGCGGCGACGCCATCCGGAGCACGGAGACGGGGGATCAGGGCGAGAAGGTCACCGTCGAGGAGGACCGCTCGGCCGTGACCCGCGAGGTCGGCCGGACCCTGCTGATCATCGGAGCGGTGGCGCTGCTCGCCATCATCTCCGCCGTACTCCTCGCCGTACGCCAGGCCGACCGGCTCACCTCCCCGCTCACCGACCTCGCCGAGACGGCCGAGCGCCTCGGATCGGGCGATCCCCGCCCCCGCCACAAGCGGTACGGGGTGACGGAGCTGGACCGGGTCGCCGACGTCCTGGACTCGTCCGCCGAGCGGATCGCCCGGATGCTGACCGCGGAGCGGCGCCTGGCGGCGGACGCCTCGCACCAGCTCCGTACGCCCCTGACCGCCCTCTCCATGCGGATCGAGGAGATCTCCGTCACCGACGACCCGGAGACGGTGAAGGAGGAGGCGAACATCGCGCTCACCCAGGTCGAGCGGCTCACCGACGTGGTGCAGCGGCTGCTGACCAACGCCCGCGACCCGCGCACCGGCTCCGCCGTCGTCTTCGACCTCGACGAGGTCGTCAAGCAGCAGATCGAGGAGTGGCGCCCGGCCTACCGCAGCGCCGGCCGGGCGGTCGTCTGCTCGGGCAAGCACGGCCTGGAGGCCGTCGGCACCCCGGGAGCCGTCGCCCAGGTGCTCGCCGCGCTGATCGAGAACTCGCTGATGCACGGTGGCGGCACGGTCGCGCTGCGTACCCGTGTCACCGGCAACCAGGTCGTCGTCGAGGTCACGGACGAGGGGCCCGGCGTCCCCGCCGACCTTGGGGCGCGGATCTTCGAGCGCACCATCAGCGGCCGCAACTCCACCGGGATCGGCCTGGCCGTGGCCCGGGACCTCGCCGAGGCCGACGGCGGCCGGCTCGAACTGCTCCAGCAGCAGCCGCCGGTCTTCGCCCTCTTCCTCAGCCGTGTCGCGCCGAGCCGCAAGGACTCCCTGCGCCCCGTGCGCTGAGCGTCAGCGGGTCACGGGACCCGGTGTCACCTCGTCGGAGGGCCGCCGCTGTTCCAGAAACCGTTCCGCGTCGAGCACGGCCTCCTTGGCGGGCAGCGCCCTGAACACCCAGGTGCGGTAGGACCAGAAGCGGAACAGCGTGGCGACCCCGATGCCGATGATCTTGAAGACATTGCTCTGGACCGGGCTGTTCCAGCCGAAGCCGTACGTCGCCAGGTAGAGCACGCCCGTCTCGATGACCGCCCCGACCGCGCTGAAGAGCAGGAACAGCGTCAGCTCCCGGGTACGGCCGGTCTTGTCACGGTCCCGGTAGGTCCAGTAACGGAAGCCGACGTAGTTGAAGAGGATGGCGACGACCGTCCCCATCAGTCCGGCCCGCACCACGGGGAAGTCCGTGGTGCGCCAGATCAGGTTCGAGACGACGATATTGACGACCAGCCCGAGTGCGCCGACCGCGCCGAACTTGGCGACCTCCCGGGCCAGCAGATCAAGCCGGGTCCGCAGTGCGCCCCGTTCGCTCATGGTGATCGCTCAGCCCCGTCCGGTCGGTTTCGTCAACTCGGCCATGCTAACCAGCCCTCCCGTGTGATGCCCGTGAGCCGCCTCGCCCCCGTGACGAGGCCTCGTGCCGGGGGGGTGCCGGAGAGGGTGGGGGCGGCCTTCGCACGGCCCGATACCCTGGACCGGTGACGTTCCCTGTAGTCGGCATGGTCGGCGGCGGTCAGCTCGCCCGCATGACCCACGAGGCGGGCATCCCCCTCGGCCTCAAATTCAAGCTCCTCAGTGACACGCCCCAGGACTCGGCCGCCCAGGTGGTGGGCGAGGTCGTCGTCGGTGACTACCGCGACCTGGAGACACTGCGCGCCTTCGCGCGCGGCTGCGACGTGATCACCTTCGACCACGAACATGTACCGACCGAGCACCTCCGGGCCCTGGAGGCGGACGGCATTCCCGTACGCCCCGGCCCCGACGCTCTGGTGCACGCCCAGGACAAGGGGGTGATGCGCGCGAAGCTCACGGAGATCGGCGCGCCCTGCCCCCGGCACCGCATCGTCGCGGACGCGGCGGACGCCGCCGCCTTCGCCGAGGAGGTGGGGGGCTTCCCCGTCATCCTGAAGACGGTCCGCGGCGGATACGACGGCAAGGGCGTCTGGGTGGTCCGCTCCGAGGCGGACGCCGCCGAGCCCTTCCGGGCGGGTGTCCCCGTCCTCGCCGAGGAGAAGGTCGACTTCGTGCGGGAACTGGCGGCGAACATCGTCCGCTCGCCGCACGGCCAGGCCGTCGCCTACCCGGTCGTCGAGTCCGTCCAGGTCGACGGGGTCTGCGACACCGTCATCGCCCCGGCACCCGGCCTGGACGAGCGCCTCGCGGGGGAGGCCCAGCAGCTCGCCCTGCGGATCGCCGCCGAGCTGGGCGTGGTCGGCCACCTCGCGGTCGAGCTCTTCGAGACGCACGACGGCCGCATTCTCGTGAACGAGCTCGCGATGC
This sequence comes from Streptomyces sp. NPDC023573, assembly GCF_055559735.1. Classification (NCBI taxonomy): domain Bacteria; kingdom Bacillati; phylum Actinomycetota; class Actinomycetes; order Kitasatosporales; family Streptomycetaceae; genus Streptomyces; species Streptomyces sp. NPDC023573. The sequence goes on from NZ_JBVHKB010000009.1 coordinate 334,936, forward strand.
GCCCGCACAACTCCGGGCACTGGACCCAGGACGGCGCGGTCACCTCGCAGTTCGCCAACCATGTACGGGCCGTCCTGGACCTCCCGCTCGGCGACCCCCGCCCGCGCGCCACCTGGACGGTCATGTGCAACGTCCTCGGCGGCGACTACCCGGACATGTACCAGGCGTATCTGCACTGCATGGCCCGGGACCCGCAGCTCAAGATCCACATGTACGGCAAGGACGTGAAGCCCGGCCGCAAGGTGGGCCACGTCAACACCTACGGCGACGATCTGGCGGACGTGCGGGAGCGCGCCCGGCACGCGGCCGACTACCTGCGAGGAACGATCACCGAATGACCGCACCAGGCTCCGCCCCCGTCGTCGGCATCGTCATGGGCTCGGACTCCGACTGGCCCGTGATGGAAGGGGCCGCCAAGGCCCTCGGCGAGTTCGAGATCCCCTACGAGGTCGACGTCGTCTCCGCCCACCGCATGCCGCACGAGATGATCGAGTACGGCGAGAGGGCCGCGGACCGCGGTCTCAAGGCCATCATCGCGGGGGCGGGCGGAGCGGCCCACCTGCCCGGGATGCTCGCCTCCGTCACCCCGCTGCCCGTGATCGGCGTACCGGTACCGCTGAAGTACCTCGACGGCATGGACAGCCTGCTGTCCATCGTCCAGATGCCGGCCGGGGTCCCCGTCGCCACGGTCTCCGTCGGCGGCGCCCGTAACGCCGGACTGCTCGCCGCCCGTATCCTCGCCGCCCACGACAGCGCGCTGCTGGAACGGATGAAGGACTTCCAGCAGGAGCTCAAGGAGCAGGCGACGGAGAAGGGCAAGCGGCTGCGCGCCAAGGCCCAGGGCGCGGACTCCTTCGGCTTCGGGAAGTAGGCCCCCGATGGACAACCTGGACCGCGCCCGGCTCCTCCTCGCCGACCACCCGGTCGTCGACGGCCACAACGACCTGCCCTGGGCCCTGCGCGAGCAGGTCGGCTACGACCTCGACGCCCGCGACATCTCCCGGGACCAGACCGGCACGCTGCACACCGACATCCCGCGGCTCCGGGCCGGCGGCGTCGGAGCGCAGTTCTGGTCCGTCTACGTCGCACCCCGCCTGGCCGGCGACGACGCGGTCAGCGCCACGCTGGAACAGATCGACGTGGTCGGCGAGATGCTGGACCGCTACCCGCACGACCTGCGGCGCGCCCTGACCGCGGACGACATGGAGAAGGCCCGCGCCGAGGGCCGTATCGCCTCGCTGATGGGCGCCGAGGGCGGCCACTCCATCAACAACTCGCTGGCCACCCTGCGCGCGCTGCACGCACTCGGCGTCCGCTACATGACGCTCACGCACAACGACAACACCGACTGGGCGGACTCGGCGACCGACTCCCCGCGCGTCGGCGGCCTGTCGGAGTTCGGCCGTGAGGTCGTACGCGAGATGAACCGCGTCGGGATGCTGGTCGACCTCTCCCATGTGGCGGCCACCACGATGCGCGACGCGCTCGCCACCTCCGTCGCGCCGGTGATCTTCTCGCACTCCTCCGCCCGGGCGGTCTGCGACCACCCGCGCAACATCCCCGACGACGTGCTGCGGATGCTCGCGGCCAACGGCGGCGTGGCCATGGCGACCTTCGTGCCGAAGTTCGTCCTGCCCGCGGCCGTCGAGTGGACGCTCGCCGCGGACCGCAACATGCGGGAGCACGGCCTGCACCACCTGGACACCACCCCCGCCGCCATGCGGATCCACGCGGACTTCGAAGCGCTCAACCCGCGCCCGATGGCCACCGTGGCCACGATCGCCGACCATCTCGACCACATGCGCGAGATCGCGGGGATCGACCACATCGGCGTGGGCGGCGACTACGACGGCACGGCGTTCCTCCCGCTGGGGCTGGAGGACGTGTCGGGCTACCCGCACCTGATCGCGGAGCTGCTGACGCGCGGCTGGTCGGACACGGACGTGGCCAAGCTGACGTGGCAGAACGCCGTGCGGGTCCTGCGTGACGCGGAGGCGGTGTCCCGCGATCTGATCACCCGCGTCGGCCCGTCCCACGCGACGATCGACGAGCTGGACGGCCCGACGGGCTGAGCCGGTCCCCGACACGAGGAGGCGGCGGCCCTGTGGCCGCCGCCTCCTCGTGTGTGGTGCTCAGCCGGGTCAGGCCTTCGGGCGGCCCATCGCCCGGTACGTCCAGCCGGCCTCGCGCCACACCGTGGGGTCCAGCGCGTTGCGGCCGTCCAGGATGATCCGGCGCCCCGCGGCCTCGCCGAGCGCCACCGCGTCCAGCTCCCGGAATTCGCGCCACTCCGTCAGGTGCAGCACGACGTCCGCGCCGCGCACCGCGTCCAGCGCCGTGTCCGCGTAGCCGAGCGTCGGGAAGAGCCGCCGGGCGTTGTCCATGCCCTTCGGGTCGAAGACCGTCACCTGGCCGCCCTGCAGATGGATCTGCCCGGCGACGTTCAGGGCAGGCGAGTCGCGTACGTCGTCGGAGTCCGGCTTGAAGGTGGCGCCCAGGACCGCGACGCGGGTGCCCAGGAAGGATCCTCCGCCCACGGCCTCGCGGGCCAGCTCGACCATGTGACCGCGCCGGCGCATGTTGATGGAGTCGACCTCCCGAAGGAAGGTGAGCGCCTGGTCGGCGCCCAGCTCACCGGCGCGCGCCATGAAGGCCCGGATGTCCTTGGGGAGACAGCCACCGCCGAAGCCGATCCCGGCCCGCAGGAACTTCTTCCCGATGCGCTCGTCGTGGCCGATCGCCTCGGCGAGCTTCACCACGTCGCCGTCGGCGGCCTCGCAGACCTCGGCCATCGCGTTGATGAACGAGATCTTGGTCGCCAGGAAGGAGTTGGCGGAGGTCTTCACCAGCTCGGCGGTCGGGAAGTCCGTCACCACGAAGGGCGAACCCTCCGCGACCGGCCCCGCGTACACCTCGCGCAGCACCTTTTCGGCCCGCTCGCTCTCCACGCCGACGACGATCCGGTCGGGGTGCAGGGTGTCCTTGACCGCGAAGCCCTCGCGGAGGAACTCCGGGTTCCAGGCCAGCTCCGCGTCCGTGCCCACCGGCGCCAGCTCGGCCAGCCGCGCCGCCAGCCGTGCGGCGGAGCCCACCGGGACGGTGGACTTGCCCACGACCAGTGCGGGGCGGGTCAGCTGCGGGGCCAGCGACTCGAAGGCGCTGTCCACATAGCTCATGTCGCAGGCGTACTCGCCGTGCTTCTGGGGAGTGTTCACGCAGACGAAGTGCACATCGCCGAACGCGCCGATCTCCTCCCAGGAGGTGGTGAACCGCAGCCGCCCGGTGGACCCCTCGATACCCGCGACGTGCTTCTGCAGGATCTCCTCGAGCCCCGGCTCGTACATCGGCACCCTGCCGGCCGAGAGCATCTCGATCTTCTCGGGCACGACATCGAGCCCCAGGACTTCGAAGCCCAGCTCCGCCATGGCCGCGGCATGGGTGGCGCCGAGGTAGCCGGTGCCGATCACGGTGATCCTGAGGGCCATGGGTGCTCCTGAACGATGCGGGCAGACGTGCGGAGCCGAGCATAACCGGGCGTGCGGAACGCCGTTTTCCGGTCGTCCCCCGGGCCGTCTCCGCGGCTGTCGGCAAGCTCACGTGTCCCGCCCGTATGCCTCCGCGCGACAGCGCCACTAAAATCGTGTTACTTAACGGTAGTTAGCATCCTTGGGGAGTGAACGTCTTGGCGGGTTCGACCGATTTCGACCTGTACCGTCCGGCCGAGGAGCACGAGATGCTCCGTGAGACGATCCGCTCGCTCGCCGAGGCGAAGATCGCCCCGCACGCGGCCGCGGTGGACGAGGAGGCGCGCTTCCCGCACGAGGCGCTGAAGGCTCTGGTCGCCTCGGACCTGCACGCGGTCCACGTGCCGGAGGAGTACGGCGGCGCGGGCGCGGACGCGCTCGCCACGGTCATCGTGATCGAGGAGGTGGCGCGGGTCTGCGCCTCGTCCTCCCTCATCCCGGCCGTGAACAAGCTGGGCTCGCTCCCGGTGATCCTCTCCGGCTCCGAGGCCCTGAAGAAAAAGTACCTGGGCCCGCTCGCCAAGGGCGAGGCGATGTTCTCGTACGCCCTCTCCGAGCCGGACGCCGGCTCGGACGCGGCCGGCATGAAGACCAAGGCCGTGCGCGACGGTGACTTCTGGGTCCTGAACGGTGTGAAGCGCTGGATCACCAACGCGGGCGAGTCCGAGTACTACACGGTCATGGCCGTCACCGACCCGGACAAGCGCTCCAAGGGCATCTCGGCGTTCGTCGTCGAGAAGTCCGACGAGGGCGTCTCCTTCGGCGCCCCGGAGAAGAAGCTCGGTATCAAGGGCTCCCCGACGCGCGAGGTCTACCTCGACAACGTCCGCATCCCCGCCGACCGCATGATCGGCGAGGAGGGCACCGGCTTCGCCACCGCGATGAAGACCCTGGACCACACCCGCATCACGATCGCGGCCCAGGCCCTCGGCATCGCCCAGGGCGCCCTGGACTACGCCAAGGGCTACGTCCAGGAGCGCAAGCAGTTCGGCAAGCCGATCGGCGACTTCCAGGGCATCCAGTTCATGCTCGCCGACATGGCCATGAAGCTGGAGGCCGCCCGCCAGCTCACCTACAGCGCCGCCGCCAAGTCCGAGCGCCTCGACAACGACCTCACCTTCTTCGGCGCCGCGGCCAAGTGCTTCGCCTCCGACGTCGCCATGGAGGTCACCACCGACGCCGTCCAGCTCCTCGGCGGCTACGGCTACACCCGCGACTACCCGGTGGAGCGCATGATGCGCGACGCGAAGATCACCCAGATCTACGAGGGCACGAACCAGGTCCAGCGCATCGTCATGGCGCGCAACCTGCCGTAACGGTCTCCGCCGCAGGACGCGCGGGCCCGGGCAGCACACGCACGCTGCCCGGGCCCGCGCCGTCCGGACCGTCGGCGCCGTGTACGCGGTGACGGGCCCTGTCCGGGGAGCGAGTCGCAAGCGGCTCCCGAAGGCTTCCTGCCCGTACGATTCCGATGCCTGCAGAAAAGGGATCGAAACCGGACAGATGGGAACCCTCGTGCCGAACCAGTTCGCCCTCGACATCTCCAAGATCCGTGAAGAGGCCCGCAGGAACATCACCAAGGGCCCCGTCACCCCGGCGAACACCGCCGATCTGGAACGTCTCATCGACGTCCTCAACCAGGTGGTCGCCACCGAGATGGTCTGTTACCTGCGTTACACGCAGAACGCGATCGTGGCCCAGGGAATCCACCGGCAGCAGGTCGCGGACCTGTTCCGTGAACACGCCGGCGAGGAGCTCGACCACTTCCAGCGCGCGTCGGACCGGATCAACCAGCTGGGCGGCAGCCCCGACATGGACCCGGCCACACTCGTCGCCCGCTCGCACACCGAGTACGAGACGCCCGCGGAGACCGACCTCCAGGAGATGATCCGGGAGAACTTCGTCGCCGAGCGGATCGTCATCGAGACGTACACGGAGATCGTGCGCTGGATCGGTGAGAGCGACCCCACGACGCGACGGCTCATCGAGGACATCCTCAAGGAAGAGGAAGACCACGCCGACGAACTGAACGACCTCTACCAGCCGGCGGCGTCCGGGGGCGCGTGACAATGGCCCCTCACCCCGCGGAGCGCGTGGTGAGGGGCCGTCCGCGTCCGGCGGCGGGGCGTCAGCTGCCCTTGACCGTGACCTTCTCGTCGTTCTTCAGCTGCTCCACGAGCTGCTTGACCTTCTCCTTGTCCCAGACCAGGTTGCCGTTCACGCTCCCGCCCGTGAGCGGGATGTTCATCGACGTACCCTCGCCGCCCGTGACGCCCTTCATCGCGAAGAACATGTTGCCGAGCGACCAGAGCGACATGTCCTTGTCGACGATCAGCGTGTCCAGGCCCGCTCCCATCGTCGGGTAGAGCTTGAACGGGTTGAGGACCGTCGACGGGGTCGCCGTCTGCGAGGCCAGGGCCGCGAGGAACTTCTGCTGGTTCTTCGTGCGGTCCAGGTCGCTGCCCGCGAAGGCGTACCGGGTACGGACGAAGGCGAGGGACTGCTCGCCGTTCAGGGTCTGCTTGCCGGCCTGGAAGTCGGCGCCGGAGTTCTTGTCCTTGAATGCCTTGGGGATGTCCATCTCGACGCCGCCGATGGCGTCCACGATGTTGGCGAAGCCGCCGAAGCCGATCTCGACGTAGTGGTCGATGCGCAGCCCGGTGTTGAACTCGACCGTGCGGACCAGGAGCTCCGGGCCGTCCTCGGCGTAAGCGGCGTTCAGCTTGGTCGTGCGGCCCGTCCCCTCGAACTTCTTGCCGGACTCGGACCCGACGAAGGAGGGGATCTCGACGTTGGAGTCACGAGGCAGGGAGATCAGCGTCGGGCCGTTGGAGCCGTCGTGCAGGATCATCATCGAGTCGGTCCGCTTGCCCTCGGCGGAGCCGGTGTGCAGCTTCTTCTTGTCCTCGGCGGTCATGCCCTCGCGGCTGTCGGAGCCGACGATCAGGTAGTTCGTGCCGTCGCCCTCGCCCGGACGGTCGATGACCTTGGAGAGGTCGACCTCGCGCTTGAGCTTGCCGTCGGCCCAGAAGTACGTGCCGACGGAGACGGCGAGCACCACGACGACGAGGGTCAGGACGCCGACCTTGACCCGCCGGCCCCAGTCCGGCGCCGCACGGGGCTGGACGTAACCGCTGTCACCCCCGCGGCCGCCGTGACCGCCACCGCCGGGGCCGCCACCGCGCCGGCCGCCGCCGCCGTACACCTGCCCCGTGTTGTAGCCGCTGTCGTAACCGGGTCCGTCCTCGTAGCCCTGTCCCTGCTGCGGCGGGATGTGGGGCGGGGACTGCGGCGGCGCGGGGCGCCGCCGGACGTGCGGCATGGCGCGAGCGCTCTCGGGCCGGGGGGCTGCGCTGCCCCGCCCGTAGCGTTCGCCTTGTCCGCCGTTCCGTCCTTCGGGCCAATCGCTCATGCGGACCAGTGTGCCGTCTCGGCCTGGGGCTCTTACAGGGTGTACGGGGGATCGGGGCAGGGCTGTTGCGAAGCTGATGCAATGCAACCGGGTGCAAGCCCCCGCATAAGGTGGACGGCATGACAGATCAGCCGCAGCCACCGGAGGGCGATATTCCGGGCAAGCCGACCTCGGCCTCCCGGACCACCCTCAGCCACATCATGACCGGCAACGACACCAATCTCCTGGGCACGGTGCACGGCGGCGTGATCATGAAGCTGGTCGACGACGCGGCGGGGGCCGTGGCGGGCCGGCATTCAGGCGGTCCGGCCGTGACGGCCTCGATGGACGAGATGGTCTTCCTGGAGCCCGTCCGCGTGGGTGACCTTGTTCACGTCCGCGCCCAGGTGAACTGGACGGGCCGCTCCTCGATGGAGGTCGGCGTCCGTGTCATGGCCGAGCGGTGGAACGAGTCGACCCCGGCCCAGCAGGTCGGCAGCGCCTACCTGGTGTTCGCGGCGGTCGACGAGGACGGCAGGCCGCGCCGCGTACCGCCCGTGTCCCCGGAGACGGAACGCGACAAGCGGCGCTACCAGGAGGCCCAGATCCGCCGCACCCACCGCCTGGCCCGCCGCCGCGCGATCAAGGAACTCCGCGAACGACGAGCCGCCGAGGGCATCGACGACTAGCCCTCCAGCGGAGGGTCAGCGGGGGGTGCGCAGGCGGGTCAGGAGCGCGTCCTCGGCCTGTTGTGCTTCGGGCTCCTCCCAGAACGTCACCGGGACGCCCCGGATGTGGCGGCCCAGCGGGTCCAGCACATGGCCGGCGATCTTCAGCTGCCACAGCGCGACCGCCCGGTCCGCGACGGCGAGCTCGGGGAAGCGATCCGCCAGCCTCGCTTCGAACGCGCCGATGTCCTCGGCGGAGCGCAGCCACACCGTGAGCATCAGATTGTGCGGGCCGGTCAGCGACGCGCAGAGACGGGTCTCCCGCATGCGGATGAGCTGGGCGGCGATGCGCGAGGTCTCGCCCGCCGGGGCGATGCCCCAGAGCGTGACCGATATCGGCCAGCCGGACAGATGGCGGGCCACCTCGCAGCGGTAGATCAGCGCGTCCTGCCGGTGCATGCGGTCCAGCCTGCGGCGCACGGTGGTGGGGCTGACCCCGAGGCGTTCGGCGAGGCGGGCCGCCGGCTGACGGAAGTCCTCGCTGAGCAGCAGGTAGAGCTGGGTGTCCAGGGCATCCGGCGCGGGCAGCCCCCGCCGTGGCAGGGCCGGCATCCGGTCCTTCGCCAGCAGGTCCTGACTGCCCGGGTCCAGCCGGTCCAGCCGCCAGCGGCTGCCCTCGGTATGGACGGCGGTGGCCGTCTGGGACCGGGTGGCCGAGACCCCGGGCAGCCGGCCGAGGCGGAAGCCGACGTAACGGGCCAGCATCGCCAGGTCGGGGAAGGCGGCGGTGAGTATCAGGTCCCGGGCGCCGGTGACGTGCTCGATGGTGATCAGGTGCGGATCGTCCGCGATCTCCGCCGCCACCTCGTGCAGCGCGCCGGCGGCGCAGTCCACCTCGACGAACGCGATGACCGGCACCGTCGGCCCCACCGCCACCGTGTAGCAGCTGAGCCAGGCGTGCCCGGCCTCGGTGAGCCGGTTCCAGCGGCGGGCCGCCGTCGAGGCGTCTATGCCGAGGACCTTCCCGATCTGGGCCCACTCCGCCCTGGGGGAGGTCTGGAGCGCCGTGATGAGGAGATAGTCCAGCTCGTCCAGCGGCTCAGGCTGCTCCGTGCGCAGCAGGCGTTCGGGGAGCCCGGCGGATTCGTGCGTCGATCGGCTCATGGGGAGCGCTTTCCTGCGGACGATCATGGTTGGAGGGTCTCGCTCCGCACGATACGCCCATGTCTCTGCTCCACGAGGCCCGTGACCTCGCCCCCGCCCTGACCGAACTGCGCCACGCCCTGCACCGCGAGCCGGAGCTGGGCCTCTGCCTCCCGCTGACCCAGGCGAAGATACTCGCCGCGCTGGAAGGTCTGGATCTGGAGATCCGGACCGGCAAGGCGCTGAGCTCCGTGACCGCCGTGCTGCGCGGCGGCCGTCCCGGCCCCGCCGTCCTCCTGCGCGGCGACATGGACGCGCTCCCCGTCCAGGAGGACACGGGACTGCCGTACGCCTCCGTCGTCGACGGCCGAATGCACGCGTGCGGACATGATCTGCACGTCACCGGCCTCGTCGGCGCGGCCCGGCTGCTGGCCGCCAGGCGGGAGGAGCTGGCCGGTGACGTCGTGTTCATGTTCCAGCCCGGCGAGGAGGGGCAGGGCGGGGCGCAGGTCATGATCGACGAGGGGGTTCTTGACGCCGCCGGGGAGCGGGTCGTCGCCGCGTACGCCCTGCACGTGATCTCCACCGGCGCGCCCACCGGGTTCGCCGCGACCCGGCCAGGACCCATGCTCGCCGCCTCGGACGCGGTGGAGGTCACCGTGCGCGGGCGGGGCGGGCACGGCTCCGCACCGCACTCGGCCGCCGATCCGGTGCCCGCGCTGTGCGCCATGGTCACCGCGCTCCAGACGGCCGTCACCCGCGAGATCGACGTCTTCGATCCGGCCGTCGTCACCGTGGGGAGGATCGAGGCGGGCACCGCGGCCAACGTCATCCCGGAGACCGCCTCGTTCTCCGCCACCGTACGGACCTTCTCCGACGCCTCCCGCGCACGGGTACGCGCCGCCTTCGAGCGGACCGTGCACGGTGTGGCCGCCGCCCACGGGGTGAGCGCCGAGGTCGACTACGTCGAGCAGTACCCGCCGACCGTCAACGACGCGGACGAGGCGGCGTTCGCCCTGGAGACCGCGCGGCGGGTGCTGGGCGAAGGACACGTCTTCGAGGCGCCCAAGCCGATGGCGGGGGCCGAGGACTTCTCGTTCGTGCTCCGGGAGGTGCCCGGCGCCTTCGTCGGCCTCGGCGCCTGCCCGCCCGGCACCGACCCGGCGACCGCGCCGATGAACCACTCCGCGCAGGCCGTCTACGACGACGACGCGCTGCCGCACGCCGCCGCGCTCCTCGCCGGGCTGGCGCTGCGCCGGCTCGGCACCCCGCTCGTAGCGGAGCCCGACGTCACGTACGCCCGCTTCCCGCAGGAGTAGCACCATGACCGCCACCGCCACCCCGCCGCCGGCCGCCCCCACCGAGCAGCCGCTGCCCGCGTCCGTCACCGCCGTCGTCGGGCTGCTCATCCTCTTCGAGGTGACCAGCGGCTTCCTGCAGGCCGGGCTCGCCCCGCTGCTGCCCGACCTGGCCGATCACCTGGGTGTCGGCTCCGCCGCCCTGAACTGGGTCGTCTCCGTACAGCTGCTGGCCGCCGCCGTCTGTGTCCCCCTGTTCGGACGACTCGGTGATCTCTACGGTCACCGGCGGATGCTCCGTATCGCCCTGGCGGCGATCGCGGTGGGCACGGTCGTCGTCGCGCTGGCCCCGGACTACGCGACGCTTCTCACCGGCCGGGTGCTCCAGGGGCCGGTCGCCGCCCTGCTGCCCCTGGAGATCGCCCTCGTACGCGACCGGCTCCCGGTCGCCGACGCGCGGCGTGCGATCGCCCGCCTGGTGGGTGCGCTGACGCTGGGCGCGATGGCCGGCGGGGTCGTGATGGGGCTCGTCGACTCCGCGTTCGGCAATCTGCGGCTGACCCTGCTGGTGCCCGCCGCTCTCGCCGTGGTCTGTGTGCCCGTCTCCTTCGTCGCGGTCCCGGAGTCGCGGAGCAGGGCCGGCGGCCGGGTGGACTGGGCCGGGGTCCTGCTGCTGGGCGGCGCCATGGTCGCCCTGCTCGGCGGGGTCTCCGGGGCGGAGGGTGGTTCGTGGAGTTCCGTACGGGTCCTGGGGCCGGTGGGACTGGGGGTCGTACTGCTGGCGGTGTGGGTGCTGGTGGAACTGCGCAGCCCCGAGCCCCTGGTCGACGTCCGGGCTCTGGCAGCGCGGACCACCGCCCCGTTCTACTGCGCGGCGTTCCTGTTCGGCGTCTTCTACTTCGGGAGCCAGGCGCCCAACTCGACCTTCTACGCGGCGGACCCGGAGGTCACGGGGTACGGCTTCGGGCTGAGCGCGCTGTCCATCTCGCTGGTCCTGCTGCCCGGGGCCGTCGGCAGCGTCATCGGTTCGCTGGGTACGGCAGCCGTCGCCCGGCGGATCGGCTACCGGCCCACGCTGATGGTGGCCTTCGGGCTGGTCGCCGTGACCTTCCTGCAGTTCGCGTTCCTGCACTCGGAGATCTGGCAGATGGCGGCCGGGTCCGCGTTCACCGGCCTGGGGACAGGGCTGGCCCTCGGCGCCATGCCGACGGTGATCGTCGAGGCTTCCGATCCGTCGGCGACGGGCATCGCGGCCGCGCTCTACAACAACGTGAAGACGCTGGGCGGGGCCGTGGCGGGCGGAGTCTTCGCCACCCTGCTCGGCGCGTTCCTGCCGGACCCCACCGGCGAGCCGGGCGAGGGCGGCTACACGGCTCTCTGGCTGGCCGCCTCCGCCGCCGCGGTCGTCGCCCTCGTGGCGACGGCGTTCTCCCGGCGCCGCGAGGGGTGACCTCGGGGCGCGTTTCCCGGCGCCGCGAGAAGACCTCCGGACGGCGTGATCAGGGGCAGACCACCTGGTCGCCCGTCATCGTGCCGAACTCACCACGCTGCGGGTCCTCGGCCTTCACGCGCTGCACCTTGGTGAAGTCCGAGCCCGCCGTGACCTTCATGGTCCCGCCCTGCCCCTTCACCGCCCTGAGCTCGCAGCCGGGCAGCGCGGTGGCCAGGGACTTCGCGGAACGGTCCCAGCGGGGGTCGTAGGTGACCAGCGTCCGCCGCAGGTCGTGCGGCCCGCCGTTGATCGGGGAGCGGGTGGTGTTGAACCCGGTGGAGCGCAGCGCCGCGTCGACGTCCTGGCCGAGCCCGTCCTTCGGTGTCCCGTTGTAGACCTGGACCCGGATCTGTTCGGGGGCCACCTCGACGGGTGTCGCCTTGGGCTGCTTCGGCAGGTGCGGGGCGAGCGGCTTGTCCTCGCGCAGGGCCTGGAACATCTGCTTCGACTTCTCGGCGTCCCACTTCACGGTGGAGCCGATGCCCTTGACCGGGTAGCCCTTCTCCTCCAGGGGCACGGAGGCGAATTCCGAGGAGGCCGGGGTGAAGCCGCGCATGGCCTTGCCGAGCTCCAGCATCTGCTCCGTGCCGAAGCCCTTGTCGGCCCGGACCGACTCGAGCATCGACGAGGCGACCTGCTGGAACTTCATGGGGTTCATCAGCACACCGCTGCTGGTCGTCTGCTTGATCAGCGCGGCCATGAACTTCTGCTGGCGCTGCATCCGGCCCAGGTCGGCAGCCCCGTCGAGGTGCCGGGAGCGCACGTACTGGAGCGCCTGCCCACCGTCCAGCTCGTGGGTGCCGGCGGCCAGGTCCAGGCCGGTGTAGGGGTCCTTGAGCGGCTTGGCGGTGCAGATCTCCACCCCGCCCAGGGTGTCGACCGTCTTCATGAAGCTGGTGAAGTCGACCTCCAGATAGTGGTCGATCTTGACGCCCGTCATCTGCTCGACGGTCCGCACCGTGAGGTGAGGTCCGCCCTCGGCATAGGCGGCGTTCAGCTTCACCGGATGGGCGGCGTGCTCCTTGCCGGTGGTGGCGTCGGTGTGGGCCGGAAGCTCGGCGTAGCTGTCGCGTGGCAGGCTGATGACGCTGGCCCGCTGCTTGTCGGCCGAGACGTGGACGAGCATGAGGGTGTCGGTGCAGTGGCAGGGGGCGCCGCCCAGCCGGTACTTCTTCTTCTCCGCCGCGCTGATCCTGTCGCGGCCGTCGGTGCCGACGAGCAGGAAGTTCATGCCGTGGCCGCCCTGGGGGCGGTTCTTCATGTCCTTGAACGGGTCGACCCGGTCGATCCCCGTCTCCAGACCGCTCACCACGGCATGGCCGATGCCGCCGGCGCCGAGTACCAGCACGGACAGCCCGGTGACGACCCGCATGCCCCACCGGGGTGGCGGTTTCCGCGCGCCGCGCCGGTTCCGCGTCGCGGCGCCACCGGCTCCGGGTTTCCGTGCGGGCCTGCGTTGCGGGCCGGCTGTGCGGGGGTGCGGGGGACGGGGCGGTCGGGGCGGCGTGGGCACGGGGGACACCTCCGCGGTGCGAGTAGGACTTTCGCACGGTAGGCCCATACGATCTGCGGATCGGGACGAGACCCGGCGGCGCGCGCCGCTGTCCCCCGTTCGCGGTAACGTGGCGGCCGAATCACGCCGCCTCCTGGGGTGCGAAAACCCCCGGAACCCCGGCACCCCCGAGGACCCCCCGAGGACCACATGTCTGCCGCGCAGTACCCCGCCGTCTCCGTGATCATGCCGGTGCTCAACGAGGAACGCCATCTCAGGAACTCGGTCCGGCACATCCTCGAGCAGGAGTACGCCGGCGAGATGGAGGTGGTGATCGCCCTCGGCCCCTCGAACGACCGTACGGACGAGATCGCTGCCGAGCTGGTCCGGGAGGACTCCCGGGTCCACACCGTCCCCAACCCGACCGGCCGCACCCCTGCCGCGCTCAACGCCGCGATCAAGGCGTCACGTCACCCGATCGTGGTACGGGTCGACGGCCACGGCATGCTCTCGCCGAACTACATCGCGACCGCTGTCCGCCTCCTTGAGGAGACCGGCGCGCAGAACGTCGGCGGCATCATGCACGCCGAGGGTGAGAACGCCTGGGAGGACGCCGTCGCCGCCGCGATGACGTCGAAGATCGGCGTCGGCAACGCCGCCTTCCACACCGGCGGGAAGGCGGGCCCGGCCGAGACCGTGTATCTGGGGGTCTTCCGCCGCGAGGCGCTGGAGCGCGCCGACGGCTACAACGTGGAGTTCATCCGCGCGCAGGACTGGGAGCTGAACTTCCGGATCCGCGAGGCGGGCGGCCTGATCTGGTTCTCGCCGGAGCTGAAGGTGCAGTACCGCCCGCGGCCCAGCATCCGCGCCCTCTCCAAGCAGTACAAGGAGTACGGCCGCTGGCGCCACGTCGTGGCCCGCTACCACTCCGGCTCGATCAACCTGCGCTACCTGGCCCCGCCGACCGCCGTCTGCGCGATCGCGGCCGGCATCGTCGTGGGCGCCGCCGTCACCCCGTGGGCGTTCGTCGTTCCGGCCGGGTACGCCGCGGCGATAGTCGCCGGGTCGCTGCCCGCCGGCAAGGGCCTGCCGCTGAAGGCGCGGGCGCAGATCCCGGTGGCGCTGGCCACCATGCACATGTCCTGGGGGTACGGCTTCCTGACCAGCCCCCGCTCGCTGGCGAAGCGGGTCATCGCCAGCCGCCGCCCGGCCGTGCGCGAGCAGACGGCCTGACCGGCGCGTACGGGAGGAGGCCCCTCGGCGGGGCCCCTCCCCGTACGTACGACGTCACCAGGTGAAGCCCGGGTTCACCTTCATGCAGGCTTCCTCGTCCGCGCCGTTGAGCGGGTTCGCCGAGTCCGGCGTCTTCTCCTCGGCGGCCTCGGCGGGGTACGCCTCGTCCTCGCGCCAGTCGGCTCCCACGGCCAGGACGATGCCCGAGACGCCGGTCGACTTCTTCACCTGGGACACCGGGATCCCGAGCGCCTTGGCGACCGCCTGCGCGTCACCCTCCAGATCCGCGCTGGGATAGAGGACGCCGGTCCTGGCCGCGGCCTCGACGTTCTGCGAGTCGACGCTCGCCTTGGCGAAGCCGGCCTCCGTGAGCAGTTCCTGGACCGTGGTCGCACGGCCCTGGGCCGGACCGAGGGTGTCGGTCGAGGTCGCGTTGCGCACGCTGACCGCGATCTCGTCGTCCGGGGCGGCCTGGTCCTTGACCGCGGGCTTCTTACGCTTGGACGCCTTGCCGTCGAGCGGGACGTCCTCACGGATCATCCGGAACACCTGCTCGGCCTCGTCGGGCTTCGGGTAGACCCGGCCGGCGAACTGCCCCGTGCCGTAGACGTTCGGCATGGTCGTCATGGTGATGCGGTCGGTCGGGGCCTTCTTCAGCTCCTCGGCCAGGTCGTACAGCTTCTTGACGGTGTCGAGGCCCTTGTCGACGGTCAGCGCGCTGGTGGCCGCCTCGGCGAGGTTCATCAGCTTGCCGGGGTCGGTGAGCTTGGTGCCCTTGCGCAGCTGTCGGACCATCGAGTTCAGGTACTGGTGCTGGGCCTTCGTCCGGCCGAGGTCGGTGTTGTCCTCGAAGCCGTAGCGCGTACGCAGCCACTGGAGGGCCTGCTTGCCCTTGACGGAGGTGGTGCCCTTCTCCAGCTTCAGCCCGGAGCCCTTGCCGTCGCTGGTGTGTGAGTAGACGTTGGCGTCGACGCAGACGGGGACGCCGCCGATCGCGTCGGCCATGGAGACCACACCGGCGAAGTCGATCATCATGAAGTGGTCGATGGTGATGCCGGTGAGCTCGTACCAGGCGGCCACCGTGCACCCGGGCCCGCCGCGGCCCAGGCTCTCGTTGGTCTGGACGTCGACCGTGCTGGCCGGGTACACCTCGTCGGTGTCGGGGTCGGTGCACTTGGGCATCTTCAGCATGGTGTCGCGCGGCATGCTGATGACCGAGATGTTGCTGCGGTCCGCGGAGAGGTGGAGCAGCATCTGCACGTCGGCGAGCGGCGTGCCTCCGAAGGTCTCCTTCGCGCCGCCCAGCTTCTGGTTGGCCTTGGAGTCCCGGGCGTCGGATCCGATGAGCAGGATGTTCAGAGGCGTCTGCCCGGCGGAGTTGGCCTTGTGGTCGGCCATCTCCTTGTCGCCGAGCGTCAGGTCCTCTTTCCTGATGTTGCCGTTGAGGTGCTTGTAGTAGACGTAACCGGCGCCGCCGGTGCCGAGTATCAGCAGCGCGAGAACGCACGCCACCCAGCGCATGACGCGTCGCTTACCGCCTTTGGGGGCCCGCCGCGCACGGCGGTTCGGCCTCCCCGGACCACCCCCGGCGCGGGGAGGCGCCGTCCGGGCCCGTCGGCCGTGGCCTTTGCCGCCGGCTCCGCCCGGTGCGTCACCGCCGCCTTCACCCGGCGGCCCTTCGTGCCGGCTGCGTGGCCGTGTCCCCTCCCCGCGCGTGCTGCTACGTCCCACCAGGATCCCCCTGCTCCTCAGAATTCCGCTGTGGCGCGACGACCGGTCGTCACTTCGCGCATTCCGCCTTGTCGGCGCTTGCCCTCTGCATGTCTTCCGGCGCCTTTGCCGGACCGGCGACGGGTACGCCCGCGCCCTTGAAGTCGGCTCCCAGGCTCAGCACCATCGCCTGGTCGGTGTCGGCCCCCGCCGCCCCCTGCTCGAGCGCCGTGGCGGGCAGGCCCGTGATGTCCGCGAGCGCACGGGCCTGGTCCGCCCGGCCCGGTGCGTACGCCGGCGTCGTCCTGGCGGTCTTCGCCGGGGCGTTCGCCTTGTTCGTGGAGCCGGTCACGCCCTGCTCGTCCCGCAGCCAGGTGAGGGTCGCGGCCGCCTGCTCCTTCTTCTTCACCTCGGTGAGGGAGGTGTCGGAGCGCATCACCGAGAACAGCTGCTGGGACTTCTGCGGGTCCACGGCCACGGTGACCGGCGTCGGTTCAGCCGGGTTGTCCCTCACCGGCATCGTGGCCGGAAGAGTCCGGTCGCGGCCGTCGCCGGCCGGGCGGCGGCTCCGCCGAGCGGGAACCGCGGCGGATTCCTCCCGGCCGGGCCTCCGATTCGGCGTGGACGAAGGGGCGGGCGACTCTCTTCCGGAGTGGTTCAGTCGCAATTCGTAATTGCCGGTCCGCGGGTTCGGCACCCACTGGTCGGCGGGATCTATTTCGTCCGCCCGCCCACGGCTATGCGCGTCCACGGTTTCCTGAATCCTCCGTCGGTGCCACGCGAGGCGCCTCCCCCGGCCGGGCGCTCGGTTGTCCGCTCCGGCCGTGTGCGGCCTGATGGCCGCGAACACCGGATCGCGTCACACTATCCGGCGTTATCAGCCACAGGGGGCGGGCGTGACACATTCCACGCTCTTTATAACCGGGCATTCTGCCTGTTCCGCTCCGTTTTGCCGTTCATGTCTGTTGATGCCTTGGGCATTGTTTTACGAGCCGCACGGGTCATCTGCGGCATTCGACCCCGAATAGGTGGGCGCCGGAGTGGGGCTCGTGCCCGAATCGCCTGGCTTTTGGCCCGACGGGTCCTTCCCGGAGCTGTGATCTGCCTGTGAATCCCCGGATTTGATTTCCTCGGCGGGGACCACGGTGACGGGATCGTCCTCGCGCAGCTGTGTGAAGAGCCGGTCCGCGTCCGGCTGGACGAGCTCGTCGCGGTTCGGGTCGGCGCGGTACTCCCGCCGGGGCACGGTCAGGAACTGCACCTTCTCGGTGGGGACGTTCCGCATCCCGCGCACCAGGTCGTACAGGTCCCTCAGGGAGTCGAGTCCCTGGTCGGTGGTGAGCGACTTGGTCGCCGCGTCCAGCACCGGATAGAGCCGGGCCGGATTGAGCAGCACGCCGTTGCTCTGCATCTTGTTGACGAGGGCGCCCAGGAACTTCTGCTGACGGTCCATGCGCTCGGTGTCGCTGCCGTCGCCGATCGACTTACGGGCCCGTACGTATCCCAGGGCCTCCTCGCCGTCGAGCTTCTGCCGGCCCGCGGGGAGCTTGAGGCGGGCGTCCACGTCGTCGACCGGCTCCTTGAGGCAGACCTCCACACCGTCCACGGCGTCGACCATGTCCTTGAAGCCGTTGAAGTCGATGACCATGTGGTGGTCGACGCGGATGCCCGTCATCTTCTCGACCGTACGAATCGTGCAGGCCGTGCCGCCGAGCTCGAAGGCCCAGTTGAACTGGGCGAACTGCTTCTTCGTGGCCTTGCCGTCGTCCTTGTGGCAGCTGGGGATCTCGGCCATCAGGTCGCGCGGCACGGACACCGCCGTCGCGCTCTCACGGTCGGCCGCGAGATGCAGCAGGATCGTGGTGTCCGAGCGCTGGCTGCCGCCGTCGTCACGGCCGTACCGGCTGTTGTCGCCGGAGCGGGTGTCGGAGCCGATGAGCAGGATGTTCCGGGCGCCCCTCGCGACCGGCCTCGGACGCTCCTTCTCGTACGCCTTGAGCTCGGCGGCCGCGCTCGTGTCGGTGCTGATGTTGCCGTCGAGCTTCTTGTAGAGCCACCAGCCGGCCCCCGCGGCGACCAGCACGAGGAAGGAGGCGGCGAGAGCGGTCCAGCGGAGCCAGGGCCGCCGGCCGGCCCCGGGGGCGGGCCGGCGGCGCTCGGCCCAGGTGCCGGCCGCGGACCCGCCGTCGCTCCCGTCCGCGGGCCCGCTCCCGGCCGAGTCGTCCGGGCGGTCCGGTTCGGCGGGGGTGCCGGGGCTGTCGCTCACGTCTGCGTCCATCCTTCACGTTCGGCGGCGCGATGGGCCGCCGGTCGCAGAAGTAGACGGCTGAACATCACGCTTGGTTGTGCATGCGGGCGGCGTTCCCGGTGGTGCTTCCTACCGCCCGATCATGTACCGCCGTCGGCGCGCATCCTTGGGGGCTCGGCCCGCTGTGGGCCGGACGAGTGGCGCTCAGGGCGCTTGTCATACCGCGGTGCGGGTGATCCGCTCGCTCTCGACGCGCTTGGCCAGCCCGTCCTCGTCCAGCTGGTCCAGATGGCGGCACAGGACGACGGAGCCCCCCACGGCCAGCGGGGCGAAGAGCCCGGCGGACAGCCCCTCCCAGGTGTCGTACGTACGGCCCGTCAGGAGCCTGGACCCCGCGTCGAGTCCCAGCTCCGCCGCGTCCTCGCGGGCCCGCGCGACCAGCTGGTCCGCCGTCAGGGCCACGCCGCCCACGGTCAGTGCGGGGGCGGCCGGGTCCACAGGGGCGTACGGGGCGAAGCGGTCGCCCTGGCCGGGCACCTCCACCGCATAGTCCGCGAACCCCTCGGGAGGCTGCGGGAACCGGCCGCCCAGCGGGCGCAGGGCCAGCGCGACCCGCTCACCGCTGCACGCGCGGGCCCGGTCGAGCGTGTCGGATCCGCTGACGACCAGATCGGCGGAGGCCGGGTCGCCCTGGACCTCGGCGACGACGCCCACGGACGAGCAGGCGAGCAGCCAGACGGCCGACTGCCAGTGGGCGGGGAGCAGCAGCGCGAGCCGGTCGCCCGGCTCGGCGGCCAGGTCTCCCTGGAGCAGATTGGCGGTCTTGGCCACCCAATTGGCGAAGGTGGCCACCGACAGTTCGACGCGCTCTCCGGTTGCGTCGTCGTAGAAGGTGACGAGGGGACGGCCGGGGTCCGCGGCGAGCGCGGATCGCAGCAGGTCGGCGGGGGTGCGATCACTGGCGTTCATCCGCGCAAGGGTACGCGGCGGGCACCGGCCCGACAGGGCGTCACGAGTGGCCCGTACACCGGTTCGGCAGACGGGGCGTCAACTGCGGGCACGTGTACTCCAGTAGCCGGGAATGCCGGACTCTGTCAAGGATTTCCTGTATGCGTGCACTTCTTGCAACCTCGATCGGCGTCACCTGCGCGACGGCACTCACCCTCCCGCTCGCCGCGCCCGCTCCCGCCGCCCCCACCCAGGCCCCGGTCGCGCAGGCGCCCGCGGCAGCCCCCGGCGAACCCGCGGGGTCGACCCAGTCGATGCCCCTGCGGCCGCTCCCCGACGCGGCCCCGAGGGCCACCGGTACACCCACCGAATCCATGCACCCCGCGGCCGCACAAGGGCTGCTGCGGCGCGACTCGCACCGCTTCTCCCTCGTCGGCGTCGTCTGGGACGACGCCGACGCCGAACTGCACGGCACCGTCCAGGTCCGCACCCGGGCGACCGGCACCACCAAGTGGTCCGGCTGGCAGTCCCTGGAGACCCACAACACCGACCACGCCGCGGACTCGGGCAGCCCCGAACGCCAATCGGGAACGGTCCGCGGCTCCACCGCCCCCCTCTGGGTCGGCGACTCGGACGGAGTGGAGGTACGCGTACGTTCCGAGAGCGCCGGACCGCGGAACGGCGCTCTCGGCACCGCGCCCCTCCCCGCCGGCCTCCAGGTGGAGCTCGTCGATCCGGGCGACGACCCGGAGCAGCCGCGCGCCGAGGCCACGCCGGGCGCCACCACCGCCGTCACGCCGCCGGCGGGCACCGCGACCCCGGCCACCGCCGCTCAGCCGGGCCCGCTCCCCGAGTCCGCGGGCCTCACCATGGCCGCGGCCGAGAGCTCCGCGGTCAACGCGGACCTCGCCCCGCTGGGCGCCACCGAGATCTCCGCCCTGAGCAAGGCCGAGTCGGAGGAGCAGGCGGTCGTCGGCGCCGGCGCCAAGCCGTTCGTGGGACCGCGTCCCGGCATCGTCACCCGCAAGGGCTGGGGCGCCGACGAGAGCCTGCGCGAGCGCACCTTCGCCTACACCTCGACCGTCAAGGCGGCGTTCGTCCACCACAGCGCCACCGGCAACAACTACACCTGCGCCCAGGCGCCCTCCGTCCTGCGCGGTATCTACCGCTACCACGTCAAGAGCAGCGGCTGGCGCGACTTCGGCTACAACTTCGCCGTCGACAAGTGCGGGAACATCTACGAGGGACGCGCCGGGGGCGTGTCGAAGGCGGTTCTCGGCGCCCACACCCTCGGTTTCAACACGAACAGCATGGGCATCGCCGTACTCGGGACGTTCAGCTCGAAGAACCCGCCCGCCGCGGCGGTCACCGCCATCGCCAAGCTCACCGCCTGGAAGCTCGGCCTGTTCGGGCGTAACCCCAAGGGCAAGGTCACGCTCGTCTCCGGCGGCAGCGGCAAGTACAAGAAGGGTGCGAAGGCCAAACTCAACGTCATCTCCGGGCACCGCGACGGCTTCGCAACCGAATGCCCCGGAATCCGTCTTTACAACAAGCTCGGCACAGCCCGGACCAGTTCGGCGAAGCTGCAGGGCCGCTGACCGGGAGGCTCCGAACGGTCTGCATACACTGGCCAGCCGAAACGAGGCCCGGCCCCAGCAGGAAGCAGAGACGGTGCTGTGACAGAGGCAAAAGAAGCGATCCTCCTGGTCGGTGGCAAGGGCACCCGGCTGCGTCCGCTCACGGTGCACACCCCCAAGCCGATGGTTCCGGCGGCCGGGGTGCCGTTCCTCACGCACCAGCTGGCGCGTGCCAGGGCGGCCGGGGTGGAGCACATCGTGCTCGCGACGTCCTACCTGGCGGAGGTATTCGAACCGTACTTCGGTGACGGTTCGTCGCTCGGCCTCTCCATCGAGTACGTCACCGAGGACGAGCCCCTCGGTACCGGCGGGGCCATCAGGAACGTGGCGTCGCGCCTGGCCTCGGGCCCGGACGAACCCGTCATCGTGTTCAACGGGGACATCCTCACCGGCCTCGACATCCGGGCCCTGGTCTCGGCGCACGCCACCTCCGGGGCCGACGTCTCCCTGCACCTCACCAGGGTGGAGGACCCGCGGGCCTTCGGTCTCGTGCCGACGGACGCCACGGGCAGGGTGACGGCCTTCCTGGAGAAGCCGCAGACCCCCGAGGAGATAGTCACCGACCAGATCAACGCGGGGGCGTACGTCTTCCGCCGGTCGGTCATCGACACGATCCCGGCGGGCCGGCCGGTCTCCGTGGAGCGCGAGACCTTCCCCGGCCTGCTGGCCGCCGGAGCCCACCTCCAGGGCATGGTGGACTCCACGTACTGGCTGGACCTGGGCACCCCGCAGGCGTTCGTACGCGGTTCCGCCGACCTGGTCCTCGGCCGCGCACCCTCCCCGGCCGTGCCCGGCCGCTGCGGCGACCGGCTCGTCCTGCCCACCGCCTCCGTGGCGGCCGACGCCAAACTCACCGGCGGTACGGTCATCGGCGAGGGCGCGCTGATCGGCGAGGGCGCGAGGATCTCGGGCTCCACCGTGCTGGACGGCGCCGTCGTCGGACCGGGCGCGGTCGTCACCGACTCGCTGGTCGGGGCCGGGGCCCGGATCGGCAGCCGCTCGGTGCTCACGGGAGCGGTGATCGGGGACGGCGCCCAGGTCGGCGCCGACAACGAACTGCGCGACGGAATCCGTGTCTGGTGCGGCGCGGTCCTCCCGGACGCATCGGTCCGCTTCTCGTCCGACCAGTGACCGGTGTCACGGGCCGGGCGTGCGGACGCCACCGGCCGGTGACCGGCGCCACGGTCCGGTGAGGGGGCACACCGGCCCGTGAGAGGGCCCGTCCGGTCTACCCTCGGCAGGAACCCCCCGACGACCGAGGACCTCACCCGTGGCAGGACGCTTCGTACCCCGCACCACCGCCGTGCCCCGTCAGGAGCCGGGGTCCGGTGCGGGCTCCGCGTCCGCCCCGCCGCGGACCCGGACCTGGACCCCGCCGGACCCGCTCGACCTGCGGCTGGTCCTGAGCCCGCTGCGGCGCGGTCCGGCGGACCCCGCCTACCGCGCCCTGCCCGACGGAACCTTCTGGCGGGCGACCCGCACCCCGGCCGGCCCGGGCACGCTGCGGGTTTCCGCGGCCCCCGACGGCCGCGTCGCGGCGACGGCCTGGGGGCCGGGCGCCGAGTGGCTCCTGGACGGACTCCCCGCACTGCTCGGCGCGGGCGACACCCCGGACGCCTTCCGTCCCCGCCACAGGCTGATCGCCCTGACCCAGCGCCGCCGGCCGGGTCTGCGCCTGCTGCGCACCGGGCTGGTCATGGAGTCCCTGATCCCGTCGATCCTGGAACAGAAGGTCACCACCGACGAGGCCTACCGCGCCTGGCGGCTCCTGCTCCGCACCCACGGCACCCCCGCCCCGGGCCCGGCCGACGCGGCGTTCGCCACGTACGGCCTCTACGTCATGCCGGACGCCAGGACCTGGTCACTGATCCCGTCCTGGGAGTGGCACCGCGCGGGCGTGGACGCCAAGCGCTCCGCCACGATCCTGCGCGCGGTCCGGGTGGCCCGGCGGATGGAGGAGGCGGCCGCCATGGAACTCCCCGAGGCGTCGGCCCGACTCCAGCTGATCCCGGGCATCGGCCCCTGGACCGCGGCGGAGACCCTGCAGCGTTCGAACGGCGCGGCGGACGCGGTGACGGTCGGCGATCTCCATCTGCCGGGCATCGTGGGTCACGTCCTCGCGGGCAACAGGAACGCCGACGACGAGGAGATGCTGGAGCTCCTCGCCCCGTACGAGGGCCAACGCCACCGTGCGACCCGTCTGATCATGCTCTCCGGGCACACCCCGGCGCGCCGGGCCCCCAGGATGACGCCCCGGGACATCGCCCGGCTCTGACCGGCGGTCCCGGGGCCCGCTCCTCAGCGGACCGCGATGAACTCTCCCGCGTCCCGGGCCGCCCGCGCCGGCGGTGTCCCCTTCGGGTGCCCCACGGCCACCGCGCCCAGCGGATCCCAGGAGCCCGGCAGGTCCAGCACCTCGCGCACCACGGGCCGGCAGAACATCGTCGAGGAGACCCACGCCGAGCCGAGCCGCTCACCCGCGAGCGCCACCAGGAAGTTCTGCACGCCCGCGCCGGCGGCGACCACGAACATCTCGCGCTCCGCGGTGTCCCGCCGCTCGTCCCCGTAGGTGTGCGAGCCGTCCATCACGAGGCACGGGACCGCGAGATACGGCGCGTTACGCAGGACGTCGCCCCGTCGCACCCGCTTGGCGACCGACTCCTCGCTCCGGCCGTCCCGGCGCAGGTCCGCGATCCAGGCGTCCCGCATGGCGTCCAGCAGCTCGTGCCGCGACCGCTCCGACTCCAGCAGGACGAAGCGCCATGGGGTCGTGTGGTGGGGCGCCGGAGCCGTCACGGCCGCCGCCACGGCTCGGCGTACGGCGCCGGGGTCGACGGGCTCGTCCGTGAACTCGCGGACCGTGCGCCGGAGATTCAGCGCCTCGCGCACCGCCTCGGACGTGCCCAGCCGGAACATGTCGTCGGCCGCGACCCGCACCATCGCCCGGGCGCCCTGGTCCTCGTCGGCGGAGGCGTCCGCCACCACGTGGGGGAGCCCGCGCACCACCGCGACCGGCAGCCCGGACGCCTTGCCCTTCACCAGGTCACCGGCGGAAGCCAGTTCGTCGGCCGTGGCCACGACGGTGGCGCCCAGCGGATTGCCGTATCCGTCGGTGCCGCCCCGGAGGTCGTCCAGGACCCTGACTCCCGCGGCCCCGATCGCCACGTCCGTCAGGCCGTTCCGCCAGGGGCGGCCGAAGGTGTCCGTGACGACGACCCCGACCTCGACCCCGAGCGCGTCCCGCAGGCCGTCCCGGATCAGCCGGGCCGACGCGTCCGGGTCCTCGGGCAGCAGAAGAACCGTCCCGGCCGGGGTGTTCGAGGCGTCGACCCCGGCCGCGGCCATGACGAGCCCCTGCCGGTTCTCCACGATCCTGAGTGTCCCGCGCCGGGCGACCACCCGGACGGTCTCGGCGTCGATCGCCGCCTCCCGGTCCGTGGCCTCGACGATCCGGCCCTCGGCCTTGGAGACGATCTTCGAGGTGACCAGCAGGACGTCGCCGTCGGCCAGGCCGGGCTCGGTGGCGGCGATCAGCTTCGCGAGGTCGTCGCCCTCCCGCACCTCGGGCATCCCGGGCAGCGCCCACACGCGGTACGCGGGCGCCGCGACGTCCGGTGCGCCGCTCATGCCCGTACCTCCTCGGCCAGCGCCAGGGCCTGGCGGGCCATCTCGGCGGTGGCGTCGACGTCGGTCATCATCAGCGGGACGGCGCGGCAGCGGATCCCCGCCGCCTCGACCTCGTCGACCACTCCGGCGTCCACGCTGTCGACGAGCCAGCCGTCGAGCAGGCCCGAACCGTAGTGCTGGGCGACGGCCGCGGCGGTGGACTCGACGCCCACGGCGGCCAGCACCTTGTCGGCCATGCCTCGCACGGGGGCGTCGCCGACGATGGGGGAGAGCCCGACGACGGGGACTCCGGCCTCGGCGATCGCCTCCCGGATGCCGGGCACGGCGAGGATGGTGCCCACCGACACGACGGGGTTGGACGGCGGGAAGACGATGACGTCCGACCCGGCGATGGCCTCCAGGACGCCCGGGGCGGGCTTGGCCTGCTCCGCGCCCACCGGCACGACGGCCTGCGCGGGTACGGAGGCACGCAGCTTCACCCAGTACTCCTGGAAGTGGACGGCCTTGCTCTCGCCGTCGACGTCCACGGCCACATGCGTCTCGATGCGGTCGTCGGACATCGGGATCAGCCGGACCCCCGGCTTCCAGCGCGCGCAGAGGGCCTCGGTGACCGCGCTCAGGGGGTAACCCGCGCCGAGCATCTGCGTACGGACGATGTGGGTCGCGAAGTCACGGTCGCCGAGGCCGAACCACTCCGGCCCCACGCCGTACGCCGCGAGCTCGTCCTTGACCCGGAAGCTCTCGTCGGTACGCCCCCAGCCCTGCTCCTCGTTGATGCCACCGCCGAGGGTGTACATCACGGTGTCGAGGTCGGGACAGACCTTCAGCCCGAACAGATGGATGTCGTCGCCGGTGTTGCCGATCACCGTGATGTCCGCGTCGGGCGCGGCCTGTTTGAGGCCACGCAGGAAACGAGCACCACCGATACCGCCGGCCAGAACCACAATGCGCATGACCGACAGTCTGTCAGGCGAAGCCTGATCGTTGTGGGGGTGGTGGTGGGCGACGGGTGGGCTGTCAGGCGAAGCCTGATCGTTGTGGGGGTGGTGGTGGGCGGCGGGTGGGGCGTCAGGCCGGTACGGCGCCCTGGGCGGCCGGGGCGCACTGTGCCGCGTGCATCGGCATGTCCGTCAGGCCCGGGAAGTAGATGTGCAGGCTGACGGCGGGCTCCAGGGAGTCGTTGACGACCTCGTGGACGTATCCCGGGGCGAAGACGCGCTGCGCGCCCGCGTCCAGGGACTGCGCCCCGCGTGCCGTGTGCTCCGTCAACTCACCGTCCAGGACCGTGAGCACCCCGGAGGAGAGGCCGTGGTCATGGCGGCCGCTGCCCTGGCCGGGTACCCAGCTCAGCAGCCACACCTCGTAACCCGGCCCTTCCTGCAGCCGGTGGTACCAGCGGGTCGTGGTGTCGTACCGGACGAGTGGCGCCCACCGGGCGCGGTCCCCGGCGATGGAGCGGGCGAGCCCCGCGAACCCGGCCACGGTGGAGGGATGGGGGCCGGCCGGCTGGAGGAGGTGCTGGACCTCAAGAATGTCGCCGGCGATCGAAAGGTCGCTGTCGCTGTTCATGGATGCGGTGGTTCCTCGGCATGTGGATACGCGTACGGGGGGGCGCGGAGACCGGAATGCGGTGAAACGAAGCTGGATCAGAGCTGGAGCGCTAGGGCTTCAACAGCTGTGACAGCTGGAACAGCAACAGCGGGCCTGGACAGCCGTACGGAACCCACGGATGTGGGTCGTGTACGTCACTGCGGTCGCTGGCATGCAGTCAAGGAGACCGGGTGGGTCTGGCCTCTGTCAACCCAATGCCCGATTTGGCGGCAATGTTTCACCCCATCCGGTTGCGGTCGCTGGAGAAAGGTTTTGGCACCCCTCGCAGGGGCAAGGTGGCGCATCAACTGTGTCCGTAAACGCGTTTGACGGGCCGTGACCCTACTGTGATCTTGGTCGCTTCGGTGATCAAACCGAAACATCGGGACCGCCTCGCTCGTCCCACCGAGTGGGAAGTGTGGCCGGGTGGAGCCGATGGCATATGTCAGGTTTTTGGTGATTTGAACACTTACCGCATAGGCTTGGTTCCGCAGAGTGAATACCGAGGCCAATAGCAGATCTTCGCTTGACTGGCCCGAAGCTACACACTTGTAATTTCACTCGTGTCGTTCGGCCGCATCGATAACGGCCGCATCACGGGGACGCAAGAGACAGACGAGGGGCGCACATGACCGAGCTGTTCCAGCAACTGCTGGTCGAGGACGCGGACGAAGAGCTCGGCTGGCAGGAGCGCGCGCTGTGCGCCCAGACCGACCCCGAGTCCTTCTTTCCTGAGAAGGGCGGCTCCACCCGCGAGGCCAAGAAGGTCTGTCTCGCCTGCGAGGTCCGCTCCGAATGCCTCGAGTACGCCCTCAACAACGACGAACGCTTCGGGATCTGGGGCGGTCTCTCCGAGCGGGAGCGGCGACGCCTGAAGAAGGCCGCCATCTGACGTCCGCACCCGGGCACCGGGACGGCGATGGCCTGGGGGCCGCACCCCGCACGCGGGGTGCGGCCCCCAGGCCATCGGCATGTCCGGCCATCTCCGGCATCCGAGGCCGTCTCCGTTCCCGCGGGTCAACCGCTCGGCGCGGGCCGGACATCCGTACCGTTAGTGTGGGGCCCCGTCCGAGAGACGCGTCAACGCCCCGCCGGGGCGCGCGTGTACACCGATGCAGCCCCCGGGGGGAGCCCCCTCCGGACCCGGCCGGAGGGCCCGTACCCCGATGTCCGTGCACAGCCACTCGGCGGCGCCGAACGCGGCCGCCGCCGCCCCAGAATTCCCCCGGCACGTCGTCACCGCCGTGCTCGTCTCGCACGACGGCGCACGATGGCTGCCTCACGTGCTCGGCGGACTGCTCGGGCAGGAGCGCCCCGTACAGAACGTCGTCGCCGCCGACACCGGCAGCGCCGACGACTCCGCCCGGCTGGTGACCGAGGCGCTGGGCGGCGAGCGCGTCCTCCACCTGGCCCGGCGTACGAGCTTCGGCACGGCCGTCGACGAGGCGACCCGCACGGCCGGCGTCCTCACCCCCGACGACCTGCCGTATCTGAAGCGTCCCAGCGGCTGGGACCCCGTCACCCGCAGCTGGCGCGACGACGCGTACGACCAGCCGGAGCTGCCGCACGGCGAACCCGTCCAGTGGCTCTGGCTGCTGCACGACGACAGCGCCCCCGAGCCGGACGCGCTCGCGGAGATGCTCCGCGTCGTCGACCACGACGAGCACGCCGCGATCGTCGGCCCCAAGCTGCGGGGCTGGTACGACCGCAAGCAGCTCCTCGAGGTCGGCGTCTCCATCGCCAACAGCGGACGCCGCTGGACGGGCCTCGACCGCCGCGAACAGGACCAGGGGCAGCACGACCAGGTCCGTACGGTGCTCTCCGTCTCCTCCGCCGGCATGCTGGTGCGCCGTGACGTCTGGGAGGAGCTCGGAGGCTTCGACCGCAGGCTCCCCCTGATGCGTGACGACGTCGACCTCTGCTGGCGCGCGCACATGGCCGGCCACCGGGTGCTCGTCGCCCCCGACGCCGTCCTGCGGCACGCCGAGGCCTCCGCCAGGGAACGCCGCCCCATCGACTGTGCCGGACGCTCCGTCGCCAGCCCGCACCGCGTCGACAAGGCCGGCGCCGTCTACACGATGCTCGTCAACGCCCGCGGCAAGCAGTTGCCGTGGGCCTTGGTCCGCCTCGTCGTCGGCACCCTGCTGCGCACCCTCGCCTACCTCGTCGGCAAGGTGCCGGGGCAGGCGCTCGACGAGGTCGCCGGACTGTTCGGCACCCTGCTGCGCCCCGGCCGGATCCTCGCCGCGCGCCGCGCGCGCAAGGGAGGGACGGTGGACGCGGCCGAGCTGCGGTCCCTCTTCCCGCCGCCCGGCGCCACGGTCCGGGCCACCGTCGAACAGGTCGTGGGCAACTTCGGCAGCCGCACCGACTCCGACTCCGGAGGCTCACGGCACGGAGCGGTCGAGTCAGGGCCCGGCGGTGACGACGCCGACTTCCTGGAGATCGAACAGTTCGCACGGCTCAAGAAGATGGGCCGTAAGCCCGGACCCGTGCTCTTCGCGCTCCTCCTCGTCGTCTCGCTGGTGGCCTGCCGTGGTCTGCTCGGCAGCGGGGCACTCGCGGGCGGCGCGCTGCTGCCCGCCCCGGCCGACGTCTCCGACCTCTGGGGGCGTTACGCGGACGGCTGGCACCCCGTCGGTACCGGCGGAACTCAGTCCGCACCGCCCTACCTCGGCGTGATCGCCGCCCTGTCGGCGCTGTTCCTCGGCTCCACGGGCTTCGCGCTGACCCTCCTGCTCGTCTGCTCGGTCCCGCTCGCCGGGCTCACCGCTTACTTCGCGTCCCGGCCGCTGCTCGAGTCCCGGCTCCTGCGTGCCTGGGCGAGCGTCGCGTACGCCTTCCTGCCCGCCGCCACCGGAGCACTGGCCACCGGGCGTCTCGGCACAGCCGTCCTGGCCGTCCTGCTCCCGCTGATCGCCCGCGCGGCCGTCGCCGCGCACGGGCTGCGGGGCGACGGCTCCACCGCACGCGGCAGCTGGCGCGCCACCTGGGCGTACACCCTGCTGCTCACCCTCACCACGGCCTTCACCCCGATCGTCTGGCCGCTCGCGGTGGTCCTCGGCATCGGGGTGCTCGTGCTGCGCCGGAGCGACATCGCGGCGTACGGGCTGCGCTTCCTGGCCACGGCCGGAACCCCGCTCCTCGTCCTCGCGCCCTGGTCGCTCTCCCTGCTGACCAGCCCCTCGGCCTTCCTGAAGGAGGCCGGGCTCGACATCGGTACGGGCACGGCGTCCGCCCTCGACCTGCTCGGCATGAGCCCCGGTGGCCCCAAGGCCGCGGGCGGGGTCCTGCTGCTGGGCATCGTGCTCGCGGCGCTGGCCGCCCTGCTGCGCGGGGAGCGGCAGTTCGCGATCCGCACCGCGTGGGTCGTCGTGCTCGTCTCCCTGGTCTTCGCCGCGGTCTCCAACGGCTCCACCTGGGCGGGGCCCGCCACGCTCGTCTACGGCATCGCGCTGCTCGCCGCCGCGCTGCTCGGCGCGGACGGTGCCCGGGTCCGGGTCGCCGCGCTGAGCTTCGGCTGGCGGCAGCCGGTCGCCGCGCTGATCGCCCTGGCCGCCGGGCTCGCCCCGGTCCTGGCCGCGGCCGGCTGGATGATCGGCGGCGCGGCCGGTCCGGTGGAGCGCCGGGACCCGGTTCAGGTGCCCGCCTTCGTCGCGGAGGAGAGCAGCACCCGCGACCAGGCGCGCACGCTGGTGCTCGGGGGCACGTCCCCCGCCGCCGTCTCCTACAGCCTGGTCCGTGGTTCGGGCGCCCGTCTGGGCGACGCCGAGCTCACCGAGGCCGGCGGCAGCAACACCCACCTCGACAAGGTCGTCGCCAACCTGGTCGCGGGCTCCGGCGCCGACCAGGGCAGCCAGCTCAGCGGCTTCGCGATCCGCTACGTACTCGTACGCGACGGGGCGCCCCGGCAGATGAGCCGGGTACTGGACTCGACCCCGGGGCTGAGCAGGCTCAGCCAGCTGGACGGCAGCGCCCTGTGGCGGGTCGACCGTCAGGTCTCCCGTGTCGCGGTCGTCCCCTCCGGCGAGGGTGCGGAGCCCGTGCCCGTCGGATCGCTCGCCGTCGACGCGCACAGCGAGATCCCCGAGGGCGGCTCCGGCCGGGTGCTCCGGATCGCCGACGCGGCCGATCCGGGCTGGCAGGCCACGCTGAACGGCAAGGCGCTGACCCCGAAGACCGTGGACGGCTGGGCACAGGGCTTCGAGCTGCCCGCCGAGGGCGGCACGCTGGACCTCACCTTCGACGAACCCGTCACCCACACCGCCTGGGTCTGGACGCAGGTGGCGCTCGGCGTCGTCCTGGTGGTGCTGGCCCTGCCGGGCCGCCGCCGGGAGATCGACGACGACCTGCCGGAGGAGACCGAGGACGTCGCGGCCGAGCCGGTCGCCGGTGAGGGACGCCGGGCCCGCAGGCTGCGCGCGGCTGCCCAGGCGGAAGCCGCGGCGACGGACGAGGCGGCGGGGACGGCCGACGCGCAGGACGGTGCGGCGGCCGGGTACGGCGAGGCGGCTCCGGGCGTCCCGGAGCAGACCCCGGGGGATCCTGGGGATCACATCCCGGCGCAGCAGAGCGCCGATCCGTACGCCGCGGTCCCTGGTGCCCAGGACGGGACGGACCCGTACGCGGCCGGCCAGGACGGGACGGACCCGTACGCGGGAGCCCAGGCGGGTACGGATCCGTACGCGGGAGCCCAGGACGGCACCGCTACCTACGCGGCGGTCCCACAGCAGAACTACGGGGAGTGGGAGGCGCAGCAGCAGTACCAGGGCGCCGACTACGGCCAGTACCAGGGCGGCCAGGACGCCGGCCAGTACTACCAGCCCGACCCGTACCAGCAGGACCCGTACCAGCAGCAGGGCGCCTACGACCCGTACGGCTACGCCCAGCAGCAGCCCTACGCCCCGGGAACCGGCGAAGCCGCCCCGTACGACGGGCATGACGGGCACGACGAGAACGCGACCCCGGGCCAGGGCCCGTGGCCGAACGGCAACGGCAACGCATCGCGAGGCGAGTCCGAGTGAAGTCCACCCCCCTGTCCCTCATCGCGGGCGTCGTCGCCCTCGCCGCCGTCACCGGTTTCGCGGCGCTCACCGTGCCCGGTGACGAGGGCGCCACGGAGGCCGAGGCCGCCGCCCGGCTTCCCGTCGAGCGCTCCAGCCTGCTCTGCCCCGAGCCGAGCATGTCCGACCTGGCGGAGACGACGTACACCTCCTTCACCCCGGCGGGGAAGGGCGGCCAGGAGGCCGGTGCCGCCGAGCTGAAGGCCGCCGAAGCCCTCCCCGCGGACGAGGACGCGGGCAAGGACGGCAAGGACGGCAAGGACGGCAAGGACGAGAAGGACGAGGCGGCGGACAGCAAGCCCGTCCTCTCCCTCAAGGACCGTGGCAAGGCGTCCACCGCCGAGACCTCCAAGTCGGGAGCTCCCGCGCTCGTCGGAACCGCCACCGGCGCGTTCGCCCCGGGCTGGACCGCGCAGCAGACCACCATGGCCGCCGCGGGCGGTGCCCGTGGTCTGCTCGGCGTCAGCTGCACCGCTCCCGACACGGACTTCTGGTTCCCGGGGGCGAGCACCGGGAAGGACCGTCAGGACTATGTCCACCTCACCAACCCCGACGACACCGCCGCCGTCGCGGACATCGAGCTCTACGGTGCCGAAGGCCCCCTGAAGTCCGATGTCGGTGAGGGCATCACCGTCCCGGCGAGGTCGAGTGTCCCGATGCTGATCTCGACCCTGACCGGCGAGGCCGCCGAGAACGTCACCGTCCATGTCACCACCCGCTCGGGACGTGTCGGCGCGGTCGTGAGCGCCGCCGAGGACGAGGTGGGCAGCGACTGGCTGGCAGCCTCGGCGGACCCGGCGGGCACCCAGGTCCTGCCGGGTATCCCGGCCGACGCCACCTCCGTACGCCTGGTGGCGTTCGCGCCCGGGGAGGACGACGCCGATGTGAAGGTCCAGCTCCTGGGCAAGAACGGCGCGTTCTCGCCGGCCGGGAACGACACGCTGCACATCAAGTCGCAGATGACCGCGAGCGTCGACCTCAAGGACGTCACCCGGGGGGAGCCCGGCTCGCTCCGGCTGACCCCCGTGGACGGCAGCGCGACTCCGGTGGTCGCCGCCCTGCGCGTGGTGCGCGGCAAGGGGGCCGAGCAGGAGGTCGCGTTCATCCCGGCCACCGGCCCCGTGGGCGAACGGGCGAGCGTGGCCGACAACCGGGCGAAGGGCTCGGTGCTTTCCCTGACCGCCCCCGGCGAGACGGCCAAGGTCAAGGTCACCGCGTCGGCGGGCAGCGAGGGCGGCGAGGCGACCGTCAAGACGTACACGGTCAAGGGCGGCACGACGCTGGAGGTCGAGCCGGAGGCTCCGGCCGGCCTCAAGGGCGGCTACGCCCTCACGGTGGAGTCCGAGTCGGGAGGCCCGGTGCACGCCGCCCGCACGCTCACGGTCGAGGAGGGTGGCATCGACATGTTCACGGTGCAGACGCTGCCGGACGACGAGGGCATGGTCGAGGTGCCCGAGGCGGAGCAGGACCTGTCGGTCCTGGACGACTGAGGCACGGGCCGCTGGCGGGTCAGTCCTGCCCGTAACGCGGGTCGACCGACTCGGGCGAGAGGCCGAGCAGCTCCGCGACCTGTTCCACCACGACCTCGTGCACCAGCAGAGCGCGTTCGTCGCGGCTCTTGGTGCGGATCTCGACGGGGCGCCGGTAGATCACGATCTGGGCCGGCTGCCCCTTCTCGGCGGACAGCGCGCGCCCCAGCGGGACGGTCTCATCCAGCGAACCCGGCACGTCGAGGACCAGGAAGTCGACGTCCGTCAGCTGGGGCCAGCGCCGCTCCAGCCGCTCGACGGAATCCTGGACGAGATCGCGGAAGCTCTCGGCCCTGCTGACGGACAGCGGCACCTGCGGCGGGGCGACCGGTCCGCGCATGCCGCGGCCATGGCGGTCGCGGCGGCGGGGCCTCGGCTCGGGCGGGTGGGGCGGTACGGGACTGTCCATCACCGACGCAGCGTAACGCTCCTCGGGCCGGGGCGATCACGGCTCCTCCGCCGGCCTGTTCCGTGTCCCGAGATGAACATTCCAGCCAGGATTGAGTGCGGTTCCGGTCCCTGCTCCGATCGCCGGCCCTCCGTCGAATGACCGATCGTGTTCCTCCCGGAGACGTCGGAGCGGCCCGCGCGCAGCGGCTGCCGCGCAGGTCGGCACGGCTGTGCCGGGACCTCGCCGGGCCCCGCGCGGGGGACGACACGACGGGGTGAGCCGGGGGAGAGTCGTCGCAGCCCGCTCAAGAGTGCGGTACCGTCCAACATCGTGAGCCCTGTACGTCGCTGTTCGCGAACCGCGTGCGGCCGTCCCGCCGTCGCGACACTGACGTACGTCTATGCCGACTCGACCGCGGTCCTCGGCCCGCTCGCCACCTATGCCGAGCCCCACTGCTACGACCTCTGCGCCGAGCACGGTGAACGGCTCACCGCCCCGCGCGGCTGGGAAGTCGTCCGGCTCTCCGATCCCTCGGCTCCCACCCGCCCCAGCGGTGACGATCTCGAAGCGCTGGCCAACGCCGTGCGTGAAGCGGCCCGGCCCCAGGACCGTCAGCCGGGCGGCAGGGGTCCCCGGGCGGCGGACCCGGTGGAGGTCGCGCGCCGCGGACATCTCCGGGTGCTGCGCTCCCCGGACTCCTGACACCTCTTCGGCATCACCCGCCCCACCCGTCGCCGCTCCGGCCGGAAGAACTTTTCCGGTACGGAGCATTGACGCTGGCTTGTCGCGGACACGACCATTCCCCCACTCGTGAGAGATCGCTTCCGCATGACGGAATCCGGGGAGGCATGTGTGTTTGTCCAGCAACTCGAACCCGTAGCCGATTCGCTCGCTCTGTCCGCTCTCGTCGCTTCCCTGCCACTGGTGACCGTGCTGGTGCTGCTCGGCGCCGTCCGTATGAAGGCCCACCGCGCCGGACTCATCGGGCTCGCCGTCGCCGTGCTCGTCGGCCGGCTGGCGTTCGGCATGCCCGTGGGGCAGACCCTGTCCGCAGGGGCGCAAGGCGTCCTCTTCGGGATCTTCCCCATCATGTGGATCGTCGTCAACGCCCTCTGGGTGTACCGGATGACCGTCCGCACCCACCACTTCGACATCCTGCGACGGTCCTTCGGCCGGGTCTCCGACGACCCCCGCATCCAGGCCCTGGTCATCGCCTTCTGCTTCGGCGCGCTCCTGGAGGCGCTGGCCGGCTTCGGCGCCCCCGTCGCGATCTGCTCCGTCATGCTCGTCGCGCTCGGCTTCGACCCGGTCAAGGCCGCGGTCGTCTCCCTGGTCGCCAACACCGCGCCCGTCGCCTTCGGCGCCATGGGCACTCCCGTGGTGACCCTCGCCCAGGTCACCGGCCTGCCGCTGGACGACGTCGCCACGGTCGTCGGCCGCCAGACACCGCTGCTCGCGCTCGTGGTCCCGCTGATCCTGGTCTTCCTCGTCGACGGCAGGCGAGGGCTGCGCGAGACCTGGATGCCCGCGCTCGTCTGCGGAGTGGCCTTCGCCGTCGCGCAGTTCGCCGCGTCCAACTTCGTCTCCGCGCAGCTCGCCGACATCGCGGCCGCCCTGGTGGGCGCGGGCGCGCTGATCGCCGTCCCCGGCGCCCGCAGGCCGGCCGACGAACCCGTACGCGCCGCCGTCCTGACGGGCGTGCGCAGCGAGGACCTGGACAAGGACGACCCGCGCCGTGAGGTGCTGCGCGCCTATGCTCCGTACGCACTGATCGTCGCGGTGTTCTCCGTGGCCCAGATCCCGCCCGTCAAGCGGCTGCTGGCCGAGGCGACACAGGTCTTCGACTGGCCGTTCCTCGACGTCGCGGGGCCCGACGGCGAACCGGTCGGCGCCAACGAGTTCTCCCTCCCGCTCATCGGTACCGGCGGCACCCTCGTCCTGATCGCCGGCCTGATCACCGCCGTCGTCATCGGCGTACGGGCGGGGACGGCCGCGCGGGAGTGGGCGGCCACCGTGCACGAACTGCGCTACGCGATCCTCACCGTGACGTCCGTGCTCGCCCTCGCCTACGTCATGAACCTCTCCGGCCAGGCCGCCACCATCGGGCAGTCCGTCGCCGCGGCCGGTGCCGGGCTCGCCTTCCTCTCACCGGTGCTCGGCTGGTTCGGCGTCGCCGTGTCCGGCTCCGACACCTCGGCCAACGCCCTCTTCGGCGCGCTCCAGGTGTCCGCCGCACGGGAGTCCGGTCTCTCGCCGGAGCTCCTCGCCGCCGCCAACAGCTCCGGGGGAGTGCTGGGCAAGATGATCTCCCCGCAGAACCTGACGATTGCCTGCGCGGCCGTGGGTCTCGCCGGACGCGAGGGCGATCTGCTGCGGAAGGTGCTGCCGTGGAGCCTCGGCCTGCTGCTGGTGATGTGCCTGGTCGTGATGGCCCAGAGCACGGCGCTGCTGGGCTGGATGCTCCCCTGACCGGAGGTCCGGGGCCGCCGGGTAGTTTGGGCGGTCCGTAAAGATCCCAGGAGGACCGGCCGTGGTTGCTGATCTGTCGCAGCTCGTGAAGGCGTACGACGTACGCGGAGTCGTGCCCGACCAGTGGGACGAGCCGCTCGCCGAGCTGTTCGGCGCGGCCTTCGTCCAGGTCACCGACGCGGACGCGATCGTGATCGGCCACGACATGCGGCCGTCCTCGCCCGGTCTGGCCGCGGCCTTCGCGCGCGGCGCGACGGCACGGGGCACCGACGTGACGCTCATCGGGCTCTGCTCGACGGACCAGCTGTACTACGCGTCCGGGGCGCTGGACCTGCCCGGAGCGATGTTCACGGCCTCGCACAACCCGGCGCGGTACAACGGCATCAAGCTGTGCCGCGCCGGTGCCGCCCCCGTGGGCCAGGACACCGGTCTCACCGAGATCCGCACCCTGGTCGAGCAGTGGTCGGAGCACGGACTGCCCGCCACGACCGCCACCGCCCCCGGCACGGTCACCGAGCGCGACACCCTCACCGACTACGCCGCGCACCTGCTGGGCCTCGTCGGCCTCTCCGGGATCCGCCCGCTCAAGGTCGTCGTGGACGCCGGCAACGGCATGGGCGGCCACACCGTCCCCACCGTCTTCGCGGGCCTTCCCCTCGACCTCGTACCCATGTACTTCGAGCTCGACGGCACCTTCCCCCACCACGAGGCCAACCCGCTCGACCCGAAGAACATCGTCGACCTCCAGGCCCGCGTCCTCGCCGAAGGGGCCGACCTCGGCCTCGCCTTCGACGGCGACGCCGACCGCTGCTTCGTCGTCGACGAACGCGGCGAAGGCGTGTCACCGTCCGCGATCACTGCCCTGGTGGCCGCCCGCGAGCTGGCCCGTAACGGCGGCAAGGGCACCGTCATCCACAACCTGATCACGTCCTGGTCGGTCCCCGAAGTCGTGCGCGAGAACGGCGGCACCCCCGTCCGTACCCGCGTCGGCCACTCCTTCATCAAGGCCGAGATGGCCGAGCACGGCGCGATCTTCGGCGGTGAGCACTCCGCCCACTACTACTTCCGCGACTTCTGGAACGCCGACACCGGCATGCTCGCCGCCCTCCACGTCCTCGCCGCACTGGGCGGTCAGGAGGGCCCGCTCTCCGGGCTCCTCGACCGGTACGACCGCTATTCCGGCTCCGGCGAGATCAACTCCACCGTGGCGGACCAGGCGGACCGGCTGGCGGCGATCAGGGCGGCCTACGGCCACCGCGACGACGTACGGTTCGACGAGCTGGACGGGCTCACGGTGACCGGCGGCGACTGGTGGTTCAACCTCCGCGCCTCCAACACCGAGCCCCTGCTGCGTCTGAACGTCGAGGCGCGGGACGAGAAGACCATGGCGGCGGTGCGCGACGAGGTCCTCGCGGTCGTCCGCGCGTGACCTGCGCGGGGTCTGTGCGGTAACGGGGGCGCGTGTGTGCGGTGTGACCGAGATGTCCGGCCCGCCCGCGACCGCTCCGCCGCCCGCGCGGTGCACGCCGCCGACGCATGCCCCGTCGGGCGGCGCCTGCCGGGCCGCGACCCACCCGGCCCGGCGGTAGGCTGACCACGCCCCAAGCTCCGCGGACCCGAACCGGGTCCGGACCGGATCCGCACCGCATGCCCGAAGGGACCCACCCCATGCCGCTCGAAGCCGGCCTCCTGGAGATCCTCGCCTGCCCGGCCTGCCACGCCGGCCTCGACGACCGGTCCGCCGCCGAGAGCCCCGAGCTGGTCTGCACCGGTGCGGACTGCGGTCTCGCCTACCCGGTGCGGGACGGCATCCCGGTGCTCCTCGTCGACGAGGCCCGCCGCCCCGCGTAACCCGCACCCTGATCAGCACGGTGATCGGAGGCCCACCACCATGCTCGACGAGTCGCTCCTCGACGCACCGGAAGCACTGGCCCGAGCCGACCGGCGAGGCCTGCTGCGCGGCGCCGCAGAAGCCGGAGCCCGCGTCCGCACCGCCACCCGGCACGCCGCCGAGGCGGGAATCGGCGCCCTGGCCCCCGAAGGACGGCCCCGCGCCGTCCTCGTCGCGGGGCCCGGCACCGCCGCGACCGGCGTCGCCGATCTGATCGGCGCCCTCGCCGGCGCCTCCGCGCCCGTCACCGCGATCCGCCCCACCGGGGTCGCGGCCGCCGCCGGAGCGCTGCGCTGGACACTGCCCGGCTGGGCCGGATCCGTGGACCTGCTGCTCATCGCCACGGCCGACGGTTCGGAACCGGGCCTCGCGCTCCTCGCCGAGCAGGCCTACCGCCGCGGCTGCACGGTCGTCGCGGTCGCGCCCGTCCGGTCCCCGCTGCGCGAAGCCGTCGACGGGGCCCACGGGCTCGTCGTGCCCATGGCGGCCGCGCCGCACGGCGAGTACGACGCCGAGACCTCGGCGGCCGGACCCGGCACGCTCTGGGCCCTCCTCACCCCGCTGCTCGCCCTGCTGGACCGGGTGGGTCTGCTCGAAGCGCCCCCCGAGATCCTCCAGAAGGTCGCCGACCGCCTCGACCGCACCGCCGAGCGCTGCGGGCCGGCCATCGCCACGTACGGCAACCCGGCCAAGACACTCGCCGCGGAACTCGCCGACAGCCTCCCCCTCATCTGGACGGAGGGCGAGGCCGCCGGCCCCGTCGGGCGCCGCTTCGCCGCTGTCCTGGCCGAGCTCGCCGGCCGCCCGGCCCTCGTGGCCGAGCTGCCGGAGGCGCTGCCCTCCCACGGAGGACTGCTCGCCGGAGCGTTCGCCGCAGGGGCCGACCCCGACGACTTCTTCCGGGACCGGGTGGACGAGCCCGAGGCCATGCGGGCCCGTGTCGTCCTGCTCCGGGGCCGGCCCACCGGCGGCCTGACCGCGAGCCCGGCCGCCCGCGAACTGGCCCTGAGCCACGACACGGCCATCAGCGAACTCGAACCCGAGGAGGGCAGCGAGCTCGAAACCCTCGCCGAGCTCCTCGCGGTCACCGACTTCGCCGCCGTCTACGCCTCCCTGGCCTCCGACAACCGGGCTTGACGGCCCGCCACCCCGGGCGCCCACGCCCGCGCATCCCACGAGGACTCATCTCCATGGACCGGCTCTCCAACACCGTGCGCCCCTACGCCTGGGGGTCCACCACGGCCATACCCGAGCTGCTCGGCACGGCCCCGACCGGCGAACCTCAGGCCGAGATGTGGATGGGAGCCCACCCGGGAGCCCCTTCGCGCCTCGACCGGACCGCCGGTACGGACACCACCACGGGCGGCGCGGCTTCCACGACCGTGGAGCAGTCCCTCACGGACGTCATCGCGGCCGGCCCGGAGCGCGAACTCGGCGCCGCGGCCGTCCGCGCCTTCGGCCCCCGCCTCCCCTTCCTGCTCAAGCTGCTCGCGGCCGGCGCCCCGCTGTCCCTCCAGGTCCACCCCGACCTCGCGCAGGCACAGCAGGGCTACGCGGACGAGGAAGCCCGGGGCATCCCGGTGGACGCGCCGCACCGCACCTACAAGGACGCCAACCACAAGCCCGAGCTGATCTGCGCGCTCACGCCCTTCGACGGTCTGTGCGGCTTCCGCAGGCCCGCCGAGGCAGCCGACCTGATAGCCGCCCTCGGCGTGGACTCCCTCAAGCCGTTCGTGGACCTGCTCCGCGCCCACCCCGAGGACGAGGCACTGCGCGAGGTCCTCACGGCGATCCTCACCGCCGACCGCGACGAGATGGCGCACTCGGTCGCCGAGGCGGCCGAGGCCGCCGGGCGGCTCGG
The DNA here is from genome assembly GCF_055559735.1 of Streptomyces sp. NPDC023573. Lineage (NCBI taxonomy): Bacteria > Bacillati > Actinomycetota > Actinomycetes > Kitasatosporales > Streptomycetaceae > Streptomyces > Streptomyces sp. NPDC023573. The sequence goes on from NZ_JBVHKB010000009.1 coordinate 374,141, forward strand.
CGGCGCCCACGCCCCGTACGCCCAGATCGCCCACCACTACCCCGGCGATCCCGGCGTCATCGCGGCCATGCTGCTGAACTACGTACAACTCCAGCCGGGCGAAGCGATGTTCCTCGGAGCGGGCGTACCCCACGCCTATCTCGGGGGTCTCGGCGTCGAGATCATGGCCAACTCCGACAACGTGCTGCGCTGCGGTCTGACCCCCAAGCACGTCGATGTCCCCGAGCTTCTCCGTATCGTCCGCTTCGAAGCCACCGAGCCCGGCATCCTGCGCCCCGAGGCCGCACCCAGCGGTGAGGAGCTGTACGAGACGCCGGTCGACGAGTTCCGGCTGTCGCGTTACGTCCTCTCCTCCGGCGGGGGCCCCGTCGACCTCACCGCGCCCGCCGCGCAGATCCTGCTCTGCACGGCAGGCGCCCCGCAGGCAGGTGAGATCGCTCTCGCACCCGGCGAATCCGTGTTCGTCCCCGCGGACGAATCGGTAGAAGTGGCCGGTACGGGAACGCTCTTCCGTGCGACCGTGGTGGTCTGACGTACCGTCCGCACCAGCGGCTGCAACAATGTCCGGCCGTAACGCGGCGCCCCGCCGCAGCACCGAGGAAGGGACACCAGGCACCCATGAGCGCGTCAGGCGGAACCAAGGCGATCGTGGCGGCACTCGCCGCCAACCTCGCGATCGCAGTGGCCAAATTCGTGGCGTTCCTCTTCAGTGGCTCTTCATCGATGCTGGCGGAGAGCGTCCACTCACTGGCGGACTCGGGCAACCAGGGGCTCCTGCTGCTGGGCGGCAAGAAGGCCAAGCGGGAGGCGACCCCCCAGCACCCCTTCGGCTACGGGCGTGAGCGCTACATCTACGCCTTCCTCGTCTCCATCGTCCTGTTCTCGGTCGGTGGCATGTTCGCGATCTACGAGGGCTACGAGAAGATCAAGCACCCGCACGAGATCGAGGCCTGGTACTGGCCGGTCGGCGTGCTGGTCTTCGCGATCATCGCCGAGAGCTTCTCCTTCCGTACGGCCATCCAGGAGTCCAACCAGACCCGCGGCAAGCTGTCCTGGACGCAGTTCGTCCGCCGCGCCAAGGCGCCCGAGCTTCCCGTCGTCCTCCTCGAAGACCTCGGCGCACTCGTCGGACTGATCCTGGCCCTCGCCGGCGTCGGCCTGGCCCTGGGCACCGGAAACGGCGTGTGGGACGGCATCGGCACCCTGTGCATCGGCATCCTGCTGATCGTGATCGCGATCGTCCTCGCCGCGGAGACGAAGTCGCTGCTGCTCGGTGAGGCGGCCGGTACCGAGGACGTCGACAGGATCCAGGCCGCGGTGGTCGACGGCGACACCGTCACCCGCGTCATCCACATGCGCACCCTTCACCTCGGTCCGGAAGAGCTGCTGGTGGCGGCCAAGATCGCGGTCCGGGCCGAGGAGTCCGCCGCCGAGGTCGCGGAAGCGATCAACGCCGCCGAGAACCGCATCCGCGAGGCCGTCCCGATCGCCCGGGTCATCTACCTCGAACCCGACATCTACGACGAGCGGGCCGCTGCCGCGGGCACCAACCCGGGCAAGGCACCGGGAGGCCCCGTGTCTCCCGACGGCACACCGAAGGAATCCGGCCACTGACCCGCTGAAGATCAGCCCCGAACGGCCCCGAGACCCACGCCGCCCCCCGGGCGGACTGGGGCTCGCTGGGCCGTTCGGTGTAGATTCGGGGGAGTACCAGACGTCGCTGCTGATGGCGGTCGATCGGTCCGCGCAAGTGGACCGGCCGAGGGAGAGAGGGCCTCCGACGGACTGCACTGCGGATCGCCCGGGCATTCGTGTGCCCGTCGTGGCCGCCGCAGAGCCAGCCAACCACCCTCGACCCACTACGAGGAGCAGCCCGTTATGACGACGGCCGCCAATCGCCAGGACTTCAAGGTCGCCGACCTTTCCCTCGCCGCCTTCGGGCGCAAGGAGATCACCCTCGCCGAGCACGAGATGCCCGGCCTGATGTCGATCCGCAAGGAGTACGCCGCCACGCAGCCGCTGGCCGGCGCGCGGATCACCGGCTCCCTGCACATGACCGTGCAGACCGCGGTGCTCATCGAGACGCTCGTCGCCCTGGGCGCCGAGGTCCGCTGGGCCTCCTGCAACATCTACTCGACCCAGGACCATGCCGCCGCAGCGATCGCGGTCGGTCCGAACGGCACCCCGGACGCCCCCGCAGGTGTCCCGGTCTACGCCTGGAAGGGCGAGACCCTGGAGGAGTACTGGTGGTGCACGGAGCAGGCTCTGACCTGGCCCAACACCCCCACCGGCGGCCCGAACATGATCCTCGACGACGGTGGTGACGCCACCCTCCTCGTGCACAAGGGCGTCGAGTTCGAGAAGGCCGGCGAGGCCCCGGACCCGTCGACGGCGGACAGCGAGGAGTACGCCTACATCCTCACCCTGCTGAACCGCACCCTCGGTGAGGCACCGCAGAAGTGGACCCAGCTGGCGTCCGAGATCCGCGGCGTGACCGAGGAGACCACGACGGGTGTGCACCGGCTGTACGAGATGCACCGCGACGGCACCCTCCTTTTCCCGGCGATCAACGTCAACGACGCGGTCACCAAGTCGAAGTTCGACAACAAGTACGGCTGCCGTCACTCGCTGATCGACGGCATCAACCGCGCCACCGATGTCCTGATCGGCGGAAAGACCGCCGTCGTCTGCGGCTACGGCGACGTGGGCAAGGGCTGCGCGGAGTCCCTCCGCGGCCAGGGTGCCCGGGTGATCATCACGGAGATCGACCCGATCTGCGCACTGCAGGCGGCGATGGACGGTTACCAGGTCGCCACGCTGGACGACGTGGTGGAAACCGCAGACATCTTCGTCACCACGACGGGCAACAAGGACATCATCATGGCCTCGGACATGGCCCGGATGAAGCACCAGGCCATCGTCGGCAACATCGGCCACTTCGACAACGAGATCGACATGGCCGGCCTGGCGAAGATCGACGGCATCGTCAAGGACGAGGTCAAGCCGCAGGTCCACACCTGGAAGTTCCCGGACGGCAAGGTCCTGATCGTGCTGTCCGAGGGCCGTCTGCTGAACCTCGGCAACGCCACCGGTCACCCCTCGTTCGTCATGTCCAACTCGTTCGCGGACCAGACCCTGGCCCAGATCGAGCTGTTCACGAAGCCCGAGGCGTACCCGACCGATGTCTACGTGCTGCCGAAGCACCTGGACGAGAAGGTCGCCCGCCTCCACCTCGACGCGCTGGGCGTGAAGCTCACGACCCTGCGCCAGGAGCAGGCCGACTACATCGGCGTGCCGGTGGAGGGCCCGTACAAGTCCGACCTCTACCGCTACTGAGCCGGCCGTCGGCCGACGGCCGACGCAGCTCTCAGCAGCAGGTCCGAGCGCAGGCCCCCGCACCCCCGTGCCGGGGGCCTGCCCCGTACCGCACCCGCACAGCCCGAGGAACCCGAAGGACCCCATGCCCCGCGGCCGTTATTCGCTCCACGATCTCCACGACCACACCCCCCTCGGCGAAGAACACTTCCACTGCGCGCCCGGCCCCTCCGGCTGGCGCTATGTCTCCCAGACCACGGGCCCCTCGGGCGCCCACCTGGGTTCCGTCGATCTGGCCCTGGACGAGCTCGGCCGCCCCATCCGCCTCGAACTGCACGCCGCGAGCTGGCAGATCCGCGGTGCCGCCCTCGACGGTGTCACCTGGGTACGGACCGATCCCACCGGCACTCATGCCACCGAAGGCAATGTCCGCGCCCACACCTTCTCCGGCACGTCCCCCGCTTTCCTCGTCGCCACTGCCAGGCTCCTGCGCCTCACCCCCGTTTCCCCCGCGACCCGCGTCCGTCTGGTCACCTTCACGGACCCGGTCCTCGCGCCCCGTACCGTCGACCAGTCCTGGTCGCTGCTGAACAGTGAAGCGCACGCCACTGACAGCGGGCCCCTGGTTGTGGACGAATACCAGGTCAACGCACTGGACACCGGCGATCAGCACGCCGTGCACATCGCGGGTGACGTGGTGCTGGCGGCGCCGGGCATCGAGCTCGAGCACCTCGAATCCCCGCCCTCGGCCAAGCCTGGCGCGCCGGACGGGGCTTGAGCCGGAGGCATCGAACCGGACAGGCTCGGGCCGGGGCTCCGGCGCGTACGGGTTCAGGCGGGCGGGGCGAAGCCCGTCGCGGCCTGCGCCTCGGGGCCGGTCCCTGACCCTGTCCCTGTCCCGGCCCTTCCGGGCGGAGCCGCAGTGGGCGTGCCGGCGTCCGACGGCCGGGCTTCCGTCGGACGTGCGCCGGAGGACGCCCCGTTCAAAGGGGTGGGCGCCGGCCCGGCCACAGGCGTCTGGAGCGGGCCGCCGCGGCCCGCGGCCGCGGCCACCCGCCGGGCATCCCGCGCCTGCCGTTCGTTGACCACGGCCGCGAGGTAAGCGGCCGCCGGTACGTCCTGCGGCACCTGAACCCCCGTACACGCGGCGAGGTCCGCGGACAGGCGCTCCGCCATGGACGCGCGCACTGTGGCATCGAGTTGGTTCATCCGCGTCAGGTACTGCCGCACCGCCAGCCAGAGCCCGTCCGGTACGCCCGAGAGATCCAGCTGTGCGAAACGGCCGATCAGCCAGGGCGGGGGAGGGGGCACTGCCAGGGCCCGGCCGGCCGGCACCCGCTCACGTACGACGAGCGTGCCCGCGAAGACATCACCGAGCCGCCGGCCACGGGCTGACACCAGAGAGGCGATACAACCCACGACTCCGAACGTCCCCAGGATCTCGACCAGCCCCATAGCCCCCCGCACGAGTGCGTGCCGGAACCGGATCGGTCCGCCGTCGTCCCGCACCACGCGAAGTCCGCAGGCGAGTTTTCCGAGCGAGCGGCCATGGCTGAGGGTCTCCACCGCGACAGGTCCGCCGACCAGCACCAGAAGGAACGTGGCGACGGCGATGGCGGCGGTGGCCGCTTCGTCGAGCGTCACGGTCGCCACGGCCAGACCGATGGAGAGCAGCACGAACACGGTCAGGAGCACCGCCAGATCGATGGCGACCGCCAACGCCCGGCTCGGCAGCCTCGCCGGCCGCAGCCCCAGTACGACCGCGTCCCCGGTCACGAGCTCATTCATCGCCACCCACCCCTCGCCGCCCTTCTCCGCCCCTCGGGAACCACAGTCTGCCAAGCTGACCCGCAGCGCACCGCCGTAGTACGGACCCGTACGCACCCATGCCTGGAGCAGCAGCCGACCATGGATCTCGACGTCTTCGTGACCACCCACCGCAGCGAGTGGGACCGCCTGGACCATCTTCTGCACCGCGGGCGCAGCCTGACAGGTGACGAGGCGGACGAACTGGTCGCCCTGTACCAGCGCACCGCCACCCATCTGTCCCTGATCACGTCCAGCGCCCCGGACCCGGTGCTGACCGCTCGTCTCACTCAGCTCGTGGCCCGCGCGCGCTCGACCGTGACGGGGACCCGCCGCGCCTCGTGGCGTGACGCCGCACGCTTCTTGACCGCCGGCTTTCCCGCAGCCGTCTACCGCTCGCGGCACTGGTGGATACCCACGGCTGTGCTCTCCACGCTCCTGGCGGCCGTGATCGGCTGGTGGATCGGCGCACACCCGGAGGTGCAGGCGTCGATCGCCGCACCGGAGGAGCTGCGCGCACTGACCCGGCCCGGCGGCGAGTACGAGACGTACTACTCCAGCCATCCGGCCGCCTCGTTCGCCGCCCAGGTCTGGACGAACAACGCTCAGGCGGCGGCCATGTGCCTGGTGCTGGGGGCGTTCCTCTGTGTACCGGTGATCGGGATCCTCTTCGTCAACGTGCTCAACCTCGCCGTCGGCATCGGGCTGATGTCCTCGGCCGGCCGTCTGGACACCTTCCTGGGGCTCGTCCTGCCGCACGGCCTGCTCGAACTCACTGCCGTCTTCGTCGCCGCCGGTACGGGCCTCCGCCTCGGGTGGACGGTCATCGACCCGGGCCCGCGCACCAGACGGTCGGCACTGGCCCAGCAGGGGCGCGCCGCACTGGGCATGGCAATCGGGCTGGCGCTGGTCCTGTTCGTCTCCGGTGTCATCGAAGGGTTCGTCACCCCGTCGGGCCTTCCCACCTGGGGTCGCATCGCCATCGGTGTCACGGCTGAACTGGCTTTTCTCGCGTACGTCTATGTCCTAGGAGGCCGTGCGGCCCGAGCCGGGGACATCGGGGACCTCGACGCCGGGGAGCGCAGCGCCGAGCTGCCGGCTGCGGCCTGAGGACCGATGTGCATACGGGGCCGCTGACCTGCTAGCCTTCAGGTCGCCCACAAAGACTGTTGACACAGCCTGCGTGGAGAGGTAGATTTTAACGGTTCCAACGAGTTGGACTACTTGCTCGGGAACGTCTAAAGTTCATCTCGCTCGTGCGGAGGACGCGATCCTCGCAGAGCCGATCGATTCTTCTCGTTCAGGCAAGAAAGCCGGGTTCGCTTCGGCCGAATTGCTTCTGATAAAGTCGAGTCAGCCGAAAGGCAAAGGCCACTCCACAGGCCACCGGAATCAAATTCGGACCGGAAACGGAACGGAAAAGAGTCTGGTAAAGTGGGAAACGCCGGAAAGGGAAACGCGAAAGCGAAGAACTGGAAAGCGATTGAGCAGGAACCCGCTTCGGCCGGGAATCGGACAAGAAAGAGTCTGATAGAGTCGGAAACGCAAGAACAGAAGGGAAGCGCCCGGAGGGCCCCGGTGAAACGGGACCGAAGGAAGCGTCCGTTCCTTGAG
>NZ_JBVHKB010000010.1:0-344986 GCF_055559735.1 Streptomyces sp. NPDC023573
GGCAACGGCGTCTGGAACATGACGTTCTCCGGCGTCGAGGGCGCCCCCGCCCAGAGCTTCCCCGAGCCGCCGTACACCACCCTGGACACCACCCCCGTCTCCCGCGAGAAGCCCTTCCTCTACCTCGACGGCGACGACTACAAGGTCTTCGTCCCCGCCAAACGCACCAACGCACGCGGTGTCTCGTGGAACGGCACCCCGCAGGGCGAGTCCATCCCGCTGAGCCAGTTCTACGTGGTCAAGCCGGGCGCGACCGCGCAGACGATCAACGCGGCCGTCCGCCAGGGCCTGCACCTGCTGTTCACCCCGGGCATCTACCACGTCGACGAACCCATCGAGATCAACCGTGCGAACACCGTGGCACTGGGCCTGGGCCTCGCCACGATCATCCCGGACAACGGGGTGACCGCGATCAAGGTCGGCGACGTCGACGGCGTCAAGCTCGCCGGACTCCTCGTGGACGCGGGGACGCAGAACTCCTCGGTGCTCGTCCAGGTCGGTCCCGAGGGCGCGGCGGCCGACCACTCGGCCAACCCCACCAGCCTCCAGGACGTGTTCGTCCGGGTCGGCGGCGCGGGCGCCGGCAAGGCCACCACCGCGATGGTGGTCAACAGCGACGACACGATCATCGACCACACCTGGCTCTGGCGGGCCGACCACGGCGACGGGGTCGGCTGGGAGACCAACCGGTCCGACTACGGCCTCCGGGTGAACGGTGACGACGTGCTGGCCACCGGGCTGTTCGTCGAGCACTTCAACAAGTACGACGTCCAGTGGTACGGCGAGAACGGCAGGACGATCTTCTTCCAGAACGAGAAGGCGTACGACGCTCCCAACCAGGCGGCCATCCAGAACGGCGACATCAAGGGCTACGCCGCCTACAAGGTGGCCGACACCGTCACCACCCACGAGGGCTGGGGCATGGGCAGCTACTGCTACTACAACGTCGACCCGACCATCCGCCAGCAGCACGGCTTCCAGGCCCCGGTGAAACCCGGGGTCAAGTTCCACGACCTGCTCGTCGTCTCCCTCGGCGGCCAGGGACAGTACGACCACGTCATCAACAACACCGGAGCCCCCACATCCGGCACGTCGACCATCCCCTCCCAGGTGGTGTCCTTTCCCTGAGACGGGATGAGATGAGCGGAATCGGCTCATCGGACGGCGCGGGGCCCGGCGGTCACTCCCCGCCGGGCCCCGTGTCACGTCCCGAGCAGCGTTGTCAGGTACGCGGGCAGCTCCGGCCCGTCCGCCGGGACCGCGCGCAGTCCGAGATAGCCGTCGGGACGTACGAGGACCGCCTCGCCGCCCCGTGCGCCGTACGTACGCCGGAACTCGCCGAGGCTGTCGTGGACGGCGGGCAGGCGCAGCGCGGGCGCGCTCACCTCCGGGGCGAGCACCGCGCAGGCGTTCAGCATGCCGTGGGCCGTGTGCACCGCCGCGCCCGCCACCTGGTCGAACGATGCGAGCTGGTCCTCGTGGCCGGCGTAGAGGATCAGGGTGTGCTCGCGATCGCGCAGCAGGCTGAACATCCGGACGGGGAAGGCTCCCAGGGCGTACCGGAGGCCACCGCAGTCGGGCGCCCGGTCACCCGGTGCCGGGCCGTCGTGCGCGGAGCCGTTCGGCCCCACGATCGCGCTGCCGCGGTAGCCGACGAGGAGCTGGGCCTCGCGGAGCATCATCGTCGCGGGGTCCTCCGGGTCGGCCTGGACGCCGCTCCGCGCGTGGCGCAGTGTGCGCGCCACCACTTCCTCCCCGACCGGACGGCGTTCGGCGTCGTAGCTCTCGAGCAGCCCGGAACCTGCGTGGCCCCGTACGGCGGCGGCGAGTTTCCATGCCAGGTTGTAGGCGTCCTGTACCCCGGTGTTCATCCCCTGTGCACCCGTGGGCGGGTGGATGTGCGCGGCGTCCCCCGCCACGAAGACCCGCCCCCGGCCGTACCGGCCGACGATGCGGTGGCTGATGCGGAACACCGAGGACCAGCGCAGCGAAGAGGCGGTCGCGGGGCGGGGGGACAGCCGGTCGAGCACTGCCTGGATGTGTTCGATCCCGGGTGCCGGGCCGTGTTCACCGCTCAGGCCGTGGGTGACGCCGTCCGCGTCCTTGCGCACCGCGCGGGACAGTTCGGGCGGGGTGGCCATCGACATCCGGTACCGGTGGTCGCCGGGGAGCGGGATGCACACGAGGATGTCGTCGGGGTGCCCGTCGACGACGTGCGAGGCACGGATGGCGTATCCGGCCGGCAGGTCCCAGTCGACCTCGACGTCTCCCAGCATGTACTCCTCGGGAAGGGCCGCGCCGTCGAAGGACAGGCCCAGCCCCTTGCGTACGGCGCTGTGCGCACCGTCGCAGCCGATGAGGTAACGCGCGGTCAGTTCCTCGGTGTCCCCCGACGGTACGGAGAGAACGACCCGCACCTCGTCGGAGTCCTGCTCGAAGGAGACGAGTTCGGTGCCTCGTCCGACGTCGCCTCCCCTGCGCCGGAGGAGCTCCTCCAGGAGCCGCTCGGTCTCGTACTGCGGGAGGGCGGCGAAGCCGTAGGGCACCCCCGGCGGCAGTTCGAGATCGAAGCGCGGGCCTTCCTCGCCGTTGACGTAGAGCAGTTGTCCCTTCAGCGGGACGGCTGTCTCCAGGGCCTCACGGACCATCCCCATCCGGTCCCAGATCTCCAGTGTCCGGGGCTGGACGCCCACGGCCCGGGCATAGGGAAGCCGTGCCGGGAGCCGGTCGACGATCCTGCACGACACCCCTCGGCGGCACAGCTCGGACGCGGCTGTCAGGCCGACCGGACCCGCCCCTGCGACCAGTACGTCGACATCGACCACGGGTGCCTCCCAGGGCGAGCTGCGTTCACTCCAATGCAGCACGCCCTGGGCGGTATGTCCATTCGGCGGCCCGGGCCCTGTGCGGGGCGTGCTCCCCGCACAGGGCCCGCCTGACGTCAGCCGACGGTGCAGGCCTCACCGCCCAGCGTGAACGCGTCCGGCTCGGGGCTGCCGCCCGGTGTCGTGCCGGTGAACCCGAAGCCGGCCGAGGAGCCGGGCGCCACCTTGCCGTTCCACCCGACGTTCGTCGCGGTCACCTTCGTGCCGTCCTGCTGGTGGGAGGCGTTCCACATCTGGGTGACCTTCTGGCCGTCCGGGAAGGACCAGCCCAGCTGCCAGCCGTCGTAGGCCGTGCTGCCGGTGTTGGTGACCGTCACCTCGGCCTGGAAGCCGCCGGACCACTGGTTGGTGACCTTGTAGGTCACCGCGCAGTCGGCATCCGCCGGTGGATCGGTCGGGTCCGGGTCCGGGTCCGGGTCCGGGTCCGTGCCTCCGCCGCCGGTGCCGGAGGACTCGCCCACCTGGATGCCCCGGCCGTTCGTGGAGACGTACACCCGGCCGTAAACCCGGGGGTCGCCGGTGATGGCCGCGCCGGTCCAGGCCCACTGGTGCGCGTCGTCGTTGATCCGCGTCCAGGTGGCGCCCGCGTCCGTGGACCGGAAGATGCCTCGCACCCCGCCGATCTTCGCGCTGACGAAGACGGTCTGGTAGGAGGCCCCGGCGGCCGCCTTGCCGAAGCCGACGCTGTCTGCCTGTTCCACTCCGGAGAATTCGGTGAAGCTCGCACCGGAGTCGGCGGAGCGCCAGAGCCCGTACGCACCCGTGGCGGCGCCGCCCGCGAGCCAGATGTCGCCCTCGGTGCCGGGCAGCGCCTTGAAGCGGACGTTGCCCTCTGCCGGGAGACCTGTCGCCTTCGCGGCGAACGTGGCGCCGCCGTCGGTCGACACGTAGAAGGTGCCGGCCTTGAATCCGTAGAACTTCTCCGGGTTCTCGCGGTCCGACTCGACCGTCGCCCCCGCCGGGATTCCGGCCGAGGGCGCCCAGGAGTTGCCGTGGCCGGTGGTGTGATGGACGGCCGCGCCCTCCGGGCTCCAGACGAACCCGCTGCCGTCCGCCGCGGCGGCGACCGTGCCTCCGCCCGTGACGCCGGAGGGCTCGGAGCCCTGGAACCAGTTGGCACCGTTGTCGGTGGAGAAGCCGATGTGGGGAGCGGCGTCGGCGTTGCCGACCCGTACGACCGTGCCGGGGGACTTCTCCGCGAAGTCCAGGCTGGTGGTCGAGTCCAGGTTCGGCGAGGTGAACATCATGGCGGGCACCGCGTCGAGGTCGGTGTGCCGGAAGCCCCCGATGTCACCGAGCGCGCTCAGCAGCGGCGCACCGGAGGGCGGGCTGGCCAGGTCGTTGACGGCCGTCTCCTCCAGTCCCTCGACCATCGGCGTGATCGTGAACCGGCTCCCGGAGTCCCAGGACGTGAGGTCCTCGGTGCCGTAGACCGTGGCGCCCGTGCCGTACATCATGCGGTCCGAGTCGAAGGGGTCGATCTCCAGGGACTCGGTCATCCAGCCCAGTTTGGGCGCGGTCTCCGGCGGTGAGGGGTTCGCGCCCCAGCTGAGCCAGGGCACCGAGGAGACGTCCAGCGTGTACCGGTTCGAACGGGTGGGATAGCTGGTGTAGTCCCATGCCTGTGTCCACGTCGCGCCGCTGTCCGTGGAGCGGAAGATCTGGGTGTCGGGCCACCACGAGCTGTAGGCGGTCGCCATCAGGGTGCCGGGCTTCTGCCGGTCGACGGAGATGCCGCTGAAGCCGTAGTAGGTGTCGGCCTCCGCGACGGGGCTGACGTCCGTCCAGGCGCCGGACTCCGTGTCGTACCGCCAGATCTGTCCCTTGCCGCCGTCGTACGGGCCGCCCGTGTCACTCAGCGTCAGATAGAGGTGGCCGGTCGTGGAGTCGAGTACGCCCTTGTGCGCGAGGTACCCGGTCGGCTGGCCGGCGATCCTGGACCAGGTGGCGCCGCCGTCCGTGGAGCGGTAGACGGTGTTCTCCTTGTCGGCGACCCCGACGTAGATGTCCTGGGTGGTGCTGCCGGCGCTGCCGGAGCGTTCGTCGAAGGTCACCCACACGATGCCCTGGTTGTCGTTGCCGTATCCGCTGGTGTCCGTGGGGTCCTGCGCGTAGTTGCCGGGGTTCGGGAAGGCGGTCACCTCGGACCAGGTGACGCCCGAGTCGGTGGACCGCCAGAGCCCGTTGCCACTGGGGGCGCCGAGGTACAGCACGGAGTTCTTGTTCGGGTCGACCGCGAGACGCTCGCCCATTCCGCGGCCCGGCATGTTGCCGCCGAGCTTGAAGGGCAGCGTGGCCGCCTTCCAGGAGGCGCCGCGGTCCGAGGAGCGCAGGACCGCGCCGTTCGTCGGGTCCCAGTCGTTGGTGTACGTGCCGACGGCGGCGTACACGTTGTCGGGCTCGGCCGCGTCGGAGGCGAGGCTCACCACCCCGGACCAGCCCCACCGGTCCCAGTCCACCCAGTCCAGCAGCGGTGTCCACCGCTTGCCCGTCTGGTCCCAGCGGTAGGCGCCGCCGATGTCGGTGCGCGCGTAGGCGAGGTTCTTCTCGGACCGGTTGAAGACGATGCCCGGCACGAAGCCGCCGCCGTCGATGCGCGCGTTCTTCCATGTGTAGGTGTCCGCGGCGACGGACACATCCGATGCTTCGGCTGCGGTGGGCCCTTCGTCCGAGCGTGCCACGGCCGGGGTTCCGGTGACCGACAACCCGACGGTGAGGGCAAGTGCCGCCATGAGGGCGGCGATTGGTCTGGTACTCAAGCGCACGGAAACGTCCTCTCCGAGCTGGACCGCCGCTCGGCGGCGGTACGGGACTGACACAGAGGTGGGAGCGCTCCCATAGGTGTCCCGATCGTAGCGCCGCGCGTCGCCCTGGAGAAGGGTGGTGCAGACGTTTCATCGGATGAATCACCCCCTCCCTGCCCGACCGGCCACATAAGCAGCCGCACCTCGCCCCCCGGCGCCCGGGAAAGGCGGCACACCTTCTCCACACATCCGGAGGTCACGTGACACCGTGGACACTCGAAAGAGGAAAACGCTCCATAAAGGCGCCGGTCATTCATGTGCCGGGCACAGAAAAAAGAGAGCCATGTTCACCTTTTACAATGCCGTGAATACCGATACCTTCCGAACTTCGCGCGGCCGCCCTCGGCACCGGCACCCATAACCGGAAGGACCCCCGTAAAGAAGAAACCTGCACACGGCGTGCGCACACCGATCACGCGACCTGACACGGAATGCCAGGTCCAGGGGGGTTCGGGAGGCAATTGGGGCGGGAGTGCCCCACTTGGGGAGCATGGGGCCGCAGCGTCACGGAATTCATCCGGTGAAGCTCGTGAAGGATTCGCCGCCAAGGAATGAACACTTCTGCACGTAAGTCGATTCCAGCGGGCCGACAACCACAGATCCGCCGCAGTTCGATTGGCTGTACGAGGCGCTGGCGTGCTTTGATCCTGGCCCATACGGAGGCCGCACCACGGGTTTCCGTATGTAGGCAATTTCCATACGAAGGGCAGCGCTCATCATGAACTACACCCCCCAGGTCGAGACCGCCGAGATCTCCGACAGCGACCTCGACAACGTCTCGGGCGGCCTCGTCGGCGGCGTGCTCGGCAACGTCACGGGCACCGTCGAGGGCATCGTCCCGGTCGCCGGCGTCGTCGGCTCGGTCACCGGTCTGGTCGAGTCCGCCACCGGCGTGAACACGGGCGCGGTCACCGGCCTGGCCACCGGCCTCACCGCCGGTCTCTGAGACACGGCAGTACCCCGCCGAGCCCCGGAACCCGTCGGTTCCGGGGCTCGGTGCCGACCGCTGACAGGTGAGGGAAGAGTTCCGTGCAGTTCCGCCAACAGGCCCTTTCCAAGCTGCAGTCGCCCGAACAGCTCGATCTTCCGGTGCGCTTCGCCCGCCCGCAGGGCCTGCTCGTCCTCTGCGTCACCGTCGCCGTGATGGCGGCCGCCTGCTTCTGGGCAGTGACGGGCTCCGTCGCCAGTACCCTCGACGCCCCCGGCATCCTCACGCACTCCCGCGGCAGTTACATCCTGCAGAGCCCTGTCGCCGGTCAGATCACCGAGGTGCTCGCCGACGAGGGCGAGACCCTGCCCCGGAACTCCCCCCTGCTCAAGGTCCGTACGCCGGAGGGTGAACGCGTCGTCCGCACGATCGACGCGGGCCGGCTCACCTCGGTGACGGCCACGATCGGCGCCGTGGTCACCACCGGCGCGGACGTGGCGAGCGTCGAACGGACCGACGGTGCGGACGACCCACTGGTCGTCCTGCTCTACGTGTCCGGCAGCAGTGCCGCCTCGGTCCCGGTGGGCGCCTCAGTGGACCTCACCGTCCAGTCCGTGCCCGCCCAGCAGTACGGGGTGCTGCGCGGGAAGGTGGCCGCGGTCGGCAGGGCCCCGCAGACACAGCAGCAGATCACCCGCTTCCTCGGCGACGCCCAGCTCGGCGAGCAGTTCTCGCGGCACGGCAGGCCGTTGGCGGTCCTGGTGCGGATCGAGCCCTCGGACTCCACGAAGTCCGGCTACCGGTGGTCCTCGGCCGACGGCCCCCCGTACGCGATCGGCTCCATGACCTTGGCCACCGGTTCCGTCCGTCTCGCCGACCAGCGCCCGATCGATTGGCTGCTCCCGTGACCGCACCGCATCCGTCCCCCACCGCCCAGCAGCTGCCACCGCCCGGCCGGGGCAGGCACCGCCCGGAGGGGCCCCCGGGCGGCAGGCGGCGTACGCGTCCGGTGCCGAAGCCCGGGCGGACGAAGACCGTGCACACCCCCACCGTGCTCCAGATGGAGGCGCTGGAGTGCGGTGCCGCCTCACTCGCGATGGTGCTCGCCCACTACGGCCGCCATGTGCCGCTGGAGGAGCTGCGGATCGCCTGCGGGGTCTCGCGCGACGGCTCGCGCGCCAGCAACGTGCTCAAGGCCGCCCGCAGTTACGGTCTCCAGGCCAAGGGGATGCAGATGGAGCCCGCGGCCCTCGCGGAGGTCCGGGCGCCCGCCATCCTGTTCTGGGAGTTCAACCACTACGTCGTGTACGACGGCGTGGGCCGCCGTCTCGGACGGCGGGGCGTATACATCAACGACCCCGACAAGGGGCGCCGGTTCGTGCCCGCCGAGGATTTCGACACCAGCTTCACCGGGGTCGTCCTGGTCCTCGAACCCGGCGAGGGCTTCGAGCGCGGCGGACGGAAGCCCGGCGTCATGGCCGCGCTGCCGGCCCGGCTGCGCGGCACCACGGGCACGATGCTGGTCGCCCTGCTCGCCAGCCTGCTGCTGGTGGCGGTCGGGGCGACGCTCCCGGCCCTGAGCCGCACCTATATCGACATGTTCATGATTGGCGAGCAGACCTCGCTGCTGGGCGTGCTGTTCGCCGCGATGGGCACGATGGTCGCCCTCACCGTGGTACTGACGTGGCTGCAACAGGCGAATCTGCTGCGTGGGCGCGTCATCGCGTCCACGCTCGGCAGCGCCCGCTTCTTCCGGCATCTGCTCAGGCTGCCCGTCACCTTCTTCTCACAGCGCAGCCCGGCCGATCTCGTCCAGCGCCTCCAGTCGAACGACGCGGTGGCCGAGACCCTCGCCCGGGACCTCACCGCGGCGGGCGTGGACGGCATCGTCGTCCTCCTGTACGCGTTCCTGCTCTGGACCTACGACCCCCAGCTGACCGTGATCGGGGTGGGGATCGCCCTGCTCAACGTGGTCGCCATGCGCATCGTCGTACAGATGCGGGCGGTCGGGACGCAGAAGCTGCGGGCCGACAGCGCGCGGCTCACCAACACCTCGTACACGGGCCTCCAGCTGATCGAGACGATGAAGGCCACGGGGGGCGAGAACGGGTACTTCCGCCGGTGGGCCGGGCAGCACGCGACGACGCTGGAGGAGCAGCAGCGCCTCGGGGTGCCGAGCGCCTGGCTGGGCGTCGTCGCTCCCGCCCTCGCGACGCTCAACAGCGCGCTGATCCTGTGGATCGGCGGACTGCGGGCCGTCGAGGGGCACATCTCGATCGGTCTGCTCGTCGCTTTCCAGGCTCTGGTGACCCGCTTCACCGCGCCGGTCACCCGGCTCAACGGGGTGGCGGGCAGGGTCCAGGACTTCGCGGCCGACGTGGCACGGCTCAAGGACGTCGAGAACTTTCCCGTCGACCCTCTGTACTCCCGCCGTGAGCCGGCCGTGAGCACCCGCCGTCTGAAGGGCCATGTGACGCTGGAGGAGATCACCTTCGGCTACAGTCCGCTCGACAAGCCGCTGCTCACCGGTTTCTCGCTCTCCGTGGGACCCGGGCAGCAGGTGGCGCTCGTCGGCGGTTCGGGCAGCGGCAAGTCGACGGTCTCGCGGCTCATCTCGGGTCTGTACAGCCCTTGGGAGGGCACGATCCGCATCGACGGGCAGCGGCTGGAGGACATACCCCGTGGGGCACTGGCCGCTTCCGTGTCCTTCGTCGACCAGGACGTCTTCCTCTTCGAGGGGACGGTCCGGGACAACGTGGCGCTGTGGGATCCCTCGGTCCCGGACGACGCCGTGTCCGAAGCTCTCCGGGACGCCGCCCTGTACGACGTCGTGGCCCGCCGCCCCCGCGGCATCCACAGCCGGGTGGAACAGGACGGCCGGAACTTCTCCGGCGGGCAGCGTCAGCGCCTGGAGATCGCCCGGGCGCTCGTGCGCCGCCCCAGCATCCTGGTCCTGGACGAGGTCACCAGCGCGCTGGACGCCGAGACGGAGCGGGTCATCATCGACAACCTGCGGCGGCGTGGCTGTGCCTGCGTCGTGATCGCGCACCGGCTCAGCACCGTCCGCGACAGCGACGAGATCGTGGTCCTGGACCACGGGACCGTCGTGGAGCGCGGCCGGCACGAGAACCTGCTGGCCGCCGGGGGCCCGTACGCCGATCTGGTCAGGGAGCACTGACGTGGCATCCGTACATCCTCTCGCGGGCACGGAGGCTCCCGGGCAGGACCCGGTCATCGGCGCGCTGGGAGCTCTCGGGGAGCCGGTCGACTGCGCCGGGCTGCGGAGTCTGTCGCTGGAAGGCCCCCAGGTGCTGTGGCTCGTCGTGGGCGGCGCCCTCGACCTTTTCGCGGTGGACGCCGTGGAGCAGGGGCACTGGCACTTCCTTGGCCGGCTCGAACCGGGAACGCTCGTGCTGGGCCCGGTCGAGGGCCCGCAGCACACCCTGGTCGGGCGGCCGCTCCAGGAGTGCGTGCTGCGCCGCATCCCCCTGCGTGAGCTGTACCGGCCGGAGTACGCCGACCAGGGGGCGTACGAGGCGCACTACCGCAGCCGTTACGACACCGGGGACGCGACGCTGAGCCTGCTGGAACACGCCTTCTCGCTCGGTGTGGGACGGGGCCGGCGGGTGCTGTTCGAGGCCCCGCTGGACGGGCGGACCACCTTCGACGAGGCGGCGGGTGACGAGGACATCCTGTGGCTTCCGGTGGCGCCCGGCAGCGTGCAGTACGGCGCCGCGTTCAGCGCCGAGGCGTCGGGTGACCTGCTCGTCGACCCGGCGATGTGGCAGGGCATGGTCAATCAGCAGTACCGCCTGCTGTCGGCACTGGACCGCTGGATCGAACAGCTGGAGCGCGCGCACGAGGACCGGACCGCGGCGGGCATGAAGGCGGGCGAGGCCGTCCGCAAGGAGGCCGACCAGGCGCTGCTGACGTCGATCGGCCGGTCCCGGAGGGGCTCCTCGCCCGCGACGGGGGCCTCGGACGACGCGGTGTACGCGGCCTGCCGCCTGGTGGCGCGGGACTGCGGGATCGTCCTCGCCGAGCCCGCGACGGGCGGGGCGGTGAGCGACCGGATCGACCCGGTGGAGCGGGTCGCGGTCGCCTCACGCGTCCGCACGAGGGCGGTACGGCTCGACGGACGCTGGTGGCGGGAGAACTCCGGTCCGCTGGTGGGCCGGCGGGCCGCGTCCGGAGCACCGGTCGCCCTGCTCTGGCGCCGGGGCCGCTACGAGGCGGTCAACCCGCTGACGGGACGGCGCAGCCGTGTCGACAAATCCTCCGCGCAGGAGTTCGACGAGCGGGCCGTGATGTTCTACCGGCCGCTGCCGGAGCAGCCGTTGAGCAAGAGGCAGCTGCTGCGGTTCGGCCTGTTCGGCACCCGGGGCGACCTGCGGAGACTGGTGCTGGCGGGGCTGGTGACGGTCGCGCTGGGGGCGCTGGTGCCGATCGCGACCGGCAAGGTGCTCGGCGTGTACGTGCCCAACGCCCAGAACGCCCTCATCGTGCAGGTGTCGCTGGCCGTCATCATCTCCGCTGTGGTCTCCGCGGCCTTCATGCTGCTGCAGAACCTCACGATCCTGCGGATGGAGGGGCGGATCGAGAGCACGCTCCAGCCCGCGGTCTGGGACCGGTTGCTGCGGCTGCCGACGAGGTTCTTCACCGAGCGCTCCACGGGCGAGCTGGCGAGCGCGGCGATGGGGGTGAGCTCCATCCGCAGGGTGCTGTCCGGCACCGGCCCGGTCGTGGTGCAGGCGGGCACGCTCGGGGCGATGAATCTGGGCCTGCTGCTCTGGTTCAGTGTGCCGCTGGCGCTCACGGCCGTCGCGATGCTGGTGGTCATCGCCGGGGTGTTCCTCACCATGGGCATGTGGGAGCTCCGCTGGCAGCGCCGTCTGGTGGTGCTGGGCAACAAACTCAACAACCAGGCGTTCCAGACGCTGCGGGGGCTGCCCAAGCTGCGGGTCGCGGCGGCGGAGAGCTTCGCGTACGGGGCGTGGGCCGCGGAGTTCGCACGCAGCCGCGAGCTGCAGAAGCGTGCGGGCCGGATCAAGAACATGACGACGGTCCTGAACGCGGTCTATCTGCCGCTGTGCTCGCTGGTCGTCTTCGTCCTGCTGGCGGGCCCGGCACGCGGATCCCTCACGGCCGCCGAGTTCCTGACCTTCAACACGTCCGTGACGATGCTGCTGACGGCCGTCACCCAGCTCACCGGGGCGTTCGTGTCCGCCGCCGCCGTGCTGCCGATGTTCGAACAGATCAAGCCGGTGCTCGACGAGGCACCCGAGGTACGCGGCGCCAGCACCCAGCCGGGCGAGCTGTCCGGGGAGATCGAGGCCAGGGGTGTGTCCTTCCGCTACTCGGACGACGGACCGGTCGTCCTCGACGACGTGTCGCTGACCGTGCGCCCGGGCGAGTTCGTCGCCGTCGTCGGCCCCAGCGGGTGCGGCAAGTCGACCCTGCTGAGGCTGCTCATCGGCTTCGACAGGCCGGTCTCGGGCAGTGTCCTGTACGACGGCCAGGACCTGACGGCGCTCGATCAGGCGGCGGTGCGCCGTCAGTGCGGGGTCGTCCTGCAGAACGCCCAGCCGCTGTCCGGCTCGATCCTGGACTGCATCTGCGGCGCCGAGGTCTTCACCCAGGAGGAGGCGTGGGAGGCCGCGGCGATGGCGGGGCTTGCCGAGGACATCAAGCGGATGCCGATGGGGCTGCAGACGATGATCTCCGGCGGCGGATCGATCTCCGGGGGGCAGCGCCAGCGGCTGATGATCGCCCAGGCGCTCGTCCGGCGCCCGCGCATCCTGTTCTTCGACGAGGCGACCAGCGCGCTGGACAACGAGACCCAGCGGACCGTGATCGAGAGCACCAGGTCCCTGCGGGCCACCCGTGTGGTGATCGCGCACCGGTTGTCCACGGTCATGGACGCCGACCGGGTGATCGTCATGGCGGACGGCCGTGTCGTCCAGGAGGGGCCGCCCGCCGAGCTCCTCGCGGACACGGGCGGGCAGCTCCACGAACTGGTGCGGCGCCAGATGAGCTGAGGGCTGTCGACCCGCGCTCCGGCCCCGCCGGCTCGTCCTGGCCGAACCTGGTGGTGCGGTGGCCGGCAGGCGACCAGCCGACCTGCCGCAACTCCCGGTAGCGACCGGTGGCGGTCTCCGGTAGCCGCTGTCACCCGCCCGGCCGAGCCGCGTCACCCGATGGCGTGGCGGCTCGGCCCCTGCTGGACGGGGTCTGTCTAGGAGCTCCCGGTCCGTCGCCCGCCCGGCCTGGGAGGCTCGACCGCGTCGCGGATGGCGGCGCGCGCCGCCGCGGACACGGCCTCGGCGGTGATACCGAACTCGTCGTACAGACGCTGGTAGTCGGCGGAGGCGCCGTAGTGCTCCAGGCTGACGATCCGGCCGGCGTCGCCGACCACCTCGCGCCACCCCTGTCCGACGGCGGCCTCGACGCTGACGCGTGCGCGCACGTCCGGCGGCAGCACCTCGTCCTGATAGGGCAGCGGCTGCTCGGCGAACCATTCACGGCAGGGCATCGAGACCACCCGGACGGCCAGTCCTTCGTCGACGAGCAGCTTGCGGGCGTCGAGAGCGATCTGGACCTCCGACCCCGTCGCCACCAGGATGACGTCGGGGGCCGATCCGGCGGCCTCCACCAGGATGTAGGCGCCGCGCGCCGCTCCTTCGGCGGAGGCGTGGACCCCGTCGGCCCGGTCGAGCACCGGCAGGTTCTGCCGGGTCAGGACGAGGCCGGCGGGCCGGTCGGTGTGCTCCAGGATCGTCCGCCAGCAGACGGTCGTCTCGTTGGCGTCACCTGGGCGTACGACATCGAGTCCGGGGATCGCACGCAGCGCGGCCAGGTGTTCGACGGGCTGATGGGTGGGGCCGTCCTCGCCGAGACCGATCGAGTCGTGGGTCCACACGTAGGTCGCGGGGAGCTTCATCAGGGCGCCGAGGCGGACCGCGGGGCGCATGTAGTCGCTGAACGTCAGGAACGTGCCGCCGTAGGGGCGGGTCAGGCTCTGCAGCGCGATGCCGTTGAGCACCGCGCCCATGGCGTGCTCACGGATGCCGAAGTGCAGCGTGCGCCCGTAGGGGCCTCCTGAGAACTCGGCCGTCTGGCGGTCGGCCGGGATGAAGGACGGCTCACCGTCCATGGTGGTGTTGTTGCTGCCCGCAAGGTCCGCGGAGCCGCCCCACAGCTCGGGCAGGACCGGGGCGAGCGCGGTGAGCACCTTGCCGGACGCCTTACGGGTGGCCATGCCCTTGGGGTCGGCGGGGAAGTCCGGCAGGGCGTGGGTCCAGCCGTCCGGGAGTTCCTGCTTTCGCAGCCGGTCCAGCAGGGCCGCGCGCTCCGGACCGGCGGTCCGCCAGTCCTCGTAGGTCCGCTCCCAGCGCTTCCGGGCTTCCCTGCCCCGCTCCCCCACGGCCCGGGTGTGGGCGAGGACCTCGTCCTCGACGGGGAAGTACGCCTCGGGGTCGAAGCCGAGGAGCCGCTTGGTGCCGGCGACCTCGTCGTCCCCGAGGGCCGACCCGTGTGCCTTGCCCGTGTTCCTCTTCGTCGGCGCGGGCCATCCGATGATCGTGCGCAGCATGATCAGTGAGGGCCTGGTCCGCTCCGCCTTCGCCGCCTCGATGGCGGTCAGCAGCGCGTCGACGTCCTCGACGTAGTCGCCCGTACGGGTCCAGTCCACGGTCTGTACATGCCAGCCGTAGGCGGCGAAGCGGGCCGGGACGTCCTCGCTGAAGGAGATGTCGGTGTCGTCCTCGATGGAGATCTGGTTGGAGTCGTAGAAGGTGATGAGGTTGCCCAGTTGCTGGTGGCCGGCCAGCGACGCGGCCTCGGAGGCGACGCCCTCCATCATGTCGCCGTCGGACGCCAGCACATAGACGTGGTGGTCGAAGGGGCTGGTTCCCGGTGCCGCGTCCGGGTCGAGCAGGCCCCGCTCCCGGCGTGCGGCCATCGCCATCCCCACGGAGGCGCCCATGCCCTGGCCCAGCGGACCCGTGGTGATCTCGACGCCGCGGGTGTGCCGGTACTCCGGGTGGCCGGGGGTCGCCGACCCCCAGGTCCGCAGCGCCTTCAGGTCCTCCATCTCCAGGCCGTAGCCGGCCAGGTAGAGCTGGATGTAGAGGGTGAGGCTGGTGTGGCCGCACGAGAGGACGAAGCGGTCCCTGCCCAGCCACTGGTCGTCGGCGGGGTCGTGCCGCATGACCTGCTGGAACAGCAGATAGGCGAGCGGGGCGAGACTCATCGCCGTACCTGGATGGCCGTTGCCCTTCTTCTGCACGGCGTCGGCGGCGAGCACCCGCACGGTGTCCACCGCGCGCAGGTCCACGTCGCTCCACCCCGCCCGTTCGGCCAGTGGCCGGGCGAGGCCGGGGTCTCGTGATGCCGTGAGGCCGGAAGAGGATCGCTCGGGCGCCATGGTGTTGTCTCCCTCGGACGTCGCTTCTCGGTACGACGGGGCCGGTAGGTGCGGCTCGCCACCTCTCGCATCCTCCGTTTTCCCGCCGCCCTCCGCACCCGGAGTGGCGGCGGGGAAGCGCCCGTCGACCGGTCGCCTACCCTCTGCGGCCCCCGACAGGCGCGACGAACGTCTTCATGGTGAACACGTTCGTCACCGCCTCCGGGGCCAGCGGCTGCCCCCGGGCGAGGGCGTCCCACCGGCATCGGTTCACATCACCGCCACCTCCGAGAAGCGGGCCGCGGTGTGCAGTTCGGACTCGATCTCTCCCGCCGTGCGGCGCAGCTGGGGCAGCACCTGCTCCAGGCACTCGGCGACCGTCCGGCTGCTGCTGTGCATGGCGACGTTGATGGACGCGACCGCTGTGCCGGCGCGGTCCCGTACGGGTACGGCGATCGAGCGAAGGCCCGCCTCCAGCTCCTCGTCGACCAGGGCGTACCCCTCGGTGCACACGCGCTCCAGGGCGGCTTCGAGTTCGGTGCGGTGGGTGAGGGTGTGGGGCGACAGGGGGCGGAGCTCCGCGTGGTCGAGCAGGGGCCCGAGCTCATCCGCGGGCAGGCCGGCCAGCAGGGCGCGGCCCAGAGACGTGGCGTAGGCGGGGAAGCGGGTGCCGACGGTGATGTCGACGTTCATGATGCGGTGGGTGGCGGCGCGAGCCACGTACTGCACGGAGTCGTCGACGAGGACGGCGAGGGAGGCGGAATCCTGGATCCGTCCTGCCAGTGCGGCGAGGTGCGGGTCGGCGATCCGCGCCAGGGTCGTGCGGGAGAGCGGGGCGTAGCCGAGGGCCAGGACGCGTGGTGTCAGCCGGTGTTCACGGCCGTCGGCCGTGACGTATCCGAGGTGTTCGAGGGTGATGAGGGCGCGGCGGGCGGAGGCGCGTGAGAGACCGGTGGCGCGTGCGACGGCGCTGAGCGTCAGGGCGTTGCCGTTCTCCCCGAAGGCGGTGATGACGGTCAGGCCCCGGGCGAGGGACTCGATGAACTCCCGGCCGAGCTCCTGCTTCGAGGCCGCGGTCCAGGAGGCGAGGGCCCCCGGGGCGGGAGTCCCCGGGGCGGGGATCGCCGCAGGGCTCGCGGGGGGCGCGTCACGCAGCCGGCGCTCCATGGCGGAGGCGGCGTCGAGCAGCTGGGGCAGGAGGTTCTCGCGGAGGCCCCGCGCGGTGTGCCTGCTGGTGTGGCTGACCACGCCGAGCGCGCACGCGAAGCCACCGGCGTGATCACGGACGGGCACGGCGAGGGCGAGGAGGCCTGGCTCGATCAGCTGGTCGTCCACCACCCAGCCGTCCGCCCGCGCCGCTTCCACGCGCTCCTCGAACAGGTCGTCCGCCGGCCGCGGGCCCGGAGGCAGGGAGGGGAAGCCAGCTCCGTCCGGGTCCGAAGCCCGTCGCTCCCGCCAGGCCTGCCACTCCTCGGTCCCCCATCGGGTGGCGAACAGCGTGCCCGGGGCGGTGCGTTCGGCCGGCAGCAGGTCACCGATGCGGAAGCGCAGGGACATCGCGCGCCGGCGGGTGGTCTGGTGCACGAAGCGGACACCGCCGCCGTCGGGGACGGCGAGGGAGACGGACTCGTCGAGTTCCTCCGCGAGGGCATCCACCCGGCCGCCGAGGAGGCCGGGGAGCCGGGCCGAGGCGAGGTAGGCGTTGCCCAGCTCCATCAGACGGGGGGCGAGGGTGACGACCTTGCCGTCCAGACGTACGTATCCCGTGCGGGCGAGCGTGAGCGTGATCCGGTCGACGGTCGAGCGTGCCAGCCCTGTGGCGCGCTCCAGATCACTGAGGCCGAGGGAGCCGTCGGCGTCGGTCAGCCGGCGCAGGACGGCTATGCCGCGCATCAGCGGGGTCACCGCCTCCGCGGGTGTCTCCCCGCCC
Source organism: Streptomyces sp. NPDC023573 (assembly GCF_055559735.1). Taxonomy (NCBI): domain Bacteria; kingdom Bacillati; phylum Actinomycetota; class Actinomycetes; order Kitasatosporales; family Streptomycetaceae; genus Streptomyces; species Streptomyces sp. NPDC023573. Next base: position 16,952 of record NZ_JBVHKB010000010.1, read on the forward strand.
GTCCGTGACGTGCCGGTCGGTGCCATGTGTCCTCCGTCGGGTGGGGCGGGTGCCCGGACCGTTGACAGAGTTCCGGTCCTGGCGGCAGACTCACTCCATCATAGTGAAGGAAACTTCACCATGCGAACACTATTGGATGGACGGTCCCATGGACAAGGTGGTCGCGTCAGCGGCGCTGGCCGTCGCCGACGTGCCGGACGGCGCTTCGGTGGCGGTGGGAGGCTTCGGTCTCAGCGGAGTGCCGAACGTGTTGATCGACGCTCTGCACGCGAGCGGCGTCAGCGGGCTCGATGTGGTGTCCAACAACTGCGGGGCGATGGACTCGGGGCTCGCGGTGCTGCTCTCCGCCGGCCGGATCACCCGGGTGACCGGCTCGTACATCGGCGGGAACAAGGAGTTCGCCCGGCAGTACCTCGGGGGCGAGCTTGAGCTCGAGCTGATCCCGCAGGGCACCCTGGCCGAGCGCCTCAGGGCCGGCGGGGCGGGGATACCCGCGTTCTACACCCCCGCCGGCGTGGGAACCCAGGTCGCCGACGGCGGGCTCCCCTGGCGCTACGACGGCGAGGGCGGGGTGGCTGTGGCCTCCCCGGCCAAGGAGGTGCGCGACTTCGACGGCACGGAGTACGTCCTGGAGCACAGCATCCGCACCGACTTCGCCCTCGTCAGGGCGGCGAAGGGCGACCGGCACGGCAATCTGGTCTTCAACAAGTCCGCGCGCAACTTCAACCCGCTCGCGGCCATGGCCGGCCGCATCACCGTCGCGGAGGTCGAGGAGCTGGTCGAACCCGGCGAGATCGACCCGGACCACGTGCACCTGCCCGGCATCTTCGTCCAGCGGGTGGTCGCGCTGACACCCGGGCAGGCCGTGGACAAGAAGGTCGAGAAGCGGACGATCACGGAGCGGGAGGCGCAGGACCGATGACCTGGAGCAGGAACGAGATGGCGGCCAGAGCGGCCGCGGAGCTGCGCGACGGCGAGTACGTCAACCTCGGCATCGGACTGCCGACGCTGATCCCGAACCACCTGCCCGAGGGCGTGCACGTCGTCCTGGAGTCCGAGAACGGCATCCTGGGCACCGGCGCCTTTCCGTACGACGAGGACGTCGACCCCGACCTGATCAACGCGGGCAAGGAGACGGTGACCGTACGTCCCGGCGCCTCCTTCTTCGACTCGGCGCTCTCCTTCGGCATGATCCGGGGCGGTCACATCGACGCCGCCGTCCTCGGGGCCATGGAGGTCTCGGCCCGGGGCGACCTCGCCAACTGGGCGGTGCCGGGGAAGATGGTGACCGGCATCGGCGGAGCCATGGACCTCGTGCACGGGGCCCGCCGCGTCATCGTGACCATGACGCACACCTCCAAGGACGGCAGCCCGAAGATCGTCGACGAGTGCACCCTCCCGCTGACCGGCAAGGCGTGCGTCCAGCGCGTCATCACGGACCTCGCCGTGCTCGACGTGACCGAAGACGGCCTGGTCCTGGTGGAGACCGCACCCGGGGTGACCGCCGCCGAGGTCCTGGAGAGGACGGCCGCCCCGGTCCTCATTCCCGAAAGGGCCGGCTCATGAGCTTCCGTCCCCGGGACGTGTACGTCGTCGACGCCGTCCGCACCCCGATCGGCAGGTACAACGGCGCGCTGGCTCAGGTACGGCCCGACGACCTCGCCGCCCACGCCATCCGCGCGCTGCTCGACCGCACCCCGGAGCTCGACCCGTCGCGCATCGGTGACGTGGTGCTCGGCAACGCCAACGGCGCGGGTGAGGAGAACCGCAACGTCGGCAGGATGGCCGCGCTCCTCGCGGGTCTGCCGGTCTCCGTCCCCGGCGTGACCGTCAACCGGCTCTGCGCCTCCGGCCTCGAAGCCGTCGTGCACGCGGCCCGCGCGGTCGCGCTCGGGGACCACTCGCTCGTCGTGGCCGGCGGCGTCGAGTCGATGACCCGTGCCCCGTACGTCCTGCCCAAGAGCGACCGCGCCTTCCCCGCCGGGCACACCGAGATGTACTCGACCACGCTGGGCTGGCGCATGGTCAATCCCCGGATGGATCCGCAGTGGACGGTGCCGCTCGGCGAGAGCGCCGAGCTGATCGCGGACAAGCACTCCATCAGCCGGGAGCAGCAGGACGAGTTCGCCCTCGCCTCCCACCGGAAGGCCTCGGCGGCACGGGCGGCGGGGCTGTTCGACGGGGAGATCGCGCCCCTGGCCATCCCGCGCCGGAAGGGCGAGCCGCTCGTCGTCGACCGGGACGAGTGCATCAGGGACGACGCGTCGCTGGAGGCCATGGCCACGCTCCGCCCGTCCTTCCGTGCGGACGGCGGCACCGTCACCGCGGGCAACTCCTCTCCCCTGAACGACGGTGCGGCGGCCCTGTTGCTGGCGGACGAGGAAGGCCTGCGGGCCACCGGCCGCGAACCGCTGGCCCGGATCACGGCCTCCGCGGTGTCGGCCAACGAACCGCACTACTTCGGGCTCGCCCCCGTCGAGGCCGTGAACAGGGCGCTTGACCGGGCGGGCAGGACCTTCGCCGACCTCGCGGCCCTCGAGCTCAACGAGGCGTTCGCCGCCCAGGTCCTGGGCTGCCTCGCCGAGTGGCCCGACCTCGACCCGTCCGTCCTCAACCCCCGTGGTGGAGCCATCGCGATCGGCCACCCGCTCGGCGCCTCGGGAGCCCGCCTCGCCGGATCCGTCGCGCACCAGCTCAGGGCCGCCGGGTCCGGGACCGGCGTGGCGACGCTCTGCATAGGCGTGGGCCAGGGCTCCGCGCTGGTACTGGAGAGGTAACCGGAGCTGCTGCGGGGGCGGGCCTGCTCCCGAGCGGCGGAACGGGCGTGCCGGATGAATGATGGACGGCATGACCTCCCTGACCGTGATTCCGGCGGCGGACACGATGCCGCCCGTGCGGCTGCCGCCGCCGGGCGGTCCGGAAGGCGTGAGGGCGGCGAGCAGGTGCGGGGAGGCCCGTCCGGGGACGGCGAGGGCCACTCGATGAGGTCCACCGACGGATTGCTGGACATCGGATTCATGCGCACGGTGTTCGACAGCCTGGGAACAGGAGTGTTCGTCACCGACAACACGGGCCGGCTCACCGCGTGCAACCCGCGCGCGCAGCAGATCCTCCGCCGTCCGCAGGAGCGGATGCTCGGGCACGACATGCACGATCTGCTGCACCGCGGCCCGGACGGCGCCACGGTCAGGCGGGACGAGTGCGCGATGCTGGCCGTCCTGGAGACCGGCCGGGCCGCCGAGGGCAGCGAGGAGCTCCTCCTGCGTGGGGACGGCACCCTCGTACCGATCATCTGGGCGGCCACTCCGCTGCGGCACGAGGGACGTGCGGAAGGCTCGGTGGTCGTCTTCCACGATTTCAGCCTGCACCGTGACGCGGCCGAACAGACCGCTGCCTACCTGGCCGCCCTGGAAGGGCTCACCGCCCGGCTGACGATGGTGGCGGAGGTGTCGACGGTCCTGATCTCCGCTCTGGAGACGCCGGAGATGCTCGACCGGCTGGCCGGGCTGCTCGTGCCGGACATGGGCGACTGGGCGGCGATCGACGTGCACACGGCACGGCAGGCGGGCGAGATGCAGCGCGTCACCGTCCGGGCCCCCGGCGACCACCGGGCGGCGGAGGCGCTCAAGGGGCCGCTGCCTCCCCTGCCCGAATCCACCCGTTCGGCCGTGGTCCAGGCCCTGCGGAGCGCCGAGCCCGTCGTCCTGGACGCGGACGCCCTCGCGGAGCCGCCCGACAGCCCGCTCGCGCGCGCCCACCGGGAACTCTTCGACCGGCTGGGAGGCAGCTGCGCCGTGGTGGTGCCCCTGCACACCCGGCGGCAGGTCTTCGGCACACTGACCGTGGCACGGACCGGCCCCGGCACCTCCTACAGCGAGGCCGAGGTCTTCGTGCTGGCCGACATCGCGCGCCGCGCCGGCCTGGTCATGGAGGCCGCCGTGCTGTTCGAGCAGCAGCGCCACGTCGCCGAGACCATGCAGCGCCAGCTCCTCACTCCTCTGCCGCAGGTCGACCACCTCGCGATGGCGGCCCGGTACCGGCCCGCCGAGAGCGCTGCCGAGATCGGCGGGGACTGGTACGACTCCTTCCTCCTGGGCGACGGCGTCCTGACGTTGGTCATCGGGGACGTCGTCGGCCACGACCTCAAGGCCGCAGCCCACATGGCCGAGGTCCGCAACATGCTGCGCGCCCTGGCCTGGGACCGGACGGAACCCCCCAGTCTGATCATGCGCCGTCTGGACGAGGCCATGACCCATACGAGCGACGCCCCCATGGCCACCTGTGTCTTCGCCCGCGTCGAAGGCGAGGAGGGCGGGCCCTGGCAGCTCCACTGGGTCAACGCCGGCCACCCGCCGCCGCTCCTGATCACGGCCGACGGGCACACCCGCTTCCTCGAAGGCGGGCACGGCCCGCTCCTCGGTCTCAGCTCGGCCCTGCACATGGGGCTGGGATGGCCCGACGCCCGTGTGGCACTCCCGCCCCGGTCGACGCTGCTGCTGTACACCGACGGGCTCGTCGAGAGCCGCACCCGCGACATCGAAGCCGGTCTCGCCACGCTGCGCAGGCATGCCGCGGCCCTGGCCCGTCGCGACCTCGAGGACTTCCTCGACGAGCTCCTGGCCCGCATCGACCCCAGCGGCGACGACGTCGCCCTGCTGGTCCTGCGCACCCCGGCGGCGGGCGTCGGCGCCGGCTCCGACGAGGCACCGGCGCAGCATGCGCACAGCCCGGCCGCCGACAACCGCGGAGCGCCCGGATCCCGCATCGAGGACACACCCGTCAGGGACACCTCCGAGCCGGCCTGACGCATACGACGGAGGCCCTGGCAAGGGGGGTTGAGGACACCGTCGATCCGGGGCCGGGCCGCACTGATCTCGCGGCGGGCACCTGGCAGGGTCATCGGTGAGCGACCGACCGGCCCGCGTGATCCGGGCCATGACCCAGGGGGAAACACCCATGCACCGCAGGCACCTCGCCGCAGCAGTCCTGCTCGCCGCCACACTCGGCGGGGCACTCGCCCCCGTGGCGGCTGCCCGCCCGTCGGACCCGGTGCAGCGTCAGCTGGACCTGCTCGTGGACAGGGACGGTGTTCCCGGCGCGCTCGCGTACGACGGCAGGACCACCCGGACGGCCGGCGTCGCGGATGTGGTGTCAGGCCGTCACATGCCGGGCGCGCACGGCCGGTTCCGGCTGGCGAGCGACACCAAGGCGTTCACCGCGACCGCCGTCATGCGCCTGGTCGCGGACGGACGGATACGCCTCGACGACCGCGCCGGGGCCTATGTGCCCCAGCTCGCCGGAAGCGCCGTCACCGTACGTCAGTTGCTGAAACAGACCAGCGGCCTGCCGGAGTACTCCGCACTGGTCGACTGGTCCGAGGCGGGCACGTCGGAGGAGTATCTGGCGCTGGCTCTCGACGCCGAGCCCGTCTTCGAGCCCGGAAAGGACTGGGGCTATTCGAACACCAACTACCTGGTACTCGGCATGGTGATCGACAAGGCCTCGGGCGTCGGCTTCCGCACCTACGTCGAGCGCACGATCCTGCGCCCGCTGCATCTCGACGACACCTACTGGCCGGCCCCGGGTGAGCTGACCCTGCGCGGCCCGCACGCCCGCAACTACGGGGTGCACCCCGCGTCCCCGGAAGCGGGTGTCGTCGATGTGACCGAGCTTCCCGGCTACGAGTTCGGCGCGTCCGGCGGGCTCGTCTCCACACCCGAGGACCTCAATGCCTTCTGGGACGGGCTCTTCGGCGGCCGGCTCCTGCCCGGCTGGGCACTGCGCCTGATGACGCGCGACACCACCGGCATCGGCGGCAGGGACGTCTACCCCGCGGGCAGCCGTTACGGCTACGGCGTCGCGTCGATCCCGCTCAGCTGCGGTGGCGTCTACTGGGGGCACGGTGGCGACCTGCCCGGCGGCTCGGTGGGCGGCGGCCGGGCCACGGGCGGCCGGGGCACCGTGACCGTCTACACGACGACCTGGGCGGCCGAGGGCGACAGCCTGAAGCATCTCCAGGGGGCGGTGGACGCCGCGCTGTGCGGCAGGAAGGGCCGCGGGTGAACCGTTTCTTCAGCCGGCCGAGCGTGCGGCCATGTCGAGCAGCTCCTGTATGCGCAGGCCGTGGGCGGCGTCGATGCCGGTTCCCCGGCCGGTCCTGACGGCGGTGGCGAACTCCCGGCGGAGGACCGGCCAGCACTCCTCGTGGTCGATGCCGGCCGTGTCGTAGACCAGCTCCTCCCCCGGGCCGAACAGTTCGATCCTGGTCCTGGCCCGCGGGAGCCGTACGCTGCCCGAAAGGGATGCCTGGCTGACCGCGCCGTTCTCGTGCTCACAGGTCAGCTCGGTCCAGCGGCGCGGATCCCCGGTCGCCCGTACGGAGACGATGGGCGCGACCGCGGTGTCGAGGAGGTCCAGGAGGTGGGGGCCCAGGTCGAGCAGCGCGCCGTGTTCCAGCCGCCAGGACGTGGCGAACTCGCCGCCGAGAAAGGCCCCGTGCAGATAGCAGGAGCGGGCTCCCGTGACCTCACGGGTGGCCGCCTCGGCGAGGAAGGCGCGGGTGGCCGGGTGATACCGCTTGGTGAGGACGAGCTGGGAGACCACCCCGTGGTCGCGTACGGCGTCCGCCACGGCGCGGGCCGCGTCGAGACCGGCGCCCAGCGGCTTCTCCAGCAGGAGGGCCCGGCCGGCCGCCGCGGCGCGGGGGGCGAGGGCGGCCTGGACGGCGGGCGGCACGGCGAACGCGACCGCCTCGCAACGGTCGAGGAGTTCCTCGAAGGAGGCGGCGACCGGTGCGCCGTAGGGTTCGGCGACCTCGGCCGCGGCCTCGGGGCGGCGCGCCCAGACCGCCGAGAGTGCGGTCTCGGGACCGGCCGCGAGCATGCGGGCGTGCATGGTCCGGGCCCAGGGGCCGGCCCCCACGAGGCCGACGCGGACCGGTTCGTGGGGCCGGCGGTCCGGGAGGGGGGTGGTGGACATGGTGCTCTCCGTCGTTCTGCTGCGGGGCGGTGTGCTCAGGCGCCGGTACGGGCGAGTGCCGCGAGGCGGGCATCGGCGCGTTCGGGGGCGTACAGGTGGTCGATGACCATGCGGGCGGCTCCGACCAGGGCGGCGCGGTCGCCCAGTTCGGAGGTGACGACCTGGAGGTGGGCGGTGGTGCGCGGCATGGCGCGCTGGTAGATGAGCTCGCGGACGCCGGTGAGGAACGGGGTGCCGGCCAGGTCGCCGCTGAGCATCAGCACGCCGGGGTTGAGCAGCGTGACGACCGTGACCAGGACCTCGCCGACGCGCTGCCCCGCCTCGCGGGCGAGCCGGACGGCATCCGGCTGGCCCGCGGCGAGATGCTCGCGCACGTCGGATCCCGAGGCGGTGGGCACACCGGCCGCGGTGAGCTGTCCGGCGATCGACCGGCCGCTTGCGACGGCGGCGAGGCATCCGTAGGACCCGCACATGCACAGTGCGTCGGGGCGGTCGTGCAGGCGGATGTGGCCGATGTCGCCCGCTCCGCCGTCGATGCCCCGGTAGACCTCGCCTCCGACGACGACACCGGCGCCGATCCCCGTGGACGCCTTGATCAGGACGAAGGCGCTGCAGTCCGGGTGACCGGCCCGCTGCTCGGCCAGGGCCATCAGGTTGGCGTCGTTGTCGACGAACACGGGCAGGGGCCCGGCGGCCGGCATCGGGCCGACGTGCTCGGTCCAGGCCTCGCGCAGTCGTTCCCGTACGGGGAAGCGGTCCCAGCCGGGCATGATCGGCGGCTGCACGATCTGGGCGGACTCCCAGTCCACCGGCCCCGGCACGGAGAGTCCGATGCCGCAGACACGCTCGGCCCCTGCCCCCGCTTCGGCGAGCAGCGGGCCGAACCAGCGCGCCAGTTGGTCCAGGGCGCGGTCGGGGCCGTCGGCGATGACGAGGGCCCCGGTGTGCTCGGCGAGTACGGTGCCGGAGAGGTCGAGCGCGGCGACGCGGGCGTGCCGGGTCTCCAGGTCCGCGACGAGCACCACGGCGTGCGCCGGGTCGAACTCCAGGCGCGCGGAGGGGCGTCCGCCGGTGGAGGTGCCGGTGGCGCCGCGCAGCCAGCCCGCTCCGAAGAGCTGGTCGAGCCGGTGCCCCACCGTGGAGCGGGAAAGGCCGGTCGCCTGCTGGAGCTCGCCGCGCGTGGTGGCCTCACCGCTGCGAATGAGCTGCAGCAGATGCCCCGCGCTGGCCTGGTTTCCTGCCATCCCCGCCGTCCTCGCCCTGTCTGTCGCGTCCGTGCCCGCCCCGGAGGGCTTTCGGTCTCTCCCCGCCGGCCTCCCGGCTCCCGGCGTCAGCCCTTGTCCGCACCGCTGGTCAGGCCCTCGGTGAGGAGCCGTTCGGCGGAGAAGAACAGGAGTACCACAGGGATGGTGAGGACGACCGACCCGGCCATCAGCACCGTCTTGGACACCTCGATGCCGTTGGCGAGTTGCTGGAGGCCGAGGGAGACGGTCCACCGTTCGGGGTCGGCCGCCAGGAAGAGGAGGGCGAACAGGAACTCGTTCCAGGCGATCATGAAGACGTAGAGCCCGGTGGCCATGAGGGTCGGCAGGGCGAGCGGCAGGATGATCTTGCGTACCGTCTGCAGTCGTGACGCGCCGTCGATCGCCGCCGCCTCCTCGATGCTGAACGGGATGGTGACGAAGTAGTTCTTCAGCATGTAGATCGAGACGGGCACGGTCTGCGCGATGTAGACGATGGCGAGCCCGATCAGGCTCCCCGACAGCCCCATCTTCGCGAACATGACGAAGAGCGGGACGGCCAGCAGCGTGGCCGGGAACAGGTAGACGGCGAGGAAGACCGCGCTGATCTGACGGTTGCCGAAGAACTTCAGCCGGCTGACGGCGTACGCGCCGGGGACCGCGGCGGCCAGTGTGAGCAGGACCGTGGCGACGGCGACGAGTGCCGAGTTGAACAGCATGCCGAGGAAGCCCTGGCCACCGTCCTCCGAGGACTTGAGGACGCTCCGGTACGTGTCGAGCGTGAAGTCCTTCGCCGAGACCCAGAGGTTCCCCGGGTCCAGGAGGAGTGCGTCGATGGGCTTCACCGACAGCATCAGCATGTAGTAGAAGGGCACGATCGTGATCGCCGCGAGGAAGACGATCACGACCCGGCGCAGGACTCCGAAGAAGCGTTCCTCGAACTGGGCGCGGGTGAGCCGGGGACGCCGCGGTGCCGGCACCGGTCGGGTGGTGCTCTCCGCCCGGTCACGGGTCATGGTGGGGGTGGCGGTCATGCCGACTCCTCCTGCATCTTCTTGCCGAAGAACTTGAAGTAGACGCCCAGGAGGGCCATGAGCACCACGGCGAGGACGAGGGCCTGCGCGGAGGCCGCCCCGACGTCGAAGCGCGAGGTGAGGAAGTCGTACACGCGGACAGCGACGACGTCCGTGCCGGAACCACCGCCGGTGAGCAGGTAGATGTCGTCGAACTTGTTGAACGTCATGATGAAGCGCAGGACGGACAGCAGGGCGATGACGGGCATCAGCTGCGGCAGCAGGATGTGCCGGAAGCGCTGGGAGAGCGTGGCACCGTCGACCTCCGCGGCCTCCTCCAGGCCCGCCGGTACCGCCTGGAGGCGGGCGAGCATGAAGAGGAAGGCGAACGGGAAGTAGCGCCAGGTCTCGAAGGCGATGACGGTCAGCAGGGCCAGCGGGATGTCGAAGTGGACGCCGAGCACGCCGACTTCGTAGGACCGGGTGGACAGGAAGGCGATGGGGTCGTCCCAGCCGAAGAGCTTCTGGCCCCATTCGTTCACGATGCCGTACTGCGGGCTGAGCGCGACCTCCCAGACGAAGGAGACCGCCACCACGGGGGCGACGTACGGCAGGAGCATGGCGGCGCGCAGGGCGCCCCTGCCGCGGAAGGGCCTGCGCAGGGCGAGGGCGGCGATCAGACCGAGGACGACGGAGCCGGCGGTGGCGCCGACGGTGTACAGGAGCGTGGTGCCGAGGCTGCTCCAGAAGCCGGGCGAGCCGAAGACCTGGGAGAAGTTGTCCAGGGTCCAGCGGCCGAAGAGGCCGTTCTCCTGGATGTCGACCAGCTTGGCGTTCTGGAAGGCGAGCAGGACGGTCCAGAGGATCGGCAGGATCACCACGACCAGGACCACCAGGAAGGTGGGGGTCACGAAGGCGAGCCCCGCGCGGTTCTCCCGCCTGCTCGTGCTCTGCGGTTGGACGCGGCGCTTCTTCGCACCGCTCGTGATTGTGCTCATGGGTCGGTTACCTCGTGAGGGAGCGGCGGGCGGCTACTGGAGGGACTTCTGGAGGGCGGCCACTTCGTCGTCGGCCTCCTCGGCTGCCTCGTCGGGCGAGAGCTGGCCGCTGGTCATCGCCCCGATGGCCTTGGCGACGGGGAGTTCGCCGTTCGTGGCGCCGACGAGAGCGCCCTGCCCCTGGGTGAGGCCCCACCGCTTCATGCCGCCGACGCCGGTGACGAGCCGGTCGAGGAGGGCGGAGGGGTAGGCCTTCTGCATGGACTCGCGGCGGTCGACGCCCATGACGCTGGCGCGCCATGCCTGGTCGAAGGAGCCGGGCTTCCCGGCCGTGCCGGTCCGGACGGGGATCTTGCCCTCGGGGGCCATGCCGAACCAGTCGGCGTACCCCTTGCCCATCATGTACTCGATGAACTTCTGGGAGGCGTCCGTCTCGGCGGTCCGGGTGACGGCCCACGAGGTGATCTCCCCGAACTGGGCGGGTTCCTTGCCGTCGGGGCCCTTCAGTGAGGTGACGACGCCGGTGTTACGGGCCAGGAACTTCGGGTCCTTCTTGCACTCCGGGCAGCTGGGCAGCGCGTCGGACCGCAGGCCCGCCAGCTCGTCCAGGAGGAAGGACGACCAGACCATCATCGACGACTGCCCGGCGAAGTAGGTGGCGCGGGTGGAGTCCACGCTCTGGGTGCCGGGCGCTCCGTGCTCGCGGGCGAGCTCGTCGTACGCGGCGAACGCGTTGCGGCACGCCGGGGAGTCGAGAGCGGGCTCGCCCGCCTCGTCGACCAGCTCGCAGCCGTTGGCCAGGGCGAGGTCCTCGAAGCTCTGCTGGGTGAAGACGTCCGAGGGGTCGGTGGCCAGCGAGATGCCGTCCCGGCCGCCCTTGTCGAGGGCGGCGGCGGCCTTCAGGGCGCTCGCGTAGTCCTCCGGTGCGTCCAGCCCGGCCTTCGCGAACAGGTCCTTGCGGTAGACGAGGATCTGGAGCCAGGCGTCGGAAGGGACCCCGAGTCTGGTGCCCTTGTCGGAGGTGAGTTCGAGCGCGTTGGCGTTGAACGTTTCCGGCCGCAGGTCCTTCACGATGCGGTCCGCGACCTCGGTGTCGAGCAGGCCGTTGCCGTACATCTGCCAGACCTGGCCCATCGGGACCGCCCCGATCACGTCCGGGAGCTTGCCGGCCGCGGCGGCGGACATGATCAGCTGCGGCAGCTGGGCCTCGTCCACGCCGACGAGGTCGACCTCGACACCGCTCTCCTTCTCGAAACGGCTGATGACCTCCCTGGTCGCCGCCATCCTCGGCGGCAGGTTCTCCTGCGACCACACCGTGATCCTGTTGTCGGGCCTCTCCGCACCGGAGCTGCCGGAGCAGCCGGCCAGGAGGCCCCCCGCCAGAGTCGCGGCGAGCCCGAACAGGGTCACCTTCGACCGTCGGGTCTTCATCACCATGCTGTGTCCTCACGCCACTTACGCACTTTCCTGACGCATCTCAGCATCACTTTTGCTTATTGACAAGACATAACTCTGAGATATCTTCGACTGAAGTCAGCGAGAAACACCCCTTCAAGCGCTACCGGAGCCCCCCGTGGAACGCGTCGTCCAGTTCACCGGCCCCCGTCAGGTCGAAGTCGCCGAGCACGGGAGCGCTCCGCTCCCCGCGGGGCACCTGCGGGTCCGCACCCGCTACTCCGGCATTTCGGCAGGAACCGAACTCACCGCCTACCGGGGGACGAACCCGTATCTGACGCGCACCTGGGACGCCGAGGCCCGGATCTTCCGCGACGGTGCGGCCGGGATCGAGTACCCGGTGGCCGGCTGGGGCTACTCCGAGGTCGGAGAGGTCACCGAGGTCTCGCCCGAGCTCGTCGGCACGTCCGGCATGCCGGTCGTGGGCGATCTGGTCTGGGGCATCTGGGGCCACCGCAGCGAGGGCATCGTCCCGGCCGAGCGCATGATCGGCCACACCCTGCCCGCGGGACTGGAGCCGCTCGCCGGGGCCTTCGCCCGGGTCGGCGCCATCGCGTACAACGCGATCCTCGCCGCGGACATCCACCTGGGCGAGGACGTGGCCGTCTTCGGCCAGGGCGTCATCGGGCTGCTCACCACCCGTCTCGCCCAGCTCAACGGCGCACGCGTCACCGCGGTCGACGCACTCGACGGCCGGCTCGCGACGGCCCGTGAGTACGGGGCACGGCACACCCTCAACGCCCGTACCGGCACCGTCGCCGAAAGCATCCGGGCCGCCACCGGCGGGTCGGGCGCGGACGTCGCGATCGAGATCAGCGGTGTGTACCCGGCCCTGCACGAGGCCGTGCGCTCCGTCACCGTCGGCGGCCGGGTCGTGGCGTCCGGCTTCTACCAGGGCGACGGCGCAGGTCTCCGCCTGGGCGACGAGTTCCACCACAACCGTGTGCAGCTGATCTGCTCCCAGATCGGCGGAGTGCCCCCGCAGCTGGCGGGGCGCTGGACCGTCGAGCGCCTCCAGCAGACCTTCCTCTCGCTGGTCGCCGAAGGCCAGGTCGACGTGAAGTCCCTGGTCAGTCATGTCGTCCCGGTGGCTGAGGCCGCCGACGCGTATGTGCTGCTCGACGAGACGCCCGCCGACGCCCTCCAGGTCGTCCTGGAGTTCTGAGCCCCGCGGCCAGGACCGATCCACCCACCGGAACTCCCGAGCGCCCTCCGACGGCGCCGAAAGGCACCCCATGCTGAAAACCGCCTGCCAGGAACAGCTTCTCCCCGGCGACACACTCCAGGAGAAGTGGGCCTTCGCCCAGGACGCCGGCTACGACGCCGTTGAGCTGCGGTCGAAGGGGGACTTCCACTTCCGTGACCGCCTGCCCGAGCTCAAGCAGGCCCTCGCCGACGGCGTGGTCATGCCGACCGTCTGCGTCGACATGCTGCACTTCTTCGCCGCGTTCGACGACGGCCTGCGCCGCGACGCCCTGGAGCAGATGAAGTCCCAGCTCTCCGTCGCCGCCGAGATCGGAGCGCTGGGCGTCCAGACCCCCGCGTCCTACGGGATGTTCTCGCGCAGGCTCCCCCCGTTCGAGCCGCCGCGCACCGAGGAGCAGGACCGCGAGGTACTGCTGTCCGGCCTCTCGGAGCTGGGCGAGCACGCGCGCCGCGAGGGCGTGACCCTCTACCTGGAGCCGCTCAACCGGTACGAGGACCACATGGTCAACCGGCTGGAGCAGGCCGTCGACCTGATCCGTACGGTGGGCCTGGACTCGGTCCGCGTCGGTATCGACAGCTATCACATGAACATCGAGGAGGCCGACCCCTCGGCCTCGATCCTTGCGGCGGCCCCCTACATCGGCCACGCCCAGGTCAGCGACTCGAACCGCTTCCAGCCGGGAGCCGGCCACCTCGACTGGCCCGCCTGGATCGGCGCGCTGCACAGCATCGGCTACGACGGCTACCTCGCCGCCGAGTGCCGGCTGACCGGCGACCCGCTCGCGGCCGTGCGCTCCGTCCCCGCGTTCCTCCGGAGGTCCGGCGCGTGACGACGCTGCTCGAAACCCCCGTGCCCGCCGCCGCCGATCACCTGACCGTTCGGCGCGGCGCGGCGCGGGTACTCCTCACCAACTGGACGGGATCCTCGACCGTTCCGTCGCGCGGTCTGTATCCGCACCAGTGGAGCTGGGACTCGGCCTTCATCGCGATCGGTCTGCGCCATCTGTCGGTGCGCCGGGCCCAGCGCGAACTGGAGAGTCTTCTGGGCGCGCAGTGGGCCGACGGGCGCGTCCCCCACATCGTGTTCAGCCCCGCCGTGCCCCTCGACGCGTACTTCCCCAGCCCCGACTTCTGGCGCTCCTCCACGGACGGTGCCTCGGCGGGCGCCCCGGCCGGCACCGAGACCTCCGGCATCGTGCAACCGCCGGTCCACGCGCTCGCGGCCTGGCTCGTCCACGAGGCGGACCCGGAGACGTCGCGCCGCCGCGGCTTCCTGCCCCGCGTGTACGACCGGCTCGTGGCCTGGCACGACTACCTCACGGGCCCCCGCGACCTCGGCGGCGGCGGGCTGGCCGCGATGGTGCACCCGTGGGAGCCCGGTATGGACAACAGCCCGTGCTGGGACGGCCCGTTGGGGCGTGTCGAGCCGGCCGCCCCCGGTTCGTACCGGCGCGCCGACCTCGACCACGGGCAGCCCTCCGAACGCCCCACCGATCTGGACTACGGACGGTACGTACGGCTCGCCGCCGACTACCGCGACGGCGGATACGCGGATGTGCCGGGCGGGCACGCCTTCGCCGTCGAGGACCCCTGCGTCAACGCGCTGCTGATCGTCTCCGAGCACGCGCTGGCCCGGATCGCCGCCGAGACGGGGGCGGACCCCGCCCCCCACGAGGCGCGGGCGGCGCGCCTCACCGCGGCCCTGGTGGAGCGGCTCTGGTCGCCCGCCGACGGCATGTTCCTCTGCCGTGACCTGGCCGGCGGCGGACTGATCCGCGAGCGGAGCGTCGCCGGGCTCGTCCCGCTGATGGTCCCCGGCCTCCCCCAGGACGTCGTGGACGCACTGCTCGGCACGGTGAGGGGCACCGGCTTCCGCCTCGGCGAGGTCCCGATGGCTCCTTCGTACGACATCACCGGGCACGCCTTCGACCCGTCCCGCTACTGGCGCGGACCCGCCTGGTTCAACACCAACTGGCTGCTGGAACGCGGTCTGCGCCGGTGCGGGCAGGTCCGCGAGGCGGACGCGCTCCGGGCGGCCATGCTCGACGCGGCCGGTGGCAGTTCCTTCGCCGAGTACGTGGACCCGTTCACGGCCGAGGCCCGCGGGACCCGCTCCTTCGGCTGGACGGCGGCCCTCACCCTCGATCTGCTGGCCGCCGGCCCGCACCACACCCCGATCGGAGCACACACGTGAACGGCACGGCGGAGACCACGCTGGTCCGTGCGGGCACCTTCGCGGTGCTCGGGGCGGACGGCGGTGTGAGCGGCCGTCGCGGCACCTCCCCCGACGGACTGTTCCATCGCGACGCCCGGCACCTGAGCCGGTGGACACTGACCGTCGACGGCGCCGAGCCGGCCGTGCTGGTGCCGTCGGACGGTGAGGCGTCCGCCCGGTGCGTGCTCACACCCCCGGGCACCCGGGACGAACCGGCGGGCTACACCGTCTTCCGTGAACAGGCCGTCGCCGCAGGGGTCCTGAGTGAGTGCCTGCGGCTGGTCAACAACCGTCCGGTGCCCGTCACCGCGGTCCTCTCCCTCACCGCCGACGCCGACTTCGCCGACCAGTTCGAACTGCGCTCCGACAAAAGGCGGTACGAGAAGGCCGGCGCGCTGCGCACGGCGAGTGCCCATAGCGAGGGGGTCACCTTCACCTACGAGCGCGGCACATGGCTGTCGCGTACGGCGGTGTGCGCCTCCCCCGCACCGGCCACCGTCCGGCCCGTCGGCGCGCAGGACACGGCCCACCGGCTGGACTGGCACCTGGAACTGCCCGCTCACGGCACGGCCGAACTCCTGCTCACCGTCACGGCGTACGCGCACGGAGCGCCCGCGCCGGCCCTGGTCGGCACACCGGCCGAGGCGGTCGCGGAACAGGTGGCGGACACATCGGCGTTCACCGGCGCGGAGCTGCCCGTTCCGGCCGGCGCCCCCGAGGGCCTGGCCGCCGCCTGTGCCCGTGGACTGAGCGACCTGGCGGCCCTGCGGGTTCCAGCCACCGGCCCGGACGGCGAGCGCGTGCGCGTACCAGCGGCGGGGATCCCCTGGTTCCTCACCCTCTTCGGGCGCGACTCCCTGTTCACCTCGCTCTTCGCGCTCCCGTACCGGCCCGAGCTGGCGGAGGGCACCCTGCGCGCCCTCGCGGCCACCCAGGGCACGGAGTACGACACCGGGCGCGGCGAGCAGCCGGGGCGCATCGTCCACGAGATCCGGCACGGCGAACTGGCCCACTTCCGCCAGGTGCCGTACGGCCGCTACTACGGCTCGGTCGACGCCACCCCGCTCTTCCTCGTGCTCCTGGACACCTTCACCGAGGCCACGGGCGACCGTGCCCTGGCCGTCCGTCTGGAGGACCACGCGCGGGCGGCCGTGGACTGGATGTTCCGCGACGGCGGCCTGGACGACGGCGGTTACCTGGTCTACTCGCCCGACCCGCAGGGCCTGGTGAACCAGAACTGGAAGGACTCCGACGGCGCCGTCTGCTTCCTCGACGGCACCCAGGCCGAGGGACCGATCGCGGTCGCGGAGGCACAGGGGTACGCCTACGACGCGCTGGTGCGCACCGCGCGGCTGGCCCGCTCGGTGTGGGACGACGACGCGTACGCCGACCGGCTCGACAGCGCCGCCGCCGGTCTGCGGGCCCGATTCCTGCGGGACTTCTGGATGCCGGGCCCCGACTTCCCGGCGCTCGCGCTGGACGGCCGGGGCAGGCGGGTCGACTCGCTGGCCTCGGACGCCGGTCACCTGCTGTGGTCCGGCATCCTGGACGACCGGCACGCGCGGCGCGTGGGCCGGCGCCTGCTGGAGCCCGACTTCTTCTCGGGGTGGGCCATCCGTACGCTGGCGTCCGGCCAGCCGGGATACCACCCGCTCTCGTACCACCGGGGCACGTCCTGGCCGCACGACAACGCGGTCATTCTGCTCGGTCTGGCACGGTACGGCCTGCGGGAGGAGGCGCGCACGGTCGCCCTCGGCCTGCTGGAGGCGTCGGCCCACCACGGTCACCGGCTGCCCGAGGTCATGGCGGGCTACTCGCGCGCCCAGCACCCCCGGCCCGTTCCCTATCCCCACTCCTGCTCACCGCAGGCCTGGGCGGCGGCAACCCCTCTGGCCGTGCTCACCGCGCTGCTGGCGGAGGACGATCGTGTTCCGACCCGCCACGACGCCCCGGGAATGGCACAGTCGCCTTCCGTGGACCGGAGGCCGCAACGGCCGTGACGTCAGCGGAAGAGAGTGGTGGGCGATGAGGCTTGTCGTTCAGGAGTTCCTGTCCCTCGACGGTGTCTCCCAGGGCCCCGGGTCCCCGGACGAGGACCGGAGCGACGGTTTCGACCGGAGCGGCTGGTTCGTACCGCCCACGGCCTGCCCAAGTACGTGGCCTCCCACAGCCTGACCACGGCCGGCTGGAACCCGACAACCGTTCTGAGCGGGGATGTCCCCGCGCCCCGGCCGGCCTGCGCCTCGTCAGCCACAGGACGACCGCGCGCGGGCTCTCGGTCCACACCTTCGAACCGACGGGACTGCCGGGGCAAGGGGTGTACGGGGCCGGGGCCCGAGCCGGGTCACGCCGAGGGGACGGCCGGCTACCGCTGTCCGTGCCCCTGCTCCTGCAGGCGGCGGCCCTCGTCCCGCAGCCGCTGGTCCTGCAGCGCCTTGCCGTCCGCTTCCATCTTCCGCCCTCGCAACAGCTTGAGCGCGGAAACCATCTTGCCCATGAGAGCACCTCACGATGTCGACACCGCCGGGCCTGTCCACGGCAGGCCCTTCCGCCCGGCCGGCCGCCGCGACTCCGAAGAGCCACGCCGGTCCGCCTTGTCCCAATTTTTCCCGCCGATCGAAACCGAATGCAAGTGCGGGCGGCCGCCCGTTACCGAACAGGCGGCAGAAGCACGGGCGTGCGGTCAGCGCGGTGCCCGGATCCTGTCGATGATGCGCGTCCAGTTGTCGCCGCCGTGCCCGTCCTCGATCGCGTGCCGGTAGTGGGCCTGCACGGCCAGTGGGAGCGCCAGGTCGAGTCCGAGTGATGCACTGGTCTCGACGATGTGGTCGGCCGTCGCCCCCATCATGGTGACCGTGCTGAGGTCTCCGGGATGCTCCCCGGCATCGAGCGCCGCACCGGGACGCTCGTCGCCGGCCCTCAGGATGTCGCTGACCGTGTCGGCGGCCGAAAGCAGCTCCGGGAGTGTTTCCTCGGCCTTCATCCCGGCGGTCCCCAGCATCGCCGTGGCATGCATCAGCGCGGAGAGGGTGGTGAGGAACACCGCGAGCTGGGCTTGGTACATCATCTGGGCGAGGCCCGGATCGTCGCCCAGGTACCTGGGCGCCCCGAGCGGAGCCAACACCGCCCGGTGACTCTCCATCACCTCACCGGGGCCGCTGTAGTAGACGTAGGACGCCTCCGTGCCGACCATCGGTGCCGGGGCCATGATCCCGCCCGCGAGGAAGTCCGCACCGTGGCCCGCCGCCCAGGCGGCGGCCTCCCGTGTGCGGTCGGGGGTGTCGGAACTCAGGTTCACCAGCGTCCGGCCCGCCAGCGATCCGGTGGCGCTGCCGAGGATGTCGTACATCGCCCGGTAGTCCGTGAGGCTGAGGATCACCAGGCCGCTCGCTTCGACGGCCTCCCGCGGTGTCGCCGCGCGGGTCGCCCCGTCGGCGACGACGCCGTCGGCGCGGGAGGCGGTGCGGTTCCAGACGGTGACCGGGTGGCCGGCGGTGAGGAGGGTGCGTGTCATCGCCCGGCCCATCGGGCCGAGCCCGATCACGGTGACAGCGTGGTCTTGTCCGGTGTTACGGGTCTGTTCGTTCACCCCTCCATCGTCGAAGAGCGGCTCTACTCTCGGAAGTACCCACTATTTACTGCGGTACTTACCTTTTAGTAAGGGAGCCACTGATGACCAAGGCACCGAGACGCGGGCCCTACATCTGCGGCATCGACGCCGCGTTCGACGTGGTGAGCGGCAAGTGGAAGGGGCTGATCCTCTGGGAGCTCGACGCCCATCGCGTACGCCGGTTCGCCGAGCTCCGCCGGGGGCTGCCGGGAGTGAGCGAGAAGATGCTGACCCAGCACCTGCGGGAGATGGAAGCGGACGGTCTCGTGCACCGGGAGGTCTACGCCGAGGTGCCGCCACGGGTGGAGTACTCCCTGACCGAGCACGGGCACACGCTCAACCAGGCGCTCGGGCCACTCGGCGCCTGGGGGATCGAGCGCATGCGCCGCGAAGGCTCCGAAAGGGCCGGCCTGGTGGAGATTTCACCCGGCTGAGCAGTCGTCCGGCCGGCCGGACAGACAGTTGGACGCGGTGAGTGGCTGCCGCGTTCAGAGGGAGACCGCGGCCAGGGCGACGACGGAGCCGCCGAAGACCACGGTGTTACGCAGATACGTCTGGGCGCGCACCCAGCGCGGGAAGGCGCCCTCGGCGGCCCGCAGGAAGGGCGCGACCTCGACGCCGGCCAGTTCCGGGTCGCCCTTGCCACGGAAGGCGGCCTCCACGGACTTCACGGCGGTGAGGTTGCTGTAGACGATCACCGCGTTCATCAGCAGCACCAGCGAGGAGAATACCCAGGTCAGCAGCTGGGCCGGAGCGGCGTCGGTGAGGTTCACGGCGGCCACGGCGGTCATCACGGCGGCCACGGCCACGGGGGCCGCGGTCTCGTGACCGCCCGCGTCGAAGCGGAGGTTGTTCTCCTCCAGCACCTCCGGGCGGACGTTCTGGCGCCGGAGCTCGGCCGCCGCGGCGGCCTTCGCGGCGGGCCCGAAGCGGTGGCGGACCACCGGGATGCTGACGAAGGCGGCGGCGATCAGCAACTGCATGACGGCGGCGAGGGTGTTCATCGGCTCTCCTCTGGACTTGCACTTAGTTCAACCAGCTGGACGAGAGGACCGTAAACCCAGACCTGAACAGTGTGCAAGTGCCTTGTTGAACTTTGTGCAAGTGCTGCGTACGGTGTGGGCATGGCACGCGACACCCTGACCCGGGACCAGATCGTCCGCACCGCCGTCGAACTCCTGGATACCGACGGGCTCGCGGGGCTCAACATGCGCGCCTTGGGCACCAGGCTCAACTCGGCAGCCACCGCCGTGTACTGGCACGTCAAGAACAAGGACAACCTCGTCCTGCTCGCCACCGATCAGGTGTGGAGCGAACTCACGCTGCCCGACCACGGGGCGGCCGACTGGCGCGCCGCGGCCACCGTCATGGCAACCGACCTGCATGCGATGTTCACCCGCCACCCCTGGCTGGTGCAGGTCCTCGCCGCGCACCTCGTCCACGGCGAGGGCAAGGCCCGCCACGACGACCGCAGCCTGGCCGTCTACGAATCCGCCGGCTTCACCGCCGCGCAGGCCGATCAGGCGGCGGGCGCCGTCTTCACCTACGTACTGGGCAACGCGGCCGGTGCCGCCGCTTCCGCCTCACTGGCACGGAGACGCGCCGAAGGCGGAAGCGCCGCCGAAGAGCAGCTCCGGCACACCATGACCGAGGCGCGGAAGACCGCCATGCGCTATCCGCATCTGCGCGCCCGGCTGGGCACGGCGGCGGCGGCCGACTACGCCGCCGCCGCCGACAACACCTTCGAGTTCGGCCTCCGAGCCCTCCTCGACGGCCTGGAGAAGCAACTCACCGCGTAGACAGCGAGCAGACGGCCCGTCGGGCGGCCCCCGCGCCGCGAGCCCGTACGCGTCGCCCGGGTCTTCCGGGGCTCCGCGGGCGGCAGGTCCTCACGCGCGCCGGTCCTGCCGGAGCGTGACGAGAGGGAGGAACAGCAGGTCCACGACTTCCTCCAGATCGGCCTCGGAGGGGGTGCGGCGGGCCATGAGCAGGTCATGGAGGACGAGGACGACCGGCAGCGCGACCAGCCGGTCGGGGAGCGGAACCGCGGGATCGATCTCTCCGCGGCGGGCGGCCCGCTCCAGGACCGTACTCATCCAGTCGCCGCCGGGGCTGCGGTTACGCGAGGTCAGGTACGCAGACAGCTCCGTGTCCTGCCCCTGCTCCGCGGCGAGGGCCTGTCGCACATGGGCCAGACCGGCCGTCTGCCCCACGACGAAGCGGAGCAGGGCGAGCACGTCACCGCGCAGACTCCCCGTGTCCGGCGGCTCGTCCGGTACGGGCGGCGCCTTGCTGCGCAGGGCGGCCAGCACGAGCTCCCGCTTCGTCGGCCAGCGACGGTAGAGGACGGCACGACTGGTGCCGGCACGGCCCGCGACCGCTTCGTAGGTCAGTTGTTCGTAGCCGACTGCAGCCAGTTCACCCCAAGCCGCTTCGAGAAGCGCCGCTTCCAGCTCGGCCCCTCGGCGACGCGTGCGCGCAGGCTCTTCAGACACGTCGTGTATCTTAAGCGAAAGCCATAAGATACACAGCGACTCTTATTGGAGGCGTGCGAATGCGCGGCAGAGGCATCCACTACGACACCGGCATGTACGTCCTCGGCAAACACTCGAAGCCGTCCTTCGACCCCCGCGCCGTGGAGCGGGAGATACGCGTCATCAGCGAGGACCTGCACTGCAACGCGATCCGCGTCATCGGTGACGACCCGGACCGCATCGACGTGGCGGCACGGTACGCGGCGGCCGCGGGACTCCAGGTCTGGTACTCGCCGTTCCCCTGCGAGATGACGGACGAACAGATGCTGCCGTACTTCGTCGACTGCGCCGAGCGCGCCGAACGGCTGCGCCTCACCGGTGCGGACGTCATCCTCGTCACGGGCTGCGAGCTGAGCCTGTTCGCCAAGGGGTACCTGCCCGGCGAGACCTTCGCGGCCCGTGTCCCGGTCCTCGCCGGCCCCGACCGGGAGTCGGCCCTCCAGGGAATCCCCGACCGGGTCAACGCCTTCCTCGGTGAGGTCGTCGACGCCGTGCGGCCCGTCTTCGGCGGACCCGTCACCTACGCCTCCAACCCGTTGGACGGCGTGGACTGGAGCCCGTTCGACATCGTCGGCCTCGACGCCTTCCGCGGTCTGCGCAACGCCGCGACCTACCGCGACGACCTGCGCCGCGAGTTCGTCCACGGCAAGCCGGTGGCGATCCTGGAGGTCGGCTGCTGCACCTTCCGCGGGGCAGGCGACTACGGCGGCGCCGGATGGTACGTGGCCATGGAACCGGACGGCGTCACGCTCAGGTCCGACCTGGTGCGCGACGAAGGCGAACAGGTCCGCTACATGGACGACCTCATGCCCGTCTTCGAGGAGGTGGGCGTCGACTCCGTCTTCTGGTTCAGCTTCGCCGACGGCCGCGCCCCCCACCGGCCGGGCAGCGGCCCGGACCTGGACATGGCCTCCTACAGCATCGTGAAGCTGCTCGACGAGGACCACGGCACCCCCGCGTCCTCACGCGCCTACCCCCACATGGACTGGGAACCGAAGGAAGCGTTCCACGCGCTCGCGGGCCACTACGAGGCCCTCGCCGCGTCAGGCGCCGTCGCCCCGGCCCCGGAGTAGACGCCCGTGGCGGGTGGCACCGCGCCACCCGCCACGGTGCGACCGCGGGTGCGGCGCCGCTACCCGAAGCACGAATCATGGGTTAGGTTAGGCATACCTAAGTAGCTGCAATGAGGTCTCCCCGCCCGCTCCTCTGGAGAACTTGGATGCGTCTTTCCAACGCCCGCGCCACCCAGCCCTCCCCCGCCGAACGCGTGTTGTCCATCCTGACCGCGGCCCACTCGATGACGGTGGTGAGTGACGGGCTCGACCCCGTCGAGGTGCACCGCCTCGACGGCACACCCGCGATGGGCCACATCCACCTGCACGAACCGTCGGAAGCCGGCTCCGCCCAGCCGGGGCCACGGGTCCCCGTCCGGCTGGAGTTCACCGACATCGCGCCCACCCCCGTACGGGAGCGCACCCGCGCCCGGGTCACGGTGACCGGCCTGCTGACGGCCCCGTACAGCACGGACGCCGCGGAGAGCACCTGCATGGAGTTCGGCCAGGCGGTCTTCGAGGACCGCAGGGGCCGCGCGTTCGTCACGCTGGACACGCTCCAGGAGACCGACCCCGATCCGATCGCCACGAGCGAGGCGGCGATGCTGACCCATCTCGTGGACGATCACGGCGAACTCGTCCCCCTGCTCCTGCGCCTCGTACAGCCGCAGCCGGAGAAGGGCGCGACGCGCGTCCTCCCGCTGGCGATGGACCGTTACGGCGTGACCCTGCGTCTGGAGTACCCCGGAACCCACCGCGACGTGCGCCTTCCGTTCGCGAAGCCCGTGGCCCGCCTCGACCAGGCCGGTCCTCAGATCCACGCCCTGCTGGCGGCCGCCCGTCGCGCGTCCCACCGGAACCAGCTGCTCACCTGACCTCGGCGGCCCGCACCCTGGATAGTTGCAGGGTCCCTTGCGGTGCTCTCCCGCCTAGCCTGATCCGTGTCGGCATCGACTCGTCATCAGCACGAGTGGCGACGAACTACCGAGGGGGAAGACAGCGGACACACACCGGCGGATCGCCGGCGTGCAGGCCCGGGCGGAGGAGCCGGTGCGCGCGAAGGCCGGTAAGAAGCTGGACCGGTTCCAGCAGGCGAAGCGGACGGCGCTGAGCCGGCTTCCGGGTCTCGCCGCCTCCTGACCGGCGCGGTCACGGGGGCACCCAGGCGCTGGAGCACCTGGCCGCACAACCGCTTCCGGAACGCGTCCGGGGGGTGGCGGTTCGCCACCCCCCGGTCATGTCGGCGCGTCCTCAGGTCTGCGGACGGCTGCCGTGGTTCGCGCCGTTCTTGCGGCGGGCCTTCTTCTTGCGACGTCGCTTCGAGGACATCGAACCTCCTGGATCAGTAGTTCTCGCACACTATCCACCGGATTGTCGGCCCCGGCAGCCAATGGGCCCCTTACCCGTCGGCGCGTCGGCAAACACCCGACGCCGGTCCGGACAGGTGGCGTACGTCACGGGGCGCGACGACCGGTTCACCCCCCGTCGGGCCCCCGGTGGCCGGTACGGCCGGCGCTCCGGCCTCCATGGACAGTCGTCGGCCCGCTGTGATGTGATCCGTGCGGCGGAACGGCCCCGTCTGGCGCTGCTCACCGGGCGATCCTCAGGTGCGTCGCGCGAAGGCGGCCCGGGCCCCTCGTCCATATCCACCGATGCTCGACCACCGTGGGCCCCCGCCACGGCGAGCGTCCGGGTCCGTCCCCCCAGGCTCGAAAGCTCCGTACACATGCAGAAGACCAAAGCCGCACTCTGGGAATTCCTCCAGGGGCTCGGCAAGACATTCATGCTCCCCGTGGCTCTGCTCGCGTTCTGCGGCATCATGCTGGGCATCGGCTCCTCGCTCTCCAGCGAGGCCGTCACCGACAATCTGCCCTTCCTGAAGGCCGAGGGCTTCCACCTCGTCTTCACCTGGATGGCCAACACGGGGCTGGTGGCCTTCACCTTCCTGCCCGTCCTCTTCGCGATGGCGATCCCCCTGGGCCTCGCCCGCGAGGACAAGGGTGTGGCGGCGTTCTCGGGTTTCGTCGGCTTCGCCGCCATGAACCTCGCGGTGAACTTCTACCTGACAGCCAAGGGCGTCGACTTCGAGGACGAGGCCGCGATCAAGCACTACGGCATAGCCGACGTGCTGGGCGTGCAGTCCATCGATACGGGACTCCTCGGAGCCGTGGCCGTTGGCATCGTTGTCAGCCTGCTCCACCAGCGCTTTCGTACGCAGCGGATGCCTGACGCGCTGGCCTTCTTCGGCGGGCTGCGTTTCGTCCCGATCATCTCCGCTCTCGTCCTCAGCGTGCTCGGTCTGCTCATCCCCCTGGTGTGGCCGGCCTTCAACGGCTGGATCACCGCGGTGGGCCGCGGCATCGGGCACACCGGCGTCTTCGGTCCGTTCTTCTTCGGCATGGGAGAGGTGCTGCTGCGCCCCATCGGGCTGCACCACATCCTGGTGGCGATGTTCCGGTTCACCGACGTAGGCGGTTCGGGAGCCGTCTGCGGGGACAACGTCTCGGGGGCGCTGAACATGTTCTACGCGCACCTCGACTGCGCGGGCGCGCCGAATGCCGCCGTCACCGACGCCACGCACTTCCTCTCCCAGGGCAAGATGGCGTCCTACCTGGGCGGCCTGCCGGGCGCCGCGCTCGCCATGTACCACTGCGCGAAGAAGAAGATGCGCCCGGAGATCAAGGCCCTGCTCGTGTCCGGCGTGGTGGCCTGCGTGGTCGGCGGCATCACGGAGCCGCTGGAGTTCCTGTTCCTCTTCGTCGCGCCGTGGCTGTACGCCATCCACGCGGTCCTGGTGGGGCTCGGTTTCCTCACCGCCGCCCTGCTCGGCGTCTTCATCGGGAACACGGACGGCAACGTCATCGACTGGCTGGTCTTCGGCGTGCTCCAGGGATCGACCACCAAGTGGTACCTGGTGCCGGTGATCGCGGCGGTGTGGTTCGCCGTGTACTACTTCCTGTTCCGCTGGGCGATCAACCGCTTCGACCTCAGGACCCCCGGGCGCGAGGAGGAACAGGACGACGACGACAAGGCCGGTGAGTCGGCCGCTCCCGACGCGGCGGACCAGCCCGCGCGCGAGCTGGTCGCGGGGAAGTACGACGCCGTCGCCATCCTCGACGCGATCGGCGGCGCCGACAACATCCGGTCCCTGGACAACTGCATCACCCGTCTGCGCATGACGGTGGGGGACGCGGCGAAGGTGGACGAGGCGCGGCTGAAGAAGCTCGGCGCCGTGGGCGTGATCAAGCTCGACGGCCACAACGTGCAGGTCATCATCGGGCCGCAGGTCCAGTCGGTGAAGGACGCCATCGCCACCATGATCCCGGTGGGCTGACCATGGCTTCCCCCTCCCCCGCCCCGCAGGATCCGTACGGCTTCGGCACCGTCGTGGACCGGCGCGGCACCTGGTGCACGCAGTGGGACTACGTCGAGGACCGCTTCGGCGTGCCTGATCTGCTGCCGTTCACGATCTCCGACATGGACTTCGAGACCGCCCCGGAGATCATGGCGGCGCTCCGCGGCCGGCTGGACCACGCCGTGCTCGGTTACTCGCGGTGGCGGCAGGACGACTTCCTCTCCGCGGTCGTCCACTGGTACGCGACGCGGCACGCGACGGCCGTCGACCCGGCGTCGGTCGTCTACGCACCGTCCGTCGTCTACCAGCTGTCGCAGCTGCTCCGGCTGTGGTCGCGTCCCGGGGACGGCGTGGTCGCCCACACCCCCATGTACGACGCCTTCCCCAAGACCGTGGCGGCCCACGGGCGACAGCTCCGGGAGTGTCCGATCGACGACTGGGCGGAGCTGGAGCGGCTCCTGGCGTTGCCCGACACGGCCGTGCTGCTGCTGTGCTCGCCGCACAACCCGACGGGCAAGGTCTGGTCCGCCGACGAGCTGGACCGGATGGCGCGGCTGTGCGCGGAGCACGGCGTGGCCGTCGTCAGCGATGAGATCCACGGCGATCTGGCCCATCCCCCGCACGTCCACCGCCCCTGGTCCGGACTCGGCGGCGAGGGCCGGTGGGCTGTGATCACCTCGGCATCGAAGTCGTTCAACATCCCGGCCTTGACCGGGAGTTACGGGATCATCGGCCATCCCGCGTCGCGTGACTCCTATCTGAGGCAGCTCAAGGAGGCCGACGGCCTGTCCTCCCCCGCCGTGCTGTCCCTGGTCGGGCACATCGCCGCGTACAGAGAGGGGGCGCCCTGGCTGGACGCCTTGCGTACGTACCTCGCGGGCAACCTCGCGATGGTCGCCGACCGCCTGGGCAAGGAGTTCCCGCAGCTCGGCTGGGAACCCCCGGAGGCGGGGTACTTGGCCTGGATCGACCTGCGGCCGCTCGGGATCGACGACGACGCGCTGCAACGCGAGCTCGTCGAGGTGGAGAAGGTGGCCATCATGCCGGGAGCGGCGTACGGCTCCCCGGGGCGGGTCCGGCTCAACGTCGGATGCCCCCGGTCCAAGGCGGTCACGGGCGTCGAGGCCCTCGTGCGCGCGCTGCGCCGGCTCACGCGGGCCGGAGGGTGACCGGCCCCCGTCCCGGTGGGGCTCGATCCACCGGGACGGGGCGGGGGCAGGCCGGGACGAGGCCGGGCATTTTGCCCGTGCATGGTTCCGCGCCAACTCTTGACATCTATATAATTGCTATATGCATCAATCTCCGTCCCTGGCCGGTCCCACCGACGAGCAACGCATCGAAAGCGCGGCCCGGGGCCTCCTCAGAGGCATCGGACGGCTCTCGCAGACGCTCTTTCGCACCGGGGACTTCGGGATCGGCCGCAGCCAGGTGGCCGTGCTCGACGCCCTGGAGGACGGCCCCCGGCGGGTGACCGCTCTTGCCACGTACACGGGCATGTCCCAGCCCCGTGTGACGGTCGTCCTGCAGAGCCTCGAGGAGCGCGGTCTGGCCACGCGTGAACGCCGCGCCGCCGACCGGCGTGTCGTGGAGGCATCCCTGACGCCCGCCGGGCGGGACCTGCTCGACCGTGGGCGCCGGCTGATGGCCGCTGCGCTCCTGCGAGGCCTCGCCGCGGGCGTCGACGACTCCGAGCGCGCCGTGGGCGCCGCCCGGAGCGCCCTCACCACCTTGCTCGCCGCGATGGATTCGGAGCCCAGTTGATCAGCCCAGGTACCGCGCCGTCGGACACGGCGCCGGAACTCGCGCCCTCCGCGCCTCCCGTCCGCACCCCCGCGCCGGCGGAAGGCGCCGCGCGCGCCGTCGCGCCGCACCGGGTGGGCGGGCCACGGCGGCGCTGGGACTGGATACTCGCGGCGGACCCCGGCCTCGGGCAGCTCCAGGCCGGCTGGCGCACGCTCGTCGCGATGGTGACCTCGCTCGCGGTCGGCTACGGGATGGCCCGGGCACTGGACGTCCCGGCCATGATCGGCATGATCGTCGGCGGAATGATGGGCCTGATGAGCGCCTTCGCCGTCGCCGAGAACACCTGGCAGCGGCTCACCCGCGCCGTCCTCTGGATGCCGTTCCCGTACGCCGCCGTCCTGTGGCTCGCCACCGAGCTGCACGACGACCGCGGCCTGGAGATCAGCCTGATGGTCGCGGCGCTGGCCCTGACCTTCTTCCTCGCCCGGTTCGGACAGCTGGCGCTGCTCACGGGCATGATGCTGTTCAACGGCCTGATGGTCGGCATGATGGCGGACATCCCCTCCGCCCTGTGGGGCAGGGCCTTCGCCATCGCCTTGGTCTCCGCCGTGGCGGTGCTGCTGACACGGCTGCTGTTCTGCTGTCCGATGCCGCGCGAGGACCTGCTGCGCACCCAGCGCGCCTTCGTCGTGGAGGCACGCCGGGTGGCCGACGCGGCCGTCGAGACGCTGGACCCCGACGCCGACCAGGAGCGGGCCGTGCGCCGTATGGCACGTGCCCTGCACCACCTCAACGTCACCACCGTCACCATCGACGGCCGGCTCGCCCAGCCGGAGGTCGCAGCGGACCCCGGCATGGCGGAACTGCTGCACCGCCATCTCTTCGACGCCGAGCTGGCCCTGCGCGGTATCGGCCGTGCCGTGCAGGACCTGGCCCGGCTCGACATACCGCCGGACCTGCGCGAGGCGATGGCCGTCGGCCTCGTCATCGCACGGGACACACCCCTGGGCAGCGCGCAGGGCCTGCGTCCGGCCGCCGAACGTATCCGCCGCCGGGCCGGCCACCTGCGCGAGCACCCGGACACGGGCGACAGCCAGGCGGAGACCGTCGAGCTGGCCGGTCGCGTGGCCGCGCTCCTCGACTCCCTGGCCGGGTCGCTCTCCCACTGGCTCTCGCTGGGCTGGAGCGCCCCCGAGTCCCCCTCTCAGGTCCCCTTCCAGCCGACCGTGGCTCTGGAGCGCAACCGTCCCGCCGGGTCGGCCGGCGCGACGCAGCGCGTGCTCGCCGCGCGCACGGAGAAGAGCTGGCGGCGCGCCGTGCCCTTCGTACGCGCACCGCTGCACGCCGGGATCGCGGCCGCCATCGTCTGCCCGATCACCGACGCGATCGACCCGCAGCGCTTCTACTGGGGCCTCGTCGGAGTGATGATCACCCTCTTCGGCACGAACACGACGCACGAACGGCTCCGCAAGTTCGGCCACCGTATGGCGGGCACGGTGATCGGCGCCGTGCTCGGCATCGCTCTGCTCCACCTCCTGGGCGGCCACGTCTACGGGACGCTGACGGTCATCGTGGCCGGCCTCACCCTCGGGGCCTGGGGCATGCAGCGCGCGTACGCACTCTGGGTCGTCGGGCTCGTCGTCGCGCTGGTGCAGCTGTACGGGCTGACGACGCCCTACGGCGGCATGGACCGCCTGCTCGGCGAGCGGCTGCTGGACAACGGCCTCGGGATACTCGTCGCGACCGCGTGTGCCGCGCTGATCTTCCCACTGTCGAGCCGCAGGATCACTCGGGAGGCGGAGCGCGGCTATGTGTCCGCCGTCGACACCCTCGTCTCCCAGCTCGCCCTGCGCTGGGAGGACCCCGATGCCCCCGTGCGGCTGCGTGGAGCCGCCCGTGGGGTGGACGCCGCCCTGTTCGAGGTCCTCAGCCTGGCGCGTCCACTGGTCCGGATGCCTCGCGGTCTGCGGGGCCGGGACGCGGACAACCGCACCGCGCTGCTCACCACGGCGACGGGTCATGCCCGCGCCCTGGCCGCGGCCGCGGACATCGACATCGACCTGGCCCCCGGGCCGGCCGGACGGTTCGCCCGCATCACCGCGACGCTGGGACGTTCACTGCGTGCCCTCGACCGCTCGCTGACGACCGGTGAGCGCGAGGAGGGCTGGCAGCGGGTGGCGCCGCTGGTACGGGAGCTGAAGGCGGAGCTGGACCAGGCACCGCCCGGACCGCGGGCGTCGCGCATCCGCACGACGCTGCGGGAGCTCTCCGCGCTCGACGAGACGCTCGCAGGCTACGCGGAGCGGTGCGGACTCGACGTGCACGACAACTGTGCCGAGGACACGACCGGTTCACCGATGGAACGCCGCACGCGGGCGCTCGTGGCGGAGTGGTCCCCGCGCCCGCCGGCACGGGCAGCGGGCATTCCGGGGAACCCCCCTCGCACCGCCGCGGCCACAGCCGCACCACGGCCGCGCCGGGGCCCGGTGACCGGCAAGGAGGCGGCCGGAGCGACCGTCGGGGGCGCCGTCCGGTGCCCGGCGCATCCCGCGGGTTGTACGGGATGGGTCACCGTGATCGACGCACGGGGCAAGCGGGTCGCGGCGGGGCCGGTGCGCTCGGGCCGGTATCGCGTCGAGGGGCTCCGCCCGGGCAGCCACACGCTCATCGTGTCGGCGAGGTCCCACGCCCCGCACGCGGAGTTCCTGTACGTGCCGGAATCACGGGAGCCCGGCCGCATCGGCCACGACATGCGGCTGTAGCGAGCGCGAAGGCGCGGACGCGCCGTCACCGGCCTTGTCAGTGCCCGGCGGCCGCCTTCACCAGCGCGACCGCTCCACCGATCACCGCGTCGGCCAGGCCGGCCAGCACCGCCGGAAGAACACCGCCTCCCATGCGCAGTCCTCCCACACAGCCCCAGGCGAAGAGTGAGGCGATGCCCACGCCGGCGGCCGTCATCAGGGCGGCGGGCAGGGAGAGGACGTCCAGCGCCGCGAGGGTGATCATCACGGCGGGGCCCACCGCGCAGGACAGCAGCGGACTGCTGACGTACAGCATGCGTCGCAGGTCGTGGCCGGTGGCGAGGTGGCGGTGCACCGTGCGGTGCGCCTGCTGGTCGGCGACGAACGCCGCGAGCCACAACCCCAGAGCGGTCGTCAGGACCGTGGCCAGGGCGCCGGTGACGCCGGCTTCGCCCAGGGACAGGCCGACCACCACGGCGATCATCGTGATCGTCGCGTAGATGCGCTCCTTGAGCCGGTCCGCCGGAGCACCCGCGGCCTGCTCGGGCGGCAGTCCTGACCTGCGCTCGTACGCCATGTGATGTCCCTCGTGCGTCACGGGAGGCGGACGTCGCACGCCCCTGGCCCGGCACAGCGGCGGCCCACGGGAAGCGCCGTGGCCACCAGCATGCACTGGCAACGGTCCGAAACCCGGAACCGCCGGACCGCCGCGGTCGGTGTCACGCCTCGGACCGGCTGAGCGTGGCCCTGCCCGGGCCCCGGTCGGCCTCCTCCGCGCCGGTCGGGGCATGCCGCGTCGGTGACCGGATGTACGTTCGCCGTCCGGGCACGGGTACCTCCCCGGCCTCCATGCGGCGCTACGGGCCCTCCCCGAGCCGAGCCCGGAGGGAGAGGGCCACGTGGTTCGCCCGGTCAGCCGTCACCCGCTCGGGCTCCGGCCGGCCGAGCAGCCGGAAGACGCCCGCTCCACGTTGCTCCGGAGGCAGGTCCGCCATGCGCGGCACGATGTGGAAATGTGCGTGTGCGAAGCCCTCGGCTTCGGCGAACTGGACGATGTACGTCTTGGCGCAGCCGGTCACGCTCCGCAGGGCCCGGGACAGCCTGACCTGCCATGGCCCCAGGGCTGCTGCCTCGGCATCGGTGAGGTCGTGGACGGCGGTGACATGACGGCGGGGCAGGAGCACCAGCCAGCCGGGCAGCGCCGTGTCGAAGGCGTGGGCCACCCGCCAGTGCTCGTCGGACACGACGCGCTCGCGCGGTGGGAGTTCGCCGAACTGTGCTTCTCTGCCGCACGCGTAGCAGTCGGGAGCCGTCATGGACCCCGATCGTAGGACTGCCTTCGCCGTCAGGTGGGTGTTCGGGCACAGTGGGCTGAAGTTGATGTGTGCTGACGTGAAAACACCGGCGGGTTCACCGCGATCCGGGCGGAGAGCCCACCGCCCCGGACCGCCTGCGGCCGGGGGCGACGCACCGGCCCTGTCTCCGGTGATTTCTGCGGGCCTGAAGTCCGTGACGAGGGGTAGGCGGTCGGTGTACTGAGCCGCGTGGTGCGGCTGACGAACGGGGGAAGTGGCATGGAACGGCTGGCGACGAGGTGCGGGAACGGACAGGACAGGCCGTGGGCCGAGGCGGGCGTCGTGTCGGGTAGTGCGGCGTACGACATGGAGTCGGGGGACATCTCCCGTGCCCGTGGTTTCGTCCGGGAGTTCCTGTCCGATGCGCGGACCCTGCGAGGTGTGGACGTGCCCGCGCGGGCCATGGAGGTCTCGCAGCTGGTCGTGAGCGAGCTGGCCACGAACGTCTGCAAGTACGCGCCGGGCCCGTGCCTGCTCGATCTCGAGGTGTACGGCAGCATGCTGACCATCACCATGTGGGACTCGGGCTCCGTGCTCCCCAGCGCTCTGCGGGGCAACCCCTCACGCGCGGGGCAGCACGGCCTGGAGATCGTTCTGGCGGTCTGCCAGAGCTTCGAGGTACGCCGCGAGCCCGTGGGCAAGCGGGTGCGCGTACAGATCTCGCTGCTCGACGGCCTGGACGGCGACCCCGCGGGACAGTCGGTCTGGTGAGATCCGGTGGATGACGACGGCCCGGCCACACCCCCGGAGAGGGCGTGGCCGGGCCGTTGCGGCTCGTGGCTCAGTAGGCGGAGTCGACGTTGTCGATGGAGCCGTACTTGTCGGCCGCGTAGTTGGCCGCCGCGGTGATGTTGGCGACCGGGTCGGTCAGGTCCTCCGGGGTGCCCGAGACGTGATAGGCGTCGAAGGTCGGCTGGATGACCTGCAGCAGGCCCTTGGAGGGCGTGCCGTTCTGCGCGTTGACGTCCCAGTCGTTGGATGCTTCCGGGTCGCCGCCGGACTCGCGCATGATGTTGCTGTGCAGGCCCTCGTAGCTGCCCGGGATCCCCTTGGCGTCCATGATCTTGAGGGACTCCCGGATCCAGCTGTCCAGATTATCCGTTTCGGTGGCCTTGTCGGCCTTCTCGCCGACGGCGTCCGCCTGCGCGGCGACTCCGGCGGCCGAGACCCCGGCCGTCGCGGCCGCACTGTGCGAGGCCGGCTCGGAGGCGTGCGCGGGGGACGGGGCGAGGGTCAGAGCGGCTGCTGCGGCTCCTGCCGCGCACAGTCCGGAGACCGCGGACCTGCGGATGCGGGCGGTACGGGCGGTGGGGGCCGGGGACTGAGCGGACGTACGGATGAAACACTCTCCTTGCGCTGATGTCAGGGACGTCCCGGGGCCGGAGACCGGAGCGGAGGGAGGCGGCGGAATGCCACGTCCGACCGGTCCGGAGCGTCAGCTCCCCGGGGCTCGAACCATCGTTAGCGGCACCTCGCGGCGGCGGCAACGACCCGCCCTACTAGGCCCCTACGTAGACCGGCGCCCGTGGACCCCGGCGCCGGTCGCCCGCGACCTGGGAACCGGCTCCTACTACCGCGCTTCGTATGTGACCTGGGACCTATGGGCCGACTCACAGCACGGCCTCCGGCGGAGCCCGGTATTCGAGCGATGCCGTCCGCGGATCCACGAGGGTGCGCATGACCGGCTGTCAGTGGGCCAGGGCCTTGACCGCCCCTGCCGACGACGGCCCGAAGGTGTGCAGCGGTTCCTTACGTCCCGCCGTGAGTGCGCGCCGGAGGCCGCCTCCAGGGTGGCGTCTCCCGACAGCCGGAGGCTGTGACCCCGTGCGCGGCACCCCGGTCGGCGCAGACGCGGGGTGCCGCGCTCACCACGTCCGCGCCTCCAGGTGTGCGGCGACCTGTTCGCGGTCCCAGGCGCCGTCGGCCACCAGCACGCGGTAGCTCCGGTCGAGCGTGTCGCCGGGGGCGAGGACCAGCTCCTCGTGGAACGCCCAGGACGGAGCGACCGCGGCGAAAGGGGCGCTGCGTACGAACCAGTGAGCCGGATGGGCCCCCTTGTCGCCCGCGTGGTCGTTGGCGGGCGCGTGCTCGAAGACGACCGTGGCGTGCCCGTCACGGCCGTCGTGCTCACCGACGTACGCCAGCCAAGGGGCCTGACTGCCCATCAGGTCATCGCCGTCCGCATCGGCGGTGAAGACCCTGCCGTCACGGAAGGCGCGGGGGCCCCGCCAGAAGAGTCCGGTGTATCCGGCGGCGGGCCGGCCGTGGGTGGTGGGGCTGCCGAAACGCAGCGGCTCCTCACGCCGGTTGGTGACCGACGAGGTCCAGCTGAGCGTCCAGCTGCCGGCCTCCGGGTCGATGTCGCACACCTCTATGCGGCGCTCCTCCTCGGCCCACAGCTCACCGTCGTACGGGTGCCAGGTCAGCCGCTCGGCGATGACGGCCCGGTCGCCGGCCGCGGAGACCTCGTCGAAGGCCACGTGGGCCATCGAGCCGACCCTCTCGGGCAGCGCGAGATACCCCTCACCGGGCACATAGGTGTTGCCGCCCCACAGGTTCTGGCCCGACAGGTGGGAGGCCGTCAGCTGCAGCCCCTTGTGCCACCGGTGGTCGTTGGGCCGGTAGTCCGTGACGAGCCCGCCGGAAAGGGTCCTGACCGGGTGCAGATAGGGCTTGGGCGCCTCCCACGGTGCCTCGGGACCGTATACGTAGGCGAACAGCTCCGTGCCGGCCGCCTCGTGCGCGACGGTGATCCGGTCACCGTGGGCGTGGGTCAGCGAGAGCGTCATGCGCGGTCCTCTTCCTTACGGGTGGTGGCAGCAGGCGGCTGGAGCGGGCGATGCCTCCCGCGCCCGACAGTCCGGGCGGTGGTGACGAACCGTGCCCGGCAGCGGTCCTGAGGGCGGCCGACCGCGCGCCGCAGCCTTACGACGGACTCGATAGTAAGCGGTTGCTACCGTGTCCGTCGTCGACTCGTCCCAGCGTCGCCCCGTTGCCCTGTTGCCCTGTTGCCCCCGGTGAGAGACGACGAGCGGAACCAGTCCGTGGCAGTGGTGGAACCCGAGCTGCCCACCCTGTCGCCGGGCGGTCCTAAGGTGCAGGAATGCAGAGAACCACTTCACCGGGCAGCATGACGCTCGTACAGCTGAGGGCCTTCGTCGAGGCCGGGCGGCTCGGATCGTTCACCGCCGCCGCACAGGCCATGGACATCGCCCAGGCGTCCGCCTCGGAACTGGTCCGGCGCCTGGAGGCGGAACTCGACGCGGAACTTTTCCTCCGTGGCAGCCGCACACTGACCCTGACGTCGGCCGGTGAGGAGTTGCTTCCGTACGCCCAGGAGGCGGTGGAGGCTGCGGACAGCGGGGCCCGCGCCGTGCACTCGCTGGGTTCGCTGGGCGGCGGCACCGCCACGTTCGGGGTGCTGCGCAATGCCGACTACTACCTTCTCGCCAACCTGGTGCAGATGTTCCACGCCCGCTACCCGGCCGTCCGGGTACGGCTCGTGGGGCAGAACTCCGCCGAGACCGCACTCGCCGTCGCGGCAGGACAGATCGAGGCGGGCCTGGTCGTCCTGCCGATCGACGACGAGGGACTCGCGGTGACTCCGCTGATGCGCGACGAGGTGCACTACGTCAGCGCGAGCGCCGAGCGCACCCGCACCCCGGTCACGATCGAGGCGTTCTCGCGGGCGCCTCTTGTGCTGTACGACGCCCACTACGGGTGGAAGGATCCGACGCGACGCCAGATCGCCGAGCGAGCCCAGCTCGCCGGGGTCCGCGTCGACGCCATGATCGAGCTCGAACGCGTCGAGGCGGCACTGAACCTGGCTGCGGCCGGGGTCGGCGACACGATCGCCAGCCGGGCCGTGATCGCCAGCCCCTCCTTCCCCGCAGGCCTGCACACCGCCCCGTTCGCCGAGCCCCTGTACGACACCATCGCGCTCGTCAGGCGCCACGGTCACCCGCTCTCCCGTGCCACCCGGGAACTCGCGCGCCTCGCCGAGGACACCATCCGCGAGATGGGGCACGGCCTGATGACCTGATGCGGCGGCCCGTCCCACAGGGAAACCCTGCAGATCACACAGGAACCACCCCTCTAGCCCTGTGGCGGCGTCGCGTCTACCGTCCGGTGTATGCAGATCACGCACGACGAACAGAAGACCCTTGCCCCCTTCACCTGGCTGAAGAAGCCCGCGGTCGACGGCCCTCCCGCCCAGCGCGACCCCAAGGTGGTCGAGCGCGTCTCCCAGATGCTCAAGGAGATCGAGACGAAGGGCCTGGACGCCGTCCGTGCCTACGGTCAGGAGCTCGACGGCTGGTCCGGCGACCTGGAGATCGGGGCCGCCGAGCTGAAGAAGTCGGGGGACGCCCTGCCCGCCGACGTCCGGACCGCCCTGGAAATGGGTTACGAACGCACGCACCGCTTCGCCTCCGCCCAGCGCGAGCATCTGACCGACTTCGAGATCGAGATCGCCCCCGGAGTGGCGGGCGGCCAGCGCTACGTTCCGGTGTCCCGTGTCGGTGCCTACCTCCCGGCGGGCCGCTTCCCGCTCCTGGCCAGCGCCTTCATGACCGTGGGCGTGGCCAAGACGGCCGGTGTCCCCACCGTGGTGGCGTGCACTCCCCCGTCGGGCGAGCACGGCGCCCACCCGGCCGTGCTCTACGGCGCCTATCTGTCGCGGGCCGACCGGGTCTTCGCCGTAGGCGGTGTCCAGGCCCTCGGCGCGATGGCCTTCGGACTGCTGGGTGAGGCCCCCGTCGACATGCTGGTCGGTGCCGGCAACGCCTTCGTCACCGAGGCGAAGCGCCAGCTCTTCGGCCAGGTGGGCATCGACCTGCTGGCCGGCCCGTCCGAGGTGGCCGTCATCGCCGACGACTCCGCCGACCCGGTCTGGGTCGCCGCGGACCTCCTCGGCCAGGCCGAGCACGGCCCCAACTCTCCTGCCGCCCTCATCACCACCTCCGAGGCGACCGGGCGCGCCGTCGCCGCCGAGATCGACCGTCAGCTCGAGACGCTCGCCACCCGTGACATCGCCGGTCCCGCCTGGCGCGACTTCGGCTCCGTGATCGTCGTGCGCGACCGCGACGAGGCCGTCGCCGTGTCGGACATCCTCGGCCCTGAGCACCTGGAGATCCAGACCGAGGACGACGACTACTACCTGCGAAACCTCACCAACTACGGTTCGCTCTTCATCGGCCCGTGGTCCACCGTCGCCTACTCCGACAAGGGCATCGCAGGCACGAACCACGTGCTGCCGACCGGCAAGACCGCCCGCTACAACGCCGGGCTGTCGGTCAGCCGCTTCCTCAAGCCCCTGACGTACCAGAGGGCGGCCGAGGAGGGCACGGCTTCGCTGGCACCCGCCGTCGAGCGCATCTCCGCCTTCGAAGGCCTGGCAGCCCACGGTGCGACCGCCACGATCCGCATCGACCGGATCGGCCGTACGTCAGGTGCTTTCGACACCGTCCCCGAGGCGTTGCGCGAACAGCTCTGATCCCGCTCTCTCCTGCCTCCGGCTCCCGGCCGGTGCCGGCCCCGGCCGGGAGGCAGGGGCAAGGCGGCCCGGGACAGAACGGCTGCGGCCCGTGTCCCGGGCCGCCGGTGGCGTCGCCCGCCCGAGACGGGTGAGTACCGACCCGCGGAGCACCTGCGCTCCCACTCCCGCGAGGATTCTCCCCATGCACCATTCCCCGCCCGCTTCCACCCCGCCGGACGGAACAGGTCCCGCGCTCACCCAAGGGCTCAAGGGACGCCAGATCACGATGATCTCCATCGGAGGTGTGATCGGGGCAGGCCTCTTCGTCGGTTCCTCCACCGCCGTGGCGGCCGCCGGTCCGGCCGTGCTGGTCTCCTTCCTGCTGGCCGCCACCCTGGTGGTGCTCGTCATGCAGATGCTCGGGGAGATGGCCGTCGCCCATCCCGACACGGGCTCCTTCTCCACGTACGCGGACCGCGCCCTGGGCCGCTGGGCCGGCTTCTCCATCGGCTGGCTGTACTGGTGGTTCTACATCCTCGTCATCCCCATCGAGGCGATCGCCGCGGGAGAGGTCATCGCGGGTCTGACCTCGGTTCCCAGCTGGATCCCGGCCCTCGCCATGATCGCCCTGCTGGCGGGCAGCAACCTCCTCGCCGTCCGCAACTACGGGGAGTTCGAGTACTGGTTCGCGCTGCTGAAGGTCATCGCGATCGTGGCGTTCCTCGTTCTCGGCGGGCTCGCCATCTTCGGCCTGCTGCCCGGTTCGGACGCCCACGGGGTGTCGAACCTGTGGAGCAACGGAGGGTTCGCGCCCAAGGGCGGGGTGGCCGTGCTCGCCGGTCTGCTCACGGCGATGTTCAGTTTCCAGGGCAGCGAAATCGTCACGATCGCCGCCGCCGAGTCGGCGGAGCCCAGGAAGAACATCAAGAAGGCCGTCCGCGCCGTCGTGTGGCGCCTCGGGCTGTTCTACGTCGGCTCCATCTTCGTCGTGGTCAGTCTCGTGCCCTGGAACTCGGACGGGCTGGCGGCCGGTTCCTACCAGGCGGTCCTCGACCGTATGAACATCCCGGGCGCCGGACGCATCATGGACGTGGTCCTCGTCGTCGCCGTGAGCAGCTGCCTCAACTCGGCCATCTACACCGCCTCCCGCATGGCGTTCTCGCTCGCCCGCCGCAAGGACGCGCCGGCCGCTCTCGCCGCGACCTCCGCGTCCGGGGTGCCCCGCAACGCGGTGGTCGCCTCGACGGTCATCGGCGTCGCGGCGGTGATCGCCAACTACCTGCTGCCGAGCGTCTTCACCTATCTCATCGCCTCGAGCGGCGCGATCGCCCTGATGATGTACATGGTCATCGCGATCACGCAGTACGCGACCCGCCGCAAGGAGACGGTCCCGGGCGAGGTGCGCATGTGGGCGTTCCCCTACCTCACGCTCGCCACGATCGCCTTCATCGCGGGGGTGCTGGTACTCATGGCGGTGCTGCCCGGACACCGTCTCGAATTGTGGCTGTCCCTCGCCCTGGCCGCGGTCCTCGTCGGTGTCGGCATCCTCCGGCAGCGGCGGCACGGCGACAGGCCCGGCCCCGAAGGGGCAGCGTCCGGCGCCGCCGGGCCTTCCCTCCGCGCGGGCTCGTCCCTGCGGTGACCGGTCAGGGGAGGCGGGCGTGGGTGGCGCGGGGCACGAATTCGGTCGGCAGGACGTGGCGTTCACCGGCGGGGTCCGCGCCACCGTCGATGCGCCGTACCAGCAGGCGTGCGGCCTGCCGCGAAAGCTCCCGCAGGTCGTGGCGGACGGTGGTCAGCCGGAACACCTCCCAGGCGGCCATGGGAAGGTCGTCGAAGCCGATCACCGTCAGGTCTTCGGGGACCCGGAGCCCGGCCGCGAGAGCGGCGTTCAGGACGCCGATGGCGACCACGTCGTTG
Organism: Streptomyces sp. NPDC023573; assembly: GCF_055559735.1. Taxonomy (NCBI): domain Bacteria; kingdom Bacillati; phylum Actinomycetota; class Actinomycetes; order Kitasatosporales; family Streptomycetaceae; genus Streptomyces; species Streptomyces sp. NPDC023573. The sequence continues at coordinate 55,844 of NZ_JBVHKB010000010.1, forward strand.
CCGCAGAAGACGGCCGTGGGTGTCTCGGCCGCTTCGAGCAGGGCGGGCAGCGCCCGGTATCCCGTGTCGTACTCGAAGGCGCCGCGCACCACCCGGTCCGCGGGGAGTCCCACACCCGCGTCGGCGAGGGCCAGCCGGAAGCCCAGCTCACGTTCCCGTCCGGTCGTCGTGTTGGCCGCACCGAAGATGCCCGCGATCCGACGGTGTCCGAGCTCGACTAGCACGTCGGCGACCAGACGTCCACCACCCTCGTTGTCGACGACGGACGCGTAGTCACCGCTGCCGCCGCTGTCCCGGTTGAGGAAGACGTACGGCATGCCACGCCGGTCGAGCTGAGCCGGCAGGCGGGAGTCCGTGGTGGCTGTCGCCAGCACCACGCCGTCCAGGGACTGGTCAAGGAGCTTCTCCTCGGCCACCGCTTCCTCGGAGCGTTCGGTGAGCAGCATCATGCGGTAGCCGAGACGTTGGAGCTCGTCGTGCAGGGGCGCGATGACGTGGGGATAGAAGGGGTTCGTCAGATCAGTGACGATCACTCCGACACGCCGCGTGGACCGGGTCGACAGGGTCCGACCCGCCTCGCTGGGCACGTAGGCCAGCGCCTCCGCGGCACGCCTCACCTTCTCCCGGGTGGCCGCGGAGACGCGCGGATCGTCCCGCAGGGCGCGGGAGACCGTGGGCTGCGAGACGCCTGCCAGCCTCGCCACGTCGTGACTCGTGATCGCCATCAGCCCTCTTCCGTCACCCGGTGCGCCGTCCCGATCAGTATACGTATGTAGCCCTACAACCGTGCAGCGCTCCGCGGAACCAGCCCCGGAACACCCGCGCATCTCACCGACGAAGACACCCTCGCTCGACCCCTTGACATCGCCCCACGGAGGCCCTGTCATGGAAATGCATACGTATTCCAAACGTATTCCGAACCAAGGGAGCAGTCATGCCCGATGTCGTCGTGTCCACCGCCGAGCTGGGGCGCCGCACGGTCCGCCGCAGTGACTTCGTCTCCTGCAACCAGGCCTTCATCGACTGCCGGACGCCGGGCTCCGACCGGAAGGAGAACTACGCCATGATCGGGCCCGGCGTCTCGCAGGCCGCCGGCCAGCACGTCAATCTCCGGTTGCCGCACGGATACAACATCGGTGCGGCCGCCATGCCTCACGGCGTCACCAACAACCTGCACCTCCACTACACGGCCGAGGTGTTCGTCTGCACCGAGGGCGAGTACCTCCTGCGCTGGGGCGCCGACGGCTCCGAGGGAGAGCACCTTCTCAAGGCAGGGGACATCGCGTCGATCCCCACCTGGATCTTCCGCGGTTTCACCAACACCGGCCCCGACGACGGCTGGATGTTCACCGTCCTCGGCATGGACCACACGGGCGGCATCATCTGGGGCCCCTCGGTACTGCGTGAGGCCGAGGGCCACGGCCTGTACCTCACCGCGGACAACGAACTGATCGACACGGTCGCCGGTGACCGGGTACCGGCCGGGACCGAGCTGACCGAGCCGATGGCCCAGGAGCACATCGACCGGCTGCGCCACTACAGCGCCGAGGAGATGAAGCGGCGCGTAGCGGCTGCGGACGAGCTGGTGTGGTCGGAGCGGCCCTTCCTCGACAGCACGCTGCCGGGCGGCGGAGCACGGCTCAGCTGCGTCATCGGGTACGGCATGACCGAGGACCTGCACCAGGAGCCCCGGATCTTCAACCCCCACGGACACAACGTCGCCTGGCTGCGGGCCGACCCGGGGCAGGGCGTCTCCTTCCACCGGCAGCACGAGACGCAGACGCTGATCGTCAAGGACGGCCTGTGGGAAGTCACGCTCAACCGCACCGATCCCGTGTCGGTGCGCCTGGGACCGCGCGACATGCTCTCCGTACCGCAGGACGCCTGGCGCACCCTGCGCAACGTCGGCGACGGACAGGGCGACCTGATGGTCGTCAACTCCGGTGACGGCCGGGTTCGTCTGGAGTGGGACGACGAGGTCGCCAAGAGCGCCGCCGACGCGGGGCTCGGCCTCGACCACAACGGCTACGTCGCGCCCTACGCGCTGCTGCCCCGCTCCGCGCGCCGCTGGTGACCGCCGTGCGCGGCGGCGGGCCGGCGAGCCCGCTCCCCCTGGTCGTGGTCCCCGGGATGCTGTGCGACGCGAGCCTCTGGTCCGAGGTGGTGTTCCCCGAAGGCCACCCGCCCCGGCACGTCGAACTGACGAAGCCTGACATCGGGGCCATGGCGGAGGATCTGCTGTCCTCGGTGCCCGGCCCGTTCGTCGCGCTCGGGCTCAGCCTCGGGGCCATCGTCGCCTTCGAGGCGCTGCGACGGGCACCGGAACGGGTCCACGGCCTCTGCGTCATGTCGACGAACGCGGGCCCGCCCCGACCCGAGCAGTACGCCGCCTGGCGCGCGATGGACGGACTGATCGCCGACGGCAGGTTCGCGGACGTCGTCGAACAGACGCTGCCGGGCATGTTCCCCGTGCCACGGCCGCCGGACGAGTCCGCTGACCGCTACCGGCGCATGGCGTATGCCGTGGGCCCCGAAGCGGCCCGCGCCCAGCTGGCCGCGCAGGCGACCCGCCAGGACGCCACCGGTGCGCTGCGCACCGCGCGGTGTCCGGTGGTGGTCCTGTCCGGGGCACGGGACGCGTTGTGTCCGCCGGAGTTCCACCGGGCCGTCGAGCGGGCCGCGCCGGACGCGGAACTGCGCTTGGTGCCCGGGGCCGGCCACCTGCTGCCGTGGCAGAGCCCGGCCACCGTCTCAGCCGCGCTGCGGGACCTGCTGGTCCGCGTGCGGGCCGCACCACCGACGGCAGCCCGGAGCTCCGCGCATACCGCGTCCCCGGCCGCCTGAACCCCCGGGCGGGCACTCACCGAGCCCCTCCCGCCCGCCCTCATGTCCTTGAATCCCACCCTCCCCTCACCCGCGAAGAAGGCCGTCATGCCTCGTTTCCTCAAGTCCCCCGTGCCCGCCGGTCAGGTGCGCGCCGCCCGCGCGGATGTCGCCGAGCGCGTCCGCGCCATTCTCGAAGACATCCGCGAACGGGGCGACGAAGCGGTCCGCCAGTACTCCGAGAAGTTCGACGGCTGGAGCCCGGAGTCCTTCCGCCTGAGCCCGGAGAGGATCGACAAGATCATCTCCGGTGTGCCGGAGACGGTCCTGGAGGACATCCGCTTCGTGCAGCGGCAGGTGCGCACCTTCGCCCAGGCACAGCGCGATTCGCTGCACGACGTCGAGATCGAGACCCTGCCCGGGGTCCACCTCGGGCACCGGCACGTTCCCGTGGCCGGAGCGGGTGCCTACGTACCCGGTGGCCGTTACCCGTTGACCGCGTCGGCACACATGACGATCGTGACCGCGAAGGTGGCAGGGGTGGAGAGGGTCGCCGCCTGCACCCCGCCGATCCGGGGCGAGATACCCGCCGCGACGGTCGCGGCGATGCATATGGCGGGTGCCGACGAGATCTACCTGCTGGGCGGCGTCCAGGCCGTGGCGGCGCTCGCCATCGGCACCGAGACGGTCGGCCGGGTGCCGCTGATCGCGGGACCGGGAAACGCGTACGTGGCGGAGGCCAAGCGCCAGCTCTTCGGCGAGGTCGGCATCGACCTCTTCGCGGGTCCGACGGAGATCCTGGTGATCGCCGACGAGCACGCCGACCCGTTCGTGGTGGCCGTCGATCTCCTCTCGCAGGCCGAACACGGCCCGGACTCACCCGCCGTGCTCGTCACCACGTCGGAGGAACTGGGCCTGGAGGTCGAGCGCCACATCGAGCGGCTGCTGCCCGGCATGCCGACGAAGGACTTCGCCGGACCGGCCTGGCGCGACCACGGCGAGATCGTCGTGGCCGACTCCCTGGACGAGGCCTTCCGGATCGCGGACTCCTACGCCAGTGAGCACGTGGAGGTCCTGACCGAGAACCCGCGCCAGGCTCTTGACCGGATGACCGACTACGGCGCCCTCTTCCTCGGGGAGGGCACCTGCGTCTCGTACGGGGACAAGGTCATCGGCACCAACCACGTGCTGCCGACCCGGGGAGCCGCGCGGTACACCGGAGGCCTGTGGGTGGGGAAGTACCTCAAGACGGTGACCTACCAGGAGGTCACGGACACCTCCTCGTCGGCTCTGCTCGGTGAGGTGTGCGGGCGGGCCGCACGCGTCGAGTTGTTCGAGGGGCACGCCCGCTCCGGTGACGTGCGGGCCGCCAAGTACGGCAACGGCACGCTGCCGTGGAACGACGAGGCGGGCGCATGAGCGGCGACGCACAGCGTCTGACCGGGCGCACCGCCCTGGTCAGTGGAGGCGGCAGCGGCCTCGGTGCGGCCATCGCACGCTCGCTGGTGTCCGACGGAGCCCGTGTGGTGCTCACCGGCCGCAGTGAGCACACCCTGAAGGAGACGGCCTCGCGTCTGGGTCCGGACGTCACCCACGCGGTCTGCGACGTGTCCAGGCCGGATGACGTCGCGAGGCTCGCCGAGAGCCTCGCGGACGAGGAGATCTCCGTGCTCGTCAACAACGCCGGGATCGCGGGTCCGGTGGCTCCCCTGACCTCGGTCTCGGCCGAGGACTGGGACGAGGTGTTCGACGTGAACGTGCGCGGGGTGTTCCTGATGTGCCGGGCCTTTCTTCCCGCCATGACGGCGCGGGGCACCGGGGACGTGGTGAACATCGCCTCGGTCTCGGGGAAGCGGCCGCTGCTCCGGCGTACGCCCTACTGCGCGTCGAAGATGGCGGTCATCGGTCTGACCGCGACCCTGGCCGGGGAGGTGGGACCGCTGGGGGTCACGGTGAACTCCCTGTCCCCAGGACCTGTCTCGGGGCCCCGGATGGAGCGGAACTTCCGCCTGGAGGCGGAGCGCACCGGCAGCAGTTACGCCGAGGCCGAGGAGGCGTTCGTATCGCGCTCGGCCCTCGGCCGGATGGTGAGCGAGGAGGAGGTCGGCGCCGCGGTGAGTGCGATGCTGCGGATGCCCGGCCTGTGCGGTGCGGACATCGACCTCTCCGCGGGGATGGTGGCGCGGTGACGGCGGGACGCACGGGCCGCCGCTCCCTCAAGGCGCGGCTCACGGCCGGTGAACGGCTGTACGGCGCGCTGTTGCGACTGCCCTCGGAGACTCTGGTGGAGATGGCGGGGGTCGCCGGCCTCGACTACGTGGTCATCGACTGCGAGCACGGGCCGGCGGACACGGCCCTGCTCCAGCACCATCTGACGGCTGCGGCGGCGCAGGGCATCGACGTCCTCGTCCGGGTGGGCACCTCCGAGCCGGCTCTCGCCCTGCGGTGCCTGGACCTGGGCGCCGCAGGTCTCATCCATCCGCACATCGACTCCGCACAGGACGCGCGACGGGCGGTGGCCTCGGTCCACTACCCGCCTCTCGGGACGCGGGGGTTCGCCACGTACAGCAGAGCCGGACGCTTCGGGACCGTCTCCGCGGCCGCCCATGTGGCGGCCTCGCGGGACACCCTGGTGGTGGCGATGGTCGAGACGGAGAGGGCTTGCGCCTCCGCCGGGGACATCGCGGGAACGCGAGGCGTGGACGCGGTCCTGGTGGGCCCCGCCGACCTCGCGGCGGACTGTTCCTTCCCCGGACAGGACATGATCGACGGTCTGGTCTCCACGGCCCATCGGGCCACCCGCGAGGCGGGCCGGGCGGTGATGACGATCGTCCCGGGTGCCGAGGCCGCCAGGGCGGCCGAGCGGGCCGGGGCGCAGCTGGTGCTCTACAACACGGCCCATCTCCTGATGGACACGTTCCGGTCCCTCCCCGGGCCTGCGGACAGGGCCGGCAGACCCGCGTGACGCGGGGCCGCGAGCCTCTTGACGACCTCCGCCGGGCTCCCTAATGTTCGGCAGACATTCATACGTATGCATCACCAGGCCAATGCGCGATCGGAGAAGTCATGTCCGCTGTAGCGCCGCCCACCGCAACAGCCCCGACCTCAGGGGCCGATCCGGAGAAGCGGAAGGCGATACGCCGAGCCATCGGCGCGGGAAGCATCGGAAACTTCGTCGAACAGTTCGACTACGGCCTCTACGGGTACATGGCGCCGGTTCTGGCCCCCGCCTTCTTCCCGGAGAGCGATCCGACGGTGGCGGTGCTCAGCACCTACGCCATCATCGCCATCGCATGCCTGTTCCGCCCCCTGGGCGGGACGCTCGTCGGCCGCTGGGGCGACCGGGTGGGCCGTAAGAAGACCCTGCTGTGGACCATCGCGTTCATGGGCGTGACCACCGCCCTGATCGGCGCACTGCCGACCTACCACCAGATAGGGATCCTCGCGCCGCTGCTCCTCCTGCTGCTGCGCGTCGTCCAGGGCATGGTCTCGGGCGGGGAGTACGTCGGGGCCGTGGCCTTCATCGTGGAGTGGGCGGAACCCGACCGGCGGGGCTACTACGCCTCGTACGCCTCCAACAGCTGTTTCGTCGGAATCCTCGCCGGGGCCGGCACCGCCGCGCTCACCAGCTGGGTCTTCGAAGGACCCGCGCTCGACTCGTGGGGCTGGCGCATCCCGTTCCTGCTGGCACTCCCGCTGAGCGCGGTCGGGATCTGGCTCCGGAGGCACATCTCGGAATCACCCGAGTTCGTCCGGGCCACGGACGGCGGCACGGAGGTCGTCAAGTCGCCGATCCGGGAGGCCCTGCGCACGCAGTGGCGTCCGATCCTCGTGCTCTGCGGCGTCTCCGTCATGCTCGCGATCCTGTCCTACAGCTGGGTCACGTTCTATCCCGAGTACCTGACCGGCACACTCGGACTGCCCCGCTGGATGGCACTCACGTCCAACGCGATCTCTGTCGCCGTCCTCATCCCGCTGCTGCCGCTGGCCGGCATACTCTCGGACCGGATCGGGCGTAAGCCCATGCTGGTCGCCGGCGCCGTCGCCTGCATCGTCCTGGTGCCGCTGGCCTTCCGGGTCGGCGAGGGCGGCACCTTCGGCACCGCGGTCGCGAGCCAGCTGATCTACATCGTCCCCGAGTTCTTCCTGACCGGCATCGTCACGGTCTGCACGGCGGAACTCTTCGCCACGCGTACCCGGTTCAGCGCGAGCGCCATCGCGTACAACAGTTCGTTCTCCATCTTCATGGGCATCACCCCGTTCGTGGCGACGCTGCTCGTCAGCAGCTTCGACACGATCTACGCCGTGTGGGTCTACCTGGCGGCGGCCGCGGTCATGGCGCTCGTCGTCGTGAGCGCCTTCATGACGGAGACGTACCGGAGCCACCTGGGAGCCGACAAGTTCGCCCGGTGACCAGCATGCGGTCCGCCGCACCGCCGCCCGCACCCCTCCGGTGAACAGAGCCCCACGCGCACCCTTCCATACATACGCATACACATCCCTGACGAAAGGCCATCCGTCATGCCGCTGGACCCCGCTGCCTACCTCCCCTACAAGGACCCGGACGACTTCATCCGAGAGGTCACCGACCGCATCTGGGTGGACCGCGACATCGACCACATCGTGGAGAACTACGAGCCGGACTCGATCGTCCACACCGGTCTGGGCACCGTGGTGGGCCGCGACGGGGTGATCGAAGGCAGCACCATGCGCATGGGCAGCACGCCCGGTCACATCGGCCAGGCCGAGGACGTGGTGTGGGAAGCGCGTGGAGAGGACGCCTTCCTCAGCTCGCACCTCGTCTTCTCCGCCGACGAACACCTGGTGGACGGCCGCAACATCCGCATCCGTAAGCGCACGGTCGCCAACTGCCTCTACCGCCGGGGCCGGATGGTCGAGGAGTGGGTGGTCCGCGACGAGCTGGCGGACTGCCTGCAGCGCGGCGGCGACCCGGACGAAGCGGCCCGGGCCCTGCGGTTCCAGGGCTACAGCGGGTCGATGACCGAGGAACCGCCCAAGGACGTCCTGCTGGCAGGCGTCAGCGGTCCACGTCCCGACGAGTTCCGGCCCGAGTGCGAGATGGTGCTGGAGTTCATCGAGGACGTGTGGACGCGGCGACGGCTGCACAGGGTCAACGACTTCATGGTGCGCGACCTCTTCCTGCACACGATCGGCGACCGGACCGTGATCCGCCCGGAGCGCTATCAGAGCGACCTGCTGGCGATGGTCGGAGCCTTCCCCGACGCCCGGTTCGCCGTGCGGGACGTACAGACCAACTACGCGCCGCGGTACGCAGGTCTTCGGGTGGCCGTCACCTGGACCATGCACGGCACCTACCGGGGCACGCCGGTCTTCGGTCAGCTGACGGACAAGCCGGTGACCGTCCTCGGGGTGTCCCAGTTCCTGATCCAGGAGGGGCGGATCGTCAAGGAGGTCCGCGTCTACGACGAGATCTCACTGCGCGCCCAGATCAACAGCACGCGCGGAGACGGCCCCGAGGTGGAGGCCAACATCTACTGACGGCCGGTCGTGTACCGGAGACGGGCTCCGGCCGGCCCTGCCACAGGTGTGCCCTGCTCCTGTGGCGGGGCCGGCCTCCCGGTTCCTGCTCCGATGACAGGCCGGTGTCACGCCTGGTGTGCCGGGCCGCCGTCCCCGTCGTCCGGCCCCAGGCCGGGCGCCGGGCCCGTACTCCCGCGCGGGACGAGCTCCACCGGCAGGACCACGTGCCGCTCACCGTGCGCGTCGGGGTCGTTGATCACACGGTGGGCCAGCTCCGCGGCCGCCTCGCCCAGCCGGCGGGCCGGCTGGGTCATCGTGGAGAGGCCCCAGGGCTCTGCCATGGAGTGCCCGTCGAAGCCCAGCACGGACACCCGCTGCGGCACCGGGACGTTGACTCCCCGCAACACCGTGAGGAGCCTGAAGGCCATGTCGTCCGTCTCGGCGAAGATCGCCGTAGGGGGCTCGGCGAGGCTCAGCAGCCGCCCCACCGCCGCTTCCAGGCTCGGGCCCTGCCAGTGGGCGACCTGGCGGACGAGTTCGGCGTCCTGGGCGATGTCCGCTTCCGCCAGGGCCGTGCGGTACCCGTCGAGGCGAGCCCGGCTGCTCCAGGCGAAGCCCGAGGCGTCGGCGGGCTCCAGATAGGCGATGCGCCGGTGGCCGAGATTGATCAGGTAACGGGTCCCGCGTCGGGCCGCCTCCACGTCGTCCACGTAGACACTGCCCCTGCCCTCTTCGTGCTGGCTGACGAAGACCAGGGGCATGCCCAGGTCGTCCAGACGCGCCCGCTCCTCGGGGGAGAGCGCGAAACTGACGACCAGCAGGGCGTCGGCGTTGCGCCGTGCCGGTAGACGGTCGAAGAAGTGTGCGCGCTGCTCGGCGTCGATGACGCTGTAGACCAGCATGTCCAGACCGGCCGCGGTGAGTGCGGGTGCCATACCGGCGAGTGCCGCACCCAGGAACCAGGAGTCGAGGTTGGGCACGAGAACTGCGACCCGGCCCGTACGCCCCGTGACCAGACTGGACGCGCTGCGCGAGATCGCGAACGACAGCTCGCGCGCCGCCTTCTCCACGCGCGCCCGGGTCTCCGGGGACACCGTCGACAGACCGCGCAGTGTGCGGGAGACCGTCGAGGGCGAGACTCCGGCCCTCTGCGCGACGTCCGCCAACGTGGCGCCCTTGTCAGCGGTTCCAGCGGTTTCACCAGCCATGCGCGGGACGTTAACACACCCATCATCTGGTCTGCGCACGTAGAATGACAGCGCTGTCAACTCGCATTCTCCTTGAGCTAAGTCGGTTCTGACCGTTGACACTTCAGCAAAGGGCTCCGTACTTTGCTAGCGCTGTCATCAGGCAGCCCGAAAGGAGAGGAGCACGCCATGCCCCTGCACCGCAGAGCACTGCTGACGGGCGCCGTGACCGCCACCGCGGCGGGTCTGCTGGCCGGATGCGGAGGGAAGGACCTCGACGACCTGCTCACGCAGGCCTCGGTCGTTCCCAAGAGGCCTGCCCGGCTGACCTGGTGGGTCTCCGAGATCCCCTCGCGACGGGGCTCTGTCGTCGCCGACCTGGTCATCCGTGCCTTCGAGCGGCGCCATCCCCGGATCCGCGTGTCGAAGATCAACGCGCTGTCCACTTCAGACGGCAACCGCAGCGCCATCGCCACCCAGCTCGCCGGCGGCTCCGCTCAGCCCGACGTGTATCTGGGCGACACGACGTGGCCCGCGCAGTTCGGTCACTCCTCGCTCGCGCTGCCGTTGGAGAAGCTGCTCCCGGACGGCTTCTGGGACGCCTACCCCGCGGCACTGCGGAGCAGCTCCACCTTTCAGGGCAAGGCCTACGCGGTGCCGTTCTTCATCGACAGCAGCTACCTCTTCTACCGTAAGGACCTGCTCACCAAGCACGGGCTGCGCGTTCCGCGCAGCTGGGAGGAGTTGGTGCACACCTCCCGCACGGTGCAGAGCGCCGGTGACGCGGAAGCCGGGTTCCTGTGGCAGGCGTCGGTGACCGAGTCGCTCACGGCCAATGTCACCGAGTTCCTCGCCGACGCGGGCGCCGCCGTCCTGGACGACCGGGGAAGGGCCGCGCTGGGCGGCCCGGAGGCGGAGCGGGCGTTCTCGCTGATGGCCGAGTTCACCGCCCGCGGGATCACGCCGCGCACCGTGGCGACGTACGAGGAGTCCGACGCGCAGGACGCCTTCGTCACCGGGCGCGGGCTGTTCCTGCGCAACTGGTCCTACGCCTGGGTCAACGCGAGCACTCCCGCGGTCTCCCGCGTCGCCGGAAAGGTCGGGGCGGCGCTGCGTCCGGGCTTCGAGGGCACCGGCCGTTCCGGTGTCTCCTGTGCCGGGGGCTGGAGCAATCTCGTCAACCCGAGTTCCCAGGAGCTGGGCGCCGCCATGGAGTTCGCCCGGTTCTGTGCCGGGAGCGAGGTCCAGCGACTCCTCGCCCGCGAGGCCGGTGTCATCCCGGCGATGACCTCCGTGCTGGACGGCCGGGAGGCGCGCGCCGCCGGCGACCCGACGGTCCTGCGCGCGGCCGGTCTGCGCCTCGTGGCCCGGCCCACTCAGACCCCGTACTACCCACAGGTCAGCAAGGCGCTGTACACCCCGGCGAACGCCGTCGTGCGCGGCAGCCTCTCCCCTGCGGCCGGCGTCCGCGCCGCGCGCGAGGGGCTGCGTACAGCACTGGAAGGAAACGCCCTGTGAGTTCCGTACAGCAGACGAAGAGGGCGCGGACACCGTCGCAGGGCGAGGGCGAGGGCGAGGGCGACGCCACCCACGCCGATCCGTCGCGCCGGCCGCCGGGGAAGACGCTTCCGGGCTTCGCCGTCCGCCGCCGCGCTCGCACCGGGTGGTTCTTCGCCTCCCCCGCGCTCCTGGTCATCGGCGCGGTGACCGTCTTCCCTGTCGTCTTCTCGCTGGTGCTGTCGTTCTTCGAGGTCCGCCTGGAGTACGGCGGTCTGCGGCTCGGCTCTCCCACCCTCGCCCATTACGAGGCGCTGCTGACGCACTCCGAGTGGTACCGGGCGCTTCTGTTCACCTTGGGCTTCACGATCGTCTCGGTCTTCGTCGAGCTGGTGCTCGGAACGCTGGTGGCGCTCGTCCTGGAACGGCTCGGAGCCGCCCGTGGCTGGATCCTCGCGCTGCTCCTGCTGCCCTGGGCCCTGATCAACGTGGTCGCCGCACAGCTGTGGTCGTACCTTTTCAACGGCACCTACGGCGCGGTGGGCTGGCTCTGCGAGCAGGTGCTCGGCATCCGGCCCGACATCCTGGGGGAGCCGGTGCCCGCTATGGCGGCGATGGTGGTGGTCGACGTGTGGAAGACGACGCCGTTCGTCGCCATCGTCGTCCTCGCCGGACTGATGCTCATCCCGGCAGACGTCTACGAAGCCGCGGAGATCGACGGTGCCGACGCGTGGACGACGTTCTGGAAGGTGACGCTGCCGCAACTGCGCCCCATCGTCGCCATCGCCGTCCTCTTCCGCATCCTCCAGGCCTTCGGGATCTTCGACCTGCCGTTCGTGCTCACCCAGGGCGGCCCCGGCACGGCCACCCAGTCGGTGGCCATGCTCGGATACCGGATCCTCTTCCAGAACCTCGACTTCGGGGGCGGCGCAGCCGTCGCCGTCACCACCGCGGCCATGGTCCTGGGCTGCTGCCTGTTGTTCCTGCGCGTCTTTCGGACCCAAGTCGACGAGGAGGGCCGGGCATGAGCCGCCACGTCCCGCGCACAGGCGTGCGCCGCTATGTCAATGTCGTGAACCTCGGCGGACTGCTGATCGCCGTGTGCGCCCTGCTGCCCTTGCTCTGGATGACGTCCGCCTCCCTGAAGGGGCCGGGCGAGATCAGTGCGACACCGCCCTCACCGCTGCCGGCCGACCCCACCCTCAGCAACTACGAGACCGCCTTCGTGCGCAACGGGATCGGCCACTACTTCCTCAACAGTGTGGTCGTCGCCTGCGTCTCGACCGTGCTGATCCTGTCCCTGGCGTTCTTCGCCGGCTACGCCCTCGCCCGGCTGCCGCTGCGCGGACGCGGGGCCGTCATGACCGTACTGCTGATGCTGTCGGTGTTCCCGCCGATCGCTCTGCTGGTACCGCTGTTCCTGATGGAGCGGCAGGCCGGACTGCTCAACAGCTATCCGGGCCTGATCATCCCGTACGTGGCACTGAACCTGCCGTTCGCGATCTGGATCATGCGTAACTACCTCAGTGGCATTCCGGGTGAGCTGGAGGAGGCCGCGGTGGTCGACGGCGCGGGCCCGCTGCGTACCGCCCTGACGGTGATCCTGCCGCTGGCCCGGCCCGGGCTGTTCACGGCAGGCGTGTTCGCGTTCACCGCGACCTGGTCGGAGTTCCTGCTCGCGCTCACGTTCAACGGCTCCGATGACCGGCGCACCGTCTCCGTCGGCATCGCGCTGTTCACCAGCCAGTACCAGGTCCCGTACGGCGTGATCTTCGCCGGCGCGATGGTGGCCACGGTCCCGATCGCGCTCCTGGTGCTGATCTTCCGCCGGTCGGTCGTCTCCGGCATGACCACAGGCGCTGTGAAGGGCTGAGCGGCCACCTGAACCCGCGCAGGACCGCTCACCGCCGACCGACCCCCCGCCCGCACATCCGCACCCCATCCGGGGACACGCCCGAGAGGCTCACATGCACCACCACGACACCCCCGCCGCCTCCCCGCACGACGCGGACTGGTGGCGACAGGCCGTCATCTACCAGATCTACCCCCGCAGCTTCGCCGACTCCGACGGTGACGGCATCGGAGACATCCCCGGCATCACCTCCCGCCTGCCCTACCTCGCCGGCCTCGGCGTGGACGCCGTCTGGCTGAGCCCGTTCTATCCCTCCCCGCTCGCCGACGGAGGTTACGACGTCGCCGACCACCGCGACGTCGACCCACGGCTCGGCACCCTCGACGACTTCGACGAGATGGTCGGTGCGGCCGGCCGGCTCGGCCTGAAGATCATGGTCGACATCGTCCCCAACCACTCCTCCGACCAGCATGTCTGGTTCCAGGAAGCGCTCGCGGCCCCGCCGGGCTCGCCCGCACGCGAGCGCTACGTCTTCCGCGACGGCCGCGGGGAGGCCGGTGAACTGCCGCCCACCGACTGGCCGTCCAGCTTCGGCGGCCCCGCCTGGACCCGGGTGCCGGACGGACAGTGGTACCTGCACCTCTACGCCCCCGAGCAGCCCGACTTCGACTGGGAGAACCCCGAGGTCCGCGAGGACTTCCACGAGACCCTCCGGTTCTGGTCCGACCGGGGCGTCGCCGGCTTCAGGGTGGACGTCGCCCACGGTCTCGCCAAGGACCTGCGCGAGCCGCTGCGCGACCTCGGCGAGCAGCTGAGTTACCAGCCCGGCGCACTGCCGGTCGACGGCAGTCATCCGCTGTGGGACCGGGACGCGGTGCACGAGATCTACCGCGGCTGGCGGCAGGTCTTCGACGCCTACGACCCGCCGCGCTTCGCCGTCGCGGAGGCATGGGTGCGTGCCTCGCGGCGTATGGCCTACGCCTCCGCGGACGGTCTGGGCCAGGCGTTCAACTTCGACTTCCTCGGCGCACGGCTCGACGCGGCCGAGATGCACACCGTCATCGACTCCGCGCTCGCCGACGCCCGTGACGCGGGGGCGACCAGCACCTGGGTGCTCTCCAACCACGACGTGGTGCGCCATGTCTCGCGTTACGCCCTGCCGGGCGACTACGCCAAGCCCGACGTCGAGGCGTGGCTGCTCACCGACGGCCGGGAACCGGCCCCGGACCTGGCGACGGGTGTGCGCAAGGCGCGCGCCGCGGCGCTGCTGATGCTGGCTCTGCCCGGGTCCGCGTACGTCTATCAGGGCGAGGAGCTGGGGTTGCCCGAGGTCGCGGATCTGGACCGGGCGGACCTCCAGGACCCGATGTGGGTACGCAGCGGCGGGCGCGTCAAGGGCCGTGACGGCTGCCGGGTGCCGCTGCCATGGTCCCAGGAGGGCGGCGCGAGCTTCGGGTTCGGCCCCGGTGGCTCGTGGCTGCCGCAGCCCGCCGACTGGGGCCGGTACGCCGCGGACGTGCAGAGCGGTGACAGGGGGTCCTTCCTGGAGCTGTACCGCGAGGCCCTGCGGCTGCGCCGCACACTGCTCGCGGACGAGGCTCTGGAGTGGGTCGGACCGCGTGAGCAGTCGCTCCGTGGGATGCTGCACTTCGCCCGTACGGGCGGCTGGCACACCGTGAGCAACCTGTCCGACGAGCCCGTCGCGCTGCCGCGCGGTGAGGTTCTCGTCGCCTCCGGCCCACTGACCGGTGACGAGCTCCCGCCGTGGACCACCGCCTGGCTACGTGCCGGGTCCCCGTACGGCCGCTGAGAGGGTGTCCGGCCCCTCGCATCGCGAGGGGCCGGTGGTGCCGCCGGGTCCGAAGGCCGGAGGAAGCGGCCGTTCAGGCGGTCACCCGCGAGACCGGCCGGCTCACGGGCGGAGCCCGCGGCGCCAACGCTCCGGGTCGATCCGGCCCGCGTAGAGGGGGAGTTCGACGGGCGGCTGATCATCCGCGAACGGGTCCCAGACACGGGTGAGGCCGGCGGTCCCCCGCGCGCGCACCCGGCGCGCCTCGGCGAGGTCGAGGACGTCCGTCAGAACCTCCTCGGGGCCGGGCCCCGCCTCGGCACGCATGTCCCCCTCCGGCCCCACGACGACGCTGCGCCCGACACCGTCCGGCGCCGCCGCGTTGAGGCTCGCCATGAACACCTGGTTCACAATCGCGTTGGCCTGCGCGAGCACGACCTCCTGAGCACGGTCGACGGTAGGTGTGCGCACCAGGTTCAGTACGAGATCGGCGCCCTGCCACGCCAGGTGGCGCGTCGTCTCGGGGAACCACGCGTCGTAGCAGATCGTCAGCCCTACACGCCCGTGACCCTCCATGTCGAAGACGACGAACGTGCTGCCGGACGCCGTGGTCTCGTAGGGCCGCCACGGAAAGATCTTCCGGTACGCCGCGACCCGTTCGCCCGTGGGTGAGTAGACGGGAGCCGTGTTGTAGATCCGGCTGTCCGCGCCCCGCTCGTAGACACTGCCGGGCACGAGCCAGATGCCCAGCTCGCGAGCGAGGGCCGCCAGCCGCGTGCCGCGGGGGCCGTCCAGCGGTTCGGCCGCCGCGGTCATGACCGTCTCGGGGTCCTCCCCGGTCCTGTGGCCGCACAGGTGCAGTTCCGGGTAGGCGAGCAGCCGGACACCGGGATGCGCCTCCGTGACACCACGCACCTCCGCGGCGAACGCGTCCGGGTCGTCGGCGGCGTGATGCCGCGCGGCCGTCTGGACGAGGCCGATCGGCAGGGGCGTCGTCATCGCAGGGCAGCCTTCCGCAGGGTGTGTCCAGGGGCGTGGACGAGCCAATCATCGAGCCTTCGACGGGACAAGATCCCCTTTCCCAGTGCCATCCACAGGGCGACCCAGCAGCAGTACGTGCACGCCCCCGCCAACTCGGCGCTGTTCTCGTATAGCTACCGCCAGGTGGCCTGTAGCGCTGAGTAACCTTCCGGCAACAGTTGTGGTTTTCTGATCTTCGCTCCGGGTCCGCCTCGCCACCCTGTGGTGATCCAACGCGGCAGGACTGGGAGCCGGAAGACCTGATCGGGGTCTGGACGCTGCTCGAAGACGACATGAAGAAGGTGCGGAACAAGTCCGGGGCGACCAGTGGCCCAGCAGGTGAGGGTTCCAGCCGGGGCGTGGGCGGACTACGACTGGCAGGGCGACCGGATCAAGCGGCACCGCAAGGAGATCCGGGAGGCGTACGGGTTCAGGGCGAACACCGAGGAGGACCAGGAGCGGCTGGCCGAGTGGCTGGCCTCCGAGCTGTGTCCGGTGGAGTTATCGCGGGAGCGGCTGGCGGCGGCGGTGGTGGCCCGGTGCCGTAACGACCGCATCGAGCCGCCAGCCCCGGGGCGGGTCGGGCGGCTGGTGGGCAAGGCGGTCACGGACTTCGAGGCCCAGTTCTGCCGCAGCAGGGTGGAGCGGATCTCGCACGCGACACGCTCGCGCCTGGAGGACCTGGTCGCCGGCAGCGCGGACGAGATGGGCGAGGGAGCGGACGGTGAGGGTGCGGTGTCGGGCGGCGGGCGGTCCCACTTCGCTGAGCTGAAGACCGACCCGGGGGCGCCGGGACTGGAGAGCCTGCTGGCGGAGGTGAACAAGCTGAACCGGGTGCGGCGGCTGGAGTTACCTGCGGACTTGTTCGCCGACGTGTCGGAGAAGCTGGTGGACGCGTGGCGGGCGCGGGCGTCGAAGGAGTACCCGGCAAACCTGGAGCGGATGAAGCCGCCGCGGCGCCTGACGCTGCTGGCCGCGCTGTGCCATGTGCGGCAGACGGAGATCACCGACTCGCTGGTGGACCTGTTCATCCAGTTGGTACTGAAGATCAACACGCGGGCGGAGCGGAAGGTCGACAAGGAGCTGAACGCCGAGCTGAAGAAGGTCCGGGGCAAGGAGGGGATGCTGCTGCGGGTCGCGGAGGCGGCGTTGTCCGAGCCGTCCGGCACGGTGCGGCGGGTGATCTATCCGGTGGTCGGCGGGGAGAAGGCGCTGGCGGCGGAGGCCGCATCGAACGAGGCCCGCTAGAAGGCGAGGATCCGTACGGTGCTGCGGTCGTCGTACTCGGCGCACTGGCGGCGGATGCTCTCGCCGCTGCTGGGCGCGCTGGAGCTGAAGTGCAACAACACCGCCTACCGACCGGTGATGGACGCGATCGACTTGCTCCAGCGCTACCTGGAGCAGCCGCTGAAGGAGGGCGCGTTCTTCGATCCGGCGGAGAGCGTGCCGTTGGCGGGGGTGGTGCCCGAGCCGTGGCGGGCGGCGGTGGTGGACGCGAAGGGGCGGGTCGAGCGGATTCCGTACGAGCTGTGTGTGCTGGTGGCGCTACGGGACGCGGTGCGGCGGCGGGAGATCTGGGTGGTGGGGGCGAACCGGTGGCGTAACCCGGAGGACGACCTGCCGGCGGACTTCTGGGACCTGATCGCCCAGCAGTACGACCAGATCGTGAAGTACACCACCGCCCTGCGCCTGGGCACCGCCGAGGCCGAGCAGGTCCTGCGCCGGTTCACTCGGGGCGGTCCCAAGCACCCCACGTACCAGGCGATCGAGGAACTCGGACGGGCGGTGCGTACGGCGTTCGTGTGCGACTACCTCGCCGACGTCGAAATGCGCCAGGAAATCCACGAAGGACTCCAGGTGGTGGAGAACTGGAACTCCGCGAACAAGGACCTCTTCTACGGCAAGGACGGCGACCTGGCCGGTGCGGACAAGGAGTCCCAGGAGGTCAGCATGCTCGCGCTGCACGTGCTCCAGTCCGCGCTGGTGCACGTCAACACGCTGCTGATGCAGGAGGTCCTGGCCGATCCGAAGTGGGCGGACAGGCTCACCGACGCGGACCAGCGGGCCCTGTCGCCGCTGTTCTGGACCCATGTCAATCCGTACGGCCGGTCCGAGCTGGACATGAACAGCCGTCTCGTTCTGGACCTGCCCGTTCGGGCAACTGTGCCCGGTCCTCGTACCCCGAGCGGGGAAGCAGCCGTAGCGCCGACGTGACACCCGCGTTGAGGGCAGCACGCGGGGTGCGGCCGCGCTATGCCGGATTCCCTGCCATCGGGGCTGGTGGGCTCTTATGTTGAGGCGTCGAGATGGCTGCGGATCTGTGCGATGACGACGGAGACGAGCTGGTCGAACTGGGTGTCCGCGGTGGGGATGGGCAGCGCGGCGGCCTGGCGCAGGGCAGGGAGGTCGAGATCGGCGTGGGCGGCCAGCCATACGTCGGGGACGAGCGTGCCGCGGTCCGTCGTGGCGTGCGTGGGGGGGCGGTCGACCACGAGCGCGAAAGAGAGCATGAGCAGGGAGAGGTGGCGGTGTACCTCCAGGGCAGTCGGGAAGCCGATGCCGATGCCGTGCAGGAGTTGGAGGAAGCGGTCGAGGTTGAGCAGGCGGTTGGGGTGCACGGAGGTGGGGGGCGCGTCCTCGTCGAGGGAGACCAGCAGGGCGCGCGGCCAGCGCCGGTACAGCTTGCGCAGCGACCTCGCATAACCGGCGACGGATTCCTCCCAGGCCGTGGGGTCCAAGGGAGGGGGATTCCAGGAGTCGAGCATGAGCCCCAGGGCGAGATCGACGACGTCCTGGCGGTCCTCGACGTAGTTGTACAGAGCCCGCACGGTCACATTGAGTTCAGCGGCCAGGGCGCGCATGGTGACGGAACGGAACCCCTGCGTACCAGCCATCTCCAGCGCCTTCGCGGCGATGGCCTCCCGGGTGAGGACAGGGCGGCCCTTGCGTGTCGTGGGGCGGCGGCGGGAGGTGGCAGGCATGGCGCCATCGTACGGCCCCCCGCTTGAACTTCACACACGTTGACTTTTAGCGTCGGGAGACCGCAGGCTGACGGCACCGCCCGCTCCCGCCTGGAGGTCGTATCCCGCATGGCAGCTCAGAAGTCTCGTCGTCTCCCGCCGCTGAGCGGGGTCCTCGTGCTGGTGATGGCCTCCACGGGGCTGGTCGTCGTCGACCTCACGATCGTGGCCGTCGGACTCCCGCTGATCAGCGCCGACGTCGCGGACGGGGATTCGGCGGAGTCGGTGGTGGTGACCTACATGGTCGCGATGGGTGCACTGACTCAGGCGGCCGGAAGCCTCTCGGACCGCTGGGGGCGGCGGTCTCTGTTCCTGGCCGGGATCGCCGTGTTCACTCTGGCCTCCCTGGCCGCGACTTTGGCGCAGGACCTGTGGTGGCTGAACGCCGCCCGGGTGGTTCAGGGCTGCGGAGCCGCAGTGATCATGGTGAACGGCATTCCGCTGATCTCGGACCGCTACACCGGTGAGGAGCGCAATCTCGCGATCGGTGCCTGGGGATCGTTCGCGACCGCGGCCGGGCTCCTCGCCCCGACCCTCGGTGGAGTGCTGATCGACGCCTTCGGATGGCGCGCGGTTTTCGCGATCAACCTCCCGCTCGGCGCAGCGGCCTGGGTGCTGGCCGCCCGCGTGCTGCCGCCAACCGCCCCCGCACCCTCCTTGACCGGGCGGCCGGACTGGCCCGGCAGCCTGCTGCTCATGCTCGGCCTCGGTACGGCGACTCTGCTCATGCTCCGCCCCGACGACACACCATGGGCAGGCCAGGACACCGTCGCACTGCTCACCGCCTGCCTGGCACTGGCCGCCTTCCTGGCCCTCCAGCTCCGCGTGCCCAGGCCGACACTGGAGCTACGGATGTTCACCCGACCCGCGTTCTGCGGCGCGATGCTGGCCGTCCTCTTCTCACGCGTCCTGACCATTGGCGGCTCGGTCTACTTGGTGCTGTACCTGTCGGACGGCCTGGGCCTGAGCCCAACCTCGGCGGGGCTGCTGATGACGCCGATCTTCCTCGCACAGATCGCCACCGGCATGGTCGGCTCCAAGCTGCTCAGCCACTGGGCCCCCGGCCTGGTGATCGGCTCCGGCTACTTACTCAAGGGCGTCGGCTTCACGGCCCTGGCACTGCTGATCACACCCAGCACACCGTGGTGGGCGCTGCTCGGGCCGCTGCTGGCCTGGGGAGCCGGCGGCGGAATCGCCGGCGCCCCCGTGATGGCCGTGGCGGTCGAGGTGACCGAACCCGAGCGGGTCGGCATGGTCGCCGGGACCGTCTCCACCCTCGCCTCCCTTGGCGCCGGCGTCGGCACAGCGGCACTGGGCGCGATCTTCACCCTTCACGACGGCACCAGTACAGGCAGCCAGGCCGTCGCTGACGGCACCCGGGCCGTCCTCACGGTCTCCGCCGTGCTTGCGTTCATCGCAGTACTCACCACACTCGTCCTCATCCATCCGCGCCGCGTCCCTCGCCCCGACCGAAGCCAGGAACCCGCCCGGTGACCACCAATCTCGCCGTTACCGCGCCCGCACCGACGCCGGGACCTGGCACCTGTCACACGGCACCCGCACCTCGCATGAACGACCAGATGCGAGAGTTCCGAGAACACCTCCGGGCGATCACGTTTCCGCAGGTCGCCATTCGCAGAAGTCCTCTCAAAACTGGCACATTGTGCGAGACGGTTCTGACAGACTGCCGGGGTGGAACTGGCGCCCGATCAAGCAGCAGATGCGGTAGAACGAAACGACTGTCCAAAGTGTGAAGCCCCGGCCGGGAGTCCGTGCCGCACCCGCGGCGGGAAGACCGCGACGAAGTACCACACCCCGCGCTTCATCCTCGTCCCCGCGCTCCGCGAAGAACTCGACGTCCGCATCCCCGAGGACCGCGGACCCGGACGGGCATGGAAGCCGGGCCCGCCCATCGAGGCGGCGCCCCCCCACGCCGGCCGCAAAGCCGATCCGGATCGGGTACGCCCGGTGCTCGACCGCCCAGCAGGAACTCCAGTCCCAACTCGACGCGCTTGCCCTCGCGCAGTGCAAGCGTGTCTTCTCCGAGAAGATCAGCACCCGCGTCAAGGTGCGGCCCGCGCTGGAGGAAGCACTCAAGCTCGCGTACGACATCAAGGAGGCCGCCCCAGACCAAGAGGTCATCCTCACCGTCCACGAGCTCAAGCGCCTCGCGCGCAACGCAGCCGAGCTGATGACGCTGTCCACCCAGCTCCAGACCGCCGGCGTCCAGCTCGAACTCCTCACCGGCCCCCTCACCGGCATCTACGACCCCAACGGCATGGGCGCCATGTTCTTCGCCGTACTCGCCGTCGCCGCCCAGCTCGACCGCAACTACATCCGCGAGAAGACCCTGGAGGGCCAGGTCACCGCGGCGAGCAAGGGCAACCACGGCGGACGCCCCAAGGTCATCGACGACGACTCGCTCACCTTCGCCGTCGCACTGAAGGACAAGGGCGTCCCTGTCCCGGAGATCGCGAAGAAGCTCACCATCAAGACCGGCAAGAACGTGGGCAAGCACCCCTCGGTCGCCTCGCTCTACCGGGCCCTGGCCGAAGCCGAGGAGGCCGACGCCCCCGACGAAGCACAGGTCATCGGCCTCGGCGGCCGGTCCGCGCCCGCATCACCGGCCCCGGCAGCGGCACCGATCCAGAGCTGATGGAACGGCCCCGTCGAGACCAAGTCCCGTGAGAACAACGTCCAGGTCAACACGTGCACCGGCTCCGAGGAAGACGACCTCCTCCACGCGGCCGGCTCCTGGATGGCCGAGCACCTCGACGCCGTCCTCATCGGCCTGAACTGGATCGGCGACTTCCTCTCCCCGCACGACATCGACCCGCCCGGCCCGCCAGGCCACCGCCTGGACCTCACCGTCGACCTCTCCAACGAACGCCACTGACCCACACGCGGCGAAGACTCCAGCGATCACCACGCTGGGGTCTTCGTCATCCATGATCAAGTGCTTAGCGCTAACGGCTGTTCCGTTGGTCCCCAAGGCCGGTTATCTACAGGAGGGCAACTGATGCGCACTCTTTACGTCGTCACCCATCCGGAGGCGACGCACCACGTCGAGGGAGTCGTCGGCGGATGGCATGACTCGAAGTTGACGCCCGCTGGCGTCCGTGCGGCCGTCTCCATCGCGCAGGCGTTGCGGGCTCAGGTCCCGGACGGCGCCGAAGTGGAGCTGTTCTCCTCGGATCTGCAGCGCACTCTGCGGACGGCCGAGGAGGTGGCCGAACTGTTCGGCGTGAAGCCGATTGTGGATCGCAGGCTGCGGGAGAAGTCCTATGGTGAGGCAGGGGGAAAGCCCCAGGAGTGGCTGGACCGGCGCTTCGTCCCCCCGCCGGCTGTCGGGGAGCGAATGGACCACGACGAGGGCGTGCAGGGTTCCGAGACCAAGGCTGCGTGGGCGCAACGCGTCTACGCAGCAACGGACGAGATCCTGCAGAACCCTTGCGAACATCAGATCATCGTGACGCACGGCGGCTCCCTGACGTTCGTCGTGGCGTCCTGGATCAAGATGCCGATCGAGTCGGCCGGCTATGCCAGTTTCCGGGCCCCCTCCGGCAGCATCACCACGCTCCGCGAAGACGACTTCTTCCACAACCGCCAAGTCGTCAGCCTCGGTGACACTCTTCATCTCGACTCCGCACAAGCTGGCTGACCTCAGCCTGGCCCGCTTCGACGGCCCGTCGCCCTCGCGGGCGGCGGGCCGTCCCACACTGATGCCAGTTCTCGTGAACATTCCCGAGCCCGTCGACGTCCCTCTGCTGCCCAAGGTGCTGGACAAACGCTGCTATTGCAAGTGAACGAAGCCAGTTCGGCTTCTTCGCCGCGATGGCCGAGACGGAGCGGGAGAACATCCGAGAGTCGACGCTGGGGCGAGTCCGTCGAGCAGATCCAGCCCGCCCTGATCATCCCCACCGGCAGGCGCAAGGGACACAGCCCGTCCGTCGCCAGCATCTACCGGGCCCTCGCCGAACACCAGAAGACCCAGGCGTACCCCGAAGCCGTCGAGACGGCCCACGCCGACTTCGCCGCCCTCCAGCAATACGACCGCAACCCCAAGTAGTTACTCAGCGCTACACGCCACCTGGCGGTAGCTATACGAGAACAGGGCCAACTCGGACAGAAGCTGAGACGGCACCACCGAGGTGCCCGGTCGGCACGCAGGACACTGGACACTCCTACGTCTGATCTGCTGCTGCCTCGGGTGCCGTGTGCGCGGGTACGTGGTCGCGCCGGGCCCAGTCGCGGCTCGTAGGGCCGCGACTTCGCTCCGGAGTTCGGTCAATTCCCGGTGCGGTGCCCGGATGGCGATGATGGCCCCTCCGTTGGCGTCGGTGCAGCAGACGGACCGGTCGTTCTCACACCGGCACCTGGACAAACATCCTGCGGCCGCGATCATCGTATCGAGTTAATGTCGGCGGCTTTCCTTGGCCCGGAGGGCGAAGCCGCCCTTAGTGTTTCCCATGGTCTGAACGGATTCCCGTTCAAATAACCCCCTTCCCCTCCTGTTGCCCGATGGCGTCCGTATACGCACGTCGCCGCCCTGACCGAGGAGCGCTTGCCCGATGACTGTTGACTCGAGCCCGGACGTGCGACCGGAGCCGCCCCGGCAATCCAGCCTGGGCACGGCGGCCGCCCGTAACCTCGCCAACACGACCAAGTCCGCGCCGCAGATGCAGGAGATCACCTCCCGCTGGCTGCTGCGCATGCTCCCCTGGGTGGAGACCCAGGGCGGTGTCTACCGGGTGAACCGCCGTCTGACCTACACCGTCGGCGACGGTCGCGTGGAGTTCGTCCAGGACGGCGCCGATGTCCGGGTGATCCCCCGCGAGCTCGGTGGACTGGCCCTGTTCCGCGGCTTCGACGACGTGGAGGTGCTGACCACCGTCGCGGACAGGTGCGTTCGACGCGACTTCCGCGCGGGCGAGACGCTGGCCGAGCGCGGGGCGCCCGCGGACAAACTCCATCTGATCGCCCACGGCCGCATCAGCCAGGCGTCCGTGGGCGGTTACGGCGACGAGGTGGCACTGGGGGTACTGGCCGATGGCGACCGGTTCGGGGAGAACGCCCTGCTGGACGAGGACGCCCGGTGGGAGCTCACCGCCACCGCCGAGACCTCGGGCACGCTGCTCACCCTCTCCCGCGGCGACTTCGCGGCCGTCCTGTCCTCGGCGCCGAGCCTCCGAGCCCACCTCGACGCGTTCGCGTCGCTCTCCGGCCGGCGGCAGAACCACCGCGGCGAGGCGGAGATCGCGATGTCGGCCGGCCATGCCGGCGAGCACGAGCTGCCCGGCGCGTTCGCCGACTACGAACTGAAGCCGCGCGAGTACGAACTCTCGGTCGCCCAGACCGTTCTGCGGGTCCACACGAGGGTCGCCGACCTTTACAACGGGCCGATGAACCAGACCGAGGAGCAGCTCAGGCTCACCGTCGAGGCGTTGCGCGAGCGCCAGGAGCACGAGCTGATCAACAACCGGGAATTCGGCCTGCTCCACAACGCGGACTTCAAGCAGCGCATCCAGACGCACTCCGGCCCACCGACTCCGGACGACATGGACGAACTGCTCTGCCGGCGCCGCGGCACGAAGTTCTTCCTTGCACACCCCAGGACGATCGCCGCGATCGGGCGTGGGTTCAACGCGTACGGGATCTATCCGGGCCACGTCGACCTCGGCGGCCAGCAGGTCCCGGCCTGGCGCGGGGTCCCGATCCTTCCCTGCAACAAGATCCCCGTCACGAGGGAAGGGACCAGCTCGATCCTCGCCATGCGTACCGGCGAGGAGAACCAGGGCGTCATCGGCCTTCACCCGACCGGGCTGCCGGACGAATACGAGCCGGGCCTGTCCGTCCGCTTCATGGGCCTGGACGAGAAGGCCGTCACCTCCTACCTCGTCACCGCCTACTACTCCGCCGCCATCCTCGTGCCGGACGCGGTCGGCGTGCTGGAGAACGTGCAGATCGCCCGCCGGCCCGGGTAACGGGCCCCCGGACGAAAGAGACGCTCGGTGCGACACCCGGCAGCTCCCGGGGCCGTCGCGCATGCCCCGGAGGGCTTCGGACCAGCCGCACACCCCATCAAGGAGCCATGGATGCCCGCGCCTGAGCTGCCACCGCCACAGTCGAGTCTGCCAGAGGCCGCTTCCCGCTTCGGGACGCATCTCCTCGCCTCCGCCGCGGCCCGAGCCCGCGACGTCAAGGCCGCCACCGGCGGTCCGTCCGACGCGTCTTCCCTGCCCGCTCCGCCCATGGATTCGGCACCTGCCCCTCCTCTCCTCGGCCTCCCGGCGGCCGGGGTGCCCGCAGCGAGCACCGGCCTGGAGCGGATCCTGCGTGGTCCCAGCGGCCTGGGCACGGCGGGTCTGCGCCTGGCCCTGCGGGAAGGGCCGCCGACCACGTCGGGCCGGCCGGCGGACGCGGCCGAGGGCCCGCCTGTCCCGGGCCTCTACCACCACCCGGTGCCCGAGCCCGATGCGGTGCGGGTCGAGGAGGTCAGCCGACGGATCAAGGCCTGGGCACTGGACGAGGTCGCCCTGTACCCCGAGGACTGGGAGGAGGAGTTCGACGGCTTCTCCGTGGGCCGCTACATGGTGGGCTGCCACCCGGACGCGCCGAGCATCGACCATCTGATGCTCGCCACCCGCCTGATGGTGGCCGAGAACGCGGTGGACGACTGCTACTGCGAGGACCACGGGGGCTCACCCGTCGGCCTCGGCGGACGTCTCCTGCTGGCGCACACCGCCCTCGACCCCCTGCACACGACGCAGGAGTACGAGCCTCACTGGGCGAAGTCGCTCCATGCGGACGCGCCCCGGCGCGCCTACCGCTCCGCCATGGAGTACTTCGTCCGAGCGGCCGGCCCCTCCCAGGCCGACCGGCTCCGGCACGACATGGCCCGGCTGCACATGGGGTATCTCGCCGAAGCGGCCTGGGCACAGCTGGACCACGTCCCGGAGGTGTGGGAGTACCTGGCGATGCGCCAGTTCAACAACTTCCGCCCCTGCCCCACCATCACCGACACCGTCGGCGGCTACGAACTGCCGGCGGACCTGCATGCCGAGGCCGCCATGCAGAAGGTCATCGCCCTCGCGGGAAACGCGACGACCATCGTGAACGACCTGTACTCGTACACCAAGGAGCTCGACTCTCCCGGACAGCACCTGAACCTGCCCGTCGTGATCGCCGAACGGGAGGGCCTCTCCGCCCGGGACGCCTACCTGAAGTCGGTCGAGGTCCACAACGACCTCATGCACGCCTTCGAGACCGAGGCCTCGGCACTGGCCGCCGCCCGCCCCGTCCCGGCCGTGCAGCGCTTCCTGCGGGGCGTGGCCGCGTGGGTCGACGGCAATCACCACTGGCACCGGACCAACACCTATCGCTACAGCCTGCCCGATTTCTGGTAAGAGAATGGACTCACACGTGACCGACACCGAACTCACCGCCACCGCCACTCCCCTGCGCATCCCCCGCCCGGCGACGCCCTACCAGGGGGACATCGCCCGCTACTGGGACGGGGAGGCCAGGCCTGTGAACCTGCGTCTCGGCGACGTCGACGGTCTCTACCACCACCACTACGGCATCGGTGAGGTGGACCATGCCGCACTCGGCGACGCCGAGGACAGCTCCGGCGAGAAGAGGCTGATCGCGGAGCTCCACCGACTGGAGTCCGCGCAGGCCGAGTTCCTCCTGGGACATCTCGGTGACATCGGGAGTGACGACACCCTGGTGGACGCCGGCTGTGGCCGCGGCGGTTCGATGGTGATGGCGCACCAGCGCTTCGGGTGCAAGGTCGAGGGTGTCACGCTGTCGGCCAAGCAAGCCGACTTCGCCAACGGCCGTGCGCGCGAACTCCGCATCCAGGACCATGTCCGCGCCCGGGTCTGCAACATGCTCGCCACGCCTTTCGGGACCGGATCGGCCGCGGCGTCCTGGAACAACGAGTCGAGCATGTACGTCGACCTTGACGACCTCTTCGCCGAGCACTCCCGCGTCCTGCGGGTCGGCGGTCGCTACGTGACCATCACCGGCTGCTGGAACCCGCGGTACGGCCAGCCCTCCAAGTGGGTCTCGCAGATCAACGCGCACTTCGAGTGCAACATCCACTCGCGCCGGGAGTACCTGCGCGCCATGGCCGACCATCGCCTCGTGCCGCAGGCCGTCATCGACCTCACTCCCGACACTCTGCCCTACTGGGAGCTGAGGGCCACGTCTTCTCTGGTCACGGGAATCGAGGACGCGTTCATCAACTCCTACAAGGACGGGTCCTTCCAGTACCTCCTCATCGCGGCGGACCGCGTCTGACCTGGCCTTCCGCTGTCCGGGAGGGTCCGTGGCGACGTAACGGGCCCTCCCCCCCGCCCAACCGCTCCAACGGCTGGGCGGAAGTCGTCCGGCATGGCATCGTGAGTTCCCATGTCACAGAGCACTGAGATGCGGTTGGGCGTGACCCTTCCGACGTTCGGTCCTGACGCCCAGCCGGAAGGCATCACGGAAGTGAGCCGCACGGCGGAGGACATGGGCTTCGACTCCCTGTGGACGGGTGACCGCGTGCTCGCCCCGGTCGCGCCGAGCACGCCCTACCCGGGCCGGGGCGGCGTGATGCCAGACGTGTACGAGAACCACCTGGATCCCCTGGTGGCCCTGACGTTCGCCGCGGCGCACACGAGCAGGATCCGTCTCGGGACCAGCACGCTGAACGGCCTCTGGCAGCCGCCGGTCATGCTCGCCCGGTCCCTGACCACGCTCGACCTGCTCAGCCACGGGCGTCTCGACGTCGGCCTCGGGCTCGGCTGGATGCCCGAGGAGTACGGGGCGGTCGGCGTGCCGTGGAAAGACAGGGGCGCGCGGCTCGACGAGACGCTCGACGTCCTGGAGGGGTACTGGTCCGGCGGCTCCTTCGCCCACGACGGCCCGCTCTTCACCGTTCCGGAGACCAGGGTCGGTCTCAGGCCGCAGCAACTCCCCGGACCTCCCGTACTCCTGGCGGCGTTCACCCCCCGGGGCTTCGCACGCATCGGACGACGGCTCGACGGCTGGCTGCCCGGCGCCATGCCGCTGACGGACCTCGTGTCCATGTGGAGCGCCGTCGTGAAGGAAGCCGAGAAGGCGGAGCGTGACCCGGCCCGTCTGCGTATGGCGCTGCGTGTGAACCCCGAGCTGACCGACACCAGGGCTGATCCGGAGCAGGTGCCGCGGAGAGGGACGCTGCGGCAGTACGTCGACTACGCCCGGGCCGCGGCCGAAAAGGGTGTGCACGAACTGTTCGTGGACTTCGGCCAGACGCCCGTCACGCTCGACGAACGCATCGAGCTGGCCGGCCGTTTCCTCACCGGGGTGCGTGCGGGGTGATCACGACGACATCGTGGTTCTCGCTCCAGCGCAGGACCTCGTCCTTGCGGGGGTTGACCCGCACCCCGTATCCGGGACCCGTCGTCGCACGGTCACGGCTCCGGTATCCGATGGCGCACTCCCCTCGGCGCGACGCCGACTCGACGACCGTGGCGAAGGAAGCGCGGCACCCCGCCCGCACGTAGTGGGCGGCCGGCTTGAGCTGGATCGTGCTTCCGCCGGGCGCGAGGAGTTCCTCGAACAATTCGGCCAGATGCCGGTTCTGCGAGATCTGGGCCATCAGAAGGCCCACGAGTTTGCCGCTGACGATGAAATCCGCGCCCGGACCGACCGGCGCGATCGCCCTGTTGCGGTCGTCGGTCATCTCGGTGACCACGGTGACAGGGTTTCCCGACCTGCGTTCCAGATCGCGCAGGAGCAACAGGGTGACCAGAGTGCGGTCGTCCGGTGCGCCGCCACAGGCCACGCGGTCGGGGCCGAGGACGATGACGCC
The DNA here is from genome assembly GCF_055559735.1 of Streptomyces sp. NPDC023573. Classification (NCBI taxonomy): domain Bacteria; kingdom Bacillati; phylum Actinomycetota; class Actinomycetes; order Kitasatosporales; family Streptomycetaceae; genus Streptomyces; species Streptomyces sp. NPDC023573. Next base: position 84,378 of record NZ_JBVHKB010000010.1, read on the forward strand.
GTCGTACGTGGCGAGGTCCAGGCCGTTCACCGTCCCGGGCAGGGTGGGGTCTCCGGGGCGTAGGACGACCGTGAGGCCGGTGGAGGCCTCCGTTCCCGCGGCCCGCACCTCCGCGGCGGTGGGCTCCCCGCCGTCGGCCACGACGTGGAGGACCGAGCCCTGACCGACGTGGTCGGACAAATGGCGGACGATGCGGTGTGCGCGACGGTTCCATCCCAGCAGGAGCATCCTTTCGGGGCGCACCGCTGAGGGCGGACGGGACACGATGACCGCCGCGTCGACGGCCGCGGGCTCAGGAGCCTCCACCGTGGTGTCGTCGTCCTCCGCGATCACAACGAGCCGGTCACCTGTGCAGACGAGCGAGTCGGGCGCCGGGGCGAGCCGCAGAGCTCCGTCCGCCCGCAGGACGCCGACCACGGTCGACGACACATAGGCCGTCAGCACCTCGGCGAAGGTACGGCCGGCCTGCGCCGGCGCCTCGACGACGTAGAACTCGTCTCCGGCGAAGTCGAGCAACTCCTGGAACACGAGCGACAGTCCGGGCTGCCGGGCGCACTGCGCCACGAGCCGTGCGGTGATGTCGTCGATCTCCAGGACGACCGCACCCGGACCGGCGGCGAGCACTGCGGCGAGCCGGTAGCGTCCGTCCCGGACCACCGCCAGGATCCGGGCGCGGCAGTCGCCGTCGGTCGCCGCCCGGAGGGACAGCAGGTTCTTGACGATCTCGGCGTCCTCGTCGGGTTCGTCGCGCGGTAGCACCAGGACGACGTCCGCCGTGGCGGGGCTGACCCGTTCCAGTGCGGCCGGGTCCGTCGGGCGCCCGTTGCGGCAGATGATCCGGGTGCCCCTGTCTCTGCCGCCCAGCTCGGTGCGCAACTCTTCCTCCATGTCCGTCTTGTCCCGGTCGGCGAGGACGACGACGGCTCTCCGCCCCTGGTTGCTGTTGGCCTCCACGATCTCGGCCACGACCGTGAAGATCTGGTCGGACCAGCCGAGTACGACGGTGTGGCCGTTCTCCAGGACGGTGGAGTGGCCGCGCCGCAGATCGAGGAGCTTCTCGGTGATCGCGGCAGTGATCAGGCTGACGAGGGTGGACACGTAGAAGAGCGCGACCAGGGCGAGAAGGACCGACAGGGCGACGCGCAGGGGCGATCCGGCCTCTCCGCCCAGCCGGAGTGTCTGTCCTACGCTCCGCCATACCGCCGCGGCTTTCGCCCACCGGTCGTCGGGGGCCCCGTCGTCCGTCCACACCAGGATGGCGCTCGCCGGGACCACGATGACCAGGCACACGACAGCGAGCCAGCCGATGAGAGCGGCGGCACCACCTGCCAGCGTGTTGTCGAACCAGTACCGCGCCTGCTCACCCGGCGCTGCCCGGCGAGGCACTCCGGCCGAGGGGTCCACCGGGGCCGTGGGGGCCTCCTGCCGCTGCCGCTGCCGCTGCTTCCCCACCCTGGCGATCCCGGCCCACCGGCGCCTGTCCTGGTCATTGCTCGTCTTGTGCACAGCAGCAGCGTGGAGAGTCGTTGATCACGACATACGGGTATCAGGCCGTGGTTCATCCTTTAGAGGACCATGCGGACATCAGCGCGGAGGTACTTCTCCGGGAGGGGAGGAGTGAGCCCGCTCGACGGGAGAGCACCCACGGACCGCCCGCAGCCGATGGCCGGGCGGGTCACCCCACCAGGTCCGGCGCGCGCAGCATCTCCGGCGGGACGCCCCAGGCGTCGACGAAGCCGACCGCGAGGGGCCGGACCTTGCGGCAGAGGTCGTTCACCTCGCGGCTGATCGCCTTGGAGCGCTGGACGGTCAGCCGGCCGTGCTCCATGAACCAGGCCCGGTCCGCCTCGATCGTGGACAGGGCGAACAGGTCGCACAACAGGCCCAGCGCGACCTTGTTGCCGCCCTCCGGCAGGGTGCGCACCTTGTCGACGAACGCCTCCAGCACCAGGCGCTCGACGTGTGCGTGGGCGACCGCGATGACGTGGTCCTGCACCTGCGAGAAGACGGCACCGGGATCGCGCTTCTGGTCGACCCCGCGCTTGAGCCGGCGGGCCACGCCGGCGAGCATGTGCTCCTCGCGGTAGCGGAGCATGGCGAGCTGGTACTCCGAGTCGAGAAGGCCCGCTTCCTGGTCCCATTCGTCGCCCCCGGGCAGCAGGTCGCGTACCCGCTCGAGCAGCTTGTGGGCCGAGGTCTTCTCGATGACCGTCTCGACGGCGAGGCCGGTGACGTAGCGGACCATGCCGAGCTGGTCCAGGTCCTCGAACTCCGCCGCGTAATGGGTGAGCAGGCCCTTGGCCACGAGCTGCATCAGGACGTGGTTGTCCCCTTCGAAGGTGGTGAAGATGTCGCTGTCGGCCTTGAGGGCGGCGAACCGGTTGACAGTGAGATAACCGGCGCCGCCGCACGCCTCTCGGCACTCCTGGACGACCCGGGTGGCGTGCCAGGTGCCGAGCGCCTTGGTGCCGGCGGCCCGCGCCTCCAGCCGGCGCCGCGCCTGCGCGTCGTCCTCGATGCCGGAGAAGACCTCGTGCAGCTGCGTGCGCACGACGTCCTGCGCGAAGTGCAACGCGTACGTACGCGCGATGAGCGGCAGCAGACGACGCTGATGCAGACCGTAGTCGAGGAGCAGCTGCTCCTCCGTGTCCGGGGCCGCTTCGAACTGCCGCCGCCGCACGGCGTACTTCGTGGCGATCGCGAGGGCGACCTTGGCGGCGTTGACCCCGGCGCCACCGACGCTGACCCGGCCCTGCACCAGCGTGCCGAGCATGGTGAAGAAGCGGCGGTCGGGGTTCTCGATCGGGCTCTCGTAGACACCTTCGGCGGTGACGTCGGCGAACCGGTTGAGCAGCGCCTCGCGCGGCACCCGGACGCCGTCGAACCAGATGCGTCCGTTGTCCACGCCGTTGAGGCCCATCTTGCGGCCGTCGTCCTCGATCCGGACGCCGGGCGCCACCTCTCCTTCGGCCCTGACCGGCACGACGAACGCGTGCACCCCCCGGGGTTCCCCGCCGACCTCCAGCTGGGCGAAGACGACCGCCAGCTCGGCGTGGCACGCCGCGTTGCCGATGTAGTCCTTGCGGGCCTGGTCGCCGTCGGTGGTGATGACGAACTCCTGGCGGGCGGCGTCGTACGTCGCGCGGGTGCCGAGCGCCTGGACGTTGGAGCCGTGCCCGGTCTCGGTCATCGCGAAGCACCCCATCAGCCGCCCGGTGATCAGGTCCGGCAGATAGGCGTCGTGGTGGCGTTCGGTACCCAGCTGCAGGATCGCGCCGCCGAAGAGGCCGAACTGCACGCCCACCTTCACCAGCACCGACAGGTCACCGAAGGCAAGCGTCTCGAACGCGGCGATCGAGGCCCCGATGTCGCCACCACCGCCGTACCTGGCCGGGAAGCCCATGCCGGTCTGGCCCGTCGCAGCCATCTCGACCACGAGCTCACGCACCCGCTCGCGAAACGCGTCGAAGCCGAGCTCGTCGGCCTCCTCGAGGACGGAGGCGTACGTCACGAGGTTGGTCCGGACGAGGTCGCGGATCTCGGCGTACTCGCCGTCGAGTACCTCGGTCAGCGCCCGGACGTCGACCTCGGGCCGCTCGTATCCGCTCGGGTCGGTGGATGTGTTGTCAGTGGCCATGCCATGTCGCTACCCCGCTCCGGCGCGATCAAGCGGTCGGCCCTGGCCGCCGGAGCCGTACGAGGGAAAGCACCCCACGGCTGCCGCACTCGATGACGCCCACCGACGGCGCCGCTCGCCGGGGTGGTGGGAGCCGCGCTGCTGGCGAGCGAACCCGCTCACGGTGAGGCGTCGGTGGCCGGGGACGCCTGAGGAGTGGAGGCCGCCGCCGGACGGCCGGCGGCCGGGCGTGACGGACCTGCCAGGTGAGGACGGCGAATCCCGGGGAATACGTGGCGACAGACGATCGGAGGTTGCCATGGATGGCAGAGATCTGGAACTCGGCGAGCTTCTGGCCGCCGCGGAGTCCGCGCCGCCCGGGGAGTCCGTCGGCGTGGTCGCGCACGATCTGCGCAAGCGTTTCGGGGCGGAGCGTGTGTCGTTCCTGTTCGTCGACCTCATGGGACAGCGGCTGCTGCGCCTGACCGCGCCCGCCGAGGGCGACATGGTGGATGTTCCTGAGCGGATCCCTCTGCAGGGGAGCGTCTACGACACGGTTCTCCGCAGCCAGCGCCTCCATGTGGAGCCGGACGGCCAGGGCGGACGGCGGGTGATCGCGCCGGTGAGCAACCGGGGCGACTGCATCGGTGTCCTGGAGGTGACGCTGCAGTACGCCGACGACACCGTGCTCGGACAGATCAGCGAGGCGGCGCACGCCTTGGCGTACATCATCGTCACGGACCGTCGTTTCACCGACCTCTACCACGCCGGCCGGCGCACCACCGAAACCAGCCTGGCCGCCGAGATCCAGCACCAGCTGCTCCCTTCGGCCTCCTGCTGCGAGGCTCCCCAGTTCACCCTCGCAGCAGGTCTGGTCCCGGCCGACGACATCGGTGGCGACACCTACGACTACACCCTGGACCGGGAGACGCTGCACCTGTCCATCACCGATGCCATGGGTCACGACACCGATTCCGCCCTGCTGGCCACCTTGGTCACGGGGGCGCTGCGCGGCGCCCGCCGCACCGGCTGCGACGCGCTGCATCAGGCCCGTCGCGCTCATGAGGCCCTGCTGAGCCACAGTCGTGGGCTGGTGACCGGACAGCTGCTGTGCGTCCGTCTCGATTCGGGCACCTGCGAACTGGTCAACGCAGGGCATCCCTGGCCCCTTCGCCTGCGGGACGGCGCCACCGAGGCCGAGGAGGTCCAGCTCGCCGTCAACCTGCCCCTGGGCGTCGCGGCGCCCACCTCCTACCAGCTCCAGACGCTGCAACTGCGTCCGGGCGACCGCCTGGTCCTGCTCACCGACGGCATGCAGGAACGCGGTGCTGCGGATGTCGACCTGGCCGCTCTCGTGGCCGACAGCCGCGCGTCGCACCCCAGGGAGGCCGTCCGCGCCCTGACCACAGCGGTGCTGGACGCCTGCCGGGGCAACCTCAAGGACGACGCGACCGTCCTCATCCTGGACTGGCACGGAACCGGGGAGTCCGCTCGGCGAGGCGCGCTCGCGGCGCGGTGATCCCGGGCGACGCGGCAGAAGCCGTGGCCGAGCGCGGGGGGTCAGGCCGACTCCGGCGGCTTCTGCGCGTCGAAGGCGAAGAGGGTGTTGTCCGCCGCGGCCACGATCACCGCGCGCCCCGCGACGGTCACGCGCGGGCTCGCGTCCTCCCCGCCCAAGCCCTCGGCCTGCGGATCCGTCGTCCACAGGGGTGTGCCGTCGCGCGGCGACAGGGCGACCACCCGGCCGGTGGCCGAGCTGAAGTACAGCGCGCCGCCGCCCGCCACGGGACCCGACGCGCCTTCGACGGGCGTCTGCCGTGACCACTTCTTCCGTCCGGTCGCGGGGTCGAGCGCCGTGACGAGGCCCGTCTGTCCGCTCACGTAGACGGTGCCGTCCGCCATGCCGGGCGTTCCCGCGTACGTCTTGGCCAGCCGGGAGTACGTGACCTTTCGCGAGGCCGGGTCGACCCGTGCCACCCCGTCGTACCCGGTGAGCGCCGTTCCCTCGATGTGCTCCTGAAGGAGTACGAGACTTCCCTCGGCGGCGCCCACCGGCCTGGCGGGCCCGTCGACCGGGACGGCCCCGCCCAGTGTTCCGGAGGCGCGGTCGAGCGTGTGGAGGGTGGGGTGGCGCACCTCCAGGGCGTCCACCTCCGCGTCCGTCGCGCACATCGCGAAGAGCCTCGGTCCCGCCGGAACGGGCGCGCACTGCGTGCCGGCGGGGAACGGCGTCTCCCAGGTCACCTCACCGCTGTGCGCGTCCCGGGCCTCGAAGCGGGAGTTGGAGGCGTCGACCGTCACGACGGCGGAGCCGGCCACGACGGCGTCCTGGGTCCGGCCCGTGACGGCCGTCGACTGGGCGCCGGACGGCACGGACCACAGTTCCCGGCCGCTGTCCGCGTCGATGGCCACCACCTCACGGGGAGGGTCCTGCGGAGCGTCCTGGGAGGCGAAGCGGTAGCCGAGCACCGTGTCGTCGGTGGCGCCCACCAGATACATGCCCTGGACGGGGACGCCCGGGCTCTTCGCCGTCCACGCCGTCGAGCCGTCCACGGCACTGATACGGGTCGCGAGGACACCGCCGCCCCCGCAGAACAGGGCGGCGCCGCGCGCGACACAACGCAGTTCGTCGGGTATGCCCTCGTCACCGCCCCGCACGGTCGTGCGCCACGGCGCGAAGCCGTCCGGAAGCGCGGCGGCCGACGCCGCGACGCCGTCGCCCTTGTCGCCGCCGCTCCCCCCGGTACTGCCCGTCTTCAGCGCGGCGACTCCCCCGCCGATCGCCGCCACCGCGACCGCCGCCGCGAGCACGGGCCGCCATCCGCGACGCAGGCGGCGACCGGCCAGGGTGCCGTTGCTCCCCGCACCAGGACCGGCCGGGGCGTCGGCCGCCGGGGCGGCCGGCGGCGGGGTGTCCCCCGCCCCTGAGTGATGCTGGGTGATCATGTCGCGGGTCCGCCCCGCGCCGACAGCCCGCGCCTCGGTCCCACCGAGGTCGGCCGGCAGGTCACGCAGCAGCACGAGGAGTTCGTCCGCCGAGGGGCGCCCCTCGGGCTCCTTGTCCAGGCAGGACTCGACGACCGCACGCAGGGCGGCCGGCACGGCGCCCAGTGACGGCTCCTCGTGCACCACTTGATACGCCGTCATGTAGGGACTGTCCGCGTCGAACGGCCCGTGGCCCGTGGCCGAGTAAACCAGCAGGGTTCCCAGCGAGAAGACATCGGACCGCGGACCCACACCGCGCGGCGCCTGCAACTGTTCCGGCGACATGAAGGGCGGCGTACCGATGACACGCCCCGTCATCGTCAGCGTCTGCTGGTCCGCGGCGCGCGAGATACCGAAGTCGATGACGCGCGGGCCCTCGGGCGAGAGCACGACGTTCGAAGGCTTCAGGTCACGGTGGACGACGCCCACCCGGTGGATGTCGCGCAGCGCCTCCGCCAGCCCGATGGCGAGCCTCCTCAGCTCCGCCCCGTTCAGCGGGCCCTCCGCGGCGATGTGCTGGGCGAGCGTGTTCCCCTCGATGTAGGTCGTCGCCATCCACGGCTGCTCGGCCTCAGGGGCGGCGTCGACCACGGCGGCGGTGAACGCGCCGCTCACCCGCCTCGCGGCCGCCACCTCCTGCCGGAAACGGATGCGGAACTCGTCGTCCCCCGCGAACTGCTGGTGGATCAGTTTGATCGCGACCGGCCGGCCCGAACTCGTACGGGCCAGGAAGACCGTGCCCATACCGCCGGAGCCGAGCCGTGCCTCGAGCGGATAGCCGCCGATCTCCGCTGGGTCACCTCCGCGCAGCGACACTCTTCCCGTCCTCCTGTCCCCCGTGCGCCTCGCCGCCACGGGCCCGCCTGTCTGTCCTGCACCCAAACTAGCCGCAGGGCGGTACGGCAGGCCAAGGCGGGTGACGGACAGGGCTCTCCGGGGCACCCCCGCCCCCGCACACCACACGGCCCATCCGGGAGCCGACGGGCCGGGCCGTGTGGTGTTCCGCTACCAGCCGGCCTGCACCCCGGTGTACGCCGTACGGCAGTCCGCGTTCGTGGCCTCCGCGGCCAGCTTCTCCATGGAGTTCCTCCAGACCTGCTTGGCCAGCTTCTCCAGGTCCCGCGTCGCGGCGGGCACGTTCGGGGCGTACTTCTTGATCGTCGCGATGGAGGACTTGGCGAACTTGTTGCACACGGGCCCGGCCGCGTTCCGGTAGCGGGTGTCCAGGTCCGCGGCGACCGCCTGGCCGTTCTGGGTCGCCCAGGTGTTCCAGGCCGCGCACGCCGTCTCGGTGAGAGCCGCCTGGTCGGCCTCGCTCAGGCCCAGGACCTCGGCCAGCATCGCGTTCTGGGCCTTGTCGGGGACGGTGAAGTCGACCACGGGGAACTTGTCGAGAGTCTCGAGCAGCGCCTCCTGACAGGCGGGCGGCAGCGGGGCGGCCTGCGCGGGAGCGGGGACGGCCAGGGCGGAGCCCGACAGGAGAGCGGCGGTGAGGACGGTGCGCTGGACGGTGCGCGAAAGAGTCATGAGGGTGGTGCTCCTTGCACGAAGAACGTGTCGGTCCGGGCACCGCGTCAGCGCCCGCGGCTACAGAACGATCAACGGCTTCCCTTGGTCACGGCCGGTGTGGGCGGGGCTCCCCGGGTGCCCTCGGCCGCAGCGGGCCCGGAGGGCCTCGGGACGCGGGGCTTCCGGTCCGGAGGGAGCGCGTTGCGGGTGCGCCGGCGGAAGACCAGGAAACCGGCGAACGCGGCGCCGGTGAGCCAGAGGACCTGGATCACAAGGCCCTCGCGCACCGACGCGTCGGAGAAGGCCGCGGACATGCTGGCCTGCACGGCCCCGTACGTCGGCAGGAAACGCACGACGGCGCTGTCCGATCCGGAGCTGGAGAGGGGGTTCTGCAGGGCGACGTCGAGGATGCTGATCATCAGGATGGCGAACATGCCCTCCACCTCGCGCCGGAGCACCGACCCGAAGACCACGCCGAACGCGCCGTAGGTCAGGGCGGCGCAGAACAGCGCGGCGGCGAGCATGAGGGGCTGCCGGGGGGCCCAGGCGAAACCGGCGGCGGCAGTGGCGTACGCGGCGACGGCGGCACAGACCAGCGTGAGCGCGGAGAGCTTGGCGAGGACGAGGTGGTACCTCGGGTATCCCGCCATCGCCAGGCGGCGGTCGAAGGCACCGCCCGTGAAGGTGGCGGCGAACATCATGAACCCGGCGATCAGCGTGACCGCGTTCAGCGCGCCGGTGATCTGGGTGAGGTGGTTCCCCGGCGGTGAGAGCACCTCACCCGTGGCCCGCAGCCGGAACGGCGCGGGCTCGTCGGGGATGGTCACATACGCGAGCCCGATCCACACGGGGATGTACGCGACCACGAGCAGCATCGCGAACCGGTTGCGGGCATGCCCGATCAGCGCGTACCGGGACGCCGTGGTGAAGAGGGACCAGTGCCGCCTCATGCCGTCGCCTCCGCACGCGGTTCCTGACGGGTGAGGCGTCCGCCGTCCAGGCGCCACAGCACGTCGAGCCGGTCGATGTCGTACGCCAGGTGCGAGACGACGAGCACCGAGCGTCCGGCGTCGCGCAGACTCGTCGCCAGCTCCCAGAAGCGCAGATACGTCTCCCAGTCGAAGCCCTGGTAGGGCTCGTCCAGCAGCAGCACGTCCGGATCGTGCATGAGGGCCAGGGTCAGGTTGAGCTTCTGCCGTGAACCGCCGCTGAGCTGGCCGGCGCGCCGGTCGAGGTATTCGGTGAAGGCCAGGGTCTCCATCACTTCTCCGGCCCGCCGCAGGTCCGGGAGCCCGAACGCGCTCCGGAAGAAGTCGAGGTGCTGGCGGACCGTGAAGGAGTCGTCCAGGACCACGGACTGCGGGCAGTAGCCGAATCTGCCGGTGTGGTGCACCGATCCCCGGTCCGGCCTGAGTTCACCGGCGAGGGCCTTCAGCAGAGTCGTCTTGCCGGCGCCGTTCTCCCCGACGATCCCGGCGAGGGTGCCGGGCCGCAGCCGGAGGTCGACGCCCCGCAGGACGGCGTGCTGCCGGTAGGAATGGTGCACATCTCTGACGTCCATCGCGCTGCTCCGTCGTGCCAGGTCTTCCCGATGGCCGCGGAACCGGTCCGCGTCTCCCATTCGGCGGGTTCGTCCGGCCGGCCACTCGGCGGCAGGGCCGGTCCGCTCCTGGTCAACGAGCGGGCCGCGCAGCGGAAACGGCGCCGGAATCAGGCGGCCGTCAACGCGGCGCACGACAGGTCACGCGTGAGGTGGGCTCACCACCGCGAACCGGGTCCGAGAGGGCCGAGGTGACTAACGTGGCCGGGACCGGAGTGCCTGCGGCCGGGCCCTCTCGTCCGGCCCGGCCCCCTCGTGCGGGCCCGTTCACGCCTGTGCCGGCGCAGTCACGTCCACACGAGGAAAGGTCGGTCAGTCATGCGGAGAACGTGCGTGATCGGTGCGGGGCCGTCCGGCCTGGCAGCGAGCAAGGTCCTCGCCTCCCGGAACGTTCCGTTCGACTGCTTCGAGGCCGGTTCGAAGATCGGCGGGCTCTGGCGGTACGGCAACGACAACGGCATGTCGGGGGTGTACGCGTCGCTGCACGCGAACATCTCGAAGGAGAGCATGTCCTTCTCCTCTCTGGCCATGCCGAAGACGTATCCGGTCTTTCCGCACCACAGCAAGGTCCTCGCCTACCTGGAGGAGTACGCCACCTCCTTCGGCCTGCACCGCCACATCACGACGGGCACCGAGGTCACCTCGGTGCGGCCCCTCGACGACGGCGGCTGGGAGGTCGCCCACCGGCGCCGCGGGGAGACGGACGCGGAGGTGGCGACGGGGCGCTACACCGAGGTGGTGGTGGCCAACGGCCATCACTGGGACCCCCGACTCCCCGACCCGGCCGTACCCGGGGCCGAGGAGTTCGAGGGGCCGGCTGTCCACTCGCACGACTACCGCTCCCCCGAGCCGTACGCCGGACTGCGGGTGCTGGTGGTCGGCATGGGCAACTCGGCGTGTGAGATCGCGGCGGAGATCTCCCGTACGGCCGCGCGGACCTACCTCTCGGCGCGCGACGCGGCGCATGTGTTCCCCAAGATGCTGCTCGGCCGGCCGGCGGACCACCTGGTGTGGAGCCCGCTCTCCCGTCTTCCGATGTCCCTCAAAGGGCCGGCGACGGCGCTCCTCCTGCGGCTCACCCGTGGCGCCCCGGCCCACTACGGGCTGCCCGAGCCGGCCCGGGGCCCGCTGGCCGCCCACCCCTCCTCGTCGGACGAACTCCTCGTCCAGCTGGCCCGGGGCGCGGTCACCCCCAAGCCCGGCGTCAGTTCCTTCGGCCGGGACACGGCGGCCTTCACGGACGGCAGCCGCGAATCCGTCGACGCCGTGGTGTACGCCACCGGTTACTCCCTCTCCTTCCCCTTCCTGGACCCCTCCGTCTTCGCCGCCCCGGGCGGCCGCACGGAGCTCTACCTGCGCACGGTCCCGCCGCGGCTCCCCGGGCTCTACTTCATGGGGCTCGCCCAGCCGTCCGGTGCGGCCTTCCCGTTGCTCGAACCGCAGGCGGAATGGATCACCGACCTGATGGAGCGCACGGTCGCCCTGCCGTCGCCGGCGGGCATGGAGCGGGCGATCGTCCGTGAACGCCGCCGCCATGAGAAGACGTACGTGTCCAGCTACCGTCACGGCATCGAGATCGACGTCCGCTCCTACCGAAGAGCCCTCCGCCGGGAACTCCGGGCGGGCAGGCGACGGGCTCGCGGTGCGCTCCTGCCGCTGCCCGGCGTGGCCGGCCCCGCCCCGGCGGCCGAAGCCGTCTGACCCCGGGGGCGGGGACCGACGCCGTCCGGCCCGGGGGCGGGGCGCCCGGCTCACACGGGCGCCGAGCTCTGCTCCAGTTGTCCCACGGCCTGCTCCCACAGCTCCGGCAGCAGTTCCCCCATCGGGAGGGCGCGGTCGGCGACGAAGGACACCTCGGCCCAGTCGCCGAAGAAGGACAGCCCCACCCCGAAGAGGTGCCCGGGCACGAGCAGGGGCAGCAGGGCGGTGCCCGTCACCTGGGTCTCCCCGAGGCTCCCCTTGTCCGCGAGCGGCATGGACGTGGCCATGACGTTGGTGACGCGCGGGGAGAGCACCCGGCGCATGTACCAGTCGGTGGGTCGTCCCGGCATGAAGCGGACCAGGTCCTGGATGGCCTGACGCCACGCCTCGCCCCGCAGCTTCCGGGTCGTGGCCATGACGTGGTCCAGTCGCCGCAGGGGCGCCTCGCCGTCCTGGGAGCCGTCCGGGGAACCGCTCGGGCGCCGGGAGTCGATCCGTACGGGCAGCTCCAGGGGCAGGGCGAAGCAGCGATTCCCCCACGTCTGGTCCTCCTCGGTGCGGCGCGCGTCGACGGGCAGCACGGCCGTCACCCGTGGGAGCGGTACGCCGGAGCGGTCCGACCAGGCCGACAACGCCCCGGCGAGCGCGGCGAGATGTACGTCATGGGCCGAGCCGCCGCGCGGCGTGCCGATCCGGCGGAGGGTGTCCACGGGTACGCGTCCCCGCCACAGCCGCTGCTCCCCCGAGGGGACGAACGCGGAGCCGGAACGGTGGCGCCGGCCGACCAGGGTGCCGGCCAGGAATTTCGTGGCCAGCCCGACGGCGGCGCCCACGCGCCGTGGCACCCGGGCCGCACGGCTCCCGCCCGGCACCGGACGGGCGGAGGGCTCCCCCGCGCCCAGCATCGTCCGGAAGGTCATGGCGGCGGCGGAACCGTCCTGGCAGGCATGGCGGAAGCGGTAGCACACGGCGTACGCGTCGGGTGCGTGGCCGTGGACCAGCCAGACCCCCCAGTACGCGCCGGGCGCGAACGGGGCGTTGAGCGCGGTCTGGAGAGCTGCGTCCCACCCGTCGGGGCCGTCGGCGACCACCTCCTGTACGTGCCGGTCGACGGCGAAGTCCGCGTCCGGCCGCCACCGGAGCCGCCGGCCGCCCTCGACCCGGCTGGTGAGAAGAGGCAGTTGGCCCAGACGGAAGCCCACATAGGCGCGCAGGTCCGTCAGGGCCGGGGCGGGACCGCTGAGGTACGCGACGCCACCGGCGTCCCAACGGACGTCCGGCCGGCGGCGTTCCAGGTTGAGGAACGCGCGGTCGACGGCGTGGGTGGGGTGGCGAGGGGAAGGGATGGACCGACCGGGCCGGTCCGCCCGGGCTGACGGGACGGACCCGGTGGACCGGGCGGACTGATCGGGAACGGGCATGGGGCAGGGCTCCTGTTCGTGCCGGCAGCGAGCGGCCGACGGGAAGAGGGACGGGCGGCGCGCGGCGGGCCGAGCACCGGGCCGGGCCGCCGTCCACCCATCAGGATGACCACCGGCCGCGGCGGGTCCGTCCCGCGCCGAGCAGCGCCGTCCCCGCCCGGCGCGGTGCGCAGCCGCGTCCGTCTTCCGGCCCACGAGGCACCCGTTCGCCGTGCGGTGACCGGCCTGCCACCACCCGCGGCCCGCCGCCGGCGGAGCCGGCGCGCTCGGGAGGGCGGTCCGGGAACACCGTCCGCGAGTTCCTCCGAAAGGGGGACAAGGCTCCGCCCGTCTCCGGCCCGTCGGGTCACCCCCCGCGCCTCCGGCCACCCTGGCCCGCAGCGGATTCCCTCCGATCGGTGCAGGTCGCACCTGTCATGGCACGGCGTACTTCGTTCGGGTGAGCAGACCGAATCGGGGGCTCCCGCTCCGCGCACCGTCTGACATCGTGTGCCGTGCGCCGGAGGTCATGGGGCCCTCGGGGGCCCGAGAAGCCCCCGGCGAAGCTGGGGCGCCTGGGAGCGGCCGAGCACTCGCCGCACCGGTACGGCCGGAGGGGCCGAGCCGCTCGCACCCCCACCGCCGGGTGACACTCCGCGCCGCGGACCGGTGGCCTCCCGCCCCGCCGTTCCCGGTCGCCGCAGCAGCGGCGCCCCGTCCCCGCACCCAGGTCGCGGGCCCGCCCCCCTTCGAAGCCTTGGAGCCATGGCCGTGCATGTCGCCCTCACCGGCGCCACCGGATTTCTCGGACTGCGCCTGTTGCGTCGCCTGCTCGACACGAACCGGTCGCTCACGGTCCTGGCCCACGCGGGGTCGGGAGACGCTCTGCACCGCATCACCCGTTTCTTCGAACTCACGGGTGCCACCGAGGCGTTCGTCGCCGGGCTCCCCGGCCGTCTGCGGGTGGTGGAGACCGACCTCGCACAGCCCCGGCTGGGACTGTCCGCGCGGGCGTTCCAGGAGCTGGCCGACAGCATCGGCCGGCTCTGGCACAGTGCGGGCAGCATCAATCTGGAGGGGGACCTCCCCGAGCTGCGCAGGACCAATGTCGAGGGGACCCGGCACCTGCTGGAGCTGGCCGCCGCGGGCGGACGACGGCCCCTGGTCCACCACGTGAGCACCGCCTTCGTGGCCGGGGCGCGGCGTGAGGGGGTGGCGTACGAGGACGAGCTGGACGATGCCGGTGGCTTCGAGAACGCCTACGAACGCTCCAAGTACGAAGCGGAGCTGCTCGTCCACGCGTGGTCCAGGGAGCACGGCCGGCCGGCCCTGGTCCTGCGGCCGAGCATCCTGGTCTCCGACGTGCCGCCGAACCCGGAACTGCCCGCACACCCGCTGCTGGTCATCGAGCGGATCCTGCGTGACGCGACAGGCACCGCCGGCCTCCAGGACCCCGGCCGGTCCCGCGTCCGCATGGTGGGGCATCCGCACGGCCACCTGAATCTGTTGCAGGTGGAGCACGCGGCCGAGGTCATGGTGCGGCTGGCGGGCCTGCCGCCCTCGCAGGGGGTCGGCACGTACCACGTCGTCCATGACCGCGACGTGCCCGTGCCCACGGTCGTGGCCTTGCTGGAACAACTGGTCCCGCTCTCGATCGAACTGGTCGCCGCCAAGCCGGACGTCCCGTCGGCGCTGGAAGCGCTGCTGGACTTCTATCCGGGCATGACGGCCTACCTCGCCCACCGGCGGCGGTTCGACGACACCCGGGTCAGGTCCCTGCTCGGTCCCTCGGCCGTGTCCGCCCCGGTGGGCCTCGACTACCTCTGGTCCGGTCTGGCCCCGCCCGGCCGGGCACGCACCGGCTCGCCGGACGCGCCCACCGCCGCCTTCTCGTCCTCCCGTCACGCCTGACCGGCGGACGTCCTCTCCCGTTGGAGCCCCTCCGTGTCCGTCCTCGCAGCTCCCGGCTCCCCCGCCGCGACCCCGCCGGTCTTCTCCGCCGAGGGGATCGCGGCCTGTGCCCGTCGGATCCGGGAACCCGTCCACGTGGTCAGCGGACCGGACGGCCGTGAGCTGGGGCTCGCGACCGGTCCCGTACCGGACGGTCCGGTGCTCGGTACGCTGCCGCCGCTGTATCCGGAGTGGCTCGGCGGCCGCACCTTCTGCGAGGCGCACGGCGTCCGGTTCCCCTATGTCGCGGGCGAGATGGCGAACGGCATCGCGACCACGGGGATGGTGTCGGCGATGGCCCGGGCGGACATGCTCGGATTCTTCGGCGCGGGGGGTCTGGCGTATCCCGAAGTGGAGCGGGCCGTGCACACGCTGGTCCAGGAGCTGGGGTCCCGCCGGAACTGGGGCGTGAACCTCATCCACTCACCGGCCGAACCGGAGCTGGAGCGGCGGGTCGCCGAACTGCTGCTGCGCCGCGGCGTCCCCCGGATCTCCGCTTCGGCGTTCATGGAGCTGACCCCGGCTGTCGTGCTGTGCGCGGCCAAGGGGCTGCGCCGGGGCGCGGACGGCGATGTCGTCCGGCGTACCAGGGTGCTCGCGAAGGTGTCCCGGCCCGAGGTGGCCGAAAGGTTCCTCTCCCCCGCCCCGGCCGCGCTGCTGGGCTCTCTCGTCGCTCAGGGCGCGCTGACCCCGGAGGAGTCGGAGCTGGCGGCCCGGGTGCCGGTGGCCGAGGACATCACCGTGGAGGCCGACAGCGGCGGGCACACCGACAACCGGCCGCTGTCGGCGCTGTTGCCGAGGATCGCCCTCCTGCGCGACGTCCTGTGCCGCCGGTTCGGCTACCGCCGGCCGGTCCGCGTCGGGGCGGCCGGCGGCCTCGGCACACCGGACGCGGTGGCCGCCGCCTTCGCGCTCGGCGCGTCCTACGTGGTCGTCGGGTCGGTGAACCAGACCGCCGTGGAGGCGGGCCTGTCCGACGAGGCCAAGGCGATGCTCTGCGACGCGGACATCGCCGATGTGGCAATGGCGCCGGCGGCCGACATGTTCGAGCTCGGTGTGAAGCTGCAGGTCCTCTCCCGGGGAACGATGTTCGCCCAGCGGGCCGGCCGGCTCCATGCGGCGTACCGGGCGCACGGCTCGCTCGACGAGATCCCGTCCGGGCTGCGCGTACCGATCGAACGTGATGTGCTGCGGGCCTCGTTCGACGAGATCTGGCAGCGCACCCGGACGTTCTGGGAGCAGCGCGACCCGGCGGAGATCACCCGCGCGGAGGCCGACCCGAAGCACCGCATGGCGCTGGTCTTCCGTTGGTACCTGGGCAGTTCGAGCCGGTGGGCGATCACCGGGGACGGGTCACGGCGGGCCGACTACCAGATCTGGTGCGGGCCGGCGACGGGCGCGTTCAACCGGTGGGCCGAGGGCACCGTGCTGGCCGAACCGGCGAACAGGTCGGTGGTGCAGATCGCGCTCAATTTGCTCGAAGGGGCAGCGGTGCTCACCCGCGCCCATCAACTGCGCACCTACGGGGTGCCGTTGCCGCCCGGCGCGTTCACCTACACGCCGTGCGAGCTCGCGTGAGCGGGCCTGGCGCCCCGAAGGCGCCCACGCCGACAGCCCCACTCCGAGGAGAGACCGTGCACGATTCCCCGTCCCACCGGATTCCCGTCGCCGTGGTCGGCGTGGGCGCTGTGGTGCCCGGCGCGACGGACGCGGCCGGCTACTGGCGGATCGTGACCGGTGGCCGGGACCTGATGACCGAGGTGCCCCCGTCCCGCTGGCGGGTGGAGGACCACTACGACCCGGACCCGGCCGCCCCCGACAAGACGTATGCCCGTCGGGGCGCCTTCCTGCCGGAGGTGGACTTCGAACCGATGTCTTACGGGGTGCCGCCCGCCAACCTGGCGGCGACGGACACCTCCCAGTTGCTCGCCCTGATGGTCGCCGACCAGGTGCTGGCGGACGCCGGCGGTCCGGCCGGGGTGGACCGGGAGCGGACGGGTGTCGTCCTCGGCGCGGCCGCCCTGGAACTCCTGCCGCACATGTACGGGCGCACCCAGCGCCCGCTGTGGCTCGCGGGCCTGCGGGAGAGCGGACTCGGGGAGGCAGAGGCGCAGGCCGTGTGCGACCGCATCGCGGCCCGCTTCGAGCCGTGGCGGGAGTCGACCTTCCCCGGGCTGCTCGGGAACGTCGTCGCGGGCCGCGTCGCCAACCGGTTCGATCTGCACGGCGTCAACCACACCACCGACGCCGCCTGTGCCAGCTCCCTGGCCGCACTGTCCACGGCCGTCGGTGAACTGGCGCTCGGCCGGGCCGACCTGGTGATCAGCGGAGGCGTGGACACCGGCAACGACATCGGCATGTTCCTGTGCTTCTCCAAGACTCCCGCTCTGTCCCCCACCGGTGACTGCCGGCCGTTCTCGGCCTCGGCCGACGGCACCATGCTCGGCGAGGCGGTCGTCATGTACGCGCTGAAGCGGTTGTCCGACGCGGAGCGGGACGGCGACCGGATCCACGCGGTGATCCGGGGCATCGGCACCTCGTCCGACGGCAGGAGCACTGCGATCTACGCCCCGTTGCCCGACGGCCAGGCGCGGGCCCTGCGACGCGCCTACGAGGAGGCGGGTTACGGACCGGAGACCGTGGAGCTGGTCGAGGCGCACGGTACCGGAACGAAGGCCGGGGACACCGCCGAACTGGCGGCCCTCGGGGAGGTGTTCGGCGCGTCCGGGCGCCCGGACGGTCAGTGGTGCGCGATCGGTTCGGTCAAGTCGCAGATCGGCCACACCAAGTGCGCGGCAGGTGCGGCGGGGCTGCTCAAGGCGGTCATGGCCCTGCACCACAAAGTGCTGCCGCCGACCGTCAAGGTCGACCGGCCGAATCCGGCGGCCGCCACCCCTGACGGCCCGTTCTACGTCAACACGGAGACACGCCCCTGGGTACGGCCCGCGGGGCATCCACGCCGGGCTTCGGTGTCGAGCTTCGGTTTCGGCGGCAGCAACTTCCACGTCACGCTGGAGGAGTACGTGCCCTCGGCGCGGGGCCGCGTGGCCCTGCGCCACCGTTCGGCCCCGAGCGAGCTCGTCCTCTTCAGCGGCGCCTCCGTGGCGGACCTCGTGCCACCGCGGACCGACGACGGCCGCCCGCTGGCCGCCCTGGCGCGGGAGAGCCACACCTCGTTCTCACCCGCCGACCGGGTGCGGCTGGCCGTCGTCGCCACCGACGGTGAGGACCTGCGGGAGAAGTACGCGCAGGCGGTCGAGTCGGTCCGGCAGCGGCCCGGCACGGCCTTCTCCGCGCCCTCCGGCGTGCGGTACGCGAGCGGGGAGCCCGCTCCGGGCCGTATCGGCTTCCTGTTCCCTGGACAGGGGTCCCAGTACGTCGGGATGGGAGCCGGCCTCGCCATGCTGGCGCCGGCCGCACAGGCCGTGTGGGACCGGCTCGGCTCCACCCGCTTCGACGGCCGGCCGCTGCACCGGGTGGTGTTCCCGCCGCCCTCCTTCACCGACGAGGAGCGCACGGGCCGGCAGACCCTCCTGGACGCCACCGAGTGGGCTCAGCCCGCCCTCGCCGTGCACGCGCTCGCACTGCTGGAGGTGGTGGGGGAGCTGGGCCTGCGACCGGACTGCGTGGCGGGCCACAGCTTCGGCGAGCTGGTGGCGCTGCACTGCGCGGGTGTGCTGGGAGCGGAGGCGCTGGTGGGTCTGGCCCGTCGCCGCGGTGAACTGATGCGGGACGCGGCGGTCACGCCGGGCGCGATGCTGGCCGTGGCGGCCGACCGGGCGCACGTGGCGGAGGTGCTGGCCGGTGGCGGGTTCGGGGAGATCTGGGCGGCCAACCACAACTCCCCGCGCCAGGTGGTGCTTTCGGGATCGCGGGAGGCTGTCCTGCGCGCCGAGGAGGTGTTCGCCGCCGAGGGGGCGAGCACCCGTCGGCTGGCCGCCTCGACCGCCTTCCACAGCCCGCTGGTCGCCCCGGCCGCCGAGCCGTTCGCCGCGTACCTGCGCACGGTGCCGCTCACGGAGCCCGGGATCGAGGTCTACGGCAACGCCGACGCGGAACCGTACCCGGCGCACCCCGACGAGGTGCGCCGCCGGATCGCCGGTCATCTCGCCTCACCGGTGCTCTTCCAGGACCAGATCGAGGCGATGTACGCGGCGGGGGTCCGGACCTTCGTCGAAGTCGGCGCGGGTGCCGCGCTGACGGGCCTCGTCGGACAGATCCTCGGCGACCGCGAACACGCGGCCGTCCCCCTGGACCGGCCCGGCCGGTCCGGGGCCGGCACCCTGCACGCCGCGCTCGGAGAACTCGCCGTACGCGGCGTCCCACTCGATCTCGACAGCCTCTGGGCGCCGTACGGCTCGCCCGGAGCCTCAGCGAAGGAACGCGAGCCCCGAATGACCGTGAAGATCAGCGGAGCCAACTACGGTCAGCTCCACTCACCCCGCGCCGCAGCCGCCGAGCCGTCGCCCGCACAGGAACGCGGGCCGGAACGCGGACTGGGGCAACGACCGCTGACCGCCCCTGTGCAGGGCACCCCGGCGGTAACCCTCCCCGCGCCGGAGCCCGCCCAGGCGGCGAGCACCCATGACGTCGTACCGTCACCGGCGTCGGGGCCCGCGCACGAGGCCGTCCCGCCCTACGGCGCCGAGGCCGTCGACGCCGGCTGGTACGCGGCGGTCGAGAATGTCCAGCGGCACACCGCCGAGGCTCACGCGGCCTGCCAACGCATGCTGACGGACAGCCACGTGGCGTTTCTCCGGATGACGGAGACGACCCTGGCCGCGATGCTCGGGGTGCCGCACACGGGTGAGGGGGCCGACACGGCGGCGCCTCCCGCGCCGCTGCCGCTGCCCCGGCCTTCGTCACCGGGGCGCGCGCCGGCGGCCGTGGCACCGGCCCCGCTCACGGCACGTGTCACAGCGGCCGTTCCCGCCCCGGCCCCCGCTGCCCCCGCCCCCGCGTACGCCGGGGCGGGAACGGCGCCGCCGCTCTCGGCCTCACCCTCGCCTTCGAAGGCTCCCGCTCCCGCTGATGAAGTCGGCCCCCTGTCGCCGTCGGAGCTGGAGGAGCTGCTCATCTCGGTGGTGGCCAGGCTCACCGGCTACCCGAGCGACATGCTCGACATGGACATGGAGCTGGAGGCGGACCTCGGGGTCGACTCCATCAAGCGCGTCGAGATCCTTTCGGCCGTACGCCGGCAGGTGGGGGACCTGGGGGCGGGAGATGTCGGCCACCTGGGCAAGCTCCGCACACTGCGCGAGATCGTCGAGGCGCTCACTGCGGGCGTTCGTCCCCCCGAGGGCCCGGCGCCGGGCTCCCAGGAAGCGGCCGGCTCCCCCGCGGACGCGGCCTCCCCCACCGTGCCGGAGCCCCGCCGGGTTTCCGCGTCCACCGGAACCGGTGAGCCGGCGGTGCTGACGAGGCTGGTGCCGCGGGCGGTGGAGTCGCCGGCCTCCGGCCTGGCGACGGCGGGGCTGCTGGACGGGCCGGTCGTGGTGACCGGCGAGGCCGCGGACGAGCGCGGGCTGACCGGTCTCGTCGCCCGGAAGCTGACTGAGCGCGGCGTGGACGCGACCGCCGCGGCGGAAGTGCCCGAAGGCACCCGCGGGGTCGTCCATCTCGGCGGGCTGACCGCGGGCGACGGGCCGCAGGAGGCCCGGGAGGTCCACAGGTCGGCGTTCCGCGCGGCGCGTACGGTGGCGGGGCGAGCGGCCGCAGGGGGCGCGCTGTTCGTGGCTGTGCAGGACACGGGAGGTGACTTCGGGCTCGGTGGCCGCGCGCCCGGCCGCGCGTGGCTGGGGGGTGTCGCAGGACTGGCCAGGACCGCGGCGAAGGAGTGGCCGGACGCCACGGTCAAGACCGTCGACTGCGAGCGGGGCGCCCGGGACGACGAGGAGCTCGCTGATGCGATCGTGCGCGAACTGCTCGAAGGCGGAGCCGACATGGAGGTCGGTCTCCGCGCGGACGGCACCCGCGCCCTCCTGCGGACGGTGTCCGAGCCCGCGATGCCGGGTGCCACGCGGCGGATCACCTCCGCGTCCGTGATCGTGGCCACCGGCGGCGCGCGTGGGGTGACCGCCGCCGCCCTGCTGGACCTGGCCAGGACCCACGGTCCACGGATCGTCCTGGTGGGCAGGACCGACCCGGCCCCCGAACCCGCCGAGCTGGCTTCGGCGTACGACGAGCCCGCGCTCACCCGGCTGCTCGCGGAGCGCTCCGGCAGGGACGCGGCGGACTCCCCCACGCCCGCCCGGATCGCGGCGCGGGCCAGGGAGATCCTGGCCGCACGCGAGGTGCGCGCGACACTGGCGGCGCTGGAGTCGGCCGGGTCCCCCGTCCGGTACGTCCAGGTCGACGCCCGGGACGCCGATGCCCTGGCCGCCGCCCTCCGCGACGTACGCGACACGTGGGGGCCGGTCACCGGCATCGTGCACGGCGCGGGTGTCCTGGCCGACAAGCTGATCGCCGACAAGAGCGACGAGCAGGTGGAGCTGGTGATGTCCACCAAGGTGGACGGCCTGCGGGCGCTGCTGGCCGCGACGGCGGACGACCCGCTGGACACGATCTGCCTGTTCTCCTCGGTGGCCGCCGTGTACGGCAACACGGGGCAGGGCGACTACGCCATGGCCAATGAAGTCCTCCACCAGGTCGCGTCGGCCGAACAGGCCCGCCGCCCCGGCTGCCTGGTGCGGTGCATCGCCTGGGGGCCCTGGCAGGGCGGCATGGTCACGCCCGCCCTGGCCGCGCGTTTCGGCCGGTCCGGGGTCCCGCTCATCCCCCTGGAACAGGGCGCGGCCGCCTTCACGGCGGAGCTGGGCGGCACCCCCGGTGAGGCCCGCGTCATCCTGGCGGCCGGTGACGACCCGGCGGCCCTCTCCCCGGCCGGCGGCCCTCCCCGGGCCCAGCTGCTGGTCCGCTCGGACACCCTGCCGCAGCTGGCCGACCACGCTCCCGCCGGCACCCCGGTGCTGCCCGTCGCACTGGTCCTGAACTGGTTCGCGAGCGCGGCTACGGCCTGGCTGCCGGCCCCCGGACCCCTCGTCCTGCGCGATCTGCGCGTGTACCGGAAGTGTGCCCTGCCGGAGCTGGCGGGTGCGGGCCACCGGCTCACCCTGTCCGGCAGCCGGGGCGCACCCGGCTCGCCCTCGGCTCTGGAAGCGGAACTGCGGGGCGAGGACGGTCTGACGCACTTCCGGGCCGTGCTGGACGCCGGGAGCGGGGAGCCGGACCCGGCGGCGTGGGACACCCCGGTCGGGCTGGAGCCGCTCGGCCGGGCCGATGTGTACGACGGGAAGGTCCTCTTCCACGGTGCGCGGTTCCACGCCCTGCGCACGGTGCACGGCCTCTGTGAGGACGGTGCCGAAGCGACCGTCGCGGGCGTGCGCGCCCTGGACTGGCCGGGCGCCCAGTGGCCGCTCGACCCGGCTGCCGTGGACGGAGCGCTCCAACTCGCCCTGCTCTGGGGCGAGTCCGCGCTCGGTGCGGCGACGCTGCCCATGGCCGTCGCCGAGTGCAGGGTGCACAGGCGTGGCCCGTCGGACGGCACCGTGCGGTGTGTCGTCCGGGGGCGCAAGGCGCACGAGACGGGGGCGCGCTGCGACGCGGCACTGATCGACGCCGACGGGTCCGTACGGCTGGAACTCATCGGTGTCGAGCTCGTCCGCCGCCCCTCCTGATCCCGTCCCCGGACTCCGCCCCGCCGTGAAGTGAGTGCCCCGCATGGAATTTGAACCGATCGCCGTCGTCGGCCGGGGCTGTGTGCTGCCCGGCGCGCTCGACCCGGACACGTTCTGGGAGAACATCGCCGCCGGCCGTGCCACGGTGTCGGCCGCCCCGGCGGATCGTTGGCGGTTGCCGCGCCGCTGGGCCATGGGCCCGGTGGACGACCACCTCGACCGCACCTGGACCGACGTGGGCGGTTATGTCGAGGGGTTCGAGTCGGTCTTCGATCCGGGGGGCTTCCGGATCCCGGCGGAGCGGATCTCCTCGCTGGACCCGCTCTTCCACTGGGTCCTCTACGGGGTACGGCAGGCGCTGACCGAGGCGGGCCGCGTGGGACCGGTGCCGCGCGGGGGTCTGGTGATGGGGAACCTGTCGTACCCCACCCAGACCGGGGCGGCCTTCTCCGAACACGTCTGGCTGTCCGCGCAGCGCACCCCGCTCCGTGAAGCCCTTCTGGCGGGGGAGCGCCGGGCCCGCCCCGACGCCCGCAACCGCTTCTCCTCCGGGCTGCCCGCCCTGCTCGCGGCGCGTGCGCTCGGGCTCGGCGCGGGGGCGTGGGCCCTCGACGCGGCCTGCGCGTCCTCGTTGTACGCGATCAAGCTGGCGTGCGACCGGCTGCACGACGGCACGGCCGACCTGATGGTGGCCGGCGGGGTCAGCCGGCCCGACCCCCTCTACCTGCACGTGGGGTTCTGCGGCCTGTCCGCGACGAGCCGCACGGGGCGCAGCCGCCCCTTCCACCGGGACGCGGACGGGCTGGTGCACGGCGAGGGCGCCGGGTTCGTCGCCCTGATGCGGCTGTCCGAGGCCCGCGCCGCCGGCCTGCCCGTGTTCGGTGTGATCCGCGGGGTGGGACTGTCCAACGACGGGCGCGGTTCCGGGCTGATCAGCCCGTCGGAGGAGGGTCAGGTACGGGCCATGCGCCTGGCCTACGCCATGGCGGGCGCCGCTCCCGATTCGGTGTCGCTCGTCGAGTGCCATGCGACGGGGACGCCGGTCGGTGACGCGGTGGAGGTGCGGGGCATGGCCCGGGTCTTCGGAGCGCGTGACGACGTGCCCATCGGTTCGGCGAAGTCGAACGTCGGCCACCTGCTGGCTTCGGCGGGAGTGGCCGGGCTGCTCAAGGTGCTCGGGGCGATGCGGGCGGGGGTCCGCCCGGCGACGCTCGGCGCGGACCGGCCGCTGGACGCGCTGGCGGGCACGCCGTTGCGGGTGCTCACCGCATCGGAGGAGTGGGCGGGGCCACGGAGGGCGGCGGTGAGCGCCTTCGGGTTCGGCGGGACCAACGCCCATCTGGTCGTGGACCACGCGGAGGACGGCCCCGTGGGCGCGGTACGGCGACCGGCGCGCGGCGCGACGACGGCCGTACGGCGTCCCGGCGGCCCGGCCGGCGGCCGGGCGGTGGCGATCGTCGCTCTCGGCGCCCGGGTCGGTGACGGGACCTGCGTCGAGGACTTCCGCCGGGCGGTGCTGGGTGGTGAACGGCGCGGCCCCGCCACGGAGATCGCGGTGGAGCTCACGGGTCTGTGCTTCCCGCCGTCGGGGCTGGAGCGGACCGTACGCCACCAGCTCCTGGTGCTGGAGGCCGCCCGGGAGGCCGCGCGGGGGCTGGTCCTGCCGCGCGAGCGGACCATGGTGGTCGTCGGCATGGGGGTGGACCCCGAAGTGGCCCGGGCGGGTGCCCGCTGGCGGGTCCCGCACTGGCTGGAACAGGCCGCCGGGCAGGGTGTGCAGGTGCCACCGGCCGGCCCGGCCCGGGACGCGTTCGTGCTCCCCATGACCGCGGAGGGGGTGGTGGGCAGTATGCCGAATCTCGTGGCGAGCCGGATCAGCACCCAACTCGACCTGGCCGGCCCCTCGTTCGCAGTTTCCGCGGAGGAGGCGTCCGGGCTGGTGGCGCTGGAGGTCGCGGCGCGGGCCGTCCGGTCGGGGGAGGCCGACGCGGCGCTCGTCGGTGCCGCCGACCTGTCCTGCGAGGCGGTCCACCGGGCGGCCCTGCGGGAGCTCGGAAGTGACGGCGTTCCGGGGGACGCGGCGGTCGTCCTGGTCCTCAAGCCCCTGGACGCCGCGCGCAGGGACGGCGACACCGTCGTCGCCCTGCTGGACGAGGGGGCCGCCGACGAACCCGACATGGTCATCGGCGACGGCCCGGGCGCGGCGTTCGACCCGGCGTCGGCCTTCGGACGGGCTCATGCCGCGTCCGGGCTGGTCTCCGTCGCGGTCGCGGCGCTCGCGCTCCAGCACCGCGCCGTGCCGCGTCCGGCCGGGCCCGCGGACACCGCGGCAGTCGCCCACACGGCGCGGGCCGTGGTGACGCCGATGGAGGGGCCTTCCGCGAGTGTGCGCCTGCGCGCGGGTGACCCCCTGCCGTGGCTGCGGGGGCCGGCTCCGCGTCTGCACGTCTTCTCCGGGGCCGGCCGCGGGAAGGTGCTGGCCGCGCTGGACTCGGGCGCGGAATCCAGCGCGGGCCCGGCCCGGCTGGCGCTCGTGGTCGGCGGCGACACCGCGCTGTCGGAGCGTAAGGCGGCTGCCCGCCGCTGGCTGACGGAGGGCGGGCCCCGTCCCGCCGATGTGCTGTACCGGGAAGGGCCGGTCGGCGGGCGGACCGCGTTCGTGTACACCAACGGCTCCGCCGCTTACCCGGGGATGGGCCATGAGGTGGCGCTCGCCATGCCGTCGCTCGGCGAGGCCGTCCGGGACACCCACCGGGCGATCGGCACGCGGCTGCGGTCCGGGCCGGAGCCTGAGCGCGGGGTGCTCGGCCAGATCTGGGCCGCCGCCGAGCTGTCCGTCCTGCACACCGTGTTCTCCCGGGAGGTGCTCGGCCTGCGGCCGGACGCCGCGCTCGGGTACTCCTCGGGCGAGTCGGCCGCCCTGGTCGCGCTGGGAGCCTGGCCAGACGCCTCGGGGCTGTACGAAGCCACCCGGGACAGCGGTCTGTTCACGACCGAACTCACCGGTGAGCTCCGGGCGGTCAGACGCCACTGGAAGCGGCGGGGCGTCCAGGGCTCCCGGTGGTCGAGCTATCTGGTCAGCGCCTCCCTTGACGTGGTCCGTGCGGAGCTCGCCACGGAGGCCGCGGTCCATCTGATGGCGGTGAACGCGCCGGGGGTCTGCGTCATCGGTGGCGAGTCCCGGGCGTGTGCTGCCGTCGTGGCCCGGCTCGGCGCCGACCGCGCGATCGAGCTGGACTACGACATGGCGGCCCACGCGCCGGAGTTGGCCGAGGTCCGGGAGGTGTGGCACGAAGCCCACCACCGTCCCACGGCCGATGTGCCCGGGGTGCGGTTCTACAGCGGGGCCACCGGGCGGGCGTACCGGGCGACGGCCGAGCGGGCCGCCGAAGCGCTCACCGCTCAGGGGCTGGGCACGATCGACTTCGCGGCCACGGTCGAGCAGGCGTGGGCCGACGGGGTCCGGGTCTTCGTGGAGCACGGACCGAGGAGGCTGTGCACCGGCTGGATCAAACGGGTGCTCGGCGACCGTGAGCACGTGGCCGTCGCGCTGGACTCCCCGCAGGACACCGGGCTGCGCCAGCTGTGCCTGGCGGTGGCCGAACTCGTCGTCGCCGGGGTTCCGGTGCGGGCCGACGAGGTGTTCGCCCGGCTCGCGGAGGCCGCCACGGACATCCCGCAACCCGGGCCCACCGTCACCGTTCCCGTGATCTCGTCTCCGTGCCTGCCGCCCCTGGAGTCCGTCGTGACGATCCCGCCCCCGGAGTCCGTCGTGACGATCCTGCCTCCGGCCCCCGAGCTGGCCCCGGTACCGGACGGGGGCCCGGGCCGTCCTCCCGCTGCCGCCGCTTCGCCGGACCGGAGTCCTGGACACTCCGCGGCACCGGCCGTCCCGCCGGCGCGGAAGTCCGGCGGCCCCACCGCCCCGACCACTGGGGAACAGTGGTTCCGGCCGGCTGCCGACAGCCCGGGTGGGCCGGGGACGACGGGTGTCCGGGCCGCGGTCGCCCGCCAGAGTCTGCGGGTCGCCGCGCTGCACCAGGAGGTCATGGCCGGTCACACGGAGGCACATCAGCGGTTCCTGCGGGTGTCGGCGCTCGCCGTCACCGCGCTCACGTCCGCCGCCCCGCCGGACCCGGACCCCGTTCCCGTACGACGGCAACGCCCCGCCACGTCTCCTCCGGCCGTCCAGCCTCCGCCGGCGGGTGCGCCGAGGCCCGGTCCGGCGTTCGACCGCGCCCAGCTGGAGTACCTCGCCTCCGGCGAGATCTCCGCCCTGTTCGGCCCGCGCTTCGCCGAACAGGACGGATACGCGGTACAGACCCGGATGCCCGGGCCGCCCATGCTCTTCGCGGACCGGGTCACCGGCATCGACGCGGTACCCGCGGCGCTCGTCCTGCCGGATCCGGTCCGCACGGACGGAAGGATCTGGACGGAGACCGACGTCCTGCCCGACAGCTGGTACCTGGACTCCACGGGACGTATGCCGGCCGGTCTGCTGATCGAGGCGGGCCAGGCGGACCTGCTCCTGCTCAGCTGGCTGGGCGTCGACCTCCTCAACCGGGGCGAGCGCGCCTACCGGCTGCTGGGCTGCGAGGTGACCTTCCACGGCGCACCGCCGCGAGCCGGTGACACGCTGTGCTTCGAGATCCATGTGGACGGCCACGCGGAGGAGGAGGGCGTCAGGCTGGCCTTCTTCCACTACGACTGTTACGTGGACGGAGAGCTCCGGCTGAGTGTCCGTGAGGGACAGGCCGGGTTCTTCACCCCCGCGGAGCTCGCCGGCAGCGGCGGTGTCCGGTGGGACCCCGCCGAACACGCGCCCGGCGACGACCTGCCGTTCGACCCGCCCGCCGTGCGCTGCGGACGGACCCGTTTCGGCACGGACCGGCTGCGGGCCCTCGGGGAGGGACGGCCGGCGGACTGCTTCGGGCCCGGCTGGGAGACGACCGCGGCCCATGTCCGCTCACCGAGGCTCGACGAGGGCCGGCTGCGGCTGCTGGACGAGGTGACGGCGTTCGACCCGGCCGGCGGCCCGTGGGGCCGGGGCTATCTGCGTGCCGAGACCGCGTTGTCGCCGGACGACTGGTTCTTCGCCGGGCACTTCGAGAACGACCCCTGCATGCCGGGCACTCTGATGCTCCAGGGCGGTCTCCAGGCGCTGGCGTTCTACCTGACGGCCATGGGCTTCACCGTCGACCGGGACGGCTGGCGCTTCGAACCGGTCGGCGGGATCCCCTACCGGGCGATGTGCCGGGGTCAGGCGACCCCGGAGGGCCGGCGGGTCGTCTACGAGGTGTTCGTACGCGGTGTCTCGGCCGGGCCGGAACCGACGCTCCACGCCGACGTGCTGGGCTCGGTGGACGGGACGAAGGCGTTCCTGGGCCGCGGCATGGCGCTGCGGCTGGTGCCCGACTGGCCGCTGGCTCACTGGCGGCACTCGGGCCCGCCCCTGGCCCAGGCCGGCGGGGCCCCGGTGCCGCTGCCGCGGCTCGGCGGACTGGCCGGGCACCGTGAGGAGCAGCCGGTGGCCGTGGCCGCCGACGGGTTCCCCTTCGACTACGCCTCGCTGCTGGCGTGTGCGTGGGGCAGGCCGAGCGAGGCGTTCGGCGCCATGTACGAGCCGTTCGACGGCACCCGCAGGGTGGCCCGGCTTCCCGGGCCGCCGTACCACTTCATGAGCCGGATCTCCTCGGTCGACGGGCCGCAGGCCGGGATGCGGGAGGGCAGCGCCGTCGTCGCGGAGTACGACGTACCGGCGGACGCCTGGTACTTCGAGCAGAGCGGTGGCGACACCGTGCCGTTCGCCGTGCTCATGGAGATCGCTCTGCAGCCGTGCGGGTGGCTCGCCTCCTACGTGGGAAGCGCGTTGACCACCGGCATGGACCTGCTCTTCCGGAACCTCGACGGGGCGGGGACGGTCACCGGCGAGGTGACCCCGGCGACGCGTACGGTCCGCACCCGTGCCGAACTGACGCGGGTCTCACGCAGCGGGGACATGATCATCGAGTCGTTCCGGGTCTCGTCCACGGCCGACGGCGTGCCTGTGCTCGAACTCTCCACGGTCTTCGGTTACTTCCCCCCGTCGGCCTTCGAGGACCAGCAGGGCCTCGCGGCGTCGGCGGACGACCGGGCGCGCCTCGACGAGCCGTGCGGCCGTACGGTCGATCTGACCGCCCGGCCCGCCCGGTACTGCGCCGGGAAGCCGTCTCTCCCGGGGCCCATGCTGCTGATGCTGGACCGGATCACGGGCTACTGGCCGGACGGGGGAAGCGCGGGGCTCGGCCGGCTGCGGTCGGAGAAGGACGTACGCCCGGACGCCTGGTTCTTCCGCGCCCACTTCTTCCAGGACCCGGTGCAGCCCGGCTCCCTGGGCCTGGAAGCGATGTGCCAGCTGCTCCAGTACCACCTCATCGAACGGGGCGCGGCCGACGGCATCCCGCACGCCAGGTTCGAGCCGGTGCTGCCCGGCCGTGAGACGGCCTGGACGTACCGCGGCCAGATCACGCCTGCCCACCGGCTGATCCGTGTGGACATGGACGTCGTGGAGAGCGGCACGGACGAGCGGGGCCCCTACGCGGTGGCGGACGCGTCGCTCTGGGGCGATGACACATGCATCTACCGGGTGCGTGGGCTGGGTATGCGCGTGGTGTCCGGGTCGGGCCGTCCGCCTCTCGCTTCACCCGGTCTTCCGCCCCGTGCGGACGGACCACGGCATTGACGGCGCGTGCAGCCCGTACACGCTCCCGCCGCGCAGTGCGGCACGCGCGGCGTTGGCGCCGGGGGCTCCGTGCACGCCGCCGCCCGGGTGGGCCGAGGCCGAGGCGAGGAAGAGGCCCTTCACCGGTGTTTCGGGCCGTCCCGTACCGGCCGTCGGGCGGAAGACCAGCTGCTGGTGTGCGGCCGCGGTCCCTCCGTTGATCGCGCCGCCGTGCAGGTTGGCGTCCATGGCCTCGAGGGTGGGCGGCGCCAGAAGGCGCCGGGAGGTGATGCGGGAGCGGAACCCTGGTGCCCAGCGTTCGACCTCGTTCTCCATGCGGTCTGCCATGGCTTCCTGCTCGCGCCGGTCCCATCGCCCCGTCAGGCCGTCCTCGCCGGCGTCACCCTTGATCCGGTGCGGGACGTGGGTGTACGCCCAGGCCGACTCCGTGCCGGCGGGTGAGCGCGTGGCGTCGGCGGTGGTCATCTGCCCGAAGAGGAGGAAGGGACGGTCGGGCACCTGGCCTGTCGCGATCTGGGCGGCGAAGCGGGTGAGACCGTCGACCCCTTCGGCCAGGTGGACGGTCCCCGCCGTGGACGCGTCCCCGGCGGTCCAGGGCACGGGGCCGTTCAGCGCCCAGTCGACCTTGAACGTCGCGAAGTCCCACTGGAAGCGGCGCAGATCACTCAGCATCCCGGCGGGGAGGTGCCGTGCGTCGAGCAGTTCGCCGTACAGCGCCGGCGCGGACACGTCGGCGAGGACGGCACGGGAGGCCGGTACGGCTTCGCCCCCCGCGGTGCGTACGCCGACGGCGCGTCCGCCGCGTACGACGATCCCGGTCACGCGCTCTCCACAGCGGACGACGCCGCCGTGCCGCTCCAGCCGGCGCACCAGGGCCTCCGTGAGCGCCCCGGCTCCCCCTACCGGCACCGGGAAGCCGTAGGTCTGCCCGAGCATGGACATGAGCCATCCGTAACCGCCGCTTCCCGCTGCTTCGGGGCCGAGGTCCGCGTGCAGCGCGTTGCCCGCGAGGATGAGCCTGGCCGCCTCGCCGCGGAACTCCTCCTCGCCGAGGCGCCGCACCGGCAGCACCATCGTCCGTGCCAGTCGGAGCCCGCCGGACGCCCGGAGCCTGGCAGCGAGACGGAGAACGGTGCGTACCGGTGGGAAGGGGGTGAACAGGGCCCTCAGGATGTCGGGGCCCAAACGATTCCAGGTGGCGTGCAGGTCGAGCCAGGCGGCCCCGTCGCCCGCCGCGAACGTGTCCAGCCCCGCCGCTGTGTCCTGCGCCCCGCGTTCGAGGACCGCGCACCGGCCGTCCGGCAGCGGATGCGCCAGTACCCGCGGGGCGCGGCTCCACCGGAGCCCGTCCTTCTGGAGCTCCAGGCCGCCGAGGACCGGAGAGGCCGCGGCAAGCGGGTAGAAGGCGCTGCAGAGGTCGCTCACGTAGTCGGGGTGGACGCCGCGGTCGCTGCGGACCGCGCCGCCCGGCTCCTGCTGCGCCTCCAGCACCTCCACGCTCCACCCTGCGGTGGCGAGGAGATTCGCGGCGACGAGGCCGTTCGGCCCCGCCCCGATGACCACCGCGTCCGGCATCATTCCTCCACGTGTTCTCGGCCCTCCGGGCTCCTCCACTCTCGCAAGCATCCGGGGGTTCCGCCGCCTGCCGGGCACCCGGCCGGGTATACGGGATCACGTGAAATCCTCCTCCGTGACACCCCCGGTGCCGGACTCGCCGGCCGCGCTCAAGAAGTCCCTGACCACCCCGCTGCTCTACTTCTTCATCCTCGGCGACGTCCTCGGGGCGGGGGTGTATGTCCTGGTGGGGCAGGTCGCCGCCGAATCGGGCGGCGCCGTGTGGGCTCCGCTGCTCGCGGCGTTGTGCCTGGCCCTGCTGACGGCGGCCTCGTACGCGGAGCTGGTCACCAAATATCCGCGTGCGGGCGGTGCCTCGCATTACGCCACTCTGGCCTACGGCCCGTTCGTCGGGTTCTTCGCCGGTTTCTGCATGCTCGCCGCCGGAGTCGTGTCGGTGGCCGCCCTGGCCCGGGGGTTCGGCGGTGACTACCTGTCCGAGTTCGTCTCTCTTCCCGTGGTGCTGGTGACGATCGTCTTCCTGGTCGCGCTGGCGCTGCTGAACGCACGAGGGATCAGCGAGTCGACCCGGGCGAACGTCGTCGCCACGGTGGTCGAGGTGGGCGGGCTGCTGCTGGTGATCGGGCTCGGAGCCTGGGTCGTGCTGCGCGGCGACGGGGACGTGGGGAGGCTGACGGAGCTGGGCACCGCGAGCGAGGGGTCCGTGGCGGCGCTGCTGAGCGGGGCGGTGCTCGCCTACTACTCCTTCGTCGGGTTCGAGACCTCGGTCAATGTGGCTGAGGAGACCCGTGACCCCCGCCGCTCGTATCCGAGGGCGCTGTTCGGCGCGCTGGTCACGGCGGGCGCGGTGTACGCCCTGGTCGGAGCGGCCGCAGCGGCGGCCGTGCCGACCGGAAGGCTCGCCGGGTCGAGCGGGCCGCTCCTCGAAGTCGTCCGGGCCGCCGGCGGGGTCCCCACGGAACTCTTCGGTGCGATCGCCCTGGTGGCCGTCGCGAACGGTGCCCTGCTGACGGGCATCATGTCCTCACGGCTGGCCTACGGCATGGCGCGGGACGGCCTCCTGCCCCGTTTCCTGACGAAGGTGCTGCCCGGCCGGCGCACGCCCTGGGCGGCCATCGCCGTGACCACCGGCCTCGCGCTGCTCCTGGCGCTGACCGGCGACGTCTCCACCCTCGCGTCCACCCTGGTTCTGCTCCTCCTCGTGGTCTTCTTCGTCGTCAACACCGCGCTCCTCGTGCTGCGTCGTGATGCCGTCCCCCGCGAGCACTTCCGGGCCCCGACGGCCGTACCTGTTCTCGGGGCTCTCTCCTGCGTCCTGCTCGCGACCCGGATCGAGCAGGAGGTCTGGCTGAGGGGGCTCCTCGTACTGGCTGTCGGCGCCGCGCTCGGCGTCGTCGCCGCTGTACGGTCGCGCTCAGCGGCCTGAGGCGGGCTCTCTCGTCGGTGGGTCCTCGAGATCCGCGGTGATCTGCTCGAGGTCGTCCGCCGCCTTGGCGAGCAGGTCGAGCATCGCGCGTTCCGCCCGGGCAGGGTCACGGTCCCGGACTGCGTCCAGCACGGCCTGATGGCTGGGCGCGGGGTCGTTCGGCTTCGGCGTGTGCGTGCACGAGCCGGTCGCGCTCACGGAGACCCGGTTCGAGCAGCATGTCCATGCGGCTCAGCATCTCGTTGCCGGTGGCGGCCAGCAGGGCCCGGTGGAAGGCCGCGTCGCTCTCCGCCGCGGCGGCCGGATCGGTCCGGGCACGCCCCATGGCGTCCAGCGCCTCCTGGAGCGCGGTCAGGTCCGCGTCCGTCCGGTGCAGGGCGGCGCGGCGCGCCGCCGCTGGTTCGACGATCGACCGGACGTCCGCGAGCTCGCGCATCAGCCGGCCGGCGTCGCCTTCGTCGACCCTCCAGCGAATGACGTCCGCGTCGAGCAGGTTCCAGCGGCTTCGTCCGGTGACGAACGTTCCACGCTTCTGACGTGCGTCGATCAGCCCTTTGCTCGCGAGGACCTTGAGGGATTCCCGCATGAGGGTGAGGCTCACATCGAGTTCCCCGCCCAGTGCGCGGACGCCCAGGGTCGATCCCACGGGGATGTCTCCGCCCACGATGCGCGCCCCGAGGACGTGCACGACCTGTCCGTGGACGCCTCGTCCGCTGTAGGACGCCATGTCGCGCTCTCCTCTCGGTCCGCGCACCGATGTGCGCGCTGTGTGGGTGGGCCCCGCGGGCCCGGGCACCCCGGCTCCGGGGCCCGGGCCCCGGGCGGGATCAGCGGACGGCGCTGCCGGGGGTGGCGTCCAGCAGGGCCAGTTCGTCGCGGTGGGGCAGCCCTTCCCAGTCACCGTTCGAGGCGACGCCGAAGGCCGCGGTGGTGGTGGCACGGTGGAGCCTGGCGAGCGGGTCGAGGCCGTCGAGCAGGCCGGACAGGTACCCGGCACAGAACGCGTCGCCCGCGCCTACGGTGTCGGTGACCGGCACCGGACGCGCGGCGACGGCCACCGGGGGCTCGCCGGGGACGTGGAGGACGGCGCCGTCCGCGCCGCGTTTGACGGCCACTTCGCCGATCCCCGCCTCGAACAGTTCCTGGGCGAGGTCGGCTTCCGCCCTGTCGGCGGCCGCCCCGGCGCCCGCGCACAGGAGGGGGAGCTCGTCGTCGGACGCGATCACGACGTCCACGTACGGGAGGAGGGGGACCAGCGCCGCCACCGCCGCGTCCCGGCTCCACAGCCGGGTGCGGTGGTTGACGTCCAGGGTGACCGTCCAGCCGTGCTCGGCGGCGTACGCGGCTGCGGACCGCACCGCGGCCCGCGGGCCGTCACCGAGCGCGCAGGTGATGCCGGTCAGGTGCAGGATGCGGGCCCCCGCCTCCAGGGCCGGGGCGAGGTCCTCGGGCCGCTGCCGGGAGGCGGCCGATCCCGCGCGCCAGTAGTGCACGCGTGCCAGGTCGGCGACGCGTCGCTCCCGGAGCATTGCGCCGGTCGGCGCCTGGGGATCCGTCGTGGCGTGGCTGGTCCCGACGCCCTCGCCGCGCAGCGTGCGAAGGATCACCCGGCCAGGTTCGTCCCCGCCGGTGCGCCCGGCCCACGAGACGCGGTGGCCGAGCCGCGCCAGGCCCACGGCGACGTTGAACTCGGCCCCCGCCACCGTCGTCCGCGCCGCACCGCCCGCGCTCAGCGGCCCGTCGGTCTGCAACGAGAGCATGGCCTCACCGAAGGTGAGGACGTCCACTGCCGGGACACTCACGGGCGCGCCTCCGTACGGCAGACGTTCAGGAAGTCCTTCGCCCGTTCGCGCAGGGCGGCCAGGTCGCCGCCGTGCGGGGCCTCACCGGCGAGTGGGCTGCCCACTCCCACCGCGACGGCCCCCGCCGCGAAGTACTCCGCGGCCGCCTCTGCGTCCACGCCGCCGACCGGCACGAACGGCAGGCCGGGGAAGGGATCGCGCAGGGCCCGAAGGTAGGCGGGGCCGCCCACCGAGGCGGGGAACAGCTTGACCGCGCTCGCGCCCCCGGTGCTCACCGCGACCGCTTCGGACGGGGTGAGCGCGCCCGCCAGCACCGGCAGGTGCCGGGCCACCGCCTCCTCGAACCCGCCGCCGAGCGCGGGAGTGACGATCCAGGTCGCGCCCGCTTCCTGGGCACGCCGGGCGTCGTCCGCGGTGACGACGGTCCCCGCCCCGATCGCGACGGACGGGTCGACAGCGCTCGCCGCCCGGGAGATGACCGTGAGGGCGTCGGCCGTGTTCAGCGAGACCTCGATGAGGCCGATGCCCTCCTCCGCCAGGGTCAGCACTGTGCGCAGCGAGGCTTCGGCATCGCGGCCCCGCACGATCGCGACGAGGCGGTCGCGGCGCAGCCGGGTGGTGAAATCGTCTGTTTCCATGTGGACTTACTGCTCCGTGAGGTGTGGCATGAGGTGTACGTCGGGTCGGCGCGGCGGGCAGGACGGCCTACGTCCGCTCACCACTCGGCGAAGGAACCGTCCGGGTGGCGCCAGACCGGACCACGCCAGTCCGGTGTGTTTCCGTCGGCCGCCCGTACGACTCTCTCATCGATCTCGATCCCCGGGTCCGGCCGGGTGGGCCGGCGCAGATGCCCTTCGTCGAAGCGGAACACCTCGCGGTCGACGACGTAGTCGAGCACCTCGGCACCAGTGTCGTAGTGGATGCCGATGCTCTGTTCCTGGGTGGGAACAGGCCCTCCTCGGTAGAAGGAGCCCTTGGTCATGACCTGCCAGTGGTCCTCGATGCGCATCGGGTCCTTGCCGATGAGGAGTTGAGTTCGGCGAGCTCATGCACGGCGGTGCGCAGTATGAATTATCGCGTCACGCCAAGAGAGCCCACGGCCCTGGCAGCCCTTGCGCCTTCCCGCCCCTGGGCGTTCGCGCCCTGAACTCAGCTGACATCCCCACCGTGCTGGGGCTTCGGAGCGCCCGGTGGCACGAAGCAGGCGGTGACGGTCTTGCCCGACGCCTGCGGATGCGTGGCCCAGCCGTCGGCGAGCGCGTCGATGATGGCCAGTCCACGCCCCCCGGTCGTCGTGAGGTCTTCGGGCTGCTGGGCGGGGGGCAGGGAGGCGGAGTCGTGGACACTCACGTGCAGGCAGTGACTGTCCCAGGTGAGGACCAGCTGGGCGTCGCTGTGTGCGTGCACATGCGCGTTGGTGATCAGCTCCGAGACACTGAGCAGTATCGCGTCCACCGTCTCGGGGGCGTCCTTCGTCCACTCCAGGGACGCCAGGTGCTCCCGCGTCCACCGCCGGCCGGCCCGCACACCTTGCGTCACCGGGAACGACTGCGCCCACCCCATCGCCCGCAGCGACGTGTCCTTCGCCATCGGCTCTCCCTCACTCGGCTCTTCCCACCGCCTACCCCCGCCATCGACGCACAGGCCCACGACCCCGGGCCGATCAACGCGGCGGGCGTCGACACCGACGACACCTCGTCGTCAGTCATCAGTGAACGTCATGCGCCTGAGCATGGCATTTCCCGCCCTGCACGTCGCCCGGATCGCGCCCAGGTCAGTGCGCCTCCGGCGCCTCGGGCGCGTCAGCCATGCGTCTGCCTACGCGGGCAGTCGTCTCACGCAGCCAGATGTGGGCCGCGTCGTGGGTGTGGACCGGGTGCCACCACATCGCCTCCCGCAGCGGGACCGCTTCGTAGGGGGGCACCACGGTCCGCACGGCGGCGAGCGGCGCGAGGAGCCGGGCGAGCCGCTCCTGGATCAGGGCGATGCGCCGCGTGCCCGCCACCAGCAGCGGGAGCAGTTGGAAGCTGTCGACGGAGACCTCCACGCGTGGCTCGATACCGAGCATGCCGAGCTGTCGCACGGCGGGGGCGTCGTAGGTCCGCTGGTAGGTGACCCACGGCAGCCGCCCCAGGTCGCTCAGGGTGAGCCGGTCCTCGACGCTCGGATGGTCGTCCGCGACGAGGAAGACCCATGTGTCGTCGTAGAGGTCGGTGGCGGGGAAGTCGCTGATCACGCCGTGCGGCATGAGCAGACCGTCGGTGGTGCTCAACAGCGTGGCCGTGTCGTCGACCACGCTGGGCGGAGTCTGGACGAAGCGCAGCCGGATGCCGGGGGCCTCCTCGTGGACCACCCGGGCGAGCTCGGCGCCGAACACGGCGACCGCGTAGTCGGACGCCACCAGTTTGAACTCCCGCTTCTCGCTGCCCGGATCGAAGTCGGCCTGGCTCGCGAAGAGGCGTTCCACCACTTCGTAGGCGGTGGAGGTGCGGTGCAGGAGGACCTGGCCGAGGGCGGTGAGTTCGTAGTGGCCGCCGACACGGGCGAGCAGGTCGTCGCCGAAGTGGCGGCGCAGGCGGGCGAGGGAAGCACTCATCGCGGGCTGACTGAGCCCCACGCGCTCTCCGGCGCGCGTGACGTTGCGCTCCTCCAGCAGGGCACGCAGGGCGACAACGAGGTTGAGGTCGAGGCGAGCCAGATTCACGAGTTTTCCCTTGCTGTGAGGCTCCGAGAGGGAGGAATAAATGCGATGGATGGTAATCATCCACAGAATCGATTTCCCTGATCGCGGGTGCTGGGTTCAGATTAGTCCCACCGCAATCAGGAGGACATGTTCGTGAAATCTGCATCCGCGTCCGCGCTGTTCGCCGGACCGTTCGCTCTGGCCACGCTCTCGGCACCGGACGGACCGGCCTTCCCCGCGCTCGTCACGCCGGACGCCCAGGTGCTCGACCTGCGCGCCGCCTTCGGTGACGATTCCCTGTCGGTCCGCACTCTCCTGGAGTCGTGGGACACGGCTGCGGCGCGACTCACGGCGCTCGCCGATGACAGCGGCCCGCAGCGCAGGCCGCTGGCGGATTTCCGGGTGCACGCTCCGGTCGAACCGCGGCAGGTGTTCCAGTCGGGCGCCAACTACCGGCAGCACGTGATCGACCTCCACGTCGCACACCGGGCTCCGGGCGACGACCGCTCCGAGAAGGAGCGGCGTGCCGAAGCCGCGGAGATCATGGACCGCCGGGCAGCCGACGACCTTCCGTACGTCTTCATCGGCCTGCCGAGTGCGGTCACCGGCCCGTACGACGACGTCGTACTCCCTGCCTGGGCCGAGAAGCCGGACTGGGAGCTGGAGTTGGTGGCGGTCATCGGGCGGCCGGCACACCAGGTGTCCGTGGAGGAGGCCCTCGGGCACGTCGCCGGTTACACGATCGCGAACGACCTGACCGACCGTGCCACCGTCTTCCGCCGGGACATGCCCCAGATCGGCACCGACTGGCTGCGCAGCAAGAACGCGCCCGGCTTCACCCCGCTCGGCCCCTGGATCGTGCCGGCCGAGTCGATCGCGGACACCGACGACCTGCGCCTCGTGCTGAAGCTGAACGGCGAGACCATGCAGGACGAGTCCACCAAGGACATGATCTTCGACGTCGCGCGCATGGTGTCCTACGCCTCGCAGAGCGCCCGCCTGCTGCCCGGTGACCTGGTGCTGACCGGTTCCCCGGCCGGCAACGGCATGCACTGGGGGCGGCTGCTGCGCGACGGCGACGTCATGGACGGCTCCATCACCGGCCTCGGCGCTCAGCGCACCCGTTGTGTCGCGGAGGCGTCGTGAGCCTGGACCGCACCGACCCCGAGGGCTCGATCGCCGAGGCCGCCGAGGCGTGTTCCAACTGGGGACGTTGGGGTGCGGACGACGTACTGGGCACCCTCAACTTCCTGGACGAGGCGAAGCGGCGCGAGGCCGCCGCGCTCATCCGCCGGGGCGTCAGTTTCTCGCTCGCCCAGAGCTTCGACATGAACGGCCCCCAGAAGGGCTGGCGCCGCCGCACCAACCCGGTCCACACCATGCTCGACACCGGCACCGACGCGGCACTCGGCCTGCAGGGATTCCCGCACGGTCTCGGCGGGGCCGACGACGTCATCGCGATGCCGTTGCAGTGCTCGACGCAGTGGGACGGGCTCGGGCACATCTTCGACCACGGCAAGGCGTGGAACGGCCGGGACGCGGCGAAGACCGTCACCTCCGAAGGCGACCTGGTCACGGGCATCGAGCACATGGCTCCGCATGTCGCCGGACGCGGCGTGCTCCTGGACGTCGGCCGCGCGATCGGCGAGAACGGTGAGCTGCCCGACGCCTTCGCCGTCACCGAGGAACACCTGACGGCGACCGCCGAGGCCCAGGGCGTGAGCGTCGGCCGCGGCGACATCGTGCTGGTGCGTACGGGACAGCTCGCCCGCGCCCGACGCGACGGCTGGGGCGACTACGCGGGCGGACCCGCCCCCGGCCTCTCCTTCACCACCGCCGGCTGGCTGCACGGCACGGAGATCGCCGCGATCGCCACCGACACCTGGGGCTTCGAGGTACGGCCCAACGAGTTCGACGTCGCCTTCCAGCCGCTGCACCAGGTCGCCATCCCCCACATCGGCCTGCTCATCGGGGAGATGTGGGACCTGGAGACCCTGGCCCAGGACTGCGCGGCCGACGGCGCGTACGCGTTCTGGCTCACCGCCGCACCCCTTCCCATCACCGGTGCGGTCGGCTCCCCCATCAACCCGATCGCCGTCAAATAGCCCCACCAGGAACAAGGGAGTTCCACCATGAATGAAGCCCGCACGGTCCTGGTGATCGGCGGCGGCGCGGCCGGTAACGCCGTGACGCTCCTGCTGCGCCGCGCCGGAGTCGACGTACACCTGATCGAGGCCAAGGACGACTGGAACGCCACCGCCGGCTCCGGCATCACCCTCCAGGGCAACGCGCTGCGCGTGCTGCGCGAGCTGGGCGTGTGGGAGCAGGTCGAGGCGTCCGGCTTCGGCTTCGGGTCGGTCGGCATCACCGCCCCCGACGGGACCGTCCTGCACGCGCAGGACGACATCCGCAGCGGTGGCGACGACCTCCCCGCCACCGTCGGCATGCAGCGGCCCCAGCTCCAGCGCATCCTGATCGAGGCCGTACGCGCAAGCGGCGCCTCCGTCCGCCTGGGGGTCACCGTCGACGATCTGGACCAGGACGCCGACGGCGTCTCCGTCCGCTTCAGCGACGGCACGAGAAGCCGCTACGACCTGGTGATCGCCGCCGACGGCCTCGGCTCGACCACCCGGGCCGCCATCGGCATCACGGCGAAGCCCGAGCCGACCGGCATGGCCATCTGGCGCGTGGCGGCCCCACGCCCGGCCGGAGTGTCGCGCACGGACCTCGCCTACGGCGGCCCCGCCTTCATCGCCGGCTACTGCCCCACCAGCGACACCACGCTCTACGCGTACGTCGTCGAGGCCAACCGCGACCGCGCCACCATCCCGCCCGAGTCGTACGCCGACGAGATGCGCCGCCTGGCCTCCGCCTACGGCGGCAACTGGCCGGAGATCACCGAACACATCACCGACCCCGCGCAGGTCAACTACACCTGGTTCGACCGCATGCTGGTCGAGGGCTCGTGGCACCGCGGCCGGGTCGTCCTCGTCGGCGACGCCGCCCACTGCTGCCCGCCCACCCTCGCGCAGGGCGCCGCCCTGTCCCTGGAGGACGCCTGGGTGCTGACACAGATGCTGACCGGCTCGGACACCTGGGACGACGCCCTGTTCCAGGCGTACTACGAGCGGCGGATCACCCGCGTACGCCCCGTGGTGGAGGCCTCCGTACAGATCGGGCAGTGGCAGCTCGACGGGGTGCGTGACGCCGATGTCCCCGGCCTGATGGGCCGCACCATGACGATGCTCCGGGAGCTGCCGTGACCCACCGCCCCGCATCCGGCACCTCCGTGCACCCGACCGTGGACGTACACGCCCACGTCCTGCTCCCGGAGATCGAGGCGCTCGTCGCCGGCCGGCCGGGCCTCGCCGACGCCAGGGAACTGGACGCCCGGCGTAACGGCCCCGCCGCCCTCTCGGTCAGCGGCCCCATGGTGCGCGAGCGCATCCCGAGGCTCACCGACCCTGCCGTTCGTCTGGCCGCGATGGACGCCCAGGGCGTGGACGTCCAGCTGGTCAGTCCCTCCCCGTCGCACTACCACTACTGGGCCGACGAGGAGACGGCCGAGAAGGTGTACCGGGCCGCCAACGAGGGGACCGCCACGCACTGTTCGGCCGCCCCCGACCGGCTGCGCGGACTCGGACTCGTACCCCTCCAGCATCCGGGCCAGGCGGTACGCGCCCTCGATCACGCTCTGGAGCAAGGGCTGACCGGGGTGGAGATCTCCAGCCACGCCCCGGGGCGGGAGCTGTCCGATCCCGCGTACGAACCGTTCTGGTCCCGGGCCGGCGAGACGGGCGCGATCGTCTTCCTGCACCCCTTCGGGTGCACGCTCGACGAGCGCCTGGACCGGTGGTACCTGTCCAACACGGTCGGCCAGCCCACCGAGAACGCCGTCGCGCTCTCCCACCTCATCTTCTCGGGAGTGCTCGACAGGCACCCGGACCTGAAGCTGATCGCCGCACACGGCGGCGGCTATCTGCCCACCCACATCGGCCGCTCCGACCACGCCTGGTCCGCCCGCTCCGACGCCGGTGCCGGCTGCGCCCACCTGCCGAGCAGCTACCTCAAGCGGCTGTACTTCGACTCGCTCGTCCACGACCCGCGCGTCCTGCGGGAGCTGATCCGGGTGGCCGGGGCCGACCGCGTGCTCCTCGGCTCCGACTTCCCCTTCGACATGGGCACCGAGGACCCGGTCGGCGCCCTGCGCGCCGCGGGGCTGCCCCGGGCCGACTTCGACGCCGTACGCGGTGACAACGCCGCCGCCCTGCTCGGCCCCACTCTCACCTGAGGAGGAACCCACCATGAGCGCACGTCTGCTCACCCACCTGCGTCACGTCGACCTGGCAGTGCCGGACTACGACAAGCAGCTCGACTTCTACGCCGGCGTCTGGGGCCTCACCAAGGTCACCGAGGACTCCGGCATCTCCTTCCTGGCCGCCGAGGGTTCCCCCGAGCAGTACGTCGTACGGCTGCGCAAGGCCGAGGAGAAGCGGCTCGACCTCGTCTCCTACGGCGCCGCGAACCCGGCCGACGTGGACACCCTGGCCGAGCGGCTCCTGGCCGGGGGTGTGCGGCTGATCTCACAACCGGGCACGGTGGACACCCCGGGCGGCGGGTACGGCTTCCGCTTCTTCGACGTCGACGGCCGCACCATCGAGGTGTCCGCCGACGTCGAGGTCCGGCAGCACCGGAAGATCGAGGAGAAGGAGGCCATACCGGTCAAGCTCTCCCACGTCGTCCTCAACTCCCCCGACCTGAACCGCACCCGCGAGTGGTACGAGCGCCACCTCGGCTTCGCCCTCTCCGACACGCTCAGCTCCCCGCACATGGGCGAGGTCATGCACTTCATGCGGATCAGCAACCAGCACCACTCCATGGCCATCGCGCAGGGCCCGCACACCGCCCTGCACCACGTCTCCTTCGAGATGCGTGGCCTCGACGAGTACATGCGCGGCTCCGGCCGGGTCATGCGGGCCGGCTTCCGCAAGATCTGGGGCCCCGGGCGGCACATGGCGGGTGACAACACCTTCACGTACTTCCTCGACCCGCACGGCAACACCGTCGAATACACGACCGAGCTGGAGAACCTCGACGAGGACACCTGGCACCCCCACGTCTACGACTTCTCCAAGCCCGAGGTCACCGACCAGTGGGGCACCGCCAACGCCATGAACGAACTCGTCGCCAAGGAGTCCTTCAACGACCCCGACCGCGGCGTCTTCGTGGCCCCGCCCGTCTGACGCCCGACAACTCCGCTCCCGGCCGCCGCGGTCGTGTCCCCCGGGGCACGGCCCGCGGCGCGCTCCGCGCCCCGCCCTCCCTCCCGTCTGGAGCCGCACGATGCGCTTCGCCGCCTATCAGCACCAACACCGCCACCGGGTGGCCGTCGTGGAAGAGGACGGCACGCTCTTCCCGCTGCCCGGCGTCACCTCACTGACCGCGCTGCTCGCGGAGACCGGCGGGCTGCCCGGCCTGCTCGCCGCCGGCGCGGCGGCACTCGACGTACCGGCCGGACCTCATGTCTCCCAGGTCCGGCTGCTGGCTCCGCTGCAGCCCTCGTCGGTGCGTGACTTCGTCACCTTCGAGGAACACGTCGAAGGTGTGCGCCGTTCCGTCGACGGTGTCGCCGGCGTGCCCGAGCAGTGGTACGAGGCGCCGACCTTCTACTTCACCAACCCGCATGCGATCTACGGCCCCCAGGACGACGTTCCCGTGCCACCGGGGTCCGCCGTGCTCGACTTCGAACTCGAAGTCGCCGCCGTCATCGGCCGGGAGGGCCGCGACCTCAGCCCGGAACGCGCCCGTGACCACATCGTCGGCTACACCGTGTTCAACGACTGGTCCGCACGCGACCTCCAGTCGGCGGAGATGAAGGTCGGCCTCGGCCCCTGCAAGGGCAAGGACACAGCGACCACACTCGGCCCGTACCTCGTGACCGCCGACGAACTGGAGCCCTACCGGGACACCGAAGGTTTCCTGCGCCTCGCCCTGACCGCCGAGATCAACGGCGAGACCGTGGGCGAGGACCTGTTGTCCCACATGAGCTGGACCTTCGAGGAGATGACCGCCTACGCCTCACGTGGCACGCGCGTCGTGCCGGGGGACGTCCTGGGGTCGGGGACCTGCGGCAACGGCGGATGCCTGGCCGAGCTGTGGGGCCTGCGCGGCGAGCAGATCCCGCGGCCGCTGAAGCCCGGCGACACCGTCACCCTGACCGTGGAGGGCGTCGGCACGCTCACCAGCACGGTGATCCCCGGTGTCGCGCCCCTCCCCCTGCCGGCCGGCCGGCGCCGTGACCGGGAGCGGCCGTGAGACTGCTCGGCAAGGTGGTCGTGGTCACCGGTGCGGCCCACGGCCAGGGCGCCGCCGAGGCCGCCGCGCTCGCCCGTGAAGGTGCCCAGGTCATCGCGACGGACGTCGACCCGGTCGACGAATGCCGCAGTCTGGATGTCACCAGCGAGCAGGGCTGGGCCGACCTCGCCACCGAGCTCCGGGAGACATACGGGCAGGTCCACGGCCTGGTGAACAACGCGGGCATCACCTGGCGGGCCCGCGTCGGCGACGTACGCCCCGAGGACATGGCCCGCGTCCACGCGGTCAACGTGACCGGCCCCCTCCTCGGCATCCAGCACCTCATGCCCCTGATGCCCCCGGGCTCCTCCATCGTGAACGTCGGCTCCTCCGCCGCCCTCACCGCCCATTACCCGGTCGCCTACACCACCAGTAAGTGGGCGCTGCGGGGCCTGTCGAAGACTGCGGCGCTGGAGCTGGGCCCCCGCGGCATCCGGGTGAACACGATCCACCCCGGCTACGTCGAGACCGAGATGACCGCCTCCGCCGCCCCCGCCTTCCGCGAGACCAACATCCGCGAGACGCCGCTGGGCCGCACCGGAAGCGTCGACGAGGTGGCTCCGCTGGTGGTGTTCCTGATCTCCGACGAGTCGTCGTTCATCACCGGTGCGGAGATCCCCGTGGACGGTGGACTCACCGCGCACGGCGGCGT
The DNA here is from genome assembly GCF_055559735.1 of Streptomyces sp. NPDC023573. NCBI lineage: Bacteria > Bacillati > Actinomycetota > Actinomycetes > Kitasatosporales > Streptomycetaceae > Streptomyces > Streptomyces sp. NPDC023573. The sequence goes on from NZ_JBVHKB010000010.1 coordinate 128,028, forward strand.
CAAGTCCGTCTCCGACGCGGTGCGCCCCGTGACCGGGTGAGACTGTTCGAAGGGAGCGCCGGGCTCGGCCGGTGCGCCTCCCTTGCGCGCTCGGGCGGGTGGCCGCGGCGCATGTGGTGGCCACCCGCCGGTCTTCGGTCAGACGCGCGGGGACAGTCGCACAGTCATGATCTGGAACGGGCGCAGAACGAGCGGAACGCTGTCCGCGGTCACGGAGAGGTCGGATCCGTCTGCCAGAGGCCGTTCGAGCAGGTCGGTCATCGCGGCGGCGGCCAGAGGGAATCCGGCTCGCAGGGTCGTCGTGGCGCGTCCGCCGAGCGACTCGTAGAGACGCACGATCACGTCTCCTGACCGGTCGTCCGCCAGCTTGACCGCCTCGATCACCACAGCGCTCCGGTCGACCTCGGCCAAAGGGGTGACAACGGCCGTGCCGGTGACGGTGCGTTCGGCGAGGTTGAAGTGATAGCCCTCGCGGACGGCGTCACCGATGTCCGCGCCGATCACCAGTCCGTACCGCAGGCGGTGTTCGCCCTGGTCGGTGTCGGGGTCGGGAAACAGAGGAGCGCGCAGCAGCGAGAGCCTGGCCGTGGTCGTCGTGCCGCCGTCGGGGCGGACGTCGTGGGTGACGTCATGGCCGTAGGTGGAGTCGTTGACGAGCGCCGCGCCCCAGCCCGGTTCCGCGAGGTGGAGGAAGCGGTGGGCGCATATCTCGAAACGGGCCGCGTCCCAGCTCGTGTTGGAGTGGGTGGGCCGATGGACATGGCCGAACGGGATCTCGCTGGTCGAGTGCCCCGCCCGGATGTCGAGGGGGAAGGCCGCTTTGAGTATCTTCTCCCGCTCCCGCCACTCGACGACCGTGTCGACGTCGAGCCGGCGGGCGCCTTCCCGGAGGCTCAGCAGCTGACGGATGCGCGATCGGTTCACGGTACGCACGACCTCGATCGCGTCGCCTCGGGCCGTGACCTCGTCGGCGTCGGTGAGGTCCTGCACGGTGTTGCGGTAGAACGAGTCGAGGTCCCAGGCGTCCCACTGGTTGGGGAAGTCCTGGTGCAGTTGGAGCAGGTTGCCCACCGCGCCGGGGGCGAGTGCCTCCCGCCCGGCGGTCACGTCGTACGCGGACGTGATGAGGCCACGGAGGTCGACCGTGATCCGTACAAGCCCGTTGTCCAGGACGAGGCTGCCATGGCGCCCCTGTCGCACGGGCACCGCCCGAGGTGGAGCGGTGCGCGGACCGGCCCCGAGCGCCGGCACGCCGTCGCGGTCGTGCGGTGCCGCGTTGAAGACGATCATGCCGCCGTCGGCGTCGGCCGGCCCTGCCAGGGCGTGCTGGGCGGCGTCGATGATGGTGTTCAGTTCGCGGGCGACCTCCTGGTGTGCCCTTTCCGTTTCCCGGTGGACCCAGGCGATGGAGGAGCCTGGCAGGATGTCGTGGAACTGATGCAGCAGAACGGTCTTCCATATGCGGTCGAGCGCGGCGTACGGATATGACTCGCCTGTCCTCAGCGTGGCCGTGGCCGCCCACAGTTCCGCCTCCCGCAACAGGTGTTCGCTGCGGCGGTTGCCCTGCTTGGTGGCGAGCTGGCTGGTGAGCGTGCCCCGGTGGAGTTCCAGGTAGAGCTCGCCGACCCAGACCGGCGCGTCGGGATACTCCTCGTGGGCCTTGGTGAAGAACTCGGCCGGTCCCTCGATCTCGACCTTCGCCGAGCCCTCCAGATCCGCGAGCCGGTCGGCACGTGCCAGCATCTCGCGCGTGGGGCCGCCCCCGCCGTCGCCGTATCCGAACGGCACCAGGGAGCGGTTGGCGGCCCCCTTGTCCCGGAAGTTACGTTCGGTGTGGCCGATGTCGGCGCCGGAGAGGTCACCGTTGTAGGAATCGACGGGCGGGAAATGGCTGAAGACGCGGGAGCCGTCGATGCCCTCCCACCAGAAGGTGTGGTGCGGGAACGCGTTCGTGGTGTTCCAGGAGATCTTCTGCGTCAGGAACCAGTCGATCCCGGCGAGCTTCATGAGCTGCGGCAACGCCGCGTTGTAGCCGAAGGTGTCCGGCAGCCACATGTCGCGCGTCTCGACGCCGAACTCGTCCAGGTAGAACCGCTTGCCGTGGACGAACTGGCGGACCAGGGACTCGCCGCCGGAGAGGTTGGTGTCGGGTTCCACCCAGAGGCTTCCGGTGGGCAGGAACTGTCCGGTCGCCGCCTTCTCCAGTACCCGGGCGTACACCTCCGGCCTCTGTTCCTTCAGCCACGCCAGCTGCTGGGCCTGCGACATGACGAACCGGAAGCCCGGGTGGTCGTCCATCAGGGCGGTCACATTCGAGACGGTGCGGGCCGCCTTGCGGACGGTTTCACGTACCGGCCACAGCCAGGCGGTGTCGATGTGGGCGTGCCCGACGGCCGATATGCGGTGGGCGCCCGTGTGCGCGGGTGCGGCGAGCGCCGGGGCCAGCAGCTTCCTGGCCGGCCCGGCGGTCCCGCCGATGTCCTGCAGGTCGACGGCGTCGAGGGCGCTGCTCACGGTGTGCCGGATCTGGCTGCGGCGCGTGGAGTCCTCAGGCAGCTGGTGCATGAGCCCGGACAGGACGTCGAGGTCCTGGACGAGCTCCCAGACCGTCTCGTCGAAGACGGCGAAGTCCATCCGGGTCAGCCGGTACAGCGGCTCGCCCGAAGGCTCCGTCCGCCCGTCACCGCTCAGCCAGGGGGCCATGCCGCCCGCACGCGTGGGGACGAAGGGATCGCCCGCGGCGTCGAAGTCGAAGATCAGCGGATTGGCGGCGGCCTCGATGTGGAACTCGAATCGCTCGCCCCCCTGAGCCCGTTCGGCGATCAGGAGCCAGGTGTTGCGGGGGTTGAGGGCCTTCACGGGGGTGCCGTCGGCCCGGTACACGAGACCTTCGGCGGAGAAGCCGGGCTGAGTGGCACCGAAGCCGAGGTCGAGCACCGCTTCGATCCGTTCCCCCGCCCAGCCGGTGGGTACCGTTCCGCGGATCCTGAACCAGCTGGTGGACCAGGCGGGGCCCCAGTGTTCGCCGGTGGCGGTCGGCTCATAGGGTCCGGCGATTCCCTCGTGCACGGGGACCGGCTCACCGGAGACGTGGTGGACGCTCACTTCGAGGGGAAGGGAGCGGGTGTGGACTGCGGGCCTGAGACGCTGGTCGAGTACCCGGGCGAGCCGGCGTTCGGTCAGCGTACGGTCGTCGTGCATGGGGACTCCATCGGAAGTTCCGCGCGTGTGGCGGCGGGTCCGTCCACCGGCCCGTCGGGGTCGCGCTCTCCCGGAATCGGGCGGACGGTGCCGGGCCCTTACGGTCGGTCGGTCCCGTACCGGATGACCTCGGTGGGGACCACCGAGCGTCGTGCGGGCAGCGGGGTGCCGGGGACGGCGTTGATGCGGTCGATGAGCATCTGGCCGGCCCTGCGGCCGATCTCGTCGGCGTCGTAGGACGCGATCGTCAGCGGGAGCCCGAGGACGTCCGCGAGGTCGAAGTCGTCGAAACCGGCCAGGGCCACCGGGACATCGAGTGTGCGGACGGCCCGGATGGCGCCCTGGGTCAGACGGTTGTTGGTGCAGAAGAGGGCGGTAGGAGGGTCGGGCTCCCGCAGCACGGCGACAGCGGCGCGCTCGGCCGTGGGCACGTCTGCCGGTCCGCGGCGGATGTGGCGTTCGTCCGGCTGGAGGCCGGCCGCCTCATGGGCGGCCCAGTAGCCGCGGAAACGTTCGGCGCCTGTGTAGAGGGCGGGCGGGTTCCCCAGGAACCCGATCCGCCGGTGGCCGTCCTCGATCAGGCGCCCGGTGGCGGCTTCCGCTCCCCCGAAGTCGTCCACCAGCACGCAGTCGGCGTCCATTCCCGCCGGCGGCCGGGAGGCGAGGACGATCGGCATGCCCCGCAGCGCGGCCGGAGCCAGATGGCGGTGGCTGCCGCCCGCCGGGACCACGATCATCCCGTCCACCTGGCGTGAGGTCAGGTCCTCGACCAGCCCTCGCTCCCGGTCGACGTGTTCCGCGGTGTTGCCGAGCAGGACCCGGAGGCCGTGTTCGTAGGCCACCTCCTGGACGCCGAGCGCCAGCCGCGAGTAGAAGGGGTTGGCCAGGTTGGTGACGATCAGGCCGATCATGCCGCTGCCGCCGACCCGCAGACGACGGGCGGTCTCGTTGCGGCGGTAACCGAGCGCCTCCACGGCCTTCAGCACCCGGTCCCTGGTGGCTTCGGCGACGCGGGTATCGCCCTTGAGCACCCGGGAGACGGTCATCGCGCTGACCTCGGCACGGGCGGCGACGTCACGCATCGTCGGCATGGCGACGTCACTCGGTCGGTGCTGCGCCACGGCCGGTCCTTCCTTCGTGCCGTCAGGGGGTCTGTGCCGTCGGTGGGCTGCCGGAGCCGCAGGCGCCGTCATTGTAGAGAGTGCCCGGCCTCCGGCGCCGCCCGGCCCGGCGGGCGGCCTTTCGTCCGAGGGCTCACGGCCCAGTGCGCTGCGCCGATCAGGGGTGCGTCGTCGGGCCGCCGGGCGGTTCGCAGGTCCATCGCGGCGATGACGGCATCCGCTCCCCGCCCGGCGGTCTCGGCCGCCGTGGAGAGGCCGGAGCGCAGCGCCGGGCCGATGAGGTCCCAGGACGCGGCCATGGAACCACCGACGACCATCACGTCCGGCCGGAAGGCTGCGCACCAGGGTGCCAGGGCACGCCCCAGAGTGGTGAAGCAGCCGCTGATCGCCGCTGCGGCGTGCGGGTCCGCGCTACGGGCCAGAGCGGCGATCGCGCTGACGTCCGGGATCTCGCCCCGCCCGTCAAGACCTGCGGCCCGGGCGAACCGTGCACGGATCGCCCGCCGCGAGACCACCTCCTCCAGCGGCAGTCCGTCGACAGTGATGCGGTGGGCCCGGCCTCCGGGTGGCACCGTGGGGCCGTCGGTGACGGGCCGCCCGCCCCGCAGGAAGGATGATCCGACGCCCGTGCCGAGCGTCACACACACGGACCGCTTCCGCTGTGCCGCGGCCCCGTGGTGGTGCTCCCCGATGGCGAAGGCGTCCGCGTCGTTGAGGAAGCGGACGGTACGCGGGCGCGGCAGCCGGCCGGCCAGCTCCGTCCCCACATCGATGCCGTGGAGCGACTCGAACTTGCCGATCCCCCGGAACCTGCCGATGCCTGCCGCGTAGTCGAACGGTCCCGGTACGGCGACGCCCCAGGGCGCTCCTGCGGGCGCCGCGGTGCGCCGGGCCGCGTCGGCGAAGGAGTCGAGGATCTCCTCGGCACCGGCATCGGCGGCGACCGGCCTGCGGATCATCGAGTCGGTGACCGGCAGCCCGGTCGTCATGTCCACCAGTGCGGCGGTGACGTGCGTGCCGCCGATCTCCAGCACGGGCACCCGGGTCATGCGGGTGTCACCAGCGACTTGACGACGTGCGCGGGCCGTTGGCCGACGGGGTGGAGGCGGTAGCCGCCCACGGCGGCCGGCACGGTGAGAGTCTCGGCGAACGCCAGGTCGTGGCACAGGCCGTCGGCGGTCTCCACCACCACACCGTCACCGGCGGCGACGTTGAGAATGTGGAAACGGCCCGCGGTGTCGTCGTCGGCCGGCCCCGTCCCGTCGAGTACGAAGCGGTGGACCGCGTAGAACATCTCCGGCAGGGCGCCGATGACCTCCTCGCGCCAGCCCACGCCCTCGCGCAGGGTGCGCGGCTGCTGCACGAGGTCCTTGACGACCTCGCTGCCGCGCCGCCCGGAGTCGAGGTTGGCGAACGCGTGACGGTGGGACAGCGGCCTGGGCACCCCGGAGGTGGAGCGGCGGAGCCAGTCGTAGAAGCGCAGTGAGTAGAGGTAGGGCGTGGCGCTGATCTCCAGCACGAGGTTGCCCGCGCCGGACGCGTGAGGGGTGCCCGCCGGGATCATGAACAGCTGACCCGGGTCGGCGGGGAACGTCTGGACGTGGTCCTCGACGCGCAGCGGTGTGCCGTGCGCCGCCGACGCCTCCACCTCCTTGCGCAGGATGTCCACGTCCGTACCCTGCCGCAGCCCGAGGAGGACCTGGGACCCGGGGTCGCTCGCCGTGACGTAGTAGGTCTCGTGCTGGGTGTAGGGCCAGCCGAAGGTCTCCCGCATGTACTGCTCCTGCGGGTGACAGTGCAGGGAGAGACTGCCGCCCCCGACGGTGTCGAGGTAGTCGAAGCGGATGGGGAAGGAGGTGCCGTAGTGCCGGTGCACGTCCGCGCCGAGGAACTCTTCGGGGTGCAGGACGCACAGGAGTTGGAAGGGCAGCTCCACCAGCGCCCCGGCGTCCTGGCCGACGAGGACGCCCGCTTCGGGGGCGATGAGCTCGTAGCCGAGGGCGGTGTTGCCGTCACCGGTCCGGAAGCCGAGTTCCTCAGCGGCCCACCGGCCGCCCCACGGAGTGGAGTTGAAGTAAGGGCGGGTACGCACGGGCTGCTGGGCGAGGCCTGCGAGCGTGGCACGGACCGCGGGGCCGTCCAGGGAGGCGGGGGCCTGCGGATCCTGCACGTCGATCCACCGGTCGATCCCCGGCGCGAGGGCGTCCCGGTGGCGGTCGGTGACCGGCCAGTCCGTGTAGAAGAGGCTGCGCAGTTCGCCCGGTACGTCCGGGCGCCCGAGGTTGACGCCCACGGGCAGCGTTCCCGAGGCGACAGCGCTCTCGGCGTACCGCTTCGGCAGGTCCGCCCACCAGGTCAGGTCGGGTGACCAGAGGGCGGCGCCGGGGCCGTAGACCAGCAGGACGCCGCTCCCGGGGCGCTCGACGGACGGCGATCCCTCGAAGAGGTCGGCCATCTCGAACCCGGCGAGCGGCAGGAAGAACGGGTCGGCCCCGGCATCCGGCACGCACAAGCGCTCGACGGCCGCCGGCGACCAGCGCTCGCGCACGTCGAGGACGGCGACCTCGACGGACCGGTCCCGCAGGGCGGCGGCGATTCCCTGGGCGGCCCCGTTCCAGTCCAGAGCCGCAGGGCCGTCCAGGGCGAGCACGGTCGGCCGCGAGGGCAGGGTGGCGACCGCGCCGTCCCACCCGGTGACCACGGAGCCGGCGGCCGGATAGCGGGGGTTGCGTTCGTAAGGGCGGGGCTCTGAGTGCACTGGTACTCCTGAAGGGATGAGCGGGCGACCGAGCCGATGGTATCGATAACACTCGTGGCCGACAAGACGTCGATCGCAAGGCGACCTGTACTCACAGCTAGATGAGGGTCGCAGGCGAATATTTACGACGGAGTCTTGTTTCAGCCCCATGGTGTCGTTAACATCCTGGCAATCCGGACCGCCGATGCCGTGCGGTACGGCGAGATCTCTCAGAGGGCCGTATCCCTCACCCATCACACCCCAGAGCCAGGGATCCCTGCGGGGACCCAGAGGGAAGGGAACCAATGAGATCAATCGGCGGGGCGACACAGCGGTCGTCCCACCTGCTCGGCCGCCGCAGTGTCCTGTCGGGCCTGGGAGTGGGCGGAGCGGCCCTTCTGGCCGGCTGCGCCCGGGGTGACAGCACCGCGGTGAAACCCGGCACCACCTCGCTCGCCAACGACAACGCCACCTGGGACCAGGGCTATGTCGCGGCCGGGCAGGAGCTGGAGAAGATCACCGGCTACGCGCTGCGTCCGCTGTCCAACCCGAACCCCACGTCGTACAGGCAGGTCACCCAGATCTCGCTGCAGACGACCAAGGCCACGGACATGATCAAGTGGGCCTCGGGCTATTTCCTGAAGTCACTGGCCCGCACCGGGGAGCTCAGCGATCTCTCCTCCCTGTGGACCGACTACGAACGCAAGGGCTGGGTCACCTCTCAAGCCCGTGAAGCGATGTCCTATCGCGGCTCCGTGTACGGAATTCCGCTCTACGAGTCGTACTACGTGCTCTTCTACAACACGGCCCTCTTCCGCAAGCACGGCCTGCGCGCTCCCGGCACCTGGGAGGAGCTCCTTCACAACGCCGAGGTGCTGAAGAAGGCGGGTGTCGTCCCGTTCGTCGCCACGCAGAGCGGTAACTGGCCGGCGTACGAGTGGTTCCAGGAGCTCGTCAGCAAGGTGGACCCCGGCTTCTACGCGGAGCTGATCAGCGGGAAGGCGCGTTACACGGATCCGCAGGCGAGGAAAGCTCTGCAGATCTGGCAGGACTTCATGCGCAAGGGCTGGATGACGCCGGCGGACTTCGACCAGAACAACGGTCCTGCCGCGTTGAAGGCGGGCCGGGTCGGCATGTTCCTGCACGGTTCCTGGCAGTCACAGGGGATCGCGGCGACCGGTATGAAGCCGGGGGTCGACTTCGACGCCTTCGTCATGCCGCCCGTCGAGTCCTCCACCCGCCGCTCGGTCATCACCGAGTCCGGGGTGCTCGCGGTCCCGCGCAAGGCGGTCTCCCACGAGGCGGCGATGGCCAACGCGGCGAACTGGCTCGACCCGGGGGTCCAGAAGGTGTGGACCGATTTCCTCCAGGACGCTTCGGCCAATCCGCGCTCCCTGCCCGGCAACCCCGTGATGGCCCGCCTCAAGGACCGGGCGCTGCGGGAGCGCTGGACGCTGCTGCCCCGCTACGGCGAGTCCGGCCCGCCCAATCTCATCCAGGGGAACACCGACGACTTGGGGAGCTTCATGACCGGGGCCTCTTCCCCCGAGAACACGCTGCGCAGCATGGCGGGACGGGCGGCCGACGAATGGGCGGCATGGGAGAGGGACGAAGCATGAGTTCTTCCCTCGATCAACGCCGACCGCCGCCTTCAGGACCGCGCACCTCGCCAGGACGGAGCCCCGCGGACTCCGGACCCACCCGCCGGGCCGCCCCACGGATGAGGGACAGGCTCGCCGGTGCCGGATTCCTGGCGCCGGCCGTCCTCATGGTGAGCGCTCTGCTGCTGCTCCCGTTCGCCGTGACCGTCCACCGGAGCTTCTTCGACGACCGGCGCGTCTCGAGCTTCGCCGGTCTCGACAACTACGCACTCTTCCTCAACGATCCGGTGCTGACCCGCTCGATCCAGAACACCCTGATGTGGGTGGTCGGCACGGTCGCCCTGCCGCTCGTGCTGGGCCTGGCCATAGCCGTGATGACGCACGGCGCCGGGTGGTCCCGCGCGGCACGGCTGGTCGTCGTCCTTCCCTACGCCCTGTCCGGCTCGGCCGTCGCGGTGGTGTGGAACTTCGTCCTCAACACCGACGGCGCTGCCAACCAGGTACTCAGGGCCTTCGGCATGGACTCGTTCGCCCAGGGCTGGCTGCTGGAATGGCCGGGCAACACGCTGGTGATGATCATCGCCAACACGTGGCAGTCGGCGGGCGTCGCGGTGATTCTCTTCCTGGTCGGCCTCCAGACCATCCCCCCCGAGACTCTTGAGGCCGCTTCCCTGGACGGTGCGGCGGGCTGGCGGAAGTTCTGGTTCGTCGTGCTGCCCCAGCTGCGCACCGTCTCGGTGATCGTCGTCGGCACGAGCCTGGTCAACGGGCTCAAGTCCTTCGACCTGATCTGGGTCCTCACCCAGGGCGGGCCCGGGCGGCAGTCCGAGACACTCGCGGTCTCGATGTACCAGGAGACCTTCCTCGCCCTGCACCCCGGCGCGGGCGCGGCGGTCGCGGTCGTCCTCACCACGATAGTGCTGCTCACCTCGTGGCTGTATCTGCGGCGTCAGCTGACCCCGAAAGGCAACTGATCATGCACACCACCCTCCGCACGCCCCGGCGTCCCCCGCGCACGCGGCTCACGACCGGCCGGATACTGCGCAACACCACACTGGTGCTCATATCCTTGGCCTGGGCGCTGCCCACCTGGCTGCTGCTGGTCAACGCCCTGGTGCCGGCGGCCGACTACGGGGGTACGCCTCACTGGTGGCCACATGGCTTCGGTCTCTTCGACAACATGTCACAGGCATGGACGAAGGCCGATCTCGGCCCCTCCATGGGCAACAGCCTGCTCTACGCGGTCACCAGCGCGGCAGCCGCCATCGTGGTGGCCACCACCGCCGCGTTCGCGACCGTCATCATGCCGGTCAGGCACAAGACTCTCTGGTTCTGGCTGATCTACTCCGGAACCCTGCTGCCGCTCCAGGTATTCCTGCGCCCGCTGTTCCTCGCCTATGCCGACACCGGGCTCTACGACGCCCAGTTCGGGCTGTTCCTGGTGTATGTGGCCATCGCCATCCCGTTCGCCTACTTCATCATGCGCAACTTCGCGCTGACGCTGGCCCCGGAGATCATCGAGGCCGCCCGGATGGACGGGGCCTCGTGGTGGCGGGTCTTCTGGCAGATCCACGTGCCGTTGTCGAGGTCCGCCATGGTGGCCGCCTTCGTCTTCCAGTTCGTCGCCGTCTGGAATGACCTGCTGTTCGGCATCACGCTGTCCACCAGCAAGAACATCCGTCCGGTCATGGCCGCGCTGGCCGAACTGCAGGGCAACTATTCCAACGTGGGGCCACCGGTGGTCCTCGGCGGCGCGCTCCTCGTCTCCCTGCCGACCGTCGTCCTGTTCTTCTCCGCCCAGCGCTTCTTCGTCAGCAGTCTCAAGTTCCACGGCTGAGCCGTCCCCGGCCGCCCATCACCGTTCCACCTTCCCGAAAGGCAGACCATGGTGAAGACATCCGCACGCGCCGTACTGGCCCTCGCCGTCCTCGCCGGTGCGCTGGGGGCGGGCCCGGCCGCCGCCGACAGCGGCCGGGAGAGCGCACCCGCCATCTGGGCCCACCGCGCCGCGGTCACCTATGACGCGTTGCAGCAGCATCTCTACCAGGGCCCGCAGGAGCACGGACTGTACCTGGAGAAGACACCGCGAAAGGAGGGGGAGAACCCCCACTCCTATCTCTGGCCGCTGCGTGAGGCGGCCGCCGCCACCGTCGACATGTCCGAACTGCCCCATGTGGGCAGCCGCTACGACAAGGACGCCGCCGAGCGCTTCACGGCCCTTCGGCTGTACTTCGACCCCCGCGACGGCCGACCCGGCTACGACTCCTACCTGCCGGCACCGCTCGGTCAGGGAGGCGACGTCTTCTACGACGACAACGCCGTCGTCGGGCTGTCGTTCCTCGACCAGTACCGGGCGACCGGCGACAGGCTCTACCTCGACCGGGCGATGGAAACCTATGCGGTCGTCGGCCGGGGCTGGGACGAGGACCCCGGCAAACCCTGCCCCGGAGGCATGCGCTGGGTCGACTCGCCGAGCAACACCATGCGCGCCGCCAACGTCACGGGCCTGGCCGCCCAGCTGGCCGCCGAGCTTTACGCCATCGGCCACGATCCCCGGCTCCTCAGGAGCGCGACGGAGTGGTACGAGTGGAACTGGTCGTGCCTGCGCCGGTCACCGGGCCTGTACAACAACAGCCGCGACGACGACGGCACCGTGAACACCACCCTGTGGTCGTACAACTCCGGCGCGATGATCGGCACCGCGACCACCCTGTACCGCGCGACCGGGGACCGGAGCTACCTCGACCGTGCGGTCGAGGACGCGCACGGCTCGCTCGCCTACTGGGAACAGGGCGACCGGCTGCACGACCAGCCGGCGATCTTCAACGCCTTCTACTTCGACAACCTGCGCATCCTGAACGAGGTGCGACCCGACCACACCTACCGAGAAGCCGCCACCGCCTACGCCGAGCAGACCTGGAAGGAGAACCGGACACCGTCGGACGGACTGTTCCGCTTCCAGCCCTCCGGCGGCGGCGACCACGCCCCGGCCGCGCAGGCCGAGACGCTCGAACAGTCCGCGATGGTGCAGATCTTCGCGGGTCTGGCCACCGACCACTCCTGAACCCCGGCCCGCCGAGCAGTACCTCCCGCACCACACACGAGTGGAGACCTCTCCCATGCCCCGCCCCGCACTTGCCCGTCCCTCCTGGTGGGACTCGAACATGGCCCGAGACATCCTGCGCCGGCGCGCGGTGTCCGCCGAGGGGGTCCTCGGCGGGCACCGGATCAGGCTCTCCTGCGAACCCCTTCTGCGTCACGACGGGGCAGGGGGCCTGCTCCAGTCCGTGCGCGTCACCGCGGACCTGCCTCTCACCCGCGCCCGCGTCACGACCGTCACCGGCAGCGTCCTGCGTTGCGACATCGTGCCGGGCCCGGGCTCGGACACCCGGCTGCTGGTGCCGGAGGTGAACGCTCCCACACCGGTCCTGGTCGAACTGCCTGAGCTGGCCGACGCGGAGAGCGTCGAGGTGCTGCTGACCCCGCAGCGCCACTGGACGCTGCATCTGGTCCAGCACGCCCACCTGGACATCGGCTACACCGACCCACAGGGCACGGTGCTCGCCGAGGGACGCAAGTACCTCGACTCCCTGCTCGAACTGTGCCGCACCACCGACGACCGGCCCGACGAGTCGAAGTTCCGCTGGGCGGTCGAGGGCTACTTCAGCTATGAGAACTGGTCGCAGAACCGGCCGCCGCGGATGGTCGCGGAATTCCTGGACCGTGTGCGTGAGGGGCGCATCGAGCTGGCGGCGATGCCCTTCAACCTGCACACCGAGACCTGTTCCACCGACGAGCTCCACGAACTTCTGCGTCCCATACGCGAGTTGCGTGAGCGCGAGGGTATCGACGTCACCACGGCCATGCAGACGGACGTGCCGGGCCAGGTCGTCGGGCTGCCCGACGTCCTGGCCGACAGCGGGATCCGCTATCTGTCGGTCGCCCACAACTGGGCGGGGCGTGCGGTACCGCATCACGTCGGCGGCCAGGATCTGCCGCGGCTGTTCCGCTGGCGGGCACCCAGCGGACGCGAGGTGCTGGTGTGGCGTACCGACACCCCTCACGGCCTCGCGTACATGGAGGGCTCGATCATCGGCTTCGACGAGTCCTTCGACCGCGTCGACGATCTGCTGCCGAACTACCTCTCGGCCCTGGCGAACCACCAGTACCCGCACGAGGGCCGGGGGATCCCCGGGTTCCCCGTCCTGGACGAGGAGTTCAAGGGCGACCCGTACCCGTGGGACATCCTGCATCTGCGCGTCCTGGGAAAGTTCGCGGACAACGGGCCGCCGCGCCGCATCATCGCGGACACGGTGCACCGCTGGAACGAGGAGTGGGCCTTCCCCGTCCTGCGCACCTCACGCAACGAGGACTTCTTCACCGACGCCGAGCAGCGGCTCGGCGACCGGATCGAGACGTTCGAGGGCGACTGGACGGACTGGTGGGTCGACGGCGTCGGCGCGGGGGCCGTGCCGCTGGCCGCCACCCGTGACGGGCAGGCGGCGCTGGCAGACGCCCAGACCCTCGCGGGTCACGCGGAGATATTCGGCGCGCCGGGCGGGGCCGAGATCACCGGGGCCGCACGCGAGGTGTACCGCGCCGCCTCGCTGTTCAACGAGCACACCTGGGGTGCCGGGGATCCCTGGACGCACGGCGACCACGGTCATGGCTCGGGCGAGCGGCAGTGGCACTGGAAGTACGCCCAGGCCCTGCGCGCCCACGACGGGGCGCACACCCTGCTGGACGCCGCGAGCGCGGCACTGGGAGACCGCCTGGCTCCCCGTGAAGGGACACTCGCCGGCTACTACGTCACCAACACCTGCAGTTGGGAGCGGTCCGAAACCGTCCGGCTCTTCCTCCCCGAGAGCACCGTGCCCCTGGCCGACCGTGTGCGGGTCGTCGACTCACGCGACGGCACCGCGCTGGAGGTGGCGGAGGAGGAGCAGACCAACGAACTCCACCGGGCCGCCGGCCGCTTCCTGTTGTTCCGGCTGGCCGGCGTCCCCGTCCACGGGGCCGTACGCGTGGACGTCGAGCCCGCGTCCGCCCCCTCGGCCGGGCGTCCGGCGGAAGGCGACACCCCGGAGGCCGACCCCACGGTCCTGGAGAACGAGTGCCTGCGCGTCCACGTCGACCTGGCGTCCGCGTGCATCGACTCGATCCTGGACAAGCGGACGGGGAGCGAACTGGTCCGCCAGGACGCCACCGTCGGATTCAACGGGTATCTGTACGACGAGTACGGCACGGCCGGTGGATTCAACCACCAGTCGAGCAAGACCACGGCCGACGACTCGATGCACCTGCTGGCCACACGGCGGACGGCTCCGCCGGCGGCCCTGGTGGACCGGACCTCGGACGCGACCGGCGAGACGCTGGTGTACGAATGTGCCCCGGCCGGCACCCGCCGACTGCGGGTCAAGGTCCATCTGCCGCGCGCGAGTGCCCGGATCGATCTGGAGAACCGGATCGAGAAGGCCGCGACCCTGACGAAGGAGAGCGCGTTCTTCGCCTTCCCCTTCGCCATGCGGTCCCCGGTCGTACGGATGGAGGCGACCGGCGGAGTCACCGGGACGGGGCTGCCCACGGTCCCCGGTTCGGCACGGCACATGCGAGCTGTGCGCCGCTGGGTCACCCTCCAGGAGGGCCCGATCAGCGCGGCCCTGGCCACCCAGGACGCACCACTGATCCAAGTGGGCGGGGTCGCCATCCCGTATGTGCCCTATCCCCCGTCGCTGGCTCAGGAGGAGCCCGGCACTGTGTTCTCGTGGGTGCACAACAACATCTGGGACACCAACTTCCCCTCGGAGCAGGCATTCGACCACGTCTTCCGCTACAGCGTCGGATGGGAGGACACACCGGCCCTCAGCGGCGCTGTGCTCGGTATGCACACGGCCGCTGTCGGCAGCCGCCCCCTGGTGGCGGTGCGAGCGAACCGCGCGGCCGAACCGGCCCCCGGCACCTCCTACGCCCTGCTGGAACTGGACGACCCCCGCGTGCGGGTCGTCGGTCTGACCGTCCCGGAACCGGGGCGTCTGCTCGTACGGCTGCAATCGTTCGCCGAGGAACCTGTCACCTGCCGTATGACTCCGCGTTTCCCCGTCACCGGAGCCATGTCCGCCGACTACCTCGGCACCGTGGGCACCCCTCTGCACGCCGGGACCGACGGCTCTCTCCCGGTGCCGGTGCCCCGGCTCGGCACCACGGCGGTGTCGCTGACGATGCGGGACAAGCCCGATCTGGACTGACGGAGCGTGCTCCGGATCCGCCGATCGGCCTCACGGTGTGACGTGAGGCCGATCGGCGTCGCCGTTCTCACCGCAAGGGTGGCCATCGGCAACGACGACCGGCTCCCCCGGTGGTCGATGCAGGAGGGCGATACCACTCCGGACCCCTGGCACGGCCAACTCACCAGGGACCAACGGCTCGGTCGTCTCAGGCAGGTGATGCCGTCCGGGGCGCCGGGAAGGGCTCCAGCCCAACCCGGGATACGTGGGGCGGGAGATCCGGGCCCTCCCCGAAATCGGGTGGGCCGTTTGCGTGCCCTGGTGACGCGGAGAACGCGCTGACATGGCCCTCCCCATACCATCGCGGCCTCGCCGCCACACAGGCCCCGCATGACCTCGGGCCACCGACCCCAAGCCCCTCGACAACGCCGCACCGACAACCCCGGCCTCCTCGTCGGTGCAGCGAAGCCCGCGTGATCGCTCAGGGTCTGAGCAGCAGGACATTTTGCCCATCGGCACTCGATGCCCGATCAGGCGCCCTCGACATTCGCGACAGCCCGGCGCGCATGAGGGTCCTCGCCTGTCCCGTGGCAGTCGGACCACGTCACCGTCCGGTCGCACCACCTCTCGAGCAGCACCCGATCGTGTCCGACAGAAAGGAGCCCCGCGCCCGACCGGCGTCGGTACTCCTCCACGACGTGGACGAGGGCCGCCGTCGTCGAGGCGTCCAGCATCGCCGTCATCTCGTCACAGATCAGCCAGCGCGGACGTAGCACCAGGGCACGCGCCAGGCAGGCGCGCTGGAGTTGGCCGTCGCTCACCTCGTGCGGGCGACGGGTGAGCAGGTCCATGCCCAGGCCGACGCGGGCCGCCAGTTCGGGAACCAGTGCGGGGGCCTCGGATGTCCGGCCCGCCGCGCGTAGTGGCTCCGAGATCAGGTCGGTGAGGGTCAGGCGGGGGTCGGCGGAGAGCCGGGGCTGTTGGAACACGACGCCGAAGGCGGTTCGCTGCTCACGCGGGGCGCGGTGGCGCCAGCCCCTTGCCTGCTGACCGTCGATGACGACCTGTCCGGCGTCGGGTCTGTGCAGCAGTGCCGCGACCCTTGCCAGCGTCGATTTTCCGCAGCCGCTGGGCCCGAGAAGGCCGACGGACTCTCCGGGGCCGATGGTGAGGCTCGCGGACCGGACGACCGGAGTGCGCCGGTCGTATCCGGCGGTGATGGCCCGAAGTTCAAGCATGCTGGTCCTCCGGTATGTCCATGTGGGGATGGTGGCAGGCGGTCCCGCCGGTAAGCGTGGGCAGCCTGCCGCACGCCTCGTCCGCGCGTTCGCAGCGTGCTGCGAACGCGCAGCCGTCAGGGAGCGCGGAAAGCTCTGGCGGCATGCCGGGGACGGGGGTGAACGCGCGTCCCGGAAGGGCATCCAGGAGACCGCGCGCGTAGGGATGCCGTGGGCCGGTGGCGCCGAAGAAGTCAGCGGCGTCAGCGAGTTCCACGATACGGCTGGCGTACATGACGGCCACCCGGTCGGCGATTCGCTCCGCGGCCACCAGATCGTGGGTGATCAGGAGCAGTCCACGGTCCTCCCCCACGTGCCGACGCAGTTCGTCCACCGTGCGTTCCACGAGGTCTCGGTCGAGTCCGGTGGTCGGCTCGTCGGCGAGAAGCAATGGCGCCTCGCCGACGAGAGCGAGCGCGGTGGCGGCACGCTGGGCCAGACCGCCGGACAGTTCATGCGGATAGCGGTCCAGATGCCCGGAGGGGAACAAGGCGCGCCCGGCGGCCGCCTCACCGGCGCGCCGCAGGTGCGACTTCCGTAGCCCGATGAGCTCCCGTAGGGCCTCCTCCAGTTGGGAACGCACGGTGCGGACGGGCGTCAGATGGGCCGCGGGGCTCTGCGGTACGAGGCCGACGCGTCGGCCCCGCACGGTGCGGGCCAGCGTGCGCTCGTCGGCAGCCAGAAGGTCGATGAGGTCCCCACCGGCGGCGTCTCGCAGCCGTGCCGTGCCGGCGGTCTCCGCGTTCTGCGGGAGAAGACCGAGCAGCGCCGAGGCGAGCACGGACTTGCCGCAGCCGCTCTCACCGACGAGGGCGAGACATTCTCCCGGAGCGAGGTCGAAGTCCGCTTCGGTGACCGCGCTCACGTACCGGTCGCCGGGCAGGCGGAACCGGACGGAAAGTCCTCTGACGGTCAGCGTGGTCGCCCGTCGAGCAGGGGGTGCGGGGGCTGTCACAGCATGAGCTCCGATCGGCGTCGGGGGTTGATGCGTTCCCGCCAGGCGCCCGCGAGGCCCGCGATCGCGAGGGTGGGCACGACGATGCACAGGCCGGGGAAGAGGGTCGGCCACCAGTCACCTACGAGGAGCGAGCCTCGTGCGCTCTGTACGAGCGTTCCGAGGCTCGCCTGGTGGGTGGGAAGTCCCAGGCCGAGGAAGGACAGTGCCGATTCGTGCCAGATGGCGTGCGGCACCATCAGTGCGGCGGCGAGGCTGGCCTGAGGGAGTACAGCGGGCACGAGGTGCCGCGCTGCGACTCTCAGCCGTGACGCACCGCCCGAGATCGCCGCGTCGATGTACGGCCGCGAGCGCAGCGAGAGGACTTCGGCGCGGACGATACGGGCGGTGGAGAGCCAGTGCGTGAGTGCCACGGAGATGACGACGGGCCAGACGCCGGGCCGGAACATGGCGACGATGAAGATACCGAGGAGCAGGTGCGGAACGGAGGAGAAGACATCCAGAAACCGCATCACGACGCGGTCGGCCCAGCCCCCGGTGGCTGCCGCGAGGGCGCCGACCGCCGTGCCGATGACGGTCGCGACCACAGCCGCGACGACACCTACGAGGAGGGAGACACGCAGCCCGTAGACACAGCGGAGCATCAGGTCACGGCCGACGTCGTCCGTACCGAAAGGGTGTGACAACGACGGCGGCCGCAGCTTGGCGGCCAGGTCGACGGCCTGCTCGTCGAGGTGGACGAGGGGCGGGACGGCCAGTACGGCGAGGACGACGACAGCCAGAAGTGTCACGGAGGTACGCACCCGCCACATGCGGGTGGAACGGAGCTGTCCGCCCTGCACGCGCCACACGATCTCAGCCATCGAATCCAACCCTCGGGTCAGTGAGGCCGTACAGCAGGTCAGCCACGAGGTTGCCCAGGAGGACCGCGACGGTGGCGAGCGCGGTCAGCGCGGCGAGGAGCGAGAAGTCCACGGAGGTAGCGGCCTGGACGGTCGCTGCGGCGATGCCGGGCCAGCTGAACACTGTCTCCACCAGGAGCGCGCCGGTGATCAGTTCCGGCACCCGGGAGCCGACGAGGGTCAGCGTAGGCAGCATCCCGGAACGCAGGGCGTGCCCGACGAGGACGGTCCGATCCCTGAGGCCGCGTGCGCGTGCGCCGCGCACTGCGTCGTCGCCGAGAGCGTCACTCACCCCTTGGCGGACGTACAGCACGAACCACGGCAACTGCGCGGTCGCCAGGACAGCCGCGGGCAGCACCAGATGGCTGGCGACCTGACCGGCCGTCACAGTGGAGCTGGTGGTGTCGGTCAGGCCTCCGGAGGGCAGTACGCCCAGCTTGAGCGCGAACAGCCAGACGGCGAGCAGGCCGAGCCAGAACGGCGGAGCGGCCTCGAGGGTGTAGGCGAGAGAAGTGACGGCACGGTCCAACCAGCCGCCCTGGCTGCGGGCGGCAAGCACGCCCAGCGTGGTGCCGAGCAGGACAGCGGCGACGAACGCGGTGGCGGCCAGGAGCACGGACCAGCCGACGCGCTCGCCGATGGCGTCCGCGACGGGTTGGCGCAGCGTGGTGGAGTTTCCGAGGTCACCGGAGAGCGCCGAGGTCAGCCAGTGCCACCAGCGTGCGGTCAGCGGCTGATCGACGCCGAGGTTGGCGCGCAGTTGGTCGAGGGTCTCCTGCGAGGCGGTGAGCCCGGCCGTGCCGGCGTACGCCTTGACCGGGTCGAACGGTGAGGCGGCGGCGACGGCGAAGACGCCGAAGGTGACGACGAGCAGCACAGGCACTGCGAACAGTGCCCGTCGTGCCGCGAGGCGGGCCATGGGCCCCCAGATGAGGCGACGGCTCGACGGCTCTTCACGGCCTTTGAACAGAGCCGATCTCACTGCTCGACCTGCCAGTCCTCGACGTTCCACCACGGGCCGGAGGCGAGGCCGTGGTCGTGCGGCTCGATCTGGGTGCTCAGGTCTCCGAACTTCTCGTCCACGACGTAGAGGTGATCGATGTGTGTGAGGAAGGTATAGCCGGGGTTACTCACGAGCTCGCGCTGGACGGTGTCATAGGCAGCCCTGCGCTCGGTTCGGTCTCCGCTTCTGCGGGCGTCCTCCAGCGCCTTGTCGACCGTCGGGTTGTCGTAGTGCGCCATGTTGTTGAAGCCGTCGCCGGCGAGGGAGGACTTGAGGAGTGCGTACTGGTCGAAGTCCGGGTCGGCAGGAGAACCACCGCCGGCGAGGACCGCGTCCTTGGGCATGCGCGGCTTGATGACCTCCCACGTGCCGGACTGCACCCGCACCTTGATGCCGATCTTCTTGGCGTCGGAGGCATAGGCGAGAGCGTGGTCCTGGCGCAGCTTGTCGCCGGAGAGGTACCAGAGCGGGAACGTCGCCTGGACGCCCCCCTTCGTACGGATTCCGTCCTTGCCCGGCTCCCATCCTGCCTCGTCGAGGATCTTCTCGGCCCCAGCCGGGTCGAACGCACGCTCGGTGCCCGTGGTGAACCAGGGGCTGTCGGTCGGGACGGGGCCGTAAGCCTCCTTGCCCTTGCCGTACAGGATCGAGTCGACCATGGCCTTGCGGTTGACACCGATGTCGAGGGCCCGCCGGACAGCGGTGTCGCCCGCGACCTTGTTGCCGGTGGGCAACGTGACCACGCGGTAGTCGAAGGACTTGGCAGCGTAGGTGTTCATGCCGCCGTCGCTCCCGTATTTCCCGGCGAGGTCGGGCGGCAGGATCGCACCGTCGAGCTCGCCGGCGTCGAGCCGGGTGGCTCGGATGTCGTCGTCCTTGATGATCGCCATGGTGAAGTTCTTGATTTTCGGCGCGGCGCCCCAGTAGTCGGGGTTGGCCTTGAAGATCAGCTTCTCGCCCTTGGACCACGTGACCAACTCGTACGGTCCCGTGCCGACCGGCGCGGTGGTGAACGCACCGTTGTTCACGTCCTGCCCGGCCACGATGTGCTCGGGAGCGATGGGCAGGACGGTGCGCTCGGCGAACGGCGCATAGGGGTACTTGAGGCGGAAAACAACGGTGTCGCCGCCCTTCGCCTCGACGCTCTCGACGGCGTCAAGTTCCGTCTTGGAAGCGTTGTTGGTCTTCTTGTCGAGGATCGTCTCGTAGGTGAAGACGACGTCGTCGGCGGAGAACGGCCTGCCGTCGCTGAACTTGACGCCCTTGCGCAGCTTGAAGGTGTAGGTCGTGCCGCCGTTGGTGACCTCGGGAAGGTCGAGGGCGAGAGCGGGCTTGAGTTTCATGTCGACATCGCGGGTGAGCAGCCCGTCGAATATTTTCGAGTTGCCGTCCTTGCCGTAGCCGAGGAGCGGGCTGAGGGTCTCGGGTTCGTATGCGATGCCGACGACAGCCGAGTCCTTCGAGCCGCCTCTGTCCGCACCGCCACCTGGGGCCGAGCAGGCCGAGGCTCCCGCAATGACGACGCCCGCGAGAGCCGTTGCGCTGAAGCGCCGCACGTCAGTCGTAGTTGCACATGGGTTGCACTTGGTCCAAATCATGAACAGCAGTATGCCGCCCTGTGCCGAACTGCCCTCAAGTACCCCGACTCGAGGCGCTCGAAGGCGTAGTCGAAGAGCAGACAACGACCCTTCTCCCAGGTACGCGTCTCACCGGCGACCGTGCTGTCGCAGTCGCCGGGATGTCGTCGGCGAAGTGGAGGTTGATGCTGGAGTTCCACAGATCGCTGTGCGGAGCGATACGGGACCCCGGGAGTCACCTGGAGAAGTGGCTTTCCAGTAGCGGCCGGTTGCGTCCGTCGGGCGACGGCGACATCTCTGATGACGCTGAAGGCAGTGAATCTTTCTCGGTAACGAGAGCTGGACG
The DNA here is from genome assembly GCF_055559735.1 of Streptomyces sp. NPDC023573. NCBI lineage: Bacteria > Bacillati > Actinomycetota > Actinomycetes > Kitasatosporales > Streptomycetaceae > Streptomyces > Streptomyces sp. NPDC023573. The sequence goes on from NZ_JBVHKB010000010.1 coordinate 148,972, forward strand.
AGGGCCTCGGCAGTCTCCCTGCCCATGTCGAGTGTTGAGGTGCAGGTGACACTGGTCAACGCGTGAAGCCTCCGTGTTCCGGAACGTGATCTTCGCAGACCTGTTCTCACCAGGGGCTTCTCGCGCGTCTGATGCCGGGTCGAGCCCGTCCGACGGCCTCGCCAGCCAGGAAGATCGCGGATCTGTCGGACGGGCGGCCTGGCCAATATTCTGAACCCCGTCCGCACTACCTGGGGAGAGTCATGACAAGTAGGTTCACTGAGCTGGCCGTTGACTGCCACGACCCTGAGAGACTCGCGGCCTTCTGGTGCGAGGTCCTGGACTTCAAGGTGATCGACAGGAGCGAGGACAAGGTCGAGATCGGCTCCTGGGTGCCGACCGTCGAGGACGTTCGGGCCCGTCAGATGCCGCCCACCCTGGTGTTCATCCAGGTACCTGAGGGCAAGACCGTGAAGAACCGGCTTCACCTCGACGTCAGCCCGATCGACGGCAGCACCGAGGACGAGGTGACCAGATTGCTCGGCTTCGGCGCCACCAAGACGGACGTGGGCCAGGGGTCAGATCGAAACTGGGTAGTCATGGCAGATCCCGAGGGCAACGAGTTCGACGTCCTACGCACCCTGGCACCGCAGACCTAGCCGCGGTCGAAGGCGCCCGGCCGGAGTTCCCCGCCGCACGAGTGAGCAGCGTCACGGCATCTGTCCGGGTGAAACAAGGAGCAACAGGAGGGCGGGGGGGGAACGACCACTGTGCTGCCCGAAGGACCTGGTCAGCGGTCAGATCTCGAGGTTTCCAGGACCCACGTGGCCGTCATGCGGTGACGGCTGCGTCGAGGTGACCGGCTTCGGCCTCCTCGACCAGGGACCCGAACTGGTCCGCACTCATCTCCACGCGCTGCCCGAAGTCGTCGGTGATCACGATCCGGCGTTCGGCCGGAGCACTTTCGTCCACGAACAACTGCGGGCACCCGCAGTTGCAGTTCCCGCAGAAGGTGGCCAGGGGTTCGGGGGATCCGGTCATCGTGCGCTCTCCTCCACTCGTGGCCTCCGGCGGAAGCCGGAGACCGAACACGGAGGTGATGCCCCCGGCCGCCGGGCCGCAAGCTCGGCCGTCGTCCTGCGCGAAAGCACAGCGGCCCGCCCGCGCGCACCCGGTGCTCCCGGAACTCCTGGGGTGGCGGGAACCAGAAGGTACCGCTGTACGACCCCTTTCACGGGTAGACCGTTCTGGATGACCGTGCCGTCGTAGCGCACTACGTCGTCCGCGACAGACCGCACGGGATCCGGCCGGGAGCCGCTGCGGGAACAATGCCAGGATTGGGTGTCATGTCGGTGGGATGGCGATTTCGCGCCGCACGGTCCGCGTTCTTCGCGGTCGTGTGCGTGGCTCTCGCCGCCTGCGGCCACGTCCTCATGTCGGACGACGTGCTGCCCTGGTGGTTCATGGGTCTGTGCTTAGGAGGGGTCGGCACACTGTCCTGGCTCGTCACTGGACGGGAACGGGGCCAGGTGACTGTCGTCGCTCTCACCGCCGCGGTACAGGCAGCACTCCACGGCGTGTTCACGCTCGTCCAGACCGTGCCGCAGGCAGCCCCGGGAGCCCGAGGTGATTCCACGCTCGCCGAAAGATGGGCGGACGCCTTGCTCTGTGGCCCGCACAGCGACACGGCCGCAGCGGCGCGCGCCTACGACGTCGCGGCGCAGGCCGGTCTCACCGACAGCATGCCGCTGCCCAGGCTCGAAGGCGGTTCCTCCGCCATAGTGGCACTCGGGCACACCGCCCAGGGTGCCCACACGACTTCGCCCATGCACGACATGGGAGCGATGACCGGCAATGCCTCCTGGGGGATGCTCGCGGCGCACGTGGTGGCGGCGCTGCTGTGCGGCCTGTGGCTGGCCCGCGGCGAGCGGGCAGCCTTCCAGATTCTGCGAGCCCTGGCGGACCGCTTCCACCTTCCCCTCGCACTTCTCAGCGCGCTCCGGCCCCACCCGCCCGCTCCCCCCGCGTCCGCGGTCGGCCGCTCCGTCACGCTTCCACGCCCGCGCCTGCTCGTCCACACGCTCGTCACCCGGGGACCTCCACGGGAGATCGCTGTCCACTGAACAGCTGGATGACGTCGGCCGCACCACCGCCGATGTGCGTCCGTGCACGTGATGCACGGACGCGATCTCCCAATTTCCGGATCGGCGCATGCCCATGGGCCGCGCCCTGTCCGGACACCCGGAAGGAACCGCAGTTCCCATGCTTCCTGCCCAAGGACAACCCGCGGTGACTGAGGACGAGGTCACCGCGTGGGCTCTCGGTGCCGCGGCCGGCGACGCCGATGCCTTCGAGCACGTCTTCCGCGCCCTCCACAACGACGTACGTCGATATGTCACCGCTCTGGCCGACGACTTCCAGATGGCCGACGACCTGGTGCAGGAGACCTTCCTGCGCGCTGTCAGCACCGTCCATCTCTTCCAAGGACGCGGCTCGGCTCGCGCCTGGATACTGACCATCGCCCGCCGAACTGTCGTCGACAGCCTGCGGCGTGCCGCTTCCCGGCCCCGCCTGGCTGACACGTCCGACTGGCAGCACGCAGCGGAGTGCAGTCAACCGCGAGACCTGCCCGGTTTCGACGAGGGCATCGCTCTCATGGCCCTCGTCGACTCGCTCCCGGATGCCCGCCGCGAGGCCTTCGTGCTGACCCAGGTCCTGTACCTGCCGTACGACGACGCGGCTCGTGCCGTCGCGTGCCCGGTGGGCACCATCAGATCCCGGGTATCACGAGCGCGTACGACACTGTGCGCCATGCTCGACGACCGGGCGGAGCCCGCTCTGGCCTGCTGACCGAGCCTGATCTCGCCGGGTCTACGACCGCTCGGGGCGCCGAACGCGCACCGAGCGGTCGTTCGTCGACTTGGATACCGCAACACGTCCTGTACGAGGTCAGTGTGCGGCTGGGGCGCATCTCTGTCGCCCGGTGTCTGGTGCCGCCGGACATTTGAAGGCGATGGAGCACCAGGTGAAGAGCGAGCTGTGTGACGCCCAACATCAGCATGGGCACGCCGAGCTGTGGCATCGGCCATCGACAGCCTGGTCAGTCGACCGACGCGTACGTGCGCTTGCCGCGGCGATAAGCGATCTCCCCCGCGAGGATGTCGACAACAAGGAACACTGCCAACGGAACACCGAGGAGCGGCACGAAGTAGCCGACAACCGCGACGCCCACCATCAACGGCACGAGTACGTGGGGCGGGACCTTCTGCCAAGCACCGCGCGGCATGGGGCGGCCGAAGGACGAACCGCGTCCGCGGCGCCACCACATCCGGTAGCCGAGCAGGATCAGCACGATCACACCTGCGGTGAGGGCGGCCAGTACCAGCTGATTGGCCAGACCGAAGAGGCTGCCCGTGTGTGCGTCGATGCCCCAGCGGGAAAGCTTGGCAAGCAGCGGGAAATCGGCGAACCGCACCACATCGGTGACCTCCCCCGTGGCCGGATCGATGGCGACCGCATCCTGCTTCTCGGGCCAGCTGCGCTGGATCCGGCGCACGACGTAGGCGGTCGACGCGTCGGCCGGAGGGACGATCTCCACCGGGTTCGAAAGGCGCTCGCTGCGGGCCGCGTTCAGGACGGCGTCCAAGCCGACGTCCTCGGCGGGTGTGCCGGCGGATCCGCCCGACGGCATGTGCTCGGCGTGTTCGCCCCCGGACGCGAGGCCGGCAGAGACGGTCGGCGTGGTCTGGCTGAGGGCCTCACGCAGGTCGGAAACGCTCGCACCGGCATATGTCGACCAGGTCAGACCGGTGGCGGAGAGGAAGAAGAGCCCGGCCGCCGCCCAAGCCCCCACGGCGCCGTGCAGCGAGAGCGTCCGCCTGCGCCCACTCGTGCCGCGCACTCGGCGGCGGTCCCTGCGCCGTCCGAACCACAGGACGAGGCCGCCACCGGCTATCACCCACAGCCAGCTCGCCGCGAGTTCGCTGTAGAGACGGCCGGTCTGGCCCAGATGGAGATCGCGGTGGAACTCGTCGATCCAGGTGCGCAGAGGCAGCGCGCCCGACGAGCCGTACTGTTCCAGTGCCCCGGCGAGTTCTCCGGTGTACGGATCCACGAACACGGCGAGCGTGTGGCCTTCGTCCACGCCCTTCACACCTGACAGAAGCACACGGGTCGTCGCACCGTCTTCGGGCGATGGGCGGATCGCGCTGATGCTCCCTTCCGGATGTGCCTGTCGGGCTGCTGCCACCTGTTGCGAGATCGGGAGTTCACTCTTCCCCACGGGAACCCGGAGCTCGTCCGCGTACATGATCTTTTCGGCCTGGTACGAAGCGGCGTAGAGGAACCCCGTTGCGGCCGCGACCAGAAGGAACGGGGCTATCAGTACACCGGCGTAGAAGTGCAGCCTCATCACCAGGGGCCGGAGGGAAGCCCACGCAGAAGGCCCTCCGGATCTGTCGGTTACGCGGGTTTCCCGGTCATCGACCGAGGTACGGACTGCTGGCTCGACGGACAAGGCTGCTCTCCTCAAGGGCGTGAAGGTGTACGCGGCAGACCAAGGCCGGCCGGTCCAGAAGTCGGCTACGAGCGAAGACCAGTTCCCCCCGGCCCACTGTGGTCTACGCCACAAGTCGCCTCGGTCCCGGTGCCCGGGGGTGCCGCGCAACCACTCGTGAAATGCACAGGCCTGGGCGGCGCTGCATGCTGACGTGGGCATCGGCGACAGCTGTGCCGGGTCAGGCCGACAGCGTCCGCGTCCGGAAGCCGCTTTCCACCATCGACGGGCGCGATCACCGTCTGCCGTTGCCCGGGGCGTACACCGTCTCGAAGATCAGGCCATCGCCGAGCTCGCCAAGGAACCACTCTTCGACGTAGGAGCCGAGAAGATGGGCTTGGATCAGTGAGCTCAATTCAATGTGCAGGTTCTCGCTTCGGTAGATGTGTCGGTCATCTGAGACTCGCAGGGCGAGTGCTCACCTGTTCGGTGACTCCGCTCAAGGCTGGCACCTGGCGGATGCCGCGCTGGCGCTGTGCTCATCAGTGCGGCTGCCGAGGACGCAATGGCGCGGGTGTCCTGACCCAGTTCTCCCGCTGTTCTCGGTCCTGTTCTCCGACCGGCAGGAGATGCGTAGTGGGGTCCTGCCACGCTGCTGTGCCGAGCGCCGCCGACGCCCTTCACGAGCGGGATCAGGGCCGGCTGTCGTGCAGGCTGGCCCCGGAGATCCCGACGGATATGGGCAGACCCGACCGTTCCGTGATCAGGTGGATCTCTGAGCCGTACTTGCCCCGGTCGACAGGATTCGGACCTGTCAGGTCCCCCTTTTCAGGGCCCGCATGTTCACCGAGTCGATCGCGCACCGCGACCAGTCCAGCTCGCCGCGGGCACCGAGTGCGTCGAGGACCAGGCGGTGGAGCCCGGCCTTCGACCACTCCGAGAACCGCTGACGGGCGGTCGCTCCGGACGGGCCGAACGACGCCGAAGGCAGCTGCTGCCAGGTACAATCCGACGTAGCCACGAAGACGACCGCCGCCAACACCTCCCGGTCGCCGTGCCGACGCCGACCACCACCCTGCGGCCGCGACGGTGCCTCCGGCACCCACCCGCTGGAACGTCTCCCACAACAGGTCCGGCACCAATCGATCAACAATCCCCACCATGGCCAGCAGCCTACCGAGTACATTGAAATAGCTTCTCACCGTGACCGGGCTTTCCGGGCGCAGGCGAACACAGTCGGGCCGGGCCAGGCTCAATCCATCGGGTAGAAGTCGGGCTCCGGCATAAGCCTCGCGATCGAGAACGGCTCGAACTCGGGATCCGCCAGTAGGCGGTAGACGAACTCGCCGGTGGACATACTCACTTCTTGCCACGGATACGGGTCGCCCTGCGTCACAATGGGCCAGTTCGCCGGATCGTCCTCGGCGGATGCCAACCAGAAGTAGCTGCACTTCATCTCACCGAACGCCCAGGGAATGAGACCGCGCTGACCAGGCCGGTACATTCGGTAGGGCTTGAAGGCGGGATCGGGCCCGCTGTCCGGGCCGCCGTCCAGGAACTTTTTCCATATCCTGACCAGGTCGAACTCTCTCGTGGCATCGACGGTCAAAATACGCAAGAACTCCGAGAATTCCCCTTTACCGAACGTCTCGGAAAGCTTTTTGTAGTCCTCGGGCAGTGCCGTACCGAGCTCTTCCTCAACGCTGTTCCAGGAAATCTCCAGCCGAGCCGGATCCCAGTGCGTGGCCTCAGCGATGCGCGCAATCCACATTCTCTTTACATTCCGATCGGAACTCGTAACACGATCTTGCTGGCGTGCAGCGGCTGGTCGGAGGTGCTATTGAGTAGGCTGCCGCTGCCAAGGTTCACAGGCTTCGCCGGAGTCATGCAGGGATGAAGCTCGGCCACCAAGGTGGGACGTTGCCCGGGCACAACGGTGCGGGGTAGGAGTCCGGCATGCCGAGCCATGTGACAAGGAACCAGGTGAACCACAGGGTGAAGATGAGCCCTGCGGTCAGGGCTGTCCTGCGATGACGTCTTCCGAGGGTGCTGTGCAGGATCACCCACGAAACCGCAGCGGCAATCCATATGAGAGGGACAAGAATCAGCAAGGTCATGCCGTTGGTTACGCCGTTGCCGATGTCACATACAGCCCATGCATTCCCAATGGCAGCAGTGGACACCACTGCGGTCAGTCCGCCGAAGAGGACCCCGAAGCCAGTTCCTCTGAACCAGCGGCTCGGAGGACTCGACGGCTCTGCTCCCACGATCATCTCCCCTCCTCGCCGTAGATGCGGAGAGTACCAACATGCTGAAGCAGCCTGCTGGCGTCCCAGCCCGCCCTGCCACCGGTCAATCGTTCTTGGGCTTCCGAAGCCGTCGCCGGCAGATGAGGCTGCAGGCGAGGGAGACGAAGGCGTCGTGAAGTTCGGTGCGGCGTTCCCATCGCACGGCAAGGCGTTTGAAGCGGTGAGGCAGGGCGAAGGTCTGCTCCACGACGTAGCGGAGTTTGCCCAGGCCCTGGACGTTCGGTGCTCCTCTGCGGGGGTGACGGGCAGGATCCGGCGCTTGCGCAGTTCGAGGCGGTTGGCCTTGGAGTCGTAGCCCTCATCGCACTCGCCCGACGCCGCATCGACGTCCTCTTCGCCATGCTCCGAGACGGCACCTTCTACCAACCGCCCGCACCAACTACAGCTTGACGAAAGCTATAGAGGCACCTTTTCCCGGGGACCTCCTCGACAACGGGCCCACGTTCACCCTCGCCCACCCGATCGTGGAGCCGACCACCCAAACCGACCAACAGGGCCCCATGAACCCGGCCCTCTCCCGAGGCCATCACCGATCCGGACGGCGTCTCATTTGGTGCAGCCGGACGCCGCTCCTGCAGTGGCGACAGGTGAAGCCCTATCCGAGAAACGACAGCCGCACCTGCCGGTCCGCGTTGTCGACGTTCGTGTCCACCAACATCCGTTAAGACAACCCAGACTACTGAGATTGAACTCTTGGTGTCGTTGTCCCGACCTTAGTGAAGCTGGACGGTTCTCACCCACGTTTGACTTCTGTGGTGTTGTTTCACCGAAGCTTGATCGAAATGTCCAGCTGGGAGCCTGGTGCCGTGGAAGACCTCATCGAGCAAGCACTGCGTTACTCGATCGCTGAAGCCGACTCTCCGGCCTGGCACGTCAGGGCAGCTGCAGGGCGGCGGCTGGCGGCGGCTCGGGTCGAAAGCGTCGCCGGTGTCCTGCACCGTCTCCTCCTGGACGCTCACGACACCGGAGTGACCTCCGATACCGCTGCGGCTCTGTTGGCTCGGAGGGATCTGGCCGGCCTCCGTGCCGTGCTTGCGGCTCGCGCAGTGGTGTCTGACGAGGGAACGGCTGATCAGCTCGCTGCGGAACTCGACGGTGCCCCACACTGGGCGACCGGAGAGGGCGGCGACGAGCTGATCACGCAACTCCGGACCCTTACGTCGAAAACTCTCTCGCCGACTACCTCACCAAGGTCGGACCCACCGGCCAGAAAACAGAGCAGAACTAACCCTCAGGATTTCTGGCGCATCACACTAGCGACAAGCAGTTCGGATCGCGACAGGCGTAGGCGCCTTGCCGCGCGCTACAGGCCGCGCCAGCTCACGAACTCATGCCCTCCACCCGTTGAGAACCCTTCGCTGAACGGGTGCACGTCGCCCGTCAGAGCCGCCACGCACAACGCTGCCACTCCGCCGTCGAACACAGTCCAGCGGCTCGTCCCGTGCGGTGTCTGCCTCCGGAAGACAGCTGCCCGCCAGTCGTCGGGAGCACCCTCCCGCAGCCAGAACGCGACATCGCTGCTCGCCGAGTCCGCGAAGGGTAGCAACGCTGGCAAAGCCCCTCCCTGTAGGAGAAACCCCAACTCCTGGCGGTCCCGGTCAGAGAGAGCGGGTTCGCCCCTATCCAGGAGATCCCCGTACGGCGAGCCAGGGACCGGCGGCGTGCTCACGGACAGGTACTCGTCGATCTCGCCGCCGCCGTACAACATCACGAGCTCACGGTAGTCAGCCGGGAACGCCAGGCCCGTCGTCCGCTCGATGTGCTCCCAGTCCACCGTGTCGCCGCCGGAGCTGGGCGGCGGAAGCAACTCGCGCAGGCGGGCGACATCAGGGTGAGACATATGGGGGCCCTTCACTCACAGGGTGGACGGCCATGCTCACGGCTGTCCCGGTAGCGGCACGTCGGATCCGGTACGGCTGTCGATGGCGGTGCCCAGGTTCTTCCAACCACGGCCGGCAGTGTAAATGAGGTTCGAGACCGTGGTGGCGTCGGCACCTGCGTAGCGCCCCCTGCTGTTCCAGGCCGTGTAGGACATCCGGAACTCGGAGGGGACGGTTCGACTGCCGGTGTAGACCGGTGTCACCTCGTACCGGACGACATGTTGAGAATCGACGAGGGACCGGACTGTGTCCTCGAAGTCCAGCATGCTTTCCATCGGGGGGATCGGGCTCTGAGGCTTGCCGACATAGGAGTTGGCATCGGTTCCGCATGTCGCCAGGTTCGCCAGATCGGTGCCCGAGCCGCTCAGCTGGGCACCGAGGAGATGGCAGGCATTGACGTCGCGGGGTCGGCCGCCCAGATAGCCGACGTAGGCGCGAGCCCAGTCGTAACCTGGGGGCTTGATGCCCGCTCGGGTCTCGGTCGAGGTGCCAGGGTGTGCGGTCACGTACGGGAGGTCGAGGCAGGCTTCCACGCCGGTGGCCCGGTTGCCGTGCGCGGCGTCCCGTGGTCCGGGGTCCACCCATCCGGTGCCCTGCCTGCGGCAGTCCTCCGAATTATCCTGATCGCCGCCGGAACCGGGGGCGGTCCCTGCGGCCGGATGCGTGGCCGGCGTCCGGTCCGGCTCGAACTGGTCGTTTCCGACCAGGTTCAGCATGTTCACCGCGCCGACGACCATCTTCCAGCCGTCGCCGGGCTTCCATCCGCCGTTCTTGGGGTTCCAGTCGGGCTTGGGAACCGGCCTGTCGGGGGCGGGTCGCGGGTTCGGGCCGTTGTTTACGTTCTGGTCGATCACGGGCCGAGGCGGGCGCACCACCGGGCGGGCCGCCGTGCTGGCGTACGACCCCGAATAGCCCCCGCCGTACGATCCGCCGTAGCTGCCCGAAGATCCCGACCCTGAACCTCCGGAGTACCCGTAACCACCGGAGTACCCGTAACCACCGGAGTAGCCGTATCCGCCCGAGTACCCGTAGCTGCCGGAGTAGCCGTAGCTGCCGGAGTAGGACCAGCTCCCTCCGAATGCCGGCATCTGCCAGTTGTAGCCGTAGCCGATCACCGAGCTGACCGCGTTGTTCAAGCCGTTGAACAAGGATTCGCAGTAGAGCTTGCACGCGTATCCGACCGCCGCTGCCCCCAGGGCGGCCAGCGCCTCAGTGCCGCCGAGCGCGGCGAGGCCGCACGCGGGGCAGTGACCTGTGGGGTCGGTCGCGTCGAGAGGCGCCCCGTTGGCATAGCCGTACCGGTTGGCCTGCGCTGACGGTGTCGGGTCGAGCTGCCAGGTGTCGCGGGAGGTGAAACCGCCGGTGCCTGGCTGGTACCAGCGTGCGGCCATGTTGACGTCGCCGGAGTTGGGGTCGGTCCAGCCGGACTGGTAGCCGAGGGCGGGGGTGGTGCCGTTGGTGGCGGTCTCCTGTCCGAAGGGGTCGTAGGCGGTGGAGCTGGTGACCTGGGTGCCGTCGGCGGAGAGGCCGGCGACCAGGTCGGTGTGCTGGTCGGTGATGGACCACTGCGGGGCCGCATTGCCCGCCTGGCTGGCCAGCAGGGCGCCGTCCGGGGTGCGGCTGTAGACGCTGGTGCCGTCGCTGAGGAGGTTGTTGGATCCGCCGTCGTAGCTGAACGTGGCGTTGCCTTGTTGGGCGACGCGGTCGAACGAGTCGTAGGTGAACGTCGCCGAGCCGTCGCTGACCTTGCGTTCGAAGGCGTCGAACGTCAGAGCCCGGGATGCGCCGGAGCCCTTGGTGGCCGCGGCAAGAGTCCCGCGTGCGGTGTAGCCGTACGTGGTGGTGCCGTCGTCGGTCAGACGGTTGCGGGCATCGTACGAAGCGGTGGCCGCTCCTGCCTTGATGCGGTTGCCGGCGTCGTCCCATCCGTATGCGGTGGTGGTCGTGCCGCTGGTCCAGGACGTCATCCGGCCGGCCTTGTCGTAGCCGTAGGTGTTCTTCCCCGCTCCTGCGGTTCCGCTCGTCGTCTTCTCGGTGAGTCGGTCATCAAGGTCGTAGCCGTAGGTGGTGCCGACCTTCTGTGTTGTTTTGTCCAGGTTGGCGACCTTGTCGCTGGCGAGGCGACCGAGGCTGTCGTAGGTGTAGTCGCGACGGGCGGTGGCCTCGTACTCCGTGGAGCCTGCGGGCTTAACCGCGTACTCCTCGAGCAGGGGCCTGCCTGCGGTATCGAAGTCGTACCAGATGTCGCTGTCGCTGAGGGAGTCCCAGACCCAGTCGATCCGGCCACCGTCGTCGTACCCGTAGTACGACTCGGAGTCGGCGCCCACCCGCTCGGTCATGTTGCCGTCGGCCTCGTAGCCGTAGCCGACCTTTCCGCCAGGGCCGTCGGCGGTGAGCAGTTGTCCTCGGTCGTTGTAGGTGTACGTGTTCCGTGCGAGGTCGTTGCCCGTGCCGGCCGCGGTGATGCGGCCCGCGAGGTCGTAGGTGAGGGTGCGGTCGGTGGTGGCGGCCTCCGCGCCCGTGCCGGTCTCGCGAACGAGGCGGCCGAGGCCGTCGAAGGTACGTCGGCGCTCCACGCCGCCGGGCAGCAGCTCGGCGATGTCCTGGCCCGCCTTGTCGTAGACGGTCGTCCAGGTGCGGTCGGTGAGGGCCGGGTGGGCGGTGGTGGAGGGTTCGATGGTGGACTCGGGCAGGTTCCAGGGCGTGAAGGTGTACGTCGTGGTGTTGCCCGGGCCGTCCGTGAACCGGGTCCGGTTGCCCGCCGCGTCGTAGCCGAAGGTCGTCGTGATGGACTTGGCGTCCGTCACGGGTTCGACCTGCTTGGTCATGTGCCCCAGTGCGTCGTAGGTGTACGTGGTGCGCGCCTGAGTGCTGGAGACGGTGGCCGTCCTGTTGCCGTCGGCGTCGTACTCCGCCTTCGCGGTACGCAGCACGCTCTGGCCTGTGCCGTAGTCCGCTGCGGCTGTGACGTTGCCGAGCGCGTCGTAGGTGGTAGTGCTCCTGCGGTCGGTCGGGTCGGTCATCTGGGTCTGGCGGCCGAGCCGGTCGTAGTCGAGCCGGGTGACGCCGTAGACCGGGTTGGTCACCGTCGTCGTCTCCCCCGCCGTGTTGTACGTGGCGGTGGTGGTGCGGCCTGCGGGGGTGGTGGATGCGGTCTGGTTGCCCGCGTCGTCCCAGACGTACCGCGTCGTGAGGTTCTGCAGGCTCGGATACCGCTCGACAGTGGTCGCGGTCAGCTGACGCCCGAGCTCGTCGTAGGTGGCCTGAGTCTTGGCCCCTGTCGGGTCGGTGGCTGAGAGTTGCAGGCCGGTCGGGGTCCAGGTGAACTCCGAGACGCCCGCTCCGTCGAGGTCGGTGGAGGTGCTGTCCAGCAGCCCGGGCTTCTCCAGTCCCAGAACGGTAGGAACGGTGCCCGCGACGGGGTCGGTCTGCCGGACCAGGCTTCCGAACTGGTCGTAGGTGTAGCGGCTGGTGCGGCCCAGCGGGTCCGTCGTCGTGGCGGGTCTGCCGAGGGCGTCGTACACGGTGCTGCTGACGGCGCTGATCTTGGTGCCGCCGGGCGGCGTGTAGTCGGGGAGGGTGACAGCGGTGGGCTGTCCGAGGCCGTCCACAGTGGTGCGGGTGACGGCTCCCCGCGCGTCACGGGTCTCCGTCGCTTCGCCGAACGTGTTGTAGCCGGTCAGAGTGGTGGGCGTGGCTGTGGCAGCCGCCCCGCCCTTGTTCTCGACCGATGTAGCCGGTGCCTTCGTTTCGACGAGGCGTCCCAGCGCGTCGTACCGGTAAGTGGTGCGGTATGTGTCGGGGTCGGCTCCTTCCGCGTTGCCTCTGGGGGCGACGGTGGAGGTGGGCAACCCGCGCTGGTCGTAGGTGCTGGTGGTGATGTGGGTGGACGTGCCGTCGGTGATCTGCTGGCGGGTGACGTTGCCCGCGGCGTCGTACTCAGCAGTGGTGGTCAGCCGCTTCCCCGAGCTGTCGACAGGCCGGCTCTCCTCGGTCACCCGGTCGTCCGCGTCGTAGGCGAGGTCGGTGATCCTGTTCAGGCCGTCCGGGTCGAGGACGTTGCGGGTGGTGCGTCCGGTCGCGTCCACGGTGTGCGTCATGGTCACGCTGCCGCCGCCGGTGACCTGGCGGGTGAGGTTTCCGGCACCGTCGTAGGTGTTCGACTCCAGCTGGACATCGCGCCGGGTGCCGTCCGCCTGCTTCACCTGCCGTGCCGTGCTCGTCGCGGTGAGACCGTCGTCGAAGTAGGTGAACGCGGTGGTGGCGCCCATCGCGTCGGTCGAGGAGGCCAGGCGGCCTGCGGGGTCGTAGGCATTGGACGTGACGACCAGGTCACGGACTTCGCCGGTGGGCGAGCCGGTCCAGTCCTTCAGGACGGTTTCGGCGTGCTGGCCGCGCGGCGTGTAGGCGTAGGTGAGACGGGTGCCGGTCGGGTCGGTCGTCGTGGCGGCCCGTCCCATGGCGTCATGGGTGAGGGAAGTGACATGGTCCTCCGCGTCGGTGACCGTGTCGTTCAGGCCGTGGCTGTCGTAGTGATAGCTGGTGGTGCGCTTGGCGTCGGCGCCCGAGGTGTCCTCGGCCGACTCGGTGAGCAGGTTGCCGTCGGCGTCGTACGACCGGGTGATCTTCGCAGTGTGTGTCAGTCCGGTGATCTCGTTCTTCACGCCGACGCCGGACTCGGAGACGACGCGGGACATGGTGTCGTAGCCGTAGCTGGTGGTCACGCCCTCAGGAGCGGCGTCGGATATCTGCTTCTCGGCGGTCTTGCGGCCCAGGCCGTCGTAGGTGAACTCGGTGACCAGTCCGGAGGGCGAGGTGATCGCGGCGGTGCTTCCCGTGGCGAAGTACCGGTAGGTGGTCACCGCGCCGCCGGGAGTCGTCTCCTTGGCGACCAGCCCGGCCGGGGTGGTCCCGCCGCCGACAGCTGCTTCGCTGCCGGTGGTGTAGGCGGTGGTCGCGGTACGGGCGTCCGCGAGCCGGGTGGTGCTGGGCAAGCCGAGCGGTGTGTAGGTCAGGGACGTCTTGTAGCGGTCATCGTCCGGCCCGGTGGAGCGTGCGTCCCGTGCGGTGACCGGCTTGTCATTGCGCGGGTCGAGTTCATCGCCCGGGTTGAGGTAGTACTCGGTGTACGCGCTCCAGCACGAGTCCGCGTCACGGCACGTCGTGGTGGTGACCGCGTTGCCCCGGGCGTCGTGCCCGGTGACCGTGGCGTGCCCGTTGGGGTCGGTCACGGTGTGGATGAAGCCACCCGTGTCGTAGGTGTAGGTGGTCACCCCGTCTTCGGCGTCCGTGACCTGCGTGGGCCGCATGCCCTTGAGCGCGTCGTACGACGTGAGGACCGTGTGTCCGAGGGGGTCGGTCACGCCGATGGTGGCCGCCAGCGAGGAGAGCCCGGACCGCTCGCGTGACTGGAAGTGGTCGGCGACCTGGTCGGCCGACAGCGCCTTGCGGTAGATGGCTGCTTCGTCGATCTGTCCGGTGAACCGGTAGGTACCGCTGGGTACTCCCATCCACCCGGAGCTTGCGTACCCTGCGCCGAGATAGGCGTACGCCAGCCCCTGCTCGGAGATCGTGCCTGCCAGCGTGCCGACGAGCACACCGTCCAGATAGAGCGACTGAGTGGTGCGGGCACCGGTGAGCACGGCGTGGTGCCACTTGCCGTCGGTCACCGTCTGGGTGGAAGTGATCGGCTTCGCGCCCGGATTACCCGTCAGATACCACTCACCACGCAGTTTCCCTGCCTCGTCGATGTTGAGGGCGGGGCGCCAAGAAGTCGGCGTGGCGCCGAGTTCGGCGTTCTGGAATCCGAGCAGGACACCGGACTTCGTCGTGTTGAACCAGAGTTCGGCCGTGAGGTCGGTGGTGCCGGCCACCAGTTTGCCGGGGACGGAGACCGCCCCGGTCCCTGAGAGCTGGACCGCTTGCCCGTCGCCCGTGCCGAAGATGCCTGTCGTTCCTGCGGTCGCATTGACGTAGGTGCCGTTGCCCTGAGCAGCTGTGACCTTGCTGATTGCAGTGGTCGCGCCCTTGTTCTCGTCCAGCGGCCAATAGGCGGCCGGGGCATCCCCGACGATCTCTCCGCGGTAGTGGGCACTGTCACCGGTGATCAGTGCGGAACGGGCCGCGAAGTGTTTCTTGACCGTTGCCGCACTCATGGTGCGCTCGTACAGCGCGACCTCGTCCATCTGACCGGTGAAGTGGTAGGTACCCGCTGCCACCCCCATCCAGCCGGAGCTCGCGAAGCCCGCGCCGAGGTAGGCGTACGGCCTTCCCTGGTCGGATATCGTGCCGGCCATCGACCCGACCAGTTGACCGTCCAGGTAGAGGGACTGCGTATTCACCGCTCCGGTCAGGACGGCGTGGTGCCACTTGTTGTCGGTCACCGTCTGGCTCGACGTGATCGGCTCCGCGCCCGGGTTCCCGGCCAGGTACCACTCTCCGCGTAGCTTTCCGGCGGTGTCGATGTTCAGCACCGGCCGCCAGGACGTGGGGGTCTCGCCCAGCTCCACGTCCTGCAGGCCCATCAGCACACCGGACTTGGCCGTCTTGAACCACAGCTCGACCGTGGGAGTGGTCGGGCTCGTGGGCAGATCGTTGGGCAGCTGGACGTAGGAATCGGCGCTCCCGTCGAAGGTGGCGGCGGTGTCGTCACCGTCAGCGAAGACACCGGCTGCGCCCAGCGATGTCCCGTCCCCGTAGGAACCCTCCGATCCGTCGCCGGCGGCGCTGACCGCCTTGGATCCGGAGCGCTCCCCCAGCCGCCAGTAGCCCTCTGGTGCGAAGGCCCGCACCTCGTCGGCGTACGTGACCGAACCGGCCGAGTAATCGGGGGCGGAAACCTTCCACGTCCCGCCGTTGTCGTCGGTGTGCTCGGTGAGCCGGCCGGTGGCCGGGTCGTAGACGGCGGAAGCGTGGGTCCTGCCCGAGGGAAGGGTCACCTTGGTGATGCGGCCGGCGGCCTCGCGCGCGGTGTAGTGGTCCTTGACGGTCGCCGCGTCGAGGGGGCGGCCGTAGATTGCGACCTCGTCCATCGTTCCGCTGAAGCGGTGGTTGTCCGCCGCTACGCCCATCCAGCCCTCGTTGGCCCAGCCCGCGCCGAGATATGCCTTCTGGTCTTCGCGCATGCTGACGGTCCCAGTCAGGCTTCCGACCTTGGCCCCGTCCAGGTAAAGGGTCTGCGCGGTGCCCTGGCTGGTCAGGACGGCGTGGTGCCAGGCGTTGTCGGTGACTGCCTTGGGGGAGACGATCGGCTTCGTGCCGGCGTACTCCACCGTGTAGAACTGACCGCGCAGCTTGCCGTCGGCGTCCACGTTGAGGAAGGGACTGTATCGGGTCGGCTTCGAACCGATCTCGGCGTCCTGGAGAGTGGCGAGCACACCGGGCTCGGTTGTCTTGAACCAGAGCTCGACCGTCAGGATGTCGGAGGTCTCCAGAGCTGCGTCTGGGAGTTCGACGACTGAGTCCTGGCCGTCGAAGGAGGCAGCGGTGTCCGTCGTTCCGGTGAGCGCGGAAGTAGCGCCAAGGATCACGTCACGGTAAAGGGCGTCGTTGAGCCCTTCGCGGGAGGGCGCGCTGCTGCTCGCGGTGGAGCCTTCCTCCTCGCCGAGTGGCCAGTACGACTGTGGGCCCGCGTCGAGGACCATGCTGTGGTACAGCGAACCGTTCTCATAGTCGTACCCGGTGCACTCGGTCGAGGACGAAGGCGGACACACCTTCGTCAGCCGGTCGCCGGAATAGCTGTACGTCCAGGTGAGTCCGGGTGAGCCTGCACCCACGGGGCTCGTGGTCACCGAGCTGATGCGGCCGCCGGTCCAGGTGAAGTGGAGCGAACGGCCCGAGAGCTTGTCGGAGACCGCGCTCAGCGTGCGGTTGTCCGCTCCTCCGTAGGTCAGTGTCTGCACGCGGCCGGCGCTGTCGGTGACGGAGGTCAGCAGTCCCGAGCCGTCGAACCGGGCTGTCGTCCCTCCGCGTTGGCGCATGGTCCAGCCGGTCGAGTCCGCGACGAGGTCCGTGGTGCTGCCGGAGGGCCCCGCGAGCGTGCCGTCCGGATTGCGGCCGAAGCGCACCTGCGACCCGTCGGCCCGGGTGACCATCACGGTGTTGCCCACGGTCTCCTGGACCAGTCGCATGTCCCAGCGCGTCGACCAGCCGACGCCGAAGGCGCTGGTCCGGCGTGGGTCCAAGGAGTTGTAGGTACGGGTGACGGAGAGCTCCGGTCCGACGGTCGGCATCGCCGCGTCGGTCGCCGCAGTCACATAGTTGCCGGAGCGGGCGCCGATCTCACTCGTGCCGTCCGCGCCACCGAGGTGACTGGTCACCGCGGGCTGCGGGACCGATGTGGTGAAGACGGAGGCGTGCGGCTGGGACGAGGTCGCACTGCCGTCGTAGACGTATGCGTACCAGGCGTAGGTCTTGCCCCAGGAAAGCCATCCCGCCGGGACCGTCCACTGCTGCTTGGTGCTCCGCGTCCCCTTGCGGCAGTTCTTACGGCTGTCGCTTCCCTCGATCTCGCAGACTTCGAAGGTATAGCTGAGGGCCGATGACGGGTAGCGGTCGGTGTCCTTGCCGTTCGCCCAGAGAGCCGGAGTGAGGGAGTCCACGGGGGTGCCACTCGCAGGCGCCTCGGCCGTGAGCACCGGCGGTATGTTGACCGCGGATATCTTGACGGCCGCGCCCGGCACCCCTGCCGTGGTGAAGCGGGAGACGCCGAGATCCGTCATCGTCCACTCGATGGTGTACGTAGCAGGCGTCAGAGGCGCGATCTTGGCGTCCAGCGTCACACTCTCACCGGGCGAGATGTCGCTCGGCATGAGCGTGTAAGCGATCTTCGAGCTGTCGGTGATCTCCGTGCCGGAAGCGTTGTACAAGTTGTAGCGCAGCCTGTAGTCGCCTCCCTTGGGCCAGGTCGCCTGCCCCCGGTTGGTGACGGTGACCTTCATCGACCCCTGAGTGGTGGCGGTAACCGGCGCGGTGAAGTCGCCCAGCCCGTAGGTCGCCCCGTACGGCGTCCACGTGACATCCAGGCTCGGCTTCCCGTTGGGGTAGTCGTCCGAACCGAACTGCTTCCACCCCTTGGAGTCGGACGTCGATGCCTTGACGGCCAGCCCGTAGTTCTTCTTCCGACCGTGTGTCCAGTCATCCACCAGCTTGCGTCCGGCCGAACCCAGCTTGATGGACTCCCACTTGGCACCACCACACGGGTAAGCGGTCTGCCCCTCCGGGCGCCAGCCGTGCGCGAAGCTCTTCGACGCGAGAGCGGAACCCGTCGACGGCCCGGGGTACTTGGTCGTGGTCGACTCAGCCCAGTTCGACGTGATCGGGTGGACCGTCACCGGCCTGGCAGTACACGAGTAGGAGTACGTGTTGTACAAGGCCAGGCTGGTGTTGACCACCCAGGCGTTCTTGAGAGTGGTCTCCAGGCCCGAGAAGCGCAGGAAGGCAGCCGCCTTGTGCCCGCCTGCGTCGTAGGTGCCGGTCTTCAGCACGGTGTCACTGGAGAAGTTCTGGTTGTACGGGGACTGCACGTACGTCCCTGAAGTCGCGTCCACTGACTTCAGGGACGGGTCCACTCGTACGGGGAAGACACGCTCGGGGGCCTGCAGCCACTCCTGGTCCAGCGTCACCACGAGGATCTGCTGCCCCGCCTCCTCGGTCAGGCCGAAGGTCACACCCGAGGAGATCTCACCCTGGGCGGAGTTCTCGGCATGACGGGAGTCCTCCATCCAGCCGGCCGGCATCCACGCCCGCTCGACGCCCTCGGCGTCGGTGAAGGACACACCGCCATGCTCGGCGATGCGCGCGGTCAGTCCTTGTACATGGAGAGGGAAACGCCAGGTCGAGGGTGCGTCCTTGCTCCGGAGGATCATGGTCTCCTTGACCGATCCACTGCCGGCCACAAACTCCAGGTCTGCGTCGTCACGCACCTCGGGGTACGTAATGGCACTGCCGTCGACCTGCCCCTCGGACTCCTGCGCGTCCTCCAGCCCGTAGCCCACCGACAGCCCGTCGCCCAGCCCCATCGTCACCACAGGCCCGGCCGCGGCGTCAGCGGCGAAGTCGAGCGGTGCCTCTGTGGTACTCGTCTGCCAGCCCAGGCCCAGGTCGTCCCCGCTCATCGTGTGCGAGCCAGGTGCATCCGCGGGCACAAGGGAGGAGTCGACTTTCTGCCACTCGCCTTGGCCGTCCAGGAAGTTGACCTGCTCGTTGTAGAAGCGGGTGGTGTACGTGCCGTCCTCGTTGACGAACGTGGATTCCCGCTCCTTGCGCTCGTCCTTCACCTCGGCACTGCGCTCGGGGTCGAAGCCGACAGGCGTCACTGGGGCTGGAGCCGCCACTTCCACGCTCGGCCCCGGAGCGGGCATCGTCACCTCACGATCCAACTGCGGCTCTGATGCTGCGCCTTCTGCGGGAAGTTCACCCGGCGTATCCACCGCGTTGCCCCGCCCTCCGGTGGCCACCGCGTCCGTGGCGTCGATGGAGGCCCTGTGGCTGCGCCCAGCAGCTGAACCCCAGTCCTGGTCCGGTACTTCCCCCTCGGGCACACGAACCACGTCAGTCTTGTCAAAGGCGACAGCCGCCTGCTCCGTGCCGGCAAGAACGGCCATCGCGAAGGCGACGGCAAGTACAAGGGGACGCACAGCACGCACAAGGACTCCCACGCGGATGATCAAGACATGAGAGTTGTATGAGAATCACTCCGGTAGTGCAAGTCTCGAACAGATCTTGTGATGTTCGCGTGATGATCAAGGGGTCGTCTGAGTCGCACCGCCTCTCCCCCAACCCGATGGAGGGGCGGGCGGGCTCACGAACCCGGTGATACCCCCGGTGAGTCATGGTTGACATGAGCTGAGTGCCCCTTCCGGCGGCGACCTTCGCACGGCCTCCTTCCACACACTGCCGCCGATGCAGTTGCCGGGCAGGACTCGGACAAACACCAAAACGAGCCGGATGACAGCGTTACGGGCCACCTGAATCCTGCGCTGGCGCAGTGCGTCGCGGTTCGGAGTTGGAGTGGTAGCACTTGTCGCCGAGCAGGGCGTCGCGCCTTCGGCGGGTGGGACGCCGTCGGCCGTCATTGATGGCGCGGCTCGCCTTGCTCGACATTGGCACACAGGCCTCAGATGCCTTGCAGTTGCTGGCACCCCCCTTTCCCGCTGTCCCCGCTGCGCCGACCGAAAGCGCTCCACTACCGCGTGCTTCCGGCCGGACCAAACCGCTGATTCTCCGGATCCTCTCGGGCATGTCGCCGTCTCACAGATGGAGCACACCCATGGCCGACACCAGCCCGAACTCCCTCGGCCCCGCGCCGTACCGCGTCCCCGAGCAGACCTTGACGACCTCGCCAGCACCCTCGCCAAGACCATGGCCGAGGTCAGGCAGCACGGCGTCATCCTCGACCGTCTCGGCTCCGAGCCCGAATCCGCTGCCGGCCAGCCGACGGACAGCGCTCCGGAAGCCGAGGCGGCTGACGGAAAGAAGGCCGACGGCCCCGCCTCGGTGCTCATCCTCGCCCTGGGCGGCGAGGCATACGCCGTCGAACTCGCCGCCCTCAGCCACTGGGTGAACTACCTCTTCCTGCCGATGTACGGCCGGGAGATCAGCACGAACCGTCCCTGGTGCGCGCACGCACGAACACCCGAGGCCGTCGCCCGGCTCCACGCACTCTGGCTCGCCTGGCAGGAGTTCACCGACACGGACGCCGACCTGTCCGGCCTGTCAACCTGGCACCGCGACCACCTGGACCAGACCCTGGCGCACCTGCGTGCACCCGACGGACCCTTCGCGGCCTGCACGACCGACGCAACTCGCCCCAACCACCGTGTGCTGGCCACCCCGGCGCCCGAGCAGTCGGGGGTGGCGGCGTGAACGACATCCTCGACTTCGACCTCGCGCCGATCTCTCGCCGGTCGACGACGACTCCGAGGAGGCGATGGAGACCCTCCGGGCTGGCGACTTGACGGTTCTGTCCCAACACCGGCCTCACCGCCATAGCCCCTCTCAACTTCACCGAAGTCTTCGCGCCCGCCGAACTGTCTCTCCCTACAAACGTCAACCCGAGCCACGTCGACCAGGTCCTGGCGGCTGCCACCGCCATCAGCGGCATGGACAACGAGCTGGGTGGCGGTGGCGTGGTGCGTGACGTAGCCGCCCGAGCGATGCAGTGGTCGGCCGGCCTGCTGCAGACCCAGTTCCCCGAGCACATGCGAACCGACCTGTTCGCCGCCGTATCACGGCTTGGCATCGTGGTCGGCGCCTCTGCCTTCGATGCCTACCACCACGATGAAGCCACCAAGACGTTCCGGTTCGCAGCAGACTGCGCCGAGGAGCCCGGCGACTGGCATCTGCGGGCCAAGACGTACTCGTTCCTCGCACGGCAAGCCGTGTGGATCGGGGCCCCCGATGACGGCCTCAGGCATGCCGAGAATGGGCTTGTGCGCTCCGACCGTCTGACGGCGACCGAGCAGGCGATGCTTCACACGGCAAGGGCCAGGGTCTTCGGGGAGATGGGCAACGTCCGGGACACCATGGCGGCCGTCGGCGCCGCAGACGAGGCGTTCACTCGGGCCCGGCCCGCCGAAGACTCGCTGTGGATGGCCTACTACGACGAGGCGCAACACAACGGGGACACGGCTCACGCCCCGTGACGAGCGCCTTCTTCTCGTCCCGCATCTTGTAGCCGGTGTTCAGGCAGTCGACGACGTTGCGGCCGAGCCGGTCCACCGCTGCGGCGACCAAGCCGTCGTACGGGCCCTTCTCGTCACGGAGCGACGGGCCCAGGCTGAGGCGGGTCACGGGATCGGTGGCTCCGGAGACCTCCCAGTCGTCCGCCCAGCCGATGATGTGGGCACCGAAGGAGGCCGCGGCAGTGAGCACGTTCTCGCGCTGGCGCTCAGGCGAAGACGTCGCCAGCTTCACGCGCGACAGCCGCCGCACGCCGAGCAGGCACTTGCCGCATCCGTCGTAGGGTCGTTCGATCGCATTGAGGTCCGTACCGCGCACTTCTTCTCTCCGTTCGAGCGCGCACGGTACGGAGAATCGACGGCACGACCCAGCTGAAGGATCTTGATCAGCCCAGGAAGCTCAACCGCACCTGCCGGTCCCTGTTGTCGACGTTCGTGTCCACCAACATCCGTTAAGACAACCCTGAGGATAGCTGGCCACGCCACGCCTATGGCCGCGTGGCCAAAATGTACGCGGATACAAGGAGTCCCTGTACGCCGCTCCCCCGCTGCTCCAGGGAATGGACGCCGGCAGGCGCGGTCGGAAGACGGGGCGGGGTTCTACCCGTACGCCTGGGTCCCCGCACGCGGGCCCGGGGGTGACGCCGCCGGGCCCGCCGAGGCGCGTTCCCCGAGGCCAGGACCGCGTGCGGCCCCGAAGGGTCTCGCCTGCTACTACTCGCCCATCTCGTTTGGAGAGTCGCCGGGTGCAGCTGAAGGGCTATGGCGATGCTGGCGAAGCCAGCGAAGTGGGCGTCCCTGCGTCCGTATTGGTGGTGCAGTCGGCGGAAGGCGCCAAACCAGGCAACGGGGGGCTCGATCACCCATCGGTGTCGGCCAAGGCGTTGGGAGGAGTCGATGCACCCGCAGGCGATGCCGGTAGGGATCCGGCGCCGTGGCAGGTAGGAGCGGATTCTACAGAAAGGTCGGGACGACGATGGCAGTTGCCTGATAGAACTCGTGGGTTACGTCTAGCAGGCGGTGGTAGACCTGCGCGATCACGATGACAAATGGATGAAGGGAACCGCGTGGCTACCAAGGAGGAGAAGTCACTCAGCAAGATCTCGTTCGTTACCCAGAAGGCGCCGGTTGATGAGCGCGGGCGGGCACTGTACGCCGTTGCACGGTCAATCCTTCGAGCACTCGTTGATCAGATCCCTGTATCCGGCCTCACGGTTTTGAACACCGATCGAGTCGATGTGACGCTTCGCCAACTGGCTTACGTTGCTCGACTCCAGCGGGACAAGGGAATGCGCGGCGATGGGTTCGAATGGGCGGTTCACGAAGCGATTCAGGGCATGGAGCCCACAGTCGTCGATCCCCTCGTTACGACCATGAAGCGGGCTTCGCCAAAGGGCTTCAAGTACCTTGACCGTCCGGAGTCGTTGCTGTTTGGCTACGAGCGGGCAAAGTACCTTGGCTTTCTTGAGGCCGTTATCGTCAACGCCTCGGACGAGGCCGTGATCCTGCCCGATACACGTGGCCGACCGCCCGCGTTCGACAACTGGGTGCGCCTTGCGGCGATTGGGGAGGCAGCCGAGCCGCATCTTGGAGCGAGGCTTAGAAAGATTTGGCGGACAGATCTGTTCGTCAGCGATCAGGAGCGCCATCGCCACCTTGCGGTGACCATCAAGAGCAATAAGGAGCAGTTGGAGAGCGGGCCGGGCCTGCGGATCGGTGTCGTCCCAGAGCACAAGGATCTACCTGCTGGGGTCACCAAGCAGACAAGCAAGGCTGGAGACAGTCTGTGGGTCGTAGCCCTGCCTGATCCTCACGGGTTCATGGGGCTGTACAACGACGCCTACGCGGCAGTCGGTGAAGCAATTACGACGCTCGGACGGCATGACCGCGGCAACTACTGGCAGAAGCCGACACCGATGGCTCAGAAGATTCAGGAACAGTTGGAAAAGTATGCCGACGTGAAGGTTGCCGAGATTGAGTGGGCACTCAATGATGCTGCCCAACAGGATCTCGCCGATGTCGAGTCCAGGCTTCTCTCCGTGGATGCTCCTGACTGGCTTCACCTAGGCCAACCAGATCAGGAAGCCATAGCTCTGGCCGCGCGCCCCTCGTTCATTAAGCTGGATTGAGCTAAAGACGTTGTCTGACTTGGTGAGTTTTCGGTGGCAGGTGAGGGTCGCGGCTACGTCTACGAAGACCAGGTTGCTGTTGGTCTGACCTCCACCGACAATCCGGTGCGCGGTCTTCTCCAGCTCGTTGATGCCTTCCCGCCGTGCTTCCTCGTCTGCGAGACGTTGGCGGAGCAGTGTCTTGACGAGGTCACGGACCGTGGTGTCGACGGCCGGCTGCGGGCGGGTGATGGTGTCGGTGATGGGGGCGCTCTCTGGGTGAGTGGGGAAGACGGAGTTGTGGTTCGGCAGGGTCGTGTTCAGTCCGCACGGCGGATCGTCAAGCGGTTCTCGTTGAAGGTCTCCCAGTCCGGGACCAGGTAGAACCGCTGGTGCGCCGGCAGATCCTTCGCGGCCACGACGACCCGCGGGTCCCCGCGGTAGAGCTGAACATCACCCGTCTCCACGAGCTGCTCCAGGGCGGCCCGCACCTTCTCCAGATCCTCCCCGGCGATCGTGACGAGCCGGTCGAGGGAGGTGAACACCTCGGTGGGGTAGTCGAGGTCGTCAATGAGGTGGCGGACGATCCCCTGGTCCGCAGGCGGGGTGTACGAGTAGTGCCGCATCTTCCGCAGCCGGGCCAGAACCGGTTCCGAGAGCGTCAGGGTGTCCTCGGGCAGCGGGAACTCCTCGGGCATGCTCCAGACACCGTCCTCGTGGGCCACGAGCTTGAGGTCGAGCATCGTCTGCACGAGCTCCCGAACCGTCGTCGGAACCGGCATCCCCGCAGCCCGCAACGCACCCGTCAACGTCGCCTCATGTTCTGCTGCGTCGGTGCAGATCTCTTCGCGCTCCTCATCGCTCTCCGCAGACTCCAGCTCCTCCTCGTCGAGCCACATGACGGGGGCATTGAGGTCATCGCCGAGAAGACGGAACAGGCCCTCGCGGCTGTCTCCGACGATCTGCTGCACCACCTCGTCAAGGTCACCCTTGACCTTCCGCACCGTCGCGGTCCCGAGAACCATGCACAGCAACATTCCCTGGTGCTGCGGCAGAACATGCCCCCACCCGCTGCTCCACCAGCCGGTGTGCATGGACAGGCTGTCGTCGCCGACGTTGGTGTTCTGGGCGGTGGTGGTGTCAATCATGGTTCCGTTCCCCTTGGAAAGCTGTGTGCTGGTGTGCGTCCGGCGCGTGAAGGACCGGACGGTGGTAGTAACGCTAAACACGACGAAGTCGATTCAGGTGTGCTCACGCCGCCATGTCCGCCGACCCGTGCGTCTCCTCGTACTTCCTGCGGCACGACCAGTGCTCCGGCAGCCCTTCCGGGCCCGGCATGCTCGCAGGGCCACCGCAGCCGAACCGGCACAGCGGGATTGCGTTGCCCAACGCGTCAACCGCGACCTCAGGGGCAACCGACTCCTTGGTGCGGGTCTCAAGGACGATCGCACGGCCTCCGCGCCGCTCCTTGGGCTCGGCCCGCACCTCGGACGCCGGACGATCCTCAGTGCACCAATCTCTCCGGACGCCCTCCCGAACCAATGGCGCCCGCTTCTTCACCTCCGCGACCGGGCCGTTCGCTTCTACGTACTTCTGCCACTGCTGTACCGGAAGCCACCCGTGCTGACCGTCCCGCTGGAAGGGAACACGCCCGCCGGCCGCCGCCTCCACAATGAACTGCGTGAGGGTCAGGTTCACCGGACCGTCCGGCCGCGCAAATCCGCTCGACAGGTGGGCGGGGACGAGAACGCGGTGCCAGCCCCCGCAGTACCCGGTGGCAGTGGGGTTCTCCGGGTCGTAGGCAATCTCGGGGCAGCGGTCAAGCGCACCGCTTGGACTGCAGCGCCCCTCCTCCAGAACGAAGTTGCCGTCCCGGATCTGAATCGGGTTCTTCTGCACACGGATGACGGAGGCCGGCAGGTCGGGAGTGCGGACGTACGGGACGATGCCAACACCCGCATGGTCAGGGCTGGCGAAATCCCAGACCGACCGAATGCCACCGCGGCGCCGGAACCCCTCGCGGGCGCGCATCCCGCGAGCGGTCTGCTCACTCAGCTGGGGCTCGTAGCCGAGGACGATGCCGTCGGCCCCACTGATGCGCACATCGAGGCGGGCGTGCCCTTCGGCGGCCGACGACTCGATCGTGGCAGCAAAGCCGTGGTCCGCGGAATCCTTCGCGACCCGTTCCTTGCGGGCAAGGTGCTCGTCAGACTCGTGGCTGATGGGCCTCTCCCCGCGCTTGCGGTAATGGGAAGCGAGCCACACACCGTTCCGCTCAACCAGGTACATGGCTACCCGACGCCCCCGGGCGTTCCGGCAGTCCGGACAGATCAGCCCTCGCTGCTCAACGGGACGCGCTTCCGCATGCGCAGGAGCTCCGCCATGAGGGCTTCGCCGTACGGGACGCCGAGATCAGCCCGGTCGAGATCGAGATTGATGCCGGCCGGTTCGTAGTGAACCGGGTTCCGGAAGAGTTCTTCGTCGCTGTCGAGCTCGAGATCGCCGTCCATGGGTGCTCCCCGCAGCCGCCACGAATAGGACGAACAACGCTACGGCACAGGTCTGACAAGGGGGGGCTGAACTGGAGAAATAGACCGACCGTCTCCAACCCGAACCGGGATGGAGACGATTGGTCAGGATCATGGTTCGTTGATCTGCCGCAGGTTCAGCGGCGCCCACGAAAGCGCGCAGGTTCTCGGGCGCAGCCTGCCCGGCTGTGCTGCGGGAGTGTCACTCGTCGGCTGGTCGGGGCGTGTCGCCGGAGTGGTAGAAGCAGCACGTCACACCGGGGGCCGGTGCTCGTGGTTCGTCGGGGCGGGGGGCGTACAGTGTCTGGCCGCCGGGGAATTGCCCGCGTTCGGTGGTCAGGGCTGCGCCAGTGTCGATCTCGTCCTTCGTCCAGTCCGTGATGTCCAGGAGTAGCCCGTCCAGCGGCCCGCCGATGAGTGCGGCGTATGTCCGCCACGGCACTGGGCCCGGGTTGGGGCCGAGCCTGTGGTGGGTGCTGGGCAGGGCTTCGGTGTCTGGGTTGTGGCGGCTATGTCCTTGATCAGGTTGACGCGGGATTCCCCATCGCAGGCCTCGGTGACATGGACCAGGTAGCCGCTCCAGCGGGTGTTGCCGCGGATGGCCCGACGGGCTTCGCGATCGTAGGGCGAGACGGTCCGGAGTACCCCCTTGGGCTGTCCGTCCTCCTCGGTGCGGGGTCGCGAGGTGCCACAGGTATCTAGGAGGAAGTTCTGCACCATGATCTGCCGTGGGACCTCGGCCCGGGGACCGCACTGGTGGGGTGGCAGGCGTTCGAGGAGCCGACGGGCGTCTGTCCCGGCCTGTTTGAGACGGGTGACCGGATGGCTCGACTGGCTGGGAGGCGGACAGTCCGGCCGTGGCGGACGGCCCACTCCGCATCCACCAGCTCGTCCAGCATCTCGGCAGCGCGAACGGCGGCTTCTTCCAGCGCGGTGCGTACCGCTTCGAGGACGAGTTCCAGGCGGGTGAGTTCCCGCGCTGCGGCAAGGGCCTGGGTGGAGTCGGTTCGCTGTCTTCCCCGCTCCTTGACCGGACCGGCCCGCCGCATCCGGCCCAGAGTCGCGGAACAAGAGCTGGTCCGCGCGGTCGTCCTGTGACGGCCGGTCCCGGAAGTCGGTCCACACACTGTGGTGAAAGCCGGGATCGTCCAGTCCATGACCAGGGCGTACTTGAAGACGATGCGGCACCGGACGGCCTCGGCTGCTTGCCGGTCGAGAGGTCGAGGAGGAACTGCAGCACGCACACGGTGGCCAGCTGAGCCGGCGAGAGGCCAAGGCGGCCGTCGCCGGATACGAGCGGACGAAGTCCTCGTCGCCCCAGGGCCCGTCGAGCTGGTCACGCACCCAGGTGGCCGTAATCCCACGAGGATTACTGGCACGCGCCATCCGAGCCGTGAGCTCTGGCACCACCACAACGGACAGGGAACGAACGGACACTGGTCACCAAAGGAAGACAGGACTGCACCATCCAGAGTGTCCCAAACCCCCAACAACACTGCCCCTGGAACCTCAAGATCCCCGACAGAGTCGCTCAATGGCCTCGCTTGACGCGCTACATCCGAACTCGATCTAAGCCGGGAACACCGCGACGTCGCTGAGGCTGCGCCGCGAGGACGCATCAAATGGGCCGCTTTGCCCCACAGTGTCCGCTCGTAGGCTTTCTTGATCCTCCGACTCGCGAACCGCACGTCTCGTATGCTCCCCTCATGATCAAGCTGATGTACCGCGGAGGGGCAGCCAACCTGCAACTCTTGGCGGAAGAGATCCGGGAATCCCCAGAACTGAACCAGCATTGCACGGTCGAAGTCACACAACGAGAGACACAGAGCGATTCACTGCAGCACGGTCAGTTGGCGGATATCGCCATCTCGGTAGCGGCAGGAGTCGCTACCAACGGCCTGTACGACGCGATCCGAGCTCTCATTGACCGAGCTCGTGACCGCGGCTCTGTAGAATCCGTCGATTCAATCGAACACGAGAATGACGACTAGCTGCAGCGGAGAACAGGATTCCCGATGAGATCTCCGGTCCTGCACAGTACAGCTGGCGCTCAATTAAATCTAAGAAGCCACCTCTTATTCCATGACAACATGCGCGAAAATCCCAACGATCTAGTCACGTCGCTCATGTCGTGGAACTTGGTCAATGCGCACGAGACGAGCCACTGGGCCCGGTTCCACGGCTCTACCATTGGCGTGCTTCTCACGTTTCTACGTGCTGCCCGAGACTCTCTGGCCGACTATTCGATCCGTAACCTCGACGGTAACGACCGAGCCATCTTCGAGAAGCACCGTAACGATGGCATCCCTCTCTTCGCCTGGAACAAGAAGGCAACCTCCTATTCGCTCGGAAGTGAAATAACTGACAACTGCCTCACATGGCTTTCCCTGCATCGCACCTACTCAATCCTCCTCGGATTCGAGCCTCTCAACTGGTCTAAAATAAACCAGGAAGCAACGCAGGACTCGCTGACCTTGGCTTTGCACACGACCTGGAGGCAATGGGCCGGAAGGGGAATGTTACCTCTGAGGGATGGAGATTACGCCCACGTACACAGCTTCGAACCTCTCCTTGGAGGTGAAGAGCCGATCACAACGCGACTCCTCCTTGAGTGTGCGGGCCTACTGGACGAGGGCTACCTCTTCTGCGGACCATATCCAGAAATCATGGATCGAGGACTCCAGAGAATGTGGGAAATAAACCGGAGAGGAGAATACGGAAAACCTCACCGCCTTGCAGAATCCATGGCAGGCCGAAGCCTCTCTCATTCTGAAGTCCTGACTCTTATCGACTTCGCCTTGAATCCTCCATTACCTGGCCTACACAAGGGCGTAGGCACCATTGACTGGCGTGAGCTATACCCGCCATATCGTTTCCTCTTCGCTGCGGCAGAAATGGCAGAGCCTCGCGCCTACAAACATTCAGAGGCAGTCAACACGCGGCCCACGATTGACCACGTCAGAGACTTCTTCAGCACGGTCACTCGAGCGAGTGATGTCCGAGTAGGGTCGATCGATTGCCAACTGACGGAGGACTCAGAGCTGCGTGACGTCGCAGACCCCAGACGATCCTTTGCGCGAAGGATGATGGGCATCCCACTCCTCTCAGCCGATCGACTTCACAGAGAGCGACGCGCGGATGTCAGGTCAATATCCCACTTCGGCTCCTTGTTCATCGACATTGACGGATACCGCCTGCTGGACGCAGAGGCTCCGGACTACCCATGGTGGTTCTTCCCACCTCTGAAAGTCATCAACGACGGAGTGTACGGCTGGCCTGCCAATCGCCTCACTCTCGACGAGGCCACTGACCTACTCATCGGTTCTGCCATCTCATCGGCATACGACGACGTCGTGAATGGGGTCGGCCCTCTAGCCCGTGATCACCTACCAGCGGCACCATTTCGGAACCCAGATGAAGCCGCAGTACTGAACGAAATGGCGCGATATCACCTAGGAGTAAATATCGGATGGACGTAAGCCGAACGATCTCCGTCGGGTTGACCTGACCCTTTGGGGCCGAAGCGTCCGATTATGCCGCGAGTGTGAGGGGGTGGCTTTTTCATCGCGCGGTACTGACTGAGATCCCCTGACGGGGGGACGGGCGTCACGACCCGCAGGACCGAGGCGGGCTGCCGCCGGAGGTGAGATGCACCGCTGCTTGTCGCAACTACCGGCGGATTGACCTCCCGCTGGGTAGAGTTCGGGGCCAGCGGTCCACGACGTCGGGTGGTGGGGTGGGAAGGCAATTCTTCATCGCCTTGGGAAGCGGCAAGTACTGCCACCTTCCGAAGGAGGAGCAGCTGGCCTCCGTGCCCGGGGACGTACGGGCGACGACCGAGCTGTTCCAAGCGTTCGGCTACACCGCTATGTTGCCGGGCCTCGGGGACTACGAAAGCGCCGATCAGATACGGCGGAAACTCACCCATTGGTCGTCCGATGCCGATCTGACGGCCGATGACGTCGTCGTCGTCTACTTCGCGGGACACGGATCTGTTGAGGAACGCGACCGCCACTATCTGCTCTGCTGGGATTCGCAGGAGGACGATCTCGTCTCCAGCGCCTTGGCCACCGAAGACCTCGTACGCATCCTCTGTCGCGGCGAGTTACGTCACCTGTTGCTGATCCTCGACACCTGCTCGGCCGGAGCAGGCAGCGCGGACGCGGCCGCGGTCGCGCTTCAGACAATCGCCTATCGGAGCACCTCCGGCCATGCCTCAACCGGACTGTGGTTCCTGGGCTCGGCCCGGCACAAGGACATCGCGGAGGACGGCCAGTTCGTCACGGCCCTGATCAAGGCCGTCGAAACCACCGCCGGCAGGACCGGCCAACGCCAGCAGTACCTGGATCTCACCGAACTCGTCAAAGCCGTCAACGAACAGTTCGACACCGAAGGCCGCGGCCAACGAGCCGAGTTGGCCAGTGGACTCGTGACCGGCCTCGCGCCTTTCCTGGCCAACTCGAATTATCGGGAGGAGCTTCCTCCCCTGGGCACCGATCTGCAGGTCCAACGACGTGTGGCGGAGCGGGATCTGGACGAGCACTTCGGCCCCCGGTCGCGGGGTGTGGAGTTCGAGTCCGAGCAGGGCCTGTACTTCAGCGGCCGGATCCGGGTGCTGTCCGAACTCGTGGACTGGCTCACCTCGCCCCAGAGCGACGGTCGCGGAAGAGTGGTCACTGGTAGCCCGGGGTGCGGAAAGTCGGCGGTGCTCGGACGGATCGTCGCCCTTTCGGACCTCGGATACCGGGCTCGTCTCGACCTCTCCGGTGTCGACGCCTCAACCGTGCTTCCCGCCGGGTGCGTCTCGGCCACGATCCACGCGCGGCACAAGCGGCTGGAGGAGGTGGTCGAACGCATCGCCACCGCGCTGGGCACTCGCACCGACGGCCCCGCCGCTCTGCTGCAGGAGCTCACCCGGCGCGGGCGTCAGGGAGCGCCCATCATCGTCGTGGTCGATGCCGTCGACGAAGCAGGTTCGGACACCGCCGCGGACGCCGGCGGCCACGGTGAGCCCCGCCGGATCACGCGCGAGCTGCTGCGCCCCATGTCGGAGATTACCGGCGTGAGGCTGCTCGTGGGGGCTCGCCATGAACTCGTGGGCCCGCTGGGCCGCACGTTCACGGTGATGGACCTGGATCGGGACGGCTACCGGGCCACGCAGGAGGACGTGTCCGGCTACGTCGCACGGGTGCTGCTAGCCGGCGACGAACCCGAGATTCCGACGCCCTACCGAGGCCAGGCCGACCGCGCACGTATGGTCGCCGACGCGGTCGCGGCGAAGGCGGCCGGCGTCTATCTCTACGCGAGGACGACGGCCCGCACCCTGCGCTCCGACTGCTCTTCCGTCGACATCAACCGCGCCGGCTGGGCCGAGGACCTGCCCAGCGAGGTCGGTGAAGCCTTCGACGACTATCTGGCCCGCTTCGGTCCGGACGAGGCCCGGGTGCGACGGATGCTGCTCGCGCTGGCCTTTTCGGAGGGCAAGGGGCTGCCCAGGGGCCACGTGTGGACCACGCTGAGTTCGGTGATCTCGGGCGTTGTCTGCACCGAAGAGGATGTCACCTGGGCGCTGGACGTGGCGGAGGCGTACGTCGCCGAAGTCATCGACGACGACCAACGATCCGCGTACCGCCTCTACCACAAGGCACTCGCCGAGCATCTCCGTGCCACTGCGGGCCGGGCGGCGGAGCAGGTACAGCGTTCGATCGTACGGGCCCTGCGCTCGCTCGTCGCAAAGCCGGTCGACGGCCCACCGGACTGGTTCGGCGCTGCCGGGTACCTCCGACGTCATCTGGCCACGCACGCGGCCGCCGGTGGCGTCCTGACCGACCTGATCGAGGATCCCGGATTCCTCCTGGCCAGTGATCCGCGAGCGCTCCTCACGGCCTTCTCCTCCATCGAGGGCGACACTGCCCGGCGCATTCGCAGCACGTACGAACACGTGGCACATCGGCTGACCCACGATCGCCCGCTCGGAGACCGTGCTGCGGACCTACAGCTCTCGGCCCGCCGGTGCGAGGCCGATCTGCTGGCCGACCACATCGAGGGCCTATCCTTGGCGCGTCCATGGGCCGCGCATTGGGCCTGGTGGTCGCCGAGCGGCGTCCACCGGCTACTCGCCGGTCACACCCGCACCGTGAGCTGCGTCGCGGTCGGAGCACTGGATGGCCGTCCGATCACGGTCACGGGCAGTGTGGACGGCACAGCGAGGATCTGGGACCTGACGTCCCAGCAGCAGATCGGCGACCCCCTGTCCGTCGGTATCGCCGTGAGTTCCGTTGCCATCGGTGATCTCGGTGACTACACGGTGGCCCTGACCGGTGGTGATGACGGCACGGTCAGGGTCTGGGATCTCTCGGCAGGCCAGGAATACGGCGAACCGCTGCGCGGGCACACCAACCGCGTGGCGAGCATCGCGGTGGGAGCCCTCGACGAACGCCCCGTCGTACTGACCGCCAGCTCCGACGGCACGGCGCGGCTGTGGGACCTGCAGAACCGGTGCCAGCTGGGGAGCGAGCTGACCGAGCACCGTCGCTCCGTCCTCGCCGCATGTTTCGGTGAACTCGACGGACGGCCGATCGCCGTCACCGGCGGGGACGACAAAGCGGTGTACGTCTGGGACTTGTCCGAGGTGGTCGACGGCGGGAGCGCCCGCCTGGACGGCAGTCCCCTCATCGGCACGGCGATGGGCGTATCTGCGGTGTGCGTGACCGAAGTCGACGGCCGGACCATCGCTCTGGTCGGTGACCAGGCGGGCATGCTGAGCCGTTGGGACCTCCACGATCGCCGTCAGGTCGGGGAGCCCGTCAGCGCACACGTCTACTACAGCCGGAGCGGAGTGACCTCGGCGGCCGCGGGATATTTCGGAGGTCGCCCCGTAGCGGTGACAAGCGGGCGCATGGAAGCCCGTGTATGGGATGTCCGCACCTTGCAGCAACTCGGCCCTCCCCTGCGCGGCCACGTCCAGGACATCACCGCAGCGGCATTGTTCGACCAGGGTGACATCGCCCTCACCGTGACGGTGAGCGAGGACCGGACGGCACGAATCTGGGACCTCGCCGCGGATCAGCCCGCGGAAGGCCATGCCCGACCCGTGCTGGCCGCGGCCTACCACTCGTACCGGAGCCGGGACCTGGCCGTCACGGGGAGCGAAGACGGATCGGCCCGCCTGTGGGACATGGCTACCGGCCAGGAATGCGCTTCGCCCCTGAAGAGCCACACCGGCCAGGTCTTGGCCGTTGCCGTCGCAGAGGTGGGCGGCTCACTGATCGTAGCTACAGGCGGATCCGACACTACCGTGCGCATGTGGGAGCCACTGCGCGCGGGTGCTTCGGCCAGTCCCCTGATTGGTCACACCAATGCCGTGCGCTGCGCCGTCTTCGGCGAAGTCGAAGGACGGCCGATTCTGCTCACCGGAAGCGATGACGGAACAGTGCGCCTCTGGGACGCACGCGACGGCACCGAGCTCTGCCCACCGCTGACCGGTCACATCGGGGATATCCGGCACCTGTCGGTCCGACGGAGCAGACGAACACTTGAGGTCGTCCTGTGTACCTCCTTGAACCACGGATACCTGTGGCGCATCGAGCCCGGCCCAAGCCACCTGACCGCAACGCTCCATTCCCATTTCGACGCGTCCACCCTCACCCCCGCCGCCCGGACCGTAGGAGTCGGGTTCCACCAGGGGCGGCCCGTCATCATCGTGATCCTCGATGGAAACGCTGTCCACGCCCGGGACATGGAGACATCCGCCGTCATAGGAGGCCCCTATTTCGGCCACACCGATTTCGTTACGGCAGCCACACTCGGCTGCATCGGCAGCAGGACGGTCTTGGCCACGACCTCGTGGGACAACACGTTTCGCGTCTGGGACCTGATGTCCGGCACCGAAGAGGGTCCGGCCCTGGCCAGCTGCAACAACTTGGCCCCAGGCTCGCAGACTCCGCCCGTCTTCGGGCGGATCGGGAACGTTCCGGTAATGATCGGCGTCGGCTCGCTCCAGGTCCGCCTGTGGAACTTGACCACCATGCAACCGCTGGGTGAGCCCCTGTACGGCCTCGAACAACACCTACTTTCGGCCGACATCGCCCGCACTGCCGACGGTCGTGCCGTGGTGGTAACAGGCAGTCTCGACGGTGCTGTGCGTGTCCACGATCTGGAGAACGGTCGGCAGGCCGCCAGCCATCTGACCTCAGGGGCGCCCTCCATCTACCACGCTGTCACGGAGCCCATTGACAATGACGCGATCGTGGTTCGCAGCAGCTGGACCGATGTCGAGGTCTGGGGTCTCGGCGCACGTCACAGGTTGGCACGCCGGGCCGGCTATTCACAGCTCGCGTGTGCCAGCGTCCTGGAGGGGCGCCCCGTCGTGATCTCCGTTGCCGGGGACTACACCCTTCACGCCTGGGATCTCGATTCGGAAGCTCTCGTATGCCCGCCCATGTCGGGGCACACGGCCACAATCAGCGCACTGCGGGCCGGGCAGGTGGGCAGCGTGCCGATAGTGGCCAGCGCCTCGTACGACGGAACCGTGCGCGTGTGGGATCTCCGGACCGGCAGCTCTCACGGGGAGGTCAGAACCGGCTATGAGATGGGGGCGACCGCACTGGATCTGGCAGTAATCGGCGGGCGCGACCACCTACTGACCGGAGCCGGTGACGGCCGGGTCTGCATGGCGCCGTTGGACGGCTACTCGCCCTCCGACACCGAACTGGACCGGTTCCCGGCTGCGGTGCGACGCGTGCGCGTGGCGAACGTAGACGGCACTCCTACGCTCGTAGCCGCCGACGGGTACGGCTTGGTACGCGTCTGGGACCTCGCAGCAGTCGCCCTCCAGGCGGAGATCAACGTCGGCAGCGGGATCAACGGTGTCGACGTCGACGAGGCGGGCCGGGTCTGCGTGGCGACCGACATGGGGCTGGTGGCGCTCCGCCTGACCCCCGCAGCCCATAAGAAGTAGGGGGATTTCAGATGACCCGTGTCGTCCTCGTCCACGGCATCGCGCAGCAACTGAAAGGGCCCGAGACGATCGCCGAGGCATGGCTTCCGTCCCTCAACGACGGCCTCACCCTCTCAGGTGCCGGCACACTGCCTCGCGACGACGTCTCTGCCGCCTTCTACGGTGACCTGTTCCGCCGACCTGGTCACCGCGGCCTGGGCGAGCCGCCGCTCGACGCGTCCGACGTGGAACCCGGACTCGAGCACGAGCTGCTCCTGTCGTGGTGGAGGGCAGCCGCGGACGCCGAGAGCCGTGTACCCGGACCGGATGCCACTGGCCGGCTACGTACCCCCCGCATCGTCCAGCGGGCGCTCAACGCACTCAGCCACTCGACCTTCTTCACTGGCCTCGCCGAGGGCTCGATGATCGGCAGCGCGCGCCAGGTCAGACGCTACTTCACCGAGCCAGAGGTCCGGGGGGCGGCAGGAGAACGTCTGGCTCGCGCGGTGACCGGCGAGACGACGGTGATCGTCGCCCATTCCCTGGGCAGCGTCGTCGCCTACGAGACGCTGTGTGCCCACCCGCAGTGGCAGGACCTCACGCTGATCACTCTGGGGTCACCCCTAGCCGTACACGGCCTCGTTTTCGATCGACTTCGACCCACCCCTCACGGGGGAACGGCCCGGTGGCCAGTGCCCGTGAAGCGTTGGATCAACATCGCCGACCACGGCGACGCCGTGGCTCTGATCAAAGAGCTCGCACCTTCATTCGGAACCCGCATCCAGGACCAGACCGTCAACAACGGCGCGCATGCCCACGACGTTCGCCCCTACCTGACTGCGCGCGAAACCGGATTCGCTCTGGCAGAAGCGCTCGGCTGAGCCGCTCGGCCCAGCACGCCGGACAGGGGTAACCGAAGCGATCAGGCAACAGTTGTCAGGCCATCTCGAACCGACGAAATGATCTCTTCCTGAGACCCTCCCCCAGACCGCGAAACGGCCTCTACCCGCAACGATGGCGAAGGCGGCCGCCGCAGAGGAGACCACCTGCTCTGCTGGACGAGGTGGGCGCGCTCGACTTCCGCGAGCTCTCGGCCGACGATGTCGTCGGCTGACTCGCGGCCCTGGAGCAGTGACCCACCGGCATGGCTGCGCCCTACTTTCTTGTCGTGGTTCGAACTGGTCACTCGTAAGATCAGCGGGACCCAGGGGCTCTGGGTATGGCTGTCATGGCTGCGCCGTGTGATGGCTGGAGAGGCTTGGCCGCCCCGAGCCCCGCGACGACTCGACCGCCAATTGGGAGATGCGACTCGATCGCTGTGTAGGGCAACGTCGGCGAGGTCGTCTGCTGGGCCGTGAACGTGCGACGAGCTTGCGGAGGTGACCGTGCCCCGGATATGGGCCGGAGTGGACATCGGCAAGGAACACCACCACTGCGTGGTGATCAACCCGGACGGCGAACGCCTGCTGTCCCGCCGGGTCCTGAACGACGAGACAGCCCTGCTGGAACTGATCGGGGACGTCTTGGCCCTCGACATCGACGTGCTGTGGGCCGTCGACCTCAACCACGGCGGAGCCGCCCTGCTGATCGGGCTGCTGCTCAGCCACGACCAGCCGATGGTCTACATCACCGGCTTGACCGTGCACCGCGCTTCGGCCTCTTACAGAGGCGAGGGCAAGACAGACGCCAAGGACGCCTTCGTCATCGCGGACCAGGCCCGCATGCGCCGCGACCTCGGCCTGCTGCGGCCCGGCGATGAGATCACCGTCGACCTGCGAACCCTGACCGGCCGCCGCACCGACCTGATGTGTGACCGCACTCGCCAGATCAACCGTCTGAGGGCTCAGCTGCTGGAGATCTTCCCAGCGTTGGAACGCGAGCTGGAACTGACCACAAGGGCCCCGTCGTCCTGCTGACGGGCTACCAGACCCCGACGGCGATCCGCCGCAGCGGCGTGAAGCGCATCGAGACGTGGCTGCGCAACCGCAAGGTCCGCAGTGCCGCAGCCCTTGCACGGACGGCCGCGGAGGCCGCTGAAGCTCAGCACACCGCTCTGCCCGGCGAGAAGCTGGCCGCTGCCATGGTGGTCCGCCTCGCGAAGGGGGTGATGGCCCTTGATGAGGAGATCGCGGAAGTCGATGCCCTGATCGAGGCCCGGTTTCGCGAGCACCCGCACGCCGAGGTGATCGTCAGCCTGCCCGGCATGGGCAAGCAACTGGGGGCCGTGTTCCTCGCTGCCACCGGCGGCGACATGGACGCCTTCGGCAGCGCTGACCGGCTCGCGGGCTTCGCCGGCCTGGCGCCGGCCCCGCGAGACTCCGGGCGCGTCAGCGGGAACCTCCGCAGACCACGGCGCTTCCACCGTGCACTGCTCAACGCGATGTATCTCTCCGCGCTGTCGAGCCTCAAGAGCTGCCCAGCGTCCAAGGAGTACTACGCGCGCAAACGCGCCGAGGGGAAAGGGCACAAACAGGCGCTGCTGGCACTCGCGCGCCGCCGCGTCAATGTCCTGTGGGCCATGATCCGTGACGGCGCGTACTACCAAGCCGCACCCGCTGTCACAGCAGCGGCTTGACATCAGCATTGGGAAGCCTCTCCGGAGCCCCAGGCACACGGGCTCACTCCTGCCGAGCTGGACCGAGTGCTGAACGCCACCGGGGCACGAAGTCCAGCGACTGACTGCGGACCGTTTCTGAGACGTTGAAGGGCGCAGCCCTTCAGGCCGAACTACTCGAAGTGTGCCCGGGTGTGCGCCAAGACCGGCTCTCGGCACCAGACCGTGTTCGAGCCCCGCAAAGGCGGCCTCTTCGCAGCACTCTGCTCCGCATGCCGCACCCGGTGGGAGCTGCGCCGCTGCCAGTCGCCTGGCCGCAGGTGCTGCACGCTGTGCAGACGAACGTGCCGGTGCCCTGCGATGCCCGGCACGGGACTGCCAGGAAGGCGCCACCGAGACGGCGATCGAGATCAGACTCGGAGCTCGGGTAGCGGCGGAGCCATCCGGTTCCAGTAGCGGGAAGGTCTGTTTACGGGCCAGGCCGGAACTGAAGAGTGTGGTTCGTGCGGCACCACGGATGTCACCGAACTTCGCGCGGTGACATCCCCCCAGGTGTGCGTCGCCGCGCAGCACCGCTCGCCCTGCCCAGAGCTGGGCCGCTCTCACTTGGTGCGGCCGGACATCACTCCTACAGTGACGGCAGACGCAGCCTTACCCGAGGAACGACAGCCGCACCTGCCGGTCCGCATTGTCGACGTTCGTGTCCACCAGGCACACGGACTGCCACGTCCCCAGTTCCAGCCTCCCCCCGATCACCGGCAACGTGGCATGCGGCGCCACCAGCGCCGGGAGCACGTGGTCCCGGCCGTGGCCCGGGCTTCCGTGGCGGTGGCGCCAGTGGGCGTCGGCGGGAAGCAGGGTCCCGAGGGCGGTGAGGAGGTCGTCGTCGCTGCCGGCGCCCGTTTCCAGGATCGCGATCCCGGCGGTGGCGTGCGGGACGAAGACGTTGAGCAGGCCGTCCCGCCCATGCGCGACGCGGTCCAGGAACTGCGTGCACTCCTCCGTCAGGTCCATGACCGTCTCGGTCCGTCCCGTGGTGACGCTCAGCATGTGTGTGGCAAAGGTGTTGGACATGGCCCCATTCTCTCGCCGTCGGGCCCGGCCGCGCCCCCGGGAAGATCCCGGGGCGCGCCAGGGTTGGTAGAAAGGTGAACAACTTCGGGACGCGCGAGCTGGACGTGGTCGTCATCGGCGCCGGACAGGCAGGGCTCTCCGCCGCCTATCATCTGCGCCGCGCCGGCCTCGGCCCCGGGCGGGACTTCGTCGTGCTGGATCACGCGCCCCGCCCCGGCGGAGCCTGGCAGTTCCGGTGGCCCTCGCTCACCTACGGCAAGGTGCACGGCATGCACTCCCTGCCAGGCATGGAGCTGACGGGTGCCGACGGCGACCGCCCCTCGTCCGAGGTGATCGAGGAGTACTTCGACGCGTACGAGAGGCGCTTCGGGCTACGGGTGCACCGACCTGTCGACGTGAGCGCCGTGCGCGACGGTGAGGGCGGGCGGCTGCTCGTCGAAACCTCCGAGGGTACGTACGCGCCACGCGCCCTGATCAACGCCACCGGCACCTGGGACCGTCCGTTCTGGCCGCGCTATCCGGGGCAGGAGACGTTCCGGGGGCGGCAGTTGCACACCGCGAGCTACCCGGGGCCGGAGGAGTTCGCCGGCCGCCGGGTCGTGGTGGTCGGCGGGGGCGCCTCGGGCACCCAGCACCTGATGGAGACAGCGGAGGTCGCGGCACAGACGTACTGGGTGACGCGGCGCCCCCCGGTGTTCCGCGACGGACCGTTCGGCGAGGAGGAGGGACGGGCCGCGGTGGCCCTGGTGGAGGAGCGCGTACGCCGCGGACTTCCACCGCAGAGCGTGGTCAGCGTGACCGGACTTCCGCTCAACGAGGCCGTCCGGCGCGCTCGCGAGCAGGGCGTCCTCGACCGGCTTCCCATGTTCGAACGGATCACGCCGGACGGGGTGGCCTGGTCCGACGGCCGGACCGTCGACGCCGACGTCATCCTCTGGGCGACCGGCTTCCGGGCGGCCGTCGATCACCTGGCACCACTGAAACTCCGCGAACCGGGCGGCGGCATCCGCGTCGAGGACACCCGGGCCGTACGGGATCCGCGCGTCCATCTCGTCGGCTACGGCCCGTCCGCCAGCACCATCGGCGCCAACCGTGCGGGACGACAGGCGGTCCGTTCGGTCACCCGACTGCTGGACAGCGTTCCGGCCTGATCAGCCTCCGGGAGCAGAACACGCGAACAGGAGATCGTTCGCTCGAACGCGTGGCAATTCCGCATTGGTTACTCAACTACCGTGCGACACCGAATGATTACCGCAAGCGCACAGCGGGCTGCAGACCGCTACTGCGCGTGCCCCACAGATGGACCACACACAAGGAGAAGTTGTCGTCGCCCAGGCGTGGGCAGCCCGTCCCTCAGGTGGCAGCCGGGACCGGATGGCTGTCGCGGCGGATCAGGGCCGCATAACGTCCGTCCTGCGCGAGCAGTTCCTCGTGTGTGCCGCGCTCGACCGTGCGGCCGTCATCCAGAACGACGATCTGGTCGGCGTCCCTGATGGTCGAGAGCCGGTGTGCGATGGTGAGCGTGGTGCGGCCCTTCGACAGGGAGTCGATGGCTTGCTGCACGGCGTGTTCCGTACGGGTGTCGAGGGCGCTGGTCGCCTCGTCGAGGATCAGCACGGGCGGGTTCCGGAGAATCGTGCGGGCGATCGCCAGCCGCTGCTTCTCGCCGCCGGAGAATCGGTATCCGCGTTCGCCGACGAGGGTGTCGTACCCGTCGGGCAACCCGGCGATGTGCTCGTGGATCTGGGCGGCGCGGGCGGCGGCCTCGATCTCCTCGTCGGTGGCGTCCGGTTTGGCGAAGCGGAGGTTTTCGGCGACCGAGGCATGGAAGAGGTAGGTCTCCTGGGAGACCACGCCGACGGCCCGGGCGAGGGTGTCGAAGTCCAGGTCGCGCACGTCGACGCCGTCGATGGTGACCCGGCCCCCTGTGACGTCGTACAGCCGCGGCACCAGGTAGCTGAGCGTGGACTTGCCCGATCCGGTGGGGCCGACGACGGCCAGGCCGGTCCCGGCGGGCACCGTCACGTCGATGCCGCTCAGGGTCGGGCCGCTCTTCTCGTCGTAGCTGAAGGTGACGTCCTCGAAGGCGATCTCGCCGCGGATGCTCTCCAGCCGGACGGGCTTCTCGGGTTCGGTGATGTCCACCCGGAGGTCGAGATACTCGAAGATGCGCGCGAACAAGGCGAGGGACGTCTGCATCTGCACGCCGGTGGCGAGCAGGCTCACCGCCGGCCGGAACAGGCCCTGCTGGAGCGAGACGAAGGCGACCAGCGTTCCGATGGAGACGGCTGGGGCGCCCGACTGGAGGGTGAGGCCCGCCGCCCAGTAGATGACGGCGGGCATGGCGGCCATCACGATCCCGATCGTCGACATCCTCCAGCGCCCCGCCATGTTGGAACGCACCTCGAGGTCGACCAGGCGCTCCGATTCCTCGGAGAAGGCCTTGGTGAGCGAGTCGGAGCGGCCCATGGTCCGGCCCAGCAGGATTCCGCTGACCGAGAGCGATTCGGTGACCGTGGCGGCCATGGAGGCCATCTGCTTCTGGCGCTGCGTGGTGATCTTCTTGCGCTCCCGGCCGACTCGCCGGCTGATCCAGACGAAGACGGGCAGCAGGAGCAGCGAGACGACGGTGAGCCGCCAGTCCAGCGCGAGCATGGCCACCACGGTCGCGACGACGGAGGTGAGGTTGGAGACCAGGGAGGTGGCGGTGGAGGTGACCGTCGCCTGCATGCCGCCGATGTCGTTGGCGATGCGGGACTGGACCTCACCCGTGCGGGTCCGGGTGAAGAAGGCGAGCGGCATCCGCTGCAGCTGGGTGTAGACGGCGGTGCGCAGGTCGTGCATGACGCGCTGGCCGACGGTCGTGGAGATCAGGGTCTGCAGGACGCCGAAGACGCTGGTCACCACGGCGGTGAGGATCATGCCGAGCGCGAGCAGCGTGAGTAGCCCCGTGCGCCCCTGGGGGATCGCGGTGTCCAGAATCTCGCGGAGCAGGAACGGGGAGGCGACCGACACCAGGGAGGATGCGCCCACCAGCAGCCCGACCACAGCGAGTCTGCCGCGGTAGGGCCGGAAGAGCCGGAAGATGCGGCGCAGCTCGGCGGGCGGCTGTCCCGCGTCTGCGGCTGGAGGTGTCCAGAGGGGTTCGTCGGGTTTCATGGGCTCCTTCGAGAGCGTGCGACTGACGGGGTGTTCGTGTGCGTCCGGCAGTCGGCGCGGAGGCCCGGGTCGAGCTGACGGGAAAGTGGACTTTTGAGAGCTTAGCCCATTGTTACCTCTATTCACAATGAACAAGGTCCTGATATTGTTCCCTCATGGACTCCCCCGACTCCGACGGCATGCTCGCCGAGCAGCTGCTGCGGCTCACCCGCCGCCTCCAGCGCATCCAGAGCCGGCAGCTGGAGCCGACCGGCATCACCCCGGCCCAGTTCCGTCTGCTGCGCACGACCGCGCACTACGACGGCGCGCCCCGGATGGCCGATCTCGCCGAGCGGCTGGACGTCGTCCCGCGGGCCGTGACGACCCTGGTCGACGGCCTGGAGGCGAGCGGCCGGGTGCGGCGCGCCCCTGATCCGGCCAACCGCCGGGTGGTCCGTATCGAGATCACCGAGGAGGGCAGGGCCGTGCTCCGTTCGATGCGCACCGCGCGCAAGGCCGCCGCGGAGGAGATCCTGGCTCCATTGACCGCCGAACAGCGTGAGGTGCTCGGCGGACTGCTCACCGCTCTGGTCGACGGAATGCCGGAGCGCCGCCGCTGCTGAGGCACGCGGTGCGGCCCCCGCACCGCACCGTCGAGGGGACCTGACATGCCGCTGCTGGAGCCGAAGCCGGAAGCACTGCGCCCCGGGACGGCACGCCCGCCGTCCCCCGATCGGGTGCCCGGCTGGAAGGCGTCAGGGGCTCCGGCGGACCTGCGGGCCGGCCTGACCGCCCTGCTCGGCGAGGAGAAGGTCCTGTGGAAGATCTCCGACCTGGTGCGTTACGCCTCGGACGCCAGCCCCTACCGCTTCCTTCCGCAGGTCGTCGTGGTCCCCGAGGACATCGACGACATCTCCGCGATTCTCTCCTACGCGCACGGCAAGGGCCGTGCCGTCGTCTTCCGGGCGGCGGGCACGAGCCTCAACGGCCAGGCGCAGGGCGAGGACATCCTCGTGGACGTGCGCCGCCACTGGTCAGGGATCGAGGTCCTGGACGACGGGGCACGGGCCCGTATCCGCCCGGGCACCACGGTCATGCGGGCGAACATCACGCTGGCCCGGCACGGCAGGCTGCTCGGCCCCGATCCCGCCAGTGCGATCGCCTGCACCGTCGGCGGTGTCGTCGCGAACAACGCCTCGGGGATGACCGCGGGGACGACGCGCAACTCGTACCGCACGGTCTCCTCCCTCACCTTCGTCCTGCCGAGCGGCACGGTGGTCGACACGGCCGGGCCCGACGCGGACGAGCTGCTCCGCCACGCCGAGCCACGCCTGTGTGACGGGCTGATGGCGCTCAAGGCGGAGATCGAGGCGGACACCGCGCTCACGGCCCGGATCCGTGCCAAGTACGAGATCAAGAACACCAACGGCTACCGCCTCGACGCGTTCCTCGACGGATCGACCCCCGTGGAGATCCTGCGGGGGCTGATGGTCGGCTCCGAAGGCACCTTCGGCTTCATCTCCGAGGTCGTCTTCGACACCCTGCCCCTGGACCGGTGCGTCTCCTCGGCGCTGCTGTTCTTCCCTTCCCTGACGTCGGCGGCGGCAGCGGTGCCCCGGTTCAGCGAGGCGGGGGCGATCGCCGTGGAACTGATGGACGGCAACACGCTGCGCGCCTCGGTCAGGGTCCAGGGCGTTCCCGCGGACTGGGCGGTTCTCCCCCGGGCCACGGCGGCGCTCCTGGTGGAGTTCCGCGCTCCGGACGAGACTGCGCTGGAGGCGTACGAGCAGACGGCCGCCTCGGTCGTCAGCGGTCTCGACCTCGTCGTGCCGGCCGTCTCCGTCACCAACGAGTTCACCCGGGACGCCGGGACGGTAGCGGGATACTGGGCGGCCCGGAAGGCGTTCGTCACGGCCGTCGGCGGCTCCCGTCCCTCGGGCACGACGCTGATCACGGAGGACTTCGCCGTACCGCCGTCCCGGCTCGCGGAGGCTTGCGAGGCACTGCTGCAGCTCCAGGCGGTGCACGGCTTCGACGCCGCCGTCGCCGGCCACGCGGCACACGGCAATCTCCACTTCCTGCTCGCCTTCGACGCCGCGAAGCCCGCCGACGTCGAGCGGTACGCCGCTTTCATGGACGACTTCTGCGTGCTGGTCGTCGACCGTTTCGACGGTTCGTTGAAGGCGGAGCACGCCACCGGCCGCAACATCGCCCCGTTCCTCGAGCTGGAGTGGGGCCCGAAGGCGACCGAGCTGATGTGGCGTACGAAGCAGGTCATCGACCCCGAGGGGGTGCTGGCGCCGCGGATCGTCCTGGACCGCGACCCGAAGGCACATCTGCGCGGGCTGAAGACGATCCCCACGGTCGAGCCGGTCGCCGACCCGTGCATCGAGTGCGGCTTCTGCGAACCGACCTGCCCCAGTGAGGACCTGA
Organism: Streptomyces sp. NPDC023573; assembly: GCF_055559735.1. NCBI lineage: Bacteria > Bacillati > Actinomycetota > Actinomycetes > Kitasatosporales > Streptomycetaceae > Streptomyces > Streptomyces sp. NPDC023573. The sequence continues at coordinate 193,088 of NZ_JBVHKB010000010.1, forward strand.
CGACCACTCCGCGCCAACGCATCGTGCTGCGCCGCGAGATGATGCGCCAGCCGGACGGCTCCCCCGTGGAGGCCGGTCTGCTGGACGCCTACGGTTACGACGCCGTGGACACCTGTGCGGGCGACTCCACCTGCAAGCTGGCCTGCCCGGTCGGCATCGACACCGGCGCGATGATGAAGGATTTCCGCCACCATCGGCACTCCGCCCGCGAGGAGCGGGTCGCGGTGCTCACCGCGAAGTACTTCACGGCGGTGGAGACCACGGCACGGCTGGCGGTCGCCGCGGCCCACACGGTGCCCGGAGCGGCCGGTGACCGGGTGCTCGGGGCCCTGACCAGGCTCGCACGCCGGGCGCTCAGTCCGGATCTCGTGCCGGAGTGGCTTCCGGAGATCCCTGGTGCCGCCTCGCGCAGGCTCCCCCCGACCTCGCGGGCCGGGGCGAGTGCCGTCTACTACCCGGCGTGTGTGAACCGCATCTTCGCCGGACCCGAGGACCAGGGCGCGCTGTCGCTCGCCGACGCGGTGGTCTCCGTATCGGCGCGGGCCGGGAAGCCCGTATGGATCCCCCCGGACGTAGCGGGGACCTGCTGCGCGACGATCTGGCACTCCAAGGGGTACGACGCGGCCAACGCGGTCATGGCCAACCGCATCGTGGAGGCCGCCTGGGGCTGGACCGCGGGCGGCAGGCTGCCGCTGGTGGTCGACGCGTCCTCGTGCACACTGGGCCTGGCGCACGAGGTGGTGCCCTGTCTCACCGAGGCCAACCGGGAGTTGCACCGCGAGCTGACCGTCGTCGACTCGCTCGTCTGGGCGGCCGAGGAGCTGCTTCCCGCTCTGACCGTGTTCCGCAGGACGGGCTCCGCCGTGCTCCACCCGACCTGCTCCATGCAGCATCTCGGCGATGTGGCACAACTGCGCACGGTCGCCGAGGCCTGCGCCGAGGAGGTCGTCGTCCCCGACGACACCGGCTGCTGCGCCTTCGCGGGCGACCGCGGCATGCTGCACAAGGAACTCACGGACTCGGCGACCGCCAGGGAGGGTGCCGAGGTGGGCGCCCGGAAGTACGACGCGTATCTGTCGGCCAACCGGATGTGCGAGATCGGCATGGACCGGGCCACCGGCCACCCCTACCACTCGGCGCTGATCGAGCTGGAGCGGGCCACACGTCCGGTCCTCTGAGGACCGCGCACACCCCGTACGTCCGAACCGGGCACGCACCCGCACACCTGGGGCCGGGCGCATGCCCGCACGTCGCCCCCCGCTCCGTGCGCCACCGGCCCTCCTCCCCGACATCGGCCGCAGCAAAGTCCATGGTTTACGCGCGAGAGTCCAATCCCATCCCTTGCACAACAACAGCCCCACCGTTCAAGGTCCTTACCAAGGTCCGGGCGCCCGCCTCCTCGTGGGTTCCCGGATTCGTCTGCGCACCGTCGGATCGCCCTTTCTGGAGGCTCGATGAATGACGACGCACCACAGGACCTGGACCCTCTGACCACGGACGACGGCTCGATGAGCCGTCGTTCCGTGCTTCGCACCACAGCCGGGGCAGCCGGAATCGCCGGCGTCGGACTCGGCTTCGGAACCCTCGGCAGCGGCACCGCGGCGGCGGCGGAGAACGCGCCCGGCGCCCCCTCCTCCCCCACCCGCAAGGGCGCCACCATGGCCGGCGTCCCCTTCGACCGCCGCTCCACCGTGCGGGTCGGCATCGTGGGCCTCGGCAACCGCGGCGGCAGCATGATCGATCTCTTCCTCGCCGTGGCCGGGGTGCGGGTCGTCGCCGTCTGCGATCCGGTGAAGGACAAGGCCGAACGGGCCGCCGCGAAGGTCACGGCGGCCGGCCAGCCGGCGCCCGCCGTGTACACGAACGGCGAGGACGACTACGAGAACCTCTGCAAGCGCGGCGACATCGACTTCGTCTACGTGGCCACGCCCTGGGACTTCCACTTCGAGATGGCGAAGACCGCCATGCTCAACGGCAAGCACGTCGGCGTCGAGTGCCCGGTCGCCCTACGGCTCGACCAGCTCTGGCAGCTGGTCGATCTCTCCGAGCGGACCCGGCGGCACTGCATGCAGCTGGAGAACTGCTGCTACGGCCAGAACGAGATGCGGGTGCTGCGGATGGCGCACGCCGGCCTCTTCGGCGATCTGCTGCACGGCGCGGGCGCGTACAACCACGATCTGCGCGGGCTGATGTTCGACCCCGACTACTACGAGGGCCCGTGGCGACGGCTGTGGCACACCCGGCTGCGCGGTGATCTCTACCCCAACCACGGATTCGGGCCGGTCGCCAACTACATGGACGTCAACCGTGGCGACCGCGCGGTGTCCATCACCAGCGTCGGCTCCCCCTCGCTCGGCCTCGCCGAATACCGCGAGAAGCACATGCCCAAGGGCGACCCGAGCTGGAAGGAGACCTACATCGAGAGCGACCGGACGATCAGTCTCGTCCGGACGGCCAAGGGCAGGGTGATCCGTCTGGAGCACGACGTGTCGACGCCGCACCCCTACTCGAGGATCAACAGCCTCGGCGGCACGAAGGGCGTTTTCGAGGACTACCCGGCCCGTATCTACCTGGAGCCCGATCACACCGACGACCAGTGGGCGGACTTCTCCGCGTACGCCGACTGGGACCACTGGCTGTGGAAGGAGCACGCCGACCCGCCCGGTGGACACGGCGGGATGGACTACATGCTGGTGTTTCGGCTGATGCAGTGCATGCGCCTCGGGCTCGTACCCGACTTCGATGTGTACGACGCGGCGACCTGGACCGCGCCGGTCCCGCTGAGCCACCTCTCCATCAAGGCCGGCGGCGCCCCGCAGCAGATACCGGACTTCACCCGCGGCGAGTGGAAGAAGGCACGCCCGGGCATGGACTCCCAACAGCCCGACGAGTAGGCCGGATCGGGCCCCGATGCCGGGGCCCGGTCCCCCGCACCGTAATAATCGGTTGCCCCGGACGGGGTCAGGAAGCGAACCTTGCACGGTTTGGTCCCCCACTGTTCCACGAGGTCCTCCACGGATCTCCGCTTCCGATCCTTGGGACGTCATGCAGATTCGCGATCTTCCGTACTCGGATCCCGGCGATCCCGATGTGAGGTCGGGCCCCCGTTTCCTCTTCTGGCTCGGGCGGAACCAGCTCGCCGGCCAGCTCAAGTCCCTCGCCTGGGGGCTGCTCCACCACTGCTCGATCGCGGGCCTCCCGCTCGCCGTCGGCCTGGCGGTGGAGGCCGTCATCGACCGTTCCGGCAGGGACCTGGCGAGGGCCGGTGTCCTCCTCACCGTCCTGGGTGTCCTCATCGCCCTCGGCGACACGATGCTCCACCGGACGGCGGTCACCAACTGGATCACCGCCGCGGCGCGGGTTCAGCAGCTGCTGGCACGCAGAACCGCGGAGCTCGGCTCGGCACTGACGCGGAGGGTGGCGGCCGGAGAAGTGGTCGCCGTGTCCACCGGCGACGTCGAGAAGATCGGATGGTTCGTCGAGGCCCTGTCGCGCTTCCTGGCCGCCGCGACCGCGCTCGTGCTGATCTGCGTCGGGCTGGTCCTCTATCTGCCCTCGCTCGGTGTGCTGGTCGCGATCGCCACCCCGGTCCTCGCACTGACCGTGCTGCCGCTGCTCCCCCGGGCCACCCGCCGGGCGGATCTCCAGCGCGAGAAGGCGGGCCGGGCCACGGAACTGGCCTCCGACACGGTCGCCGGACTGCGGGTGCTGCGCGGCATCGGCGGCGAGGAGCTGTTCCTCGACCGATACCGCCGTGCGTCCCAGGAGGTCCGGGAGGCGGCCGTCCACAGTGCGCGGATGTGGGCGCTCATCTCGGCGATCCAGGTGTTCCTGCCGGGAGTTCTGCTGATCTCGCTGGTCTGGTACGGCGCGACGCTGGCCCGGGACGGCCGGATCGACGTCGGCCAGCTGGTCACCGTGTACAGCGCGGCGACCTTGATGCTCTTCCCTCTGCGGAACGTGGAGGAGATCGCCATGGCGTACTCCTTCTCGCGGCCGTCCGCGCAGCGCGCGGTCCGGGTGCTGTCGCTGCGTCGCAGCACCCGTCCCCCGACCGCGGACACCACCGCGCCCCAGGGCGATCTGTACGACCCGGTGACCGGGTTGATGGCGCCCCAGGGCCTGTTCACCGCTGTGGTCTGCGGCGATCCCGACGAGGCGGGGCGGCTGGCGGAGCGGCTGGGCGGCCACACCGAGCCGGACGACGACGCTTCCGCGCCTGCCCCCTCGGTGCTGCTCGGCGGTGTGCCGCTGGACGAGCTGCCGCTCGACACGGCGCGTGCCGCGGTGCTGGTGCAGGACAAGGACCCCGTGCTGCTCTCCGGGACGCTGCGGGAGTTGCTGGACGTCCCGTCCTCGGGCGGCGTGTCGGCCGAGGACGCGCTCGACGCCGCCCGGTGCGGTGACGTGCTGGACGCGCTGGCGCAGGCGTCCGTCGACGTGGACGGAGATCCGATGAACACCCGGATCACCGAGCGCGGCAGATCCCTGTCCGGCGGTCAGCGGCAGCGGCTGGCGCTGGCCCGGTCGCTGGTCACCGACCCGGAGGCGCTCGTGCTCGACGAGCCGACGTCCGCCGTGGACTCGCACACGGAGGCCAGGGTCGCCGCCGGTGTCGAGCTGCTGCGCAGGGGCCGTACGACGGTGGCGTTCGCGTCGTCGCCGCTGCTGCTGGACGTCGCCGACCGCGTCGTGCTCCTGCACGGGGGCACGGTCGTCGCGGCGGGAACGCACCGCGAACTGCTGCGGGACGACCACCGGTACCGCGCGGTCGTGACCCGTGAGACCGAGGACGAGGCCGCCGCACGGGACGGGATCCCCGCGGCCGGCGGCGTCCGCCCGGCCCGGACGGCCCCCCGGACGGCCGAGGAAATCGAGGAGACAGCATGATCGGCCTGGCCCCACCGGAGTACGACCCGGCCGCACCGCAGTCGGCGACGACCCTGCCGGTCGGTACGCCGACGACCGTACGGACGTATGTACGCGCCCTGCTGCGGCGCCACCGCAGGCCGTTCGCCGTGCTGATCGGCGCCAACGCGGTCGCAGTGATCGCGTCGATCACCGGGCCCTACCTGCTCGGCGGGCTCGTCGAGGACCTGTCGAGCGGTGTCACCGATCTCCATCTGGAACGCACCGCGGCCGTGTTCGCCCTGGCGCTGGTCGTGCAGACCGTGTTCACGCGGGCGATGCGGCTGCGCGGGGCGATCCTCGGCGAGGAGATGCTGGCCGATCTGCGCGAGGACTTCCTCGTACGCTCGGTGGGCCTGCCGCCCGGGGTCCTGGAGCGTGCCGGTACGGGTGATCTGCTGTCCAGGATCACCACGGACGTCGACCGGCTGGCCAACGCGATGCGTGAGGCGGTGCCGCAGCTGGCGATCGGGGTCGTCTGGGCGGGGCTGCTGCTCGGCGCGCTGACCGTCACCGCCCCGCCGCTGGCGCTCGCCGCCCTGGTCGCGCTTCCGGTGCTGGTCGTCGGCTGCCGCTGGTACTTCCGGCGGGCGCCCTCGGCGTACCGCTCGGAGGCGGCCGGGTACGCGGCGGTCGCGGCCGCGCTCGCCGAGACCGTGGACGCCGGGCGGACCGTGGAGTCCCACCGGCTGGGATCCCGCAGGATCGCGCTGTCGGACCGGCGGGTCTCGGAGTGGACGAAATGGGAGCGATATACCCTTTTCCTGCGCTCGGTGCTCTTCCCGGTCATCAACACCACGTACGTGACGATTCTCGGCGCGGTGCTGATGCTGGGCGGCTGGTTCGTGATCGAGGGCTGGATCACCGTCGGGCAGCTGACGACGGGGGCGCTGCTGGCGCAGATGATGGTGGACCCGATCGGTCTGATCCTGCGGTGGTACGACGAACTGCAGGTCGCCCAGGTGTCGCTGGCGAGGCTCGTCGGCGTACGGGAGATCGAGCCGGACGCCGGTGACGACCTCGTCGGTCCCGACGGCCGGGTGGTGAAGGCCGAGGAGGTGCACTTCGGGTACCGCGCGGGCGTGGACGTCCTGCACAAGGTGTCCCTGGACGTCGCCCCGGGCACGCGGCTGGCACTCGTCGGGCCGTCGGGTGCGGGAAAGTCCACGCTGGGGAGGCTCCTGGCCGGGATCTACGCGCCCCGGGCGGGTTCGATCTCGCTGGGGGGCGCCGAGCTGTCCCGGATGACGGCCGAGCGGGTACGGAGCCATGTGGCTCTCGTCAACCAGGAGCACCACGTGTTCGTGGGTTCGCTCCGGGACAACCTCCTGCTCGCCCGTACGGGCGCCGAGGACGCGGAGCTGTGGGCGTCGCTCGCCGCGGTGGACGCGGACGGCTGGGCGAAGGCCCTTGACGCGGGCCTGGACACGGAGGTCGGCTCGGGCGGTCTGGCCCTCACCCCGGCTCAGGCGCAGCAGATCGCCCTGGCCCGCCTGGTCCTGGCGGACCCGCACACGCTGGTGCTGGACGAGGCGACGTCGTTGCTGGACCCGCGGGCGGCCCGGCACCTGGAGCGGTCGCTGGCGCAGGTGCTGGAGGGCCGCACGGTGGTGGCGATCGCGCACCGGCTGCACACAGCGCACGACGCGGATGTGATCGCGGTGGTCGAGGACGGCCGGATCAGCGAACTGGGCAGTCATGACGAGCTGGTGGCCGCGGAGGGCGCCTACGCGGCGCTGTGGCGTTCCTGGCACGGCTGAGCGGCGGTCCCGGCCGCTCGCCGTCCCGGGCGGGGTCCTGCCGCGTGTCACCGTCCGGCGGCAGGGCCCGCCGCACAAGAGGCGAACTCGGTCCCCTCCGGTGAGGATGAGGGAGTGACTGGCCTCGGATACGGGGCAGGCGAGCGATGACCGCGTAAACCCGAGAAGGGACGCACACCGTGGCACGACCCAGGATTCTCGTTGTCGGCGCCGGCTTTGCCGGGGTCGAGTGCGTGCGCCGGCTGGAGCGCACTCTCGCCCCCGGCGAGGCGGACATCGCGCTCGTCACCCCGTTCTCGTACCAGCTCTACCTGCCGTTGCTCCCACAGGTCGCCTCCGGGGTGCTCACCCCCCAGTCGGTCGCCGTCTCCCTGCGCCGCAGCCGGCGCCACCGCACCCGGATCGTGCCGGGCGGGGCCATCGGGGTGGACACGAAGGCGAAGGTCTGCGTGGTCCGCAAGATCACGGACGAGATCGTGAACGAGCCGTACGACTACATCGTGCTGGCCGCGGGCAGCGTCACCCGGACCTTCGACATCCCGGGGCTGGTCGAGAACGCCCGGGGCATGAAGACCCTGGCCGAGGCCGCCTACATCCGGGACCACGTCATCTCCCAGCTCGATCTGGCCGATGCCAGTCAGGACGAGGCGGAGCGGGCGTCCCGGCTGCAGTTCGTGGTGGTGGGCGGTGGGTACGCCGGTACGGAGACGGCCGCGTGCCTGCAGCGACTCACCTCCAACGCCGTCAAGCACTACCCCCGGCTGGACCCCAAGCTGATCAAGTGGCATCTGATCGACATCGCGCCGAAGCTCATGCCGGAGCTCGGCGACAAGCTCGGTCTCAGCGCCCTGGAGATCCTGCGCAAGCGCGGGATCGAGGTCTCGCTCGGTGTCTCCGTGGCCGAGGCGGGTCCGGACAAGGTGACGTTCACGGACGGCCGGGTGCTCCCCTGCCGCACGCTGATCTGGACCGCGGGCGTCGCGGCGAGTCCGCTCGTCGCCACGCTCGACGCCGAGACGGTGCGGGGCCGGCTCGCGGTGACGCCGGAGATGACGCTGCCCGGCAGCGACGGTGTGTTCGCGCTCGGCGACGCGGCGGCGGTGCCGGACCTGGACAAGGGCGACGGGGCGATCTGCCCGCCCACCGCTCAGCACGCCATGCGCCAGGGCCGCAAGCTCGCGGACAACATCATCGCGTCGCTGCGCGGCCGTCCGCTGCAGCCGTACGTCCACAAGGACCTCGGTCTGGTCGTGGACCTCGGTGGCCGGGACGCGGTGTCCAAGCCGCTGGGCATCGAACTGAAGGGCATGCCGGCGCAGGCCGCGGCGCGGGGGTACCACTGGGCGGCGCTGCGGACGAACGTCGCGAAGACCCGGGTCATGACCAACTGGCTGCTCAACGCGATCGCCGGTGACGACTTCGTGCGGACGGGGTTCCAGGCCCGGAAGCAGGCCACCCTGCGCGACTTCGAGTACACCGACGCCTATCTCACGCCGGAGGAGATCCGCGCGCACACGGCGGGCGCCGGCATCCGCGGCTGAGCCGCCCGCCCGGCCCCTGTCCCCGACGCGGGACGGGGGCCGGTGTCATGTCCGGCGGGAGAGCACCGTGTCGACCGTGTCCGCCTCCTCGGCCCGTTTGTCCTCGCGGTAGCGCAGGACACGGGCGAACCGCAGTGTGACGCCCGCCGGGTAGCGCGTGGACGACTGGAGCCCGTCGTAGGCGATCTCCACGACGAGCTCGGGCCGCACCGTCACCACGTGCCCGTCGTCGCCGGTGGCCAGCTCCTGGAGCCGTTCGGTCTGCCACGCGAGCAGGGTGTCCGTGAGCCCCTTGAAGGTCTTGCCCAGCATCGCGAAGGTGCCGTCCTCCCGGCGTGCCCCCAGGTGCAGGTTGGAGAGCTTCCCGGTGCGCCGGCCGTGGCCCCATTCGGCGGCGAGCACCACGAGGTCCAGGGTGTGCACCGGTTTCACCTTGAGCCAGGAGGCGCCCCTGCGGCCGGCGCTGTACGTCGCCGTGTCGCCCTTGACGACGACGCCCTCGTGCCCGCGGGCCAGTGTGGCCTCGGAGAACGCCACGGCCGCCTCGCGCTGCGTCTCGTCCGCCGGGTCCTCCACGACGACGCGGCGTACGCGCATCGGTTCGGGGACCAGCCCCGCCAGTTCCCGGTGGCGTTCGGCGAAGGGGAGGTCGAGGAGTTCGCGGCCGTCGACGGAGAGCACGTCGAAGAAGACGGGGACCACGGGGACGGCGCCCGCCGCGGTGGCGACGTCGCGCCGGGACCCGACCCGGCCTGCGGTCTCCTGGAAGGGCCGGGGCCTCCCGTCGTGCCCGAGCGCGATCACCTCGCCGTCGAGGACGAACCGGTCTGCGGGGAATCCGGTCACCGCCGCCGCGAGTTCCGGGAGCCGGTCGGTGATGTCGTCGAGGGTGCGGGTGTAGACGCCGACCCGCTCGCCGTCGCGGTGCACCTGTACGCGGATGCCGTCCAGCTTCTCCTCCACGGCGCAGGACCCCAGCCGGTCGATCGCTTCGGTCACCGAGCGGGCGGTGTGCGCGAGCATGGGCTGGACCGGCCGGCCGACGGTGAGCCGGAAGGAGGCGAGGCTTCCGGGGCCCTCCGCGAGCAGCGTACGGGCGACGGGTCCGAGCGACCCGGCGAGCATGACGGCGCGCCGCACCTCGGCGGGCGGCGCTCCGGCGGCGTCGGCCAGGGCGTCGACGGCGACGGCGTCCAGCGCGCCCTGGCGCACCTCGCCGGTGAGCAGTGCGCGCAGGAAGCGCTGCTCGTCGGCGGTGGCGGCGCCCAGGAGGCCGGTCAGGCGCTCCTTGCGGGCCGCCTGCGAGCCCGGACCGCTGAGGGCTCCGATGGCCGTCAGTTCCGCGTCGGTCTCCGTGACGGTCAGCGTGGGCGCGTCCGCGGGCGTCACGTCGTGGCGCAGGGCGCTCCAGCCGATCCCGAGCCGGCCCTGCGGGAGGCGGCCGGCGAGGTAGGGGATGACGACCGGGACGTCGTCCGGCTCCACCTCGCGGAAGATCCCGGCCAGCAGGGCCGTCTTCCGGGTGCGGGCCGAGGTCGCGGCGACCTCCAGGGACACGTGGGCGAGCCTGGCGAGCAGCATGCCGCCATGGTGCTACGGCGGCGGGCTCGCCGCCCACCGGAAAGGGATTCAGATGACGTTGAGCGCCGCCGCGCCGCCCACTCCCCCGAGGATCATGAAGAGGGGCATCAGCACCTTGAGCTCCACCCAGCTGCCGGCCCGGAAGCGCATGGCCTTCGGCGGTCCGAGCGGATACCAGCGCTTACGGCCCAGCGGGATCGGCCACAGGATCGGGCAGCCCGAGACGGTCAGGGCGTCGCCGATGTCGTGGACGAGGGCGCCGAGCACGATCGGGAGCCCGAGCCAGAGGTACTCCTGGCCGGGCGCGGCGAACAGCCAGTCCGAGCCGTTGCCCGGCTGGTCGAGCACGCCCGCGAGGATCCACGCGCTGGTCGCGCCGAGCAGCCATACGAGGACGTCGCTGGAGACCCGGGCCGCCCGCCACAGCAGGCCTTCCACGGCGAGCACGAGATGGACGAAGAGGAGGCCCAGGACCGCCCACCGGCCGCCGAAGACGGCGGCGGCCGAGGCCCCGGCGCCGATCAGCACCGCCCACAGCCAGGTGTGGGTGAGGGTGCGGTGGCCGCCGGTCCTGCGCGGGTCGCCGGGGCCCCGGGTCGCCTTGTAGACGGAGTACGAGAGCTTGTCGACTATCTCGCAGACGGCCTTGGAGACCGGTCCGAAGGCCCGGGAGATGGTGGCCGACTTGTGGTCGAGGTCCGGGGCGAGGGCGGCGCCGGCGGTGATCAGTGCCCCCACGACAAGGACGGGCCAGGGCATCGTGTGGCCCATGGCGGCGGCCGCGGCACCCACCCCCAGCCAGGCCGCTGCCCCTGACAGAGAGTGTGCCGGTCCCATCATGGCTGTTTACGCCCCCATCGTGGTTCGGCCGTGTGTCCAGGCCGGGCCGCCATCGTCTGTGTGCGGCAGCCGAGTTGAGTGGGAAGCGTATCGTCCGTGATCTTCGCGGGATGCTCCGGTTCCCTCATCCGGGCCGGAGGCATGCAAGATGGGGGCGTGACCCTTATCGATCAGCTGCCCCCGACCGCAGACCCGGACGCCCTCTTCGAGGCCTTCTCTTCATGGACCGAATCGCAGGGCATCACCCTCTATCCGGCTCAGGAGGAGGCGCTGATCGAGGTGGTCTCCGGGGCGAACGTGATCCTCTCCACCCCCACGGGGTCCGGGAAGAGCCTGGTCGCGGCGGGTGCGCACTTCACGGCGCTGGCCCAGGACAAGGTCACCTTCTACACCGCTCCCATCAAGGCGCTGGTCTCGGAGAAGTTCTTCGACCTGTGCAAGCTCTTCGGCACGGAGAACGTCGGCATGCTGACCGGGGACGCCTCGGTCAACGCCGACGCCCCGGTCATCTGCTGCACCGCCGAGGTCCTCGCGTCGATCGCGCTGCGTGACGGCAAGTACGCCGACATCGGCCAGGTCGTGATGGACGAGTTCCACTTCTACGCGGAGCAGGACCGCGGCTGGGCGTGGCAGATCCCGATCCTGGAGCTCCCGCAGGCACAGTTCGTGCTGATGTCGGCGACCCTCGGTGACGTCAAGATGTTCGAGGAGGACCTGACCCGCAGGACCGGCCGCCCGACGTCCGTGGTGCGTTCCGCGACCCGGCCGGTGCCGCTGAGTTACGAGTACAGGCTGACGCCGATCACGGAGACGCTCACCGAGCTCCTGGACACCCGGCAGTCCCCCGTCTACATCGTGCACTTCACACAGGCCGCGGCGGTGGAACGGGCGCAGTCGCTGATGAGCATCAACATGTGCACGAAGGAGGAGAAGGAGAAGATCGCCGACCTCATCGGCAACTTCCGCTTCACCACCAAGTTCGGCCAGAACCTCTCCCGTTACGTGCGGCACGGGATCGGGGTGCACCACGCGGGCATGCTCCCCAAGTACCGCCGCCTCGTCGAGAAGCTCGCGCAGGCGGGCCTGCTGAAGGTCATCTGCGGCACGGACACGCTCGGCGTCGGCGTCAACGTGCCCATCCGCACGGTGCTCTTCACCGCGCTCACCAAGTACGACGGCACCCGGGTCCGCACCCTCCGGGCGCGAGAGTTCCACCAGATCGCGGGCCGGGCCGGCCGGGCCGGGTTCGACACGGCGGGCTTCGTCGTCGCGCAGGCTCCCGAGCACGTCATCGAGAACGAGAAGGCCGTCAAGAAGGCGGGCGACGACCCCAAGAAGAAGCGCAAGGTGGTCCGCAAGAAGGCCCCCGAGGGCTTCGTCGCCTGGTCGGAGACCACTTTCGACAAGCTGATCCAGTCCGAGCCGGAGCCGCTGACCTCCCGCTTCCGGGTCACACACACGATGCTGCTCTCGGTGATCGCCCGCCCGGGCAACGCCTTCGAGGCGATGCGTCATCTGCTGGAGGACAACCACGAGCCGCGCAGGGCGCAGCTGAGGCACATCCGCCGGGCCATCGCGATCTACCGCTCGCTGCTCGACGGCGGTGTGGTGGAGCAGCTCGGCACACCCGACGCCGAGGGCAGGATCGTACGGCTCACCGTCGACCTCCAGCAGGACTTCGCGCTCAACCAGCCGCTGTCGACGTTCGCGCTGGCCGCCTTCGACCTGCTGGACGCCGAATCGCCGTCGTACGCCCTGGACATGGTTTCCGTCGTCGAGTCGACGCTGGACGACCCGAGGCAGATCCTGGCCGCGCAGCAGAACAAGGCGCGGGGTGAGGCCATCGGGCAGATGAAGGCGGACGGTGTCGAGTACGAGGAGCGGATGGAGCTGCTCCAGGAGGTCACGTACCCCAAGCCGCTGAGCGAGCTCCTCTGGCACGCGTACGACGTGTACCGCACGAGCCACCCGTGGGTCGGTGACCACCCCGTGTCGCCGAAGTCGGTGATCCGCGACATGTACGAACGGGCGATGACCTTCACGGAGTTCACCTCGAACTACGAGCTGGCCCGCACCGAGGGCATCGTCCTGCGGTATCTGGCGAGTGCGTACAAGGCCCTTGAGCACACCATCCCCGACGACCTGAAGTCCGAGGACCTGGAGGACCTGATCGCCTGGCTGGGCGAGATGGTGCGTCAGGTGGACTCCAGCCTGCTGGACGAGTGGGAGCAGCTGGCCAACCCGGAGGTGGAGACCGCCGAGCAGGCGCAGGAGCGGGCCGACGAGGTCAAGCCGGTGACGGCCAACGCCCGCGCCTTCCGGGTGCTGGTGCGCAACGCGATGTTCCGCCGGGTGGAACTGGCCGCGCTGGACCGGGTCCGTGACCTGGGCGAGCTGGACGCCGACTCCGGCTGGGACGAGGACGCCTGGGGCGAGGCGATGGACGACTACTGGGAAGCGCACGAGGAGCTGGGTACGGGCCCGGACGCGCGTGGCCCGAAGCTGCTGAAGATCGACGAGGACCAGGAGCACGGCCTCTGGCGGGTGTGGCAGGCCTTCGCCGACCCGGCGGGGGACCACGACTGGGGGATCCGTGCGGAGGTCGATCTCGCGGCCTCCGACGAGGAGGGCCGGGCAGTCGTCCGGGTCACGGCCGTGGGCCAGCTGTGACGGCGGACCGAGCAGAAAAGTGGAGAAGAACCGCATGACGAACCCCGCCGACAGCCTGGTCGACCTGCTCGACCTGGAGCGGATCGAGGTCAACATCTTCCGTGGCCGCAGCCCCGACGAGTCCCTGCAGCGGGTCTTCGGCGGGCAGGTCGCGGGCCAGGCTCTGGTCGCGGCCGGCCGCACGACGGACGGGGACCGTCCCGTCCATTCGCTGCACGCCTACTTCCTGCGTCCGGGCCGTCCCGGCGTGCCGATCGTCTACGACGTGGAGCGGGTCCGGGACGGCCGGTCCTTCACGACGCGCCGGGTCACGGCCGTGCAGCAGGGCCGGACGATCTTCAATCTGACGGCGTCCTTCCACCGCCCGGAGGAGGCGAGCTTCGAGCACCAGCTGCCGCCCGCCCGTACGGTGCCGGACCCCGACGATCTGCCGACGGTCGCCGACGAGGTGCGTGAGCACCTGGGCGGGCTGCCGGAGGCGCTGGAGCGGATGGCCCGTCGCCAGCCGTTCGACATCCGGTACGTCGACCGGCTGCGCTGGACGCGGGAGGAGATCGAGGACGCGGACCCGCGCAGTGCGGTGTGGATGCGCGCGGTCGGGCCGCTGGGCGACGACCCTCTCGTGCACACCTGTGCGCTGACGTACGCGAGCGACATGACGCTGCTGGACGCGGTACGTATCCCGGTCGAGCCGCTGTGGGGGCCGCGCGGCTTCGACATGGCGTCACTGGACCACGCCATGTGGTTCCACCGCCCGTTCCGGGCGGACGAGTGGTTCCTCTACGACCAGGAGTCACCGATCGCCACGGGCGGTCGTGGGCTGGCCAGGGGGCGGATCTACGACCGTCAGGGGCAGTTGCTGGTGTCCGTGGTGCAGGAAGGGCTGTTCCGTCGTCTCGACGGCGCATAGGCCCCTCCTGCCGGCTCAGGTGCCGGGCAGTGGGTCCTGGTCCACCTCGTGACGGCGGGTCCGGATGTCCGGACCCGCAGGGTGCAGCTTGGCGTCGCAGGCGGGGCCCAGTCCGGAGCGGCGCGACCGCGCCCCGGTGAGGGGCCGTCCGCAGAGGGCGCACCGCACCGGGCGTCCGGCTTCGCGGCGGTCTGCCACGGGCTGCTGTCCGGGGAAGAGTTCGGGGGTTTCCACGAGGGGATCCTCTCAAGCCGGTATGACACACCCGGAGGGGCACAGCGGTGAGCAGCGTTCTGAGTACGGGGCCGGCGCCACGGATCGAGGGGCCGGCCGGCGGTGGGGCACCCTCCCCGGTGGGTCGCCTGGTGCGGCTCACGGAGGACACGGGGCCCGCCCGTGTGGTGGCGTACGTGGAGCGCGAGCTGCCGCCGGGCGGGATACCCGCCTATCGGGCGGCGCGGGGCGGCGGAGCGCGGTCGTTCGTGCTGTGGGCGGACGAGCACCGTGGGAAGCGGCTGGCCACGCTGGTGACCGTGTCGGCCGGAAGCGGTGTCGCGACCTACCAGGTGCTCGGCGCACACGGTGAGCTCATCGGCACGCTCGTCAGGGAGAAGGCGCTCAGGGGCAGGGGGTGGCGCACCCGCTGGACGGTGACCCCTGCCGGTGGCGAGGAGGCGGTGGGTTACAAGGGGCGGATCGTCTGGTGGTGTGTGTGGTGGCTGCTCTCCCCACTGCAGACGCTGATCATCGTGCTCAGCCTGCTCAGCGGTGACGGTGACGCTGCGCGTGGGCCGCGCCGCATCGTGTGGCGTGCGGGTGGCCAGGCTCCGCTGGAGTTCAGGGCTGAGGACGACACGGTGCACCTGCACGCGTCGGGCTACGACTGGCGTCTGGGCGCGGCCCTCGCGGCGGTCCTGGGAACCTTCGACAGCCGGCTGCTCGGCAAGGAGTGGGACGACGAGAAGGAGTGACGGCCGGAACACCGCCGGTCCGGTGCCTCCTCCGCCCCGGCAACCGCACGGTCCGGTGCCTCCTCCGCCCCGGCAACCGCACGGTCCCGCGCCCACAGCCTGAGCCCCGCGCGTCCTTGGCACGGAAGCAGCCCCGCGACCGCGCGTACGGACGGATCAGCGGGCCGGCCGGTGACCGTTCCGTCAGGCCGGGCACCTCGCCGGGCCGACAGGACGACTGCTCCCTGCGGTGACACCGGCGCGCCCGTCCGCAGGCCGCCCGCCGGAGCGCGTGACGCTGTGGGAGGGTATCGGTTCATGACCGCCCCATCTCTGCCGTACTCCCGCGAAAGCCGCGATCCCGCGCATACCACTCGTTCCCTCCCATGGCCTCCGGGAGGTGTGGCGTGGACATGATCCATGTCCGCGCCGTCAGCCCGCCGGATCTCACAGAGCGGGCGGAGGAACTCCTCGGCGGCAACCCCTACGTCCTCAACCTGATCGTGCAGCGGGGCGTCGCGCGCAATCCCGACGGCGACTCGGTCGCGTGCGACGTACTGACCGGGGCGGCGAACGAGGTCCTGCGGGGCCTGCGGGACCTCCGGCTCGACCTTCGGGGCTCCGTCGTCATCGAACCGGTCGACATGGCGTTCACGGGCCGGGCGTCGGAGAGCGCCTCCCGCCGCCTCGGGGCGACGGCCAACGCTCCGGTCTGGGACCAGGTGGAGGCCCGGATCCGGTCGGAGGGCAGATACGCACCGAGCTTCTACCTGTACCTGGTGATCGCGGGGCTCATCGGCTCGGTCGGCATCGTCACCAACTCCCAGATCCTGATCGTCGGCGCCATGGTCGTCGGTCCCGAGTACGGAGCGATCGTCGCCGTGGCGCTGGGCATCGACAGGGGTGACCGTTCCATGGTCCGCACGGGGCTGTCCGCCCTGTGCCGGGGCTTCCTGCTGACGATCGCGGTCACCTTCCTCTTCAGTCTGCTCATCCGCGGGTTCGGTCTCGAGTCGAGGGCCTTCGACCGAGGGCTGCGCCCCGTCTCCGACCTCATCAACACCCCCAACTTCTTCTCCTTCGCCGTCGCCGCCCTCGCCGCCGTCGTGGGCATCGTGTCGCTGACCGAGGCACGCACGAGCGCCCTTCTCGGGGTTTTCATCTCCGTAACGACCATTCCGGCGGCCGCGGCAGTCAGTGTCTCGACCGCGTTCGCCAGCTGGTCCGAGGCGCGCGGCTCCCTCATCCAGCTCCTGGTCAACATCACGGTGCTCATCGTGGTGGGAGCGGCCGCACTCAGATGCCAGCGGGCGATCTGGCGGAGGGTGGGCAGGGCCCGGGCCCTGCGCGACCGCAAGACCTGACCGCCCGGCCCGCCCGCCCGTCCGGGCGGGCCGGGCCGGACGGCTGACGACGAGCCGGACGACAGCGCACGGGCAATGATGGGAAGGCAGGCTCGCGCGCCGCACGTCCGGCAGTCAGGAGGGTCCGCCATGACCCAGGACGCCCCATCCCCGCTCCGCGCCGTGCCGGGGTCGACGCCCGAGGACCGGGCCGCTCTCGGCAAGCAGGCGCGCGGGCGGGCCCCCCGCTCCGGTCATCGCGCGTACGACCCACCGGCGGACCGGCCCGATCCGCTGGCGGTACTGGAGGCCCAGTCGGCGGGCAGGGTGCGGGAACTCGTGCCGATCCGGTACGCGCGAATGACGGAATCACCGTTCCGCTTCTACCGCGGTGCCGCGGCGATCATGGCCTCCGACCTGGCCGGAACGCCGGACTCAGGCATCCGGGCGCAGCTCTGCGGGGACGCGCACCTGCTCAACTTCAGGCTGCTCGCCTCCCCTGAGCGCCGGCTGCTGTTCGACATCAACGACTTCGACGAGACGCTTCCGGGTCCCTGGGAGTGGGACGTCAAGCGGCTGGCGGTGAGTCTCGTCATCGCGGGCCGCGCGAACGGCTTCTCGGACGAGGAGCGGAGGCGGATCGTGCGGGCCACGGTGCGGTCGTACCGGGAGTCGATGATCAGGTTCGCGGGCATGCGCAATCTGGACGTCTGGTACACGCGGACCGACGTCGACCAGCTCCGGGCCGTCGCCGCCGAGCGGCTGGCCCCCCGGGGCCGCAAGCGGCTGGCCAGGGCGGCCGGGAAGGCGCGCACCCGGGACAGCCTGCAGGCCTACGGCAAGCTCACGGAGGTCGTCGGCGGGGAGATCCGGATAGCGGCCGACCCTCCCCTGCTGGTCCCCCTCGCCGATCTGCTCCCGGGCCCGGAACGCGGCGCGACGCAGGCGCGACTGGAGAAGCTGCTCCGGCACTACGGCCGGAGTCTGCCCTCGGACCGCAGAGCACTGCTCGCCGACTACCGCCCGGCCGACATCGCCCGCAAGGTCGTGGGCGTGGGCAGCGTCGGCACCCGGTGCTGGGTCATCCTCCTGCTGGGCAGGGACAGTGGAGATCCGCTCATCCTGCAGGCCAAGGAGGCGGACACCTCGGTACTCGCGCCGTTCGCGGGGCCGAGCGGGTACCGGAACCAGGGCGAGCGGGTGGTGGCCGGCCAGCGTCTGATGCAGGCGGCAGGCGACATCTTCCTCGGCTGGCAGCGGGTGGACGGTATCGACGGAAGGCGCCGGGACTTCTACGTGCGCCAGCTGCGCGACTGGAAGGGAATCGCCGAGCCGGAGCAGATGGTGCCGCGCGGCATGGGCGCTTTCGGCGAGGTGTGCGGGACGACTCTGGCCCGGGCGCACGCCCGGTCCGGGGACCGGATCGCCATCGCCGCCTACCTGGGGCGCGGTGACGTGTTCGACCGGGCCCTGGCGGTCTTCGCGGAGCGGTACGCCGATCAGAACGAGCGCGATCACCGGGCGCTCGTCGACGCGGTGGCTGCGGGCCGTCTCCCGGCGGCCGAGGGGGCGACGGCGGGTGACGTGCGGAATTAACCGGCCCATGACAGCGGGTACACGGCCGACATGACCGGACATCGTGGTATCACCGTGTGGACCCGTGCCGGGCAGCACGCCCGAGCCGGGACCCGGCATCGAGGAGACCATGAGCATGACGGCCGAACCGGTCGGCACATCCGGCCCGGAGGCCCCGGATCCGCTTGTGGTGGTCCGCACCCGGGGGTACGCGGCGCTTCTGATCATGGTGGCTGTTCTCGGAGTCCCCGTCTCCGCCGCCGCGTTCGGCTTCCTGGCGCTCGTCCATGAGCTCCAGTCACTGACCTACGAGGATCTGCCCCGCGCTCTGGGCTTCGGGAGCACTCCGTCGTGGTGGCCGGTCCCGCTGCTCGCCGTGGCGGGCCTGCTGACGGGGCTGGCCATCCGCCATCTGCCGGGGACGGGCGGTCACAAGCCGGCCGAAGGGTTCGTGAACACGGGGGCACCGGCGGTGGCGGAGCTGCCGGGTGTCGCACTCGCCGCGCTGGCCTCGCTGGGTCTCGGCGCGGTTCTCGGGCCCGAGGCCCCGCTCATCGCGCTCGGCGGCGGACTGGCCGTCTGCGCGGTGCGCCTGTTGAAGCCGGGCATCCAGCCGAGCGCGGCAGCGATGGTTGCGGCGGCGGGAAGCTTCGCCGCCGTCAGCGCCCTCCTGGGCTCACCGCTCCTCGGCGCGTTCCTGCTGATGGAGGCGTCGGGCCTCGCCGGGATGATGCTCGGCCTGGTGCTCGTGCCGGGACTGCTCGCCTCCGGCATCGGGTCGCTCATCTTCATCGGCCTGGGCTCGTGGACCGGCCTCGGCACGTACTCCCTGGCCCTCCCCCACGTCCCTCACACCCCTCAGCCGACCGTCGCCGAGTTCGGCTGGGCCGTCGCCCTCGGGGCCGCGGCCGCGCTCGTGGGCACGGGAGTCAGGAGACTGTCCCTGGCCTTGCAGGGGCGGGTCGAGCGGCGGCGGGTGATCGCGGCCGTCGCGATGGGCCTGACCGTCGGCGTACTCGCGCTGCTCTACGCCGAGAGCACGGGAAGAGAGGCCTCCGAGGTGCTGTACTCGGGCCAGGACGCCCTCGGCGGCCTGCTCGCCGAGGACGCCACGTACACGGTGGGGACTCTGCTCGTGCTGATCGTGTGCAAGGCCCTCGCTTACTCGGCATCACTGAGCGCCTTCAGGGGCGGCCCCATCTTCCCGTCGATGTTCCTGGGAGCGGCGGGCGGGCTCGCCCTGTCGCACCTGCCGGGCCTGAACGCCACCTCCGCTTTCGCGATGGGGATCGGGGCCATGTGCGTGGCGATGCTCAGGCTGCCGATGACCTCGGTACTGCTCGCCACGCTGTTGCTGGGATCCGAGGGCGTCACGGTCATGCCGCTCGTGATCGTCTCCGTGGTGGTCTCCTACGTCCTCACGCTCAGGCTCGGGAGCTCTTCTGAGGCCCCACGCACAGCGCCCAGATGACGAAGACGTTGATGGCGATGAGCACCAGCGACCAGAACGGGTAGTAGGGCAGCCACAGGAAGTGGGCGACCACCAGGAGCCCGGCGAGCAGGACGCCGACGGCGCGCGCCCACAGGGCCCCGCTGAAGAGCGCGAAACCGGCGAGGACGACGACGATCCCCAGGATGAGGTGCACCCAGCCCCAGCCCGCGAGGCTGAACTGGAAAACGTAGTCGCGTGTCGAGACGAACAGGTCGTCCTTGGCGATGGCGGCGATGCCTTCGAGGACGGCCATGGCCCCGCCGAAGATCATCATCACCGCCGCGAACACGGTCCAGCCGGACTGGGCACCGTGCCCACCGGCGGTGTCCTGACGCTCACTCGTCCCGGTCGTGCTTCCAGCCATGTCGGTCTCCTCGGTTCTCCAGTCGACGAGCGACTCTTTTTGCCCGCTTTGCGGCTTATATTCCGTTCAACAGCCTGACACGGCATCACCCCATGGGCACACTTCTCTGAATGGAGATATCCTCCCTCATATGAGAGATCCCGAGGTCTCCGACAGCGTCGACGACCGTCTCGCGGCGCGGCTGGGCGCACTCCGCACCGAGCGCGGCTGGTCGCTGGACGAGCTGTCCCGCCGCGCCGGCGTGAGCCGCTCGACCCTGTCGCGGCTGGAGCGCGGGGAGCTGAGTCCCACCGCCTCCGTGCTCGGACAGCTGTGCACGGTGTACGGGCGCACGATGTCGCGGCTGCTGATGGAGGTGGAGGCGGAGCCGCCGCGGCTGGTCCCGGCCGCGCGGCAGCCGGTGTGGCGGGACGAGCCGTCCGGCTTCGTGCGCCGCTCGGTCTCACCGCCGCACCCCGGGCTGCGCGCCGAGGTCATCGAGGGCACACTCGACGCCGGCGCGGCGCTCTCGTACGAGGACGCGCCGGTGCCCGGTGTGGAACAGCACATCTGGGTACTCGAGGGCACGGTCGAGGTCACGGTCGGCGGAGCCACGCACACCGTGCGCGAGGGCGACTGCCTGCGCTTCAGGTTGCGCGGCCCCTCACACTTCCGCTGTCCGGGCCCGCTACGCGTCCGTTACGCCCTGATGATCGTCCTGCCGTGAATGTGAAAGGACCCGCTTCATGACCGAGATCGTCCCCGTGTCCGGCCCCGCGCTGGTCACGTACGCCGATGAGCTCGCCACCCTGCTGATCGAAGCCGTGGAGGGCGGGGCCTCGGTCGGATTCCTCGCCCCTCTGGACCGGGAGGCGGCGGCCGCCTGGTGGCGGCGGCGGGCCGCCGCCGTGGAGGCCGGGGACCACCAGGTCTGGATCGCCCGCGACGCCGAGCGGGCGGTGGGCACGATCGGTCTGGTCAGGACGTCGCTGCCCAACGCACGCCACCGCGCGGAGGTCTCCAAGCTCATGGTCAGGCCCTCGGCCCGGGGCCGGGGAGTCGGCAGGGCCCTGCTCGCGGCCGCCGAGCAGTCCGCCGCCGCCGAAGGGCTGACCCTGCTGGTCCTGGACACGGAGACGGGGAGCGACGCCGAACGGCTCTACCGTTCGGCGGGCTGGACGCCGTGCGGCTCCGTCCCGGACTACGCGACGGACCCGTACGGCACGCTGAAGGCGACGACGTTCTACTACCGGACCCTCGACCCGCGGCAGGCTTCCCCACAGGGGCCGTCACAATGAGAGGGACGCCACGCCATCGAGGAGACAACCATGACGCTGCACGACATCCCGCTCCGTACGCTCACCGGCGAGCCGACCACCCTTGGCGCCTACAAGGGTTCGGCGGTCCTGCTGGTGAACGTCGCTTCCCGATGCGGGCTCACTCCGCAGTACGCAGGCCTGGAGAGGCTCCAGAAGGAGTACGGGGACCGCGGTTTCACCGTTCTCGGGGTGCCCTGCAACCAGTTCGCGGGCCAGGAGCCGGGCACCGCGGAGGAGATCCAGACGTTCTGCTCGACGACCTACGGGGTCAGCTTCCCGCTGCTGGAGAAGATCGACGTCAACGGCGAGAACCGGCACCCGCTCTACACGGAGCTGACGAAGCTCGAGGACTCCGAGGGCGCGGCGGGAGACGTCCAGTGGAACTTCGAGAAGTTCCTGGTCTCCCCGGCCGGTGAGCCGGTCGCCCGGATCCGCCCCCGCACCGAGCCGGAGGCGCCCGAGGTCGTGGCGGCCGTCGAGGCGCAGCTGCCGCGGTAGCGGTACGGACAGCGCGCGGGGCCGGACCGGCATCGGTCCGGCCCCGCGGCGTGGCTAGCGGATCGGCATCCCCGACAGGGTGCGGGCGATGACCAGGCGCTGGATCTCGCTCGTGCCCTCGAAGATGGTGTAGATCGCGGCGTCCCGGTGCATGCGCTCGACCGGGTACTCACGGGTGAATCCGTTGCCGCCGAGGATCTGCACGGCCTGGGCGGTGACCGTCTTCGCCGTCTCGCTCGCGTAGAGCTTCGACATCGAGCCCTCGGCCGCGGTGAACGGCTTGCCGGCGCTCGCCATCCAGGAGGCGCGCCAGACGAGCAGCCGCGCCGCGTCGATCTGCGTACGCATGTCGGCCAACTGGAAGGCGATTCCCTGGTTGTCGATGATCGGCCGGCCGAACTGGGTCCGCGTCTTGGCGTAGTCGAGCGCGACCTCGTACGCGGCGCGGGCCGTGCCGACGGCCATCGCGCCGACGGCCGGGCGGGACGCCTCGAAGGTCGCCATGGCCGCGTTCTTGACGCGTTCGCCACCCGACCTGGCGCGCTCACGGGCCCGGGCGAGGCGCTCGTCGAGCTTCTCCTTGCCGCCGAGCAGGCAGTGTCCGGGGACCCGGACGTCCTCGAGGACGACCTCGGCCGTGTGCGAGGCGCGGATGCCGTGCTTCTTGAACTTCTGCCCCTGCGAGAGGCCGGGGGTGGCCGGCGGGACGATGAAGGAGGCGTGGCCCTTCGAGCCGAGCCCGGGGTCGACGACCGCGACGACGACATGGACGTTGGCGATCCCGCCGTTGGTCGCCCAGGTCTTGGTGCCGTTGAGGATCCACTCGTCCTTGGCCTCGTCGTACACCGCGCGGGTCCGCATCGAGGCGACGTCGGAACCCGCGTCCGGTTCGGAGGAGCAGAAGGCGGCGACCTTCACGTCGTCGGCGTCCCCGTACATCTGCGGGATCCAGGTGCCGATCTGCTCCTCGGTTCCGTTGGCGAGGACGCCGACGGCCGCCAGGCCGGTGCCGACGATCGACAGGGCGATACCGGCGTCACCCCAGAAGAGCTCCTCCATGGCCATGGGGATGCCCAGGCCCGTAGGGTCGAAGAACTGCTGGGCGTAGAAGTCGAGGGAGTAGATGCCTACCTTGGCCGCCTCCTGGATGACGGGCCAGGGCGTTTCCTCACGCTCGTCCCACTCCGAAGCGGCCGGCCGGATCACCTCGGCGGCGAATCCGTGCAGCCAGTCACGGACCTGCTTCTGGTCGTCGTTGAGCTCGAGCGTGAACTCGGCCATGTTCCCTCCATGCACTTCCGGAAAACCCGTTACTAGCGGTAACACCAGTCTGTTACCAGCAAGTAGCCTCTGTCAACCAGTCAGCCGCGGATCCGCGCACGGCGGAGCCAGGGTGTTACGTTGCCCGGGCGTGACGAGATCGCAGGACAGCCGGGTGGGGCGGGAGAAACGACATGGAGACCACAAGAGGGGCCGAACGGCAGCGGACAGCGGCCGAACGCCGCCGGCGGGAGCTGCTCGAAGCCGCGGACCGAGTCGTGCTCAGGGACGGACCGAAGGCGTCGATGAACGCGATCGCCGCGGAGGCCGGGATCACCAAGCCCATCCTCTACCGGCACTTCGGCGACAAGGGCGGCCTCTACCGCGCTCTCGCCAAACGTCACACCGACGCCCTGCTGAGCGCCCTGCGGGCCGCGCTCGACGCCCCCTCCGAGCGGCGCGAACGGGTCGAGGCGACCCTGGACACCTATCTCGCGGCGATCGAGGCGCGCCCCCAGGTCTACCGCTTCCTGATGCACCCGTCCGACGACGCGGCCCCCTCACCCGAACAGGGTTTCGACGTGGGCCGTCACTCGGCGCCGCTGCTGCGCCGACTCGGCGAGGAGCTGGGGAAGGTGATCGCGGAGCGGGTCGATCTCGGTCCCGACAGCGAGCAGATGGCCCGCATCTGGGGTCACGGCATCGTCGGCATGATGCACGCGGCCGGCGACTGGTGGCTGGGCGACCGGCCGTGCTCGCGGGAACAGCTCGTACGCAGCCTCGCCGACCTGCTCTGGGGCAGGCTCGCCGAAGCCGGCGACCGCCCCGGCGGCCAGGGCTTCTGAGCGACGGCGGGCCCGGGGCTCAGCCCTCGGCGGCCGTACGCGCCCAGGACGCCCGCCGGGCCGCGCGCAGGGCCCTGGCGCGGCGCAGCCCCGTCAGCCGGTCCGTGTAGACCGTGCCTTCGAGGTGGTCGCACTCGTGCTGCAGGCAGCGGGCGAACCAGCCGGTGCCGGCGATCCGTACCGGCTCCCCCGTCACCGTCCGGCCCTCCACCACCGCGTGGTCGAAACGCGGGGTGGCGGCTTCGAGCCCCGGAAGCGAGAGACACCCCTCCGCTCCGCGTACGGTGATGCCGTCCGCCTCGACGAGTACGGGATTGACGACGTGACCCAGGTGCCGGACCTCGTCGTCGTCCGGACAGTCGAAGACGAACACCTTGAGGGGGAAGCCGATCTGGTTCGCGGCGAGCCCCACACCGTTCGCGGCGTACATGGTGGCGAACATGTCCTCCACCAGCCGGGCGAGCGACGGGCCGAATTCGGTGACGTCGTCGCACGGACTGTGGAGGACCGGGGCGCCGAGCAGAGTCATGGCGCGAACGCGTCCGGTACTGCCGGGGATCGGGCGGTTTCGCATGGGGAGAAGCGTACGTTCCACGTGACCTCCACGTTCCCCGTGGTGCCGAGGTGCGGTCGCCGCGCCGGACATCGATAGGCTGGGTGCGGACTTACGCAAGGAGGATCTAGGACGATGGCAGGCAACACGGAGCCGTTGTCGCCGCGGGCCAAGCTCGCCGTGACGGCGGGCAAGGCCGCGGCGGCGGTGTCGCGCGCTGCGGGGCGCGGCAGCGGATCGGTGATCGGCGGCCGGGTGGCGCTCAAGCTCGACCCCGACCTGCTCGGGCGGCTGGCGCAGCACCTGGATGTGATCCTCGTGTCCGCGACGAACGGCAAGACGACCACCACGCGGCTGATCGCGGAAGCGCTCACGGCCGCCGGTCCCGTCGTGTCGAACGCGCTCGGAGCCAACATGCCCGCGGGGATCACCTCCGCGCTGGCAGGGGGCTCGGACGCGCGGTACGGCGTGATCGAGGTCGACGAGAAGTACCTCGCGGGTGTGGCACGTGACACGACACCGAAGGTGATCGCGCTGCTCAACCTCTCCCGCGACCAGCTGGACCGCGCGGCCGAGACCCGGATGATGGCGGAGCAGTGGCGCGAGGGCCTGTCGGGCTCGAAGGCCGTGATCGTGGCCAACGCCGACGACCCGCTGATCGTCTGGGCCGCTTCCTCCTCCCCCAATGTCGTGTGGGTCGCGGCGGGGCAGGCGTGGAAGGACGACGCCTGGTCCTGCCCGTCCTGCGGCGGTGTGATGCAGCGCCCCGGTGACGACTGGTTCTGCGGCGAGTGCGGCTTCCGCCGCCCCGCCCCGAGCTGGGCGCTGAACGGCGACTACGTCCTGGACCCGCACGGTTCGGCGTGGCCGATCCACCTCCAGCTGCCGGGCCGGGCCAACAAGGCCAACGCCACGAGCTCGGCCGCGGTGGCCGCGGTCTTCGGCGTGCCGCCGCAGGTCGCCCTGGAGCGGATGTACCAGGTGCAGGCCGTGGCCGGGCGCTACGACGTCGTCAGCTTCCTCGGCCGTGAGCTCCGGCTCCTGCTGGCGAAGAACCCGGCGGGCTGGCTCGAGACGTTCTCCCTGATCGACCCGCCGCCCACCCCGGTGATCCTCTCGGTGAACGCGCGTGGAGCGGACGGTACGGACACCTCCTGGCTGTGGGACGTGGACTACACCCAGCTCTACGGTCACCCGATCTTCGTGCTCGGTGACCGCAAGCTTGACCTCGCGGTCCGGCTCGAGGTGGCCGGACTGGACTTCCGCGTCTGCGAGACCCTGGACGAGGCCGTCCAGATGGCTCCGCCCGGCCGCATCGAGGTCATCGCCAACTACACCGCCTTCCAGGATCTGCGCCGTCGTGTCGGCAACTGACCCCCGCGCGGGCAACCCCCGGAGAGGACGAAGCATGAGCAACAACAGCCTGCGGCTGGTGTGGGTCTACCCCGACCTCCTCAGCACCTACGGCGACCAGGGCAACGCCTTGGTGGTGGAGCGCCGGGCCCGCCAGCGCGGCCTCGACGTGGCGCGCGTGGACGTGCGCAGCGACCAGCCGATCCCGACGTCGGGCGACATCTATCTGATCGGCGGCGGTGAGGACAGGCCGCAGCGGCTCGCCTCGGAGCGGCTGCGGCGGGACGGCGGGCTGAACAGGGCCGCGGCGAACGGCGCGATCATCTTCTCGGTCTGCGCGGGCTACCAGATCCTCGGACACGAGTTCATCAACGACCTCGGCGAGCGCGAGCCGGGCCTCGGGCTGCTCGACGTCGTCTCGACCCGTGGTGAGGGCGCCCGGTGCGTCGGCGACGTGCTCGGCGACATCGACCCGAACCTGGGGCTGCCGCCGCTGACCGGCTTCGAGAACCACCAGGGGATCACCCACCTCGGCCCCTCGGCGCGGCCGTTCGCCCGGGTACGTCTCGGCCGGGGCAACGGCACGGGTGACGGCACGGAGGGCGCGTACAACGACACCGTCTTCGGTACGTACATGCACGGGCCGGTCCTGGCGCGGAACCCGCTGATCGCGGACCTGTTGCTGAAGCTGGCCCTGGACGTCAACGCCCTGCCGCCGAGCGACGACCGGTGGTACGAGGCGCTGCGCGCCGAGCGGATCGCCGCGGCGACCCAGCCCGCCTGACCCGGCCCGCCTGACGCAGCCGTAAGGACCGGCCTCTCCGGAGGCCGGTCCGCGTGCGCCGGGCCCGTGTACATCCGGTGGACGTCCAGCAGTCGGACAGTGGGTTCGGTCCGGCCACCCCGCGCCGGTAGGGTGGCGGGGATCCAACCGGACGACGTGGTCCGGCGTCGGCCCACGTTGCAAAGGTTTCCCGGGCAATGCGAATTGGTGTGCTCACCTCCGGCGGCGACTGCCCCGGCCTCAACGCCGTCATCCGTTCCGTCGTGCACCGCGCGGTCGTCGACCACGGCGACGAGGTCATCGGCTTCCACGACGGGTGGAAGGGCCTCCTCGAGTGCGACTACCGCAAGCTCGACCTCGACGCGGTCGGCGGCATCCTCGCGCGTGGTGGCACGATCCTCGGCTCCTCCCGTGTCCAGCCCGCGCATCTGCGTGACGGCGTGGAGCGGGCGAAGGGCCATGTCGCCGATCTCGGTCTGGACGCGATCATCCCGATCGGCGGCGAGGGCACGCTGAAGGCCGCCAATCTGCTCTCCGAGGCGGGCCTGCCCATCGTGGGCGTACCGAAGACCATCGACAACGACATCGCCTCCACGGATGTGACCTTCGGTTTCGACACGGCCGTCGGTGTCGCGACCGAGGCGCTGGACCGGCTGAAGACCACGGCGGAGTCGCACCAGCGTGTGCTGATCGTCGAGGTCATGGGCCGCCACACCGGCTGGATCGCGCTGCACTCGGGCATGGCGGCCGGCGCGCACGCCATCGTCGTCCCCGAGCGGCCCTTCGACATCGACGAGCTGACCACGCTGGTCGGCAAGCGCTTCTCGGACGGCAAGAAGTTCGCGATCGTCGTCGTCGCGGAGGGCGCGAAGCCCCGGGAGGGCTCCATGGAGTTCAACCAGGGCACGAAGGACATCTACGGCCATGAGCGCTTCGCCGGCGTGGCGACGCAGCTCTCCGGCGAGCTGGAGCAGCGCCTCGGCAAGGAGGCCCGCCCGGTGATCCTCGGCCATGTGCAGCGCGGTGGCACCCCGACCGCGTACGACCGCGTCCTGGCCACCCGCTTCGGCTGGCACGCGGTGGAGGCCGCTCACCGCGGTGAGTTCGGCATGATGACGGCGCTGCGCGGCACGGACATCACGATGGTTCCCCTGGCTGCGGCCGTGGAGACCCTGAAGACGGTTCCGGCCGAGCGCTACGCCGAGGCGCAGGTCGTGCTCTGACCGCCACGACACCCGCTGAACCGCCCCCGGCCGCACCCGCTGCCGGGGGCGGTTCTAGTCTGGACCGGACAACCGGCACGAAACGGGGACGTCCCCAGCGGGAGTGAACAGATGGATCACAGCGGGCACGGCATGAACATGGATCTGCCGCCGTTCACGCTGGGACGTGGGCTCGAGTTCTCCGCGGACCCGTTCTTCCTGGTCGGCTGCGTCGCCGCCCTCGCTCTGTACGGCTACGGGGTCGCGCGGCTGCGCGCCCGGGGCGACGGCTGGCCGGTGAACCGGACCGTGTTCTTCGTCATCGGTGTGCTGTCCATCGCCCTGGTGATGTGCACGGGCCTGAACGACTACGGCATGGTCATGTTCAGCGTGCACATGGTGCAGCACATGGTGATCAGCATGGTGTCGCCGATCCTGCTCCTGCTGGGCGCGCCGGTGACGCTGGCGCTGCGGGCGCTGCCCGTGGCCGGGCGGGACCGCACAGGACCGCGTGAGCTGCTGCTCAAGCTGCTCCACAGCCGCTACATGAAGGTCATCACGCATCCGGTCTTCACGATCCCGCTCTTCATCGCGAGCCTGTACGGCCTCTACTTCACTCCGCTGTTCGACTTCCTCATGGGGTCGAAGACGGGCCACATCGCGATGATGGTGCACTTCCTGGCAGTCGGCCTGGTGTTCTTCTGGCCGATCATGGGCGTCGACCCGGGCCCGCACCGGCCCGGTTACGTGATGCGGATGCTGGAGCTCTTCGCGGGCATGCCGTTCCACGCGTTCTTCGGGATCGCGCTGATGATGGCGAGCCAGCCGATGGTGAAGGCGTACGAGAACCCCCCGGCCTCACTCGGTATCGATGCCCTGGGCGACCAGTCCGCGGCCGGCGGGATCGCCTGGGCGTTCAGCGAGATCCCGTCCGTGCTGGTGCTGATCGCGCTGGTCTTCCAGTGGTACCGCTCCGAGCAGCGGACGGCCAAGCGCTCCGACCGTGCCGCCGACCGGGACGGCGACCAGGAACTGAAGGCGTACAACGCCTATCTCGCTTCATTGCAGGCGCGCGGCCAGTAGCGGTGGGCGCCCCCGAGGGGTGACCATGGCTTCACCGGCCGTGCGGCCGGGTGAGGAGCGTGCGCTCATGCCTGGATCCACGAAAACCATGGGAGTGCTCACGGTCGGCGCGCTGGTCGCGGTGACGGCGTACACGGTGGCACTGGGGAGCAACGGCTGGCTCTGGTTCGGCTGGGTGGTCCTCGGTCTCGCCACTCTGGGGATGCTCGCCACCCGCGACACCTGAGGGAACGGGCGGCCGGCCCGCTGCCATGATCGCCACCGTCGGGGCGGGCCTGCCGGCCTCCGCACACAGCCGGCGTACGGCGCCGTGCGGAGGTGCTCCCCCGGTGTCACCCTGATGACACTGTGTGGCGCATGACCGGCCGACGTGGACCGCAGGGTCGTGCCTGTCGCGCGTCTTCGTCAGCGGGAAGTGGGTGCTTCGCATGGACAGGGCCGGGCTGATCGAGGCGATCGGACGCAAGACGGTGGAGGACGGCGAAGTGCCTGCCGACCAGATCGGCCGGGTGGTCGACGCCCTGTTCGGCACGGTCGCGGAGGCGGGCGTGATCGCCGAAGCGCTCAAGGCGGGGAGAGCGGTCACCCTGGTGGGCTTCGGCAGCTTCCACGACGTGGGCGGCGAGGCCTCCCTGCGGCCCGGCAAGGCGCTCAACGAGTTCGTCCACGACCAGGCCGGCTGAGCGGGGTCCCGGTCCGATGGCGGCTGTGACACTGCGGGCCGAAGGCCGTGCGGCGGCCGAGGACGTCTGGCTGCGCTACGTCACGCCGGCTCGATGGCCGTCCTGGTCGCCGCAGATCAGGGCGGTGCGCGTGAGCGACGAACGGATCAGGCCCGGCACCCGGGGTGAGATCGTCTCCCTGTTCGGTGTCACGGCGGCGTTCGTCGTCGAGTCGGTGGACGAGGAGCGATGGCGGTGGGCGTGGAGGGTGCGGCTGGGCCCGGTGCGTCTGCGCCTGCGTCACGAGGTCCAGCACCGGCCCGGCGGGTCGGCCACGACACTCCGGATCGAGGGCCCCGCCGTCGCCCTCGCGGCCTATGCCGGCCCGGCACGGTGGGCGCTGGGACGCCTGCTCCGGGGGTGACGCGAGGCCGCTCGGCGCGAGGCCCGGCACGAGGCCGCCAACGGGTCCGGAAGGGTCCTCCGACACGGTTCGGAGGGCCCTTCCGCGGGCTCCCGCCACCCCCTGCGCGGGATTTCCCGGGAGCACCCTGAACAGGGCTACGATCTCCGCTGGAGAGAGGCGGCGTGTCCGGACGCACCATCGGCTGATCGGGCGTCAGGTGAGACGACGAGAAGCGGGTACCAGTCGGATGAGGCCGGCCCGCCGTCAGGCACGCCGACGAGTCGGCCACACGAGCGACGACACCCGTGTGACCTGGCAGAACGCGGCCAACGGCCCGGTCCGGAAGGCTAGGAGAGTAGCTGTGTTCTATTACGTCCTGAAGTATGTCGTGCTTGGCCCTCTGCTCCGGCTGGTGTTCCGGCCCCGCATCGAGGGGCTGGAACACATCCCCGACGACGGCGCGGCCATCGTCGCGGGCAACCACCTCTCCTTCTCCGACCACTTCCTGATGCCCGCCATCCTCCGGCGCCGTATCACGTTCCTCGCGAAGGCCGAGTACTTCACCGGCCCCGGCATCAAGGGCAAGCTGACCGCGGCGTTCTTCCACAGCATCGGGCAGATCCCCGTCGACCGGTCCGGCAAGGAGGCGGGACAGGCGGCCATCCGCGAGGGGCTGGGGGTGCTGAGCAAGGGGGAACTGCTCGGCATCTATCCGGAAGGCACCCGCTCGCACGACGGACGGCTGTACAAGGGCAAGGTCGGGGTCGCGGTGATGGCGATCAGGGCGGGAGTACCGGTCGTTCCCTGCGCGATGGTCGGCACGTTCGAAATCCAGCCGCCCGGCCAGAAGGTGCCCAGCGTCAAGCGGGTCACGATCCGGTTCGGGGAGCCGCTGGACTTCTCCCGCTACGCGGGCATGGAGGACCAGAAGGCGGCGATCCGGGCCGTCACGGACGAGATCATGTATGCCATTCTCGGCCTCTCCGGTCAGGAGTACGTCGACGAGTACGCGGTCAAGGCGAAGGCGGCGCAGGCCGAGGAGACCAAGAAGTTCCCACGCCGGCCACGCTGAGCGGGGAATCTGCTGAGGGCCGCTTTCGCTGGTCCGGCCGCTGGGGCCGCCGTAGCGTTTCCCGCATGAGCAGAGGACGAGCGTTCGTGCTGGGAGCCACGGGACAGATCGGCCGCCCCGCGGTGCGGGCTCTGGCCGAGGACGGCTGGGAGGTGATCGCGGCCTCACGTGCGGGCGGCAGGGACAGCGGCTGGGACGAACAGGTCCGCGCGGTCGCGCTGGACCGCGCGAAGGAGGGGGCGCTGGAGGCGGCGCTGGGCGACGGCTGTGACGTCCTGGTCGACATGGTCGCCTTCGGCCGGGACCACGCCACGCAGCTCGCCGGGCTCGCGGGCCGGGTCGGCTCGGCGGTCGTCATATCCAGCGGCGCGGTGTACGAGGACGGCCGGGGCCGCAGTTTCGACACACAGGGCCAGCCGGACGGCTTCCCGGAGTATCCCGTGCCGGTCCCGGAGACCCAGCGCACGGTCACTCCGGGGGACGCGACGTACGGGACGCGGAAGATCGCGCTGGAGCAGGAACTGCTCGCGGCCGGCGAGGCGTTGCCGGTGACACTGCTCCGGGCGGGCGCGGTCCACGGACCGCACTGCCGGACGCCGCGCGAGCTGTATTTCGTCAAGCGGCTGGTGGACGGGCGCCGGCGGCGGGTCCTCGCGTACGACGGGGCGAGCCGCTTCCATCCGGCCCATGCGTCCAACATCGCAGAGCTGATACGCCTCGCCGCTGCGCGCCCGGCCTCCCGGGTGCTCAACGCTGCGGACCCACAGGCACCGTCCGTCGCCGAGATCGGCGCGGCCGTGGACGCGGTGCTCGGTCTGGAGACCGAGACGGTGCTGGTGGCGGGTGCGCCGCCGGAGGGCGGCATCGGGGAGACGCCGTGGAGCGGTGCGCATCCCGTCGTGTACGACATGACCGCCGCCGAACGGGAGCTGGGCTACCGCCCGGTCACGGGATATGTCGAGTCGCTGCCGCAGACCGTCGAATGGCTGATCGCCGAGCTCGACGGACGCGACTGGAAGCAGGCCTTCCCGAAGATGGCCCGTAACTACGGCGAGGCGCTCTTCGACTTCGCGGCCGAGGACGCCTGGCTGGAGCGGTACGACCGGGGAGCGTGAGCGGCACCGCACCGGCCCCGACAGGGGGTGAGCGGGCGGCCGCCGGATGACATCGGCCGCCCGCTCACGTCAGGTGGTGATCACGGAGTCGGTGTGGCGTGCGGGGTGCACGTCACATCGCGCCGGTCGGTCTTCCCCGTGAGCAGGTAGGTGTCCACCCGCTCGTTGACGCAGGGGTTGACCAGGCCCGTGACACCGTGCGAACCGGCGCCCTTCTCGGTGATGAGACGGGAGCCCTTGAAGCGCTTGTGCAGCTCGACGGCGCCCTCGTACGGGGTGGCGGCGTCGCGTGTGGACTGCACGATCAGCACCGGCGGCAGGCCCTTGCCGGTGCGGACGTCCAGCGGGGTCTGCTGCTTGGACGGCCAGGTCGCACACGGCAGGTTCATCCAGGCGTTGGCCCAGGTCATGAACGGGTGGTCCTTGTGCAGCCGGGTGTTGTCGCGGTCCCACTTCTTCCAGCTGGTGGGCCACTTGGCGTCCGCGCACTCGACCGCCGTGTACACGGCGTTGCCGTTCTCCGAGCTGATGTTGCCCGCGGTGTCCGACAGGTCGGGCGCCGCGGCGTCGATCAGCGCCTGGGTGTCGCCGCCCAGGTAGTCGCTCCAGACCTGCGCGGTGGGCGCCCAGGCTGAGTCGTAGTACGGCGCGCCCTGGAAGAAACCGATGAGTTCGGCGGGGCCGAGGACGCCACCGATCGGGTTCTTCTTGGCCGCGGCCCGCAGGGTCAGCCAGGCCTGCTCGACCTTCTCGGGCGTGTCACCGATGTGGTAGGCCGCGTCGTTCTCTGCGACCCATGCCTTCCAGTCGTTCCAGCGGGTCTGGAAGGCGATGTCCTGGTTGAGGTTGGCCTCGTACCAGATGTTGTCCTTCGCCGGGTTGACCACGCTGTCGACGACCATGCGGCGTACGTGCGACGGGAAGAGGGTGCCGTAGACCGCGCCCAGGTAGGTGCCGTAGGAGACACCCAGGAAGTTGAGCTTCCGCTCACCGAGCGCGGCGCGGATGACATCCAGGTCGCGCGCGGTGTTGGGCGTCGTCATGTGCGGCAGCATGTCGCCGCTGCGCTCGGCGCAGCCCTCGGCGTACTCGGCCGCCAGCTTGCGCTGGGCCCGCTTGTCGGCCTCGCTGTCCGGCACCGGATCGGCCTTCGGTGCCTTCACGAACTCCTGGGGATCCATGCAGGAGATCGGCGCGGAGTGGCCGACGCCGCGTGGGTCGAAGCCGACGAAGTCGTACGCCTTCGCGGTCTTCGTCCAGAGGGGGTTCTTGGTGACGACGCGCTTCGGGAACGCCATGCCCGAGCCACCGGGGCCTCCGGGGTTGTAGACGAGTGCGCCCTGGCGTTCGTCCTTCGTGCCCGTGCTGACGTGCCGGTCGACGGCGAGCTTGATCTGCTTGCCGTTCGGCTCGGCGTAGTCGAGCGGAACGCTCACCCAGCCGCACTGGATGGGTGCGGCGATCGCCCAGTCGGCCGGACAGTCCGTCCAGTCGATTCCGGCCTTCGCGGCCCGGGCCGCGGCGATCTGGACACCGCGCGCCTCCGGGCCTCCGTGGTGCCGGCTGTCGGCGCCGGCCGCCGGTGCGGCTATCGCCCCTGCTATGAGCGTGCCCGCGATAAGAGTGCCGGCCGAACCGAGCACCGCTGTGCGTCTCAAGTGGAACCTCCCCCTGCGTGATGCGCCGCCGGTGGCGGCGCGCTGGTTCACATGTCCAGGAGGGATCCTTTCGTCTGTGAGGTTGCTGAGAACAGGGCGTACGCGTGTTTCTTTACCGAACCAATAACCGGAGCCCCTGTCCCGCTGAGCGAACTCACGGCTCCCGAAGGGCTTTTGTCTCCCTCAGCACGCCCTCCAACGCCTCGTCCAGCACCGCGCGCAGCAGCCGCGCATCGGCGGCGAGCGCCGTCACCAGGACGGCGGGCCCGGCCAGCGGGGTGAGGGCGGCGGCGGGGCCGAGCAGCCGCGGGGCGGGAGGGCCGTCATCGAACGCGGGGTCGACGACGAGCAGCTGCCCGACGGCGCGGTGGCCGCCCAGGACGGCCGGGCCGTCCCAGCCTCCTGACGCTCCCGGCCCGTAGGACAGTTGCTGGTCGAGCAGCAGGCGGCCGGCTCTCCGTACGGTCAGACGCGTCGTGAGCCGGCCGGTGGTTTCGCCGTGCCGGCCCAGGACCTGTTCCTCACGGAGCACCAGGCGTGCGGTTCCGGCGAGTTCGGCCCGGGTGGTCATGGCGAGATCGCTGCCGTGCGCGGAGACGATCTGTTCGGGAAGCCAGTGGAGTTCGGCCCCCTCCCCCACGCTCAGCCGCACGTCGTACGAGGCGGGGCCGGTGTCCGGCCCGGCCCCGGGAAGCGCCACGGTGGCGGCGGCGGAGTCCACCGTCACCCGTGCGCCGTCCTCCGCCCGGGCCTCGATCGCGAGCCGGTCCCCGCCGAGGGGGGCGCTCATGGCGCCGACCACGGTGACACGCGCGTACGCGGGATCCGGGGACCTGGTCCGGCGCAGGGCGAGCGGGCCCTCGCTCTCGAGGACCGGCAGCACGGTGGATCCGTTCTCGTCGGCGCGTCCCGTGATCCGGGCGGTGGCCGTGACGCTCATGCGGTCCAGTCCGCGAGCCGGGCCCGCACCCAGTCGGCTATGGGCCCGACACCGTCGGCGCCGGTCAGGGAAGTGAACACCACGGGGAGGTGACCGCGCTGTTCCGCGGCGTCGCGGGCCATCCTGCCCAGGTCGGAGCCGACGTAGGGGGCGAGGTCGGTCTTGTTGATGACGAGCAGGTCGGCGGTGGTGACGCCGGGACCGCCCTTGCGGGGGATGTCGTCACCGCCCGCGACGTCGATCACGAAGACCTGTGCGTCGACGAGACCCTTGGAGAAGGTGGCGGTGAGGTTGTCGCCGCCCGATTCGACGAGGATGAGGTCGAGGGGGCCCAGTGAGGCCTCGAGGTCCTCGACCGCCTCGAGGTTGGCCGAGATGTCGTCGCGGATCGCGGTGTGCGGGCAGGCGCCGGTCTCGACGGCCTGGATGCGCTCGGGCGGCAGCACCGCGTTGCGGAGCAGGAAGGCGGCGTCCTCGCGGGTGTAGATGTCGTTGGTGACGACGGCTATGGAGATCCGGTCCCGCAGTGCCCGGCAGAGGGCGGCGACGGTGGCCGTCTTGCCCGAGCCGACAGGTCCTCCCAGGCCGATCCGGAGCGCGCGGCGGGTCCCGTCGGGGCGGGTGGCGTCGGCGCTGACGGCGGCCGGGCCGTTGTGTGTGTGATCGAGATGCATGGGTGCGGCTCCTGGTGAGGACGGTGGGCTGGGCTCGCGGGGTTCAGGACGCGAACAGGCGGACGGGCCAGGCAGCGTGGGCCTCGGCGGAGATGTCGAGCAGCGGGGCGGAGGCGGCGGGCAGGGCGTCGATGCCGTGCCGGGCGGCGTCTGCGGCCTGTTCGGCGACCCGGTCGAGGTCGGGCGCGAGCCGGGCGAGGACCGCGGTGGCCTCGAAGGGGTCCAGGGACAGCAGACGGACCACCGCCGTGGCCGGGCCGCTGACCGCTTCGTAGGCGACGCAGTGTGCGGCGTCGGCGGGTTCGAGGCCGGCTGCCCGTGCCGTGAGCCCGAGGACGACGGGCTGGTGGGCGCCGCGCGGCCGGGCTGCGGCCAGCGCTGCCAGCTCGGCGCTGGGCCAGGTGGCTCGCGCCGCCCTCATCAGCTGCCGGCCGAGCTTGCGGGCGACGTTCCTGAGTGCCGGCGAGGGCGTCCGGGCGTCGGCGGCCTCGTCGAGGGCGAGCGGGTCCAGGCCGTGGGCGGCCGCGGCGGCCAGGGCGGCGGAGGTGAGCCCGGTGGTGTGAAGCCGGCCCAGGCAGAAGTCCGCCAGGTCCTCGGCGTTCCGGATGCGTCCCGCCTTGACGGCCGGTTCGGCACCCCCGGAGTGGGCGTGCCCGCCTGCGGGGAACCGGCCGTCGGCGAGGACCAGCAGGGCTGCGCGCGTCGTCATGAAGTGCTGTCCTGCCCTCAGAAAAGGAAGTACCGCTGGGCCATGGGGAGTTCGGCGGCGGGAGCGGGCTCGACCGGATCTCCGTCGATGGTGACGGCGAAGCTGTCGGGGTCGACATGGACCCGGGGCAGGGCGTCGTTCTCCCGCATGTCCGCCTTGGTGACGCCACGGGTGCTGGTGATCGGCACGAACTCCTTGCCGAGTCCGAGCCGTTCGGGCAGCCCGGCCTCGACGGCGGCGGCGGAGACGAAGTTGAGGGAGTTGGCCGAGGGTGCGCGGCCCACGGCGCCGAACATCGGGCGCGGCATGACCGGCTGCGGGGTGGGGATCGATGCGTTGGCGTCGCCCATCTGCGCGTAGGCGATCTGGCCGCCCTTGATCACGGTCTGTGGTTTGACGCCGAAGAACGCCGGGTCCCACAGCACGAGATCGGCGAGCTTGCCGCTCTCCACGGAGCCGATCTCCCGGTCCAGCCCCTGCGCCACCGCAGGGTTGATCGTGTATTTGGCGACATAGCGACGTGCCCGGTGGTTGTCGGCGGGGCCGTCGCCCGGAAGGGCTCCGCGCCGCCTCTTCATCACATGGGCGGTCTGCCAGGTACGCAGGATGACCTCGCCGATGCGGCCCATCGCCTGGGAGTCCGAGGAGATGATCGAGATGGCTCCGAGGTCGTGGAGGATGTCCTCGGCCGCGATGGTCGAGGGCCGGATCCGGGACTCGGCGAAGGCGAGGTCCTCCGGCACCGTGGGGTTGAGGTGATGGCAGACCATCAGCATGTCGAGGTGTTCCTCGATGGTGTTGACGGTGTGCGGCCGGGTCGGGTTGGTGGAGCTGGGCAGGACGTAGGGCTCCGAGACCACACTGATGATGTCGGGAGCGTGCCCTCCGCCCGCGCCTTCGGTGTGGTACGCGTGGATGGAGCGCCCCGCGATGGCTGCCAGCGTGTCGGCGACGAATCCGGCCTCGTTGAGCGTGTCCGTGTGGATGGCGAGCTGGGCTCCGGTCTCCTCGCACACGCTCAGGCAGGCGTCGATGACGGCGGGGGTCGCACCCCAGTCCTCGTGGATCTTGAACCCGAGTGCACCCGCGCGCAGCTGGGAGTGCATGGCCTCCCGCGACATCGTGTTGCCCTTGCCGAGCAGACCGATGTTGACCGGGTACGCCTCGAGCGCCTCGAACATCCGGGCAAGGTGCCAGGGGCCTGGAGTGATCGTCGTGGCCTTGGTCCCCTCGGCCGGTCCCGTGCCGCCGCCGACGAGCGTGGTGATCCCCGAGGAGAGCGCCTGGTCGAGGAGGGTCGGCGAGATGAAGTGGACATGCGCGTCGATGGCACCGGCGGTGACGAACTTGCCGTTGCCCGCGATGATCTCGGTCTCGGGGCCGATGACCAGTTCGGGGTGGACGCCGTCCATCGTGTCCGGGTTCCCGGCCTTGCCGATACCGGTGATCCGGCCGTCACGGATGCCTATGTCGGCCTTGACGACGCCCCAGTGGTCGATGATGACGCCACCGGTGATGACGGTGTCGGGTGCCCCTTCGGCGCGGGTGGTCCGCGCCTGCCCCATCGATTCGCGGATCACCTTGCCGCCGCCGAACACCGCCTCGTCACCGGCCAGTCCGGGGCCGCCGGAGCGGTCCTCCTCGATCTCGACGACGAGGTCGGTGTCGGCGAGCCGGACGCGGTCACCGGTGGTGGGCCCGAACAGGTCGGCGTACACGGGGCGGCTGAGCTCAGGCATCGAGGGAACCTCCGGTGTCGCCGCGCAGTCCGGGGACGGTGCGCAGACCTGCGAGCGGGACGAGTTCGACATCGACGGGAATGCCGGGTTCGAAGCGCACAGCGGTTCCGGCGGCGATGTTCAGCCGCAGACCGCGGGCGGCGCGGCGGTCGAATTCCAGGCCGGGGTTGGCCTCGGCGAAGTGGTAGTGCGAGCCGACCTGGACGGGGCGGTCAGCGGCGTTGAGGACGGTGAGACGGGTGGTGGGGCGCCCCTCGTTGAGCGCGATCCGCCCCTGAGCGAACAGGATCTCTCCGGGAATCATCGGCCGTCCCCCCGTCAGACGATCGGTTCGTGGACGGTGACGAGCTTGGTGCCGTCCGGGAAGGTGGCCTCGACCTGGACGTCGTGGATCATCTCGGGGATGCCGTCCATGACGTCGTCGCGGGTGAGGACCTTCCTTCCCGAGGCCATCAGTTCGGCCACGGTCCGGCCGTCGCGGGCGCCTTCCAGAAGGTGCGACGTGATCAGCGCGATCGCCTCGGGGTGATTCAGCCGCAGGCCGCGCACCCTGCGCTTCTCGGCGACATCGGCCGCCACGTGGATGAGCAGGCGTTCTTGTTCGTGCGGAGTCAGTTGCACGCTTCCACCCTCTTCGTCTCCCGCCCGGTACCTGCCCCGGACGCAGCGGGACCCTATCCCGCCTTCAACACTCTGTTGAACGATGAAGAGGATTCCGCGACCAGGTATTGCACGTTAGGGCGGAAGTTTTTCCGGCGCGTTAACTGATCTTTGACCGGTCCATGGACATCAGCCCGCGCAACCCGTTCTCCAGGACGGCGGGTTCGACGCCACCGAACAGAGCCTCCTGGGCCATGAATCCCTGAGCGGTGGCGATCATGGTGCGGGCGACGTCGTCGGCGGGAACGTCGGAGCGCATGAGGCCCGCCGCCCGGTAGGCGTCCACCAGCTTCGCCCAGGCCGCACGCATGCCGGCGTAGCCCTCCCCGAGCGTCCTCGCCAACTGGTCGTTGCGCAGGGTCTCGGCCCACACCTGGACGATGAGCGCGGCGCACGCGCGGCGCTCCATCCCGTAGATCTGCCCCTCGAAGACCCCCCGCAGCACCCTGCCGAGCAGCACGTCGGGAGTGGGGGGCGGGGTGAGCTCCGCAGCCTCCTCGAAGGCGCTCCGGATGGAGCGGAACGCCTCGTCGGCGATGGCCGCGATCAGGTCCTCCTTGCCCGCGAAGTAGCGGTAGACGGCTCCGGCCGACAGCCCGACCTCCTTCAGCACGTCCTGCATCGATGTGCCGTGGAAGCCGTTGCCGGCGAAGCAGCGCGCGGCGCCGGCGAGGATCTGCCGACGGCGGGCGTCGAGGTGCTCCTGGGATACACGTGCCATGCGCCCAAACCTAAAACGAACGTTCCTTCTTGACAAGTGTCCGAGCCGGGGAGACAGTGGCCGTACATCCTAAAACGAACGATCCTTCTCTTTGAATTGAGGCAGCCGTCATGCCTGCTGCGCCGAACCGCCGCGCGATCGCCGTCGTCCTCCTCGTCCCCCTGATCGTGACAATCAGCCTCTGGGCGTTCTCCTGGCCGGCAGCCCGGATCGCCCCGCGCGAGCTGCCCGTGGGTGTCGCGGGCCCCGCAGCGGCGGTCGACCAGCTACAACAGCAGTTCGAACAGCGCGCGGGAGCCTTCGAGATCCACCGTTACGACGACGAGGCCGCGGCCCGCGGCGCGATCGAGGACCGGGTCGTATACGGCGCCGTCGTCGTCACCGAAGAGGGCCCCCGGCTGCTCACCGCCTCGGCGGCGAGCCCCGTCGTCTCCCAGTTGCTGACCGAGGCGGCCAAGGGGGCGGCTCCGCCGGGAACGGCCGTACCGGTCACGGATGTCGTCGCCGCGCCCGAGGCGGATCCGCGCGGCGCGGCGCTCGGCGCGAGCATCCTCCCGCTGGCACTCGCCGGTGTCGCCGCCGGGGCGCTGGTGACCGTCCTGCGGCTGCGCGGCACCGGGGCGGCAGTGGCCCTTGTCGGCGCGGCGGGACTGGTGGGCATCGCCGCCACGGCCGTCACCCACAGCTGGCTGGGCGTGGTGGCAGGCGACTGGTGGTCGGAGGCCGGCGTCGTCGGACTCACCGTGCTCGCCATCTCCTCCGGCGTCGGAGGTCTGGCGGCCCTGTTCGGCTCGAAGGGCATCGGCGTGGGCGCGCTGCTGATGGTGCTGCTCGGCAATTCCTTCTCGGGCGTCACGAGCGCGCCGGAGCTGCTCCCCGAACCGGTCGGCGCTATCGGCCAGTGGCTCCCGCCGGGCGCGGGCGGATCGCTGCTGAGGTCGGTGGCCTTCTTCGACGGCGCCGCGGCGGGCGGGGCCGCACTGACCCTGACGGTCTGGGCCGTTCTGGGCCTTGCGGCCGTGCTGATCGGCGGCCGCAGGCAGCCGGACGCGGACAGCGCGGCCGGCCTCCCCGCCCGGCGCCGCGAACCGGTCCTCACGGACTGAAGGACGCTCCCGGACGAGCCGAGCCCCCGCCAGGACAGGCGGGGGCTCGGCCTTTTCGCGGTTCCACGGCAGCGCGGTCCCCCGCGGACGGCGTCAGCGGTTCCGGTCCTCGTGACCGCGGTGCTCCGCCGCGAGTCCGAAGCGGTGCTGTTCGCCTTGAGCGGACGACACGGAACGGAACGAGGAGACCGAACTGATCACCTGCTCACCGGCGGCCACCTCCCGCGCCGCCGCCTCGTCGCTCTCCAGTCGTTGCAGGTCAGCAGCCGAAACCAGGGCCACCAGGGGCTTCCCGTGCCGTGTCACCACGACTCGTTCCCCCCCGTAGACGACGCGGTTGATCAGTTCGGCGAGCTCCGCCCGGGCTTGCGTCACCGGAATCTCGTAGGCCATACCCCCATCTTAACCTCCTGTACGTCCTGTACATTTTTGACGCACTTCGAGTCGCTGTGGTCCGAGGAGAGGCATCGCCATGTTCCGTCCCGCCGCCCGCTACGTCCTGCCCGAGTTCACCGAGCGCACCGCCTACGGCTCCCGGAGCATGGATCCGTACTCGAAGCTGCTGTCCGAGCGGATCGTCTTCCTCGGCACCCCGGTCGACGACACCGCGGCGACCGACCTGATCGCGCAGTTCATGTATCTGGAGCACGCGGATCCTGACCGGCCGCTCTCCCTCTACATCAACTCGCCCGGCGGCTCCTTCAACGCCATGACCGCGATCTACGACACCATGCACTTCCTCGCCTGCGGGGTGGAGACCTTCTGCCTCGGCCAGGCGGGTTCGAGCGCCGCGGTCCTGCTCGCGGCCGGCACGCCCGGACACCGACATGCCCTGCCGGGCGCCCGGGTAGTCATTCAGCAACCCGTCCTGGACGAGCCGGTGCAGGGCCAGCCCTCCGATCTCGCGATCCAAGCCCGCGAGTTGGAGCGGGAGCGCGAGATGCTCACGGTCATGCTCGCCCGTCACACCGGCCGTTCCACACAAGAGATCAGCGCAGCCATCGAACGGGACACCATCCTCGACGCACCGGCCGCCCTGGCGTTCGGGCTGGTGGACCACGTCGTGGAGAACCGCACGCCGTCCCAGCCGCCGCATCCCGCGAGGTGAACGCCCGATGCTCTCACCCCAGTTCCCGCCGCTCCCCGCCCTGACCCGCGCGGAGGCCGAGTTCATCGACTGCTACCTGGAGGTGCTCGACCAGCTGGGCCGCATCAACCCCGCCCGCGGCAGCGACACGTACGGGGCGCTCCGGGCGGCTCAGGCTCTCGCGTCCCGGGCCACCGCCCTCCGTGACGCACTCGTCCTGATGCACGAGCGGGGTGAGTCACAGATCCACGCGGACACTCTGGCCAGGGCACTGCGGCTCCTGGACGGTGAGCGTCGCGCCGGGCGGGTCGCCGTGCCTCCCGCGTCACCGAGTTGAGCGCTCCGGCGCCCGACTCGGCCGCCGCACACGCTTTTCGGCGCCACTTTCCGACACGCCCGGCGGCCTGACGAGTTTCCCTCCCTCGATCGGCGTAGAAGGTCCCCCGCGCGAGGGACAGCCCAACTTGCGCGACAAGCGCGGACACTGAGCGGAATCTGTTGTTCCGTCGCTGGTGCGCGGCTGGTCCGGTGCGGCCGTTCCGACTCGGGACCGACCCCGTCCACCCGATCGGATCAGTCGTGACGACTCTCACATATCGCCACTTCAGCGAGGAAATCCGGCGGCGCGTGCGTAAAGATCCCTGGGACGACAAGCCCCCGCCACCGCGGCGGGGCGGTCCGGGCGGACGCCGAGTCCTGCCGCCGTCCGGATGCCTGGTCGACAGGAGTGGATCGGCAGGAGTGGAGGACCCGAGCACAACGGGCCGACCGGAGTTCCGGACGGCCCTCGGGGTGAAGCCGCTTCGCGCGGCCGGGCAACTTCGCCAGCCCGAACCCGACAGGTCATCCTTCACAGGCGGCTGACGAAGGGTTGCGCATGACTGCGCAGGTTCATGTCTCGTCTCTGTTCGCCCGGGTCGGTACGGCCTCGGTTCTGACATTCGCCGTAGGCACCACCATGATGGCCCCAGGTCTCGTGAACGACGCCGAGGCCGCCGCCCACTCGACGACGGCGCTCAAGATCGCGGCCTCGAAGAAGGGGGCCCCGTACAGATGGGGCGCCACGGGCCCGCACAGGTTCGACTGTTCCGGGCTCACGCTCTACTCGTTCAAGAAGGCCGGCAAGAAACTACCCCGCACGGCTCAGCAGCAGTACAACAAGACCCGCCATATCTCCAGGTCGCAGCGGCAACGCGGCGACCTGGTCTTTTTCCACGCGGGCCGCAGTGTGTACCACGTGGGCATCTACGCCGGCAGCGGGAAGATCTGGCACTCGCCGAAGACCGGTGCGGTGGTCCGGCTGGAGAAGATCTGGTCCGGCAACGTCCTGTACGGGAGGGTCCGCTGAGGTCCCTCCCTCCTCCGTTCAGTGCAGCAGAGGACCCGTCACCAGCACGAGTCCCAACGCGGTGAGCGCCGTGCCGCTGCCACCCTCGATCACCCGGGTGGCACGCGGCCGGCGCAGCCACCGGCCCAGGCGGTCCACCAGCAGGGCGACGGCCGGGAACCAGACGAGCGCGAGCAGGACGACCACCGAGGCCAGCAGCAGGGTCCTGGGCAGGGGCGGCTGCCCTTCGGGGACGAACTGGGGCAGCAGGCTGAGGAAGAGTACGGGCGCCTTCGGGTTGAGGGCGTTGGTCAGAAACCCCTGGCGCAGTGACCTTCCGGCCCCCGGCGACGTCCTGCCCTCGCTCTCGTCCTCGGCAGCGGTGGTGACGGTGGCCCGTCGGCGCATCGCGTACAGGCCGCTGAGCCCGAGGTAGAGGACGTACGCGCCGCCGAGCAGCTGGACGGTGCGGAACAGGGCGGGCACCGTCACGAGCACGGCGGCGAGCCCGGCCGCGGCCAGCGCGGTGTGCACCACAAGCCCTCCGGCGACTCCCAGGGCCGTGGCGAGCCCGGACCGCCGGGATGCGAGCGCGTTGCGTACGACCACGGTGAAGTCGGCGCCGGGAAGGGCCACCATCCCCGCGGCCACGGCGACGAAGGCGAGCAGTTGTGCGTCCATGGGTCCACCCTGACCGATGGCGGCCCTTAGCATGTACTTGCAATCTTCTGGGTCTGCCAAAAGGAATGCTTAATGTATGACCCGACGCGACTGGCCGCGCTGGTGGCGGTGTCCGAGGCCGGATCGATCACGCGGGCGGCGGCGCGGCTGGGATACACCGCGCCCGCCCTCTCTCAGCAGCTGGCCAAGCTGGAGAAGGAGACCGGAGCCACGCTCCTCGTCCGCCACCACCGCGGCGCGCGGCTGACGGCCGCCGGTGAGCTGCTGGCGGCGCGGGCGAGACGCGTCCTGGACGAGATGGACCAGGCGCGGCACGAGCTGGCCGGGCTCGCAGGGCTGTCGGGCGGCCGGCTGCGAGTCGGCACGTTCGTGACGGCCGGGATCCATCTGCTGCCACCGGTGCTCACCGCGTTCCGGCGCGCCCACCCCGATGTGGAACTGGCCGTCACGGACTACGAGCCGCCCGCCGGTGTCGCCGCCGTGGCGGCCGGCGACGTGGACCTGGCGCTGACCCACGCCTACGAACCCGCGGTCGCCGACCCGCTCCCGGCGGGGGTCCGCGCCGAGCCACTGCTCGTCGAGGAGTTGGTGCTGGTCACCGCGCTCGGGCAGAAGCTGTCCGAAGGCAGCGGCCCGCT
Source organism: Streptomyces sp. NPDC023573 (assembly GCF_055559735.1). NCBI lineage: Bacteria > Bacillati > Actinomycetota > Actinomycetes > Kitasatosporales > Streptomycetaceae > Streptomyces > Streptomyces sp. NPDC023573. The sequence goes on from NZ_JBVHKB010000010.1 coordinate 237,093, forward strand.
GCCCGTGGCCGAACTCGCGGGCCGCCCGCTGATCAGCAGCGCGCCCGGCCATCCACCGCGACGCGGGGTGGAGCGTGCGCTGGCGGAGGCGGGGGCCACCCCCGCCGTGGTGTGCGAGTCGCCCGGTTACGCACTGGTGTGCGCGCTGGTCAGCGCGGGGATCGGCGTGGCGGTGGTGCCGGAGATGGTGGCCGCGATGTCTCCTGCGCCGCTCGCCGTCCGGCGCCTGGAACCAGCCGCCTTCCGGCGGACGATCTCAGTGGCACACCGGGGCGACCAGAACACCGCGGCGGCGACGACGCTGATGGCCCTGCTGCGCAGCGGGTTCGGCCGGGCTTCCGCCGTGTGAGGGGCTTTGGGCCACACAGCCCGCACGGCCCGCCCGCCCGCCCCGCACTGCCCGCGCACCGCACGACCCGCCCGCCCCCCGCTCGGGCGGCCTGCCCGACGGTGTCAGGCCCGGGCGGTAGCCGGCCATGGCATGGCGACCGACACGGTCTTGCCCCCGTCCGGGGTGGGGCTGACGCTGAGCCGCCCGCCGTGCTCCTTCGTCAGGGCGCGGATGATCACCATGCCGCGGCCGTTGTCCTGCCGGACCGCGGCGGGCAGCCGCTGGGGCCAGCGGGGGTGGCTGTCCGTCACGCCGAGACAGAACTCCACGTCCCGGTCGAGGCGGAGGTCCACCGTGAAGGTCGGTGACTGCCCGAAGGTGTGCTGGACGGCGTTGGTGGCGAGCTCCGAGACGATCAGCCGGATGGTCTCGGCGGTGTCGTCGTCCTCGGCCAGGCCCCATTCGGCGAGTACCCGGGCCACATGTCTCCGGGCCGTGGAGACCGAGGCCGGATCGCTCGGCAGAGTGACGGTTGCTTCCTGATGGTCTGCCATGGCGACGCCGTCCCTTTCCCGCCCTGACCGGCCCGTGCCCGGCCTGGATTGTGCTTCGCGCCAGACTGTCACCGATACGGCCCGCCATGACGGCGATCCACCAAGATATGCATATATCTATCGCTCATTACGGTGAACTCCGCCCCCTGGGCCGTGTCCGGGCGTAACACTGGCTCCTTTCCGAGCCGGACCCGCCCGGGGGCGGCTCTCCGTACAACGGGAGGAGGCCGTCATGCGGAACGGCCCTGCGGTACGCCGTCGCAAGCTCGGGGAGGAGCTGCGCGGCCTGCGTCACACGTCGGGACTGACGAGCCGGGACGCCGCCGCGATGCTGGGCTGGCACCAGTCGAAGGTGAGCCGGATCGAGACGGGGGCGAGCGGCGTGACGCCCGGTGACGTGACCCGCCTCCTGGACGCCTACGGCGTGGACGACCGTCAGTTGCGCTCCCTGCTCCGGACGCTCGCCGGCTCGGCGGGCGGTGGCGGGAGCGGGTGGTGGCACGCGTATCGCGGTCTCATCCCGCCCCAGTACCGCGACTTCATCAGCCTGGAGTCCCAGGCCGACGCCGCCCGCACGCTGGAGACCTCCGTGGTCCCGGGCCTGCTGCAGACCGCCGACTACGCCCGGGCGGTGACCCGGTCCTCGCTGGACGGACTGCCGCCCGCACAGCTCGATTCCCTGGTGGAGGTCAGACTCGCCCGCCAGAGTGTCCTTCACGCATCCAGGCCACTGCGGCTCAGCGCCGTACTCGACGAGGCCGTGTTACGGCGAGGGGTCGGCGGCCCACGGGTCATGGCGGAGCAGCTGCTCCATCTCTCGCAGGTCGCCCGACTCCCGCACGTGACGCTCCAATTACTGCCGTTCGAAGCCGGGAGCTATGTCGGCCTGACAGGCCCCTTTGTAATTTTTTCATTTCCGACCACTTCTGATCTAGACGTGGTCGTTCTTGACCATTTGACGAGTAGTCTCTATCTGGAGCGGAAAGAAGACCTTGAGGCGTACAGCTCGGCCTTCCGCACGATGCAGGCTCACGCGCTGTCGCCGGAGTGTTCGCTGGACCTGATCACCGCAATAGGCCGCGGTGATCAGGCCGAAGCTTCAGACTGCCCGAGGGGACCACGATGTCCGACCGTCTCGCACAGCCCGCGACCAGGTGGCGGCGCAGCAGCCGCAGTACCGGAATGAACAACTGCGTGGAGACAGCGCCGGCCGGCGACGAAGAGCTGGCCGTACGGGACTCCAAGGACACGTCCATTCCGCCGCTTCGCTTCTCCGAGACGGCGTGGACGTCCTTCGTCGCCGGACTGGACGGCCGCCAGGTCAGCTGACGGGCCCCGGCGCGGCGGAGAGGATGGTGCCCACCGCGGCCCTGACCTGATCTCGCGTCAGGTCCGCCCGGGCTGTCAGCCTCAGCCGGGAGATCCCGTCAGGCACCGACGGCGGCCGGAAGCATCCCACCGCGAGACCCGCCGTGCGGCAGTCGGCCGCCCACCTCACCGCGGACTCCGCCGAGGGCGCGCGGACCGAGACGACGGCGGCTTCGGGGCGCACGGCGGTCAGTCCGGCCGCCGTGAGCCGGCCGTACAGCTCGAGGGCGACCTCCCCGGCCCTCGCCGCACGTCCGGGTTCGCGGCGCAGCAGCCGCAGAGCGCCCAGGGCCGCGCCGACGGATGCCGGGGCGAGACCGGTGTCGAAGATGAACGTGCGGGCCGTGTTGACCAGATGGCGGATGACCCGGGCCGGGCCGAGCACCGCTCCGCCCTGGCTGCCGAGCGACTTGGAGAGGGTGAGGGTGGCGACGACCCCCTCGCCGCCCGCCAGTCCGGCGGCCGCGAGCGCGCCGCGCCCGCCCTCGCCCAGGACACCCAGTCCGTGCGCGTCGTCCACGAGGAGGGCCGCGCCGGTGTCGCGGCAGACGCCGGCGAGTGCTGTCAGCGGGGCGGCGTCCCCGTCCACCGAGAAGACGGAGTCGGTCACGGCCAGCGTCCGCCCGTCGTGGTCGTGGAGCGCCTTTCGCGCCGCCTCCGGGACCGCGTGCGGCACGACGGCGGTGGCGGCCCGGGCGAGGCGGCAGCCGTCCACGATCGAGGCGTGGTTGCCCGCGTCGGACACGATCAACGAGTCGTGTCCGGTGAGCGCCGTGAGGGCGGCCAGGTTGGCCGCGTAACCGGACGAGAACACCAGGGCGTCTTCGAATCCGCAGAAGTCGGCGAGTTCGCGTTCGAGTTCGGCGTGCAGCGCGGTGGAGCCCGTGACGAGGCGTGAGCCGGTGGCGCCCCCGCCCCATGTGCGTGCCGCCTCGGCGGCGGCCGAGGTGACCTCGGGGTGCCGGCTCAGTCCCAGGTAGTCGTTGCTCGCGAGGTCCAGCATCTCCGTCCGGGCGGGCCGGGGGCGCAGCGTCCGGACGAGTCCGGCGTCGGCACGGCGCCGGGCCTCGTCGTCGGTCCAGTCGAACGGGGCGTAGGACATGAGCGGGTCCCTTTTTGTAGGCAGCTCACAGACCCTAACCGGGTGCGCAACAGGCCAGGGTGTGGCAATACACACAGCTTCGACCGGCTCTGCTGTCCGGTTCCTCCTTGGCCGATGACGGTGCCGTACGTCAGGATCAAGGCCATGGACCTGCTGAAGACGCTGGTGGACAAGGGGCTGCGGCGCGAACTGCCGACCCGTGACGAAGCGCTCGCCGTGCTGGCGACGTCCGACGACGAACTGCTCGACGTGGTGGCCGCGGCCGGGAAGGTACGCCGTCAGTGGTTCGGGCGGCGCGTGAAGCTCAACTATCTGGTGAACCTGAAGTCCGGGCTCTGCCCCGAGGACTGCTCGTACTGTTCGCAGCGGCTCGGTTCCGAGGCCGGCATCCTCAAGTACACCTGGCTGAAACCGGACGAGGCCACGAAGGCCGCCGCCGCGGGGGTGGCCGGCGGCGCCAAGCGGGTCTGCCTGGTGGCGAGCGGCCGGGGGCCGACGGACCGGGACGTCGACCGGGTGTCTCGGACGATCGAGGCGATCAAGGAGCAGCACGAGGACGTCGAGGTGTGTGCGTGCCTCGGTCTGCTCTCGCAGGGCCAGGCCGACCGGCTGAGGTCCGCGGGCGCGGACGCGTACAACCACAACCTCAACACCTCGGAGGGGACGTACGGGCAGATCACGACGACCCACACGTACGCCGACCGGGTGGACACCGTGCAGCAGGCCCAGGCCGCCGGCCTCTCGGCGTGCTCGGGGCTGATCGCCGGGATGGGGGAGAGCGACGCCGATCTGGTGGATGTCGTGTTCGCGCTGCGCGACCTGGACCCCGACTCGGTGCCGGTCAACTTCCTGATCCCGATCGAGGGCACCCCGCTCGCCAAGGAGTGGCACCTCACTCCTCAGCGGTGCCTCCGCATCCTGGCGATGGTCCGGTTCGTCTGCCCGGACGTCGAGGTGCGGCTCGCGGGCGGCCGTGAGGTCCATCTGCGTTCGATGCAGCCGCTGGCGCTGAACCTGGTCAACTCGATCTTCCTGGGTGACTACCTGACCACCGAGGGCCAGTCGGGCCAGTCCGACCTCGACATGATCGCGGACGCCGGTTTCGAGGTGGAGGGGGCGGACACCACGACGCTTCCCGGGCACCGCGCCCCGGCCGGCGGCGGCTGCGGTTCGCATGAGGGCGGCTGCGCTCCGTGCGGCGACCCCGCCGAGGCCGCTCCGGAGCCGTCCGAGGCCCTGGCGGCGCGTACGGATCTGGTGACGGTCCGCCGTCGTGGTACCGGGACGGACCTCGCGCCCAATGCCTGATCCGCTCCGCCCCGCCGAACTCCGCGCCCTGGACCGGGCCCATGTCTGGCATCCCTACGGCCCGATGCCGGGCCGGCAGGAGCCGCTGGTCGTGGAGTCCGCGTCCGGGGTGCGCCTGCGGCTCGCCGAACCCTCCCACGGGCAGCACGAGTTGGTGGACGGCATGTCGTCCTGGTGGTCCGCGGTCCATGGCTACAACCATCCGGTGCTCAACGAGGCCGCCCGCGGTCAGCTGGACCGGATGAGCCATGTGATGTTCGGCGGGCTCACCCACGAGCCCGCCGTCCGCCTGGCGACCCGGCTGGTGGAGATCACTCCTGAGCCGCTGCAGCACGTCTTCCTCGCCGACTCCGGGTCGGTCTCCGTCGAGGTCGCGGTGAAGATGTGCCTGCAGTACTGGCGTTCGGCGGGGCGGCCCGCCAAACAACGGCTGCTGACGTGGCGCGGCGGCTATCACGGGGACACCTGGCAGCCGATGTCGGTGTGCGACCCCGAGGGCGGGATGCACGAGCTGTGGTCGGGGTCCCTCCCCCGGCAGATCTTCGCGGACGCCCCTCCGGACGGCTTCGACGCCGAGCCCGACGAGACCTACGTGAGGCATCTGCGCGAGCTGGTGACCGCGCACGCCGACGAGACGGCGGCGGTGATCGTGGAGCCCGTGGTGCAGGGGGCGGGTGGGATGCGCTTCCACTCCCCCGCGTATCTGCGGGTGCTCCGCGAGGCGTGCGACGCGAATGACGTGCTGCTGGTGTTCGACGAGATCGCCACGGGTTTCGGCCGTACCGGGCAGCTGTTCGCGGCGGGGCACGCCGGGGTCTCCCCTGACGTCATGTGCGTCGGCAAGGCGCTGACCGGGGGCTATCTGACGCTCGCCGCGACGCTGTGCACCTCCCGGGTGGCGGAGGGCATCTCGACCGGGGATGTTCCGGTGCTCGCGCACGGACCGACGTTCATGGGCAATCCACTCGCCTCGGCGGTGGCCTGTGCCTCCGTCGATCTCCTGCTGGGCCAGGACTGGGAGCTGGAGGTGAAACGGATCGGCACCGGACTGCGCCAGGGGCTGGCGGAGGCCGCCGGCACTCCGGGCGTACGGGACGTCCGGGTGCTGGGGGCGATCGGCGTGGTGCAGCTCGACCACGAGATCGACATGGAGGCCGCCACACGGGCCGCGGTGCGCGAGGGCGTCTGGCTGCGCCCGTTCCGCGATCTCGTGTACACGATGCCTCCGTACGTGACCGGCGACGACGATGTGGCAAGGATCTGCCGGGCCGTGTGCGCGGCGGCGAGGGAGGGCTGAGATGACGATCCTCGTGGTGACCGGGACGGGCACCGAGATCGGCAAGACGATCGTGACCGCGGCGGTCGCGGCCGCTCACCGGGACCGCCGGGTCGCGGTCCTCAAGCCCGCCCAGACAGGGCTCGCACCGGGCGAGCCCGGGGACGCCGCCGAGGTGGCACGGCTGGCCGGCGCTCATGTGACTGCCGTCGAGCTGGCCCGGTTCCCGGAGCCGTTGGCACCGGAGACAGCCGCACGCCGGGCAGGCCTCGCCCCCGTACGCCCGTACGAGATCGCCGAGGCCGCCCAGAAGCTGGCGACGGAGCACGACCTGGTGCTGGTCGAGGGCGCGGGCGGGCTGCTCGTCCGGTACGACGAGCAGGGGGCCACGCTCGCGGACGCCGCGAGACTGATGGCGGCACCCGTGCTGGTGGTGGCCCCGGCGGGCCTGGGCACGCTCAACGCCACCGCGCTGACGACGGAGGCGCTGCGGACGCGGGGCCTCACATGTCCCGGGGTGGTGGTGGGGAGCATGCCGGGCGATCCGGACCTGGCCTCGCGGTGCAACATCGACGACCTGCCGGTCGCCGCGGGCGCACCGCTGCTCGGCGCGGTGCCGGCCGGTTCCGGGGCGCTGGAACCGGCCGACTTCCGGGCGCGGGCGGCGAGTTGGCTGGCACCGGCACTCGGCGGTCACCGTCCGAGCGGCTGAGCGGGGCCGTACGGGGGAGAATCCGATGAGAGCCGTATCAGCACGTGCCCTCCGAGGAGGCCCGATCATGCGTCGGCGCAGCACACCTGTCCCCCGGGACGCGGTGCACCACCCGGTCTTCGCCCGCTTCTACGCCAGGCTGAGCGTGGCGGCCGACCTCAAGGGGGGCGTGGCGGACCGTCGCGACGAGCTTCTCGCGGGTCTTTCCGGCCGTGTCGTCGAGATCGGCGCGGGCAACGGCCTCAACTTCGCGCACTACCCGGGGGCCGTGTCCGAAGTCGTCGCGATCGAGCCCGAGCGCGGCCTGCGGCAGCTGGCGGCCGCTGCGGCGCTGCGCGCGGAGGTGCCGGTCGACGTGGTGCCGGGCACGGCCGAGGCACTGCCGGTCAGGAGCGAGGCCTTCGACGCGGCGGTGGCCTCGCTGGTCCTGTGCACCGTCCGGGACCTGCCCCGGGCGCTGGCGGAGATCAAGCGGGTGCTGAGGCCCGGCGGTGAGCTGCGCTTCTTCGAGCACATGCTGGCCCCCGGCCGGACCCTGGCGACCGCGCAGCGGGCGGCGGACCGCACCCTGTGGCCGGTGCTCTTCGGCGGCTGCCACACGGCGCGGGACACGGTGGCGGCCATCGAGGAGGCCGGCTTCGAGCTGGGGGTGTGGCGCAGGTTCCGCATCCCGGCGAAGGGCGTGCAGCTGCCGAGCTCGCCGTGTGTGCTCGGCGTGGCCCGCCGGTCGGCCGTGGTGGACCGCTAGGGACTCTCGTTGTTGTCGGACAGACTGTGGCGAGGCGGAAGCAGGCTGAGGAACGCCGGTCACAGGCTCCACCGTCGGAGCTCTTCGGCGATGGTCCGGACGTCGGCCTTGCCCTCCTTCACCAGCCGCGCGAGATCGCGCACCTGCTCCGGAGAGGTGATGACCTTCAGCCCTGAGGCGACGAGATAGCCGTAGGCCACGGCGGAGGCGAACATGGCGTTGGAGTGCTCCAGCGCGGGCACGTGCAGGAGCAGTTGGAGCAGGGCGGCCGCCCGGGAGTGCGGGTCGCTGTAGACGGGGCTGCCGAAGATCTCCGCCTCGTGCCGGCTGACCGCGGCGACGAGCGCACCCCAGTCGACGACCTGCGGATCACCGGGCGTCTTGTGCTCGGCGACCATGAGCAGCCAGGAAAGGTCGATCTGCAGGTTCAACGGGTGCCTTCGCGCTCCGGGCCGAACTCCTCGGCGAACACCGACTCGTACTGCTTCATGAAGTCGGCCGCGGCCTCGACGAAGGTGTGTCCCACCTCGCCCGCATCCTGTTTGACGAGCTCCTCTATGTAACGGTTCACGCTGATCCCCCGCTGGAGGGCGCGTTGTCGCGCCGCCTCGGCGGTGGCCTCGTCCACTCGAACGTTCAGCTGCGTCTTGGGCACGCCATCACGCTAGCGCGTGTCCGCTAGCACCCGCAAGAGGAAGCAGGCCGGGACGACATCACCGGCGGGGCCGGGGCGAAACAGTTCGCCCTTCCCGCGAGCGCTCTGATTGGCTCGGACCATGACCGATCTCGATATCCGCTGCGCCGCCCTCTCCGACATCGACGCCGTGCTCCGGTTTTGGCGCGAGGCCGCGGAGGGAACCAGCATCACCGACGACCACGAGGGGGTCGCCCGGCTGATCACCCGGGACCCCGAGGCCCTGCTCCTGGCGGAACGCGACGGCCGGATCGCCGGGACCGTCATAGCCGGCTTCGACGGATGGCGATGCTCCGCGTACCGGCTCGCCGTGCACCCCGCCTGCCGTCGGCAGGGCGTCGCCACCGCGCTGCTGGGAGCCGCGGAGGACCGGTTCCTGGCCCTGGGCGGCCGCCGGGTCGACGCCATGGTGCTGGAGTCCAACGACCGGGCACATCACGCCTGGGGCGCGGCTGGCTACCATCGCGAGGACCACTGGCGGCGCTGGGTCAAGTCCCTGTGACCACGCCCGGCACCGCCGAACTCCCCCGACCAGCGGCGAGCCGTCTCCCCGTACAGGCAATTTTGCCGAGCCTTTACTATGGATCCTCGACCGTCCGACCCTTTCGAAAGGTGTGAGCGTCCGCCCATGGGCGAGCCCCCCAGTAGTCGACACCGCCGACATCGCGCGAACCTTCTGCCCCTGCCCGATCATGGGACGGAGGTGAACCGATGACCGAAGTGCTTCTGCTCCTCGTGGCGCTACTGCTCTCCCTCGCCTGCGGAGCATTCGTGGCGGCGGAGTTCTCCCTGACCACCGTGGAGCGCGGCGATCTCGAACGGTCCGTCGAGCGAGGGGACCGGGGCGCGGCGGGAGCGCTCAAAGCCGTACGCAGCCTCACCTATCAGCTGTCCGGCGCACAGCTCGGCATCACCGTCACCAACCTGATCGTGGGCATGCTCTCCGAGCCGTCCATCTCCAAGCTGATCCGGGGGCCGGTGGAAGCGACGGGTCTGTCGCCCGGGGTGTCCTCCTCGCTGGCGCTCGTGATCGGCACGGCGCTGTCCACCGTCGTCCTGATGGTGGTCGGTGAGCTCGTCCCGAAGAACTGGGCGATCTCCTCCCCGCTCGCCGTCGCCCGGACGGTCGCCGCTCCGCAGCGCGCGTTCACCGCGGTCTTCCGGCCTTTCATCAGTCACCTCAACAACACCGCCAACCGGATCGTACGGCGCTTCGGCCTCGAGCCGGCCGAGGAACTGGCATCGGCTCGCAGCCCGCAGGAGCTGGTGGCCCTGGCACGCCACTCCGCGAAGGAGGGTGCGCTCGAGGCGGACACCGCGGAACTCTTCGTACGCACTCTCAACCTGTCCGAACTGACGGCGGAGAACGTGATGACGCCCCGCGTCCAGGTCACCGCCCTGGAGATCCAGGCGACCGCCGAGGACGTCGCGAACGCCACCCGGGCGACCGGCCTGTCCCGGTTCCCCGTCTACCGGGGCAGCCTGGACACGGTCGTGGGCGTCGCCCACATCAAGGACGTGCTGGCCGTTCCCGCGGACCAGCGGCCCCGTAAGCGGGTGTCCGACATGCTGCGCGAACCGCTGCTCGTGCCGGAGACGCTCACCGTCGACCGCCTGCTGGACCGGCTCTCCGGAAAGCTGGCCATGGCCGTCGTCATCGACGAGTACGGCGGTACGGCGGGAGTCGTGACGCTGGAGGACATCGTGGAGGAAGTGGTCGGCGAGGTGCGGGACGAGCACGACCCGCACGAGACCCCCGACCTGGCGGCCGCGGGCGAGGACGCGGACGGACGCACCTTGTGGTCCGCCGACGGTGCGGCCCGTACCGACCAGCTCCGCACCGTCGGGCTGCGGGTACCGGACGGACCGTACGAGACCCTGGCCGGTCTGATCGCCACTGAGGTCGGCCGCATCCCGGTGGTCGGCGATTCCGTCGAGCTCACCGGGTGGCGCATCGACGTGGTCGACGCGTCGGGGCATCGCGCCGCGCGTGCGCTGCTGCACGCCCCGCTGCCCGGCAGCGACGAGCCGTCGGAGGACGAACGATGATCGCCGTCCAGCTCTTCATCGGCCTGCTGACCCTGGTCGTCAACGCCTTCTTCGTCGGCGCGGAGTTCGCGCTCATCTCCGTACGCCGCAGTCAGATCGAGCCCGAGGCCGAGGCCGGGAACCGGCGGGCCCGCAGTGTCATCTGGGGGCTCGAGCACGTGTCGGCGCTCCTCGCGGCGGCACAGCTGGGCATCACGCTCTGCACCCTGGTGCTGGGCATCGTCGCCGAGCCGGCCATCGCCCATCTGCTGGAGCCCGTCTTCGACGGGGTGGGTGTGCCGCACGGACTGGTGCACCCGATCTCGTTCGTCATCGCCCTCACCGTGGCGACGTATCTGCACATGCTGCTCGGCGAGATGGTGCCGAAGAACATCGCGCTGGCCGAGCCGGCCCGCACGGCGCTGCTGCTCGGACCGCCGCTGGTCACGCTCGCGAGGGCGCTGAAGCCGGTGATCTTCGCGATCAACGCCTTCGCGAACACCCTGCTCAAGCTGCTTCGGGTGGAGACCAAGGACGAGGTCTCCGCGACCTTCTCCGACGACGAGCTGGCGCGCCTCGTCAAGGACGCCGAGGACTCCGGGCTCGTCGACGACCGCTCGGCCGACCGTCTTCGCCACGCGCTGGAACTGGGCCGGCGCCCGGTCCGGGACGTGCTCCTCCCGGTTGACCGGGTGCTCTCCACCAGGGTCGGCACGACCCCGGAGGAGCTGGAGCGGCTCTCCCACGAGTCCGGCTTCTCGCGCTTCCCGGTGATGGACAGCGAGCGGCGCATCATCGGGTACCTCCATGTGAAAGACGCCCTGGACGCCACGCCGCGCGACGTGCCCTTCCCGGTGACGGCTCTGCGGCCGATCGCCAGGGTGCGTGCGGCGACGCCTCTGGACGACGTGCTGACCGCGCTGCGGCGCAGTCGCACGCATCTGGCGGCCGTCCTCGACGAGGACGGCCGGCTGGCGGGCATGATCACGATGGAGGACGTCCTGCGTGAGCTGGTGGGCAGGCCCCAGCCCCGCTGACGCCCGCGTCGGCGTCGCGTGACGGCAGGCGGAGGGGCGTGGCTTCGGCCGCGCCCCTCCTTCGCGCTCCGTGCTTCCGCAGCCCCGGGTGAGGGACCGCGGGCGCGGTACGATCGGCAGCGCCATGGAATTGAATGCCTCCTACACCAGTTTTGTCGCGGTCGGCGACTCGTTCACCGAGGGCATGTCGGATCTGCTGCCCGACGGTTCCTACCGGGGCTGGGCCGATGTCCTCGCCGCCCGTCTCGCTCTACGCGCGCCCGGATTTCGTTACGCCAACCTCGCCGTACGCGGAAAGCTCGTCGGCCAGATCGTGGACGAGCAGGTCGCCGTCGCCGCGGCGCTCCAGCCGGATGTGATCACACTCGTCGGCGGGCTCAACGACACCCTGCGGCCGAAGTGCGACATGGGCATGGTCCGCGACCGCCTGGAGGAGGCGGTGGAGCGGCTCGCGCCGGCGTGCAAGACCTTGGTTCTGATGCGCAGCCCGGGCCGGAACGGTCCGGTGATGGAACGTTTCCGTCCGCGCATGGAGGAGCTGTTCTCGCTGGTCGGCGACTTGGCCGAACGCCATGGCGCGGTGGTGACCGACCTGTACGGTGCGGCGTCGCTGGGAGATCCGCGGATGTGGGACGTGGACCGGCTGCATCTGACGGCCGAGGGACACCGCAGGGTCGCGGAGGCGGTGTGGCAGACGCTGGGGCTGCCCGCGGAGAGCGACTGGCAGAGCCCGATGCCGGTGTCCGCGCCCGCCCGGTGGGCGCAGCGGCGGATCGACGACGTACGGTTCGCCCGACACCATCTGATGCCCTGGATCGGGCGGCGCCTGACCGGGCGCTCGTCCGGCGACGGCCGGGCAGGCGCGCAGTACGACTCGGAGCTGGGCAAGGCGTACTGGATCACTCCCGTGGACACGGCGAACCCGGGGCCGGTGACCGGCTGGCGCCGGCTGGACGGCTGACCCGCCTCTGTGCACGGACCGGCCGCCGGGCAGTCGGACCACCCACAACCCGGCCACCTGCGCCCGGGCAGCCGGGGGCGGGCGGCTCGTAGGAAGCCACATACCGGACCGTGGGACGGACCTGCAGAAACCGCCAGTAGAATCCGGACACGTGACTGCTGTGTCTGCGAAGCCTCGCATCCCCAATGTCCTGGCCGGCCGCTATGCCTCTACGGAGCTGGCCGTCCTCTGGTCCCCCGAGCAGAAGGTGAAGCTGGAACGTCAGCTGTGGCTGGCGGTGCTGCGCGCTCAGAAGGACCTCGGGATCGAGGTACCCGACGCGGCCGTGGCCGACTACGAGCGCGTGATCGACCAGGTCGACCTCGCCTCGATCGCCGAGCGCGAGAAGGTCACCCGGCATGACGTGAAGGCGCGGATCGAGGAGTTCAACGCTCTCGCCGGCCATGAGCAGGTCCACAAGGGCATGACCTCCCGGGACCTCACCGAGAACGTCGAGCAGCTGCAGATCCGGCTCTCGCTGGAGCTGATGCGCGACCGCACGGTGGCGGTTCTGGCGCGGCTGGGCAAGCTGGCGGCGGAGTACAGCGAGCTGGTCATCGCGGGCCGCTCGCACAACGTCGCCGCGCAGGCGACCACGCTCGGCAAGCGATTCGCCACCGCAGCGGACGAGCTGCTGGTGGCTTACGGGCGCTTGGAGGACCTGCTGGGCCGCTACCCGCTGCGGGGCATCAAGGGCCCCGTCGGCACCGCGCAGGACATGCTGGACCTGCTGGGCGGGGACGCGAGCAAGCTCGCGGACCTGGAGCAGCGCGTCGCCGGCCACCTCGGTTTCGGGCACGCCTTCACCTCCGTGGGCCAGGTCTATCCCCGCTCCCTCGACTACGACGTGGTCACCGCGCTGGTGCAGTTGGCCGCCGCACCGTCGTCGGTCGCCAAGACCATCCGGCTGATGGCCGGGCACGAGCTGGTGACGGAAGGCTTCAAGCCGGGCCAGGTCGGCTCGTCGGCGATGCCGCACAAGATGAACACGCGCTCCTGCGAGCGGGTCAACGGGCTGATGGTGATCCTGCGCGGCTACGCGTCGATGACGGGCGAGCTGGCGGGCGACCAGTGGAACGAGGGCGACGTGTCCTGCTCCGTGGTCCGCCGGGTCGCGCTGCCTGACGCGTTCTTCGCCTTCGACGGCCTCCTGGAGACGTTCCTCACCGTCCTCGACGAGTTCGGCGCGTTCCCCGCGGTCGTCGCGCGTGAGCTGGACCGCTACCTTCCCTTCCTCGCGACGACCAAGGTGCTGATGGGTGCGGTGCGGGCAGGGGTCGGCCGCGAGGTCGCTCACGAGGCCATCAAGGAGAACGCGGTCGCCTCGGCTCTCGCCATGCGTGAGCAGGGTGCGGAGCGCAACGAGCTGCTGGACAAGCTGGCCGCCGACGAGCGCATCCCGCTCGACCGCGCTGAGCTCGATGCCCTCATGGCGGACAAGCTCTCGTTCACCGGCGCGGCGGGCGATCAGGTCGCCGTTCTGGTGGCCAGGATCGAGGAGATCGCCAAGCAGCACCCGGAGGCCGCGGCGTACACCCCCGGCTCCATTCTCTGACGGCCTGCTCCCGGCCGTATGACTCCCGATGAACTGTCGGCCGCCCGCGACCGCGTCGTACCCGACGTGGTCGCGGGCGGCCTGCGTGTGCTGTTCTGCGGAATCAATCCGAGTCTGATGACCGCGGCTACGGGGCACCATTTCGCTCATCCCGGCAATCGGTTCTGGCCGGTGCTGCATCTGTCGGGCTTCACACCCAGGCAGCTGAAACCGTCCGAACAGGATCAGCTTCTGGGTTACGGCCTGGGCATCACCAATGTGGTGCCCAGAGCCACCGCACGAGCGGACGAGCTGAGGCCGGAAGAATTCCGCGCGGGCGGAGAAGTCCTGTCGGCCAAGGTCGAAGCGCTGGGCCCGTTGTGGCTGGCCGTGGTCGGGGTGACCGCTTACCGCTCGGCCTTCGGCGACCGCCGTGCGCGGATCGGCCCGCAGGAGCGGACCGTCGGAGGCGCCCGTGTCTGGGCACTGCCCAACCCGAGCGGTCTGAACGCGCACTGGACCGTGCGCACCATGGCGGAGGAGTACGCCCGCCTCTCAGCGGCGGCCGCTGAGCAGGACGGTTCGTAACAGGCCACACCCCTGTCGGGCCATGCGGCAGGGCTCGTGCGCCGGCGGCAGGCATACCGAGAAACGGGACGGACACGGCGGCGACATGTGGACGCGCACGGACAGCGCGCTGACGACTCGCAGGTGAGTCAGGGCGGGTCGACCACCGTGACCAGTACGCCCAACTCACAGCCTGGCCCGTCATCCTCCAGGTGGAGCACGACAGCGACCCACCGGTCCTCCGCGCGCCACAGTTGGAGATGCTCACAACTGGCGACGGGGTCGGCCCAGGGCTCGGCTATCACCTCCCCTGCCATCATCCGTTCCTGTGCGCTCCACAGGCTGACGATCTGCGGTTCTCCCCAGCGCAAGGTGAGCAGCGCGAGCAGCGCGTCGTGTTCCGCCACACATTGCGCGCGGAGTTCGAGGCGGTCCGCCCCGTCCCCGTCCCCGTGGTCGTCCTCGCCGAGGAGGAGGGCTGTGTGGTAGCCAGGTCCGCTGATTCCCGAGCCCGTCGGGACGCGCTCCGAGGGGAAGCCCCTCGTGCGCATCCCGTCGATGAGGCGGAGATGATGTGCGGTGGTCATACCGTCAGTAAACCGCTATGCACTGACACATGGCGTCGCACCAGCCCTCCCCCGCCTTCTCCGGATACAGGAAGACGGCTACTCGGCACCTCGGCGGCCGAGCTGTCGCACCCCGGCTCACCGCATCCTCAGGCGTCTCGCGTCCGCAGTCTCCACCAGCCGGCAAGCAGGGCGGCACCGGCCCATACCGCGGTCACCGCCAGACCCGCCCACGGCCCGAGACTTCCGTCCGGAATCTGGCGGAGCACCGATTGCCCTGCCCGATCGGGCAGATATCGAGCGACGCCCCCCGCGACGTCTCCGACGACGAAGGAGACGATCAGCAGGAAGGGTATGAGCGCGCTGAGCACGGCAACAGCACTGCGCAGCAGTGCAGTCAGTCCTGCGGCGAACAGGGCGATCAGCGCGAGATAGACCCCACCTCCGAACGACGCGCGGAGCGCCCCGGGATCTCCCAGGCCGATCGCGTACTCCCCCATGAACATCTGTCCCACCAGAAACGTGGCGAAGCTGGTGACCATCCCCATGGCCAAGGCGAGGCCGCCGACCACCGACATCTTCGCGACGTAGAGAAGGCCCCGTCGCGGAACGGCCGAGAGGGATATGCGCAGAGCCCCGTTCAGGAATTCGGAGGACAGAGCCGTGGCCCCGAAGCTTATGGCCGCGATCTGGCCGAAGTTCAGTGCGTAGAAGGCCGAGAGCAGCAGATCGTGGCCGTCGTCAGCCTCCGCCTGCCCCACGGTGGCAGACGCGAGCACCGTGACGGCAAGCGTGGCAGCGAATACCGCTGTCAGCGAGAACAGCACGGACCGCACCGATCTGATCTTGATCCATTCGGAGCGCAGTACCGCCGTCGTGGAAGTGTTCACGGTACTCAGGCCTCCTGGCGGGGACGTGGGGTGGGCGATGCGGCCGCCGTGAACTCCGATTGCTCCGTGGTGAGATCGAGGTAGGCCTCTTCCAGGGTGGGCTGCAGGTCGAGGAGTTCGAGCAAGGGGATTCCTTGGACCGCGGCCACGGCGCCGACCTCCTCCGCCTTGGCCCCGTAGACGGTCCAGCGCCCGTCGTCCTCCTGCACCGGCGTGTGTCCCAGGCGGAGCAGGACCTCGCAGAGCCGAGCGGAATCGGTGGTGCGGAACCGGGTACCGGGCCGGCTGCGGGAGTCGAGAAATTTCTGCATCGGCAGGTCCGCGAGGAGCCGTCCGCGACCGAGGACGATCAGGTGGTCCGCGAACGAGGAGGTCTCGTTCATCAAGTGGCTGGAGACCAGGACGGTGCGGCCCTCGCGGGCCATGCCGCGCATCAGCTCGCGGATCCAGATGATGCCTTCCGGGTCCAGCCCGTTCGACGGCTCGTCGAGCATCACCACGTCCGGGTCACCGAGCAGCGCTCCCGCGATCCCCAGGCGTTGTCGCATACCGAGCGAGAACGTCTTGATCCTCCGTCTCGCGACCGCCGCGAGGCCCGTTCCCTCCAGGACCTCGTCAGCCCTGGCCCCGGCTATGCCGTTGCTCACCGCGAGAGCGAGCAAGTGGTCACGCGCGGTGCGCGAGCCATGAGCGGCCTGGGCGTCCAGCAGGGCGCCCACCTGGCGCAGCGGGCTTCCCAGCGAGGCGTACGGCAGCCCACCGATGGTGGCGGTGCCGGCTGTGGGCCGGTCCAGGCCGAGGACGAGTCGCATGGTGGTGGATTTGCCCGCACCGTTGGGCCCGAGGAAGCCTGTCACGCGGCCGGGTCTCACGCTGAACGTGAGCTGGTCCACGGCGCGGGTGGGCCCGTAGTCCTTGATGAGTCCGTGGACGTCGATGCTGGTCATGTGCCAAGCCTGGCTGTCTGTCGCCGCCTGCGGCCTCCCCCGCCAGGGTGGTTCGTCTCCCTCGCTCGGGGGAGTCGCGCTCCGGCCTGTCCTGACACGATGGCAGGCATGCGCCGCTTCTTCGCAATTCTGGCAAGACCGGCCACGTACAGTCGTTGGCTGCACCTGCTCATTCCGGCCGCCTTCGGCAGCCTGTGGTTGTTCATCTCGCCGAGCAAACCGTGGATGCCGTTCCTTTTCGCGATACCTGTCGGGCTGATTCCGGCGATGCGTCTGGCCGAAGGGCTTCAGGCGCAGTTGCTCCTCGCACCCGAGCAGCGGGGCCACCCTGACGCTGCAATCTCCGTCGGGCGTGCCACGACGTGGCCGGCCCGCTGGCGAACCGTTGCCTGGCTGGAGTTGCGACTCGCGCTCGCGGCAGTGACGTGCTTCGGGACGGTCTGGCTGTCGGCCACGGCGGTCGACCTCCTTAGAGGTGTGTTCGGGACGGAGCCGAGCGACGTATGGCTGGCCCGCGACGTCGGACCCGGCTGGTGGTGCGCCCTGCTCGCCCCCGTACCGGTCCTGATACTGCTCGGGCTGGTCGTCCTGTGCGGCGAGGTGGTGACGGCAGCGGCACGAGGGCTGCTGGGACCGTCTCCGACCGAGCGGATGACCACCCTGGAGGAACGCACGGAGCAATTGCTGGAGCGTAACCGCATCGCTCGCGAGCTTCACGATTCGATCGGACACGCGCTGACGGTCGCGGTCGTGCAAGCGGGGGCTGCCAGGGCGGCGGGTGATCCGGAGTTCACCGCACGGGCACTGGCCGCCATCGAGGAGACGGGGCGCCAGGCTATGGACGATCTGGAGCGTGTTCTGCGCGTGTTGAGGGAGTCGGACCCTCCCGCCGGGGCTCGCCCGACCCTGGTCGAAGCCGACCGGCTGCTGGATTCGGCCCGCGGCTCCGGCATGGAGATGGACGTGGAAATGACCGGCCCGCTGGATCTGGTCCCCGGACCGGTGTCCCGCGAGGGCTACCGGATCCTGCAGGAGTCGCTCACCAACGTGCTGCGCCACGCCGCCGGCGTTCCCGTACGGGTGAGGATCGCCGTGGCGAAGGAGAGGCTGGAGCTGGAGGTCACCAACCCGTTCGCGGCATCGGCACGTGCACCGAGCAGCGGCGGCGGACTGCGGGGTATGCGGGAGAGGGCCGCCCTGCTGGGCGGTCAGGCCAGGACCGGCCCGCACGATGGAGAATGGATCGTGCACGCGAGCCTTCCGCTGGACCGCATACGCTGACCGGATGCCGGTCACCGTACTTCTCGTCGACGACGAACCTCTGGTGCGCACAGGGCTCCGCGCGGTCCTGGAAGCGCAGGACGACATCGAGGTGGTAGGTGAGGCCGCCGACGGTGCGGCCGTGATCCCTCTCGTCAGCAGCCTCCGCCCCGACGTCGTGGCCATGGATGTGCGCATGCCTCTGATGGACGGCATCGAGGCGACCCGGCTGGTGCTGCGCACCGTCGCCGATCCGCCGAAGATCTTGGTGGTGACCACGTTCGAGAACGACGAGTACGTCTACGAAGCGCTGCGGGCAGGGGCGGACGGGTTTCTGCTCAAGCGGGCCCGGCCCGCGGAGATCGTGCACGCGGTGAGGCTGGTTGCCGAGGGTGAGTCGCTGCTGTTCCCTGCCGCGGTCCGGCAGCTCGCCGCGGACTACGGTACGAGCAAGGCGCGGGACGCGATGGTCCGGGCGGCGCTCACCGACCGCGAGTCGGCGGTGCTCCGCCTGATGGCACGGGGCCGGTCCAACGCGGAGATCGCCACCGAGCTCGTCGTGGGCGTGGAGACCGTGAAGTCACATGTCAGCGCCGTGCTCGCGAAGTTGGGTGCCAGGGACCGCACTCAGGCAGTGATCGCAGCCTATGAGTCGGGCTTCGTAGCTCCCCGCTGACCCTCCCGCTGCTGCTGCGCTCTTCCGGGGCCGGAAGCAAGCCGACCCTCGCGGCTTCTGCTGCTCCCGGGCCGGGACCGGTTCCGGTTGTCTCTCTCCGGGTGCTGGTCGCCGAGGCCGGAGTCAGCGAGTACGATCCGGCAGACATGGGCACGACCTGGGAGGACACACGGTGGGCAGGCTGACCGGTGGGGACCCGTCTCTGCTGCGGAGAATCAATTCCGCAGTGGTGCTGCATGCCCTGCGAGGGGCGGATTCGCCCACGCTCACGGACCTGACCCGAATCACCGGTCTGTCGCGTCCCACGGTCGAAGGTGTAGTCGAGGGGCTCTTCGCGGCAGGCCTGGTGGTGGAGGCCCTGCCGGACGAGAGCGGAGCCAGGCGCCAGGGCCGGCCTGCCAGGCGGTTCAGGTTCCGCGCTGAGGCCGGGTACCTGCTGGGCATAGAGATAGGCCCGCACCGGGTCTCCACCCTCCTGTCGGGGCTGGACGGACGGATCGTCGGCGCAGGCTCACGGGACGTGTCCGAGACGGCCTGCGCGGATGACAGGCTCGACCAGGTCAGAGGAATGATCGCCGACGTGCTGCGCCGTACCGGGGTGCAGCGGAGCAGCTTGCGCGCGGTCGGCGTGGGCAGCCCCGGCATCGTGGAGGCGGACGGCACCGTCCGGCTGGGCACCGCCCTTCCGGACTGGACCGGTCTCGCGCTCGGCGAAAGGCTACGGCGTTCCTTCCGGTGCCCCGTCCTGGTGGAGAACGACGCCAACGCGGCCGCGGTGGCCGAACACTGGAAGGGTGTGGCGACCGGGTCGGACGACATCGTCTTCGTCCTGGCAGGCCTGAGTCCGGGCGCAGGGTCGCTGATCGGCGGACGGCTGCACCGTGGGTTCGGTGGTGCGGCCGGAGAGATCGGCGCGCTGCATCTCCTCGGCCGTGATGTCACGCCGGAACATCTGCTGTCCACCACGGACACTCCACTGGACCCTCTGGACGAGCACGCGGTCGCCGCGGTCTTCGCCAAGGCCAAGCGCGGCGATGCGGGGGCCCAGGCCGCGGTCGCGCGGTTCATCCAGCGTCTGGTGCACGATGTCGCAGCTCTGGTGCTGGCGCTGGATCCGGAGCTCGTGGTCATCGGGGGCTGGGCTGCCGGACTGGACGGTGTTCTCGACCCGCTCCGCGACGAGCTCGCCCGCTACTGCCTGCGGCCGCCCCGGGTGGCCCTCTCCCTCCTAGGGGAGGCGGCTGTCGCCACCGGCGCGTTGCGGCTGGCACTGGACCACGTGGAGGAACAGCTCTTCGCGGTGGAAGGCACAGTGACGGCCCGCCGCTGACAGCGACGGGCCGTGGAGAAACGGGCCGGGCCACAGCCTCCGGACAGGAAGTCCGGAGCGGCCAGGAAGTCCGGGCAGCATGCCTACCGAAGACGTCGAGGCCCAGAGATGTCGAGGGACAGGGACGTCGCGGGACAGGTTCCCTGAGACGTCGGGAGGCTTCCTGAGACGTCAGGAGGCTTTGCGCTCCTGCTCGTCGTGGCTGATCTCCAGCGCGCCGGAATCACCGAAGGTGAGCCGGCAGGTGTCGGCCCTGTAAGTGGCCACAGAGACCGCTGCCGTGCCTGCGGCGGCGAAATGCCGGGTGGTGACCACGAGGACCGGGGCGCCGGGGAGCCGGTCGAGCTCCTTCGCGTCGTCCGCACGGGCCGAACCGAGCTCGACCGAGCGGTCCTGGCCGTCGAGGTCGAGGCGGTGGAGTTCCCGCAGGACCGCGCGCGCGCGGACAGGCCCTGACGGCGCTTCGATGGCGGACAGCTCGGGGACGGACGACGTCGGCACGTAGAGGAGTTCGGCCGCCACGGCCTGACCCTGAGCGACCCGGATGCGGCGCACCACATGCACGGTTTCCCGGGCGTCCGTGCCGAGCAGCGCGGCGACCGCGGCGGGAGCGGTGTCCGTGGCGCACTCGATGGGCTGCCACGCCTCGTCCGTGCCGCCGCCGGCCCAGCCCTGCTGCGCGGTGGCCACGGCCACCCCGACCCGGGGCGGGGCGACGGTGGTGCCCACTCCGCGGCGCCGCTGCAGCCTGCCTTCGAGTTCGAGCTGCTCCAGCGCCTGGCGGAGGGTGGCCCTGGCCACGCCGAAGCGCGCCGCGAGGTCCCGCTCGTTGGGCAGGACCTCTCCCACCGAGAAGTCCGAGTCGAGCGCCTCACTGAGCACGGTCCTCAGGTGCCAGTACTTCGGCTCCTGCACCGATTCCAGCTGCGTGGTCCCCACCCTGTCCTCCGCATCCGCCGGTGGCTTGTATTCCGCGACGTTCTTTATTAAAGGTTCCTGCCTTAACGTTCTGACCTTAGGACGGCGAACCACCTTGGTCAAGACCAATCCTCGCCCGGTAACGCAGCGAAACGGCCCCCTGCCGCAGAGCGTTCACGGGGCGTTCGTGTGGCGACGGGCGCAGGCAACACGAAGCCCCACGGCCGACTCCGTCGGTGAGGGCCGTGGGGCGGGTCGGGGCTC
Source organism: Streptomyces sp. NPDC023573 (assembly GCF_055559735.1). NCBI lineage: Bacteria > Bacillati > Actinomycetota > Actinomycetes > Kitasatosporales > Streptomycetaceae > Streptomyces > Streptomyces sp. NPDC023573. Next base: position 258,203 of record NZ_JBVHKB010000010.1, read on the forward strand.
AGGACGTCGGCGCCGGGGTAGCCGCCTGTGCCGCTAACCCGCGTGCAACGCAGCCAGTTTGTCCGGGTTGCGGATGACGTAGACGCACCTGATGACTCCGCCGTCGACCTCGGCCTGGAACACCGCGTCCACCTCCCCCTTCACACTGAACACCAGGGCGGGGCCGCCGTTGAGTTCCAGGATGCGGACCTCCGTCGCGGCAGGCAGGTCCTGGCCCACCGCGACGAGGAAGCGGCCGACCTTGTCCGCGGTCTCGATGATCCGCCGCGGCGCCTTCGCCTTGCCTCCGCTGTCGCTGACGAGGCGCACATCGGGAGCCAACAGGGAGAGCAGTTGATCCAGGTCCCCGCCCGAAGCTGCGGCGAGGAAGCGCTCGGTGAGATCGCGCCGCACGGCCGGGTCCACGTCGTACCTCGGTTTGCGCTCCTCCACATGGCGCTTGGCCCGGCCGGCCAGCTGCCGTACCGCCGCCTCGGACCGGTCGAGAGCGGCGCCGATCTCCGCGTACGGGAAGCCGAAGGCCTCGCGCAGGACGAAGACGGCACGCTCCAGCGGGGAGAGGGTTTCCAGGACCACGAGCACGGCGAGGGAGACGGAGTCGGCGAGCACCGCGCGCTCAGCCGAATCGGGGACCGCCGGACCGAATGCGGTGACCACGGGTTCGGGCAGCCACGGCCCCACGTACGACTCGCGTCGGGACTTCAGATGGCGCAGCCGGTCGATGGCCAGACGCGTGGTGATCCTGACGAGAAAGGCCCGAGGCTCCCGTACGTCCTCACGCTCCGCCGACGACCAGCGCAGCCATGCCTCCTGCACCACGTCCTCGGCGTCGGCGACGCGGCCGAGCATGCGGTAGGCGACCCCCGTGAGGAAGGGCCGGTGTTCTTCGAACAGATCGGTCACGGTGTCGGCAGTCACTCATCCATCCCAGCCGACGCGTCGGAGGGTGTCCAGCGGGAATCGCACTCGCCCCTTGAACTACGAGCTACCCGACGGTAATCATTGTTGACGAGGCGTCTCATTCCGCCCCGCACCCAGCCGAGCCGTACCACCCCGCCCCGCCCCGCCGAGCTCGTCCCGAGGAGCAGCATGGCCGCCACGATCTCGTTCGCAGTGGGCTCCCCCGTCGGCCGCCGCACGGTCGGCGTGTCGTACGAACGGTGCGGTTCGGGCGCTCCGTTGGTGCTGCTGCACGGCATCGGTCATCACCGTCAGGCGTGGGATCCGGTCGTACACGTCCTGGCCGCCGAGCGGGACGTCATAGCGGTGGACCTGCCCGGGTTCGGTGCCTCACCGGCGCTGCCACAAGGGCTCAGCCATGACCTGCGGACCATGGTTCCGGTGCTCGGCTCGTTCTTCGACGCGCTCGGCCTGGCACGGCCGCATGTGGCCGGCAACTCCCTGGGAGGGCTGCTGGCTCTGGAGTTGGGCCGTGAACAGCTCGTCCGCTCGGTGACGGCCCTGTCCCCCGCGGGTTTCTGGACCCGGAGCGAGCGTCGCTATGCCTTCGGAGTGCTGCGGGCGATGCGCGGGGCGGCCCTCGCGATGCCGATGCCGCTGATCGAGCGGCTTTCGCAGAGCTCACCCGGCCGGGCCGCCTTGACCAGCACCATCTACGCGCGCCCCGGCCGTCGTTCACCGGACGCGGTCGTGTCGGAGACCGTCGCCCTCCGCGAGGCGACCGGTTTCCGGCAGACTCTGGAGGCCGGTCTGACCGTCGCGTTCACCGACGACATACCGGACGTCCCCGTCAGCATCGCCTGGGGCGACAAGGACCGTCTGCTCCTGCGCCGGCAGGGCGTCAGGGCCAAGCGCGTGATCCCGGGCGCGCGGCTCGTCCGCCTTCCGGATTGCGGCCATGTCCCGATGAACGACGACCCTGCCGCCGTCGCGCGGGTCATCCTCGACACGAGCCGCCGACGTACGGATGCCGCCCCGTCCCAGGACACCTGAGCCCAGCGCCACTCCCAGCCCCACCAGGAGGCTTCCCACGCCCTGACCCACGCCGTACGTCCCCGTACCGACCAGCGGTGCGGTCAGCGCGGCCGATACGGGGATCAGGCCGGAGAAGAGCGTGGCCCGCTCGGCGCCGATGCGCCGCATACCGCTGTACCAGCACACGAAGCCGATGACGGTGACCACTGCCGCCTGCCAGAGCAGCGCCAGGGACTCCCCCACGGTGGGCACCCGCAGGAAGTCCCCTCCGTCGAGCAGGACGCCGAGCAGCGCGGATTCCACGGCAGCCACGGCGCACACGACCGCCGACAGCAGTTTCGGTCCGAGGGGGCGCAGCACCGGCACGGCCAGTACCGCGAAGCCGACCTCACCACCGAGTGCGCCCACCGAGTACAGGACACCGACCAGGTCGGTCCGGCCCCAGCCCTGGACGGTGAACGCGCCGCCGGCCACGAGACCCGCCGCGCACAGGACCGCCCGCGTGGGGCGGCGCCCTTCCAGGGCGGGTACGAGGACGCCGACGATGATGGGCGCACACCCGACGAGCACTCCCGGCACAGCCGGTTCGGCCGTGCGTTCCGCGGCCAGGACGGCGAGGTTGAAGCCGACCATCCCGATGGCGGCGAGGGCTCCCAGGCGGCCCCACTGCCTCGGGGTGAGCGTCCTCAGGACCACGGCGGGCCGTGGTCCGGCGCCGGAGCGCAGCAACGGCAGGAGCAGCAGGGCGGCCAGGCCGTACCGCACTGCCTGGCCGCCCGCGTACGGGTAGTCACCGAGGACGCTGTTCGCCGTGAAGGAGGCGCCTACGAGGGTGCAGGCGAAGGCCGCGAGGAGGGCTCCGCGCAAGGGGGTCGCGTTCATGAGGGCGACGCTAGGTTCCGTGACGGTCCCGTTTAAGGTCCACTTCCATGACTTCTTCGGGGACCAATCCACCGCGCGGCCCGGCCTCGTCCGAAGAGGGCGGGGGCGCTTCAGCCGCCTGGGAACTGCTGCTCCCCGCCGCCTCCGCCCCCGCCCGCCGACGAGGACGCGCGCTGCAGTCGGCCCTGCGCGATGCCGTGCGTTCGGGCCGTCTGCCGGCCGGCACCCGGCTGCCCGCCAGCCGTGAGCTAGCAGCCGATCTCGGGGTGTCGCGCGGCCTGGTGACCGAGGCGTACGAGCAGCTGGCGGCGGAGGGTTACCTCCGCGCCGGCCGGGGTGCGGGCACCTGGGTCGGCGGATCGGTGCGGCCCGCCGCGAAGGCGGCGCGGGATCTGTCACCGCGAGCGCCCGGGCCGGAGGTGGACTTCCGTCCGGGCACCCCGGACCTCGCGCTCTTCCCGCGGAGTGCCTGGACTGCGGCCCATCGCACGGTCCTGGACCGGCTGCCGCACAGCTCCCTCGGTTATCCGGACCCCCGCGGCCTGCCGGAGCTCCGCGCGGCCCTGGCCTCGCTGCTCACCAGGCGCCGGGGCGTGGTGGCCGACCCGGAGCGGCTGGTGGTGTGCTCGGGGGTGGCCCAGGCGACGACTCTGCTGGGGTTCGTCCTGCGCGAGCGCGGCGAGGCAGTAATCGGCGTCGAGGATCCCGGCAGCCCCGAGCACGCCTCGTTGTTCGCCTCCACCGGCCTGAAGACGCTTCCGCTGCCGCTGGACGACGAAGGACTGGCGGTGGAACCGCTGCTGCGCTCCGGTGTGCGCGCCGTGGTCACGACTCCGGCTCACCAGTTCCCCACCGGCATCGCGTACTCCTCCGGGCGGCGCGGCGAACTCCTCGACTGGGCCCGGCGCACCTCGGGCGTGATCATGGAGGACGACTACGACGGCGACTTCCGCTACGACCGGGCGCCGGTCGGGGCCCTGCAGGGCCTGGATCCGGAACATGTCGTGTACACCGGCTCGGTCAGCAAGTCCCTGGCGCCCGGCCTGAGGCTGGGCTGGCTCATCGCCCCGGCCTCGATGACCGACGCCATCGTCGCCCGCAAGCGCACCATGGATCTGGGCAACCCGTCGGTCGACCAGGCGGTCCTTGCGGACTTCGTCGCCGGCGGCGGCTACGACCGGCAGCTGCGCCGCTGTCAGCGTGCGTACCGGGAGCGCCGCGACGTCCTGACGGAGGCCCTGTCCGCGCACTTCCCCGGTACGGAGGTGAGCGGCATCTCCGCAGGCCTGCACATCATCGCCCGGCTGCCGGAACGATTCGGTCCGCAGGACGAGTTCCTGCGGCGTGCGGCGGCCGCCGGCATCGCGCTGCGTCCGCTGAGCGACTGCACGGCGGGCGGGACACGCGACAGCACGGTCCGTCTGGTGCTCGGTTACGCGCATCTGGCGCCCGCTGTCATCCAGGACGGTGTCCGGCTCCTGGCCGAGGCGGCAGGGCACGGCCGGGCGCCCCGGACCCCGGCCGCCGGGGCACAAGGGCGTCGGGGCACAGAGGCGTCGGGGTGCGGTGCCTGACCGGTTGTTCATCTGTGGTTGGCGTGCACGCCGCCACCGGGCACTAGGCATAGGGCTGCAACCAGCCTGTAGGCCCCCGCTGTCCCGGCAGCCCTCTCGCCCATGGAGGCGCATCGATGTCGAACCGTCCCCCCGCCCCGGCCCCCGGCCGCCGCGCCGTGCTGCGTGGCTCGCTCCTGGCCTCGGCGGCGGTCGCCGTGCCCGCCGCGGTCACCACGGCCCCCGCGTTCGCGCTGTCGGGCCGGCCGAGCGCTTCCTGGGGCGTGCAGGTCGGTGACGTCACGGCGTCGTCCGCCCTGGTCTGGGTCCGCTCGGACCGCCCCGCGCAGATGGTGGTGGAGACCTCCGCGACCGAGTCCTTCCGCCGCGCCCGCACATGGCACGGCCCGCTGCTCGACGCCCGTACGGACTTCACCGGCACCACCCCGCTGTACGGACTGCCGGCCGGCGAGCAGGTGCACTACCGCGTCACGCTCGCGGACCCGCACGACCCGCGTCGCACGGGCAAGCCGGTGTACGGGACCTTCCGCACGGCACCGGCGCGCCGGCGTGAGGGGGTGCGTTTCCTCTGGTCCGGCGACATAGCGGGGCAGGGCTGGGGCATCAACCCCGACATCGGCGGCTACCGGGTGTACGACGAGATGCGCCGGCTGGACCCGGACTTCTTCCTCTGCAGCGGCGACAACATCTATGCCGACGGGGTGATCGAGCCCAGCGTGACGCTGCCCGACGGGCGGATCTGGCGCAACATCACGACCCCGGAGAAGTCGAAGGTCGCCGAGACCCTGGACGAGTACCGCGGGAACTTCCGGTACAACCTGCTCGACGACAACCTGCGGGCGTTCAACGCGCAGGTCCCCTCCGTCATCCAGTGGGACGACCACGAGGTGCGGAACAACTGGTATCCGGGACAGATCCTGGACGACGTCCGCTACACGGAGAAGAACGTGGACCTGCTCGCCACGCGCTCGATGCGGGCGTTCCGCGAGTACTTCCCCGTGACGACGCTCCAGGGTTCGCCGGACGAGCGGCGCATGCACCGCGTCGTACGGCACGGTCCGCTGCTCGACCTGTTCGTGCTGGACATGCGGTCCTTCCGCAACGCCAACTCCCCCGGCAGGCAGTCCGACGACACCCAGGGCATCCTCGGCGCCGAGCAGCTGCGCTGGCTGAAGCGCGAGCTGTCGCGGTCCCGTGCGGTGTGGAAGGTGATCGCCGCCGACATGCCGCTGGGGCTGGTGGTCCCGGACGGAGCCACGGACATCGAGGCGGTCGCCCAGGGAGACCCGGGCGCCCCGCTGGGGCGCGAACTGCAGATCGCGGAGCTGCTGCGCTTCATCAAGCACCGGCGCATCACCGGCACCGTGTGGCTGACGGCCGACGTGCACTACACCTCGGCCCAGCACTACGCCCCCGAGCGTGCGGCCTTCAAGGACTTCGCACCGTTCTGGGAGTTCGTCTCCGGCCCGCTGGCCGCGGGCAGCTTCCCCGCCAACGCGTTGGACGGGACGTTCGGCCCGGAGCGGGTCTTCGTCCGGGCGCCCGACCGGCAGAACGTCTCCCCCATGGAGCAGCCGCAGTTCTTCGGAGAGGTCGACATCGACGGCGGGAGCGGGGAACTGACCGTGCGGCTCCGGGCCCAGGGCGGCTCGGTGCTGTTCAGCAAGGTGCTGCAGCCGGGGCGTACCGGGCAGTGAGCTCGACGGCCCGGCGGACACCGGTCCCGGACGGGGCCTCCGCGGTGCGGGACGAGGAAATGAAAAAGGTGCTGAAGACGACCAGATCCACACGTAACCCATCAGTCACAATGCGTTCGTGATCAGGCAACACCGTTCGGTCACAGTGAGGGCATGACTGATGTGACATCCGCGAAGAGTGCCCGCCGTCCGCACCACTGGCGGCGGGACCTGATCGAGTTGGCCGCCCTCTTCACAGCCGTGGCCGTGGCCGACGCGATCGCCAACCTGATCGGGCACCAGCCCGACGGCCCCTATCTGCTCATGGCGTCGGCCGTGGCTCTAATCGCCACGGCCGCCTTCCACACATGGTGGGCACGGCGGCACAGCCACGCGCCACCCCCGGACACCGATACCGGCACCGGCCCGGAGCTTTCGTCCGCGGACACCGAGGAGGCCGTGGACACCGACGAGCCCGCCGAAACGGTGCTCTGGCGGATGCGGACGACCGTGCGGGACGCACCGGGCGCCCTGGCCGCCCTCTGCATCGTCCTGGCGCGTCACCGGATCGACATCCTGACGCTGCAGACCCACCCGCTGGCCGAGGGCACCGTCGACGAGTTCCTGCTGCGGGCGCCCGCGACGCTGCCGGCCCAGCAGCTCACCCGGGAGATCTCCGCCGCCGGCGGGTCCGCCACCTGGATCGAGCGCGCGGACGCCCACGACCTGGTGGACACGCCCACCCGGGTCCTCGGCCTCGCCACCCGCACCGCGCTGGACGCGGCCGAACTCCCGCTGGCCCTGCGCCAGCTCCTCGGACGGTGCACCATCCACTCGCTGCCCGCGCTGTCCGTCACCGGCCGCCCCACCGGGGAGAGCGCACCGGTGGAAGGTGTCCTGGAGGAGACGGTGATGAGGCTGCGCGATCCGTCGGGCGGTGTCATCACGGTGGAGCGTCCCTACCTCCCCTTCACCCCGACGGAGTTCGCCCGCGCCCGGGCGCTGGTCGAGCTCGACGCGCGGCTCGGCCCGCGCGTCCCCCGCAGCGAGGACGTCCTCACGCTGCCGGAGGGCAACGAGATCACCGTGCGCCGCGCGGACCACGGTGACCTCGACGCGGCCCTCGCCATGCACGGCCGCTGCTCCGAGCACACCCTCGGCCTGCGGTACCACGGTCCGGTCCGTGACGCCGACAGGTATCTGGACCACCTGCTCAGCCCTCGTTTCGGCCGCACACTCGCCGTACAGACGGCCTCCGGCCGGCTGGTGGCGCTCGGTCATCTGCTCTGGGACGGGGACGAGACCGAGGTCGCCCTCCTCGTCGAGGACGACTGGCAGCGCCGCGGCATCGGCTCCGAGCTTCTCGGCCGGCTGGTGGCCCTGGCCGTCGAGGCGGGCTGCGAGAGCGTCTACGCCGTGACGCAGGCCCACAACACCGGGATGGTGGCCGCCATGCGGGCGCTCTCGCTGCCTCTCGACTACCAGATCGAGGAAGGCACCCTGGTGATCACCGCGCGGCTGGCCGAGGCTCCTGTCCAGCAGTTCGCGCCGCCGGCGGAACAGCGTTTCGGTCACTGAGCGCCTGGCACAGATCCGCCCAGAGGTCCTCGACGTCCTCGAGCCCTACGGACATGCGCAGCAGACGGTCACCGACACCGGTGGCCCTCCGGTCTCCCTCACCCACGATGCGGTGGCTGATGGAGGCCGGATGCTGGATGAGGGTGTCCACGCTGCCGAGACTCACGGCGGGCGTGATCAGCCGGACCCCCGCGATGACCCGGTGCGGATCTCCGAACACCTCGAAGGACACCATCGCGCCGCCCACCTCCGGGTAGTGCACGCGGGCGACGCGGGGGTCGGCCGAGAGCCTGCGGGTCAGTTCGGCGGCGGAGGCCGACGCGGCCCGGATCCGCACCGGCAGCGTGGACAGTCCGCGCAGCAGCAGATAGCCGGCCATCGGGTGCAGCACGCCGCCGGTGGCGAACCGTACCTGGCGCAGCGTCGCGGCGAACTCCTCGTCGCAGGCGACGACTCCGCCCATCACATCGCCGTGACCGCCCAGGTATTTGGTGGCACTGTGCAACACGATCCGGGCCCCGTGTTCGAGGGGCCGCTGGAGCACGGGCGTGGCGAAGGTGTTGTCGACGAGGAGCGGCACGGAGCCGCAGGAGTGCGCAACGGCCCTGATGTCGATCTCGGCCAGCGTCGGGTTGGCGGGCGTCTCCACCATCACGAGGCCGGTGTCCGGGCGGATCGCGTCGGCGATGCCCGCCGGATCCGTCCAGGTCACCTCGGTGCCCAGCAGTCCGGCGCTGAGCAGGTGGTCGCTGCAGCCGTAGAGCGGCCGCACCGCGACCACATGGCGCAGTCCCAGGCTCGCGCGGGCCAGCAGGACGGCGGTGAGCGCCGCCATCCCGCTGGCGAACGCGACTGCGCCGGCCGCGCCTTCCAGCCGGGCCAGTGCCGTCTCGAAGCGCCCCGTCGTCGGGTTGTCGAGCCGTGCGTAGACGGGCGGCCCTTCGGGCCTGGCCCCGGTGGTGGCGAAGGCGTCGATGCGCGCGGCCTCGCCCCGGGAGTCGTACGAGGGATAGGTGGTGGACAGGTCGATCGGCGCGGCGTGCAGGCCGAGAGAGGCGAGGTCGTCGCGTCCGGCGTGCACGGCTTCGGTGGCGAGCGCCCTGGACCGGAAGGAGGGCTGGGGTGTCAGCGAGGAGGCTTCGGTGTCCATGTCACCAGCCTGAACAGGAACCGGCCTGGGGCACCACATCGCCGTGCTACGTTCGCCCGATGCCTGAATCCGTCGCTCTCGATCCGGTCGATCTGCACATTCTGCGACTGCTGCAGAACGATGCGCGGACGACGTACCGGGAGCTGGCCGCGGAAGTCGGAGTGGCCCCGTCCACGTGTCTGGACCGGGTGGCACGGCTGCGCCGGTCCGGTGTGATCCTCGGGCACCGGCTGCGGCTCGATCCGGCGCGGCTCGGCCGGGGCCTGGAGGCACTCCTGCTGGTCCAGGTCCGGCCCCATCGCAGGGAGCTCATCGGCCCCTTCGTCGAACGGATCAGGGCGTTGCCCGAGTCCAGGGCGTTCTTCCACCTCACCGGCCCCGACGACTACCTGGTGCATGTGGCCGTCGCCGACCCCACGGACCTGCAGCGCCTGGTGCTGGACGAGTTCACCTCACGCCGCGAGGTGGCACGCGTGGAGACCCGGCTGATCTTCCAGCAGTGGGAGTGCGGTCCGCTGATGCCGCCGGCGACCGGCGCGTGATCCCGAAGTCCTGTTCCCCGTGACGCGGAGCCCTTCTCCGTACGAGGATGTCCCACATGTCAGACACATCGAGCAGCGCACTGCCGCGCCAGGTCGCCGACGCCTACGTCGACGCGTATATCGAACTCGACCCGATCACAGGTACCTATCTCGGTGTCGCGGAAAGCTCCCACCGGCTGCCCGATTTCTCGCCCGCAGGCCAGGCCGCCATGGCCGGGCTCATCCGCAGCACCCTCGGGAAGCTCGACGCCGCCGAGCAGGTACCGGGCGCGGACACCGACGAGGAGAGGCGGTGCGCGCGCCTGCTGCGGGAGCGCCTGACGGCCGAACTCGCCGTCCATGAGGCCGAGGAGGGGCTGCGGGCCGTTTCCAACATCCACTCCCCCGCGCACAGCCTGCGCGACGTGTTCTCGGCGACGCCGACGGCGACGGACGAGGACTGGGCGGCGGTCGCGGACCGGCTGCGGGCTGTGCCCGCGGCTCTCGAGGGGTACCGCGCCTCGCTCGCCCTCGGCCTGGAGCGCAAGCTCTACGGCGGCCCGCGTCCGGCCGCGACGTTCATCGGCCAGCTGGGAACCTGGGCCGGGGAGGACGGCGGCTGCGGATTCTTCCAGGACTTCGTGGCCGGGGGCCCCGCGTCACTGCGCCCGGAGCTGGACGAGGCGGCCGGGCAGGCCACCGGGGCCCTGGTCTCCCTGCGGGACTGGATGAGGGACGTCTACGCCCCCGCGATCGAGGGTGCCCCCGACACGGTGGGCCGGGAGCGCTACGCCCGCTGGGCACGCCAGTTCAACGGCACGGACCTGGATCTCGACGAGGCGTACGCCTACGGCTGGTCCGAATACCACCGGCTGCTGGCCGAGATGAAGACCGAGGCGGACAAGATCGTCCCGGGCGCGGGTCCCTGGGAGGCCCTCGCCCATCTCGACGTGCACGGCAAGCACATCGAGGGCGTGGAAGAGGTCCGGGCCTGGCTGCAGAGCCTGATGGACGAGGCCATCGAGGCGCTCGACGGCACCCACTTCGAGCTCGCCGAGCGGGTCCGGAAGGTGGAGTCCCGGATCGCTCCCGCGGGCGGGGCCGCCGCCCCGTACTACACCGGGCCGTCGGAGGACTTCTCACGGCCGGGCCGCACCTGGCTCCCCACCATGGGTGAGACCCGTTTCCCCGTGTACGACCTGGTGTCCACCTGGTACCACGAGGGCGTGCCGGGCCACCACCTGCAGATCGCGCAGTGGACGCATGTCGCGGACAGCCTGTCCCGCTACCAGGCGTCGGTCGGCCAGGTCAGCGCCAACGCCGAGGGCTGGGCACTGTACGCCGAGCGGCTCATGGACGAACTGGGCTTCCTCCCCGACGCAGAGCGCCGCCTCGGCTATCTGGACGCGCAGATGATGCGCGCCTGCCGGGTGATCGTGGACATCGGCATGCATCTGGAGCTGGAGATCCCCGGCGACTCCCCGTTCCACCCCGGTGAGCGGTGGACACCGGCTCTGGCCGAGGAGTTCTTCGGCAGCCACAGCGGCCGGCCCGCCGACTTCGTGGAGAGCGAGCTGACCCGCTACCTCTCCATGCCGGGGCAGGCCATCGGCTACAAGCTGGGCGAGCGCGCCTGGCTGCTGGGCCGGGAGAACGCGCGTAAGGCTCACGGCGACGCGTTCGATCTCAAGGCCTGGCACATGGCGGCCCTGTCGCAGGGGTCGCTCGGCCTGGACGACCTCGTGGAGGAGCTGTCCAGGCTCTGATCCCGGCGGTGCGGGGGCCCGGTGCGCGCCACCGGTCCCCGCACGCCCCTTTTCCCCACCGACAGCCCGAAGGACGATGTCCCATGTCTGCGCCCGGTTTCCTGTTCTGCCGCGACCCTCTGCGGCCGCGGCACTCCGATCCGACTTTCGCCCAGGAGGCGGCCGCGGCGGTCCGCGCCGGTGCGCGGACCACCCTGGTCGACCACGACGCGCTGCTCGCCGGGGACCCGGAGAGCGCCGTCGGCCGGGTGCCGCGGGACTCGGGTCCGTACTGGTACCGGGGCTGGATGATTCCGCCCGCCCGCTACGCGGAGCTGGAGCACGCGCTCGCCGCCCGTGGCTGCTCGCTGCTCACCGACGCCTCCGCCTACCGCGCCGCCCATGAACTCCCCGGCTGGTACGAGGTGTTCACCGAGCTCACCCCGCTCAGCGTCTGGCGTGCCCTGGCCGCCGGTGAGGCGCTGCCGGAGCCGTCCGTGTGGGCGGGCCTCGCCCGGGGTCTCGGTTCCGGCCCGGGAATCGTCAAGGACTTCGTGAAGTCCCGTAAGCACGAGTGGGACGAGGCGTGCTTCGTCCCGGATCTGGGGGACGAGGAACGACTGGCCCGCGTCGTCGGCCGGTTCGTCGAACTGCAGGGGGACTTCCTGGCCGGCGGTGTGGTGCTGCGTGCGTACGAAAGGTTCGTGCCGGGCGGGGAGGCGCGGGTGTGGTGGGTGGACGGCGAGGCGGTGCGGGTGACGGCTCATCCGGACACTCCGGGCCTGCTCCCCGCGCCCGCCCTCGACGCCGTCGGCGAGGCCGTGCGTGTTCTCGGCTGCCGGTGGGTGACCACCGACATGGCGCTGCGGGAGGACGGTGCGTGGCGGGTGGTGGAGGTCGGTGACGGTCAGGTCAGCGGCCTGCCCGCCGGGGACGACGGTGCGGGCGTGTTCGCCGCACTTCTCGGCACGTGAGAACGCCCTGACCCGCTCAGCACCCGCAGGCGCGGTGAGGGGGTCGGCGGTGCGCCGCTCCGGCCCCAAGGCGACCGCGCGGTCGATGCGTCATCTGGAGGAGGTCACGGGGAGGATCGGCGCCCTCGGCTCCGTGACGACCAGCGTCGTCCACTCCTCGCCCCTCCCCCGTCGGGCGATCAGCCGCTGAGCGCTCCGGCCGCCTGGTGGACCACCGCCGAGCCGTGCCGCTCCTTCACCACCTCGAGCTGGGCGGGGATGCGACGGCGCAGGTCGGCGACATGGCTGACGATGCCGACACTGCGGTCGCGTTCGCGCAGCGAGTCCAGGACGTCGAGCACCTCGTCCAGTGTCTGGTCGTCCAGACTGCCGAAGCCCTCGTCGATGAAGAGCGTGTCCAGGCGCACTCCGCCCGCCTCGTCCGTCACCACGTCGGCGAGGCCGAGCGCCAGGGCGAGCGAGGCGAAGAAGGTCTCCCCGCCGGACAGCGTGGCCGTGTCGCGCTCCCGGCCCGTCCAGGAATCGACGACGTGCAGTCCGAGCCCCGCCCTGCGGCCCCCGCTGCGCTCGTCGGAGTGGACCAGCGTGTAGCGGCCGGCCGACATCCGCTGGAGGCGGGCCGTCGCCGCGGCGGCCACCTGTTCGAGGCGGGCCGCCAGCACGTACGCCTCCAGCCGCATCTTGCGTTCGTTGTCCGCGGAGGTGCCCGCGGTCAGACCGGCGAGGCGGGCCACCCTCTCGTGCTCCTGGCGCAGTGGGCCCGCCGCGCGGACCTCTTCCTCCGCGCGGCGGGAGAGCCGGGCGAGCTCCGCGCCGCGCTCCTCGGCGGCGGCGTGCACGGCGGCGCTGTCCCGCAGCATCCTCGCGGACCGGTCGTACGCCTCCTGAGCCGCGTCCGGGTCTGCGGCCGGCCGGCCGGCGGCGGCCCGGGCGTCCTCCTCCGCCAGTCGGTCGGCGACCGTGGCGGCCTCCGTCTGCCAGGCGTCGATGCGATGCTGCAACTCCCGCTGGGCGGTGTCGCCCAGGATCTTCGCGGCGGCGGCCTCCGGGGTGGCGAAGCCGGCCTTGAAGGCGGCGTCGGCGAGTCTGCCGTCGGCCTCCTTGAGCCGCTCCGCCGCGTCCTGCTCCGCACGGAGCGCCTCGGCGGCGTCGGCCACCAGCCCGGCACGGCGCTCCAGGAGCCCCGCATGTTCGGCCACGGAACCGCAGTCACCCCGAGCTTTCACCAACTCGGCTTCCAGAGCGGACTGTTCACGGTCGAGGGCCTCCCGCTGCGAGGTACGTGCCGCGCCACGCCGCTCGGCCTGCTGCCGGTCGTCGAGGCGGCCGAGCTGCTCACGCTCGGCGACGGCGAGCGCTTCCCTGGCCGCGTGCGTCCCGGCGGCCAGGCGGTGCGCCTCCGCGTGCTCCTGGGTCAGGCGGTCGACGACGGCCCGCAGTCCGGCCACGGAGGCCTCTGATCGGACGGCAGGCCCTGTGACCCCGTCCACGTCCTCCGGGTCCGCCGCCTCCGCCCGGGCAGCGGCCAGTCGTTCGCGCACCACCCCCAGCTCGTTCTCCGCCTCGGCACGGTCCCGGTCCGCCCGCTGGTGGGCGGCGAGCGCCGCCTCCTCCGTTGCACGGTCCACGTGGCCGGCCTCCGCACGGGCCGGCTCGGGGTGCTCCGCCGAGCCGCACACCGTACAGGCGACGCCGTCGACGAGCTGACCCGCCAGTTCCGCGGCGATGCCCCGCAACCGCTGCTCCCGCAGCGTCAGCCACTTCTCGTGCGCGTCAACAGCACGTTCGCGGGCCGCGGTCAGGGCCGCCGCCGCGGTTTCCTCGCGGAGGCCGAGGGCGTCACGGCGGCGTGCCGCCTCCAGCCTCCTGCGGGCGGGTTCGAGGCGGCCGGCCAGCTGTTCCGCGCGGGTCGCGGCCTCCTGCGCCGTCTCGACGCGTTCCCTGAGGCTCCGGTGAGTGGCGTCCCAGCCTGCCAGCCACTGTGCCGCCTCCTGGACCAGTTCGTCGTCGGAGCGGGACTGCCGCTCCAGGCGGGAGCGTTCGGTGTCGATCTCCCGGCTGCGCCGTTCGGCCCGGCGTGCGGAGTCGAGTGCGCCCAGCTCGGCCCGCAGTCCGCGTTCCGTGCCCGCCAGCTGCTCGAAGCCCGCTTCGGATAGTGCGGGAGGCAGCCCCGCGCGGGACCGCTCGCGGGCCTCGACAGCCGTGCGATGGGCCCGCTCCGCCTCGTCGCGCAGGTCGAGCGCCGGCGCGACCAGGTCGGCCTTGCGTGCACGGGCCAGCTGTTCGTGGCAGCGGTCGCGTTCCGCCCGGCGGTCCTCCAGCCCCGCGGCACGGCGCCGGGTCTCCTCGTAGCGCTGCTGGAGCCGGGCGAGTTCACGCTCGGATTCGAGTGCGCTGCGCGCGGCTGCGGCCCTGCCCTCGGCCGCATCCAGGGCGCACCTGGCGATATCGGCCCGCTCAGCGGCTCCGCCGCGCGCGACGGCGGCCCATCGCAGGACCCCTTCGGCGAGACCGGGCTCGCCCGGCCGCGCGTCCGGCGGCGCCGCCTCGTCCCCCGCCGGGCCGGCCGCCTGGGCGATGCGCTGGGCCAGCGCGAGGATCTGCTCGTCCCCCGCCTTGACCCGGGCTTCGGCCGCGCGTCGCAGTTCGGCCAGGCGCTCCTCGACGGCGGCGAAGCGGCGGGTGTCGAAGAGCCGGCCGAGCAGCTTTCCTCGGGCTTCGGCGTCGGCCCGCAGGAACCGGGCGAAGTCGCCCTGCGGCAGGAGCACCACCTGACAGAACTGGTCCCGGCTCATCCCGACGAGGCCGCCGATCTCCTCGCCGATCTCCTGGTGGGAGCGGCTGAGAGCCTTCCATCCGCGTTCCGGGTCGTACTCGCGCAGCCAGCTCTGTGCCTTCTCGGTCGTGAAGCCGCCGCCCCTCTTCTTGGGGCGGGGCTGGGCGGGCCGTCTGGTGATCTCCAGGCGGCGCCCTCCGACGGTCAGCTCCAGGCACACCTCGGTCGTCAGGTCCACCGGCGCGTGGTCACTGCGCAGCGAGGTGCCGGGGCTCTGCCGGGCACCGGGCACCGCGCCGTACAGGCCGTAGCAGACGGCGTCGAGGACGGACGTCTTGCCCGCGCCGGTGGGACCGTGCAGCAGGAAGATGCCGGCCGAGGACAGTGCGTCGAAGTCGACTTCCTGAGGGGCGCCGAAGGGTCCGAACGCGGTCAGGGTGAGCCTGTGCAGCCTCAACGGGACACCTCGTCCACTCCGTCGGTCACCCGTACGTCGTCGAAGACGGCACGCAGCACCTTCCGTTCCTGTGCGCTGGGTCCGCTTCCGCCGCGTACATGTGCCACGAAGTCCTCCGCCACCTGCTGGTCGTCACGTCCCCGCAGCCGCTGGGCGTACGACGCGTGGGGGTCCTGCGGGGAACGCTCGGGGTCGAAGACCAGGCTGAGGGTGTGCGGGAAGCGCTCCGTCAGGCGGGCCATCGGCTCGTCCGGCCGCGACGGGTCCGTGAGCGTGGCCTCCACCCAGGAGTCCTGGTGCCGTTCGAGGGCCGGGTCCTCGAGCAGTGTGCCGAGGCGTCCGCGGAGCCGGGCCAGGGGGCGCGGCTCCGGGCAGTCGACGCGTTCGGCGGTCAGGTCCCCGCCGGGGCCCAGATCGATCAGCCACATCGTCTTGCGGTGTGTGTGCTCGGAGAAGGAGTACGCGAGGGGTGATCCGGAGTAGCGCACGCGTTCCGTGACCGTCTGGCAGCCGTGCAGGTGGCCGAGTGCGACGTAGTCGACGCCGTCGAAGACTCCTGCGGGGACGGCGGCGACACCGCCGACGGTGATGTCGCGTTCGCTGTCGCTGGGTTCGCCGCCCGCCACGAAGGCGTGGGCCAGCACGACGGACCGGGTGTCGTCAGGCCGGGCGGCGAGATCGGCCCGCACCCGGTCCATGGCCGCGGTCAGGACTGCTTCGTGCCCCGCCTTCGAGGCACCGAGGCTGTCCTTGACAAGAGCCGGTTCCAGATAGGGGAGGCCGTAGAACGCCACGTCGCCGTTCGTGTCGCGCAGCACGACCGGGGTGGCGCAGTCGGCGGGGTCGGTGCGCAGATGGATCCCGGCCCGTGCGATCAGCCCGGCACCGACGCCGAGTCTGCGGGCCGAGTCGTGGTTGCCGGAGATCATGACGGTCGGGACGCCGGCGGTGGCGAGCCGGTGCAGTGCCTCGTCGAAGAGCTCGACCGCCGGGAGCGGCGGCACGGCCCTGTCGTAGACGTCGCCCGCCACGACGACCACGTCGACGGCCTGCTCGCGCACCGTCCCGACGAGGTGGTCGAGGTAGGCGGCCTGGGCCTCGAGCATGGAGACGCGGTGGAAGGACCGCCCCAGATGCCAGTCCGAGGTGTGCAGAATCCTCATGCCTTCACTCCGGCTGCTCCGACCCGCATGTTCCACTTCCTCCGCCCCCGGGACCGGACCGGTCCGCACGCCACCCGCCGCGGTTTTCCGCGGCCGGCCCGACCACGCTAATGCCGCGCGGCCCCGGACCCCTCATCCGCCTGGGACATCCCCGTACGCCTCGCCGCCCAGTTCGAGCGTCGCGGAGCCTGCCGTGGCGTCCGCCAGCCAGGCCCTGAAGCCGTCGACGTCGGCGTCCGGCACCCCGACGGCGATGGTCACGGCCTCCGTGTAGGTCACGTCGCGGACGTCCACTCCGGTGGCCCGCAGATCGTTCTCCAGCTTGCCCGCCCGCTGGTGGTCGACGGTGACGGTGGCGAGGCGGAACCGGCGGCGGGTGGTCGTGCCCAGCGCGTCGAGCGCCTCGCCGACGGCTCCTCCGTACGCCCGGATCAGTCCGCCGGCTCCGAGCTTGACGCCGCCGAAGTAACGGGTGACCACCGCGACGGCGTACCGCACCTCACGGCGCATGAGCATCTGCAGCATGGGGACGCCCGCCGTTCCGCCGGGCTCCCCGTCGTCACCGGCCTTCTGCACGGAGGCGTCGGCGCCGATGACGTAGGCGAAGCAGTTGTGGTTGGCGGTGGGGTGCTCCTTGCGGACGCGCGCGACGAACTCCTGCGCCTCCTGCTCGGTGGCGGCGGGGGCGAGCGCGCAGAGGAAGCGCGATCGGCTGACCTCGGTCTCGTGCACGCCCGCGCGGGCGACTGTCCGGTACTGCTCCTGCATCGGTCCACCCTATGCGCCGGACCGTCCCGCGCTTTCACCCTCCCGTGGGGAATGGTCCGGCGGGACCGTCCGTTGTCAGGGCATGTACGCAGACGATGAGACGGTTCGCAGGATTCTCCAGGACACGGGCGACACATGGGCGGTGGTCGGTCTGTCCACCAACCGCTCCCGCGCGGCGTACGGGGTGGCCGAGGTCCTCAAGCGCTTCGGCAAGAGGGTGGTGCCCGTCCACCCCAAGGCGGAGCCGGTCCACGGCGAACAGGGGTACGCCTCGCTGGCGGACATACCTTTCCCGGTCGACGTGGTGGATGTCTTCGTGAACAGCGACCTGGCGGGCGGTGTCGCCGACGAGGCGGTGGCGGTGGGGGCGAAGGCGGTCTGGTTCCAGCTCGGAGTGATCGACGAGGAGGCGTACGGGCGCACGCGCGCCGCCGGTCTCTCCATGGTGATGGACCGCTGCCCGGCCATCGAGATACCCCGCCTGGACGCCGGCCGCTGACGTCGGCCCGGGCCCGCCTCCACCACGAGAGCACCCGGGCCCCGGCACCCGCGGCACGCCCGCCGTCCGGAGGCGTGGTGTCGGGGAAGGCCACCGGCGGGGAGAATGTGTGCCGTGACACAGCGTCTCCTCCTCGGCGGTGAACGCGTCGCCACCCAGCTGTACGAGCTCGGTGTGCGGCGGGGCGGCGTCCTGCTCGTGCACGCTTCGATGCGCTCCGCGGGCGGTGACGCGAGGGGGATGGCCGATGCGCTGTGCCGGACTCTGGGCCCGGAGGGGACGCTGGTCGTTCCTGCCTTCACGCCGGAGAATTCCGATACCTCGCGCTCCTACCTGGATCGGGTCCGCGGCCTGAGCGACGAGGCCCGCGCCGAGGTGCGCGCGTCGATGCCCGCGTTCGACCCGGCGACATCTCCGGCACCCGCCATGGGCGCGCTCGCCGAGTGGGTGCGGCTGGCTCCCGGCGCGCTGCGCAGCACCCACCCGCAGACCTCGTTCGCCGCGCTCGGCCCGGCGGCGGAGAAGCTGCTGTCGGCCCACCGTCGGGACTGCCACCTGGGCGAGGACTCCCCCCTCGCCCGGCTGTACGAGGCGGACGCACAGGTCCTGCTGCTGGGGACGGGCTTCGCCAGCTGCACCGCCTTCCACCTCGCGGAGTACCGCCGCCCCGCCCCGCCCCGCCGCCTCTACCGCTGTGTGGTGGCGTCGGGGGGCGGACGCCGCTGGTGGGAGTACGAGGACATCGCCCTGGACGACAGCGACTTCGCCGCACTCGGTGCGGACTTCGTCCGTGCACGGGCCGGAGTGGTCCGCAAGGGCAGGGTGGGGGCCGCGCGGAGTCACCTGTTTCCCGTGCGCGCGGCTGTGGACTTCGCTGCGGAATGGCTCGGGGACCGTCGGCGCGACGGTCGCTGAGCGTTCCCTTCGGCTGCTGTCGACAGTCCCTGCCGACTGTCGGGAGTCCCGTCGGTTGTCGGGAGTCCCACCGGTTGCCGGGAGTCCCACCGGTTGCCGGGAGTCCCACCGGTTACGGGGAGTCCCACCGGCTGTCCGGAGTCCCGCCGGCTGCCGAGAGTCTCCGTCGGCTGCCGCCCCCTCAGACGCCGAGGCCCTCCAGTAGAACCGCTCCGGGCAGTGCGGCCAGGGACTTGCCCGGGACGATCAGCTTGCCGCGGCGGCTGCCGCTGCCGATCAGCACCCATTCCTCGTCCGCCACGGCGGGGTCGACCAGGAGGGGCCAGGCCACCGGGAGGCCGATCGGGGTGATCCCTCCGTACTCCATGCCGGTCTCGCCGACGGCCACGTCCATCGGAGCGAAGGACGCCTTACGGGCCCCGAGGTGCTTGCGCACCACCCCGTTCACATCGACCCGGGCGCGCGACAACACCACGCACGCGGCGAGGGTCGTGTCTCCACCCCGCTTGCCCGCCACCACCACGCAGTTCGCGGACGCGTCGAGCAGCTCCGCGCCGTAGTGCTCGGTGAAGACGGCCGTATCGGCGATCTCCGGGTCGGTGTCGACGTGGAGGACCGACTCGGCGGGGATGCCGCCCCAGCCGGCCGCCACCGCTGCCGCGACGGGAGGGGTGAGCAGGTCCAGCCGGTCGGCGGCGGGGGCGGCATCGCCGAAGATGTCCAGGAGAGAGCGCATGCCGCTCACGCTAACAGCCCCTGCGAGCCGCTTACTTGCCCTCTCGGCGGACCGGCGGGATCGAGACCGCCATGGTCAGGTCGGCGGGCTCGGAGCCGTCGTTGCGGTAACTGTGCGGCACGTGCGCCTCGAACGTCGCGGAGGTGCCGGCGGGCACCACGTGGGCCTCGCCGTCGACGATCAGCGTCAGTTCACCCGCCGTGACGTGCAGGAGCTCCACCGTCCCCTCGGGGTGCGGGTCGGAGGCGCTGCTGTCACCGGGCATCAGATGCCAGGACCAGAGCTCGATCGGCCCCCTGGCCTCCGTGCCCACCAGAAGCGTGGTCGAGCTGCCCGCCTCCGTCGACCACATGCGTACCGCCTGGGCCTCCGGCACCAGCCGCACCTGGGAGCCCTGCTCGTAGTCGAGCAGGGTCGTGATGCTGACGCCCAGTGCGTCGGCCAGTTTGACGGTGGTGCCGACGCTCGGGTTCGTACGGGCCTGCTCGATCTGGATGATCATGCCGCGGCTGACCCCCGCCCGTGCCGCGAGAGCGTCCAGGGTGAATCCGCGCTCGCCCCGCCAGCGCTTGAGGTTACGGGCGAGCGACTGCGTCAGCTGATCGAGGTCAGACACATTCCGTCCAATATTCTGGATGACATAGTCGAAGATACTGCACTACCGTGTGGTGTCCCCACCCGGCCACCAGACTGTACTGCGAGGCTCTTCATGACAGCACTGTTCGCTCTGGCCACGAGCCTGCTGTGGGGGCTGGCCGATTTCGGCGGCGGCCTGCTGACCCGGCGGACACCCGCCCTCACCGTGGTGGTCGTGTCCCAGTGCATCGCCGCCGTCGTCCTCGGGGCCGTCGTGATCGCGACCGGGGGCTGGAGCGAGGCCGGGGGCCGCCTCTGGTTCGCTGTCGCGGCGGGGGCCGTCGGTCCGGTCGCGATGCTGAGCTTCTACAAGGCCCTCGCGCTGGGCCCGATGGGCGTGGTCTCCCCGCTCGGCTCCCTGGGGGTGGCGGTCCCGGTCGGAGTGGGGCTGCTGGTCGGCGAGCGGCCCGGACTGCTGCAGTACGCCGGGGTGGCGGTCGCCGTCGCGGGGATCGTCATGGCCGGCGGGCCGCAGCTGCGCGGCGCGCCGGTGCGGCGCCAGGCGGTCGCACTGACCCTGGTGGCCGCTTTCGGCTTCGGAGCGGTGATGGCCCTGATCGCGGAGGCGTCCACCACGCTGACCGGCCTCTTCCTCGCCCTCTTCGTCCAGCGGCTCACGAACATCGCGGTCGGCGGAACGGCGCTGTACGTCTCCGTGCGCCGGGGCGGCCGCGCACTGCCCGAGGACGGCGGGGCGGCCACCGTCCGGGCCGCGCTCCCCGCGCTGGCCTTCGTCGGGCTCGCCGATGTCGCGGCCAACGGTACGTACTCGGTCGCCGCGCAGCACGGTCCGGTCACCGTCGCCGCCGTCCTGGCCTCGTTGTATCCCGTGGTGACGGCGCTGGCGGCGCGAGGCGTGCTGGGCGAGCGACTGCGCGGGGTACAGGCGGCGGGTGCGGGCCTGGCCCTGCTCGGAACACTCCTGCTGGCGACGGGCTGACGGCTTCTGGGAACGGACGGGTGGACCCGCAGGCGTCAGGCGCCCTCGGTCGCGTCCTCCAGCAGCAACGCCACAGCGGCCAGTTGCTCGGGCGTGACCCCGTCGGGGATCGGCACCGGCGCGGGAGTACGCAGCGGCGGCTGCCAGCCCTTCTCCGGATCCCAGCTCCGCACCACCCGGGCGGGCGCCCCGGCCACCACCGCGTTGTCGGGTACCTCTCCGCGTACGACGGCTCCTGCCGCGACCACCACGTTGCGGCCGAGCCTGGCCCCCGGGAGGATCACCGCCCCGGTGCCGATCCAGCAGCCCGGCCCGATATCGACCGGCTCCATGCGCGGCCACTGCTTGCCGACCGGCTCGTCGGGATCGTCGTAACTGTGGTTGGTGGAGGTGATGTAGACGTACGGACCGCAGTAGGTGTCCGAGCCGATCGAGACACTGGTGTCGGCGATGACATGACTGCCGCGGCCGAGCACCACACCGTCGCCCAGGGTCAGGACGGTCTCGGCCCCCAGATCCAGATCGGGCATCAGGCCGGCCGTGAGCGTCACCTGTTCACCGATGATGCAGTGGTCGCCCAGTTCGATCCATGGCTCCCCGAAGACGGTGCCCTGAGGGAAGGCGAGCCGGGTTCCCGTACCGATACGGCGGAACCGGAGCCGCCCGGGGTGCTGCGCGGTGACCGCTCCGGTCTCCTGCACCCAGGCCCAGACGCGATGGACGGCGCGGGACGCCAGGCCACGCCGCCGGAGGGCCAGGGAGGAGAGCGAGTTCCGGTTCTTCGGCACGCGCTCACGGTAGTCCGCCCGGGCGGAGCGGGCCCTCGCGACGGGCTGTGATGTTCACCCCACCTGTCCGGCGCGCCGGGGCCGTCCATTACGGTTCGTGCGGAACAAGGGGCCCGAGCGCACCACACCTCACCGGAGGAGCAGGCGATGGCAGTGCAGGCATTGGTCACCGGTATCGGCGGCAAGGACCCGGACATCGATCCGGACGCCTTCCTCGCCCCCACCTCCGTCGTGATCGGCGACGTGTCGATGGCCGCGGGGTCCAGCGTCTGGTACCACGCGGTGCTGCGCGCCGACGCCGGCCCGGTCTCCCTGGGCCCCGACAGCAACATCCAGGACAACTGCAGCGTGCACACGGACCCCGGTTTCCCGCTGACGGTGGGCGCCAGGGTCTCCGTGGGTCACAACGCCGTACTGCACGGCTGTGTCATCGAGGACGACGTCCTGGTCGGTATGGGCGCCACCGTGCTCAACGGCGCGCACATCGGGGCGGGTTCCCTGATCGCCGCACAGGCACTCGTGCCGCAGGGGATGCGGGTGCCCCCGGGGTCCCTCGTCGCCGGCGTGCCCGCGAAGGTCAAGCGGGAGCTGACCGCCGAGGAACGCGAGGGCATCGCCTTCAACGCGGCGGGTTACGTGGAGCTGGCGAAGGCCCACCGCGCGGCGCACCAGGAGGACTGACGGCCGCGGGGCCCACCACGGCGGGCCCCGCGAGGGCCGCGCGGGCTCAGTCGGCCGGGACCGCGTCCGGCACCGGGTGGCCGGCCTGCTCCGCGGCCTTCTTGGCACGGTTCTTCAGCACCAGCATCGAGACCAGGCCGATCAGCACGGCGGCCAGCAGCCCCAGCCACGAGAAGCGCTTGAGCCACGCCTCCGCGACGACTCCCACCGAGTAGATGACGGCGGTGGTGCCGCCGGCCCAGACGATCCCGCCGAGCACGTTGGCGAGGAGGAACTTCCAGTACGGCATGTGCAGGACACCGGCCAGCGGCCCCGCGAAGATCCGCAGCAGTGCGACGAAGCGGCCGAAGAAGACCGCCCACATGCCCCACTTCTCGAACGAGCGCTCCGCCATGGCGATCTGTGGCGCCCCGAAGTGCTTGGGAAACTTTCCGCCGAGCCAGGCGAGCAGGGGGCGGCCCCCCTTGCGGCCGATGGCATATCCGATGGAGTCACCGATGATCGCTCCGGCGGACGCACAGGCGCCGAGCACCACGGGGTCGATGTCGCCGTGCTGGGAGGCGAGGAGCGCCGAGCTCACGAGGATGATCTCGCCGGGCAGTGGGATACCCAGACTCTCGAGTCCGATGACGACCCCCACCAGGAGGTAAATGCTGACCGCGGGGACGGTCTCGAGCCACTCCTGGACGTGCAACGCGGGGTCCTTCCCGTGAGAGATCTGCGGCCGTGCACCACGGGTGGTGCACGGCGGGCAGCCTACCGGGCCGGACGGCCGGAGCGGCCCCCACCGCCCCCGGCCGGGACGCGCGGGAGGCCGGGGGGCGGTCAGCGGTTCGGACGCAGGGTCCAGACCACGCTCATCTCACTGGTGACGGCGCCGTCGGCGCGACGTATCTCGACGCTCACGGGAAACTCCGGGCGCTTCCCCTCATCGAGTTCCGCGACGACCTCGGCCGCCGGGCGGCCCAGCACCGCCGTCGCGGTGAGTTCACCCATGGCCACCTTCTTGAAGGCCATCTCCGTGGTGACGGGCAGCGGGACGGCACGGGCCATCTGGTCGCCGAACGCGGCGACGACGATCGCGCCGCTCGCCGACTCGGCGAGCGTGAACATCGCTCCGGCGTGGGGTCCGCCGAGGTGGTTGTGGTAATCGGCCCGGTCGGGGAGCGAGAGGACAGCGCGCTCCGCGGTCGTCTCGAGGTACGTGATGCCGAGGGTCCGGACCATCGGGACGCTCGCGGACAGAATGTCGCCGACCGTCATCTCTTCTGTGCTCATGACGTGATGTTACTAGCGGGTAGCACTCTTTGACCATCCCCTCACAGGGCCGCCCGTGGCAGAGGGCCCCCCACCCCTCTATGGTTACTGGCCATGTGGCCAGGACAGCAGCCGCCCGGGGGCGAGCAGAACCCGCAGGACCAGAATCAGAACCCGTACCAGCAGCCGGGGTACCAACAGCCGAATCCCTATCAGCAGCCGGGATACCAACAGCAGGGGCAGCCGGGCTATCCGCAGCCCAACCCGTACCAGCAGCCCACGGTGCCGCAGTACGCCGTACCGGGCGGGCCGGGCGGGCCCCGGCCGGACGACAAGAAGAAGACGACGATCGTCGCCGTGGTCGCGGCCACCGCGGTCGTCGTCGCGGCGGTCGTCACCGGTGTCGTCGTGATGAACAAGGACGACGACAAGGGCGGCTCGGACGTGGCCGGAGGCAAGGCGTCCTCGTCGCCGTCGGCGAAGGCGTCCGAGTCCGCGTCGTCCTCCCCCGCGGCCAACCCGCGGGGCGGCGAGGACGCGGCGCCCACGGTTCCGGGCTGGAAAGTCGTGACCAACCCCAAGTGGGGCACACAGTTCGACGTGCCGGGCGACTGGGAGGTCTCGGGTACCGGTGTGATCTCGGGCTTCGAGGACGCGAAGAACCCCACGGGTCCTCCGGCGGTCGGCTTCTCCGCGCCCGCGCACTACAAGACCAAGTGGTGCACCGACGACCCGGACAAGGACGGCACGAAGGACGACACCAGCCTGGCCGGTGTCGGCACCAAGGGCGGGCAGGGCGCCAAGAACACGGATGAGGCGGCCACGAACGAGGCCGCCAACTGGGTCTGGGCCGCCTATGCGCAGGAGGACCCGAAGGACAAGGTGAAGACCGCCGAGCCCAAGCCGTACACGACCAAGTCCGGCCTCTCGGGCAGCGTCGTCACGGCCACGGCCACGGGTCTGGCCAACAAGAACAAGTGCGACACCGACGGCAAGTCGATCGCGTTCACCTTCAAGAACGCCAAGGACGAGTATTCGTCCTGGATCCTCTACGCGAACGCGGGGATCGACGACGAACTCCCCGACACCACCATCCAGAAGATCCTCAGCACGGTGCGTCTGGCGGAGGGCGCGGAGACCGCGTCCTGAGTCTCCGGCGCCCACCGCCGGGACGGTCCATTTGGCGGGAGGGGGCCTGGGCGGGGATAGTCCCTTGGTGACTTCCGCCGCCCCCTCCCCCTCACCCGCCCTCCGCTCCCTGCCGGAAGGCCGCAATTTCGGTCTGCTGACCGCCGCCGCGATCATCACGAGCCTGGGTACCAACGGCGCTCTGATCGCGGCGGCGTTCGCGGTTCTGGAGTCGGGCGGCGACGGGGGCGACGTCGGCCTGGTCGCAGCCGCGCGTACGGCGCCACTGGTGCTCTTCCTGCTGATCGGCGGCGCGGTGGCGGACCGGTTGCCGCGTCACCGGGTGATGGTGGCCGCGAACACGCTCAACTGTGTCTCGCAGGCGGTCTTCGCCTGGCTGGTGCTGACCGGCGGCGCCGAACTGTGGCACATGATGCTGCTGACGGCGCTCTGCGGTACCGGGCAGGCCTTCTTCGGTCCGGCGGCCGAGGGCATGCTGATGTCCAGCGTCAGCGGTGAAGGGGCGGCCCGCGCCTTCGCCTTCTTCCGGATGTCGATGCACGGCGCCGCCATCGGTGGCGCGGCACTC
This sequence comes from Streptomyces sp. NPDC023573, assembly GCF_055559735.1. Taxonomy (NCBI): domain Bacteria; kingdom Bacillati; phylum Actinomycetota; class Actinomycetes; order Kitasatosporales; family Streptomycetaceae; genus Streptomyces; species Streptomyces sp. NPDC023573. Next base: position 283,571 of record NZ_JBVHKB010000010.1, read on the forward strand.
GGCGGGGCCATGATCGCTGCCATGGACCCGGGCTGGGTGCTGGCGGTCGACGCCGCCGCGTTCGCCCTCGCCGGCGTCCTGCGGGCCTTCCTGGATGTGAGCCACATCCCCGCGCGCGCACCCGGCGGCGGGCTGCTCGCCGATCTCCGGGACGGCTGGCGGGAGGTCGTCGGGCGTCCCTGGCTCTGGGCGGTCGTGCTGCAGTTCTCCGTGGTCGTGGCCGTCGTCGGGGCCGCCGAGGCGGTGTACGGACCGCTCGTGGCGCGGGACGAGCTCGGCGGTGCCCGCCCCTGGGGGTTCGCCCTCGCGGCGTTCGGGGTCGGCACGCTGGGCGGGGCCCTGCTGATGATGCGGTGGAAACCCAGGCGGCTGCTGCTGGCCGGGACGCTCTGCGTGTTCCCGCTGGCCCTGCCGTCCGCGTCGCTCGCGATCCCGCTGCCGGTGGCGGGCCTCTGCGCGGTGATGTTCGCGACCGGGGTCGCCATCGAGGTGTTCGGGGTCTCCTGGATGACGGCCCTGCACCAGGAGATCCCGGAGGAGAAGCTGTCCCGGGTCGCCGCGTACGACTGGTTCGGCTCGGTGGCGATGGTGCCGCTGGCCACCGCCGCGGCCGGCCCGGTGGAGACGCTCGTCGGGCGCAGCGAGGCACTCTGGGGCTGCGCCGCGCTGATCGTGCTGGTGACGGCAGGTGTGCTGTTCGTCCCGGATGTGCGGAATCTGAAGCGCCGCACCTCGGTGAAGCAGGTCAGCGTGCCGGAGCGGCCCCGGGAATCAGCCGATGCCGAAGGCGCCCTCGGGGGGCTCGGGTGAGGCCACGGCCTCACTGTCCCGCACCGGCTTCGCATCGCCCATGAACCGGGTGAGCGCCGCTCCGTACTCGACCCGCGCGGGGAACGCGTCGGCGGCGCACAGCCGGGTGAGCGGAGCGACGTCGACCGGGGAGCGGGAGGCGATCAGCACGGCGTTCCCGAAGCGCCGGCCGCGCAGCACAGCCGGTTCGGCGATCAGGGCGAGCTCGTCGAAGACCTCTGCGAAGTTGGCCAATTGGGACCGCAGGAAGGTGAAGGGAGCGCTGTCGGCCAGGTTGGCCGCGTAGACGCCGTCCTTGCGCAGGACGCGTCCGGCCGCCCGCGCGCATTCCACGGAGGTGAGGTGGGCGGGCACCCTCGCGCCACCGAAGACATCGGCGATCAACAGGTCGGCGGAGTCCTCCGGAGCCTCTTCCAGCCAGCTCCGGGCATCCGTGCCGTGCACCGTGACACCGGCGCCCTCGGGCAGCGGCAGATGCTCGCGGACCAGGTCGACGAGTCCCCGGTCCGCCTCGGCCACGTCCTGCCGCGAGCCGGGCCGGGTGGCCGCGAGGTACCGCGGCAGCGTGAGCGCGCCGCCACCGAGATGCACGGCGTCCAGCGGCGTTCCCGGTGTACCGGCCCGGTCGATGACATGGCCGAGCCGGCGTACGTACTCGAATTCGAGGTGCTCCGGCTCGTCGAGATCGACGTAGGACTGCGGGGCGCCGTCGACCGTGAGCAGCCAGGCACGGTCCCGGTCGACGTCGGGCAGCAGTCTCGCGGTGCCGCAGTCGGTTTCGCGGATGACGGGTATCGGCTCGTTCACGCCCTCATTGTGACGGGCGTGGAGCCCCTGTGGTGACGGAAGTGGAGCCGGATCCCGGTGGTGACGGGAACGGAGCCGGATCCCCGGTGGTGATGGGCGGGTAGCCCCTGTGACGGCGGGCGCCGGCCCCGAACCCCCGCGGGGTCAGCCGTTCCACACAGCGGCGACCGCCTCGGTGTGGGCGGCGGACTGGGCGAGGCCGGCCCTGGCTGCCGCGGCCCGTCGTGCGGGGTCCAGGGAGTTACGGCCGATGGCCTTCCGGGTCGCGGCGTCCGGGGTGATGACCTCGACGCGGGCGCCCGCGGCCTCCAGTTCGGCGGCCTGTGCGCGGGGCGAGGCGATCACCTTGTTGCCACTCGCGGTGGGTGCGATCACGACGACGCGTTCGTAACCGGAAGCGAGGTGGGCGTTGGCCGGGGAGTGCACGCCCCCGTCGATCCAGCTCCCGCCGCCGGCGCTGACCACGGGCCAGACCGCTGGGACCGCGCAGCTCGCGGTGACGGCGTCGGTGAGCGCGACCGTGCCCGTCCTGTCGAAGGTGTGCAGAGCGCCTGTCAGCGCGTCCACGGCGGTGATCAGGAGGTGCCGTTCGGGCCATTCGGGGGACGGAAGCCTGCTCGCGATCGACTCGCGCCGTTCGTCCGCGGTCGCCGCGAGACGGCTGTCCCGGGCCAGGGCGCCGAGCCTGCGGCCGTACTCGTCGGGCGTGCGGGAGGAGAGCACGGCTCTCGCGTACCGCAGGATGGTGACCGGTCCGAGCCGGCCCGCCGCTCCCTTCTTCTCGTTCTCCGGAGAGGCCAACTGCCGCTCGTAGAGGTCGTCGACTCCGGCGGGGCCGAATGCGAGCTGGGCTCCGACGATGGCCCCCGCCGAGCTTCCGACGATCAGATCAGCGGTGGAGAGGTCGACGCCCGCTTTGGCGAGGCCGTGCAGGAGGCCGGTTTCCCAGGCGGTGCCGGTGACGCCTCCGGCACCCAGTACGAGAGCTGTGTCTGCCATGACACCCAGTCTGATGCACCGCGCGCGGCCCGCCTCCCCGGGGTGGGGAGACGGGCGCGCCCGGGCCGTCAGAGCAGACCGGTGACCGTGCCGGCGCCGACCGTGCGGCCGCCCTCGCGGATCGCGAAGCCGAGCCCGGACTCCAGCGGGACGTCACGGCCGAGCTCGACGGTCATGGTGACCGTGTCACCGGGCCGCGCCACCGCCGCCTCGCCGAGGTCGACGTCACCGACGACGTCCGCCGTACGGATGTAGAACTGCGGCCGGTATCCCGTGGCGACCGGAGTGGTCCGGCCCCCTTCCCGAGCCGACAGGACGTACACCTGGGCGGTGAAACGCCGGCTCGGCGTCACGCTGCCGGGCGCCGCCACCACGTGTCCGCGGCGGACACGGTCGCGCTCGACCCCGCGCAGCAGCAGAGCGACGTTGTCGCCGGCCTCGGCGGACTCCATCGGCTTCCCGAAGGTCTCCAGGCCGGTGACGACCGTCTCGACGTCCGCGCCGAGCACCGACACCCGGTCCCCGACACGCACCGTCCCGCGCTCCACGGCTCCGGTGACGACGGTGCCGCGGCCGGTGATGGTGAGCACGTTCTCCACGGACAGGAGGAACGGCGCGTCGGTGTAGCGCACCGGCATCGGCACGTACGTGTCGACCGCGTCCAGCAGCCCCTCGATGGACGCCGTCCAGCGTGGGTCCCCCTGGAGCGCGCCGAGCCCCGACACCCGTACGACCGGCACGGTGTCCCCGCCGTAACCGTGCGCGGAGAGCAGCTCACGGACCTCCAGCTCGACCAGGTCGGTGAGCTCGGGGTCGCCGGCGTCGGCCTTGTTGAGGGCCACGACGATGTGGTCGACGCCGACCTGACGGGCCAGCAGCACGTGCTCCGCGGTCTGCGGCATGATGCCGTCGAGCGCGGAGACGACGAGGATCGCCCCGTCGAGCTGCGCCGCTCCGGTGACCATGTTCTTGACGTAGTCGGCGTGTCCGGGCATGTCGACGTGCGCGTAGTGCCGGGTGTCCGTCTCGTACTCGACGTGCGCGATGTTGATGGTGATGCCGCGCTGGGCCTCCTCCGGGGCCCGGTCGATCCGGTCGAACGGCACGAAGGTGCCGGTGCCGCGGTCGCTGAGCACCTTGGTGATGGCGGCGGTCAGAGTGGTCTTGCCGTGGTCGACGTGGCCCATGGTGCCGATGTTGAGGTGCGGCTTGGTGCGCACGTATGCCGTCTTGGGCATGGCTCGATCCTTGGATTTCGAAGCTGGGACGAGAAGACCCCGGGGCCCTGCCGACCCTCCCCTTGCGGGGTCCGCCGGACTGTCGGGGGAGGGTCAGCTTCGGGCGCCGCCGAAGGGCGCTGCGGCAGCGGCGAACGCCGCGTCAGTTGCTGCTGCGACCACTGCGGTGCGAGCGGCCGCGAGGCTCACGGCAGCCTTCGGCGCGTCCGCGACTGCGGACCGCGCTGCGAGGAAGGCGTACCGGAACATGCCCTGATCATGGCGGAGCGGGGCATCCGCGTCGAATGGTTTACGCGCGGGCCCGCCCCACCCGCGGCCGGGCGGAGCAGTCGGCCGGCGTGACGAGTGACTCTCCGCCCCCGCACGGACATTACGGCGATCACACACCTGTTTCGGTTACGCTCCCCAGATGTTCGACCCCGTCCCCGCAACACGGCCCTCCGGTGGCCTCGCAGTGCGCTGTACGAGGGCGCTCCTGTCCCCCTGGTCCCGGTTCTCCCTGCTCGTGGCGGTCCTGCTGGCCGCTGCCACCACCATGCTGCTGTTCGAACCACAGCGGCTGCTGGCCTCCGGCTGGCCCCCTCAACTCACGGGTTCCGCCGCGGCGATGCTGTTCGGGCTCGCCTACGGCGTGTGCACCGTGGCGTTCGTACCGCGTCCGCTCCTCAACCTGGCCGCCGGTGCGCTGTTCGGTGCCCAGACCGGTCTCGCGGCGGCGCTCGCCGGAACCGTCCTCGGTGCGGGCGTCTCCTTCCTGCTCGGCAGGGTGCTGGGGCAGGACGCGCTCCGGACCCTGCTGCGCGGCAAGTACCTGAAGGCGGCGGACGGTCTGCTGAGCCGGCACGGGTTCAGGTCGATGCTGGCGCTGCGGCTCTTCCCCGGGGTGCCGTTCGCCGCGGCCAACTACTGCGCGGCGACCTCTCGCATGGGCTACCCGCCGTTCCTGCTGGCCACCGGGCTCGGCTCGATCCCGAACACGGCCGCGTACGTCATCGCGGGCAGCTCGGCCTCCTCCCCCACGTCACCCGTGTTCCTGGCCGCGATGGGCTTCATCGTGCTGTCGGGGGCGGGTGCGGCGCTCGTGGCCTGGCGCAGGCGGCACAAGCTGGGCGGCACGGACGGTGCGCCGTCGCCCGGGGCGGGCGACGCGGCATAGCCAGGGGCAGGCGGGAGTCTGTTCACCTGTAGGCGATACGCTGCGCGCAACCGACAGAGGATGTCCGGGGCCGTGGCGTCCCGTCCCCTTTTCTGACCGCATCCGCACGCCGCCGACGGCCTTCGCGTCCGTCGGCCGTTGCATGAGTACCTCCGGGATGGCCTAAGCCCCATGAGCTGGTTCGAATCATTCGTCCTGGGCCTCGTTCAGGGACTGACCGAGTTCCTGCCGATCTCCTCCAGCGCGCATCTGCGGCTGACCGCGGCGTTCGCGGGCTGGCACGACCCGGGAGCCGCGTTCACCGCGATCACGCAGATCGGCACGGAGACCGCGGTCCTCATCTACTTCCGCAAGGACATCGTCCGGATCGTCTCGGCCTGGTTCCGGTCGCTGACCAATTCCTCGATGCGCGGCGACCACGACGCGCAGATGGGGTGGCTGGTCATCATCGGTTCGATTCCCATCGGTGTGCTCGGGGTGACCTTCAAGGACCAGATCGAGGGTCCGTTCCGTGACTTGCGTCTGATCGCCACGACGCTGATCGGCATGGGCATCGTCCTCGGCATCGCGGACCGCCTCGCGGCCCGCGACGAGGCCGGCGGCAAACACCGGGCCATCAAGGAGCGCAAGTCCCTCAAGGAACTGGGTGTCAGGGACGGCCTGATCTTCGGCATCTGCCAGGCGATGGCCCTGATCCCGGGTGTCTCCCGCTCGGGCGCGACGATCAGCGGTGGCCTGCTCATGGGGTACACGCGCGAGGCGGCGGCACGCTACTCCTTCCTGCTGGCGATTCCGGCGGTGCTGGCCTCGGGCGCCTTCGAGCTGAAGGACGCGGGCGAGGGCCACGTCTCGTGGGGGCCGACGATCTTCGCGACGGTCATCGCGTTCGTGGTCGGTTATGCCGTGATCGCCTGGTTCATGAAGTTCATCACGACGAAGAGCTTCATGCCGTTCGTCATCTACCGCGTGATCCTGGGCGTCGTGTTGTTCATCCTGATCGGCGCGGGCGTGCTGAGCCCTCACGCGGGCGAGTCCGCAGGCTGACGGACTTCATCGCCGTGTGGTTCACGCGCGCGCGTGTGTGAACCGGCGCCGCTGGGCTCGGTGGCCGGTTCCGTCTTCCTTCGAGGGTTGACGTGCGGTCAGGCGGAGGCGGCTCGGAGGAGGGCCTCGGCTGCGGCGGTGCGGGCGTAGAGGACGGAGCGGCCGGCTCGGTGAGCACTGACCAGGCCCGCGTCGCGCAGCGCGGTGAGGCATTGGGACACCCCGGCGGGGGAAAGTCCGGTGCGGTGGGCCAGCTGTGTGGTGGAGTCCGGGAACTCCAACTCGGTCAGCAGCAGGGTCCGCGAGCGGCCCAGGACGGCGGAGAGGGTGTCCGCCCGGGTTACGGAGCCCGGCTCCCACAGGGTGCCGATACCGCGCGCCGGATACGCGAGCTGAGGTGGATCGGGCGGCGTCGACCGGGTGCGCAGTCCGGGCCCGGTGAAGGCCGAGGGGATCAGCAGCAGGCCTGTCCCTGCCGTCGTCCGGGTCAGCGGCTGCTTTCGGCGTGCCATCCGCAGCGCGTTGCCGTCCCAGCTCAGCGACGTGTGCAGGTCATTGAGGAGGTGGCCGGTGCCGTGCTCGGCGGCCATGCGGGCCCGGTAGAGGATGTCTGTGTCCAGGACTGCCCGGATTCGTGCCCAGTAGGGGGCGAGTACCAGCTCCCAGTACGTTTCGAGCTCTTCTGCGACCTTGGCCAGGAGGCCCTGCGGGTCGCTGTGCAGAGCTCGTAGCCGGGGACCGAGTCTGCCCTGGTGGCGGGCCAAGTGGTCGAGGTCCTGGCGCACCCGGTCGGCGGGCGAGGCTCGGATCGCGTCCCGCTCGGCTTCCGGAGTGGGGGTGGGCCCGGCGGGGGCCGGGTTGAGGAAGTCGGGGACGTAGCCGCCGGCGGGCGGGATCAGCTCGCAGAGCCAACCCCGGTCCAGCCCGGCGGCGACCATGCGTGGGCGCGCCCGGTCGGCCCAGGGCCGGTGGACCGGGTGCGCAGTGCCGGACCTCAGCAGCCGGAAGCTGGGCGCGACCTCCCACATCGGTGAGACGGCGAATCGCACCTGCGCCAGATCGTTCGTCGAGAACGCCAGCTCTGCCAGGACGACCACTCCTCGACGGATTCAGGTATAGGTGAATCAATGGCGGGCCAGCCTACCGCGCGGAGATCATCCCGCCATGACCTCACAGACGATCACCGCAGCCGCATCGGGCACGTGGAAGCTCGGCGACCGCACGGTCAACCGGATCGGCTTCGGCGCGATGCGCCTGCCCCAGCACGGCGAGGCATTCGCAGCCGACGCCGTGCCACGCGACCGCGACCAGGCGATCAGCGTGCTGCGCCGCGCGGTCGAGCTCGGCGTGAACCACATCGACACCGCCGGGTTCTACTTCTCGCCACTGCGCTCGGCCAACGAACTGATCAACCAGGCCCTGGCCCCCTACGGGGACGATCTCGTCATCACCACCAAGGTCGGCCCTGGCCGCGACCCCGCGGGCCGGTGGCTGCCGCATGCCACCCCCGGACAGCTGCGCGGCCAGGTCGAGGAGAACCTCCGCCAGCTCGGCCGTGACCACCTCGACGTGGTGAACCTGCGTATCGTCGGCACCGGCTCCATCGCCGAACGCTTCGGCGCGCTCGCCGAACTGCGCGAGGCCGGACTCATCCGTCACCTCGGCTTGTCCAACGTCCGTCCCCACCACCTCGCCGAGGCTCAGAGCATCGCGCCGGTGGTCTGCGTCCAGAACATGTACGGCATCGGCGCGTCGTCCGAACAGAGGAAGTTCCTGCGCGTCTGCGGTGAACAACGCGTCGCGTTCGTGCCGTTCTACTCGATCGCCGGCACGGGACGCACCGCCGGTGTGACCACCGGCCCCAGCCCGCAGGAGCACGCCGTCGCCCACGCACACGGGGTGAGCGCGGCCCAGGTCCGGCTGGCTTGGATCCTCCACCAAGGCCCCCACGTCCTGGCGATTCCCGGCACCGGCGACCTCGGCCACCTCGCCCGGAACGTGGCCGTCGGCTCCCTGCACCTGTCAGAGGAGGAGGTCGCCGAGCTGGACTCCCTCCACCAGGAGACCGGGTGAACAAGCCTCCAGGGTCTTGACCCACTTCCGCTGATCGGCCTGTCCGCCTTGCAAATTCCCGCCGCCCGCCCCATGGCCCTGGCCGGCCGCGGCGCCGAGGCGGCGCCGGAGTGTGGGTCATTTCGCCGATGACGTGGGCGCGCCGGGGCGGGAGGTTGGGCGTGGTCACGGCCGCCGGCCTCGCGCGGCAGCCGTGCGCCGGCCGTGTTCCCTCCCACACCTCGGAGATGCCCCATGCCTCTGTCCCGTTACGCCGGTGCCGCACTGCTCGCCCTCGCAGTGGCGTCGGTCACCATGTCCCCGGCGGCAGCCGCCCCGGAGGCCGCCGAGGTGAACTACGTGGCCCTCGGCGATTCCTATGCCTCCGGCACCGGTGCCGACGACTACTCCGACCTCGCCTGCACCAGGAGCCGCAACGCCTACCCCGCTCTCTGGGCCGATGCCAACGACCCGGCCTCGTTCACGTTCGCCGCGTGCGGCGGTGCCACGATCCCCGACGTGCTCAGCGGCCAGGTGGACGATCTGGACGAGGACACCACCCTGGTGAGCCTGAGCATCGGGGGCAACGACTCGGGCTTCGCCTCGACCATGCTCAGCTGTCAGTTCTCCACCAGGTCGGCCTGCGAGCGGGCCCTGGAGACGGCCGGGGAGTACGTCGTGAACGAGCTGCCGGGCGAGCTGGACAGCCTCTACGCGACCGTCCGCGCCCGGGCACCCCACGCCGAGGTCGTCGTCATCGGTTATCCGCACCTCTACAAGGAGGGCGGCCTCTGCCTCGGCGGGCTCAGCTCCGCCAAGCGCACGGCCGTGAACCAGGGTTCGGATCTGCTCAACGAGACGATCGCGGGCCGCGCGGCGGCGGCCGGGTTCGCGTTCGCGGACGGCCGGCCGGCGTTCTCCGGGCACGAGATCTGCACGAGCGACGCCTGGATCAGCAGCTCGAACGTCCACCCGACAGCCGAGGGCCACGAGTCGGCGTACCTGCCGGCCTTCAGCGCCGCCGTGCCGGGCATCTGAGCTCGGTGCACGCCACGCGCATACCGTTCGCCGGCGGCGTGCGGACCGCGAGTTAAAGGTGGCGGGGACGCCGGCCGATGACTCGGGTATGTCGCGCACACGCCGTACCGTTCTTACGACCGGGGCCCTGCTGGGCGCCGGAGCTCTCCTCGGCGCCGCCCCGAGCAGCGCGAGCAGCAAAGTCCTCGCGGAACGCCGCCTGGACGACCGATTGGTCGAACTGACCGTGGACTCCCCGGCTCTCGGGGGCCGGAGCACGGTGGCCCTGCTGACACCACGCGGCTGGGATCGGCGCCGCCCGGGTGACCGCTGGCCCACGCTCTATCTGTTCGCGGGCGGAGACGGCGACCACACGGCCTGGACAAGCCTGTTCGAAGTGCAGGACCTGGCGGAACTGCGCGACGTCCTGGTGGTGATGCCGGGGATGCCCCTGTTCGGCTTCTGGACCGACTGGTGGAACCACGGCAAGGGGGGCGCCCCTCAGGTACGTACGTACTTTCTCCGTGAGGTCATGCCCCTGGTGGAAAAGGGGTACGGCGCCGGGCCCTGCAGAGCGGCGGCCGGTGAGTCCCAGGGCGGATTCGGCGCCCTGGGACTCGCCGCCCGCGTCTCGGGGCTGTTCGGCGCTGTCGCCGCCTTCGGGGCTCCCGTACATCCGGTCCGGCACCCGGAGATGTGGCTCTCGGGTGCGAAGTACGTCGGCGTGGACGGCTACGCGGTCTTCGGCGACCCGTGGAAACAGTGGAGGACCTGGCTCGCCTGGGATCCGTACCACCACTCCCGGGGACTGCGTCACACGCCCGTCTACCTCGCCTCCGGTGACGGAACGCCCGGTCCGCTCGACGGTGACGAACCCGATCCCCACATCCCCGGCACCGAGAAATGGGTGGCGCTCGCCGACAAGGACGTTGTGTCCGTCACCGAGGCCGTGTGCGGTGAGGAGACCCGGATGCTCAGCGACCGTCTCACGTCCCTGGGTGCGCCCGTGACCACCCACATCTATCCAGGTGGGCACAGCGGCACCTACGGCCACAGGGAACTGCGCCACGCCCTGCCGATGCTGACGGCGGCGCTACGCCGGTGACGCCCGTGCGGCCGGCCGCCGTGCACCGGCTCAGAAGGATCAGACGGTGCCGAGCCGGGTCACGGCAGCGCGAACGATGTCGTGCGCGCCGTCGGCGCGTTCCCTCCCGGGGGCCTAGTGTCAGGCTTATGCCTCACAGTCTGAACGAGCTTGTCGAGATGCAACGTGCTGTGAACGAGGCGCACGCCCGCGTCGTCGAGCTGCGCGCGAGGTTCGGGCCGCCGACGGTACAGCCGTGGACGCAGGCGCAGAACGCCGCTCACGAGACCGCGTGGCGGGCGTGGCGAGACCTGGAACGAGATCTTCAGGAAGCGGTCACGGACCACGCCGGAACCGAGGGCCTCACGCGTTCCGCAGTCGAAAAAGCGGTACAGGAACGACTGTCCGACGGCTCGGAGTGACCGGTGACGGCCCCCGTGCCGCCGGGCCTCCTGCGCGCACCCGGGTCATGATCACGATGCGGGGCCGTTTCGCCCGGCCCGAAGCTCTCCGCCCCCGTGGGAGGCGTGCATGACCGCCGACGACCTTCCCGTGATCGCCGCCGTGGACGGCTCGGCCCACAGCTGGGAGGCGCTTGCCTGGGCCGCCGCCGAGGCTGTGCGCACCGGTCTGCCGCTGCTGATCGTGCATGTCAGGCCGCCCACCCGGCGTGCGGAGGAGGAGAGAGGGCTGCGGGAGGCCGAGGAGCTGCTCGCGCAGGCCGTGCTGCGGACCTCCCGGCTCGCCCCCGAGCTGCCCACCTCGACGCTGGCGCCGCTGGACTTCCCTTCCGCGGCGCTGACCTCGCTCAGCCGTGACGCCTCGCTGGTGGTCGTGGGCTCGCGCGGTCTCGGCGGATTCCGCTCGCTGATGATCGGATCGAACAGCCTGGCCACCGCCTCGATGGCGCACTGTCCGGTCGTCGTCGCGCACACCGGCAGGACTGATGAGGGCGAGGTGGAGCCGTCGGACGCCTTCCCGGACGTGGTCGCGGGGGTCGCCGCCGACGAGAGCAGCGGCGCGGTCCTCGATTTCGCGTACGCGGCCGCCGCCTCCAGGCCGGGTGCGCGGCTGCGGCTGGTGCACGGGTGGACGATGTTCTCCTCGATGCTGTCCGGCGGCCCGGTGTTCGACAGCGACGCGGCGGCGGAGTCGGCCGAGCGGGTGCTCGCCGAACTCACGGCGGGCCGGCGTGAGAAGTACCCGCGGCTGGAGGTCGTGCCCGAACCGGTCCGGGGTTCGGCGTCCCGCACCCTGGTCACGGCATCCGCCACCGCCGCTCTGACCGTGGTCGGGCGGCGCAGGGGCGGTGAGGCCCTCGGGCTCGGTCTCTCCCCCGTCACCCAGACGACGGTGACGCACGCCCTCGGCCCGGTGGCCGTCGTCCCCACCTGACACTTGCTTCCGGCCGGGCGAGCCCGGCCACTTGGCGTGCGGCGCGCGACCGCCGAGACTTGGGCGATGACACAGCGCGTGGCTCTCGCGACGGTGATGGACCGGCTCTCCATCGATGCAGTGATCACCGATTACGCCGTGGCGTGGGGCGGCGGCGCCTGGGAGGACTACGGCGCCCTGTTCGCCCCGGAAGGGCGCGCCGACTACCGCGACGCGGGCGGTGCCGAAGGTCCGGCCGACGAGGCCGCTGGGTGGCTGGCGGAGAGCCTCCGGCCCTACCCCGCCCGGCACCACCTGATCGTCAACAGGCGCCTGGATCTCCAGGATCTGGGAGGTTACCCCGGTGACCGGGCGCAGGTGCGGGCCGACTATCTCAGCCCGGCGGCACCCACGGCCTGGGACGGGGAGGCGGCTCCGTCCCTGGTCACCGGTGGCGGATACGTCTTCGAACTGGTGCGTACGGAACCGGGCTGGCGGATCCTGACCGTCGCGGCGCACCGGAAGTGGCGGTACGCGCCGGGGGCGGCAGCCGGCTGATCCGCGGCAGGTGGGGCGCCCGTCCGGTGGCCGCGGCACGCCCCCTGTGCGCTGCTGATCTTCTGCACCACACTGGGAACAGGCGCACGACCGGTGAGGAGGGCATGCATGCCGATGCTGCGCGGGCGGCTTCGCGACGGGCCGGCCGGTGAGGGCGGCGCACGGCCGTACGAGCGGCTGCTGCGGTCCAGGAGCGGCCGCGGTGCCGTGGCTCTGTGCGCGGGCGCCCTGCCCGCCCTGGCGTTTCCCGCGCCGTCGCTCTGGTGGTTCGCGTACGTCGCGCTGGTGCCCTGGCTGCTGCTGATCCGCTCGGCGGGTACGGGCCGCCGAGCGGCGGCCGACGGCTGGCTCGGCGGCACGGGTTTCATGCTCGCGGCGCACCACTGGCTGATGCCGAGCCTCCATGTCTTCATTCTGCTGCTCGCCGCCCTTCTGGGGCTGCTCTGGGCCCCCTGGGGCGTCCTCGTGGCCCGGCTTCTGGGGGGCTCGCCGTCCGTCCGGCGTTCGGTGGCCGCGGTGGCCGTGGTGCCCTCCGGATGGCTGATGGTCGAGCTCGTCCGCTCCTGGGAAGGACTCGGCGGCCCGTGGGGGTTGCTGGGCGCCAGCCAGTGGGACGTCCCGCCGGCGCTGCGCGTCGCTTCGGTGGGGGGTGTGTGGCTGGTGAGTCTGGGGCTCGTGGCCGTGAACACCGCGGTCGTGCTGCTCCTGGCCGTACCGGCGGCCCGCAGGGCCGGGGCCGCGTGTCTGGTGGCGGGTGCGCTGGGCGTGGGCGCGACGGCGCTCTGGGCGCCCCGGCCGCAGGAGACCGGTACGACCCGGATCGCGGTCGTGCAGCCGGGTGTGGTCGAGGGGCCCGGCAGCATCGAACGCCGCTTCGCCCGTGGCGAGGCTCTGACCCGGGAGCTCGCGGGCCGGGACGTGGACCTGGTGGTGTGGGGCGAGAGCAGCGTTGCCGTCGATCTGTCCCGCAACAAGGCGACGGCGGACCGTTTGGCCGCGCTGTCGCGTCTGGTCGGGGCCGAGGTGCTGGTCAACATGGACGCCCGGCGCACGGACGGCCCCCACCACGCCGGAATCTTCAAGTCCGCGGTGCTGGTGGGCCCGGACGGCCCGACCGGGGACCGCTACGACAAGATGCGCCTGGTGCCGTTCGGTGAGTACGTCCCCGCCCGCGCACTGCTCGGCTGGGCGACCTCGGTCGGCAGGGCCGCGGGTGAGGACCGGCTACGGGGAAGTGAGCCCGTGGTGATGGACCTGCCGGACGGGCTGCGGGTGGGCCCCGTGGTGTGCTTCGAGTCGGCGTTCCCCGACATGAGCCGGCAGCTGACGAAGGACGGGGCGCAGCTGATCGTCGCCCAGTCCTCCACCTCCACGTTCCAGCAGAGCTGGGCCCCCGAGCAGCACGCCTCGCTGGGTGCGCTGCGGGCGGCGGAGACGGGCCGCCCGATGGTGCACGCCACGCTGACGGGGATGAGCGCGGCGTACGGCCCCCGGGGCGAGCGGGTGGGAGCACCGCTGGGGACGGACGCGAGCGGCGCCGCCGTCTACGACGTACCGCTCGCCCGGGGCACCACCCTCTATGTCCGGCTGGGGGCCTGGCCCGTGTACGGCGCGCTGGCGGCCCTGGCCGCCTTCCTCGGAGCGGCGGGTCTGAGGTCTCTCAGGACGCCTGCTCCGAGGCGTCCAGCACCACGCGCTCGCACAGCCGGTGGGTCTCCAGGGCGTCCCGGGCGCTGAGCACCTCGCCGGCCCGCACCGCGTCCAGGAAGGACAGCACGCACTGTTCGATTCCGCGCTGACGGGCGACCGGCACCCAGTCCCCACGCCGCCGCAGGGTCGGCTGCCCCTTGTGGTCCACGACGTCCGCGAGGTTGAGGACCTGCCGCTTGGTGTCCTGTCCCGAGACCTCCAGGATCTCCTCCGTCGAACCGTTGAGCCGGTTCATCATGCCGATGGCCGTGAATCCGTCGCCGGACAGCTGGAGCACCACGTGGTGCATGAGCCCCTCGGCGATCCGTGCCCTCACGACGACGTTCGACACGGGGCCGGGGACCAGGAAACGCAGGGTGTCGACGACATGGATGAAGTCGTCCAGCACCATGGTGCGCGGGTCCTCCGGGAGGCCCACCCGGTTCTTCTGCAGGAGGATCAGCTCGCGCGGGTGTTCGGCGCACTGCGCGTACGACGGAGCGAACCTGCGGTTGAATCCGACCGCGAGAGAGACACCGCGCTCCTCCGCGAGGGCCACCAGCCGCTCGGATTCCCCGAGTTCGTAACTGAGCGGCTTGTCGACGAAGGTGGGGACGCCCGCTTCGAGCAGCCGCCCCACGATCTCCGCGTGGGCGGCGGTCGGCGCGTGCACGAAGGCGGCGTCCAGCCCGCTGTCGAGCAGCGAGCCGAGACTCTCGTGGCACTGCTCCTCGGGGATCCGGTGGGCCCCGGCGACAGCCGCCAGCGTGGCCGGGGTGCGGGTCTGCAGATGCGGTACGACACCGGGCAGGGTCGTCAGTACCGGCAGGTACGCCTTCTGCGCGATGTCGCCGAGTCCGATGCAGCCGACCTTCACGAGGTTCTCCCTGTCGCCTTGACCAGGGCCTTGTCACGGTCGCGTGGTCTGTCCTTCCCTGGTCCCGGCAGCATACGTGCGCTGCGGCGGCTGCCAGTCGCAGATCCCGTCGAAGGTGCGCAGGACGAGACCCGGACCCAGCCTGGAGACGGCGGACATCAGCGCGTTCCTGAGGGCCACGGCCGGCGCACCGGTCAGCCCCGTCATCCGGGAGACCTGCGCCGCCTTGCGGACCATGGCGGTCGTACGGGGGTGCCTGGCGGCGCTGTAAGCGGCCACGCCCGCTCCCAGGTCACCGTCCGGTGTGACGTGGTGGGCGAGGACGACGGCGTCCTCGATGGCCTGGTTACCGCCCTGGCCGAGGAAGGGCACCATGGCGTGCGCCGAGTCGCCGACGAGGACGGTGCGGCCCCGGTGGAAGGACGGCAGCGGATCGGCCAGGTGGTACACGTCGTGGCGCAGGACCTGACCGGGCTCGACGGCGTCGATGATCGCGGGGATCGGGTCGTGCCAGTCGCCGTAGCGGCGCAGCAGCTCGGACTTCTCGTCGTCGGCGGCCCGGGCTCCGGCGGGGACGGCTGCCGCGGCGTAGGCGTAGACGCCGCCGTCCTTCATGGGGTGGCTGCCCCAGAGCGCGCCGCGGCCCCAGGTCTCGTGCGAGCTGAAGGCGGGGACCGGCCCGGGGGCGAGGACGCGCCAGGTGGTGAAGCCGCTGTACGAGGGGCCGGGGTGGCTGGGGAACAGTTCGGTGCGCACGGCCGAGCCGATGCCGTCGGCACCGACCACCAGATCGGCCTCGATGTCACCGGTGGCCGTCCTGACGAAGGCCGGACCCCCGCCCGCGCGGCCCGGATCCACGACTCGCGCCGGTGTCCCGGTGCGCACGGCGTCCTCGGGGAGCCGTGCGCGCAGCAGGCCGACGAGCGCGGAGCGGCGCAGCAGGACGAGCGGCCCGCCGAACCGTTCCGCCGCGGCGGCGCTGTCCGTGCGGGCGAGCCAGCGTCCCGAGGGCGTGCGCATGCCGCCGTCCCCCTGCCAGGCGGCGAGCGATCTGACCTCGTCACCGAGTCCGATGACGTCGAGGGCGCGCTGGGAGTTGGGGGCGAGGCTGATGCCCGCGCCGACGGGTTCCAGTGAGGCGGCACGCTCGAGCACCGTGACCTGCCACCCACTCCGGTGCAGCGCCGCCGCGGCGGTGAGTCCGCCGATTCCGCTGCCGATGACCACCGCGCGGGACGTCGTCATGACTGACTCCTCCTCGGAACTACATCTGTAGTAGATGGTTTCACCGTACTACAGGTGTAGTGCGGGCGGTAGATTGATTCCATGCCCACACGCTCCACGCCCGCAGGGGCCGCCTCCGCCGACGGCGCCCGGCCGCCCGCCCCCTCCCGCGCCGAACTGATCGCCGACACCGCTCTCACCCTTCTCGCCGAGCGCGGGATGAGAGGTCTCACCCATCGGGCGGTGGACGAGCGGGCCGGACTCCCCCAGGGGTCGACGTCCAACCACGCCCGCACGCGCGAGGCCCTGCTGGAAGCCGCCGTCCGCCGCCTCGCCGAGCTGGAGGCACGGGTGCTCGCACCGGGGGAACTGCTCACGAGCAGCGATCCGGCCGGGGCCGCCGCCGGACTGGCACACGCGCTGCACCGCTATCTGACCGGCTCCACCGATCTCCTGATCTGCCGCTACGAACTGGCCCTGGAGGCGACACGGCGCCCCGCCCTCCGGGACTTCTACGACGAAGCGGGCCGCCGGTTCCGGGAACCGCTGGTGGCCCTGATGACCGCGGGAGGATCGTCCGACCCGGAGCGCCACGCGCTGTCCGTCGTGGCCTGGGCTGAGGGGATGATGTTCGCGTGCGCCGTCGGTTCCTACCACCGGGCCGTACCGGCCGAGGAGGAGCTGCGCAGGGGCTGCGCCGAACTGCTGCGGGGGATGCTCGGCGCGGACGCCACCGGATAAGCCATGGCGCCGCCGATCACCACTGCGCGAGGATGCACCGCATGACGACAGAGGAACGGTCCGAGCCGGCGCTCGACGCGGCCGAACGACAGATGCTGGAGGGGTGGCTCGACTACCACCGCGCGACTCTGGCCATGAAATGCGAGGGCCTGACCGACGCCCAGCTCCGGGAGGCGTCCGTACCTCCCTCGGAATTCACCCTCCTCGGCCTCGTGCGGCACCTGGCCGAGAACGAGCGCGGCTGGTTCCGCGAGGTGTTGGCCGGTGAGGAGCTGCCGCCGATCTACGGGACGGACGAGGACCCGGACGGAGAGTTCCACCTCACCGAGGCGGACACCTGGGACGAGGCCAGGTCCACCTGGCTGGGCGAGATCGAGATCGCCCGGGCGAACGCCGCGAAGCTCGGGCTCGACGACCTGTCCGTCGGCATGGGCAGGCGCGGCAAGCCGTTCAGCCTCCGCTGGATCTACACGCACATGATCGAGGAGTACGCCCGCCACAACGGCCACGCCGACCTCGTACGGGAACGGATCGACGGGTCCACCGGCGAGTGACGCCCGGGGCGGCGCGCAGCGGTGCGACGCCGCGTCATTCCCCCGACGCGCTCCCCCGCAGCCGTTGCTCCATGCGCCCGATGGCGGCGCGGACCCCTTCGCCGTATCCGTCGCCCTCCAGCACCCCGACGGCGTCCCAGGCCCGGTCCAGGTGGGTGCGGGCGGCCTCGTAACGCTGCAGCTTCAGATAGTCCGCCGCCAGATTGAGATGCAGGGAGGGGACGAGGGCCCGTACGGCGGTGGCCTCCCGGCGCTCACTGCCCGGCTCCGGCTCCGCGCCCGGGCCGGGGTCCTCGCCCTCGGCCGGGCCCGTGGCCGCCGCTCCGGCCAGGCCTTCCGCGGCTGTCAGCGCCCGGAGGTCCCAGGCGAGCTCGTCCCCGGGATCGTCCTGGGTGTCGGCCATGTAGTGGGCGAGGGTGCAGCGGTGCAGGGCGGCGCCGCGCTCACCGATCTCCGACCAGATGATCCCGAACCGGTTGCGGGCCTCCTCCCTGTCCCCCGCGTGGAGCAGCATGATCGCCTGGCCGATCCTGGTCATGACGGCGTCCCCCGGCACTTCCCGCTGCTCCACTACAGAGGTCTCCCCTGATCACCGCCCGGCCTGTTCCGGTGGCTCAGACGCTAGCGGCAGCCACGGTCGATCGCGCTCAGGCGCGGGCCCCGGCGGTCGGCCGGGTCGTCCCGAGGCCCAGGTCCGGGATCTGCCAGTCGACGGGCTCGTGACCCTGCGCGGCCACGGCCTCGTTGATCTGCGTGAAGGGGCGGGAGCCGAACCACTTCTTGGCGGAGAGCGGCGACGGATGGGCACCCTTGACCACCACATGACGGTCCTGGTCGATCAGCGGGATCTTCTTCTGGGCGTAGTTGCCCCAGAGGACGAAGACGGCCGGGTCCGGCCGCTCGGCCACGGCGCGGATCACTGCGTCGGTGACCTTCTCCCAGCCCTTGGCCTTGTGCGAATTCGCCTCGCCGCCGCGGACCGTCAGCACCGCGTTGAGGAGCAGGACGCCCTGCTCGGCCCATGGCATCAGATATCCGTTGTCCGGAACCGGCAGACCGAGCTCGGCGTTCATCTCCTTGTAGATGTTGCGCAGCGAGGGGGGCGTCTTCACGCCCGGCCGGACCGAGAAGCAGAGGCCGTGCCCCTGCCCCTCGCCGTGGTAGGGGTCCTGGCCGAGGATGAGCACCTTCACCCGGTCGTACGGCGTGGCCTCCAGCGCGGCGAAGACCTGTTCGCGCGGCGGATACACCGGCCCCCTGGCCCGCTCCTCCTCGACGAAGTCCATGAGCTCCTTGAAGTAGGGCTTCTGCAGCTCTTCGCCGAGGACGCCGCGCCACGACTCGGGCAGCAGGTCGGTGTCGGTCACGTCCACAACCTCCGGTAAGCAATCGGTTCTTGACCACAGAACCTACCGGGGAGCACTGACAACCGGCCCGCCGAGCCCCTCGTCACCCTCCTACCAGCTGGCCTTGCGGTACAGCTCCCACATCTGCATGACGGTCTGCGGGTCGAGCGCCCGCTCGCCGCCGCCGATGTCCTCACCCGCGGCCACGTAGAGCTTGCCCTGCCACAGGGGCAGCAGCCGCACGTCCTTCACGAGTATCTCCTGGGCCCGCTTGAACTGGTCGGAGACCGCACCCCGGTCGCTCTCCTTGCGGGAGGAGGGCAGCAGCTCCTGGGTGATCTCGCTCGACAGATACGGGGTCCCGGTGACGCTGTCCTCACCGACGAAGGGAGCCACGAAGTTGTCCGGATCCGGGAAGTCGGGGAACCAGCCACGGCCGAAGACCGGGTAATCCCCCTTGGTGAAGCCTTCCTGGAAGGTCTTCCACGGCGCGCTCTTCAGCGTTATCCGGAACAGGCCGGACGCCTCGAGCTGGCGCTTCAGCTCGGCGAATTCGGGAGCGGTGGAGGAACCGTAGCGGTCCGTGGTGTACCAGAAGGTCATCTCGACCGGCTCGGTGATACCCGCCTCGGAGAGTATCGCCCTGGCCTCGGCGACATCCGGGTCGCCGAAGGAGTCGAAGAAGCTGGTGGCGTGGCCGGCGATGCCCTTCGGGACCATGGAGTAGAGCGGTTCGGCGGTGCCCCGGTAGACCTTGGCGACGAGGGCGTCGCGGTCCACCACCTGGGCGATGGCCCGCCGGACCGGAAGCTTTCCGGCCGCCGGGTCCTCGGGGTTGAAGACGAGGAAGCGGATGTCGGCACCGACCGACTCCACGATCTGCAGACCGTCGTTGTCCTTCTTGTTGTCCTCGAGACCGATGACCTCCTCGGCGGTGAGGCCGCGGTAGGTGGCGTCGATCTCCTTGCTCTTCAGCGCCTTCACCATGGGGGTGGAGTCCTTGAAGTAGCGGATCGTGACCGCTTCGTTCTTCCGGTCGGCGAACCCCTTGTAGCTGGGGTTCTTGGTCAGCTCGGCCTGCTTGCCCGGCTCGTACGAATCCATGACGTACGGCCCCGAACCCGTGACCTTGCCGTCGTCACGGATGCTGTCCTCGGGATAGTCACCGGGGGCGACGATCGACATGGCCGGGGTGGCCAGGATGAACGGGAAGGTCGCGTCCGCCCTGCTGAGGTGGAAGATGACCGTGTCGTCCCCCTTGGTCTCGACCCGGTCGAGGGAGCCGAGGAGGCCGGCCGGGCCGCCCTTGACCTTGATCTTCGTGATCCGGTCGATGGAGTACTTCACGGCCTCGGCGTCGATCTTCTCGCCGTTGGAGAATTTCAGGCCCGACCGCAGGGTGCACCGGTAGGCCATGCTCGTGGCGTCGGTGAACCGGCACTCCTCCGCCGCGTCGGGCTCGGGGCTGGTGCTGCCGGTCGGGAAGCTGACCAAGGTCTGGAAGACGTTCCTCATCAGCTCCCATGAGCCGTCCCACGCCGCCGCGGGATCGAGGGTCGAGGGCGAGCTCGTCGTTCCGACCGATATCCGCTGGTCCGTCTCCGAACTGCCGTCGGACAGCAGACCGCAGCCGGCCAGCACAGAAAGGGAAGCAAGGGCTGCAGCGGCCTGCAGACTGGCCCGGTAGAACACGTGCACGCTCCTCGATCAGCCTTGGGGTCGGCAGACCATACCGCAGCGCCCCACCGGATCAATCCCCTGGCCCGGCGGGGCACTTGAGTCAATCAGGGCCAAACCGGCGCAGGCTTCTCAGGCCACACCCGCGTTGAGGAAAATACCTCCGTCGACCACGAGAGTCTGCCCGGTGACCCAAGCGGACTGCTCGGACGTGAGGAACGCGGCCGCCCCTCCGATGTCCTCCGGGACACCGAGCCGGCCCAGCGGGTAGGCCGCCGCGGCCTCGGCCTCACGGCCCTCGTACAGCGCCTCGGCGAACTTGGTCTTCACCACGGCCGGGGCGATCGCGTTGACCCGCACCACCGGCGCGAACTCGTGCGCCAGCTGGAGGGTCAGGTTGACCATGGCGGCCTTGCTCATGCCGTAGGCGCCGATGAACGGTGACGCGGAGACACCGGCGACGGAGGCGATGTTGACGATCGCCCCGCCGTTGTCCCGCTGCCACGCCTTCCAGGTCTGCTGGGCGAACCCGAGCGCCGAGATCACATTGGTCTCGTAGACCTTGCGCGCGACGTTCAGATCGAGCTCGGCCATCGGCCCGAAGACGGGGTTCGTACCGGCGTTGTTGACCAGGTAGTCGACCCTGCCGAACGCCTCCATGGCACGCTCGACGGCCGCGGCCTGGTGCGCCTCGTCGTGTGCCTTGCCCGCGATGCCGACAGCCCGGTCGGCGCCGAGCTTCTCCACGGCCTCCTTCAGGGCGTCCTCGCCGCGGCCCGTGATGACGACCCGGTCACCCCGGGCGACAAGAGCTTCCGCGATGCCGTAGCCGATGCCCCGGCTCGCGCCCGTGATGAGCGCGACCTTTCCACTGTCCTGCACAGTCATGGTGTCCGTTGCCCTTCCGGGGTCAGTTGAGCGGTCCGCCGGCGACGTACATGACCTGCCCGGAGACGAAGCCCGCGTCATCGCCGGTGAAGAAGGCGATCGCGTTGGCGATGTCCTCGGGACGCCCCACACGCTGCACCGGGATCTGCGTCGCGGCGGCGGCCTGGAACTCCTCGAAGCCCATACCGACCCGCGCGGCCGTCTGGGCGGTCATCTCGGTGACGATGAAGCCGGGGGCCACGGCGTTGGCCGTCACGCCGAACTTGCCGAGCTCCTTGGCGAGCGTCTTGGTGAAGCCCTGGAGGCCGGCCTTGACCGCGGAGTAGTTGGCCTGCCCCCGGTTGCCCAGCGCCGAGGAGGAGGAGAGGGAGACGATGCGGCCGAACTTGGCCTCCACCATGTGCGACTGGACTGCCTTGGCCATCAGGAACGCACCCTTGAGGTGGACGTTCATCACGAGGTCCCAGTCGGACTCGCTCATCTTGAAGAGCAGGTTGTCGCGGAGCACGCCCGCGTTGTTGACGAGGATCGTGGGTGCGCCGAGCTCGGCGGCGACGCGTGCGACGGCGGCCTCCACCTGCGCGCTGTCCGACACATCGCAGCCGACGGCGAGGGCCTTGCCCCCGGCGGCGGTGATCTTCTCGACCGTGTCCTTGCACGCCGCCTCGTCGAGGTCGAGTACGGCGACGGCGCGGCCCTCGGCCGCCAGGCGTACGGCGGTGGCGGCGCCGATGCCCCGTGCCGCTCCCGTCACGATGGCGACGCGCTGCTCGGTGGTGGACATGCTTGGTTCTCCTCGCCCTTGGATCGCGGCTCAGCGGACGTCAGGAAGTTCCCGATAACTGAGCAACCGCTTAGTACCTTCAGCAGACGAGACGCTAGAAGCCCTGGCACCCGGTGTCAACGGCACACGGGGGCCCGGGCGCATGTCACACCGGAGGGTGCCGCCGCCCGGCGGCTTCCCGGGCGGCGGCACCCTCCCCGGATCAGCGCACCAGCAGGTCGAGCAACCGCTCGACCTCGGCGGCCGGGTCCGTGGTCAGGCCGCTGTGCACGACGCCCGGCTGGACGACCGTGGAGCGGGGCGCGATCAGCCAGCGGAAGCGCCGCCCCGGATCGTCACCGGCAGCCTGGCCCGCGGCATCACCGCCGCCGCACACCCCCTCGACCGCCCGCAGGGCGGCCTGTACACCGAGTACGTCGGCACTCGGGTCCAGCGCCCTGAGCTTGCGCTCGTCCAGGTGGGTCCGCGCGGCGACGAACGACTTGGCGCGGCAGTACACCAGCACGCCCGCGTTGAAGCACTCACCGCGCTCCACGCGCGGCACGACACGCAGGACCGCGTACTCGAAGACATCGCGCTCGCTCATCGGCCGCCGTCCTTGCTGTTCCCGGCACCCGCCTGCGCGTCCCGGTCCTTCTCGGTGTGACGCGGCCGGGGGGCCAGTCGCTCGGTGAGCCATCCGGGGGCCTGGCTGGGCCGGGTCTTCGTGGGCCCCTCCATGACGACGCGCTCGTGGATGCTTCCGGCACGCGCGAGCAGCGGCTCCACATACGCCCGGCGCAGCTGGTCCGTGGTCTCGAAGCCCGGCTCACCCGCCAGCCACTCGTCCGGCACCTCGGCGGCGACCTCGGTGAGGAGTTCTTCCGTGACCAGCGGGGCGAGCTCGGCGGCCGCGGCCGCGATGTCCGGCCCGAACGGCGCGAGGACATGGTCCGAGGCGTTGTACGGCTTGGCCGCGGACGCCTGCGCTCCCGGCCAGTTGTGGTGCCAGATCATGGTGGCCCCGTGGTCGATCAGCCACGGCTCCCCGTGCCAGACGAGCATGTTGGGATTCCGCCACGACCGGTCCACGTTGTTGATCAACGCGTCGAACCAGACGACCTTCCCGGCCTCGGCCGCGCCCACCTCGTAAGCGAGCGGGTCGAATCCGAGCGAGCCCGGCAGAAAGTCCATCCCGAGGTTCAGCCCGGCGCTGGCCTTGAGGAGCTCCTGGACCTCCTGGTCCGGCTCGGCGAGTCCGATGACGGGGTCGAGCTGGATGGTCACCAGCTCGGGCACCCGCAGCCCCAGCCGCCGGCCGAGTTCCCCGCAGATGACCTCAGCGACCAGGGTCTTGCGGCCCTGTCCCGCCCCGGTGAACTTCATGACGTACGTGCCCAGGTCATCGGCCTCGACGATTCCGGGGAGCGAGCCCCCCTCACGCAGAGGCGTGACATAGCGAGTCGCTACGACTTCTTCCAGCACTTTCCCAGGCCACCCATCTTTTCAACCTTGCAATCCACGGACGACCTCCCCGGGGTGCAGAGGCGGGAATCACCGCTCGACGGCCTGGGGAGAATCCGGGGAGTTCCGGCCGGCAAGTCGGTCTTCCCGCTCCCCCGGCAGACCATCGACGGTGCCGCGCCCCTTGCTACCGGCTTCCGGCAGGAAGTGAGCATAGTAACCGAGGGTGATCGCCGACGAGGAGTGGCCGAGCCACCGAGCCAGGGTCACGACCTTGCCGCCTCCCGGGAGATCCCCGCCCCGCAGCCCGGGTCGACCGCGGTTTTGCTACGTCTCGGCGTCCGCCGTATCCGATGCCGGACCTGCCGTCGGTTCGAGCACCTTCCCCAGAAGACTCACCAGGTCACACAGGTCATCGGTGGCCAGCCGAGCGAAAGGGCTCAGGGCCAGCGTCGCCTCGATCACCGCAGACCGCACCTGCCGGCCGTCTTCCGTCAGCGCGACGACGCGTGAACGGCGGTCGGCGGGGTCGGCCGAACGTTCGACGAGTCCCCGATCGGTGAGCTGATTCATGACGAAGCTGAGATTGGGCGCGTTGCAGTACAGCCGGCCAGCCAGTTCCTTCATCGAGGGCGGCGTCCCGGAAGGGTCGATCACCCAGAGGGCCTGGGCGGTTGCGTGCGTCAGACCGTGTTCGGCCAGGACGGTCCCGATCCGGTCGCCGGTCCGCATGAAGACCTCATGGTTCGCCACCACCGCCGCCTCAAGGGTGCTTCTCGTCATGGGCTCATCCTAGCCTTTTACTTCGAGCCTCGAAGTGTATATTCATTCGAGACTCGAAGTACTTGCTCCTCGTTCCCGCCGTGGATACGAGGCCGTAGCCGGAGCGAGACGCTCCCCCGTCCCGTCTTTCCCGAGGCCTGTCCGCTCCGACGAGGCCTGGCGCCCAGCCGAACAGGAAGCACTCACTCATGCACGACTACACGGACACCACCGCCCTGGTCACCGGCGCTTCGAAAGGGCTGGGTGAGGCTTACGCACGGGAACTCGCCGCCCGGGGCGCACATCTCATCCTTGTCGCCCGCTCGGCCGACGCACTCCACGCCCTTGCCGGGGAGCTCCGGAAGGCTCATTCCGTACGAGTCGATGTGATCGCCGCGGACCTGGCGGACCGGCGGTCACCGCAGTCGGTGGTCGACGCCATCGGGGAACTCCGCCTGGACGTGGACCTTCTGGTCAACAACGCCGGGTCGGGGTCGGTGGGGCCCTTCCTCGGCCGTCCCCTCGAACCCAACCTCCGGTCCGTCGACGTCAACGTCACCGCGCTGATCGGCCTGACCCACCTCCTGGGCACCGGCATGGTCGGACGCGGTCGTGGCGGCATCATCAACGTCGCCTCCACCGCCGCCTTCCAGCCCATGCCGTATCAGGCCAGTTACGCCGCCACCAAGGCGTTCGTGCTTTCGTTCACCGAGGCGCTCGCCGAGGAGGTCCGCAACACCGGCGTACGCGTGATGGCGGCCCACCCGGGAGCCACCGACACCGGATTCTTCGACCGTACGACCGTGTCCATGGACCCGAAGACCACGGACACCCCCGCCGACGTCGCCGCCGGCACACTCGACGACTTCGCACGCGGCCGGTCCGTCTCCTTCCCCGGACGCGCCACCAACCGCGCCGGAACCTGGGCGTCGCGCCTGCTTCCCCGGACCACGGTCACCCGCATCACCGGCAACCTCAACCGCAAGGCCGGCTTGGGCGACGTGAGCGACCTCGGCCCCGCCACCTCGTGACGTCAGAACCTGCGGCGCGGAAACGAACACGGCATCTGTCGGTGGGTGATGAGGCGGCAGGCGAGTTCGAGGAAGGCCTGACGGATGTCCGCTCGCCGCTCCCAGCGGATGCGGAGGCGCGTCGCGGGTGCCCGACCCGGCCCCTGAGGGGTGGGACGGCGTCGGTCAGCGGCATGAGCTGCCCCTTTACGGGGGGGGGATGGCCGCGTTCACCTCGTTGCTGCCGGAACAGATACGTGTGCTGGGTCCGGACCATCCGGAGACGATCCGCGCCCGTACCGGCCTCGCCCGGTGGAATATGCGGAGGGGACAGCTCTCAGGGCCGCGCGACGGGTGATCCGCCGCCTGTCGCGAGGGCGTCCTTGACGAGGTCGCGCAGCTGGGAGCGGGCGGCGATGCCCAGCTTGGGGAAGCTGCGGTAGAGGTGCGAACCGACCGTGCGGGGGGAAAGAAAGAGCTTCTCGCCGATCTCGCGGTTGGTGAGCCCCCGGGCGGCGAGACGGACGATCTGCTGCTGTTGCGGGGAGAGTTCGGCGAGCACGTCGGGGGCCGTGTCCGTGACGCCGAGGCCGGCTGCCCTCGATTCGGCCTGGGCGCGCTCGATCCAGGGATGCGCGCCCAGGCGCCGGAAGATGTCCAGGGCCTCGGTGAGCGGCTCACGCGACTCCGCGATGCGCCGGCGACGCCGCAGCCACTCGGCGAGTTCGAGCAGGGCCTGGGCACGTTCGAAGGGCCAGTGCTCAAGGACCGGGTCGGCCAGGGCCGCCCGGAAGTGCGGCTCGGCATCCTCGGGGTCCGCCAGCAGGCCACGGGCCCGGCTGAACAGCGCGCGCAGGCGCGGTGAGGCGTTGTCCGCGAGGGTGCGTGCGGAACGCTCGACGATCGAGGTGGCCTCCTCGCGCCTGCCGCTGCGCGCGGCGGCGGCGGCCAGCTCCGCGACAGCCGGAAAGGAGGCGTGGTAGTGCACGGGGCCGCCGTCCGCCGTGAAGATCATGCGGAGTTGGTCGTAGGCCCTCTCGTACCCGCCTTCCGCGGCTGCCGCGGCGCCGAGCGCACGACGGGCATAGACGTGGACCGAGCGGCTTTCCAGTGGGTCGGTAAGGGTGAGCGCCTCCTCGGCCCGCGCCCGGGCCGAAGAGGCATGCCCCTGGTAGGCCAGCACGATGGCATCCACAGCGGCCGCGCAGGCCACGGCGTGGTCGAGGCCGGTCACCCGGCCGACCGCGGTGGTACGGGCGCAGACCTCACGGGCCTGGTCCCACCTTCCTCGTTCCACATAGGCCCAGGCGACCGCGCCGCCGAGCCCCTCCGGCAACGGCCCCTGCAGTTCCCAGCGGTCGAAGGCCTCGTCGAAGGCGCGGACGGCCTGCGGAATCTCGTCCAGGAGCCATGCCATGATCCCGACGGTGGTGAGCTGCTCCGGCCGGGCTTCCGCGTCGGCGGCCATCTGCGGGAGCAGCGAGACGAGTTGGGCGCGGCCGTCGTAGGGGTCCGTCACGGCCCTCACCCAGGTGCGCGGGCCTGCGGGCGAGGCGTCCGCGGGAAGGCGCGCCAGGATGTCCTGGATGCGGTGGCGCTGGGTGTCCTCTCCGGAGTAGAAGCGGACCACGGCGGCGCCGGCCAGGAGGTCGAGCGCCGCGGCGGGCTGCGAGACCGCCAGCTCTCCGGCGGCATGGACAAGTCGGGAGAACACCGTGGTGTGGCGCACGGTCAGGATCGCCAGCCGTCCCGTCTGCACCGCGGCGGAAGCAAGCAGCGACGCGTCATCCGTGCGGGCACGCGCCGCGGCGGCCAGTTCCTCGACCCAGGCGAGGTCACCGGTGAACACCGCCGCCGAAGCGGCTTCGACCATCAGCCGGGCGCTGTCCTCACGCCGCGGCGCGAGTTCCGCGGCACGCTGGAGGGCCTTGGCCGCGGCCGCGTGGCCGCCGTGTCTGCGGGCCCGGGCGGCGGTCCGCTCCAGCTCCGTGGACACGGCCTCGTCCGGGCCCGGGCAGGCGGCGGCCAGATGCCAGGCGCGCCGGTCCGGTTCGTCCCGCAGCATCTCGGCGAGCGCGAGGTGAGCCTCGCGCCGGGCCGCCGCGGACGCGGCGTGATACACGGCGGACCGGACCAGCGGGTGGCGGAACCGGACGTCCCGGCCGGTCCGCCGGGCCAGTACGGCCTCCTCGGCGGGCAGCCAGACCTCGTCCTCGGCTTCCGGAAGCCCGGCCGGGACGGCGATCGCGGTGTCGACGCCGTCCATGGCGGCCAGGAGCAGCAGGGCCCGCGTCGTGGCGGCGGGGAGGCCTTCCAGGCGGGCGGCGAAGATCCGCTCCAGGCGATCGGCGAGCGGGAGCGGGCCGGCGGACGGCATCCTCGTGGCCGCGTCGTGCGCGACGGCTGCCCTCGTCAGCTCCACCAGTGCCAGTGGGTTGCCGCCGGCCTGTTCGAGGATGCGCGACCTGGTGCGGCCGGAGGGGCACTTCGGCTGCAGGTCGAGGAGCCGGCCGGCGGCAGCGTCGTCGAGCGGTTCCAAGGTGAGCGTCGGCACGCGACGGTCGAATCCCGGGAGGTGATCGCCGCCACGGACCGCGATCAGCATCGTGACCGGTTCCCCTGCCAACCGTCGGGCGACGAAGGACAGCACGTTCAGGGAAGCACGGTCGAGCCACCGCGCCTCGTCCAGCACCACGAGCACCGGACGATGGTCCCCCAGGTCCGACAGCAGACTCAGGACGGCGACCCCGATCAGCATGGGGTCGGGCGCACCTGGATGCCCGGGCGCGGACGGCGCCGCGCCGAAGGCGTCATGGACAGCGGCGCGCTGCCTCTCCGGCAGCGCGTTCACTGCGGCCGGCACAGGCCGCAGCAGCTGGTGCAGCGCGGAGAACGCCAGGCTGGACTCCGACTCGCTGCCCTCGGCCCGCAGTACGCGAGCACCGCCGGCTTCTGCCCTGCGCACCGCGCGGTCCAGCATGGCGCTCTTCCCCGTGCCCATGTCACCGGCCAGCAGGACCACCGGATTCGCCGACGCCGGGTCCACCGCGTGAAACAGGCGTGTCAGCTCCGCCTCCCGCCCGACGAACGGCTCACCCGGATCCGGCTCCGGTCCCATGACCGCACCGCGGCCGCCTGCGTGCTCGTCCACGGACTCTCCAGAAACTGTGGCTCTTCGAACGGGAGCCGCCTTGCCTTGCTCCGTCCAGGCTACAAGCGGCAGGGCCCGGTCCCCGCGGCACGCGCAGCGGCAGGCAGGTGCAGTCACGTTACGGATACCGCGCGGCCGAGTCCCCTCGTAGGTTTCCAGGAAAGCCCCCGAAGCCCCCGAACTCCCAGGAAAGCCTCATGGAACAGATCACGCTGGGCAACGTCACCATCACCCGTGTATGGGAATACTTCGGCTCCGTCGACATGACGCCCGAGGTCTTCTTCCCGGACAGCACGAAGGAAGCGTGGAACGGCGGCGACTCATGGCTGAGCCCCCATTTCCTGGATTCTGCCACCGGGATGGTGAATTCCGCGATCCAGACCTGGCTGCTGCGCAGCGAGGGCAGGAACATCCTGGTCGACACCGGTGTGGGCAACCACAAGGACCGCCCGTACGCCCCGGTCTGGAACCGCCTCGAAACAGGCTTCCTGGCCAACCTCGCCCGGGCCGGCGTCGAGCCCGAGGACGTGGACATCGTGATCAACACACACCTCCACATCGATCACGTCGGCTGGAACACCCACCTGGACGGCCGGAGTTGGGTGCCCACCTTTCCCAACGCCACCTATCTGATGCCGAAGGACGACTTCGACTTCTGGAATCCCGAGAACGGTCACCAGCCCCTGCTCGGCCGCGGTAATCAGAACGTCTTCGAGGACAGCGTGGCCCCGGTGCACCAGGCCGGCCAGACGCTGCTGTGGGAGGACAGCCACCGGATCGACGCCGGCCTGCGCCTGGACGCGGCTCCCGGGCACACCCCCGGCTCCTCCGTACTGACCCTCACCTCCGGGACGGACCGCGCGGTGTTCGTCGGCGACATGCTGCACAACCCGGTGCAGATCCTCGAACCGGACGCCAACAGCTGTTTCTGCGAGGACCCCGCGGGCGCCCGCGCCACCCGTCGCAAGGTGCTGGGCTGGGCGGCCGACAACACGGCACTGGTGATCCCCGCGCATCTGGGCGGCCACGGCGCCGTCGAAGTGGTGCGTGAGGGAAGCGCGTTCGCCATCAAGGGCTGGGCTCCCTTCGCCCCGTACACCGAGCAGGGCTGAAGCCCCCGGAAAGGCATAGCTGTGAGCCACGCACCCGAACCCGTCGTCACCACCGCACGGGGAGCCGTCCGCGGTCTCCGTCAGGACGACGGCACCGCCACTTTCCTGAACATCCCCTACGCCGCCCCTCCCCGCGGCGCCGGCCGGTTCGCCCCGCCCCGGCCGCACGATCCCTGGGACGGCGTACGGGACGCCACCGTGCCCGGCCCCAACGCTCCCCAGTCCGAGCGCGGACTCGGCAGCGTGGACATGGCCCCGTACTTCGGCACCGGTTGGAGCCGTGGGGAGGACTACCTCACCGTCAACGTCTGGAAGCCGGCCGCCGGCGGCAGCCTGCCCGTCATGGTGTTCGTCCACGGCGGCGGATTCGTCGCCGGATCGACGCGGTCCGCGCTGTACGACGGTTCCGCGTTCGCCCGCGACGGCGTCGTCCTGGTCACCCTCAACTACCGGCTCGGCATCGCCGGGTTCCTCGACATCCCCGGTGCGCCCGCCAACCGCGGCCTGCTCGACGTCGTCGAGGCACTGCGCTGGGTGGGTGAGAACATCGCCGCCTTCGGCGGTGACCCGCACAACGTCACCCTCTTCGGCCAGTCGGCCGGGGCCACCATCGTCGGTGGCGTCCTGGCCACCCCCGACGCCGCGGGCCTCTTCCGCCGGGCGATCGTCCAGAGCGGCAGCGGCCTGGGGGCGTTCACCACCGAACAGGCCGCCCGAGTCACCGAGGCCGCGGCCGAGGCCCTGGACATCGAGCCGCACACCGACTCCTTCGCGGAGGTCTCCGACGAGCGCCTGGTGGAGGCCGCTTCCCGGCTCGCGGGCATCGACCTGCGGACCGACACACACCACGACCCGCTGATCGGGCTCAGCCCCTTCAGCCTGGTCCTGGACGCCCAGCCCGCCGAATCCGTCGCTGCCGGCCTGAGCGCCGATGTCGACCTGCTCATAGGGACCAACACCGAGGAGGGCAACCTCTATCTGGTCCCGGTGGACAAGTACGCCACCTCGACCGCCGCAGACGTCGACGACACGGCGGCACGCTCGCACCCGGAGCCCGAGCAGCTCATCGAGACGTACCGCAAGGCCCGCCCCGAGGCGTCCTTCGGCGAGCTGCGCTCCGCCATCATGGGCGACGCCCTGTTCGGCGCGGGCAGCTGGGCCCTGGCCGGCGCACATGCCGCCCACCCCCGGTCCGCCACCTTCAGCTACGAGTTCGCCTGGCGGTCCCACGCCCTCGACGGACAGCTCGGCGCCACCCACGCCATGGAGCTGCCCTTCGTCTTCGACGTCGCGCACCTGCCCCAACTGCACGGCCAGGCCGCCCTGCTCGGCCCCAGCGGTCCCCCCGCGGAAGCCGTCGCCCGTACGCACGAGTCCTGGGTCAGGTTCGCCAGGACCGGCGACCCCGGCTGGGGCCGGTACGACACCACACGCCGGACCACGATGCGCATCGACACCGAGTGGACCGAGGTCGAGGACCCGCGCAGCCAGGAACGACAGGCCTGGAGCTGACCCTCGCAGGCACGGGACCGTCCCGTCACACACGAACCCGCCCGGCAGCGCGGTGTCTGCCGGGCCTCATGGCCGGGGCCGGCAGCCGGCGGTCAGGGGCGCATGACGATCTTTCCCACGTGTTCCCGGCGGGCGAGCTCCTCCTGGGCCCGAGCGGCCTGGTCCAGCGGGAAGGTCGCGGCGACCACGGGCTGGACAGCGGCCTGGCGGGCGAGTTCCATGAGGAGGCCGAAGTGGGTGGGTGTGTGCATCGCGGAGCCGATCAACTGCGCGTTGTGCAGATAGAGGCGGCGCACGTCGAAGGCCACCTCGAACCCGCCGAGGGCGCCGGCGACGACCCATCGGCCGCCCTCACGCAACAGCGGCAGACACTCGGTCACCAGGTCTCCGGCGACCACGTCGAGTGCGACGTCGACGCCCCCCGGCGCAGCGCGGCGGACCTGCCCCGCGACGTCGTGCGCGCGGTCGATGACGTCGTGTGCGCCCGCCTCGCGTACCGCGTCGATCTTGGAGCCGCTGCTGATGGCGAGCACCCGCGCACCGCGTGCGCGGGCGATATGGATCAGCGCCAGGCCGACACCGCCGGACGCCCCGGAGACGAGGACGGTCTCCCCCTCCAGCAGCCGGCCCCGTTCGATCATGCCCAGCGCCGTGCCGTAGGCCGTCGGCAGCGTCGCGAGCTGTTCGTCGGTGAGCGGGGATTCCGTGACGTCGTGCACCTGGGCGGCCGGCGCGGTCACGTACTCGGCGTAACCGCCGTCGCGCTCGCTCCCCATGAGGCCCACCGGGTTCGCGTCCGGCCCCTCGGTGTCGTAGATCGCCGGGTCGACGACCACGCGGCACCCGGCCAGGCTCCCGTCCACGCCGGCGCCGACCGCCACTACCCGGCCGGCCACGTCGGCGCCCTGGATGCGCGGGAAGGCGATGGAGCCTCGCCAGCCCGAGAGCGCCTTCGGGTCTCCCGGCCGGCCGTAGGCGCCCTCCCTGGTCCACAGATCGGTGTTGTTCAGCGCCACGGCGCTCACCCGGACCAGCACCTCTCCCGCCTGCGGGGAGGGCACGGCCACCTCCGTCGGCTCGAGAACCTCCGGCCCTCCGTGCCGCGCGATCCGCACCGCGCGCATGGTCTCCGATACACCCATCGCTCGAACCTCCTCATCGGTACACTGATCTGTATACCCAACGTACGGTACACCGATCAGTGAAGAGGCGCACGATGCCGGAAGCACAGCCCATGACACCGGCCGGCCGCCGCATCGTGGCGGCCGCCGAGGAGCTGTTCTACAACCGCGGGATCACGGCGGTCGGTGTGGATCTGATCGCCGAGCACTCAGGCGTGACGAAGCGGACCCTCTACAACCGGTTCGGCTCGAAGGACCACCTCGTGGCGGCCTACCTCGCGGAGCGGGACCGGCGCTGGCGGTCACTCGTCCGCGCCGCCGTCGACGCCTGCGACCGGCCCGTGGAGGCCGTCACCGCACCCTTCGCCGCGCTGCGGACCTGGAGCGGGACCAACGCCCGCGGATGCGCGTTCACCAACGCGCTGGCCGAGCTCCCCGACCCCTCGCACCCCGCGCACCGCATCGCCGCGGACCAGAAGCTCTGGCTGCTGAACCTGTTCGGCGAGCTGGCCACCGCGGCGGGCTGCCCGGACCCCGCTGCTCTCGCCACCCAGCTCCTCGTCATCCACGAGGGCGCCCTCGCCACGCGGCCACTCCCGCTCGACACCCTTTCGGCGAGCATCGACCTGGCGCGAGCCCTGGTCCGGGCCGGCACACCGCCGCGCCCGTAGGAACCGGACGCCGAGCGCCCCGCTATGGCCGACGCCATGGACCTCCGCGTGCTCCCCGCCGGGCCCGTGCGGAAGAATCAGCCCCGCGACTGAACGCGCGGCCGCGAGGTTCCGTATCCACACCTGACGCCGTCCTCACCCGGCGTCTCGTACTCCGAGGAAGGGAAGCGGGCATGAGCGCATCGCAGGAGAGCCAGGTCCACGTGGGGCGTCGCGCCGTCGTCGCGGTCGGGGCGACGGGACTGGCCGTCGCTCTCACCGCGTGCGGCGGCGGATCCAAGGACTCCGGCGCTTCGGACACGGCCGAACCGGCCGGGGAGGTGGACGGCGCGAGCGGCGGCGCGCCCCTCGCCCGGACAGCCGACATCCCGGAGGGGGGAGGCGTCGTCCTCGCCGACCAGGGCGTGGTGGTGACACAGCCGAAGGCCGGGGAGTTCAAGGCGTTCTCGTCGAAGTGCACCCATCAGGGCTGCGCGGTGAAGGGGATCGCCGACGGCGTCATCACCTGCCCGTGCCACAACAGTACGTTCGACGCGGCGACCGGCGAGGCCACGGGCGGCCCGGCGACGATGCCACTGCCGGAGAAACAGATCCGCGTGGAGGGCGGCTCCATCACGCTGGCGTGAGGGGCCGCACCGGCTGTTGCCCGGCGCCGCGGCGGTCGGAATCATGACGACCGCCGCGGAACGGGACGGCTGATTCCTGGCTGCGGCCCACATCACAGCCCGTCGGGCCCTGGCGCCTCACGAAGGTTCCGGCCGTCACGGGCCCCCGGGTACCGGGGCGTGAAAAGCCCGGCCGGCCGCGCGCAACGCCTCCACGGCGGCCCTGATCGACGGCCTCCGGTCGGCGTCCGCGCGCCACACCGCGTGAACGTGACGCCGCATCGGCTGTCGCACCGGCACCAGGCTCACCCCGCCGGGCACCGGCCCCCTGCCCAGCCGTGGTGCCACGCACACACCGAATCCGGCTGCGATCAGGGCGAGTTGGGTGTGGTGTTCACCTGCGAGGTGCGCGATGCGGGGCTCGATGCCCTTGGACCTCAGGGTGAACATCAGCCAGTCGTAACAGAATTCGCCCTCGGGCCAGGAGACCCAGTCGTCCTCGGCGAAGTCCTCGATGTCCACCTCCGGCCGGCCGGCGAGCGGATGACCGGCGGGCATGGCGATGTCCGGCGCGTCGTCGAGGAGTTCCGCCTTGGCCAGGCCTCCGGGCACCGGCAGGCGCTTGTTGCTCCAGTCGAGCACCACCGCGAGGTCGGCATCCCCCCGCAGCACCGCGCGGATTCCGCTTTCCGGCTCCATCTCCGTCGTACGCAGCCTGAGCTCGGGGTGGTCGGCACGGAGGGAGGTGAGAGCGGCGGGGAACAGCCCGCGGGCCGCCGTCGGGAAGGCCGCGAGCCGCACCTCGCCCACCACCTGGCCCCGCTGCGCCTCGATGTCGGACTGGGCCACCTCCACCTGCGAAAGGATCTTCGCCGCATGGTCCGCCAGGAGCCGGCCGGCATCGGTGAGACGGATCCCCCGTCCGTTCCTGGCCAGGAGCTGCTGACCCACCTCGCGCTCCAGCTTGGACATCTGCTGGGAGACAGCCGAGGTGGTGACGTGAAGACCGTCGGCTGCTCCGCTCACCGAGCCGTGCCTGGCCAGGGCATCCAGCGTCCGAAGGCGCTCGAGATTCAACATGTAAGCAATGCTACGTCAATCATTCAACGAAATCTCAGTTTTTCTACGAGGTCGCGCCCGGCATGGTCGCCTCATGAACGCTCCCACCACACCGAGAGCCACGCCCGCCTCCGTCACCTCCGCCCCCGGATCCTGACGGGCAGCCAGCTACTTCTCGGCACCACGCAACTCGCACTGTTCGTCGCGCTGTTCACCTCGGTTCCCGGACCCTTTCCCCTGCTGCCCATCCCAGCGCTGGTCGCCCTGGGAGCGCTCGGGACCGGACTCGCCGCACTCCTGCGATGCGGCCTCGTCCAGGAAGTCGGGCCCACGACGGCGCAGACATCCCGGTGATCGCCCCGGCCGCCGGAGCGACCCTGCGCGGCGAGCAGTTGAGCCGGAACACCCAGGTGGGGGTCCTGGTGGTCCTCGCCGGCGCGGCCCTCATCGGAGCCGGGCGCCCGGCGCACCCCCTGCCGTCGGGCCGCTCAGCCGTGACTGACCGGGCGGGCGGGCGGTACCGCCGCCGCCACCGCGTCGGCCAGCGGCCCGATGTCGGCGGCGGACAGTGACGAGACGGTCAGGCGCACCCCCTGCGGCGAGGTCATCCGGAACCTGGCTCCCGGAGCCACGGCCCAGCCGGAGCGCAGCATCCGGGTCACCGCGCCGGTCTCGTCACTCACGGGCACCCACACGTTCATCCCGGTCCGACCGGTCGCCGCGATCCCCCGCTCCCCCAGGGCCCGCACGAGCGCGTCCCTGCGCTGCCCGTACGAGCGGGCGACCACCGCCGTGTCGACGGCTCCGGTCGTCCACAGGTGCGCCACGGTCCGCTGCAGCAGTCCGCTGACCCAGCCCGGCCCCAGCCGCTGGCGGCCCGTCACCCGGTCGACGGTGAGCCCGTCACCGGTGAGCACCGCGAGACGCAGGTCGGGTCCGTACGCCTTGGATACCGACCGCACGAAGGCCCAGCGCTCCGTGACGCCGGCGAGGGGGTACACCGGCAGGTCGACGATGGCGTGGCCGTGGTCGTCCTCGATCAGGAGCACACCAGGGTGCTCCGCGAGGACCGACCGCAGCTCTGCGGCCCTCCCGGCGCCCACCGCCGCACCGGTCGGGTTCTGCGCCCGGTCGGTGACCACCAGGGCCCTGGCACCGGCCCGCAGGGCACGCTCCACCTCGCCGGGAAGAGGGCCGTCGTCGTCCAGGGCGACCGGGACGACGCGCATTCCGAGCGCCGGGACGAGATCGAGCAACGCGCCCCACCCCGGATCCTCGACGGCAACCGCGTCACCGGGCCTGAGGTGCGCGGCGAGCACACGCTCGATCGCGTCGAGGGACCCCGAGGTGACCGCCACCGGCCCGGCGGGAACACCGTCGGCGTCCAGTCCCGCCCGCGCGAGGTCCCCGAGGCGGGGGACCACCGCCGTGTCCCCGTAGAGACCGGGCTCTCGCGCGTACGCCTCCGCCGCCGCGGCCAGCGCCTCCCCGAGGCCGGGCAGCAGGGCGGGGTCGGGGTTGCCGTCACCCAGGTCACGGACACCCGGAGGGGCCTCCACCCGGAGCGATCCACGCGCCGTGCTCGCGGGCCGCGGCCGCACCCGGCTGCCCCGGCGCCCCGCGGTCTCGATCACTCCACGCTCGCGAAGGGTCCGGTAGGCCGCGGCCACCGTGTTCGGGTTCACTCCCAGCAGAGTGGCCAACTCCCGCATGGGCGGCAGGACATGGCCGGGCGCGAGATCACCCGACGCGACGCCTCGCTCCACACTCGCGGCGATGTCGGATGCACGCCGCCCACTGATCCGATACTCTCCTAGCACAAACAAGAGTATGCACTAGTGCAATGGAGTACGCAATGCCGGACACCGCCACGCCCGACAGCACCGGCCTCCCGGGAGCCGCTGCCTACGAGCGGACCGAGCGCACGGTCCCGAGCCGGTCCAGGGAGCGCGCCTCGTACGACCACGAGACGGTCCACTCGATACTCGACACGGCCTACCTCTGCCACCTCGGCTTCATCCGCGACGGCGCGCCCGTCGTCCTCCCGACCCTCTTCGCCCGGGTCGGGAAGCGGCTGTACGTGCACGGCTCGACCGGATCACGCCCGCTGCGCGCGACGGGCGCGGCCGATCCGGGTCTCGCCGTCTGCCTGACCGTGACGCACGTGGACGGCCTGGTGCTGGCCCGTTCGGCCTTCCATCACTCGATGAACTACCGCTCCGTGGTGGTCCACGGCACCGCCCGCACGGTGACCGACCCGGAGGAGCGGCGTATCGCGCTCGACGCCATCGTCGACCAGGTCGTGCCGGGCAGGTCGAAGGACTCCCGCCCCGCCGACGCGAAGGAGCTCGCCGCGACCGCGGTGATCCGACTGGACCTCGACGAGGTCTCCGCCAAGTCCCGTACGGGCGGGCCGAACGACGACCCCGAGGACCTCTCGCTGCCGTACTGGGCGGGCGTGGTTCCCCTGAACCACGGATACGCGGCGCCGGTGCCGTCCGGCGACCTGGACCCGTCGGTCCAGGTGCCGGACTACCTCACCGCTCTCCGGCCTCCGGAGCAGCCGCCTGCCCCCCGCCGGTGACCTCGTCGGTCAGGCCGCCACGGCGGCCCGCCGACGGGCGGCGGCGGCACCACGCGTCTCCGAGAAGGCCAGTCCGGCCACGGCGGCGAGCAGGAGCAGCGTGCCGATGACCGTGGCCGCGGTGAGCCGCTCCCGCAGCACGGTCACCGCGATGACGGCGGCGCTCACCGGTTCGAGAAGCATGATCACGGACACGGTCGCCGAGCGGACCACCGCGGCGCCCGCGAAGTAGAGCGCGTAGGCGAGCGCCGTCGGCACCGCCGCCACGTAGACGAGCAGCCACAGGACCTGCCCCGTCTCGACGGTGTGCGGCACGAGGCCTTCGGCCGCCGCCATGGGCAGCAGGCACACGGCGCCGATACCGAAGGCCCACGCACTGGTGGACAGGGAGTCACCGGTCGCACCGTCCCGGCCGAGCCACCGGGTCAGCAGCGTGATCGCCGCGTACCCCGCGGCGGACAGCACGGCCAGC
The DNA here is from genome assembly GCF_055559735.1 of Streptomyces sp. NPDC023573. Lineage (NCBI taxonomy): Bacteria > Bacillati > Actinomycetota > Actinomycetes > Kitasatosporales > Streptomycetaceae > Streptomyces > Streptomyces sp. NPDC023573. Next base: position 320,992 of record NZ_JBVHKB010000010.1, read on the forward strand.
AGCAGTCCGACGGGCCGCACTTCGGCCGGCTCGCCGCCGAGCACCAGCACGGCGAGACCGATGAGCGCGCCCGCCACGGCGGCGAGCCCGCCCCCGCCCAGCCGCTCCCCCACGGTCAGCCGCGCACCGACCGCGATGAGGACGGGGCCCGCGCCCAGCGTGACGACGGTTGCGACCGCGAGTCCGGTCGCCTCGACCGCCGCGAAGTACGCGCTCTGGAACACCGTCAGGCCGATGCCGGTCCCCAGGATGCGGAGCAGCCGCCGACGGTGCGGCTCGGTGGGAGTACGCGGCCGGCGGGGGCGCAGCGCGAGCACCCCGCCCAGCAGGGCGAGTCCGCCGGCGCAGCGCCAGAACGACAGGGCGATCGGTCCGAGATCGCTGATCCGGAAGAGGAGCGAGGCGGCCGCGCCGGCCGTACCCCAGGCGAGACCGGCGACGACGAGATAGATGAGGCTCCGCCCGACGGGCAGGCCGGAAACAGGGTGGGACACGTGACTCTCCAGAAGAAGGGGTGGTGGTCGCTCGGCTCCGCGCGCGGGCAGCGACGAACCGCTCGGGGCGTACCCGAGCGCGGTCTTCGTCCGGAGTGGCCGCCTCGCGCTAGGCGGCGGGAGGCGGAAGTACGGTCAGCAGCATGATCGGCACCTTACGGCGAGGCGGGAGGCCGGGACAACTCACTTCCGGAACCGGCCGGCTCGCGGCCCGCCGGCACCCCCGGCCCCGATGCCACCGGCCCTGACGGCGGCTTGGGCGCGGACGACTGCGCGATCAGGGCGCCGAGCAGCACCACGCCGCCGCCCACGAGCTGGGGCGCGGAGAGGTGCTCCCCCAGCAGCACCCAGGCGAGCACGGTCGCGATGACCGCCTCCAGGCAGGCGACGACGCCGGCGACCTGGGGTGACAGCAGTCGCACGGACACGACACCGGTGGCGTAGGCCAGCACGGTCGCGAGGAGCACGATCCATCCGAGGAGCAGCCAGGCGGGCACCTCGTGCCCGTCCATGTCCGCCGTCCCCCCGAGCACCGCCCAGTCCATGGCCCAGGGACCCGCGACCACGGTGAGTACGGCCGCGCCCGCCAGCAGTCCGTACGCGATCACGCCCACGGGGTGCGGAGGTTCGGCGTCCGCCGTGTCCCCGTGGCCGGCGCCCTGGTCCGACAGGACGAAGTAGCCCACCTGGCAGCAGGCCGCGCCGAGGGCGAGCAGCAGTCCGACCGCGTCGAAGCTCAGGCCGGCCCACACCTCGACGACACAGGCGAGCCCGCCGACCGCGAGCACCACACCGGCCGCTGCGGCGCGGGTGACGGGCCGCCGCTGCACGAAACGCACCCAGCCGAGGACGAGGGCGGGTGCCAGATACTCGATGAGGAGGGCGACGCCGACCGGGATGCGTGAGATCGAGGCGAAGTAGAAGGCCTGCACCCCGGCCACGGCGAACAGCCCGAAACCGGCCAGGAGTACGGGCCGCTCCCGTACCAGATTCCGGTGCCGCCAGGCGACCGGCAGCATGACGAGGGCGGCACCGGTCACCCGCAGCCACACCACGTGCAGCGGGTCGAGCCCCGCCTCGATCAGCGGCTTGGCCGCAACCCCCGAACCACCGAATGCGAGGGCCGAGGCAAGGGCCAGGCCCAGACCGGCACTTCTCCCCTGAGTCGCGTGCATCGGCACATCATGGCAGCAGGCGTCAGCAGCGTCACCCCCGTCACACCTGTCCACCGCGTGTTCATGATCACCCCTGCGGGCCCTCCGCGGCCGTACGGTCCGCCGCTCGGACGCGCAGTGGCTCGACCGTGACCCCGGCCCGTTCCAGCACCTCGACCGCACGGCACCGGGGGTCCGCGACGAGTGCCGCCAGCAGATCGAGCCCGTCGGCGTGAAGCTCCCCGCGCAGCAGCGCGCTCCCGACGGCACGGTCCATGGCTGCCTCCGCCGAGGGCGACCACCCTTCGCCCGCTGGTTCCCGTATGGCCGGGAACGCACCCGAATCCTCCTGCGTCCCCTGCCAGCGCAGGCCGTACCCGATGCTGCGCTGTACGAGATATCCGAGCACCCTGGCCAGCTGCGGACCGCCGTCGAAGGCCTGCCGGACCTCGGGATCGGACTCGATCAGGGAGTGCAGGAGGTGAGCCGTGTCGACATGCCGGTCGCCGTCGCGCACCGCCCGCCGGCGCGCCCCCGTCACCACGGCGGCCATCGCGGCACTCGGCCCGGCACCGGCCCACGGGTGGTTCGGTGTCACAGTCACTTGTTCGGGGATCCCTGATGTCCGGTTCTGCACATCTCCACCCCATCAGTCCCGGGGAGCCAAAACATCCCCGGCGCGGCCCATCCGGCATCCCGCGGAAGGCGGGGACCGCGGCGGGTTCCTCATCCCTGGGGATGAGATCGCACCGTCGCACGCGGTGAGGCAGCGGTGCGCCGGTCCGTACGGAGGACGGAAGAAGGGCCCCACGAGGGGCCCTTCTCCGCTTGCGCGTACCGCACGGCTCAGTTCTCGTCGGCGAGGATCAGGTACAGCTTCTTGCGGGCGTCGTTGATCACCGTGAGCGCCTTCTGCTGCTGGTCGGCCGAGCCGGTCTTCCAGACCTGACCGAACGCCTCCATCAGACCGAAGCCGGCCTGCCGGATCTCGTTGACGCCCTCCCAGTCGACACCGCGCCCCGCCTCTTCCCAGGGAGCCTCGGGGCCGGACTCGGCCTCGCCGCGGCCTAGGTCGGTGAGGGTGAACAGCTTCTTGCCGCCCTCGCTGGCGCTGACGATCAGGCCCTCGTCCTCCAGCAGCTGGAGGGTCGGGTAGACCGAGCCGGGGCTGGGCTTCCAGGCCCCTCCACTGCGCTCGCCGATCTCCTGGATCATCTCGTAGCCGTGCATCGAGCGGTCCTTGAGCAGGGCGAGGATGGAGGCGCGTACGTCACCGCGCCTGGCCCTTCCCCGACCGCCTCCACGGCCGCGTCCGCCGCCGAAGGGCCCGCCGCCGAACGGCGGCCCGAACGGGCCGAAGGCCGCGCGACCTTCGAAGTCTCCCCTGCCGGCGCCTCGGCGCCCGGGGCCGTAACCGTGGTTGTTTCCGTGGTCGTGTCCATGTGAACGCATGACTGCGCTCCTCTCTGCGTCGCTGTCACCGCGACTCTTCATTGAACGGTCGCGATGCCTCAACGATATATCGGAAGCTATCGCCTGGCAAGCATCTCGACGAGCGGTGCCGTTGACCTGTGTCAGTGGGTGCTGATCGATTGCCGGCGAAGGCCGATCGATTGGCTTCTGCGCCAATCAGGGAGGACTGCCTGCGTGGTTTGTGGCAGTGGAGGATGACCGCGGAAGGCGACGATCACTCTGCTCGACGGGTCTGTAGTGTGCGGCGATGACACGAAGCGAGCGGCTCGCGGAGCAGTTGCACTGGTACTGGCGCAAGAACCTGCGGCCACGGCTGGACGGTCTCACCGACGAGGAGTACTTCTGGGAGCCGGTGGGCGGCTGCTGGAGCATCCGCCCACGTGGCACGTCGGCCGCACCGATGTCGGACGGTTCGGGGGAATGGACGCTGGACTACGCGTCCCCCGACCTGGTGCCGGAGCCGGCGCCGGTGACCACGATCGCCTGGCGCCTTGGGCACATCATCGTCTCGTGCCTGGCCTATCGGGTCGAGTGGTACTTCGGCGGCCGGGACTTCGACTCCGAGGCGTTCGCCTACGCGGGGACCGCTGACGAGGCGCTGAAACAGCTCGATGAGATGTACGGGCGATGGAACGCGGGGGTCCGCGAACTCTCGGACGCTGACCTGGACAATCCGCCCACGGTGGGTCCCGAGCGGTTTCCCATGGAGAACAGGGTCCTGCACGTCAACAGGGAGCTGATCCATCACGGCGCCGAGATTTCCCTGCTGCGCGACCTCTACCGCTGGCATGACGGAGCCGGACCGCGCCGAATATAACTCTCGGTAACCGGCGATCGAGCTTCGGAAATGCCGCCGAGAGGCCTTTCAGCCTTCCCCACGTTCTCTTCGGGGCAGGACAGCGTCGTCTCCCGTCGTCGATATGCATTCTGGCGGCAGCGCTGGGAGCATGTCCGGCGCTGTGACCTGCGATTTCCTTCTGGCATAGGACCTGAGCGGACTGGGCAGCGTGGTGCTTCAAGGGGTTCGTTGCGGGTCTGGGCGAGGGCGTCAGCCCTTCCCCCGACCGTTTTGGGTGGAGCCGCAGGTCCCGGAAACCGGGATGGGGCGGGGGGACGGGGTGGTCTTGTTCTCCAGCGGTAGGCGGACTGACGACAGCGTTGCGAGCACGTGCGTCATCGGCTCTTCGCGGGGCTCGGCGTCAAGGAGCCTTCGCAGACCGGACAGACCGACGATGAGTCGTCCTCCGGGTTCGAAGACGCCTCAGATCAGCGATCACTGGCACAGCTCAGTGCCGTTCCGGGTGCCCCGGACGGTCTAAGGTCGCCCGCATGACTGAGCCCTCCTACCTCGCCGCGGTCCGGGACTCCTACGACACTGTCGCCGCCGACTACGCGGCGCAGGTCAAAGCCCCCGCTGAGCTCGATCCGCTCTCACGCGCGATGCTGGCCACGTTCGCCGAGGTCGTCCGGACGGCCGGGCACGGACCGGTCGCGGATCTGGGATGCGGGCCCGGCAAGGTCACGGCGCATCTGACCGGACTAGGGCTGTCCGCCTTCGGCGTCGACGTGTCCCCGAAGATGATCGAGCTGGCCCGGCGGGCCCATCCGAGTCTGCGCTTCACGGTCGGCTCGATGACGGCGCCCCCGATCGGGGACGGCGAGCTCGGCGGCATCCTGGCCTACTACTCGACCCACCACACGCCGCCGGAGATGCTGCCCGTCGTGTTCGCCGAATTCCGGCGCACGCTAGCGCCCGGCGGGCACCTGATGATGGCCGGCCACGTGGGCAACGGCGAGCGCCTGCGTCCGACGCAGGCGTACGGAGGCCATCCGGTCTCCTTCGAGTCCCATCTGGTGGAGCCGGAAAAGATCGTCGCCCTCCTGGAACAGGCGGGCCTCGTCGTCACCGCGCGCCTGCTGGAGGAGCCCGGCGCAGGGTCGAAGAGGGCGGCCGGCACGTTCTTCGCCCGTAAACCCGAAGGGCACTGAGCGGGTTCCGGGCGCCGCGCCCGGCCCCTGTCAGCCGGGGCCGCGCACCCGCGATTGGCCTTGGACGACGCGGAACGGCCCCGCCTACGGTCGGCTTCATGAAGATCCGCATCGTCGACGCGTTCACCGACCGCCCCTTCGCCGGCAACCCCGCCGGAGTCGTGATCCTGGACTCCGGCCCCTTCCCGGAGGCGGACCGCCTCCAGCGCATCGCCTCCGAGGTCAATCTCTCGGAGACGGCCTTCGCCCATCCCCTGCCGCCGGGCGGCGAGGCGGACTGGGCGCTGCGCTGGTTCACCCCCACCACCGAGATCGATCTCTGCGGGCACGCGACACTCGCCACCGCCCATGTCCTGGACACGACCCACGTCGCGCGCGGCACGGTGCGCCACGCCACCCGTTCCGGTGTCCTGTGCACGACCGCCCATGACGACGGCAGCCTGACGCTGGACTTCCCGACCGCGCCGCTCACCCCCGCGACGGCACCGCCCGGGCTCGCGGAAGCACTCGGCGCCTCACCCCTCTCCCTCCACGACACGGGGAAGCACGTCGGCGACCTCCTGGTGGAGCTCGCCGACGAAGCGGCCGTACGGGCCCTGAAGCCCGACTTTGCCGCACTCGCCTCCTGCTCCCGGCGGGGCGTCATCGCCACGGCGGCGGCCGAGGACCCCGCCGGGGCGTACGACTACGTGTCGCGGGGATTCTTCCCCCGGGTCGGCATCGACGAAGATCCGGTGACCGGCAGCGCCCACACCGCCCTGGCCCCGTTCTGGTCGGCCAGGCTCGGCCGTGACGATCTCATCGGCCTCCAGGCCTCCGCCCGCTCCGGCCTGGTCCGCACCTCACTGCGCGGCGAGCGCACCCTGCTGACGGGCAGCGCGGTCACCGTGATCGACGGGGAACTGCTCGCCGGGCTCTGACAACGGCGGCAGCGGGCCCCGCTCACGGGGTGGGCAGCCAGCCCACCTTCCCGGCGAGCAGCGCGTATCCGACGAACGCCCCGATGTCGAGCAGGGCGTGCGCGACGACCAGCGGCCCGACCCGCCCCCAGCGCCGGTACAGCAGCACGAAGACGACGCCCATGGCCATGTTCCCGATGAAGCCGCCGATCCCCTGGTACAGGTGGTACGAGCCGCGCAGCACGGAGCTCGCCACCAGTGCGGCCATGGGCGTCCACCCCAACTGCCCGAGTCGGCGCAGGAGATAGCCCACGACGATGACTTCCTCCACGAGGGAGTTCTGCACCGCGGAGAGGATCAGTACGGGGAACTTCCACCACACGTCGGGCAGTGACTCAGGCACGACCGTCAGGTTGAATCCCGCGGCCCGCGCCACCAGGTAGAACGCCAGCCCCACACTGCCGATCCCCGCCGCGACGACGGTCCCCCTACCCAGGTCGGGCCATGGCCTGGTGCGGTCGAGACCGAGGCTCCGCAGTCCGGCCCGCTCCCGGAGCAGCAGGTGTGCCACCAGCGCGACCGGCACCAGGGCGGAGGCGATGCCGAACAGCTGCCAGGCCAGGTCCAGCCAGGGCCGCCCGGGGGCGTACGAGCCGTTGAGCGTCGCCGCCTGGTCCTTGAGGCCCCCGGGTTTCGTCAGCGACCCGATGAAGCTGATCAGGGCGGAGACTCCGCTGGCCCCGAGCGAGAGAGCCAGCACGAGGAGGGTCTCCGACCGGAGGGTCCGCCGGGACACCCCCTCGTGAGGAATGGATTCAGCCACGCGCCCCGCCTCCACCTGTACACCTGCCATCAGCTATGCGTCGTCATAGCTTGCCCGACGGGGCCGGGGCGGCGGGACACCGGGCGGCGTCCTCTCAGGGCGCGGGGAAGCCGACGGGCCAGGTGTGCACCGGCTCACCCACCTGCATCAGCTCGCCGTAGCGCCGGGTGGTGGCTGCCAGCGCGCCCTCCCGTTCCAGCCCCGCGTCCAGAGCGCGGTGATAGGTGTCGACCTGCCAGGAGGCGCCGTTCACCCTGAGCCTGCAGCGCTCCTCGATGACGCCGAGGTAGCGGTCCCGGTCCGAGGGCTCGATGTTCCACGCGTCCAGCCCGGCGGCCGCGAGCGGCAGCAGTTCCTCGCGTACGAGCTTGACGGCCGGCACCTTCGCCACGCCGCCGGAGCGGCCGGGGCGCGGCCAGAGCAGCTCGGCGTCGATCCCGTGGCGGCATGCGGCGTCGAAGTTCTCGGCTGCCGCCTCGAAGGGCAGCCTGGACCACACCGGCCGGGATTCGTCGGCGAGCGCGCGCACCAGCCCGTAGTAGAAGGCGGCATTGGCGATCACGTCATCGACCGTGGGGCCGGCGGGCAGGACCCGGTTCTCCACCCTCAGGTGGGGCACGCCGTCGGCCAGCCCGTACACCGGCCGGTTCCACCGGTAGACCGTGCCGTTGTGCAGGACGAGCTCGGCCAGGGCCGGCACACCGCCCTCGTCGAGGACCCGCAGGGGGTCCTCCTCGTCGCAGATCGGCAGCAGAGGCGGGTAGTAGCGCAGGTTCTCCTCGAAGAGCTCGTACGCCGAACTGATCCAGCGCTCCCCGAACCAGGTCCTCGGGCGCACCCCCTGGTTCCGCAGTTCGGGCGGCCGCACGTCCGTGGCCTGCTGGAACAGCGGCGGCCTCGACTCGCGCCACAGCTCCTTGCCGAACAGGAAGGGGGAGTTGGCGCCGAGTGCGATCTGCACGGAAGCGATGGCCTGCGCCGCGTTCCAGACGTCGGCGAAGCGGTCCGGCGTCACCTGCAGGTGCAACTGGACCGAGGTACAGGCCGACTCGGGGGCGATCGAGGCGGAGGTCGAGACCAATCGCTCGACACCTTCGATATCGAGGACGAATTCCTCGCCGCGCGCGGCGGCCATTTGGTCGTTGAGGAGCGTGTAACGGTCGACGTCCGAGAGGTTCGCAGAAACCACGTCGTCCCGGCCGAGGGTCGGCAGGATGCCGATCATGACGATCCCGGCGTCGACCTCCGCGGCCTTGCGGTGGGCATAGGCGAGCCCTGTGCGCAGCTCCTCGGCCAGCTGATCGAATACCCGGCCGCTCAGCCGGTGGGGAAGAATATTCACTTCCAGGTTGAACATCCCCAGTTCGGTCTGGAAATCCCGGCTGGCGATGCGCTGGAGCACCTCCGCATTCCGCATCCTCGGCATGCCGTCCGGTCCCGCGAGATTCAGCTCGATCTCCAGCCCCATGAGATTCCTGGGACGATCGAACCTCCGCTCCGACAGGAGCCTCTCCAGTCCCGTCAGGCACTGGGTGAGCTTCTCGCGGTACGTCTGCCGATCGGACGCGGCAAAGGCGCCCGCCTCGACCTTCTCGCCCATCGAAGGGTCCCTCCTCGAGTGGGCGGCCCGCGGCACAGGCCGCTCGTATCACGATCGATAATGCCCCGACGAGATGATCCGTAACGTCCCCACGACCGATGGGCACCCAGTAGTCTGGTGACTGGAGCCGGAGGCACATTCCGAAGGCATGGGGCATATGCAGTTTGCCCGATCGGGTTGCCCGGCTGAAACGCCGACGCGTTTCAGCCTACCGCCGCGCCGGGAAAGTACCTGGCGACGCGGGTCGGGAGCGGCCCGAATCCACAGAAAACTCGCAATTCAAAGTCTCGAATCCCCCTTGCGGGCAATATGCGGGTCGGCTAGCCGAAACATCGTGTGAACATTTGTCGTATAAACTCTGCGAACGAGGCAGAGAGTTGACGCATCGGCCCGTCCGCCCCGTCACCGGCCTTCCTCTGGCCCCGCACGCCGACAGCGCCGTCTGCACCCGCCCACGCACCACCGTGTCTCCGAAGTGAGAGGCGACCCACTATGCCGCTGCATGTTTCTCCGGCCCCCGCGCCCGCACTGCGCAGCGTTCTCGCGGCACTCGGTTCTCCCACCGCAGTCCGCGAGGCCCATACGCCCGCTCTCCGGTCCGTCCAGGGACCGCTGAGCCCCGAACTCCCGCTCCCCGTCCATGTACTGGACCGGATCGTGCCGAACGACGCCGCACCGCGCACCCGCCTCGCCGGCTGGCGCTTCCTGATCCGCAGCGGTGAGCGTGCCGTCGCCGCCGCGGACACCATGCTCACCGCCGACGGCTGGACCTTCTCGCACTTCTTCGAGGGCCCGTACATCGTCTCCACCGAACTCGCCCTACGCCAGGCGGAGTCGGCGACGACGCATTACCAGCCACGGCTGCTGTCGATGCCCGAGCTCTACATGTTCACGCTGTGGCTGCACCACGACATCGAGGCCGACGCCGGCGCCGGCACGCTCGCTCCGACCGATGTGCTGGTGCCCCTGGCACCCGCTCCCCCGGGCATCACGGCCCACCGTCCGCACCACGTCGCGGAGCTGCTCCCGGTCATGACACTGCGTGTCGCCCCGGCGCCTCTGCCGGACCTTCCCGAACTCCCCGGCCTCCTCGGGTCGCCGGCCTGACACCCCTGACCGACGCGCCCCCGCCGAGCTGCTCGGCGGGGGCGCGCCCGCACCCGTCCGGACTAGTCCGGTCAGGTCCCCCCGAACCATCCGAACGGACAGCCCAGTTGGATCGAACCGTCCGGCCGGGTGATGCGTCAGGGGAGGAGAACAGCAGCTGCCGCGAAATCCCTGCGGAGAGACGCCCGTAGGGCAACACTGGGACCGGACCGACTTGATACGGGGGCGGCCATGAGCCATTCGTCCAGCCGCAGGACACTCGAATCGACGCAGCGAAAGAACCCACCCATGTGCCAGCACCAGCCACCCTGTCCGACCGCTGACTCCAACGACCGGGAAGCCGCACGTCTGATGGCCCACCACCCGGAACAGGGCTGGAGCCTGCTGTGCAACGGCGTCCTGCTCTTCGAGGACACCGGTGAGCTGCTCCCCGACGGGCAGGTCATCGCCCCTCACCGCCCGCTGAAGAGCGGTCAGGTGGTGAGGGCCGCCTGACCGCGGCAGACGGAACACGGGGGCCGGCCCGGAGAAGTCTCCACACCGGCCCCGACGCGTCCCTGCTTACTGGTCGTACTCGTCCAGGGGCGGGCAGGAGCAGACGAGGTTGCGGTCACCGAACGCACCGTCGATCCGGCGCACCGGCGGCCAGTACTTGTCCGAAGGCGTGACGCCGGCGGGGAAGACCGCCTCCTCGCGGCTGTAGGCGTGGGTCCACTCGCCACCGAGCGCCGCCGCCGTGTGCGGGGCGTTGCGCAGCGGGTTGTCGTCCCCGCTCCACTCGCCGGAGGCGACCTTGTCGATCTCGCCGCGGATGGCGATCATCGTGTCGCAGAACCTGTCGAGCTCGGCCAGGTCCTCGCTCTCCGTCGGCTCGATCATCAGCGTCCCGGCCACGGGGAACGACATGGTCGGCGAGTGGAAGCCGTAGTCGATCAGCCGCTTGGCGATGTCGTCGATGCTGACCCCGGTCGCCTTGGAGACCGGCCGCAGGTCCACGATGCACTCGTGCGCGACCAGGCCGGCCGGGCCGTTGTAGAGGACCGGGAAGTGCGGTTCGAGGCGCTTGGCGATGTAGTTGGCCGCGAGTACGGCGACCTGCGTCGCACGCTTGAGACCCTCGCCCCCCATGAGGCGTACGTACGCCCATGAGATCGGCAGGATGCCCGCCGATCCCCACGGAGCGGCCGAGATCGGCCCGACGCCGGTCTCCGGGCCCGCCGCGGGCTGGAGGGGGTGGTTGGGGAGGTACGGCGCCAGGTGGGCGCGCACTCCGACCGGGCCGACACCCGGACCGCCGCCGCCGTGCGGGATGCAGAAGGTCTTGTGCAGGTTCAGGTGGGAGACGTCGCCGCCGAAGTGGCCCGGCTTGGCGAGACCGACCAGCGCGTTGAGGTTGGCGCCGTCCACGTACACCTGGCCGCCGGCGTCGTGCACCTCCCCGCAGATGTCCGCGACGTGCTCCTCGAAGACCCCGTGCGTGGAGGGGTAGGTGATCATGAGGACGGCGAGCTCGTCGCGGTGGGTCGCGATCTTGGCCCGGAGATCCTCTATGTCGACCTCGCCGTCGTCGGCGGTCTTCACCACGACGACCTTCATGCCGGCCATCACGGCGCTCGCGGCGTTGGTGCCGTGGGCGGAGGACGGGATCAGGCAGACCGTGCGTGCGTGGTCCCCGTTGGCCCGGTGGTAGGCGCGCACGGCCAGCAGGCCGGCGAATTCGCCCTGCGAGCCGGCGTTGGGCTGGATGGAGACGGCGTCGTACCCGGTGACCTCGGCAAGGCGCTCCTCGAGCTCCCGGATGAGGGTGAGGAAGCCCTGCGCCTGCTCGGCCGGCGCGAAGGGGTGCAGCGCACCGAATTCGGGCCAGGTGATCGACTCCATCTCGGCGGTCGCGTTGAGCTTCATCGTGCAGGATCCGAGCGGGATCATGCCGCGGTCCAGCGCGTAGTCACGGTCGGCGAGCTTGCGCAGGTAGCGCAGCATCGCCGTCTCGGAGCGGTACCGGTGGAAGACCGGGTGGGTGAGGATCTCGTCGTCGCGCAGCAGCCCCTCGGGCAGCGCGTCGGCCGTTCCGGCGTCCAGGGCGTCGATGTCGCCCCCGGCCCCGAAGGCCGCCCAGACGGCGGCCACCTGGGTGCGGGTCGTGGTCTCGTCGCAGGCGACGGAGACGTGGTCGGCGTCGACGAGCCGCAGGTTCACCCCGCGCTCACGCGCGTCGGCGACCACACCGGCCGCTCCCTCGGGAACGCGGACGGTGAGGGTGTCGAAGTACGCGTCGTGCACGACCTCGGTCCCGGCTCCGCGCAGCCCTTCAGCCAGGATGGCGGCGAACCGGTGGGTGCGCCGGGCGATCGTCCGCAGCCCCTCGGGGCCGTGGTAGACGGCGTACATACCGGCCATGACGGCGAGCAGCACCTGGGCGGTGCAGATGTTGCTGGTGGCCTTCTCACGGCGGATGTGCTGCTCGCGGGTCTGCAGCGCCAGCCGGTAGGCCTTGTCACCGTCCGCGTCGACGGAGACCCCGACGAGGCGTCCGGGCAGGCTGCGGGCGAACTTCTCGCGCACGGCCATGAAGCCGGCGTGCGGTCCGCCGAAGCCCATCGGGACACCGAAGCGCTGGGTGGTGCCCACGGCGATGTCCGCGCCCAGCTCGCCGGGCGAGGTGAGCAGGGTCAGGGCCAGCAGGTCGGCCGCGACGGACACGATCGCGCCCAGCTCGTGCGCCTGGTCGATGACGGGCTTGATGTCGCGCACGGCGCCGGAGGCGCCCGGGTACTGGAGCAGCACGCCGAAGACGCCCCGCTCGGCGATCTCGGCGGGGATGCCCTCGGCGAGGTCGGCGACGACCACCTCGACACCGGTCGGCTCGGCGCGGGTCTCGATCACGGCGACGGTCTGCGGCAGGGTGTCGGAGTCGACCAGGAAGACGCCGCCCTTCACCTTGCCGACCCGCCGTGCCAGAGCCATGGCCTCGGCCGCCGCGGTGCCCTCGTCCAGGAGCGAGGCGCCGGAGGTCGGCAGGCCGGTGAGGTCGGCGACCATCGTCTGGAAGTTCAGGAGGGCTTCGAGCCGCCCCTGGGAGATCTCGGGCTGGTACGGCGTGTAGGCCGTGTACCAGGCAGGGTTCTCCATGACGTTGCGCAGGATCACCGGCGGGGTGAACGTGCCGTAGTAGCCGAGCCCGATCATCGGTGCGAGCACCTGGTTACGGTCGGCGAGGCTGCGCAGCTCGGCCAGGACCTCGGCCTCCGTGCGGGCCTCGGGGAGGTTCAGTGCCTCGGCACTCCGGATCACGTCGGGCACCGCCGCGGCGGTGAGCTCGTCGAGGGAGCCGTAGCCGACCTGGGCCAGCATCTTCGCCTGGGCCTCGGCATCGGGCCCGATGTGGCGCTGCTCGAACGGAATGCCCTGCTCCAGCTGGGAGAGCGGAGTGCGACGGGGGGTCATGATGGAGGCCTCCTGGTCTGTCACGACCTGCGAGGGGCGCCACGGCGTGGCTGCCCGAACGGCCTCCCCATCTGTCATCTCGACCTGAGAGCTTCACCGGCACGCCCCGGGGCATACCGGCTTTCACCGTCGGTGAGGGTGGTCCCCGTCGCGGCATGTGCCGTACGGATCCCGCCCTGCTTTCCAGAGTGACCTCGTCCGTGCGGTACGGGGGCCTGAGAGATTCCGGGGAGGAGTTGCTCCTTCGGCGCCTCCGAATCGCTCCGGAGGACTCTCCCGCACAGGGTCAGCAGCCGTGCTCCAGCCTACCAGCGGGGCCGGGGCGGGCCGTCTCGAGTGGCCGAGCTCCCGGATCTGGCATTTCGTAGTGCCTGTGGAGCAGCCGCGACCACCTGATGCAGTTGTGACCAGTGGGAGGCACCGTGCAGACCGACATCGATCCGCGCAGCCTGATCGGCCGCAAGGCCTTCGACCGCCAAGGTGCCAAGATCGGAACGGTGGACGAGGTCTATCTCGACGACGCGACCGGGGTCCCCGAGTGGGCCGCCGTCCGCACCGGTCTCTTCACCAGGGACGCGTTCGTCCCGCTGGAACCGAGCGAATTCGTCGACGGCGCACTCGTGATCCCCTTCGACCGGGCCCTGATCAAGGACGCGCCGGACTTCGGCGTGGGCCGCCATCTCTCTCCCGAGCAGGAGTTGCAGCTCTACCGCCATTACGGACTGGACTCCTCCCCCTCGGCCGGCCCGGCTCCGGACAGGGACTTCGGCAGGCTCGCGGGCCACGAGGAGTAGTCCGCCGGCTCCCGGACCAGGCGGAGCGGATCGGCCGGCTGCAGCTGCGGATCGTCGATCCGGAAGGTCCGCACCCGGCCTGGCGGCGTCCACGGTTCCTCGAAGCGCACGGTGACCCGGCCGACGCCGCTGCCCTGCACCCAGCCGTGCCCGTGGACCTCGTGCCGTACGTCGTGGCCGGCCGGCCAGCGCCGCGCGGCCAGATGCTCCTCGCTCCCCCCGGTCTCCCCGCCGGGCTCCTCCTCCGCCCCTGGCCGCCCCTCGACCGCCGCGGCGTCCGCCGCGACCGCGGCCGCGGCGGATTCCCCGGCGGCGTGCTCCGCGTCGGCGGCCTGCGCGAAGAGGTCCTCCTGCGTGAAGTCCGCCAGCCCCGTGACACCGACGCCGAGCAGCCGGACGCCGCCGGTCGTGTCCACGGCCTCCAGGAGCCGCGCAGCGGCCTCCCTGACCACCGTGGGGTCGTCCGTGGGGCCGCGCAGGGTCTCGGACCTGGTGAGCGTCGAGAAGTCGTAGCGGCGCACCTTGAGGACGACGGTGCGCCCGGAACGGCCGGCGCCCCGCAGCCGCCGCACGCACCGGTCCGCGAGCCGCTCGACCTCCGCCCTCACGCGCACCCGGTCGTGCAGGTCGACGTCGAAGGTGTCCTCGACCGACACGGACTTGGCGTCCCTCTCCGCGACGACGGGACGGTCGTCGTACCCCTGCGCCATGCGGTGAAGCGCGACACCGTGCGCCTTGCCCAGCAGCCGCACGAGCTCCGCCTCGCCCGCCTCCGCCAGGTGACTGACGAGGGTCATTCCGGCGCGCCGGAGATGGTCACCTGTGGCGGGACCCACGCCCGGGAGGATGCGCACGGACATGGGCGCCAGGAGCTCACGCTCGGTGCCGGGCTCGATCAGCAGCAGCCCGTCCGGTTTCGCCTCCTCGGAGGCGATCTTGGCCAGCATCTTGGATCCTGCCAGGCCGACGGAACCGCTGAGTCCGGTGACGGCTCCGATAACGGTGCGCAACTGCCCGCCGATCGCCCGCGCGGACTCCGAGTCGTCGGCGACCCCGCCGGCCTCCAGGTCGACGAAGGCCTCGTCCAGGCTGAGCGGCTCGACGAGCGGTGACAGCCGCCCGAGCAGCTCCATCACCTGGTCGCTCACCGTCCGGTAGAGCGCGAAGCGCGGGACCAGATAGGCCGCGTTGGGCGCGAGGCGCCTCGCCTGCGCCATCGGCATCGCCGAATGCACGCCGAGACGCCTGGCCTCGTAGGACGCGGTGGCGACCACGCCACGCGTCCCCAGGCCGCCCACCACCACCGGCTTGCCGCGCAGGCTCGGCTTCGACGCCTGCTCGGCCGAGGCGTAGAAGGCATCCATGTCCAGATGCAGAATGGTGGGCGCGGCTCTCACATGGACCGATGCTGCCCTATGCCACTGACAACCGCCCCGCCCGGCGCACGCACTGTGCCGTCCCGTCCCGCCCCGGTGACTCAGCCCGCGCGATTGCGCCGACGCGCCAGTTCGTCGGCGGGGTTGTGGCCGATCAGGGTCTCCCCCGTGTCGACACGCTCTCCGTGGAGCTGGGACAGCGCCGCGTCGACATCCCGCCAGACGACACCGACGGCGATACCGAAGACACCCTGGCCGCCCTGGAGGAGATTCACGACCTCGTCGGGCGAGGAGCACTCGTAGACCGTCGCACCGTCGCTCATCAGCGTCATCCGCTCGAGATCCGTGAATCCGCGCGCCCTGAGGTGCTGCACGGTGGTCCGGATGTTCTGCAGAGCGACCCCCGTGTCCAGGAACCGCTTGACGATCTTGAGGAGGACCACGTCCCGGAAACTGTAGAGACGCTGCGTCCCCGACCCGTACGCCGGACGCACGCTCGGCTCCACCAGCCCTGTACGCGCCCAGTAGTCGAGCTGCCGGTAGGTGATGCCGGCCGCCGCGCACGCTGTCGGCCCCCGATAGCCGATGTCCCCTGCCACTCCCACACCGTCCGCTGCCACCACAGCCGGCTGAACCGGCTGTCTGATGGAGTGGTCGGCCGCACTGCCGTGCTGCCGGTACGGCCCACCCGCAGCCGTACCGTCGCCGCTGCTTCTCACGCCGACCTCCGTCCTTGACCTGCCACCTCGAAGGTAGGCAGTCACCAGGGGTGCGTCAACGATCGCCACACTCGGCACGCCGAGTGATAATCACCCTGAGGGTGGTTTCCCGTGACTGATTTACGGGAACGGCTTGTCGGATGCGCTGACACAGCCTCCGCGGAAGGTCACTGGCTGTTGGTACCGAAGTCCTCCGGCGAGATCTGGTCGAGGAACTCGCGGAACTTCTCCACCTCGTCCTCCTGCTCGTCCGGGATGGCGATTCCCGCGTCGTCCAGCACCCCGTCACTGCCGTAGATGGGCGTGCCGGTGCGCAGGGCGAGCGCTATGGCGTCGGACGGCCGCGCGCTCACCTCGACCCCGCTGGCAAAGACCAGCTCCGCGTAGAAAACCCCTTCTCGCAGGTCCGTGATGCGGACCTCGGTGAGCTCCTGGCCTACGGCCTCGAGCACATCCTTGAAGAGATCATGGGTCAGCGGCCTGGCCGGAGCCATGCCCTGCTGGGCGAAGGCGATCGCGGTCGCTTCCCCAGGGCCGATCCAAATAGGGAGGTACCGGTCGCCTCCCACTTCACGCAGGAGCACGATCGGTTGGTTGGAGGGCATTTCCACCCGGACACCCACAACGTCGAGCTCGTTCACACAGCAACCCTAGGACGTGCCCGCCATGTTTGGATAGTCGGGCTCCCCCGCCCTCAGTGGAAGCCGGCCTTCAGAGCGCTCTGCACCAGCGCGGCGTGGAGCCGGACGGAGAGGTCCGCGAGCTCCTTCGCAGTGGCCTCCGCATGCGCCCTGGTCTGCGGATTCCGGTGCCGGCGCAGCGGCGCGACCACCTGTTCGACCAGCCCTGCCTCACGCTCCGCGGCCGCCTTGACGGCCCGCAGATGCCGAGGTTCGAGACCGAATCTGCCCAGGTCCGCCACCAGCCGTGCCACATTCACCGCCTCGGCGTCGTAGCTCCCGCCGGCGGCCGGCACGATCAGCCCGTACGACTCCCACTCGTCGAGCTGCTCCTCGGTCGCCTCGGTGGCCGCCAGGAGCTCGGAGCGTCCGATACGGGCGGCGGTGGCCTGCCCCTGGTCCCGGAGGGCGTCGGCGGGATCACCCGGGCCTCCGTGCGGCAGTGCCACCTGCTCACCGCGTGCGAGGGCCTCCAGGTGCTCACGGATGACCTTGAGCGGCAGGTAGTGGTCGCGCTGCATGCGCAGCACCTGCGTCAGCCGCTCGACGTCGGCGGGGCTGAACTTCCGGTAGCCCGACGGCGTCCGCTGGGGCTCGATGAGCCCCTCCGTCTCCAGGAAGCGGATCTTGGAGATGGTGACTTCGGGAAATTCGTCGCGCAGCTGCAGAAGCACCGTGCCGATGCTCATCGCGCGCTGACCGGCGGCGGCGGTGCCGTGACCGGCACCGCCTGTCGGTGTTCGCAGCATGGACCTTCCTGGGGTCCCCCCGGACACTGCCCGGGGGAGGGTCACACGCCCCGCTGGCTCGCGTAGAAGACCAGCCGGTACTTTCCGATCTGGACTTCGTCGCCGTTGGTCAGCGCGACGGAATCGATGCGCTCGCGGTTGACATAGGTGCCGTTGAGGCTGCCGACGTCTCCCACGGTGAAACTACCGTCCGGGTTCCTGTGGAACTCCACATGACGCCGCGACACGGTCACGTCGTCGAGGAAGATGTCGCTCTGCGGATGACGGCCGGCCGTCGTCAGGTCACCGTCCAGCAGGAAGCGACTGCCGGAGTTCGGGCCGCGTCGCACCACCAGCAGCGCGGAACCCGCCGGCAGGGCGTCGACGGCGGCCTGGGCCTCCGGGGAGAGCGACGGAACGGCCGTCTGGCCTGTCGCCTCCGCCTCGTACGCCTCGATACCGGAGATCGAGATGGTCGAGGTCGTCTCGGAGGCACGCTCGGGCACTCCGCCCCTCAGCGGCGCACCACAGTTGGAGCAGAAGCGGCTGGCCTCGGCATTGCGATGCCCGCACCTCGTACAAACCGGCATGGACGAGCCCTCCGGAGCGGGGGCGAACCCTCCACCCGTACTCGAGGTCGATGGCTCCCCGAAACCTATGCGCCCTGCACCTCCAGGGTCAACGGACGACGCGCCGGCGCCTCCCTGGACCTCGTCGCGGAAGAGCGGGCGCTCCGCACCCTGCTCCTCGGCGCCCTGACGCGGAGCGCGGTGACGGGCAGCGCTGTTGCTGTCCTCGCGGGCGCTCTTTCCGAACAACTTCGCAAACAACTTCACGGGCGTTTCCCCTTGACCGAAATAGACCCGCCCGTGGGGCAGGACGAACCCTGAATGACCACACCTGCCGACCCGGACATCCTCACAACGTCCGTATCCACCCGACAGTTTCCACCACACGTCACCGATCCGTTGCGCCGACCCCCCGCAACCCGGCGCCCGTGTCCTTCGACTCCGACGCACCGCCGCCTCACTGGGGCGACGACCGAGCGTGATCAGGCTGCTTCGGGGGTCGCAAGGCGTCCACGACGATGTCGTCGGCGCGCGCCACCTCCACCGTGGCCTGCTCCTTCTCGAGCGTCTGCACCACACCGCCGGGAATGTTCAGAGCCGGCTCCAGGTCCTGCGGCTTGCCGATGACCTTGAACGCGTAGGGGGACTCGACCTTCCGGCCGTCGACTCTCAACTCTCCCCCGTCCCCGGAGAAATATGTGTTCGCCACCACCCGCACGCCGTTGATCTCGATGGCCTCGGCGCCTGCCGCGCGCAGCTCCTGGATGGTGTCGAGGAGCATGTCGGCCTCCACCGCACCGGCCGGGTCACTGATGGTCAGAGTGATCCCGGGACCGTGTGCGGCGACGGTACCTGCCAGGATACCGAGCTGCCGCTCCTTCTCGAGCGTCTGCTTGCGGGCTTCCTCCGCCTGGTCGGAGCTGTTCTCCAGTTCCGTGCGCTGGTCGTCGAGACGCTGCTTTTCGTCCTCCAGGCGCTGGGTCCGGTTGTCGAGCTCGTCAAGGATACGGACCAGGTCCTCCTGGCGGGCCCCGCGCAGGGCGCTGTTGTCGCTGTTCGACCTGACCTGGATGGCCAGGCCCAGACCGAGGACGAACAGCAGGAGCGCCACGATCAGTTGGGCTCTGCTCACCCTGGGCGGCCATAGGCCCGCCCGCAGTCGCTGGCGTCCCGAGACCCCCTCCGGCCCGCCCTGCCGGGGCGGTGCGGGGCCGGACCCGGGTGGTTCGGGCGCTTCCGGCGGGAGCGCGCCGGCCCGCCCACCGTTTCCGGGCCTGAACGCGTGGCCGGGCTGCTGTGCGTCGCCCGGGTTCTGTTCGTTGCTCATGCCGTCGCTCATCGGCCTCACGCCCGGAAGACGTGCCGGCGGATGGCCGCGGCGTTGGAGAAGATCCGAATGCCGAGCACGACCACCACACCGGTGGAGAGCTGGGCCCCGACACCCAGTTTGTCGCCCAGGAAGACGATCAGCGCGGCCACGACGACGTTCGACAGGAACGACACAACGAAGACCTTGTCCACGAAGATCCCGTCGAGCATGGCCCGCAGTCCGCCGAAGACGGCGTCGAGGGCGGCGACCACGGCGATCGGCAGGTAGGGCTCGACCACCGCCGGAACTTCGGGCCGGACCAACAGTCCGACCACGACTCCCACGACGAGGCCCAGTACGGCGATCACGATGTGCCCTTCCCTGTGTCTGCCGCACCACTGCCCGTGTCTGCGGCCTGAGGCTCTGCTGTTCGTACGATCAGGCTGGGCGCGGCCGGAAGGCGCACCTTCTCCTGCTCGGAGATGCTGGTGCGGATGTCGAAGCTCTCGTGCAGCGCCTGAAGATACTGGCCGTCCGCACTGTTCTGGAAGGCCGTGGCGAGCTTCTTGCCGTCCCCCACCGCCTGCACCGTGTACGGCGGCACGAGCGGCCTGTTGTCGACCAGTATGGCGTCGCCCGCCGCGCGGATCGCTGAGAGGGCCGTCAGCCGCTGCCCGTTGATGGCGATCGCCTCGGCACCGGACTGCCACAGACCGTTGACCACACGCTGCATGTCCCGGTCACGAACCCGCCCGGTGTCGGCGAAACCGGTGGACTCACGGGGGCCGCCGCCGCCCTGGTCGGTGTCCTCGGCGTCGTCCACGACCAGTTTGATGCCGGGACCTTCGACCGGGGTGGCCCCGGACAGCAACGCCACCAGGCCGCCCTGGTCCCCACCGTGCTCCTGAAGCGCCTTGCGCTGCCGCTCTCCGACGTCCTTGCGCAGTTTGTCGACATCCGCCTCGAGCGTGTCCGCCATGGAGGTCTCGGCGTTCACCCGGTCGATGAGCTCTTCGCGCTCCTTGGCCACGACAGGAGCCGCGACCCGGGCCTCCGCGGCGCCGAGCGTCACCACGAGGGCGGCCAGCACCAGGCCGGCGGCAAGTCCCAGCTTGGCCTTCAGCGTGCGCGGCAGCCCGTTTCGCCCCTCGGACCGGCGACGCGCCGAGGCCTCGGCGTATCCCTCGTCGAGGCTGTGTTCCATCACGGTGGTCAGCAGCGACATGGACGCGTCGGGGCGAGGACGCGGCGGAGCGCTACTCCGATCGGGGGGCGGCTGCGACATGCCGCACATCGTCGCACGTCATGCCTGCTGCCGCCGAATGGCCCCACCGTGGGCCCGCAAGCCGCAGCACACGGCTTGCGGACCACGGTGGTCCGCTCAGTCGCCCGCGCTGTCCACGACCGCCGCCCACTCGTCGAGCAGTGCCTGGGCCGAGGCGTCGTCGGGCCCCTCGGCCCACAGGTGCGTGACTGCTTCCGCGCGGTCGGGCAGCACCATCACCCAGCGGCCGTCGGTCTCGACCACGCGCACGCCGTCGGTGGTGTCGACGCTGCGCTCCCCCGCCGCTTCCACGACCCGGCGCATGACGAGCCCCTTGACCGCCCATGGTGTGGCGAGGTCCCGGCGCAGCACGTGGGCACGCGGGATGCGGGCATCGATCTGGCTGAGGGTGAGCTGTGTCCTGGCCACGAGACCGATGAGCCTGACGAAGGCCGCCGCACCGTCGAAGACGCTGCTGAACTCGGGGATGATGAAGCCGCCTCGGCCGTCACCGCCGAAGATCGTGGTGTCCTCACGTCCCACGCGCGTCAGGTCGTCAGGCGATGTGGTCGTCCACTCGACCTGCGTGCCGTGGTAGGCGGCGACCTGTTCGGCGACCCGGGTGGTGGTCACCGGCAGGGCGACCCGTCCGCTCCTGCGCTCGGCCGCCACGAGGTCGAGCATGACCAGCAGCGCCCGGTCGTCCTCGATGATGCGGCCCCGCTCGTCCACGAGAGAGAGCCGTTCACCGACAGGGTCGAACCGTACGCCGAAGGCGGCCCGCGCGGAGGACACGATCTCTCCGAGGCGCACCAGTCCGGCCCGCCGCGACTCGGCGGACTCGGTGGGTCGTGACTCGTCGAGCCCGGGGTTGATCGTCAGCGCGTCCACACCGAGGCGGCCGAGCAGGCTGGGCAGGACGAGCCCGGCACTGCCGTTGGACGCGTCCACCACGACCTTGAGGCCCGCGTCGGCGATGCCGCTCGTGTCGACGTTGCGGAGCAGGGAGCCGGTGTAGGAGTCGTAGACGCTCGACGGGAAGTGAAGGTCACCGATCTCACCCGGGAAGGCCCGGCGGAATTCCTGACGGGCGTACACGCGGTCCAGCTTCTTCTGGCGTGCTTGGGAGAGATCGGCTCCCCGCTCGTCGAAGAACATGATGTCGACCGAGTCGGGCACACCCGGAGACGTACGGATCATGATGCCGCCGGCGCTGCCCCGTGCGGTCTGCTGACGGGCCACCGGCAGCGGCACGTTCTCCAGGTCCCGGACATCGATGGCGCTGGCCTGGAGGGCGGAGATGACCGCTCTCTTCAGTGCGCGTGCACCACGGGAGTGGTCGCGGGCGGTCGTGACCGTCGCGCCCTTCTTCAGGGTCGTCGCGTACGCGCCTGCGAGACGGACCGCGAGCTCCGGAGTGATCTCGACGTTCAGGATCCCGGTGACACCGCGGGCCCCGAAGAGATGTGCCTGTCCGCGCGACTCCCAGATGACCGACGTGTTCACGAAGGCGCCGGCTTCGATGGTCTTGAACGGATAGACCCGGACATTGCCCTGGATAATCGATTCTTCGCCGACCAGGCACTCGTCGCCGATGACGGCGCCGTCCTCGATCCGCGAGGCCCGCATGATGTCGGTGTTCTTCCCGATGACGCAGCCGCGCAGATTGCTGTGCTGCCCGATGTAGACGTTGTCGTGTACGACTGCCCTGTGAAGGAAGGCGCCGGATTTCACGACGACGTTGGAGCCGATGACCGTGTGCTCACGGATCTCGGCGCCGGCCTCGATCTTGGCGTAGTCACCGATGTACAGCGGCCCCCGCAGAACCGCGTCGGGATGGACCTCGGCGCCTTCCGCCACCCAGACGCCGGGCGAGATCTCGAAGCCGTCCAGCTCCACGTCGACCTTGCGCTCCAGCACATCGGCCTGGGCCTTCACATAGCTCTCGTGCGTGCCCACGTCCTCCCAGTAGCCCTCTGCGATATAGCCGCAGATGAGCTTGCCTTCCTTCATGAGCTGCGGGAACACGTCGCCGGACCAGTCCACGGAGGTGTCGGCCTGGACGTAGTCGAAGACCTCGGGCTCCATGACGTAGATGCCGGTGTTCACCGTGTCCGAGAAGACCTGGCCCCACGTCGGCTTCTCCAGGAAGCGCTCCACCTTCCCGTCTTCGTCCACGATCGTGATCCCGAACTCGAGAGGGTTCGGGACGCGGGTGAGGCACACCGTGACGAGTGCGCCCTTCTCCTTGTGGAACGCGATGAGATCGGTGAGATCGAAGTCGGTGAGTGCGTCGCCGGAAATCACCAGGAAGGTGTCGTCCTTCAGGGCTTCCTCGGCGTTCTTGACACTTCCCGCGGTACCGAGTGGCTTCTCCTCGTTGGCATAGCTGAGCTCCATCCCGAGTTCCTCGCCGTCGCCGAAGTAATTCTTGACGAGAGAGGCGAGGAACTGGACGGTGACAACGGTCTCGTTCAGCCCATGCCGTTTGAGCAGCCGCAGCACATGCTCCATGATCGGCCGGTTGGCCACGGGCAGGAGCGGCTTGGGCATGCTTGAGGTCATGGGGCGAAGGCGGGTGCCTTCACCGCCTGCCATCACGACGGCCTTCATGTCGGAAACGTCCTCCTCGAAGAGACGACGGTCGAGCCGACTTCACCCGTCGGGGCACCACCACAGCATCCGGTGGGCCGGCGACTCTGCACGGCGCCACATCAACGAGCTAATCGGCTACTTCATCCGCCTTGACCAGACGGCGGACCTGAACCACGTACAGGATTCCTGCCCACCAATACAGGGTTGTACCCCACCCAGCGAACGCCCATCCGAAAATGGTGCCCAGTGAAGCAAGCCAACCACTTCCGTCGCTGAGCAGCAACAAGGGGAAGGCGTACATCAGGTTGAAGGTTGCAGCTTTTCCTAGGAAGTTCACCTGCGGCGGCGGATAGCCGTGCCGGCGAAGGATTCCCACCATGACGAGAAGCATCAGCTCACGGGCGAGGAGAGCGGCTGTCAGCCATAGTGGCAGGATCTCCCTCCACGTGAGCCCGACGAGGGTCGAAAGAATGTAGAGGCGGTCGGCGGCCGGGTCCAGGAGCCGGCCGAGACTGCTGATCTGATTCCACCGGCGCGCGAGCTTGCCGTCGAGGTAGTCACTGACACCGCTCAGCATCAGGACCAGCAGGGCCCAGCCGTCGCTGTTGGGCCCGCCGAACACGGGGCGAAGAATCAGCCACAGGAAGAGCGGCACGCCGACGAGGCGAGCCATGCTGAGGATGTTGGGGATGGTGAGTACTCGGTTCGTCTGAACTCGAGTCTCCTGGACCTCCACCCGGGGGCCTCCTGTGAAGAACGTGCGAATGATGCCCCCTGACCTTACCCTCAGCCCCTGCGGTCCGGTGCACAGGGGTACGAGGGAAGGCTCTGAACGCAGAAAAGCCCCGTGCCACAAGGGCACGGGGCTAGTCCGTAATATTTGTTCGGCGGCGTCCTACTCTCCCACAGGGTCCCCCCTGCAGTACCATCGGCGCTGAAAGGCTTAGCTTCCGGGTTCGGAATGTAACCGGGCGT
>NZ_JBVHKB010000011.1:0-299316 GCF_055559735.1 Streptomyces sp. NPDC023573
GTGTCCCACACCCGGGGGGCGACCGCTCCTTCCCAGGGGTGGTCCACGGCCAGGACCGCCAGCTGGCCGAAGAGCATCACCAGCAGCGTGATGGCCAGGTAGCCGGAGAGGGAGCCGCGCTGGACGAAGCCGGTGACCTGGAGGGCGACACGCTCCAGGCCCAGCAGGAGGTGCCCGAACACGCTGTCCGCGGTGGGCCAGGCGACACGGCGGGAGAAGCGGGTGACCGTCGTACGTCCCGCGAAGAGCACCGCGCCGCCCGCCCAGGTCAGGGCGGACAGCAGCAGGACAGTCCCGAAGCCGTGCCAGAGCGCGAGATGGTAGGGGTGCGCGGGGGCGGGGAAGGTGTCGGCGTACGCGGCGAACAGACGGTCCGTCCATCCGACGCCGGGGCCGAGCACCAGCCCGGCGACGGCGAGGACGGCGGGCGGAGCCAGGAGGCCGGCGCCGACGCGGTGGGCGGGGGTGTCGGGGACACCCGGCTTACGGGCGAACGCACCCCAGAGGAAGCGCAGGGTGTACGCGACGGTCAGTACGGAGCCCACGACGGTGACGGCCAGCACCCAGCGGTCGGCGGTGTCACCGTGCAGCAGCGCGTCGAAGGCGGCCTCCTTGGCCGCGAACCCGAGGAACGGCGGCAGGGCCGCCATGGACGCGGCGGCGAGCACCGCGACCCCGCAGACGTACGGCATGGTGCGGCCGAGGCCGGAGAGCCGCCGCAGGTCCCGGGAGCCGGCCGCGTGGTCCACGATGCCGGTGACGAGGAACAGCGCCGCCTTGAACAGGGCGTGCCCCAGGATCATCGCGACGGCCGCGAGCGCGGCGTTCCGGTTCCCCGCCCCGGCGAGCACGACGAGGAAGCCGAGCTGGCTGACCGTGCCGTAGGCGAGGACGAGCTTCAGGTCGTTCAGGCGCAGGGCGCGCCAGGCGCCGAGGAGCATCGTCGCTCCCCCCAGGACCAGGACGACCGGCCGCCAGACGGGGACGTCCGCGAAGCCGGGCGCGAGCCGTGCCACCAGGTAGACGCCGGCCTTCACCATGGCCGCGGCGTGCAGGTAGGCACTGACGGGCGTGGGCGCGGCCATGGCGTTCGGCAGCCAGAGGCTGAACGGCCAGATCGCCGACTTGGAGAGGGCCCCGCACAGCACGAGGACGAGGGCGACGGACACGGCGAGGGTCGGCTCCGGCGGTTCGGCGACGAGCGCGGAGATCCGGTAGGTGCCCGCCGCCTCGCCGAGGATCAGAAAGCCGACCAGCATGGCCAGGCCGCCCATGGTGGTGACCGTCAGTGCCTGGAGGGCGGAGCGGCGGTTCTGTTTGCGTTGGCTGGTGTGACCGATCAGCAGGTACGAGAAGACCGTGGTCAGTTCCCAGAACACGTAGAGCGAGATCAGGTCGTCCGCGAGGACGAGGGCGAGCATGGCACCGGCGAAGGCCAGCAGGTTCCCGGCGAAGGGCGCCAGTTGGGGTGAGTCGTCGGTGAAGTAGTACGCGCAGTACAGCAGGACGAGCGTGCCCACCCCGGCCGCGAGCAGCACCATCAGTTCGGCGAGCGCGTCCAGGCGAAGGGCGA
Source organism: Streptomyces sp. NPDC023573 (assembly GCF_055559735.1). Taxonomy (NCBI): domain Bacteria; kingdom Bacillati; phylum Actinomycetota; class Actinomycetes; order Kitasatosporales; family Streptomycetaceae; genus Streptomyces; species Streptomyces sp. NPDC023573. The sequence continues at coordinate 1,574 of NZ_JBVHKB010000011.1, forward strand.
CGGACACGTCGTAGGTGCTGATCCACTCCCATGACCAGGTGACCGCCCGGCCCGCTTCCGTGCCGCCCCACTCGGTGGCCGCCCACACCGTGGTGGCCGCCGGGGGCAGCGCGAGCACGAGGAAGGCGTATCTGCCGAGCCGCCGCACGAGCGGCACGGAGCACGCCGCGAGTGCGAAATGGCTGAGGACGAGTGCGATCACGACAGGCGGTCCGGAACAAAGGGCACCGAATACAGATATATCCCCCGGCCCGGTTCACCCGTCCGGCGCGCCGCGCGGCGGTCGGCCCGCTGCTTACGGTCGGCGGCTGTGGTCGGTACTCGCCCCGCTGTCGTCACAGGACGGCGTCTGCCCTGTCCGCCCGCGGTCACACGGTATGACGTGGGACCTTTCCGACGCTTCCGCTCCGGCGCCCCGCCCGTTCCGCAGCACCCGGTCGGCCTCGATCGGCAGATGGCGCGGCTCGTCGGGCACCTCGCCGGGCAGACCCCGGCCGCCTCCGGCGACCTGCGGGCGGCGGGGCGGGCCGTCACCGACCGTGAGACCTTCGCCGTCGGAAGACCTCCGCACGGGGCACGGGGACGGTCCGCCGGTCATCGCCGTCGCCTCCTGGGTGCGCCGGAGAACGTATACGCGCACCCTCAGGCTCGCCCCGGAGCGCGCATACCGCTACCGGGACGGGACCGGCATTCCCGATGCTTCGGCGGGCGAGCGTGTGCTTCCGGTGCGTGTCCTGTGTTGCACATGTGAGGCCACTTTTTCTTCTCTTTTGCACTGTGGCTAATATCCATGTGTCCAAGTTCTCAACGTATTTGACCAGTCACCGGCTGGCATCATCGTCAAGGAGCATCCCCTGCGCACGCGCGCGTCACGGCGGACCGACTCGGCACCCATGTCGTTGCGGACGGCCCTTCTCGTACTGGCGATCGTCCCCGGAGTCGCACTGGGGGCCCTGTGGGCCGTCACCAGTGGTCAGACCTTCCTGGACTTCCAGCGCCAGGCAGCCCAGGGACTCTTGGCCGAGAAAGCAGGCCAACCGTCCAACATCGTGTACTACAACCTGCAGGAGGAACGCCGGCTCAGCGCGGAGGCGCTGGCCCGGCCCGGTGACTCCGGAACGGCGCTGAAGCAGCAGCGCACGCTCACCGACAAGGCGATCAGGACCTTCGAGTCGCTCTCGGACGTGAGCGCGGACGACGCACCCGACGAGGTGCTGGACGCCGTCGGCAGGGCGCGGGAGGCCATCAGCCAACTGCCCGCCCAGCGCACCCTCGTCGACGAGGGCGACAGCGACCAGCAGGCGGTCGTCTACGACTACTACACCGACCTGATCGCCGTGGACCTGGAGCTGTTCTCGGCCCTCAGCCATGTGGACAACGGCGAGGTGACCACCCTGGGCCAGCCTCTCGTGGACCTGTTCTGGGCCAAGGAGATGATCTCCCGCTCGGACGCGATCCTCACGCGCGGCTGGCCCGAGGGCAAGCTCGGCACGGAGGACCTCCAGGAGCTCCGGAACGCGGTCTCCGGCCAGTCCTTCCAGGCCGGCACCAAGGTGGTCCCGTATCTCCCCGAGGACGAACAGGCCCGGTGGAAGGAGCTGACCGAGAGCTCCGCCTGGAAGGCCAAGACCCAGGTCGAGGAACAGGTCCTGCGCCCCGCGGAGGCCGACCGGTCCGGCTTCGTCGAGCTCGAGGCCGAGGAGGAGACCTGGCGCGAGGCCATGGACGGTGTCACCCCCCAGCTGGTCGAGATGCTGGAGAAGCGCACCGACGCCGTGGTGGTGACCGGCAAGGACACGGTCATGTCCCTGCTGCTCAAGATGGTCCTCACCTCGGTGATCGGTCTGCTCGCGGTCGTCGCGGTCGTCTGGACCACCTGGCGCCTCACCCGTAACCTGCGCCGGCGCATCTCCGGACTCCAGGAACGGGCCGAGGAGCTGGAGAAGGCGCTGCCGGACGTCGTCGAGCGGCTGGCCCAGGGGGAGAAGATCGATGTCGAGGCCGAGGCCCGCGCGATCGACGCACCGGACGGGGGCGGTGACGAACTCACCCGGCTCGGCGGCGCGCTCAACCAGGCCCGCACCAGCGCCCTCCAGGCGGCCGTCCGGCAAGCGGACCAGCACCGTGGCTTCGAGCGGCTGCTGCAGCGCATCGCGCGCCGTACGCAGCAGCTGATCGGCCAGCAGCTCAAGAAGCTGGACGAGCTGGAGCGCAAGCACGAGGACCCCGAGGTGCTCGACGGTCTCTTCGACCTCGACCACCTGACGGCGCGTCTGCGCCGTTACGAGGAGAACCTGGTGATCCTCGCGGGCGGCTCGCCGCACCGCCGCTGGCGCAAGCCGGTCCCGCTGCTGGACGTCATGCGCTCGGCCCAGGGCGAGGTGCAGGACTACCGCAGGGTGGTGCTGGACCTCGACGGTGCTCCGTGGCTGGCCGAACGGGCCGTGGGTCCGGTCTCCCACGTCCTGGCGGAGCTGATCGAGAACGCGTTGACCTTCTCCCGGCCGCCCAGCCCGGTCGAGGTCCGCGCGGCGAAGGTGAGCCGGGGCCTGGCCATCGAGGTCGAGGACCGCGGCCTGGGCATGGACGAGCAACAGCTGGCCGACGCGAACGAGCTGATGAGCCGTCCGCCGCGGATGGACGTGCTGGCCCACGCGGAGGACATCCGGCTCGGCCTCTACGTGATCTCGCGCCTCGCGGACCAGCACGGGCTGAGGGTCGAGTTCCGGCCGTCCGCCTTCGGCGGCACCCGCGTGGTCGTCCTCGTCCCGGACGAGCTGACCGTGCCCGAGCCCGGCTCAGGGCCCGTCGGCGTACCCACGGCCGCCACCGCTCCACCGGCGGCGGAGCACTCCCCGGCCGCCGCGCCCGCGGCTCCCGGCGCGCTGCCGACCCGGGTGCAGGGCCGGGCGATGGCCGGGGTCACGGCCCTGGCCGACCACACCGCCAGATCGCGGCCCGCCGAAGACGAACAGCCTGCTTCCGAGCAGCCGTACGCCGGGGCCGGACAGCCGTACGCCGGGGCCGATGACCCGTTCCCCGTGCCCGGACAGCCCTTCCCGCCGGACGGGCCGGCCCACACGCCGTACCCCGGGGCGGACCAGCCGTACGCGGCCGGCTCGTACCCCGCGCCCGGGCACGCGTACACCGACGGCTCGTACTCCGTGCCCGGTCAGCCGTACGCCGAGGCGGACAGTCCGTACTCCGGCGCCGGACAGCCCTACGCGGCCCAGGAACAGCAGTACATGACGGCCGCGGGCCAGTATCCCGTGCCCGGTCACACCTACGCGGAGCCGGTGGAGGACCCGTACGCGGCGCCCGAGCCGTCCTACGCGCAGCCCTGTCCGGCGGGGGACGGCACCACCGGCCCGCACTCCTACGGTGCGCCCGACCGTTCCGGGCCCCCGGCCCTTCCCGCGGGCCCGGCGGAGCAGCCGGCCCCCGCGCCGGCGGGCGGGGAGCCCCCGCTCCCCCGCCGCGTTCGCCAGGCCAGCCTGGTGGACGAGCTCCGGGTGGACCCAGCCGCCCGGACGGCCACGCCCAAGCCCCCGAGCTGGGACGAGAACCCGCTGCTCCGCCCCGTCCCCCGGCGGGCCGGTGCGGCGATCGGGGCATTCCAGCGGCGCTCGCGCGCGGCACGTGCGGCGGAGGAGCCGCAGGGCCCCGCCCCCGCCGCCCCCTCCCCTACGAGAGAAGAACGGTCATGACACGCACAACGGCCACCCTCCAGGACCTGGACTGGCTGCTCGACGGTCTGGTGGACTCGGTCGCCGAGACACTGAACGCCGTACTGCTGTCCGACGACGGGCTGGTGGTGAGCCACTCACGCACCATCGAGCGCGCCGACGCGGAACGGCTCGCCGCGATATGCACCGGCCAGCAGAGTCTCGCCCGCGGTGTCGGCCAGTTGTTCGACGGCGGATCGGTCCACCAGGTGATCGTCGAGCTGGCCGACCTCTGGCTCTTCATCATCGCCGCCGGCCAGGGCACCCACCTCGCCGTGGTCGCCTCCCAGGAGGTGGACGCCGAGGTGATGTCGCTGGCGATGCACAACCTGGTGCAGCAGGTCGGCCAGAAGCTCACCGCGCCGGCCCGCGGTGACTTCGACGCCTTCGGCACCGGGGACGGGCAGCGGGTGTGACCCCCTACCGGTACGGAGGGGAGGACGAGCCTGAGACCGAGGACGGCGCGAGCACCATGGTGCGCCCCTACACGATCACCCGTGGCCGGACCGCCCCCGAGCGGGACGACTTCAGCCTCATCACCGTGCTCACGACCGCCGGGGAGGCGCTGGACGAGCACGGCGCACCCCTGCGAGCGGGCCGGCTCCAGCCGGAGCACCGCATGATCCTGGACCGCTGCCGCCGGCCGGCAGCGGTGGCCGAGGTCTCCGCCGGCCTCGATCTGCCGGTCTCGGTCACCAAGATCCTGCTGGCCGATCTGGTGGCCCAGGGATTGCTGCTGGCCCGCGCCCCCCTGTCGGTGGCGCGGGCGTCCGGCGGGGCGGACATGGGCCTGCTCGCCGCAGTACGAGACGGACTCCGGAGACTCTGAACCGATATGACAACCAGTCCGACGGCGCCTTCCGCCGTCAAGATCCTCATAGCCGGTGGCTTCGGCGTCGGCAAGACCACGCTGGTGGGCGCCGTCAGCGAGGTGACGCCGCTGCGCACCGAGGAATACCTCACCCAGGCGAGCGTCGGCGTGGACAGCCTCGCCGGCGTCAGCCAGAAGGACACCACCACGGTGGCACTGGACTTCGGCCGGATCACGGTCAGTCCGGAGCTGGTGGTCTACCTCTTCGGCACACCGGGCCAGGAACGCTTCTGGTTCATGTGGAACGACCTGGTCAGCGGCGCGCTCGGCGGAGTCGTCATCGCCGACACCCGCCGGATCGAGACGAGTTTCGCCTCGATCGACTTCTTCGAGAGCCGGGACATCCCCTTCGTGGTGGCGATCAACTGCTTCCACGGCCACAACACCCGCACCACGGAGGAGATCCGGGCGGCCCTGGACCTGGACCCGCACGTCCCGCTCATGATCGGCGACGTCCGGGAGCGGACCTTCGGCCGGGACGTGCTGCTCGCTCTGGTCGACCACCTGATGAGCCTTCCCGTGGCCGTCGGCTGACCGCCCTCCTCCCTCTCCCTCTTTCCCTCCCTTTCCCGCCTGGAGATCTCAGATGGCAACACCCCTGCGTGTACTGGTACACGGCGGCGGCATCGGCGGACTCACCCTTGCCGTCGCACTCGCCCGGAGCGGGCACACGGTCGAGGTCGTCGAACTCCGCGACGAGCTGGACGCACTCGGCGTCGGCATCATCCAGCCGTCGAACGCCCTGCACGTCATGCGTGAGATCGGCGTGCTCGACGCCTGTGTGGCGGCCGGCTTCGCGTGGGAGGTGCTGACCATCTGCGACCCGGCCGGCGCCACGCTCGCCAAGATCCCGCAGCCCCGCATGGACGGCGCCCCCGCCGGCAACGGCATCCCGCGCCCCGCCCTGGCCGAGGTGCTGGGCGCGGCCACCGCGGCCGCCGGGGTGCCGGTCCGCTTCGGTACGACGATCAGCGAGCTGACCGACGACGGCGCCGGTGTCGAGGTGACCCTGTCCGACGGTTCCTCCGCCCGCTGGGACCTCGTCGTCGGCTTCGACGGCATCGGCTCGCCGCTGCGGACCCGGCTGTACGGCGACCGCTTCACCCCCGAGTACACCGGCTTCGCCAACTGGCGGGTCACCGTCGGCCGTCTGCCCGAGGTCCAGGGGGTCGTGGTGAGCGCGGGCCGGTCGTCGACCAAGGCACTGCTCACACCGATCACGGACGAGCTGATGTACCTGGCCGCCGTGACCGCCGAGGAGCCGGACTTCCGTCCCGACCCCGCGCGGGCACACGAGCAGCTGAAGGAGCGCCTCGCCGGGTTCGGCGGGCCCGTCGCCGAGGCGCTGGCCTCGGTCACGGCCGCGGACGGGGTCGTGTACTCGCGCATATCGCAGGTCACGGTGGACGCGCCCTGGCACGTCGGCCGGGTCGTCATCGCCGGTGACGCCGCGCACGCGAGCACGCCGAACCTGGCGCAGGGCGCGGCGATGGCGGTGGAGGACGCCCTGGTCCTGGCCCGGTCGCTGGACGCGGAGGACGACGTCGCGGCGGCCCTCGCCGCCTGGGAGGACCGCCGCCGTTCACGCGCGATGTTCGTGCAGAACCTCTCGCGTGCCCTCCTGAAGGAGGAGACGGGCAGTGCGACGACACCGGAGGAGGACGAACTCCTGAAGGTCGGTATGCCGGGCGCCGCCCACGTGCTGGTCAAGCCGTACTGATCCGTGCCTCGCGGCGGCAGGGGGCGGTGCGGCCGGTCGCACCGCCCCCTGCGCGCGTGCTGCCTCAGTCCAGCACCGCGATGCCGTCGAGCTCGACCATGGCCTGCTCGTCCCAGAGCCGGGCCGTGCCGACGACGGCCATGGCCGGGTACTCACGCCCCGCCAGCCGCCGCCAGATCTCGCCCAGTTCCGGGGCGTGGGTGCGGTAGGCGGCGACATCGGTGGCGTAGACGGTGACCCTCGCCAGGGCGGTCGGGGCGCCGCCCGCGGCACGCAGGGCGGTGAGCAGATTGCCCAGGGCCGTCTCGAACTGCTCGGGCAGGGTGGAGCCGACGATCTTTCCGGCGCCGTCCAGCGCGGTCTGGCCGGCCAGGAAGACCAGGCGGCCTCCGGCGGCCGTGACCGCGTGCGAGAAGCCGGTGGGCGGGGCCAGTTCGGCGGGGTTGATCCGGGTGATCGGATTCATGCGGGCGTCTCCTGGGTCTCTCGTTTGGATCAGGCCGGATCAGGGAGCGGGGTCTGGTGCGTGCAGCTGCAAGACGGAGGATTGAGGCAACGCGGAGCGTTGTTGATTGACGACAACGCCGCAGATGTGCGTGCCAGGCCTCGCGAGCCCGGCATGATCCAAACGAGAGGCCCTAGGTCGCGTACAGCTCCTTGGCGATGATGGTGCGCTGCACCTCGGTGGCCCCCTCGTAGATCCGGGGCGCGCGGACCTCCCGGTAGAGGTGTTCGAGCAGATGGCCCCGGCGCAGGGCGCGGGCGCCGTGCAGCTGGACGGCCGCGTCGACGACGTACTGCGCGGTCTCGGTGGCGTACAGCTTGGCCATGGCGGCGCGCCGGGGCACACCCGGCTCGCCCGCGTCGTGGGCGGCCGCCGCCGCGTAGACCAGGAGCCGGGCGGCCTCGGTGCGGGTGGCCATCTCGGCGACCTGGTGCGAGACCGCCTGGAGGTCCTTGAGCGGTGCTCCGAAGGCGGTGCGGTCCGCAGTGTGCGCCAGGGTCGCGTCGAGCGCGGCACGGGCCATGCCCACGGCGAACGCTCCGACACTGGGCCGGAAGAGGTTCAGGGTGTCCATGGCGACCCGGAACCCCCGGCCCGGCTCACCGAGCACGTCGTCGGCGGTCACCGGGACGCCGTCGAAGTCCAGTGCCCCGATGGGGTGAGGCGAGAGCATCTCCAGGGGCGTCCCGGTGAGTCCGGGGCGGTCGGCGGGGACGAGGAACGCGGTGACACCGCGGGCTCCGGCGCCCTCGCCCGTCCGCGCGAAGACGGTGTAGAAGTCGGCCTCGGGGGCGTTGGAGATCCAGCACTTCTCGCCGGTGAGCCGCCAGCCGCCGCGGTCCGGCTGTGCGGCGAGGGCCAGCGCCGCCGCGTCGGATCCGGCGCCCGGCTCGCTGAGCGCGAAGGCGGCGACGGCGCGTCCGGCGCGCACCTCGGGGAGCCACCGCGCGCGCTGGTCCTCGGTCCCCGCGAGACGGACCGGGCCGGCTCCGAGTCCCTGGAGCGCGAGCGCGGTCTCGGCCTCCGTGCAGCCGCGGGCCAGCGATTCGCGCAGCAGGCAGAGGTCGAGCGCTCCCGAGTCGAGGAGCCTGTCCAGGAGCCCCAGTCCCCCGAGGGCGGCGACGAGCGGGCGGTTGACATGGCCGGGCCCGCCCTTCTCCGCGAGGGGGCGCAGCTCGTCGCGGGCGAGGGTGTACAGCTCGTCGCACCAGGCGGTTCGACCGGGATCGAGGGAGAATGCCGTCATACCGGCGCCTCTCTTGTCACGACTTATCGCGGACCATTGACTACCGTCACTCAAACGATACGCTCCAAGGGCGACCAGGGTCTTTCGTTCGGGTCAGGCCGGATCAGGGAGCGATGCTTCATGAAGCCGTCAGGTACCGCCAGCGCGCACACCGACACCTTCGCGCGCGACCACCTCCCACCCGCCGAGGACTGGCCCGAGCTGGTCTTCGACCTCCCCGAACTGGCCTACCCGGCCCGGCTGAACTGCGGGTACGAGCTGCTCGACCGCACCGTCGAACGCTTCGGCCCCGACCGCCCGGCCTTCAGGAGCGCCGACGGAGGCGTCTGGAGCTACGGGGAGCTGCGGGACCGGGTGGACCGCATCGCCCTGGTGCTGACGCACGATCTCGGCGTCGTACCGGGCAACCGCGTGCTGCTGCGCGGCCCCACCTCGCCCTGGCTCGCGGCCTGCTGGCTCGCCGTGACGAAAGCCGGCGCGGTCGCGGTGACGGTGCTGGCGCAGCAGCGGGCGTCGGAGCTCGCCACCATCTGCTCCCTCGCCCGTGTCGGCCACGCCCTCTGCGACATCAGGTCCGTCGACGACCTGGCCGCGGCCGGGGTGCCCGGGCTGCGCGTCACGACGTACGGAGGCGGCTCCCCCGACGACCTGACGGCGCTCGCGGCCGCCCGGCAGGGGCCCTGCCCGGCGGTGGACACCGCCGCCGACGACATCGCGCTCATCGCCTTCACCTCGGGCACCACCGGGCGGCCCAAGGGCTGCATGCACGCCCACCGCGACGTGCTGGCCGTCGCCGACACCTTCGCCCGCCACGTCCTGAGGCCGGAACCCGACGACGTGTTCGCGGGCAGCCCGCCGCTCGGCTTCACCTTCGGACTCGGCGGCCTGGTCGTCTTCCCGCTGCGGGCCGGTGCCTGTGCCCTGCTGCTGGAACAGGCCGGTCCCAGACAGCTGCTGCCCGCGCTCGCCGAACACCACGTCTCCGTCCTGTTCACCGCGCCGACCGCGTACCGCGTGATGCTCGACGCGCTCGACGGCCACGACCTGTCCGCGCTGCGCCGCTGCGTGTCGGCCGGGGAGAACCTCCCCGCCGCGACCTGGGAGTCCTGGTACGAACGGACGGGGCTGCGCATCATCAACGGCATCGGGGCCACCGAGCTGCTGCACATCTTCATCTCCGCCGCCGACGGCGCCATCCGGCCCGGCACCACCGGCGTCCCCGTGCCCGGCTGGCAGGCGCGGGTGGTGGACGACGACGGCGAGGAGCTGCCCGACGGCGAACCGGGCCTGCTGGCCGTGCGCGGCCCGGTCGGCTGCCGGTACCTCGCCGACGAACGTCAGCGGGCGTACGTACGCCACGGCTGGAACATCACCGGCGACACCTACGTCCGCGAGCCCGACGGCTACTTCCGCTACGTCGCCCGCGCCGACGACATGATCATCTCCGCCGGGTACAACATCGCCGGTCCCGAGGTCGAAGAGGCCCTCCTGCGCCACCCCGGCGTGGCCGAGGCCGCGGTGGTGGGCCGGGACGACGATCTGCGCGGACAGATCGTGGCCGCGTACGTCGTGCCGCGCGAGGGCGCGCTGCTGTCGGCCGACGGTCTGCGCGCGCACATGAAGGCCGAGCTGGCACCGCACAAGTGCCCGCGCGCCATCGCATTCCTGCCCGCGCTCCCGAGGACCGCGACGGGCAAGCTCCAGCGCTTCCTGCTGCGCGGCACCGCTCTAGAGTGATCACGTGGCCGAGCACACTCCCCGTTCCCTGATCGTCAGCCTCTACGGCGCGTACGGCCGTCGCCCCGGCAACGCGCCGCTGGCGGTGTCCGAGCTGATCCGGCTGCTGCACGCGGTCGGGGTCGACGCCCCGTCCGTGCGCTCGTCCGTGTCCCGCCTCAAGCGCCGGGGGCTGCTCGCCCCCGCCCGCACGGCGGACGGCACGGCCGGATACGCCCTGTCGTCCGACGCCCGACAGCTGTTGGACAACGGCGACCGGCGGATCTACCGGCGGCCGGCGCCCCTGCCCGGCGACGGCTGGGTGCTGGCCGTCTTCTCCGTACCGGAGGCCGAGCGCCACAAGCGCCACCTGCTGCGCTCCCGCCTCGGCCGGCTCGGCTTCGGCACGGCGGCACCCGGGGTGTGGATCGCGCCCGCCGGTCTGTACGAGGAGACCCGGCACACGCTGGAGCGCCTCGGACTCGCCCCGTACGTCGATCTGTTCCGCGGGGAACACCTCGGATTCGCCGCCACGGCGGAGGCGGTGGCGCGCTGGTGGGACCTGGACGCGATCGCCCGGCTCCACCTGGACTTCCTGGAACGGCAGGAGCCGGTGCTGCGTTCCTGGCAGGCACGGGCCGGCGGAGAAGCCCCGGACCCGGAGGAGGCCTACCGGGACTACCTCCGCGCGCTGGACTCCTGGCGGCAGTTGCCGTACGCCGACCCGGGGCTGCCCGGGGAGCTGCTGCCGAAGGACTGGCCGGGCGGGCGCTCGGCGGAGGTGTTCGGGCTGCTGCACGCGCAACTGCGGGACGCAGGCGCCCGGTTCGTCGGGTAGAGCCCTGATCCACCCGCGAAATCAAGATGACCCGAGGCCGTGGGACCCGCCAGGATGAGGTAATGCCCTGGACCTTCACCGATGATGTGGACGCCTTCCTGGCCGCGGCCGGAGCGTCCCTGGCCGCCCGCCCCGTCGAGAACACCCTGCTGCTGACCGTCACCGCCACCCTGAGGGTGAGCGGGCCGCACGCGTACGGCACCGAGCCGCCGGTGCTGGGATGGTGGCGCGGGGCGGGCGGGGAGGTGGCCGGGGCGCTGGTTCGCACACCGCCCTTGGTGCCGATCCTGGGCACGGTGGATCCGGCGGCGCTCGGTCCGCTGGCCGACGCTCTGCCGCTCCCCGGTGTCGACGCGGACCGTGACACCGCCCGGATCCTGGCCGCCCGGTGGCCGCGCCACCGCGTCGACGAGGAGCACCGGCTGTACCGGCTGGGCACGTTGGTGGCGCCGTCCCCCGCGCCCGCGGGCCGGCCCAGGACAGCGACCACGGCCGACCGGACGCTGCTGGTCGACTGGATCCGCGCCTTCGGTGAGGAGACCGGCCAGTCGGGCGACCGGGTGGAACGGATCGTGGACGAACGCACCGCGCACGGCGGGCTGACGCTCTGGGAGACCGGCGGGGAACCGGTCTCGGTGGCGGGCGTCTCACGCATGGTCGCGGACACGGTGCGGGTGGCGAACGTCTACACGCCGCCGGAGCACCGCGGCCGGGGATACGCGGCGGCGGTGACCGCGGAGGTCAGCCGCGCGGCACGGGAGGCGGGGGCAGGGGAGGTGCTGCTCTTCACCGACCTCACGAATCCGACGAGCAACGGCGTGTACCGGCGCATCGGTTACGAGGCCGTCGGCGACCGGCTGCTCATCACCGCGGAGCCGGAATGACGGCCGGGGCCGGGGAGACACCGGCCGGGCAGGCATGGCTCATCGCTGCGAACGTCGTGCGGTGGCGGCGGTACGGCGAGGGCGGCCAGGAGTTGAGGCCCGGGACCAAGTCCTACCGGGGCGGCTCCAAGGTGTATGTGATTGAGACCTACGCGGGCACGGGCCACGAGCAGCTGACCACGATCGGGCGCGGCCGCCATACCGGCACGTACATCTCGGTCGACATGTCGACCCGCAATCTGCACACCTTCCGGGCCGTGCAGGTCCACAGCCCGGCGGTGCTGCGGCTGTGCGAGGAGGCGGGCGTGGACGGCCGGCGGACGTCCCGTCAGGACGCCGAGGAGCTCGCGTCCCTGCTCGGCCGGCTGTCCGTCGAGTACCGCACCACACACTGGGCCCTGCCGCACCCCGACCCGTGCCGCTGTCACGAGTGCCTGACCCTCAGTCCAGCGTGAGCCGGGGTTTCGGGCCGTCGGTGCGGCCGGTCGGCGGGGTCCGGCTGCCCGCGCGGTACGGCAGCGGCCAGGAGACACCCGGTCCCGTGTAGCCCTGCTCGGCCGCCGCGTGCAGCGTCCAGTGCGGGTCGTACAGGTGGGGGCGGGCCAGGGCGCAGAGGTCGGCCCGGCCGGCGAGCAGCAGCGAGTTGACGTCGTCCCAGGAGGAGATGGCGCCGACGGCGATGACGGGCACGTCCAGGGCGTTGCGGATCCGGTCGGCGTACGGGGTCTGGTAGGAACGGCCGTACTCGGGGCGTTCGTCGGAGACGACCTGGCCCGTGGAGACGTCGACGGCGTCCGCGCCGTGGGCAGCGAAGGCGCGGGCGGCCGTCACGGAGTCCTCGTCGCTCGTGCCGCCCTGCGCCCAGTCCGTGGCGGAGATCCGTACGCTCATGGGCCGGTCGTGGGGCCAGGCGGCGCGGACCGCGTCGAAGACCTCCAGGGGGAAGCGGAGCCGGTTGTCCAGGGTCCCGCCGTAGGCGTCGGTGCGCAGGTTGGTGAGCGGGGAGAGGAAGCCTGAGAGCAGGTAGCCGTGGGCGCAGTGCAGTTCGAGGAGGTCGAAGCCGCAGCGGGCGGCCCGTCGGGCGGCCTCGGCGAACCGGTCCCTGACCGCGTCCATCCCGGCTCGGTCGAGCTCCTGCGGGATCTGGTTGACGCCCTGCGCGTACGGGAGGGGCGAGGCGGCGCTGAGCGGCCAGTTCCCTTCGTCCAGCGGCTGGTCGATACCCTCCCACATCAGCTGGGTGGATCCCTTGCGGCCGGAGTGGCCCAGCTGGACGCCGATCGCGGCGCCGGGGGCGGAGTCGTGCACGAATCGCGTGATCCTCGCCCAGGCGTCGGCCTGTTCGTCGGTCCAGAGGCCGGTGCAGCCCGGCGTGATGCGGCCCTCGGGGCTCACGCAGACCATCTCGGTCATGACGAGACCGGCGCCGCCGAGCGCACGGCCGCCGAGGTGGACGAGGTGGAAGTCGCCGGGCAGCCCGTCGACCGCGGAGTACATGTCCATGGGCGAGACGACGACACGGTTACGGAGTTCGAGGCCGCGCAGCCGCAGCGGGGTGAACATCGGCGGGGTGCCGGGCGGGCAGCCGAACTCGTCCTCGACCGCCTGGGTGAAGGCGGGGTCGCGCAGCCGCAGGTTGTCGTGGGTGACGCGGCGGCTTCGGGTGAGGAGGTTGAAGGCGAACCGCAGGGGCGGCTGGTCCACGTACTGCGGGAGTTCCTCGAACCAGCGGAGACTGGCCGCGGCGGCGCGCTGGGTGGACAGGACGACGGGGCGGCGCTCGGCCTCGTACGCGGCCAGGGCGGTGGGCAGGTCGGGCTGTTCCCCGACGCAGGCGGCCAGGGCGAGGGCGTCCTCGACGGCGAGCTTGGTGCCGGAGCCGATGGAGAAGTGGGCGGTGTGTGCGGCGTCGCCGAGCAGGACCGTGTTGCCGTGCGACCAGTGCGCGTTGGTGACGGTGGCGAAGGTGAGCCACGAGGACTTGTTGGAGCGCAGCGGCCGGCCGCCGAGGGCCTCGGCGAAGACCTTGGCGCAGTGCTCGGCCGACCGGGCGGTGTCGCAGGTGTCGAGGCCGGCGGCCCGCCAGACCTCTTCGCGCATCTCGACGATGACGGTCGAGGCCCCGGATTCACTCGGCGGCGGCCCGGAGTGCCTCGTCAAGGGGTGGTGGTCGGGCGACGGGCGGGAAAACGGGTAGGCGTGCAGCTGCATCACGCCGTACTCGGTCTCGGCGATCACGAAGCGGAAGGCGTCGAAGGCAAAGTCGGCGGCGAGCCAGATGTAGCGGTTGCGGTGGCCGGCGACGGTGGGGCGGAAGTGACGGGCGTGGGCCTCGCGGGTGGCGCTGTGCACCCCGTCGGCGGCGATGACCAGGTCGTGACGGGCGGCGAGCTCGGCGGCGGGCGGCGCCTCGGTCCGGAAGCGGAGCCGTACGCCGAGGGACGCGCAGCGCTCCTGCAGGATCCGCAGGAGCGTGCGTCGGCCCAGTGCGGCGAAGCCGTGGCCGTCCGAGGTCAGGGTGGTGCCCCGGTGCACGACGTCGATGCGGTCCCAGCGGACGAAGGCGTCGCTGAGCGCCCGGAACACGACGGGGTCGGCGTGCTCGATGCCGCCGAGCGTCTCGTCGGAGAGGACCACGCCGAAGCCGAAGGTGTCGTCGGGGCCGTTGCGCTCCCACACGGTGATCTCGCGGCCGGGGTCCAGCCGCTTCAGGAGGGCGGCGGCGTAGAGCCCGCCGGGTCCGCCGCCGATGACCGCTATGCGCCCCGTGCCGGAGGAGGACATGGCGCTACCTGCCCCGCCACTTCGGCGGACGCTTCTCGGTGAAGGCGGCGTGGAACTCCGCGTAGTCCTCGCCGTTCATCAGGAGGGCCTGGGTGGCGGCGTCCATCTCCACGGCGGCGGCGAGCGGCATGTCGAGCTCGGCGGTGAGCAGCGCCTTCGTCTGGGCGAGGGCGAGGGCCGGCCCGTCGGCGAGCCGCCTGGCCAGGGCGGCGGCGCGGGCGTCGGCCTCCCCTTCGCCGGTCAGCTCGCTGATCAGCCCGATGCGCTCGGCCTCGGGGGCGCGGACCGGTTCACCGAGCATGAGGATGCGGGTGGCGTGGCCCAGCCCGACGACCCGGGGCAGGAGATAGGCGGCGCCCATGTCGCCACCGGACAGGCCGACGGCGGTGAAGAGGAAGGCGAAGCGTGCGGACGGGGCGGCCACCCGGAAGTCGGCGGCCAGGGCGAGGACCGCACCGGCTCCGGCGGCCACTCCGTGGACGGCGGCGATGACGGGAAAGGGACACTCACGGAGGGCCCGTACGACCTGCCCGGTCATCCGGTTGAAGTCCAGGAGCTGCGCCGTGTCCATGGCGAGCGTGGCGCCGATGATCTCGTCGACGTCACCGCCCGAGCAGAAGCCGCGCCCCTCCCCGGCGAGCACGAGGGCCCGCACGGAGCGTTCGCGGGAGAGCTCGGCAAGAAGGTCCCGCAGGTCGGCGTAGGCGCCGAAGGTGAGCGCGTTGAGCTTCTCGGGACGGGCGAGCGTCACGGTCGCCACACCGTCGTCCGTGGTGAGGCGCAGATGCTCCCAGCGCTCCGTGCGCGGGGC
The DNA here is from genome assembly GCF_055559735.1 of Streptomyces sp. NPDC023573. Lineage (NCBI taxonomy): Bacteria > Bacillati > Actinomycetota > Actinomycetes > Kitasatosporales > Streptomycetaceae > Streptomyces > Streptomyces sp. NPDC023573. Next base: position 16,674 of record NZ_JBVHKB010000011.1, read on the forward strand.
GGAGCCGGTGAACGGGCTCATGGAAGGTTCCCCTCCAGCCGTCGGGCCGATGGTGATGCACTTCGAAGCTATCACTGATCTGTGACTACCGTCAGGAGTACGCGATAGAGCGGTCCTGTGGCGAACGTCCCCTTTGTCATGGTCGACCGGCTCTATGTCTGCGGCGTCGTGCTTCGTATGGTTGAGCGCAGGAAGTCCTGGTGCGGACCCCCGTACCCTCCGGCGCCGGAGGACGCCTCCCGGACGCAGTCGCCCCGGAACGAAGCTCCCCCGCCGGAAGTCCCGCTCCCGAACGGAAACTCCCGCCTTGCCGCCCGACGCCCCCGCGCCCCCGCCCCCGTCCTGGCGGATCGCCCTGCCGCACTCGACGGCCGCCGTGCCGATCGCCCGCGCCCTCGTCCGAACGGCGCTGGCGGACCTCGACGCGCCCGCGGACAGCGACACCGCCGAGCTGCTGACCGCGGAACTGGTCGCCAACGCCGTGGAGCACACCGACGGCTCGGGGCCCATCGAGCTGGTGGTCGAGCTCCTGGCGTCCGGCTGCCAGGTGGAGGTGCACGACCACGACCCGGGGCCGCCCGGCGACCTGTCCCGCCTGCTGCCCGGCTCCGCGCCGGACCCGTGGCAGGAGCACGGCCGGGGACTGCTCCTGATCCGCGCCCTCAGCTCGTCCTGCGGTCACCGCCCCACCGAGCACGGCAAGGCGGTCTGGTTCACCCTGTCGCCGGGTCCCGTTCCGCCCGGTCCCCCGGCTCCCCGGGGCTGACGAGCCGGGAGCGGCTGCGTCCGTATCCCGCGTACACCAGGGCTCCCACCGCGAGGAAGACCACGAACTGCACCCAGGTCGTCCAGCCCGTCCCGTACATGAGGTACACGCAGAAGCCGACACCCAGGACCGGGCTGACGGGGTAGAGCGGCACCCGGAAGGAACGCTTCAGCTCCGGGTTGCGGCGGCGCAGCGCGATGACGGCGACATTGACCACCGCCATGGTGGCGAGTGTGCCGATGGTCGTCAGGTTCACGACGACGTCCAGGGACGAGAACGCGGCGGGGACAGCGAAGACGACGGCCACGATCCAGGTGTTGGCGACCGGCGTACGGGTCTTGGGCGACACCCGCTCGAAGACCCGGGGGATCAGCCCGTCGCGGGACATCGACATCAGGATGCGGGTCTGGCCGTACATCACCGCGAGGACGACCGACGCGATCGCGACGACCGCGCCGAAGGCGATGATCCCACCGCCGACGCTCGATTCGGTGACTTTGTCCACGACCAGCGAGAGCGCGGCCGGCTTGTCGGAGACGGCGTCCGCGCCGAGTGCGCCGATGGCACCAAGGGCGACCGCGCAGTAGAGCAGCGTGACCACGCCGATGCAGATCATGATCGCGATCGGAATGTTCCGGCGGGGGTTCCTGACCTCTTCACCGGCGGTCGTGATCGCGTCGAAGCCGATGTACGAGAAGAACGCCACCGACGCGCCGGCGGTGATCCCGGCCATGCCGTGCGAGGCGAACGGCGAGAGGTGTCCGTCCTGGAACGCGGTGAAGGCGATCACGCAGAACGCGATGAGAATGCCGATCTTCAGCACCGCCATCGCCGCCGTGGCGCCCGCGCTCTCCCTGATGCCGCGCACCAGCAGGGTGGCCGCCATCATGACCACGACGACCGCCGGCAGGTTGATCACACCACCGTCGCCGGGACCGGAGGAGAGCGCCTCGGGGAGGTTCCAGCCGATGAGGCTGTCCAGCAGCTCGTTGACGTACTGGCTCCACCCGACCGCTACGGCGGAGACCGAGACGCCGTACTCCAGCAGCAGGCACCAGCCGACGAGGAACGCGACCCGCTCCCCGAGGGTGGCGTAGGCGAAGGAGTAGGAGCTGCCGGAGACCGGAATGGCGCCACCGAGCTCGGCGAACGAGAAGGCGGTGAAGATGCAGGTCACGGCGGCGAGGACGAACGAGATCACCACGGCGGGGCCGGCCTCGGCGACGCTGTCGGACAGCCCGACGAAGATCCCGGTACCGACGATCGCCCCGACACCGAAGCAGACGAGCTGGAACAGGCCCATGGTGCGCCGCAGGCCGTGTCCTTCCAGGTCGGCTCCGGACTCGGCGAGCAGCAGTTCGGGGCTCTTGACGCGTGCCCCTGTCCTGCGCGGGGGGCTCTGCGGGGTGGAGGAGGCGGGACTCATGGGGGGACGGGGTCTCTTCTCTGGTGGTGCGGGGGAATGAGCCTGTGGGGAGGCTCGCGCCTGGGCACGCGCGCTGACGGGCACATGAAAAGGGGCTCGGGCGTGCGAGCCCGAACCCCACCAAGTACCACTATCGTAGCCACTTGTTCGCATGTTCACCCAATCGGGTGCATGTTCATGCGGTGTGCGTGCCGCCTGCCAGCGTCGCGACGAGGACCGCCTTGATCGTGTGCATCCGGTTCTCGGCCTCGTCGAAGACGACCGAGTGGGAGGACTCGAAGACCTCGTCGGTGACCTCCAGCTCGGAGAGGCCGTGCCGCTCGTGGATCTCCCTCGCGACCTCCGTGCCGAGGTCGTGGTAGGCGGGGAGGCAGTGCATGAACTTCACGTCGTCGTTGCCCGTGGCGCGCAGGACGTCCATGGTCACCGCGTACGGCGAGAGCGCCGCGATGCGCTCGCCCCAGACCTCCTTGGGCTCCCCCATGGAGACCCAGACGTCGGTGACGACGAAGTCGGCGCCCAGGACGCCCTCAGTGACGTCCTCGGTGAGGGTGATGCGCGCCCCGCTGGACTTCGCGAGCTCGTGGGCCCGGTCCACGATCTCCGGCACCGGCCAGTAGGCGGCGGGGGCGACGATTCGCACGTCCATACCGAGCAGGGCCCCGGTGATCAGGTAGGAGTTGCCCATGTTGAAGCGGGCGTCGCCCAGGTAGGCGAAGGTGATCTCCTCCAGGGGCTTCGCGCTGTGCTCGGTCATCGTGAGGACGTCGGCGAGCATCTGGGTGGGGTGCCAGTCGTCGGTGAGCCCGTTGAAGACGGGCACACCGCCGTACGCCGCCAGTTCCTCGACGGCCCGCTGGCTGTCACCCCGGTATTCGATCGCGTCGAACATCCGGCCGAGCACCCGGGCGGTGTCCTTGACCGACTCCTTGTGCCCCATCTGGGAGCCGGAGGGGTCGAGGTACGTCGTGGACGCGCCCTGGTCGGCGGCTGCCACCTCGAAGGCGCAGCGGGTGCGCGTCGAGGTCTTCTCGAAGATCAGCGCGATGTTCCTGCCACGCAGCCGCTGCACCTCGCCGCCCGCCTTCTTGGCGGCCTTGAGCTCGGCGGACAGGGCGATCAGACCGCGGAACTCCTCGGCCGTGAAGTCCAGCTCCTTGAGGAAATGGCGGCCTGTGAGGTCTATGGCCATGGTGACTGCTCCTGGGTCGGGCTGAGGGCATACGGACGGACGTCCTGGAAGTGTATACGAGCAACCGCATTGCTATACAGGGGCACCGCGCCTCCCCACGCTCCGCGCCTCCGGCCCCGCCTCACACCGGATCGCGCACCACGGGGCAGCTCATACAGCGGGGACCGCCTCTGCCCCGCCCCAGCTCGCTGCCCCGGATCTCGATGACCTCGATGCCTTCCTTGCGCAGATACGTGTTGGTGGTCGCGTTGCGCTCGTACGCGACGACGACCCCGGGCTCCACGGCCAGCACGTTGCAGCCGTCGTCCCACTGCTCCCGCTCGGCGGCGTGCACGTCCTGGGTGGCGGTGAGCACCCGGATGCCGTCGAGGCCGAGCGCGGCGGCGATGGCACGGTGCATGTGCTCCGGGGGGTGGTCGGTGACCTTCAGCTCACGTGGGCCGGCACCGGGCTCGATCGTGTACGAGCGCAGCATGCCGAGCCCGGCGTACTTGGTGAACGTGTCCCCGTCGACCATGGTCATCACCGTGTCGAGGTGCATGAACGCCCGCCGCTTGGGCATGTCGAGTGCCACGATCGTCCGGGCCGACCCGGCGTCGAAGAGCCCCCTGGCCAGCATCTCCACGGCCTGGGGGGTGGTGCGCTCACTCATCCCGATCAGGACGGCGCCCCGTCCGATGACCAGGACGTCGCCGCCCTCGATGGTGGACGGGTAGTCCTCCTGGCCCTGTGACCAGTGGTGGAAGACGCCTGCCTCGGGGCCGGTGAAGAGGGGGTGGTGCTGGTAGATCGCCTCGAAGTGCACGGTCTCGCGCTGTCTCGCCGGCCAGCGCATCGCGTTGATGGACACACCGTCGTAGATCCAGGCGGAGGTGTCGCGGGTGAAGATGTGGTTGGGCAGGGGGCTGAGCAGGAAGTCGTCCAGATCCATGACGTGGAAGCGGACCGAGGTCGGCTCGTTGTGCCGTTCCAGGAACTCCCGCTTCGTCATCCCGCCGACCAGTGCCTCCGCCAGCTCCCCCGAGGGCAGCTCCTCGAAAGCGGCGCGCAGGTGCTCGGTCGCGAGCGGACCGTACTCCTTCTCGGCGAAGACCCGGTCCAGGACGAGCCTCCTCGCCACCGGGATGTCGAGGGACTCCCGGAGCAGCTTCCCGAAGAGATGCACCTCCACCCCCCGGTCGCGCAGCACATCGGCCAGACCGTCGTGCTCCTCCCTGGCGCGGCGCACCCACAGCACGTCGTCGAAGAGGAGCGCGTCCTTGTTGCTGGGTGTGAGCCGCTTCAGCTCCAGATCGGGGCGGTGCAGGATGACGCGGCGCAGCCGCCCGGCCTCGGAATCGACATGGAATCCCATGCCTTCATCCTCACCGCGCGGAGCGCCGTTCACCCCGCGAACCACCACCCGATTCCGGTCGCCCGTCCCGCGGCACCTACAGCCTGGGGTCGACCGGCTCCGACTCCAGGGCCAGCACGGCGAAGACCGCCTCGTGGATCCGCCACAGCGGCTCGCCGTCGGCCAACCGGTCGAGGGCCTCCAGCCCGAGGGCGTACTCCCGCAGGGCCAGCGACCGCTTGTGGCCGAGGAACCGGGAGCGCAGCCTCTCCAGATTCTCCGGTCGCGTGTACTCGGGGCCGTAGATGATCCGCAGGTACTCCCGGCCGCGCACCTTGATGCCCGGCTGGACGAGCCTGCCCTTCCCGTCCCGGACGAGGGCGCCGAGCGGCTTGACGACCATGCCCTCGCCGCCGCGGCCGGTCATCTCCAGCCACCAGTCGATGCCGGAGCGCACAGAGGCCTCGTCACCCGTGTCGACGACGAGGCGCCGGGTGACCTGGAGAAGGCCGGTCGGGTCGTGCTCGACGAGGCGGTCCAGCCACGCCAGCTGCTCGTCGTGCGGCACGGAGGCGAGCGAGCGGCCCTGCACCGCGAGGATCTGGAACGGTGCGAGCCGGACGCCGTCGAGCCCTTCGGTGCTCCAGCAGTAGCGGCGGTACGCCTCCGTGAACGCGGAGGCGTCCTCGGCGCGCTCCCGCTGGCGGCCGGCCAGGGCGCCGACGTCGACACCGCGGGCGGCCGCCGCGGCCAGGGCCTCCTCGGCCACGGGCAGGGCGGCGCCGGCGGCCGCGCCCACCGCCGCGTACTGCGAGCGCAGCAGCCCGGCCGCCTTGAGGGACCAGGGCATCAGCTCGGCGTCGAGCACCACCCAGTCGGTGTTCCACTCCTCCCAGAGCCCGGCGGCGGTGACGGCGGCGCGGAGCCGGCCGAGGATGACCTCGGTGAGTGCGGTGTCGTCCAGGAACGGCCGCCCGGTGCGGGTGTACAGGGCGCCGGTGGGACCTCCCCCACCGCCGGGGGCGTCCGGGACGTCCCCCGTGCCGAAGCGCTCGCGGGCGGTCTCGGCGTCGCGGCAGACCAGCGCCACGGCGCGCGAGCCCATGTGCTTCTCCTCGCAGACGACCCTGGCGACGCCGTCCGCGCGGTACTGCGCGAAGGCCTCGGCCGGGTGCTCCAGGAAACCCTCCTCGCGCGAGGTCGCCGTCGGGGCCATGGTCGGCGGGAGGTAGGCCAGCAGCCTGGGGTCGACGGCGAAGCGGCTCATGACTTCGAGTGCCGCCGCGGCGTTCTCCTCACGCACCGCGACGCGGCCCATGTGCCGCGTCTCCACGATGCGGCGGCCCTGTACGTCGGCGAGGTCGAGCGGCCGGCCGTCCCGGCCTCCGGGGGCCTCGGTGGTCAGCGGCTTCACCGGCTCGTACCAGACGCGCTCGGCCGGTACGTCGACGATCTCGCGCTCCGGCCAGCGCAGCGCGGTCATCTTCCCGCCGAAGACCGCCCCGGTGTCCAGGCACAGGGTGTTGTTCACCCAGGAGGCGGTGGGCACGGGCGTGTGGCCGTAGACCACCGCGGCGCTGCCCCGGTACTCCTCCGCCCACGGATAGCGCACGGGCAGACCGAACTCGTCGGTCTCGCCGGTCGTGTCCCCGTACAGCGCGTGCGAACGGACCCGCCCGGAGGTGCGGCCGTGGTACTTCTCGGGCAGTCCCGCGTGGCAGACGACCAGCTTGCCCCCGTCCAGGACGTAGTGGCTGACGAGTCCGTCGATGAACTCCACGACCTGTCCGCGGAACTCGGGGTGCTCGGCGTCCTCCCGCTCCAGCTGCTCGACCGTCTCGGCGAGACCGTGGCTGTGCTGGACCTTGCGCCCCTTGAGGTAACGCCCCAGCTTGTTCTCGTGGTTGCCGGGCACGCACAGCGCGTCGCCCGACGCCACCATGGACATGACGCGGCGCAGCACCCCCGGGCTGTCGGGCCCCCGGTCGACGAGGTCACCCACGAACACGGCGGTACGCCCCTCGGGGTGCGTGCCGTCCTTGTATCCCAGCTTGCCGAGGAGGGTGTCCAGCTCGGAGCTGCAGCCGTGGATGTCGCCGATGACGTCGAAGGGGCCGGTGAGGTGCCGAAGGTCGTTGTAGCGGCGCTCCAGGACGACTTCGGCGGTGTCGGCCTCCTCCTCGGTCCGCAGGATGTGCACCTTGCGAAAGCCCTCGCGCTCCAGTCCGCGCAGCGACCGGCGCAGCTCACGGCGGTGGCGCTGCACGACATGGCGGGGCATGGAGGCGCGGTCGGGCCGGGAGGCGTTACGGGCCTGGCAGACCTCCTCCGGCAGGTCGAGCACGACGGCGATGGGCAGCACGTCGTACTGCCGGGCCAGCTGGACGAGCTGTTTACGGCTCTCGGGCTGGACGTTGGTCGCGTCCACGACGGTGAGCCGGCCGGCGGCGAGGCGCTTGCCCGCGATGTAGTGGAGCACGTCGAAGGCGTCGCGGCTGGCGCTCTGGTCGTTCTCGTCGTCGGCGACGAGGCCCCGGCAGAAATCGGAGGAGAGGATCTCGGTCGGCTTGAAGTGCTTGCGGGCGAAGGTGGACTTGCCCGACCCGCTGGCGCCCACGAGGACGACGAGGGACAGATCGGTCACCGGCAACGTGGATGAGGTACTGGTCATGCGGCCTTCGCCTCCTTCGTCGGCTCCTGGGCCGAGGTCATCGTGAACACGGCCATCTGTGTGGGAGGCCCCACCTCGGGGTCCTCCGGGCCCACGGGCACGAACGTCACCGTGTAGCCGTGGCGCCCGGCCACCTGCTCCGCCCAGTCCCGGAATTCCTCCCTGGTCCACTCGAAGCGGTGGTCGCCGTGGCGTACGTGCCCGGCGGGGAGCGTCTCCCAGCGGACGTTGTACTCGACGTTGGGCGTCGTCACCAGCACGGTGCGCGGCCGTGCGGAGCCGAACACCGCGTACTCCAGGGCGGGGAGCCGCGGCAGGTCGAGATGCTCGATCACCTCGCTCAGCACCGCGGCGTCGTACCCCTTCAGCTGCTTGTCGGTGTAGGTGAGCGCGCCCTGGCGGAGGGTGACCCGCCCGGCCTGCCGCTCGCCCATGCGGTCCAGCTTCAGCCGGCGTGCGGCGACGGTCAGGGCACGCATCGACACGTCGACCCCGACGATCTCCGTGAAGCGCGCGTCCTTGAGCAGCGCCTGCACCAACTGGCCCTGCCCGCAGCCGAGGTCGAGCACGCGGGTCGCCCCTGCCGCGCCGAGCGTATCCAGGACCGCCGCGCGTCGCTGCTCCGCCAGCGGCACCGGCTTCTCCTCCGTGTCGGTCGTCTCGTCCACCGCGTTGTCGACGCTCTCCACCTCGAGGTCGTCCGACTCCGCCAGCCGCACCAGCTCCAGCCGCTCCATCGCCTGCCGGGTGAGCCCCCAGCGACGGGAGAGGTAGCGGCTGGTGATCAGCTTCTGCTCGGGGTGGCCGGCCAGCCAGCCCTCCCCGGCACGGAGCAGCTTGTCCACCTCGTCGGGCGCCACCCAGTAGTGCTTGGCGTCGTCGAGCACCGGGAGCAGCACATACAGCTGGCGCAAGGCGTCCGCGAGCCGCAGCTCCCCCTCCAGCACCAGCCGTACGTAGCGCGAGTCGCCCCACTCCGGGAACTGCTCGTCCAGCGGTACGGCCGCTGCCTCCACCCGTGTCCAGCCGAGCGGCGCGAAGAGCTTGTGCACCAGCTCGGCGCCACCGCGTGCGGGCAGCGCGGGCACCTCGATCCGCAACGGCATCGGCTGCTCGGCCCGTTCGGGCATCGCCCGGCACGCCCCGCTCAGCGCGGACTTGAACACCGTCGTCATCGCGACCGAGAGCAGCGAAGACGCCGCGTACGGACGGTCGTTGACGTACTGCGCGAGTGCCGCGTCGGGGGCTCCGCCCCGGCCCTTGCCCTTCCCGCGCCTCACCAGCGCCACCGGATCCACTTCGAGCAGCAGGGCGGCGGTGCAGCGCTCACCGGACGCCTCGGGGTAGAAGACGTGCGCGGTCCCGTGCGAGGTGGAGAACGTCTGCGCCTTGTCGGGATGCTTGTGCAGCAGGTATCCCAGATCGGTGGCGGGACGCTCAGGGGTGCCGGTCGTACTGATAGTCAGGAACACGCGTCCGAGTATGGTCCGGCGACCGGCCTCCCACCAGGGATTTTCACACTCCTGAAGCTTCCAGTCGCTCGGCCAGCGCCGCGATCCTGGAGGGGCCGACCCGGCAGCAGCCGCCGACCAGCCGCGCGCCCGCCCGCTGCCAGTCCCGCACCCTGCCCGCTTCGAACGTCTCTCTCCCGGTCCAGCCCCGGCCGCCGGCGTCCCACTCCTCCCCACTGTTCGGGTACACCACCACCGGCTTGCCGGTGGCCGACGCCGCGACCTCCACCGCACGGTCCGCGTCGGCGGGATCGCAGCAGTTGACCCCGACGGCCACCACCTGGTCGATGCCGGCGGCGACCTCGAACGCCTCCGCCAGCGGCTGCCCGGCCCTGGTCCGGTCCCCCGCCACGCTGTACGAGAGCCAGACCGGCACCCCGAGCCCCTCGACCGCCCGCAGCAGGGCCTCGGCCTCGTCGATGTCCGGCACCGTCTCCAGCGCCATCACGTCGGGCCCCGCCTCTGCCAGCGTCCGGACCCGGGGCCGGTGGAAGCGCTCCAGCTCCCGGACGGTGAGTCCGTAGCGGCCCCGGTACTCGCTGCCGTCCGCGAGCATCGCCCCGTACGGTCCGACCGAGGCGGCGACCCAGAGCTCGCGTCCCGTCGCCGTACCCGCCCGGCGCGCCGACTCCACGCTGCGGGCCATCAGCTCCGCGGCGCGGGCCCGCCCGATCCCGCGCCGCGCGAATCCCTCGAAGGTCGCCTGGTAGCTGGCCGTGATCAGTACCTGCGCGCCCGCCCGGGCATAGGCGGCGTGGGCGGCCTCGATCTGCTGGGGCGCGTCGCTCAGCAGCCGGGCCGACCACAGGGCGTCGGACAGATCACAGCCCTGCGCCTCCAGCTGGTTGGAGAGGCCACCGTCCAGCAGGACCGTCCCCTCGGCGAGCGCGTCGCCGAGCGTACGGCCGGGCGGGGCGTCCGGTGTCCGGGCGGAATGCACAGCTGCTCCTCGCTGTCGGGTGGTTCCTGGCGGTCCTGCGGCCGCACGGGCCCGGCCCCGCAGCGGCCGGTCCCCTTCCGTCAGCCCAGCTGCGACTGGACCTGCGACGAGATCAGCTCCAGGTGGTCCAGGTCGTGCAGGTCCAGGAACTGGAGGTAGACCCGCGACGAGCCGATGGCGGCGTACCGCCCGATCTTGTCGACCACCTCGGCGGGTGAGCCCGCCAGCCCGTTCGCCTTGATCTCCTCGACCTCCCTTCCGATGGCGGACGCGCGCCGCGCCACCTCCGCGTCGTTCTTCCCGACGCACACCACCAGGGCGTTGGAGTACACCAGGTCGTCGGGGGTCCGCCCGGCCGCCGTGGCCGCGTCCCTGACCCGGCGGAACTGCTTCGCGCTGTCCTCGATCGACGCGAAGGGGATGTTGAACTCGTCCGCGTACCGCGCGGCCAGCCGCGGCGTCCGGACCGCGCCGTGGCCTCCGATCAGGACCGGCACCTTCGTCTGCGCGGGCTTCGGCAGAGCGGGCGAGTCGGTGAGCTGGTAGTACGTCCCGTCGTAGCTGAACGTCTTGCCGGTCTCCGTCTCCCACAGACCCGTGATGATCGCCAGCTGCTCCTCGAGCCGGCCGAACTTCTCCCTCGGGAACGGGATGCCGTACGCCTTGTGCTCCTCCTCGAACCAGCCCGCACCCAGGCCCAGCTCGACCCGGCCGCCGGACATCTGGTCGACCTGGGCGACCTGGATGGCCAGCACGCCGGGCAGACGGAAGGTGCCCGCGGTCATCAGCGTGCCGAGGCGGATCCTCTTGGTCTCGCGGGCCAGTCCGGCCAAGGTGATCCACGCGTCGGTCGGGCCGGGCAGACCGTCCCCGGAGCCCATGTGCAGATAGTGGTCGGATCGGTAGAAGGCGTCGAAGCCGAGGTCCTCGGTGGCCTTGGCGACGGTGAGCAGGGTGTCGTAGCTCGCCCCTTGCTGGGGCTCGGTGAAGATTCGAAGATCCATGCCTCCATCCTGCACCTTCGAAACCGCTGCGCCTCCTCTCTCGGCCTCTCCCCCCGCGCCGGGCGGCCGACGGGTCCCCGGTCCCCGGCCCCCGGCTCACGACTCACGACTCACGGCTGGCCGGCGACGAAGCCCGCCGGTCCGTGGACCACTCCGAAGGGGCCGTCCCGCTCCCGGTCCAACTCCTGTTCGTGCTCACGCTCCTGCTCGGCAAGCCGTCTCAGCATCCCGTGCACCCGGTCCACGGACTCGTCGACGGCGTCTATCGCCTCGATGCACTGCCAGTAGAGCCCTTCCTCCTCCGTGCCGCAGGCAACACCCACCAGTGCGATGCCCGCCTCCCCGAGCAGCTGCGCGAGCGCGGCCAACGCCCTGGGCACATGATCCACTTCGGTGAGCTGGGACGCCCGCACACCTCCGGCCGGAACCATCGGGTGGTCGAGCACGGCGCTTCCCAGGGCGCAGGTCTCGCTGAGCTCGCGCGCCTCCGCCCGTAACTCCGCCGGTCCGCACCTCGCCAGATGGCCGCCGACCGCCCGGGCCAGCGCCTGGGCCTGCCATGCCTCCGCCATGACGGCCGGCACCCACCGGCTTTCCGCCAGCGCGCTCCGGCCCGCCTCGATCAGTCGCTCCGCTTCCATGCCACTCCCCCGTCGCCGACACCACCGGTAGAAGAACCCGCTCACTTCTTCATTACCCACAGTGAGGGCCGTGGCACACGAAAGCCAGAGGAAATCGGAAATCTGTGGACAGGAAGTCGATTGTGAACAAATCGATCACTCCGAAGAGTGACAGTCAGTCATGTCGGCCCCGGCCTGCCCCCGTTCGGCGGCATCCGGCTGTACCGGCTCCGCGTCCGCCGCCGCCACCACCGGGAAGCGCTCCTCGTTCCGGTCGATCTTGGCGGCCAGCGCCGCCAGCGCGTCGATGCCCAGGACCTCGCAGAACTGCAGCAGATACGCCAGGACGTCCGCGACCTCGTCCCTCACCCGGAACGCCGTGTCGGGGTCCTCCATCACCCTCGCCGACTGCTCCGGCGTCAGCCACTGGAAGATCTCCAGGAGTTCCGAGGCCTCCACGCTCAGCGCGGCGCCGAGGTTCTTGGGGGTGTGGTACGGCTCCCAGGCCCGGGCCGCCGCGAAGTCGGCCAGCCGCCGCTGCAGTTGTGCTACATCGAGTTCGCTCACCGTGCCAGGTCTACCACTGTCGCACCGGCCGTCTGCCGGGCCACCGCCGCGGCCGCCTCACCGACGGTCCCCAGCAGACGCATGTGGCCGCTCACACAGGTCGAGGCCGCCAGCGCCAGCAGTTCCCCGGTCTGCCGCGCGTCCAGGCTCCGGTCGAGTCCGTCGGCCAGCACGGTGAGGCCCTGCATGGCCGGGGGCACTTCTGCCGCCGGGTCCACCGCCAGCACATGGGGGCCCGTCAGCAGGACGAGTGTGAGAGCCAGATACCGGAGCTCGCCGTCACCGAGGCGCCCGATGGGCGTGCTCCGGCCGGAACCGCGCACCGTCAGGGCCCGCACGGTGCCGTCCTCCAGTCGCTCGGCGGTCAGCCCCGTCACCGGACCCGCGCACCCGGCGTCCGCGCCGGCGACCAACCGGGCGTGCGGCTGCGCGTACCGGCTGTGGGTACGCAGCAGTACGTCGGCGAGGTTGTCGCAGGACGAGGTCAGCCGCCCTTCCGCGACCGGCACCGGCGCACGCATCCGGTTCGGCTGAGGATCGCAGACGAACGCGGACCGCAGGGCCACCACCACCTGCTCAGCGGCGGCCAGCACCCTGAGCTGCCCGTCCGTGGTCCCCGCCACCCGCAACGGCAGAAGCGCCGTGCCGAGCCGGTCGTCGGGGAAGGGAGCACGCGTCACCGGCACCGCTCCCGCCGTGTACCAAGCTGCCTGGACGGCGGAACTCCGGGGATCCCGCAGCGCCGTGCTCAGCAGCGTCTCGCCGCTGTCGGCCATCCGCTCGCCGACGACGCGCAGCGTGGGCTCGGCCTGCACGGCGATGTCCAGTCCCACCGGGCCGGCCGGGCCCTCCACCGTGCAGCCCAGCCGGAATCCGCGCCGGCCCTGCTCGTCGGCCCCGGCCCCTTCGGGCACCCAGGCCGCCGGCTCGGGGAAGACGTCCTCCAGCGGATCACCGGCGGCCAGGCGCGCGAGCGCCTCGTAACCGCGCAGGGCGGTCGACTTCCCGCTTCCGCTGCCTCCGGTGAGCAGTGTCAGCGGTCCGAGCGGGATGACGGTGCGGCGGTGCGAGGCGAAGGCGTGGAGGCGGAGTTCGCTGACGAAGGGGCGGGCGGGCCGGCCCGCGCCGGACGGCGCGGAGGCCGCCCTCCCCGTGGAGATCACAACAGTCATGAGCGGACCGTACGCACGCCCGTGAGCGGCGAACCGTTCCACCCGCACGAGCTGCCTACGATTGAGGTACGCCCGCCGCGGTGACCCCCTCGACCTCCATGCCGGCCGGCGCGAGCAGGAAGACGTTGCGGTCCACCCGGTGCATCCCGCTGCCGAGCCCGAAGACCACGCCGCTGCTGAAGTCCAGGATCCGCTTGGCCACATCGTTCTCGGCGCCGGTCAGGTCCAGCAGGACCGGGATCTGGGCGACCAGGTATTCGGCCACCTCGCGCGCGTCCGCGAACACCTGGACGCGCAGGACGACCATGCGCCGCTGCTCGGCCGACTCCTGCTGGTCAGGGACCGTCCTGTGGTCGACCCGGGAGGGCCATTCGTTGCGGCCCCTCAGGGGTACGACCTGGGCGAGCCCCTCCCACTGTTCGTCGGTGGCGTCGTACCTGTCGTACCTGTCGTACCTGCTCACAGAACCACCCCGTCCGTATGCCGGTTGGCTGTGCGCCGGCTGCGCTCGCTGTTCATCGGGCAATTCTCTCGCCCCTCACCCGTTCGGCGTACCACCGACACGGGTCGGAACGGGATCGGCGGCGTCCGGAGGGTCCCCGCCGTCCGGTCCGGGGAGCGTGTCGAGCGGTGTGAAACGGACCGGTAGGTGGGCCAGTGCGCGGTGGAAGGGGCCCGGACGCCAGACCAGTGTGCCGGGTTCGACGGCGAGCTCCAGGTCACAGAGCTGGCTGGTGAGCTGTTCGATCGCGGTCGTCGCCATCAGCAGGGCGGGCTGCTTGGCGGGGCAGCGGTGCGGACCCGTCGACCACGCCAGGTGCGCACCGTCGCCGGAGCGCAGCGCGGGGTCCGAGCCGGACGGCGGCGACTGGGTGTTGGCGGCGGCGAAGGAGACCAGCACCAACTGCCCGGCGCGGAGCGGGACGCCGTGGAACTCGGTGTCGTGGCGCGGGAAGTGCGCCCCCATGCTGGCCAGCGGCGGATCGCGCCAGAGCACGTCGTCGACCGCCTCGTGCGCGGTCATCGCGCCGCCGTGCAGCGAGCCGCCGTAACCGGTGTCGCTGAGCATGCGCAGCAGCGCGTTGCCGATCAGATTGGTCGTGGGGTCGTGCCCCGTGCTCATGATGAGCGTGATCTGACGCACGGCCTCGTTGTCGTCGAGACCGGCCGGGTGCGCCAGCAGGTACGAGGTGAGATCACGGCCCGGGTTGCGCCGCCGTGCGGAGACGAGAGCGGTGACGACGCCGACGAGGTCGTCGTAGGCCGCTGTCGCGTCCCCCGCGGAGTCCATCATTCCCGCCGTACCGCGGACCACCCGCTCGGTGTCCTCGGGAGCGACGCCGAAGGAGGCGGTGAAGACGTGCAGGGGCAGCCTGCGGGCGTACTGGGCGATGAGGTCACCGGTGCCGGTGGCCGAGAACCCGGCGACGAGCCGCTGGGCGACCCGGGCGACCTCCGCGCGCAGCAGGTGCGGTTCGATCAGGGCGAGGGTGTCGTTGATGGCGTCGCGGTAACGGGCGTGGACCGCGCCGTCGGTGAAGAGCGCGGTGGGCCGGTAACCGAGCACCGGCAGGACCGGCGAGTCGGCGGGCACGCCCGCCTGCCAGGCACGTGGGTCCTTGGTGAAGGTCTCGGTGTCCCGCAGCAGGTCGACGGCCGCGTGGTAGTCGGTGACCAGCAGCGCGTCGACGTCCGGGGCGACCCGCACCCTGGCCAGCGGCCCCTGGTCGCGCAGCATGCGGTAGTGGCCGTGCGGATCGGCGGCGAAGCCGGCTCCGTACAGCGCGAGGGGCTCGTGGAGAGAAGGGGCGGTGCCCGGTGAAGTGCCGGTCACGGGAGGCGTCATGACGATTCCTGGGGCGCGGGCAGGCAGGTCAGCGCGTGCTCGGCGAGGGCGATCAGGGCGCCGATGCCGCCCCCGCGCTCGCGTGCGTCGCACTGCACCAGCGGCGTGCGGGGATCGAGGTCGAGGTGCTTGCGCAGGACCTCGTCCGGGTGGGCGGGGGCATCGGGGAAGCGGTTCACGGCGACGGCGTACGGGAGGCCCTGCTCCTCCACCATGTCCATCACGGCGAAGGAGTCCTCGAGCCGTCGGGTGTCGACCATGACGAGGGCGCCGAGCGCACCCCGCGCGATGTCCTCCCAGAGGGGGAAGAAACGCTCCTGGCCCGGCGTGCCGAACATGTACAGCACCAGATCGTCCTGGACGGTCAGCCGGCCGAAGTCGACGGCGACCGTGGTCGTGGTCTTCTCCGGCAGCCCGGCGGTGTCGTCGAGTCCCGTACTGGACTGCGTCATCGCCTCTTCCGTGTGGAGGGTCGGGATCTCCGACAGGGTACGGATCAGGGTCGTCTTGCCCACGCCGAAGGGACCCGTGACGACGAGCTTCATCAGGGTCTCGGCGGCGCTCGGCAGATAGCCGATGCCGCCCCGGTCAGTGGAGGGAACGGAGTCCAACGAGCAGCCTCTCGACGAGCGACCGGTCGATCTCACCGGCACTGGGAATCGGTGGTCGAGCGAGCAGATGTCCTGCGGCCACGAGGTCCGTGGCCAGGAAGACGGTGGCACTGACCGGCAGGTCCAGATGGGCAGCGCACTCGACGACGGTGAGGGCTCCCGGCTCGAGGAGCTCGCACAGCCTGCGCTGCTCCGAACCGGCGTGCGCCGGCAGGGCCGAGTCCGTACGGACGAGCACGGCGAGCCGGTCGAGCGCGGGGCCGGTGGGCGTGGAGCGGCCACCGGTGACCAGGTAGGGGGGAATCAGGCGGCGGCCCGGGCCGGGGGTCATGGCCGGGTGGCAGCGTCCGGTTGGCGGGCGGGGGCGCGCATGGCCCTGGTCAGCGCGGTGACCTGCACCTGCATCTGGTAGGCGATGTTCCCCAGATGCGCGTCGGGGGCCGCGAACAGGGCCAGAGTGGTGTTCTTGCCGGCCGGTACGACGACGGCGAAGCCCAGGTCGGACTCCACGACCGTCTGCGCCAGTCGCGGGGACTCGGCCTCGGTGAACGCGGTGGTGAAGGCACGGGCTGCCGCGTGCAGGGTGGCCGTCATCGCGGCGACGCGCTCGGCGGACGCACGGTCCAGGCCGGGCGACGCGCCCTCGACGAGTCCGTCGCCGGTGGCGACCACGGCGTGCTGCACACCGGGCAGTTCCAGCAGCGGGGTCAGCACCCAGGCGAGGTCACCGGCGGTGGGGGTGGTGCTCACGTCTCGTCGTCTCCTTGGTCGTCCGATGGGGATGCTGAGGGTGGCGCCGGGGGCGCGGGGGCGTTCCGGCCGCTGAGGGTGCCCTCCTGAAGGGCGGCCCAGGCCGCTCCGGCCTGCTCGGGTGTACGGAGCACGGGCTCCTCGGCCGGCTGCTGCCGGACCGCCGACGCCTCCGGGGCAGCCGTCCGGCGGGATCTGCGCCGCCGGGTGGGCAGCTCTGCCGGACGCGCGGCTTCCTGGGGGGCGGGCTCGGGCCCTGCGGGTTCTGCGGGCCCTGCGGGCCTTGCGGGTTCAGCGGGTGCAGTGGGTGCAGCGGGGGCGGCCGCCGGGGGCCCGGTGGTCACGGCGCTCCGCTTGGCACCCTCGGCGCGCGCCTGCACCGGCTTGGGCGCGAGCACGGACAGGGTGCGGTCGTCGTCGATCACGGTCAGCAGATGGGCCGGAATGCGAAGCATCGCGCGCATCCCGCCGTACGGCGACGACTCGATGTGGCAGCTGAAGCCGTAGCGCGCGATGAGCCGCCCCACCACCGCGAAGCCGGTCTGCGGCGGGTCCCCCAGCTCGGTGAGCAGCACCTCGGAGGGGCCCGACAGCAGTGCGCGGGCCCGCTTGAGAGCGTCGTCGTCCATGCCGATCCCGGCGTCGTCGACCAGGATCATGGCGCCGCGCCCCGCGGTCTGCTGGACCGTCACCGGCACCTCGGTGTCCGGGTGCGAGTACGCCGTGGCATTGGCCAGCAGCTCGGCGAGCGCGATCGCGAGGGGTTCGGCGGCCCGGGCTGCCAGCGCGAGCCGCTCCTGGCGCAGATGGTTCGCGACCTTGATCCGCTCGTACCCCGGGACCCGGGACTGGGCGCCCAGCACGACCTCGACGAGTGAGGAGTTCTGCCGGGCGAGTCCGGGCCAGGCGTCGCACAGCACGGCCGTGGCCTGGGTGCGGCGCAGCGCCAGTTCGTTACGGAAGTCGAGCTGGAGGATCCGCGGGTCGTCGTACTCGTGCTGGAGCTCGTGCAGCAGGTGCTGCGACTGGTTGAGCAGCGACTGGATCTTGGCGGAGGTGCCGCGCATGGCCGACCGCGCTGCCGCGTCGACGCGTCGGCGTTCCTCCAGGACCGCTGTGCGCGCGGCCTGCACGGCCTCGGTCAGCAGGCGCGCGGCGTCACCCTCGATCCCGGCTGCCTCCCGGAGTCCGGGAACGGGTGCGGAGCGGTGGGAGAGTGCGGTGGCCGCGGCGGGTATCCGGTTCCGGGCCAGCTGGCGGATCTCCTCGGTGAGGGCGAGTGTCCGGGCGTCGGCCGCCCTGGCCTGCCGCTCGGTGAGCTCCGCGCGGGCCGAGGCGGCGTACGCGTCCAGCCCGGCCCGGTGCGTGCGTACTGCCGACCAGACCGCCACCACGACGGCGATGAGGGCCACGATCCATGCCACCACGGCGTCACCGCGTCTCTGTTGTCGGGGAAGGTCGACAGCCCGCGCCGGTGCGGGGCGTCCGGCTGCCGTGCCGACGGGCCGTCACGCCGGCCTCCCGGTACACGCCGCGTCGGTCTCCCGGGCGACGGCTGCCACGTCGGCCATCACCTGGAGGACGCCGGGGAGTTCGGTGCCGTCCAGATGGCGGTACTCGCTCCCGATGGTCACCACGAGCCGCTCGGACAGGCCGAGCTCCGGGTACCGGCCCTCGGCGATCACCCGGCGGGCCGCCTCGACCACGGGCAGGCCCGCCGCGTGGAGGGCGTGCGCACGGTCGCGTACGTACGCCAGGTAGTCCATGTGCCCGCGCACTCCGGCAGGGCCGAGCACCGGCCCGTGCCCCGGCACGATCACCTCGGCGCCGGTGGCCAGGACGCGTTCGCAGGCGTCGATCACGTTGTCCAGGGGTCCCGCCCAGTGCACCGGGTGGTCCCCGGGTCGCTGAGGGGTGGACGAGAAGATGACGTCTCCGCTGAACACCGCCCGCTGGGCGGGCAGATACACGATCAGGTCTCCCCCCGTGTGGGCGGGCGGCAGGGACGACACCTGGACCGTGTGCTCCCCCAGGGTCAGTTCGAGCTCTCCGGTGAAGTAGGTCGTCGGGGACACCGCCTCGGTGGCGGACCAGTCGAAGACGCCGAAGTGACGGCGGAGGTAGGCGCCGAGGGGAGTGGAGGGATCACTTCCGGCCACCAGGGCGTGCTGTTCCTGCGGGGTGGGGTCGTAGTGGATGTGCTCCCGGGCCTCACGGGTCGCGATGATCTCCGCGTCCGGGAGCACCCCGGCGCCCCAGAAGTGGTCGCCGTTGGCGTGGGTGACGATCACGCGGTCGACGCCCACCCCGTCGGGCAGCCGTTTCTCGCTCTCCACCAGGAACTGACCGGCCGTCATCGTGTCGTAGGGAGCGTCGATCCACAGCCCTCCGCGCGGCGACACGAGCAGACCGCAGTTGGCCAGGCCCCAGCCCCGCTCCGGCGGCAGCCAGGCGTACAGACCTCTGCCGAGGTCCACGATGTCCCCCGTGATCGACATGGGCTGATTATGCCGACCACATTCCGGCCGCGTGTTCGAACTCGGCCAACGCGCTGACCGGATGACGTGAAATCGCCTCTCCGGGAAGCCACCCGCCGCCACCCGGCGACCGTCCGGGGGTTGCCCAGGAGCCGCACTCCGGGGGCTTTTCCGCCCGATGTACGGGATGTCGGCCGTGGAGTTCGCGCCACGCGACGGATACCCACACAGCCACGACAGAACCGCATCGAGTCGGCTACCCACCGAGCATGGCTGAAAACCGACCCTGCTCGCATGACGTCGGCGTCAACACTTTGCTTGTTCTTGCTCAATTGACCCATGTAACATGCAGAATCAAACAAGCGGGCGTCGATTTCACACACCCCCGTCCCACCAGGTGCGAGCAGCAGTGGAAGCGGAGTGCGGATATGTCGCATGTCGAGAACGAGACAGCCGGCCAGCCCGAGTGCTGGCGCCGCGCCGCGGAGGTCGCCGTCGACCGGAAGACGGCCCTGCCCGCCGCCGGTGAACGCATCGCCGTCGTCGGCTGCGGAACGTCGTATTACATGGCGCAGGCGTACGCCTCGCTCCGCGAGGATTCCGGGCAGGGCGAGTCGGACGCGTTCGCCGCCTCGGAGTTCCCCTTCGGGCGCTCGTACGACCGGGTCGTCGCGCTGACCCGGTCGGGGACGACCACGGAGGTCCTCGGCCTGCTGACACGGCTGCGGGGCACCACCAGGACCGTCGCCGTCACCGCCGACCCGCGGACCCCGGTGATGGACGCGGCCGACGACGTGGTCGTCCTCGACTTCGCCGACGAACGGTCCGTGGTGCAGACGAGGTTCGCGACCACCGCGCTGACGCTCTTCCGCGCCCGTCTCGGGCTGCACACCGAGGACGTCGTACGGGACGCGGAGACCGCGCTGGCGGAGCCGCTGCCCGAGGGCCTCCTGGAATGCGGCCAGTTCAGCTTTCTGGGGCAGGGGTGGACGGTGGGGATCGCCAACGAGGCAGCGCTCAAGATGAAGGAGGCGTCCCTGTCCTGGACGGAGTCGTATCCGGCGATGGAGTACCGCCACGGCCCCATCAGCATCGCCACGGCGGGGACCGCGACCTGGATGTTCGGCACCGCTCCGGAGGGGCTGCGGGAGCAGGTCGAGGCGACCGGGGCCCGCTGGGTGGAGAGCGGACTGGACCCGCTGGCCGACCTGGTCCGGGTCCAGCGGCTGGCGATCGCCCGCGCGGCGGCCCGTGGCCTCGACCCCGACCTGCCGCGCCATCTGACCCGGTCGGTGGTGCTCGGCACGGCTCCGGGAGCCTGACGTGCCCGTGGGGCACGGGAAGGAGCCCCGCCGGCCGACGGCGGCGCCGCGAGTGCGGTGCCGGCACGCGAGTCCGGCATGGTCCGGGCGAGCGGCACTGAGCACCGGGCCGGTGGCCCGGCCCGGTGACAGGCGTACCCGACGAGGTCAGGCCTCTTCGAAGTAGGCGTCCAGCACCTCGTCGAGCTCCGCGGTCCACCCCTTGAGGTCGCTCCGGGACCCGGCCTCGACCTCGGCGTTGAACCACCGGCGGCTCGACAGATGGACCGTCACGGTGAACCGGCGCCCGAAGCGGCCGGTCTTGACCTCGACCGCGCCGATCTCGGGCCAGTCGAACTCCGCCTCCTGGTCGTCGAGCCGGAAGCGGACACCGTCCGCGTCCACTCTGATGGATCCGCGCCGGTCGCTGACCTCGAAGACGGGGCCGTCCACGGCACCCTCGGTCCCGGCCTCCCGGGCCGTTCCGTCGGCCGGGGCGGCGCCGTCCCCGGCCGCGCCGTCCGAGGCCGCGGCGTCCACGGCGGTGTCGTCGGGGGCGGCCGCGGCATCGTCCACGGCCTCCTCGCCGAGCGCGTCCGCGGCCCCGGTCTCCCGGGTCTCCTCGGCCTTCTCGGCCTTCCGGGGCGCCGTCTCCTCCTTCTCCGCCTCCGCCTCCGTCCGCGCGGGGGCAGGGGCCGTCAGGCCGGGGATGTACGCCGGGTCTGTCCCCGCGGCGAACTCGGGCTTGGTCTTCGAATCTATACGCTGCTCCACGGCGGGCAGTATGGACGACGAACCTGTACGAGACCAGTCACCCGTGCCCCACCGGGCCTGTCGGCGCCGCCTCGGCCGCCGTGACGCGGACGGCGCGGGGCCTTCGGACCGACCGGCGCCGGAAACGGACGACGGGTGGTGCGGGTTCCGCCGAACCCGCACCACCCGTCACTTCTGTCCCCCTGTCACACAGGTCCGTGTGTCAGCGGTCCCGCCTCGGCACGGCTCAGTAGGCCCCGAAGACGTTGTCGATGGAGCCGTACCGGTCCGCGGCGTAGTTGCACGCGGCCGTGATGTTGGCGACCGGGTCGTAGCTGTCCATCGACGTGCCGGGCACGTGGTAGGCCTGGAAGGTCGGGTCGATGACCTGGAGCAGACCCTTGGACGGGACCCCGTTGATGGCGTTGATGTCCCAGTTGTTGATGGCCTGGGGGTCACCCGCGGACTCGCGGATGATGTTGCGGTGGATGCCCTCGTAGCTGCCGGGGATACCGTGCTCGGCCATGACGGCGAGCGACTCCTTGATCCAGCCGTCGAGGTCGTCCGTGTACGAGACCGGCTCGGCGGCCGGAGCGGCCTCTGCGGCGGGTGCGCCCTCTGCGGCGACGGGCGTGCTCGTGCGCTCCGAACGGTCGGCGCGGTCGGCGCTCTCCGCGGCGCGGTCGGACGAGGCCGAGGCCTTGGATTCGGCCTTCTCACCCTTGTCCGCCGACTTGTTCTCGGCCTTGCCGCCGATGGTCAGCTTCAGACCGGGGTGAATCAGGTCCGGGTTTCCGCCGACAACCTTCTCGTTGTCCTCGTACAGGGCCTTCCAGCCGCCGCCCACGGAATGCTCGCGGGCGATCTTTGCAAGGGTGTCACCCAAGATCACGGAATAGGTGGCGGACTCGGACTTCTGCGCGGCAATTCCCTTGCCGGACGCGGCAGTCGACGTCGCAGCCTTTTCCACGGCGACCGGCTGGGCCGGGGCCGCGAAGGCGCCGGTCGCACCGATCACGGGGAGGGCCAGGGCGGCTCCGCCCGTGCTCACGGCGATGATGCCGCGGGTGAACGAACTGGTCCTGAAACGACGGTGCTTACCGTTTTCGGGCATGCTGAATTCCTCTCCGTCGCCTGCGAAGTCAGCTGTCGGGTTCGGGCTGGAGATGCCCGGCCGCACACGAATGCGACTTCACCCCGAGCCGCTCCGGAAACCGGATCGGCGCTTACTTGGGTCCCCCGCTCCTGCCGTACGAGAAGTGGTCGGGTAACCGGACGGCGGCAGGATTCGGCGTTCCGCCCGGAGTGATGGTGACCGTAGGCGAGAAATAGGGAAAGGAACAAGCCTGGCACGGTGATCACAATTCATTCGCAAGATCAATTCTCGGGAATTCATGTAATCCACCCCACATCCCGTCGGCCATTTCTCTTGGCGCAGAAGGGAACCGACTGCCACGCCCCCGCGTCCGGGGCCCCGGAGGTGACGCTGGTCACGGAGTCCGATTCGGGCGATTTGCGCCCGCGCGAAGGCCCCAGGTCGCACGAAATGGCCTTTTATGGATTACAGGATTAATTACAAAAAACTATTTCAAATCGGGCATAGGGCTCACAGCTGGGACCCAGACGCATACCGGGGGCGCCCGCGTGGAACCGATCCGCCTATGACTGAAAGCCCTCTCGCCTCGGCACCCCGGATCACCGTCCTGCCCGTCCAGCCCGGGGATCCCCCCTTCCGGATCGTGGAGATCGACGGAGAGGTGATCGGAAGCGCGACGGCGATGACGGACGTGCTGATCGCCGCGGCGGCGGCCGGCATTCCCGTCCACGACCTCGACGACCCGGCCGTCATCCGGTGGGTGGGCGGGGGCAAGCTCACCTGGAAGCCGCGCTGAGACATATGGTGCAGCGCATGCAGACCTACACCATCGGGCAGGCGGCACGTCTTCTCGGCGTGAGCCCGGACACCGCCCGCCGCTGGGCGGACGCCGGCCGCGTCGCGACGCATCGCGACGAGGGCGGGCGCCGCCTCATCGAGGGCCGCGATCTGGCCGCGTTCTCGATCGAGGTCGGACAGGCCACCCCCGGCGAGGAGGAGGTGCCCTACACCTCGGCGCGCAACGCCTTCCCCGGCATCGTCACGGCGGTGAAGCTGGGCGACGTGGCGGCCCAGGTCGAGATCCAGGCCGGCCCGCACCGCCTCGTCTCGCTGCTGACCCGGGAAGCAGTGGAGGAACTGGGACTCGAGGTCGGCATGCAGGCCACGGCCCGAGTGAAGTCGACCAGCGTGCACATCGACCGCACCTGACGCGGCATCCGCCGCCGGGTGGCGGCCGTCCCCGCCGACGGTGCGACAGCGTGGAGGCGCGCGCGCCGGGAGTCGGTCAGTCCATCAGCCCTGCGGCGAGGGTCGCCCCCAGCTCCCAGCACGCCTCCGTGTCGGCCTTGCCCGGCTCGCCGGTGACGGTCACGGCGTCGGCCGTGCGACGCCATCCGAGGCCCGTGGTGATCGTCTCGATGCCCCGTACGGCGCCGGTGACGTCGTTGCCGCCGTGCACGTAGTAGCCG
This sequence comes from Streptomyces sp. NPDC023573, assembly GCF_055559735.1. NCBI lineage: Bacteria > Bacillati > Actinomycetota > Actinomycetes > Kitasatosporales > Streptomycetaceae > Streptomyces > Streptomyces sp. NPDC023573. The sequence goes on from NZ_JBVHKB010000011.1 coordinate 40,179, forward strand.
AAGGGCCGGCCCTTCGTCGCGTCCAGGCACGGGTAGTAGACCTGGTCGAAGAAGTGTTTCAGGGCCCCTGACATGTACCCGAGGTTCGCCGGGGTACCGAGCAGGTAGCCGTCGGCCGCGAGCACATCGGAGGCCGTGGCGGAGAGCGCCGCCCGTCGCACGACCCGGACCCCTTCGATGTCCTCCGTCGTCGCGCCGGAGACCACCGCCTCGAACAGCGCCTGACAGTTGGGCGAGGGCGTGTGATGCACGATCAGCAGAGTGGCCACGCTCCCGAACCTACCCGCACACCGCCGCCCGCGCCCCTGTCGAGGGGCGCGGGCGGCGGGGCGTGGCTCCTTCTCAGCCGGCGGGGCGGAAGCCGCGCAGCCGGAGGCTGTTGCCGACGACGAAGACCGACGAGAACGCCATGGCAGCACCGGCGATCATGGGGTTGAGCAGGCCGGCGGCGGCGAGCGGGAGGGCCGCCACGTTGTAGGCGAAGGCCCAGAACAGGTTCGAGCGGATGGTGCCCAGCGTCCGGCGGGAGAGCCGGATGGCGTCGGCGGCCACCCGCAGGTCCCCGCGTACGAGAGTCAGGTCGCCGGCCTCGATGGCGGCGTCCGTGCCCGTCCCCATGGACAGGCCCAGGTCGGCCTGGGCGAGCGCGGCCGCGTCGTTGACCCCGTCGCCGACCATGGCGACGCTGCGTCCTTCCGCCTGGAGCCTCTTGACGACCTCGACCTTGTCCTGCGGCATCACCTCGGCGATGACCTCGTCGATGCCGACCTCGGCGGCGACGGATGCGGCGACCGCCTTGTTGTCGCCGGTCAGCAGGACGGGGGTCAGCCCGAGGCCGCGCAGCCGCCGGACCGCTTCGGCGCTGGTCTCCTTGACGGCGTCGGCGACCTCCAGGACCGCACGCGCCTCGCCGTCCCAGGCCACCGCGATCACGGTCCGCCCGTCCTGCTCGGCCAGGTCCTTGGCCTTCCTGAGCTCTTCGGGAAGCTCGATGGACCAGTCGGCCAGCAGCCTCTCCCGGCCGACGAGGACCGCGTGGCCCTCGACGACGCCCTGCACACCGAGGCCGGGGACGTTCGCGAAGTCCTCGGGCGTGGGCAGCGTGCCCACGGTCCCGGCGGCGCCCTCGGCGACCGCCCGGGCGATCGGGTGTTCGGAGGAGTGCTCCAGTGCGCCTCCGAGGCGCAGCACCTCGGTCTCGTCCGTGGAGGCGGCCGCGTGGACCTTCAGCAGCGTCATGCGGCCCGTGGTGACGGTGCCCGTCTTGTCGAGGAGGATCGTGTCGGCCCTGCGGGTGTTCTCCAGGACCTCCGGTCCCTTGATCAGGATGCCGAGCTGGGCCCCACGGCCGGTGCCGACGAGCAGGGCGGTGGGCGTGGCCAGGCCCAGTGCGCAGGGGCAGGCGATGATCAGTACGGAGACGGCCGCCGTGAAGGCCGCGGTGAGTCCGGCGCCCGAGCCGAGCCAGAAGCCGAGCGTGGCGAGCGCCAGCCCGATGACGACGGGCACGAAGACCGCGGAGATCCTGTCGGCCAGGCGCTGGGCGGAGGCCTTGCCGCTCTGGGCCTCTTCCACGAGCGTGGCCATCCGGGCCAGCTGGGTGTCGGCGCCGACCCTGGTGGCCTCGACGACCAGGCGGCCGCCGGCGTTGAGCGTCGCGCCGGTGACGGAGTCACCGACGGAGACCTCGACGGGCACCGACTCGCCGGTGAGCATCGAGACGTCGACGGCGGAGGCCCCCTCGACGACGGTCCCGTCCGTGGCGATCTTCTCGCCGGGGCGGACCAGGAAGCGGTCCCCCACGTGCAGACCGGCCGTGGGCAGGGTGATCTCGCGGCCCTCGCGCAGCACGGTGACTTCCCTGGCGCCCAACTCCATGAGCGCCTTGAGAGCGGCGCCCGCCTTGCGCTTCGAGCGCGCCTCGAAATACCGGCCGGCAAGGATGAAGGCCGTGACACCGGCGGCGGCCTCCAGGTAGATGTTCCCCGCTCCGTCGCCGCGGCTGATCGTGAATTCGAATGGATGCGTCATGCCCGGCATCCCGGCGGTTCCGAAGAAGAGCGCCCACAGTGACCAGAGGAACGCCGCCGACGTACCGACCGAGATCAGGGTGTCCATGGTGGCCGCACCGTGCCGGGCGTTGGTCCAGGCCGCGCGGTGGAAGGGCCAGGCCGCGTAGGTGACGACCGGGGCGGCCAGCGTGAGGGAGAGCCACTGCCAGTACTCGAACTGGAGGGCCGGGATCATGGCCATCGCGATGACCGGCGCGGCGAGCAGCACCGCGGTGACGAGCCGCTGGCGCAAGGACCGCAGTTCGCCGTCGGCGCGCTCGTCCTCGCCCCGGCCGGCGGCGGGCTCGCCGGAGTCGCCGGGCTCGGGGAGGGGCGGGACCGGGCGCTGGGCGGTGTAGCCGGTGGCCTCGACCATGGCGATCAGGTCGTCGACCGAGATGTCCTCGGCGAAGGCGACTCTGGCCTTCTCCGTGGCGTAGTTGACCGTGGCCTCGACCCCCTCCATACGGTTGAGCTTCTTCTCGATCCGCGCCGCGCACGAGGCACAGGTCATGCCGCCGATGGCGAGCTCGACCCTGTCGGCGCCGGGAGTGGCTGTAGTCATTTACTGCTCCTCGTCCGAACGGTGTCCACTATACCCCTCATGGGTATCCCCACCTCGGCCAGGTATACCCCCCACCCGTATACTTGGCAAGTCTCCGGAGCGCCACATCCACATACCCCCCTCGGGTATATGGTGTGAGACGTCGGACCGTTGCGAGCCCTCCGCACAGAAGGCACCAGGAGCAGTCATGAATCCCGTCGTGAAGATCACCGCGTTCACCGCCGCACTCGCCGCTTCGTTCGGCGCCGCATACGGCATCGGAGCCGTCACGGCCCCCGGGGCCGGCACCGCCCGGGCCTCCGCCCCCACGGAGAGCGCGGCGCCGCACGCCGAGGGCAGTCGCAACGGATCTCCGGCCGGGGGCCTCCAGATCTCCGAGGGCGGTTACACGCTCGACCTCAGGAGCCCACGCGTGGAGGCGGACCGGCGCGGCGAACTGCGCTTCGCCGTTCTCGACCGGTCAGGCAGGCCGGTCACCGACTTCCAGCGTGAGCACGACAAGGAGATGCATCTGATCCTCGCCTCCCGCGACCTGGCGACCTACCGCCACCTGCACCCCACGCTGGCGGCCGACGGCACGTGGAGCACCCCGGTGGAGCTGCCCGCGGCCGGCGACTACCGGGTCTTCGCCGATTTCACGCCCGCCGGCAGGAACGCCTCGGACCTGACCCTGGGCGCGGATCTGGCCGTGTCCGGGCCCTACAAGGCGGCGGAGCTCCCGAAGCCCGCCCTGACGGCCGAGGTCGACGGGTACACGGTCTCCCTGAACGGCACCCTGCGCCCCGGCGTGCCGGAGCACCTCGCCTTCACGGTGCAGAAGGGCGGCCGGCCCGTCACCGATCTGCAGCCCCACCTGGGGGCGTACGGACATCTCGTCGCCCTGCGCGCCGGTGACCTCGCCTATCTCCACGTGCACCCGGACGGGGAGCCCGGCGACGGTTCCACGGAGCCCGGGCCGGACGTCTCGTTCACCGCGACGGCACCCGGCTCCGCCACCTACCGGCTGTTCCTGGACTTCAAGCACGACGACACCGTCCGGACGGCGGCCTTCACCGTCCGGTCCGGTGCGGCGGCGGACACCCCCCGTCCGGCGACGCCTTCGGACGGGCACGAGGACGGGGGCCACGGCCACTGACGTACGGCGGCCGGCGGTGCGCTCCCCGGTCCCGCTCAGAGCTCCAGGTCCCCCAGCCACGCGTCCTGCCCGTCGGCCAGAGGGTGCCGCAGTGGAAGGGCCTCGAACCGGCAGGCGAAGGTGAGGCCGGCGTCAGCGCCGTCGCCCCGGACCCGGTGGACCCATGCGTCGGGGGTGTCCTCCGGTGCCCGCAGCAGGAAGAAGGTGGTCCGGCGCGGCTGCCGCGTCTGCGGGTGCGGCCTCTCGTCGACGGCTGTCGGCCGGACCACGGCGGCGGTCAGCAGGCCGGTCTCCTCGGCGACCTCCCGCAGGACGGCGCGGGGCAGCGCCTCACCCGGCTCGACTCCCCCGGCGGGGATCTGGGTCCCGGCCTCGGCCATGCCGACGTGATCGAACACCAGCAGCTCCGCGCACTCGCGACGACGGATCACATACGCGGCGACACGGATTCTCGGCCTGTCCATCCCCGGCCCCTTCCTCTCGGTTCCCGGTGAGTCCCGCTACAGCGACGTGAGCCGGGCCAGGGTCTGCTCCAGCTCCTCGCGGAGCGTACGGCCCGCCGCGTCGCCGTCCCCCCGTGCGACGGCGTCCACCAGCGAGGCGTGGCCCTCGTCGCCGTGGTTCGGATCCCCTGAGCGCAGTTCCAGCAGTGCGAGCATGTCGATCAGCCCCTGGCGCAGCGTGGGGACGAATTCGGTGAACAGCGCCGAGAGGACGGGGTTGTGTGCCGCCGCGACCACGGCCGCGTGCAGGGCGATGTCCGCGTCGACGAACGCGGCGTCGCCCGCGCCGGCGGAGGCGCGACGTCCGGCCAGGGCGGCGGTGAGGGCCGCGACGTCGTCGTCCGTCCTGCGTCGCCCGGCCAGCCGCGCGGCCTCGACCTCGATACCGATACGGACCTCGTAGACGTCCGTGACGGCCGCCCGGCGCAGCCGCGTGGCCCAGTCCTCCTCGGGCTCGGCCGCGATGACGAAGACGCCCGCCCCCTGTCTCGCCCGCACCAGCCCCGCCCCCGCGAGTGCGCGCAGCGCCTCACGGACCGTGGAACGCCCGACTCCCAGGGAGGCCGCCAGGCTCGTCTCACCGGGGAGTTTCGTCCCCACCGGCCAGGCACCCGTGCTGATCTGCTCGCGCAGATGTTCAGCGGCCTGCTCGACCAGGGGCGAAGGTCTCAGGGGTCCCAACGGCATGTGAGGTCACTTCCCGGTTTACACCTCAGGTTGTCTGAGGAGTTGCTTCCGGCTACTGTACCCGGCATGCCGCTGAACGAGCTCCTTCTCCTCGTCCGCCGCTGCGGGGCCTGACACGACCGACCGGCCCCCCGCAGCGGGTGTCGGGCTGTGCCGGTCATCTCATGGCCGACCGAAAGCAGTGCTCCCGCGATGACTTCTTCCTCCGGTACTCCGTCCCCCTCGGGGACCACGGCCTTCCCCACCCTGCGCACGCCGTCCGGTGACCTCCCGGCGGCCGCGCCGGCCTGGAATCCCCAGCGCCCGAGCGCCATGCCCCACCACCGCTACCGTCCCGCCCACGACCGGGTGGCGCTGCCCCTGACCGACCGCACCTGGCCCTCGCGCCGGCTCCGGCACGCTCCCCTGTGGGTCCCCGTCGACCTGCGGGACGGCAATCAGGCGCTGGCCGAGCCCATGGACACCGAGCGCAAGCGCCGCCTCTTCGATCTCCTGGTCACCATGGGCTTCAAGGAGATCGAGGTCGGCTACCCGTCCGCCAGCCGGACCGACTTCGACTTCGTACGCCACCTCGCGCGGAGCGGTGCGGTGCCCGACGACGTGACGGTCTCCGTGTTCACCCCGGCCCGCAAGGACCTGATCGACCGGACCGTCGACTCCGTCGAAGGGCTCCCCCGCACTCTGATCCACCTCTACACCGCCACCGCGCCCGTGTGGCGGGACGTCGTCCTGGGCCGGTCCCGCGCCGAGGTCCAGGCGCTGATCAGGGACGCCGCCACGCACCTGATGCGCCGGGTGGAGGAGCGGCGGGGCGGGGACGTCCGGTTCGAGTTCTCCCCCGAGGTCTTCAACCTCACCGAGCCGGACTTCGTCCTGGAGATCTGCGACGGCCTCACCGAGCTGTGGGAGGCGAGCCCGGACCGGCCGGTGATCCACAACCTGCCGGCCACGGTGGAGATCGCCACGCCGAACGTCTACGCCGACCAGATCGAGTACATGCACCGTCATCTGGCACGCCGCGACTCCGTGATCCTCTCCGTGCACCCGCACAACGACCGGGGCACCGGCGTCGCCTGCGCCGAACTCGCCGTGCTGGCAGGCGCGCAGCGGGTGGAGGGCTGCCTGTTCGGCAACGGCGAGCGCACCGGGAACGTCGACCTGGTGACCCTGGCGCTCAATCTCCACGCGCAGGGCGTCGACCCGATGATCGACTTCTCCGACATCGACGCGGTCCGTGACGTGGTGGAGCACTGCAACCGGCTCCCGGTCCACCCCAGGCACCCCTACGGCGGTGAACTCGTGCACACGGCGTTCTCCGGCACCCACCAGGACGCCATCTCCAAGGGCATGGCCCGCCACGCCAAGCGGGCGGCCGAGTCCGGGGTGAGCGCCGGGGAGGCACCCTGGGAGGTGCCGTACCTGCCCATCGACCCGGGGGACATCGGCCGTACGTACGAGGAGGTCATCCGCATCAACTCCCAGTCCGGGAAGGGAGGAATCGCGCATCTGCTCCGCACCCGCCACGGGCTCGACCTGCCGCAGGCGATGCGCCCGGACTTCTCGCGTACGGTTCAGCACGTCACGGACAGCACCGGGCGCGAGCTCTCCCACAAGGAGCTGTGGGACCTCTTCCGCGCCACCTACATCGCCCCCGCGCAGGACGGTCCGCTCACACTGGAGTCCTGGACCACCTCGGAGACCGGGCCCGGTGAGCACGAGTTCGTCTGCGAGCTGCGGGCCGACGGCCTGACCCGCTCCTGCCGGGGCACCGGCAACGGCCCGCTCTCCGCCCTGACGGACGCCCTGCGCCCGGCCGGTGTCACGGTCGACGTCCTGGGCTACGCCGAGCACTCCACCACCACCGGGCCGGGCAGCCCCGCCGTCGCCTACGCCGAGTGCCGCGTGGACGGGGTCACCCGCTGGGGATCCGGCTGGGACACCTCGGTCCTCGCCGCTTCCGTCCACGCCGTCATGGCCGCCGTCAACCGCACCGGAGCACAGACCCGATGAACGACACGCCCCCCGTCCTCCGCGTCCACGAGGTGGACCTCGTACGCGACGGGAACCACATCCTCAGCGAGGTGTCGCTGACCGTACGGGCCGGCGAGCACTGGGCCCTGCTCGGCGCGAACGGCGCCGGCAAGAGCACGCTCCTCAGTCTCCTCGGAGCCCTCGCGCACCCCTCCCGGGGCACGGTCGAGGTGCTCGGACACGAGCTGGGGCGCGTCGACCTGCGCCAGTTGCGCACGTACGTCGGCCACGTGGACCCGCGTCACGCGCTGCGCTCACCGCTGAAGGTCAGGGACGTCGTCCTGACGGGCCTGACCAACAGCATCGAGCCGGTGCCCCGTTGGCGGCCGACAGCGGAACAACTGGCTCTGGCCGACAGCCTCGCCGGTCTGCTCGGGCTCGCCGGACGGCGCGAGGCGAGGTGGCCGACCCTGTCCCAGGGCGAACGGGGGCGCGCCCTGATCGCCCGGGCGCTCATGCCGCGGCCCCGGCTGCTGCTCCTGGACGAACCGGCGACGGGGCTGGACCTCGCGGGCCGTGAGCAGCTGATCGAACGGATCGACACCCTTCAGCAGAGCTCACCGGAGCTCGCGTCGGTCCTGGTCACGCACCACCTGGAGGAGCTTCCTCCCGGCACGACCCATGTGATGCTGCTGCGTGACGGGCGGTGCCTGGCTTCAGGCCCCGTCGACGAGGTACTGACCAGCGATCAGATCAGCAAGTGCTTCGACCATCCGGTCCGTCTCACCCGTTTCGAGGGCCGGTGGAGCGTGCGGACGAGCCGGCCGACGCCACGGCGTACCTGACGAAGCGCCGCACGGCCGGCGTCGTACGCTCCCGCGGCCAGACCAGCCGCACGGGTACGGCAGGCCCGTCCTCCAGGAGGATCCCGACGGTTCCCTCGGGCGCACCGGTGCCGTCCGCCGGCGGGGAGGCGAGCGCGACGGCCTGCCCGAGCCGGACCACCGCCAGCATCTGCAGGCCGTCGCTCACCTGCGGCCCCGGTGTGCCCGGCAGCCCGTCAGGCCAGAGGACCGGGTCGTCGAGCTGGGCGCCCGGGCCCACCCAGCCGAGCAGCGGTTCACCCGCGAGGTCGGCGACCGTCAGGGTCTCCCGGTCCGCCAGCCGGTGCCGGTTCCCCATCAGCACGCTGAGGCGCTCGTGGCGGAGCACCACACTGTCCAGTCCGGGGCCGGGCAGGGCGGCGCGCAGGAGCGCGACGTCCGCCTGCCCCGACCGCAGCCGGCCGAGCTGGTCGTCGATCGTGCCGACGGTCATACGGGCCGGGTCCCGCGGACCGGTCCCGTTGTACGCCCGGATCATGCCGTCCAGCAGAGCCGCGTCGCAGCCGGGCCCGGTCACCGTCACCGAGGTCCGCTGCTCCGCCGCCCGGCGTACCCGCGAGGTGACGTTCCCCGCCTGGGCCAGCAGTGACCTGCCCTCTTCGAGCATGGCGTGACCGGCGGCCGTGGGTGTGACGCCCTTCGGGGTGCGCAGCAGCAGGGTGGTGCCGACGGTCCTCTCGAGGGCCAGGATCGCGCGGGAGAGTGCGGGCTGCGTCATCGACAGCCGCTCAGCGGCGCGGGTGAAGTTGCCCTCCTCCGCCACAGCGACGAAGTAGTGGACCTGCCGGATCTCCACATCACCCATGCGCACATCCTCCCACCTGAGGCCATGCCGCGGCCGCATGGGGCCATGCCGGACCGGAACTTCCATGACCGGCGCGGAGCCTGTCTGCTGGAGGCACGGACGGGGCCCACCCGCCCCGCGGACGACACGGCGAAACAGGAGCAGGGACATGACTGAGCACACCCCGAAGGCAGTGGTGACGGCCGGCACCGGAGGCATAGGCCTGGAGACCGCCGTCGGGCTGGCACGGCGAGGATGGGACGTCACCCTCGTCGCCCGCGACCCGGCCCGGGGAGAGGCGGCGGTGGCCCGTGTCGACGAGGCCGCCGGGCGCGGCGCGGGACGTTTCGTCCGCGCGGACCTGTCGTCACTCGCCGGGACCCGGCGGCTCGGGGAGCGCCTCGCCGGCGAAGGTGCCCTGGACCTCCTGGTGAACAACGTGGGCGGCATGTGGACCGAGCGGTGGGAGAGCCCCGAGGGCATCGAGGCGAGCATCGCCCTGAACCACCTTTCGCCCTACGTCCTCACCGAGACGCTTCTCGACGCGCTGGCCGCCGCTGCCCCGAGCCGCATCGTGAACGTCACGTCGAGCGCGATCGCCGCGGCCCAGACCGTGTTCGAGGACGCCGAACCAGCGGGCCCCCACTACGGTCTGGCCACCACGGGGCGGGCCAAGCTGGCCCATCTCGCACACTCCGTGGAGCTGGCCGGGCGTCTGGAGTCCAGAGGTGTCGCGGTGTTCGCGGCGGACCCCGGGGCGGCCGCGACCGACAACGCCGCGCTCATGACCATCGACATCCTGCCGCCGGCGCTGCGTCCTCACTGGGAGCAGATCCTGAAGGGCGTCTCGGCTCCGGTCACCTCGGCCGCGAGGGGCCCGCTGGCCGCCGCCACCGATCCTGCCCTGGAAGGGCGGACCGGCCTGGTCGTAGGGCCCGACGGCACCGTGGACGACACGCTCCTGGCGTTCGTCACACCGGAGCTCACCGAGGCCGTGCGCAGGTGGACGGCGCAGCTCCTGGCGACGGCGGCACGCGCCTCCTGACGGGGCGGTCCGCCCTACCGCACCAGGCAGGGCCGCTTGGCGTCGAAGGTCCAGCCGGGCACGAGGTACCGCATGGCCTCGGCGTCGTCCCGCGCCCCCAGCGCCTGCTCGCGGTAGAGCTCGTGGGCCGCCAGGAGGCGGTCCATGTCGAGTTCGACCCCCAGGCCGGGGGCGTCCGGGACGGCGATCTCGCCACCGGCGATGCGCGGCGGTTCGACGGTGAGCCGTTCCAGTCCCTCCTGCCAGATCCAGTGTGTGTCGAGGGCGTTGTACTCGCCGGGGGCGGCGGCGCCGCAGTGCGTGATCATGGCGAGCGAGATGTCGAAGTGGTTGTTGGAGTGGCAGCCCCAGGTGAGGCCCATCGCGTTGCACAACTGCGCCACCCGCACGGACCCCTGCATGGTCCAGAAGTGCGGGTCGGCCAGCGGGATGGAGACCGACTGGAGGGCCAGGGCGTGGGTCAGCTGCCGCCAGTCGGTGGCGATCATGTTCGTCGCGGTCGGAAGGCCCGTGGCGCGGCGGAACTCGGCGAGGACCTCGCGCCCCGAGTAGCCGTCCTCCGCCCCGCAGGGGTCCTCGGCGTAGGCGAGCGTGCCCACCAGCGGGGTGCACAGCTCGACCGCCTCGCGCAGCGACCAGGCACCGTTCGGGTCCAGGGTGATCCGCGCCTCGGGGAAGCGGTCCTTGAGCGCGCGTACGGCCCGGACCTCCTCCGCGCCGGCCAGGACCCCGCCCTTGAGCTTGAAGTCACGGAAGCCGTACAGGCCGTGGGCGGCCTCGGCCTGGCGGACGATCGCCCCGGGCGTGAGTGCCTCCTCGTGCCGGACGCGGTACCAGTCGACGTCGGAGCCGGGTTCGCGGACGTAGTCCAGGTCGGTGCGGTCCGGGTCGCCGACGTAGAAGAGGTAGCCCAGCACGCGTACGGAGTCCCGCTGCAGGCCGTCGCCCAACAGCGCCGCGACCGGTACGTCGAGGTGCTGGCCCAGCAGGTCGAGAAGGGCCGATTCGACGGCCGTGACGGCGTGCACCGTGGTCCGCAGGTCGAAGGTCTGCGCGCCCCGTCCGCCCGCGTCGCGGTCCGCGAACCGGCTCCCGATCTCGCGCAGGACGCGCTTGTAGTCGCCCACCTTCGCGCCGACGACCAGCCGTTCGGCGTCCCGCAGGGTGCGGGTGATCCTCTCGCCCCCGGGCACCTCGCCCAGCCCCGTACGGCCTTCGGAGTCCTTGAGGACGACGACGTTGCGGGTGAAGAAGGGGCCGTGGGCGCCGGAGAGGTTCAGCTCCATGCAGTCGCGGCCCGCGACGGGATAGACGGCGAAGTGGGTGACGGTCGGCTGGTTCATGCTGGTCCGTTTCCTTGGGTACGGGAGGGGGCTGGGGGCGGGGCGTTCAGAGGCCGATGACGTCGAGGGCCCACTCGGCTGCCAGGACGCCACCGAGACCCAGGACCGCGAGCACCGTCGTGTAGCCGGTGCGGACCTTGATGGCCTGGATGACCGAGAGGTTGAAGTACTCCTTGAACAGCCAGAATCCGGGGTCGTTGACGTGGGAGAAGGCGATCGATCCGCACGAGACGGCGAGCACCATCATCTCCGGGTGGACGCCACTGCCCGCGAGTAGCGGCAGCACGACGCCGGAGGCGGTGACCACGGCGACCGTGGCGGAGCCGAGCGCGATGCGGAGGATGGCGGCGATGAGCCAGGCGAGGATGATCGGTGAGACGGCCCAGTGCTCGGTGATGTCCTTGATGTAGTCGGATATCCCGCCTTCGACGAGGACGTTCTTGAAGGCACCTCCCGCGCCGATGACCAGGAGGATCATCGCCATGGCCTGGGCCGCCGAGGCACAGGAGGCGCTGACGTCGGCCAGGCTGCGGCCGATGCGCGGGCCGAACGCCCAGGCCGCCAGGAGGAGGGCCAGCAGCAGTGCGACCGGTGCCGAGCCGATGAAGGCGACCCCGTGCAGGAAGGCGCTTTCGCCGGAGGTGAGCATGTCGGTGACGGCGGCGCCGGCGATCAGGACCACCGGGAAGAGGGCCACGAAGAGCGACCAGCCCATGCCGGGCATCTCCTGGTCGGTGAACTCGCGCTCACTGACCAGGCCCTTGGGTATGGAGGGGTTCATCGCCCTGACGAACGGCAGCCGCGGCCACAGGAGCGCGATGAGCGCACCGGCCGGCACGGCGATGAAGAGACCGTAGAAGAGGGTGTGGCCCACGGAGGCGTGGAAGGTCGCGGCGACGGCGGTCGGGCCGGGGTGCGGCGGCAGGAAGCTGTGCATGGTGGACAGGGCGATCGACATCGGAAGGCCCACCCAGAGCAGGTTCACCCCGGTGACCCTGACCAGCGTGAACGCGATGGGCACGATGATGATGAAGGCGACCTCGTAGAACATGGTCACGCCGATGAGCATGGACGTGACCACCATGGCCACCTGGACACCGCGCGGCCCGAAGGCGTCGAGCAGCTTGCCCGCGATCCGCTGGGCGGCGCCCGAGTCGCCCATGACCCGGCCGACCATGGCGCCCAGGCCGATCGTGAGCATGGTGTCGCCGATCTGGTCCCCGATGCCGGCCGAGAGGACGTCCGGGATCTCGACCGCCGGAATGCCCTGGACCAGCGCGACGCCGACCGCCACGAGCAGGAGTGCGGCGAAGCCGTTGAGCTTCATGCGGGTCATCAGGAGCAGCAGCACCAGAACGCTGATCCCGACCACGAGGAGCGGCATGTCAGTTCCCCTTTGAACTGTCGGACTGTCGGGCTGTGGAACCCCGGCCCGCGGAGGCTCCTCGTCGGCGCCGCCGACGTGGGGCACGCCTTCGGTGACCGCGTGGGCTCATCCCTGTATGCAGATGACGTACATGTATGAGAACGGAGGTTAGGCGTGTGAACGCGACGCGGTCAATGGGTCCGACCACGCGGATTTAGGATGTGGACATGCCGGAGAACAACGGGGTACGTGGGGTGAAGTCGGCGTCCCGCACCGTCGCGCTGCTCGAACTCCTCGCCGCCCGGGGCGACCGGCCGGCCCGCCTGGACGAACTCGCCGGGGAACTGGGCGTACCGCGCAGCAGCATGTACCAGCTGCTGCGGACCCTCGTCGACTGCGGATGGGTGCGCACCGACACCACCGGCTCGCTCTACGGCATCGGCATCCGCGCCCTGCACACGGGGACGAGCTATCTGGACAGCGACCCGCACGTGCGCGCGGCCCGCCCCTATCTGGCCGAGGCCTCGGACGCGCTCGGCGAGACCATCCATCTGGCCCGGCTCGACGGCACCAACGTCGTCTATCTCGCGACGCGCGAGTCCCACGAGTACCCGCGCACCATCAGCCGGGTCGGCCGCCGGATCCCGGCCCATGCGGGAGCGCTCGGCAAGGCCCTGCTCGCCGAGCGCCCCGACCACCGCCTGCCGCTGCCCGACGGCCCGCTGACGGCCCGTACGGAGAACACCCACACCGAGCGCTCCACCCTGGTCGCCGACCTCGCCGGGGTGCGCGAGCGCGGCTACTCCATCGACCGCGAGGAGACGGTGAAGGGCATCGCGGGCTTCGGTTTCGCCCTCCGGTACGACTCCCCGGCCATCGACGCCATCAGCTGCTCGGTGCCGGTGGCGCGGCTCAGCGAGGAGCACGAGACCCGGGTCGTGGCGGTCATGCGGGAGATCCGGACGAAGATCGAGAGCGTCCCGTCCCCCGCGTCCGGCGCCCCCGACTGGCGCTGACCGGCGCCGTCCGGGAGCGCCGCTCGCGCGGTGCCTGCCGCCCTGTCAGCGGCGGGGCACGTCGAGCGCGTTCAGGAGGCGGTCGACGTCCTCGTCGCACGAGTAGGGCGCGAGACCGGCCCGTACGCCGCCCTCCTCGCCCAGTCCGAGACGGTGGGACGCCTCCCACGCGTAGAAGGAGCCCGCCGGCGCGTCGACACCGCGTCCGGCCAGGTGCCGGGAGACCTCCTCGGGTTTCCTGCCCGCCACCGTGAACAGCGTCGTCGGGGTGCGCCGTGCCGCGCGCGAGTACACCGTGACGCCGTCCAGCGTCGCCAGGCCCTCCTCCATGCGGCCGTGCAGCCGGTCCTCGTGCGCGGCGAGCGCGGTGAACGCCCGGCGCAGATCCTCCCGCCGGCTGCCCGTTCCCGGGACGAGCGCGGAGAGGAAGTCCACGGCCGCCGTCGCGCCCGCCAGCAGTTCGTAGGGCAGCGTGCCCAGTTCGAAACGCTCGGGGACGGCGTCGCTGGAGGGCAGCAGCTTGTCCGGCCGCAGGCTGTGGAGCAGTTCCCGCCGCCCGGTGAGCACGCCGAGGTGCGGTCCGAGGAATTTGTACGGCGAGCAGACCAGGGTGTCCGCGCCGAGCGCGGCCAGGTCGACCGTGGCGTGCGAGGCGTAGTGCACCGCGTCGACGTGGAAGAGCGCTCCGGCTCCGTGCACCAGCGCCGCGAGGGCCGGGATGTCGGGGCAGGTGCCGATGAGGTTGGATGCGGCCGTGACGGCGACGAGCCGGGTACGGCCGGACAGCACGGCCTCGATGTGCTCGGCGCCGAGCTCGCCCGTCGCGGGGTCGAAGTCGGCCCACCGGACCGTCGCTCCCACGGCCTCGGCGGCCTGCACCCAGGGACGTATGTTCGAGTCGTGGTCCAGCCGGGAGACCACCACCTCGTCCCCCGGGCCCCAGTCCTTGGCCAGGGTGCGCGCCAGGTCGTAGACGAGCTGCGTGGCGCTGCGCCCGAACACCACCGACCCGGCCTCCGAGCCGAGCAGGTCGGCCAGCGCCCGCCGCGCGCCGGTCACGATCGCCTCCGCGTTGCGTCCGCCCTCCGTGAGCGGGCCGCGGTTGGCCAGCGGACGGGTGAGGGCCTCGGTGATCGCGTCGATGACCTGCCGGGGCGTCTGGGTGCCGCCCGGGGCGTCGAAGCGGGCGCTGCCCGCCTCCAGCGCGGGGAAGCAGGCACGGATCGCCTGCACGTCGAGGGTGTCGCTGCTCAAGGGGTACTCCGTAGGGGAAGGGCGGCGGCCGGAACGGTGCGCGTCAGCCGACACGCTCCTTCGCCCGGGGCGGCAGGTAGCAGACGCGGCTCGGACGGACACCGAGCCGGACCTGGGACTCGGGGCTCATGATGGCAGCACCGGTCGGGTCGACGACAGGGACGCCGGCGAGCGCCTCGTCGTGCTCGGACCCGACGGACTCGGTACCGCGCGTGACGCGGCGTACGTCGACCTCGGTGCCGGGCGGGGCCCAGGAGTGCCGCCGATCCCACCACAGGGCTCAGGTGCGGCGTCCCTCCCGGGGGGACCACCACACGGAACGGGGGCCGTCGCGTCCGACGGCCCCCGTTCACTCACCGCTTTCCGGCGTACGTCATCCGGCGGTACGTCATCCGGCGTACGTCTCGAATTCGGCGACCTTCGGCGTACCGGTCGAGCCGGTGATCTGGAAGGTGATCTTCTTCAGCGAGGTCCGCGGGACCGTGATGACACCCGCACCGCTGCCGGAGGTCAGGACGGCGCCGGTGTCCCCGTTGACGACCCTCCAGGTTCCGATGCTGCCGGTGGAGCCCGACGCCTCGCGGATGTTGATCTTGGCGACCGAGGTGGCGGTCCCCCACTTGACCGATACGGAACCGGTCGAGCCGGCCGGTGACCAGAAGGTGCTCATGTCACCGTCCCGCACGTTGCCGTAACTCGTCCCGTCGGCCTTGCTGGAACCGTCCGCGCCCGCGCCGATGCTGAGGTTGGTCCCGGTGGGCGGCTCCGTCGGGTTCGGCGTCGGGTCGGTCGGGTCCGGCGTCGGGTCGGTCGGGTCCGGCGTCGGGTCGGTCGGGTCCGGCGTGGGGTCGGTCGGGTCCGGCGTCTGCGGCGAGCAGTTGCCGTCCGACACCTTCAGGCCCTTGTTCGCCCCGGCGGTCTCGGCCACGATCCCCGGCACGCAGCTCGCACCGTCGAGCTTGTAGGAGTAGGGGATGCTGACGGTGGTGTTCGACGTCGGGTTCGGCCCGGCGGGCTGGTTGTCGCCGCTACGGGCCGACCAGGTCACGTTGTCGAAGGTGTTCCCGCTGACCTGCCAGTATCCGGCCGCATCGGTGTAGAACGTGCCCAGGACGTCCTTGGAGTCCTTGAAGTAGTTGTTGTCCACCTTGGCCTTGGCGCCTGCCCGGGAGTTGATACCGGACTCGTTGAGCTTCACGTAGTAGTTGTTGTAGATGTGCGAGATGCCGCCACGCAGCAGGGGGGTGCGTGAGTCGAGGTTCTCGTACAGGTTGTGGTGGAAGGTGACGTAGCCGTTCGAGACGTCGGACTCACTGGACCCGATGAGGCCGCCGCGGCCGGAGTTGCGCAGGGTGCTGTAGGACAGCGTGACGTACTGGGTGTTGTCCTTCATGTCGAAGAGGCCGTCGTAGCCCTCCGACTCCCCGCCCGACGCCTCCAGGGTCGTGTGATCGACCCAGACGTTGCGGACATCGCTCTCCATGCTGATGGCGTCACCGCCGTTGGAGGTCGGCGAGCCGGACTTCTTGACGTTCTTGACGGTCACGTTCTGGATGATGATGTTGCTGGACTCCCGGATGTGGATGCCCAGCTGATCGAAGACCGCGCCGCTTCCGACACCGACGATCGTGACGTTGCTGATCTGCTTCAGCTCGATCACGCCGGCGGCGGTGTTGCAGCTGTCGCCCGACACCTTCGCGGTGTTGCCGTGGTTGATGGTGCCCTGCACCTCGATGGTGATCGGGGTGCTGCTGCTCGCCCGGCCGCACAGGGCCGCGTGGATCGCGGTACCCGTGGTGGCCCGCACCGTCTCACCGCCGGCTCCTCCGGTGGTCCCGCCGTTCTGGCTCGCGTAGCCGGTGGCGCTGCCGGCCACCGCCGCCGAGGCCTCGGGCATCGACATCACCACACCGGTCGCGGCCGCCACGGCCATCGTGGCCAGCGCGGCGTTGAGTCGCAGTGCGACAGGTCGTCTCATGTTCGTGTCCCCATTCGTCTTCACGTGCTGGGTTTCGCCGCGGTCGCAACGGCGGACCGGCGGGACCCCCGGTGGTCACCGGGCAGCCTCGTCGGCGGTGGTGCGTGAGCCCTTCGCCGGACCGGTGGCGGCTCGTGCGCGTCCGTCGCGACGGCCGTCGCCGCGGACGCTTCCACCGGACGGAACCAGGAGGGGAAAGCGCTTTCTGCCCGCGACAATAGGGCGCCCACCGTCAACTGACAAGGTTCATGACACGTACGGAATCCGGCTCGGCCTCGGCGCACGACTGCGAGGAGCCTGGGGACCGGCGGTGTTCGCGGCGGTCAGATGGCGCCGGCGGCCCGCAGGGCGTCGATGTCTGCGGGCGTGTGGCCCAGCTCGGCCAGAATCGGCTCGGTGTGCTCGCCCACTGCGGGCACCGCGCCCATGCGCGGGGAGGTGCCGGCCAGGTCGACGGGCGGCAGCAGGGCCGCCATCGTCTCCCCACCGGGTACGGGCACCTCCCGCCAGCGGTTACGGCCGGTCAGCACGGGGTGTTCCAGGAACTGCTTCACGTCGTTGACGGGGGCGTTGGCGATGCCGATGGCGTCGAGCAGTGCCATCACCTCGCCGCTGTCCGACGCGGCGATCCGCCCGGCGAGGAGCGCCTCGACCTCCTCACGGTGGCTCACCCGCGCGGGCCCGCCGGCGAAGCGCGGGTCGTCGGTGAGGCCGGGGTCGCCGAGGAACCTCTCGCAGAGGGCCGCCCATTCACGTTCGTTCTGCACGGAGAGCAGTACGTCCTTGCCGTCGGCCGCGGTGTAGGTGCCGTACGGGGCGATGGTGGCGTGCCGGGTACCGGCCCGGGGCGGCTGCGCCCCGCTGTACGCCGTGTAGTAGGCGGGCTGGCTCATCCATTCGGCCAGCGCCTCGAAGAGGGAGACCTCGACGGCACGTACGGAACCACGGGTCGCCCGCGTGAACAGCGCGGTGAGGATGCCGCTGTAGGCATACATGCCGGCGGCGATGTCGGCGACGGACACCCCGACGCGCGCGGCCTCCTCGGCGCTGCCGGTCAGCGAGACCAGACCGGTCTGACACTGCACCAGCAGGTCGTAGGCCTTACGGTCCGCCCACGGTCCGCTCGATCCGTAACCGGTCACCGAACACGGGATCAGCGACGGGAAGCGCTTCGCCAGCGCGTCGGCACCCAGGCCCATGCGGGCGGCGGCGCCGGGCGCCAGGTTCTGCACGAACACGTCCGCCTGTGCCAGGAGTTCCTCCAGGACCTCCCGTCCCTGTTCGGACTTGAGGTCCAGGGTCACCGATTCCTTGCAGCGGTTCAGCCACACGAAGTAGCTGGACTGACCGTGCACCGTGGTGTCGTAACGGCGCGCGAAGTCGCCCTCACCCGGGCGCTCCACCTTGATCACCCGAGCTCCGAGGTCGGCGAGCTGGCGGGTGGCGAAGGGTGCGGCCACCGCCTGCTCGACGCTCACGACCGTGATGCCGGACAGCGGCAGGTCGTCGGCGGGCGCTGCGTTCTCGGCCATGCGTTGTCCTCCGGAGATGTCGGTGACCCGAGCGGGAGTACCATCATCTGCGTTCATGTGCGTGCGACCCACCCGGAGACGTGACGGGCGACGCCGGCGCGGGCTCCCGGAGAGCACGAGCGGTCTGCTCGCCGAGCCGCTGACCCCGGCCGACCCGGCTGGGAACCTTTCTGGTGACGACGGCCCCCTTCCTCAGCGCCGCTCCTGGTGCGGGAGCATCTGTGGGCGGTGGCTCCCGTGGCCGACGACTGGACGGTTCCCGGCGGCAGATGAGCCTGGGCACCCACACCTCCGGAAGGAACTCCTGTGACCGACGCCGACGAACACCCCGACGCCTTCGCACGGACCGACGACGGGGTGTCGGTGGCCTACCAACGCCGTGGCACGGGCCTGCCGCTGGTCCTCCTGGCAGGGCAGGCGAACAACCACCACTGGTGGGACGGCGTACGCGAGGACTTCCACGGCACCCACTCCACGCTCACGATGGACTACCGCGGCACCGGCGCGAGCGACGCGCCCCGGGAGGGCTACTCCACGCGCCGCTTCGCGGAGGACGTGGTGACCGTCCTCGACGCGCTGGGCATCGAGCGGGCCGATGTCTACGGCACCTCGATGGGCGGCCGGGTCGCCCAGTGGGTCGCCGCCCGCCACCCCGGCCGGGTCCGGCGCCTCGTCCTCGGCTGCACCTCGCCCGGCGGGCCGGCCGCCGTCGAACGCGATGCCACGGTACGCCGGGCCCTGGCCCTGCCCGACCCGGACGCCGTACGGCAGACCCTGACCGAGCTGATGTACAGTCCCGGCTGGATCGCCCGGCACCCCGGTCCGTACGGGACCCTCGGCGACCCCCACATGCAGCCGCACGCCCGGCGCGGGCACCTGACCGCGAGCAACCGGCACGACGCGTGGGACGCGCTCCCCTCCGTCGCGGCCCCCGCACTGATCCTCCACGGCGACCAGGACCGGCTCACCCCGCCGGAGAACGCCTCGCTCCTCGCGGCCCGTATCCCGGACGCCACCGCCCGTCTCCTCCCCGGCGCCCGGCACGCCTACTTCGAGGAGTGCCGGGAGACGGCCGGGGCCCTGGTCCGCGAGTTCCTCGGCTGACCGGGGGCGTGGAACACCGCGAGAGCGGCGAGGCGTCCCACCGGAAAGGGCACGACGAAGAGCGCCGGGCGCGATATGAGGGTGCCCGGACGCGCCTTCGCCGCGCCACTTCCGCATCCGGAAGGGTGACCATGGGCAGGCGTCCGGCACCGAGACTGTGGCACGGGGGTCGGCGCGCCTCTCCGGTCGGTGTTACCGGACGGCGTTGCCACGCCGTCGGCGGTGGAGGCGTGCTGCGCCTCCACCGCCTTGCTGCCGGCGCGGTTGCTCAGCCGGACGTCGCCCGCGTCGGGGTCTGCCCGGCGGGACCGCCGGCCGGCCCCGTCAGGTCAGGGTCCAGCGCTGGTTGCCGCCGCTCGAGCAGGAGTAGAGCTGGATCTTCGTGCCGTTGGCGGTGCCGCCCGAGACGGAGTCGAGGCAGAGGCCGGACTGGACGCCGACGATGGATCCGTCGGAGTTGAGGCGCCACTTCTGGTTGTCGCCGCCCCAGCAGCTGTAGATCTGGACCTTCGTACCGTTGCCGGTGCCGCCCGCGTCCAGGCACTTGTTGCCGTAGACCCTCAGCTCGCCCGCATCGGTGAACGCCCACTGCTGGTTGGTGCCGCTGTGGCAGTCCCACAGCTGGAGCTGGGTGCCGTCGGTGGTACTGGTGCCGGGCACGTCAAGGCAGCGGCCCGAACCGACGCTCTTGATCTGTCCGGAATCCGCGGGAGGCTCCGTGGAGTCGCCCTCATTGAGTGCGTTGAGGACGGCGGTGTAGGCCGACTTCTTGCTGCCGTCGTTGTTGAACAGCAGCGGCGTGTGCTCCGCTCGCCAGGAATCGCTGTCGCGGACACCCCAGACGGTGATGCCGAGGCAGCGCTCGACGGCCAGACAGTCGTTGACCACGTTGGCGTAGGTCGTGGGCGAGGCGCCCTGGATGTCCAGTTCGGTGACGGCCACGTCGACGCCGAGGGCGGCGAAGTTCTGCAGGGTGGTGCGGAAGTTGCTGTTGTAGGGGCTGCCGCTGTTGAAGTGCGACTGGAAGCCGACGCAGTCGATCGGCACGCCACGCTGCTTGAAGTCCCGGACCATGGAGTACATGGCCTGGGTCTTGGCCCAGGTCCAGTCCTCGACGTTGTAGTCGTTGTAGCAGAGCTTGGCGGACGGGTCGGCGGCGCGCGCGGTGCGGAAGGCGAGCTCGATCCAGTCGTTGCCGCTGCGCTGCAGGTTCGAGTCGCGCCTGGCTCCTGAACTGCCGTCGGCGAACGCCTCGTTCACGACGTCCCACTGCGCGATCTTGCCCTTGTAGTGGGCCATCACGCCGTTGATGTGGCCGATCATCGCCTGGCGCAGATCGTTGCCGCCGAGGCTCTGCATCCAGCCGGGCTGCTGGGAGTGCCAGGCCAGGGTGTGACCGCGCACCTCCTTGCCGTTCTGCACCGCCCAGTTGTAGACACGGTCGGCAGAGGTGAAGTTGAACTGGCCCCGCTGCGGTTCGGTGGCGTCGATCTTCATCTCGTTCTCGGCCGTCACCGAGTTGAACTCACGGCCCGCGATCGTCGTGTACGCGCCGTCACCGAGCTTGCCCGAGGCGATGGCGGTGCCGAAATAGCGACCACTCTGCGCGGCCGCGGCGCCGAGCGTGCTCTCGGCCGCGTGCACGTCCGGCGGTGCGGCCAGAGTGCCGGCCGCACCGAGAGCGCCGACGACCAGCGCCATCAGCAGGCCGCGGGATCTCCGGCGGATACCGGGTCGGGGAAGGGCGAACGAGCCCATGACTGTGCCTCCAAGGTAGAAATCACGGAAGGACTGAAGCGCGGGGCGGTGCGTCGTCCGCTCCTTCTCGGACGGGCGGGGCGAGCCGGGACCTCACCGGAGCGGAGAAGCGGCGGTGTGGGTGCTTCGGTGTGCGGATCTGTCGTGCGGCTGTGCGTGGATCGCTGTGCGGCGCGGATTGCCCGGAGCCGAATGGTGTGCGGGATGTCGGACAACGGCCGGTGTCTCAGACAGGGATGCTGAGGTGTTGACGGTGGATCGTCAATACTCTTCACAGAAAAAGTTTCTGTTTGTATGTCGAAACTTTCAGAGCTCCCGGCGAGCCGGGCCTCAGACCTCCGACGCCGCCGCCGACGGATGTCTGAGTACCGAGAACAGGGCGTTCCTGGCAGACGCAGCAGCTTGCCACACCCGCAGGAGCGAATCTGTTTGCGAGCAGATCGGCGCCAGGTCTTGACCCGAGGGCTCTGCATTCCT
Organism: Streptomyces sp. NPDC023573; assembly: GCF_055559735.1. Taxonomy (NCBI): domain Bacteria; kingdom Bacillati; phylum Actinomycetota; class Actinomycetes; order Kitasatosporales; family Streptomycetaceae; genus Streptomyces; species Streptomyces sp. NPDC023573. The sequence goes on from NZ_JBVHKB010000011.1 coordinate 61,632, forward strand.
AGCTTGAGCCGTCAAAGAATCCGGAAGTTCTTCGAAAGATTTCGGAATCTTCCGCCCCCTGGCACGGCCGACACGCGGCTCGCCGGGGGTCGCCTCACCCCGCCCCCCACCAAGGAGGCCCTCCGATGTGGTTCCGTCACCCTTCCCCGGTCCGGGCACGGCGATTACTCGCCGTCCTCGCACCCTTGCTGCTCCTGGCCACCTTCCTCGGCGCCCAGCCCGCCGGCGCGGCGACCGTGGACTCCGATGCCTCGTACGTGCTGGTCAACCGCAGCAGCGGCAAGGCCCTGGACGTCTACAACATGGCGACCGGTGACGGCGCCCGCATCACCCAGTGGACCAGGAACGACCAAGCGCAGCAGCAGTGGCAGTTCGTCGATTCCGGAGGCGGCTACTACCGCATCAGGTCCCGGCATTCGGGCAAGGTGCTGGACGTCCACAACTGGTCGACCGCGAACGGCGGTTCGATCGTCCAGTGGGCCGATCTGAACGGCACGAACCAGCAGTGGCGACTGGCCGACAGCTCGGACGGCTACGTGAGGCTCATCTCGCGCCACAGCGACAAGGCCCTCGAAGTGCAGGGCGCCTCCGCTGCCGACAACGCGAATATCGTCCAGTACGACGACTGGGGTGGCGCCAACCAGCAATGGCAGCTGGTCAAGGTCGGCGGTGACAGCTCCGGCCCGTGCGATCTTCCCTCGACGTACCGCTGGACATCGACGGGTGCGCTGGCGCAGCCCAAGGCGGGGTGGGTCTCGCTCAAGGACTTCACCGTCGTCCCCTACGGCGGCAGGCAACTCGTCTATGCGACGACGCACGACACGGGGACGAGTTGGGGTTCCATGAACTTCAGCCTGTTCAGCGACTGGCCGGAAATGGCATCGGCCGGCCAGAACGCGATGTCGAATTCCACGGTCGCGCCCACGCTCTTCCACTTCGCGCCCAAGGACATCTGGGTGCTCGCCTACCAGTGGGGCGGGACGGCCTTCTCCTACCGGACGTCGAGCGACCCCACCGATCCGAACGGCTGGTCAGCCCCGCAGGTACTCTTCTCCGGGAGCATCCCCGACTCCGGAACGGGACCCATCGACCAGACGCTCATCGGCGACGGGACGAACATGTACCTGTTCTTCGCCGGTGACAACGGCAAGATCTACCGGGCCGGCATGCCGATCGGGAACTTCCCGGGCAGCTTCGGCGCGACCTCGACAGTGGTCATGAGCGACACGACGAACAACCTGTTCGAAGCCCCGCAGGTCTACAAGCTGCAGGGCCAGAACCGCTACCTCATGATCGTGGAGGCGATCGGCTCCCAGGGCCGCTACTTCCGCTCGTTCACGGCCACCAGTCTGAACGGCTCATGGACACCCCAGGCCGCGACCGAGAGCAATCCCTTCGCCGGCAAGGCCAACAGCGGGGCCACCTGGACCAACGACATCAGCCATGGCGAACTGCTCCGCACCAGCCCCGATCAGACCATGACCGTCGACCCCTGCAATCTGCGGTTGCTCTACCAGGGGCGCAACCCCGGCTCCGGGGGCGACTACGGCCTCCTGCCCTACCGTCCGGGTCTGCTGACACTGCAGCGCTGACGGCGTGTAACGGGCCCGGTTCCGCTACGGAGCCGGCACGGCGGGCTCGGCATTCGGCCGAGCCCGCCACCACGTGACATCCGGCGTCCCGGGCGCCGGGACCAGCACCGGCCAGAGCCTCAGATCCGTCGAGTGGCGGGCCCGAGCCCGGTGCCGGGTCAGTCACTCGGGTACCTGGGGCGGCGCCGTGCGGAAAAGGTGTGGCCCGCCGCGCGGGTCCGGGTTACGCTCCCGCCGATGACTACACGATGTGTTCGCAGATTGGGGGTCCCGTCCGCGCAAGGTGAGTGCTGATGCTCACCAGGACCGCGTTCGAGGATTCCCGCCTCTCCTTCTGGCTGCGCGTGCGCGAGATCGCCGTGCCGCCCCCCATGATCAGGACCGCGACGGCCCGGCGTGCCGCCGGCGACTGGGCGGGGGCGTGTGCCGCCGCCGGATTCGACGTCGACCTCGACCTGCGTACCGTCGGACGCCTCCACGGCAGCGAACTGGCTGCCCGACTCCGGGCGGACCTGCGTCGGCTCGCACCCGATCTGCTGCGCTGGCACATGCCCAGGACCGCACCTGACGGTTTCCTGCGGCCCGGCACTTCCCTCACGCTCGTCCGGTACGACGATCCGGGGCGCGCACGTCCGGTCCACCTCGTCGTGCGTACGGCGCCCGCGTGGGCGGACGCCGGACAGCGGATCAGCCTGGCGCTGTGGGACGGCCCCGCGTCGCCCGGACCACGCGGCTACCGGCCGCCCGACCGGCGGTTCCGTCTGGATCTGCACCGCCATCTGTGGGACGCGAACCGCAGCGGTGAACTGCGCGATCGTTCCGTGGCCGGTGGGCCGGCGCCACGTTGGGCCGGGTCCCTGCCGGGTGCGGAGCGGTTCGCGTCCGGCCGGTGGGCAGCCGAGGCGGCCCTGTTGACGGCGGCGGAGAGCAGTCCGGAAGGGGGCCGGGTCGCGGTCCGGCTCGGCGCCCGAAGACGTCTTCTCCTGGACGTCCGCGCCTCAGCGAGGGCTTCGGCCTCGTCCTCGTCCTCGGCTTCGGCTTCGGCTTCGGCTTCGGCTTCGGGGGGAGACGGAGCGACGCCCGAGGTGCGCTCGGCCGAGTTCGCGCGGGCGGGTGCCTGCGCCGGACTTCCGGTCCTGCCCGACGCCGCCACCTGGGTCCTGCCCGACCTCGTACTGCTCCGCGGCGGCTGGATCGGCGCCGAGCGGCTGCATCCGCTGGTGGCGGCGGCCCTGGAGCCCGGCCCACCAGGGTCCTCCGTCCCCGGACCCTCCGCGGACGAGAACGGGGACGGGGGCGGCCGGACCGCACCGTGGTCGGTGGACTGCCGGGGCGCCCGGCACCGGATCGGCCTGGTCGACGGGGTGCTGGTTCCGCTGGACCACGACTCCGCCGAGATCCGGCGGGAGGAACTGCTCGCCGCACTCACCGGGACGCCCCTCCCCTGCCTCCGGGTCATCGACGTGGCGCATCGCCGGCCGGACTGCCTCACCGAGGTCCGTGACCGGCTCGCCCATGGGGACGCGGCAGGAGCCCTGGCCCATGTCGAAAGCGTGCTCGGCGCCGGGGCACGTCTGCGGGACGGGGACCTGCGCGACGCCCTTCACGATGCCGCCCGGCAGCGGGTGACCCATGGCTTGTTCAGGGCCGGTCTCACCGGCCCCGGTCGGGAACCGCCCGGGCAGCAGCCTTCCCGGACCACGACCCACCGCTCCCGGCCGCGCCAGGCGGCCTCTCTCTGACCCCCCGACGGCGGTTCCGCAGGACCGCCGTCGTCCCTGCCGTGTCCTCGCGCGCCCGCACCACCGGGGCGCCGACCGCCTTCGACGACCCCACAGGTGATGCCTCATGACCACGAACGCCCCGCTCCCCGGATACCCGCTCGCCGAGACCCCGCTTTCCGAGACCCCGCTTTCCGAAACCTCGCGAACGCCGGATCGGTCCCACACTCTCGCTCCCTCCGCCCCGGCCTCCCGCCTCGACCTGTCCGGCGAACTCCTGGCTCTGCTGCGTGACACGACCACCGCGCCCCGGCCGGACCCGCAGCTGGAGGCACTCACCCTGGCCGTCTCCGCGGATCTGCCGGTGCTGCTGTGGGGCGAGCCCGGCATCGGCAAGACGGCGGCGCTCACCCAGCTCGCCACCACCCTGGACCTGCCGCTGACCACGGTGATCGCCAGCGTCCACGAGCCCTCGGACTTCTCCGGTCTCCCCGTCATCGGGGACGACCCGGCTGAGAACGGGGTTCCGATGGCGCCCCCGGACTGGGCGGTGAGCCTTGTGCGGGCGGGCCGCGGCCTGCTGTTCCTCGACGAACTGTCCACCGCACCGCCCGCCGTGCAGGCGGCACTCCTGCGACTCGTACTCGAACGCCGGGTCGGCGCCCTGCGCCTGCCGCCGGGCGTACGGATCGTCGCCGCCGCCAATCCCCGGTCCTCCGCCGCCGACGGCTGGGAGCTGAGCCCGCCGCTCGCCAACCGGTTCGTCCATCTGCAGTGGGTCCACGACACCGACGTGGTGGTGCGGGGACTCGGCGGGGTCTGGCCCCGGGCCACGCTGCCGGTGCTCGACGCCGGCAGGCTGGCCGGGTCCGTGGCGTTCGCCCGGCGCGCGGTGTGCGGGCTGCTGGGGGCCCGGCCTGCCCTGGTGCACCGGCTGCCCTCGGGCGAGGCGCGGCGCGGCGGGGCGTGGCCGTCGCCGCGCAGCTGGGACATGGCGCTGTGCCTGACGGCCTTCGCGACCGCCGCCGGTGCCTCACGCGATGTGCTGTCGATGCTGGTCAGGGGGACGGTGGGAGACGGGCCCGGGCTGGAGTTCCTGGCCTTCCTGGACAGGATGGACCTGCCTGATCCGGAGGACCTTCTGGCCGATCCGGGAGGTGCGGAGCTGCCGGAGCGCGGGGACCTGCGACAGGCGACCCTGGACGCGGTTGTCGCCGCGGTCCGCACGCGCCCCGAGCGGGCCCGGTGGGACGCCGCCTGGGCTCTGCTGGCGAGGGCGGCGGAGACCGGCGCTCCGGACCTGCTGGTCGTTCCCGCGACGACGCTCGCGACCCTGCGCCGCGACGACTGGGAGGTGCCGGTGTCGATCGAGGGACTCGCCGGCGCGGTGTCCGTATCGCAGCGGGCCGACCGGGCGAAGGTCCGTGCCCTCGATGCCGTGCGGGCGGGCCGGTGACCGCGCCCGCCCCCGGCGGGGCCGTCCCGCGCTCCGTCCGCGTTCCCGGCAGTGGGCTGGACACCGGGAAGCTGTTCGCGGCCCGCCTCCAGGCAGCACGGGTGAGGCCGTACCTGGCGACGGCACTCTTCGCCCTGCACCCTGTGGAGTCCCGTGTCGTTCCGACGATGGCGGTCGATCCGTACTGGCGGTGCTACGTGTCCCCCGCCTTCGTCGACCGCACACCGGTGGAGGAGCTGGCCGGTGTCTGGGTGCACGAGGTGTCGCACCTGCTGCGCGACCACCACGGGCGCAGCGACCGCTATGCGCACCGTCACCGGCTGAGCGGCCCGGCGGAGCGACTGCGCATGAACATCGCGGCCGACTGCGAGATCAACGACGACATCTTCGGCGAAGGGCTGGTGGCGCCCGAAGGAGCGGTCCGCCCGGGGTCACTCGGGCTGAAGGACGGCGAACTGATGGAGGACTACCTCCGCCAGTTCCGGCTCGGGCCGCACACCGCCCACCTGGCGTGGCTGGAGTGCGGCAGCGGCGCCGACGGCCTGCCGCGCCCGTGGGATCAGGGGCCGGACGGGGCCCATGGACTCAGCACGCAGGAACAGGACGCGGTCCGCTTCCGGGTGGCGCAGGGCATCGTCGGCCGTCCGGGGAACGCGCCCGCCGGGTGGCGGCGGTGGGCGGAGGAGGCGTTCCATCCGCCGCAGCCCTGGCGGGAGTTGCTCGGGGCGGCTGTACGGTCGGCGGCCTCCGCACCGGGCACGGGCGAGGACTATGTGTACGGCAGACCGGCGCGCCGTTCGGCGGCCGTCCCGGGCGCGATCCTGCCGAGCCTGCGGCGCAGACCGACGCGGGTCGTGGTGGTGATCGACACCTCGGGCTCGGTCAGTGACGCGGAGCTGGGCAGCGCGCTGCTGGAGGTGGCGGCGATCTCCCGGGCCGTGGGCGGCCGCCGCGACCTCGTCGGCGTACTGCCGTGCGACGCCGCGGCCGGCCGGGTCCGCCCCTTGTGCGGCGGCACGGAGGGCGTCGAGCTGCTCGGCGGCGGCGGAACCGACCTGCGGGCGGGGTTCGCCCGCGCCCTGGAGTCCCGACCGCGCCCGGACGTCGTGGTGATGCTGACGGACGGCCAGACACCCTGGCCGTCCCGGCGCCCGCCGTGCCGGACGGTCGTGGGGCTGTTCGGCCGCGACAGCCGCCGCTCGTCCTACGACGAGTCCGATCCCGGATACACCCCGGGCGGGCCACCCGAGTGGGCGCGGGTGGTAACCATCGGCTGAGGACGAAAGGCCGCAGGACCGGGGGTGGCCGACGCATCGGGCAACCGATCCCCCCAGATGGGCGCTACGGGGGCGGCCGTCTGCGGGAACCAGGCGGAAGGGCGGCGCGGCCCGTGGTGACACCGCCCGCGACCGCCGGCGGGGACAGCAGGACGCGGAACGCGGAGCCGGCCGGATTGCGGACGGGATGTCCGCGGCGATCGGGATGGGGACCAGGACTCACTCCTGCTCACTGACCAGGAACGGTGCGGAAGTAATGGCCCTTGTCGAGATCGTCGATGAGCCCCGGCTGCGCCGGCAGCCATCCCGTCAGCTCGCGCGTCACGGCGCTGGAGGCCGGCTGGTCGGCCGAGAGCACCATGGTGAGCCAGCCGAAGTGCTCGTCGGCCGCCTCCGGCGGGACAGAGGCCACCGGCACGTCCAGGTGCCGGCCGATGACCTCGGCGATGTCGCGGAGAGACACAGCCTCGTCGGCGACGGCGTGCAGCGTCGATGCCGCCGGGGCCTTCTCCAGCGCGACGCGGAACATGCGCGCGGAGTCCAGGCGGTGGACAGCGGGCCAGCGGTTGCTCCCATCGCCGTAGTAGCCCGCCACACCCTTTTCGCGGGCCGTGCGGACCAGGGTCGCGACGAAGCCCTGGTCACCTTCTCCGTGATTGGTCCGCGGCAGGCGCACGACGGACGAGCGTACGCCGCGAGAAGCGAGTGAGAGCACCCACTCGGCGGTGGCCATCCGGGCCGCCGGTCCCGCGAGCACCGGATCGTCGGCGGCGCCCGGAGGAATTTCGTGCCCGTCGAGCTCGGTCGCCACCCGCCCGGGCACCGCGGGCGTGCCGGAGGTGAGGACGAACGGCTTGTCCGAGCCGGTCAGCGCCTCCCCCATCGCCTCGACTGCGCGCCGGTCCCTCTCGGCCGCTCCCTTGAAGTCCCCTCCCAGGAAGGCGACCTCGTGATCGAACGCGAGGTGGATCACGCCGTCCGCAGCCGCGGACGCGCTGCTCAGGACATCCAGATCGTCGAGGCTGCCGCGAACCACCGTGACTCCGGCCGCGGTCAGAGCGTCGGCGGACGCGTCCGAGCGGGCGAGTCCGACGACCTGATGCCCTGCTCCGATCAGGTCGGGGACGACGGCGGAGCCGATCCAGCCGGACGCCCCGGTAACGAAAACACGCATGTGAAACGACCTCCTTGTACCGCCGAGCGGTACGAAAACCCCGAGTAATGCCAGTGACTGACATCAGAGTAACAGTTGATGACAGTGCCTGTCATCACGCGCATGAGCCCACCCACCTCGATGCATCGCCCGTTCACTTACAGTCGTAACGCTACAGCCGTAAATGGTGAGTGGCAAGGGGCTGCCGCAATAAGCTTCACTGTGTAAGGTGACAGGATGGAACGCACCGGAACAACCGCCTCGTCGACACCGGGACCGGCACGCGCGCGCAACCGTCGCGGGGAGGGCGGTCGCCTGCGCGACGACATCATCACCGCCGCGGTGGAGCTGCTCGACGAGGCCGGCGACGAGCGCGCCATCACGCTGCGGTCGGTCGCACGCAAAGTGGGGATCGCCGCCCCGTCGATCTACCCGCACTTCCCCGACCAGCCAGCCATCATGCTCGCCGTCGTGCAGAAAGAGTTCACCGGACTGGAGAACAAGCTGCGCTCCATACTGGGCGAGACCGACGACGACCCACGGCAGCGCCTGTACGCCGTGTGCAACACCTATCTCGAATTCGCCCGGCTCCACCCCGAGCGCTACCGCACGATGTTCGGCGGGCTCTGGGTTCCGGACCTGGGCGACAGCTCGCCGACCGCGCAGGACCTGGCCTCACTCGGCATGGAGACCATGCAGATCCTGGTCGACACCCTCGGCGACTGCGTCGCCGGCGGATACTCCACCAGCTCGGACCCCTCCGCCGACGCGGTGGCGCTCTGGCTCGGCCTGCACGGACTCGCGCACCAGCGCGCCATGACCCGCGCCTTCCCCTGGCCCGAAGACATCGAGGACCGCATCATCACCACACTCGCGCACCTGGACACCGCCGACGCGTGAGCCCTCCCACCGGGCGCAGCACGGCCCTCTCCACCGGCCCGCCCCGGCCTCCGTCCCGCCCGGCCCGGCTACCGCGGGACCGAGGACCGCACACCCCGACAAGGAAGCGCATAACCGCCACAGTCGGTTCAGCCCGGTATGCACCTTTATGCGAGTCGCCTTAGCCTGCTCGTATTGCCGGGTGATATTCGACAGCCGGTCCGGCCGGCGGAGGGCGAGCTTCCATGGCTGAGCGCCGTACAGGGTCCGGTCTGCTGGGCGAGTTGTCGGCCGAGTTCGCGGGCACGATGATCCTCATTCTCTTCGGGTGCGGCGTGGTGGCCCAGGTGGCGGCAGGCGGAGCACTGACCGATCCACCCGGCGGCCTCGGGGACCACGACAGCATCGCCTGGGCCTGGGGCCTGGGCGTCACCCTGGGCGTCTACGTGGCGGCACGGCTGAGCGGCGCCCATCTCAATCCCGCGGTGACCCTCTCACTCGCCGCCTTCAAGGACTTCCCCTGGAGCAAGGTCGCTCCGTACGCGCTCGCCCAGACGGCCGGAGCGTTCGTGGCCGCCCTCCTCGTGCGCTGGAACTACAGCGAGGCGCTGGCGAAGGCCGACCCCGGGCACACCGTCAAGACACAGACCGTCTTCTCCACACTCCCGGCGAACGGCAACCCCGCTCTGCCGGTGCACGAATGGGGCGCCTTCCGCGACCAGGTCATCGGCACCGCCATCCTGCTGCTGCTGATCATGGCCATCACCGACATGCTGAACACACCGCCGGGGGCGAATCTGGCCCCGTTCGTCATCGGCCTGGTCGTGGTCGCCATCGGCATGGCGTTCGGGACCAACGCGGGCTACGCGATCAACCCGGCCCGTGACTTCGGCCCCCGGCTGGCGAGCTTCATCACCGGGTACGGCGGAGCGTGGCGGGACCAGTACGGAAATCTCTACTTCTGGGTCCCCATCCTGGGTCCTCTGGTCGGCGGACTGCTCGGCGCGGGTCTGTACAAGGGGTTGATCAGCAGGTTCCTGCCTTCCGCGGAACCCGAACCGACGGGGCGGGTCCCGGCGAGCGAGGACCGCTGACAGCGGTTCGAGAGGTGGTACATCATGGCGGATTTCATCGGCGCGGTGGATCAGGGAACCACAAGCACCCGATTCATGATCTTCGACCACGGCGGCAACGAGGTCGCCAAGCACCAGCTGGAGCACGCCCAGATCCTCCCCCGCTCCGGCTGGGTGGAGCACGACCCGGTGGAGATCTGGGAGCGCACCAACTCGGTGATGCAGAACGCCCTGCGCTACGGCGGCCTGGCCGCACAGGACCTGGCGGCGATCGGGATCACCAACCAGCGTGAGACCACGGTGGTCTGGGACCCGCGCAACGGCCGGCCCTACTACAACGCGATCGTCTGGCAGGACACCCGGACCGACGCCATCGCGGCGAACCTCGAACGCACGGGCCGGGGCGAGGTCATCCGCCGCAAGGCCGGACTGCCGCCGGCCACCTACTTCTCCGCCGGCAAGATCCAGTGGATCCTGGAGAACGTCGACGGCGTGAGGGAAGCGGCGGAGGCGGGCCACGCCCTCTTCGGCAACACGGACGCCTGGGTTCTGTGGAACCTGACAGGCGGTCCCGACGGTGGCATCCACGCCACCGACGTGACCAACGCGAGCCGCACCATGCTGATGAACCTGGAAACCCTCGACTGGGACGAAGAACTGTTGGGCTTCTTCGGCATCCCCCGGGCGATGCTGCCCACGATCAACCCGTCGTCGCACCCCGAAGCCTTCGGCTCGACTCGCACCTCCCGGCCGCTGCGCGCCGCCGTCCCCATCGGCGGAGTCCTCGGCGACCAGCAGGCGGCGACGGTCGGACAGGTCTGCTTCTCACCCGGCGAGGCCAAGAACACGTACGGTACGGGCAACTTCCTGGTGCTGAACACCGGCACCGAGCTGGTCCGCTCCCAGCACGGTCTCCTCACCACCGTGGCCTACCAGTTCGGTGCGGACCCCGTGGTCTACGCGCTGGAAGGATCCATCGCTGTGACCGGCTCGGCGGTGCAGTGGCTGCGCGACCAGATGAAGATCATCAAGACCGCGGCCGAGAGCGAGGATCTCGCCCGTACGGTCGACGACAACGGCGGGGTGTACTTCGTCCCCGCCTTCTCGGGCCTGTTCGCCCCCTACTGGCGCTCCGACGCCCGAGGAGCGATCGTCGGTCTGGCCAGGTACAACGACAACGCGCACCTGGCACGAGCCACCCTGGAAGCCATCTGCTACCAGAGCCGCGATGTGGTCGAGGCCATGGAACAGGACTCAGGCGTCCACCTCGACGTGCTCAGGGTCGACGGCGGTGTCACCGCCAACCACCTCTGCATGCAGATCCAGGCTGACGTCCTCGGCGTCCCCGTCAGCCGTCCCGCCGTCGCGGAGACGACCGCGCTCGGCGCCGCCTACGCGGCAGGGCTGGCAACGGGATTCTGGCGGGACACCGACGAACTGCGCACCCACTGGCACGAGTCCGAACGGTGGGAGCCCCAGTGGTCCGACGAACAGCGCGCGGACGGCTACGCGGGCTGGAAGATGGCCGTGGAACGCACTCTCGACTGGGTGAAGGTCCCCTGAGCATCGGGCCGCCGGCGGGACGGACCGCCGGCGGGACGGGGCCCGGTCGGCCCCTGGTCACAACTCCGGGCCCTCGATGAGCTGCTCCGTCCAGATGGTCTTGCCGGAGGCGGTGTACCGGCTGCCCCAGCGGTGCGTGAGCTGGGCGACGAGGAACAGCCCCCGGCCGCCCTCGTCGGTGAGGCGAGCCCTGCGCAGGTGGGGTTGCGTCTGGCTGGAGTCGGACACCTCGCAGATCAGCCGTCGGTCCTTGATGAGGCGGAGCAGCACCGGCCCGCCGGCGTAGCGCATGGCGTTGGTGACCAGTTCACTGACGATCAGTTCCGTCGTGAACACCAGCTCGTCGAGTCCCCACCGGGTCAACTGGCCGGCCGTCTCTGCCCGGGCGTCCGCGACCCGCTCCATGTCCGCGGGATACTCCCACGCGGCCACCGCCCCTCCGGCCGGCACCCGTACGCGTGCCACCAGCAGTGCCGCGTCGTCGTCCGGCGGCTCGCCGAGGAGGGGAGCGATGAGGGCCTGCCCCAGATCCTGCACCGGGACCGCGTGCCGTCCCCCGGGCGCCGACGCGGTCCCGAGCCGATCGGCGACGGCATCCCGCGCGCCGTCCAGAGCGAGCGAGCCGGCCAGGAACGCGAGTACGTCTCCGGGCGCGATGTCCAGTTCGACGGGATCGAACGGGGCGCCGCCGAGCCCGAGGGCGGCCCCGGCGGGAAGCTTCACCGGCCCGGCGGCGCCCCCCTCCGCGAGCAGCAACGGGGCCGGGTGCCCGGCGCTCGCCATCGAGCAGCGGCCACCGACGGGGTCGTACACCGCGTAGAGACAGGTGGCGCCCCGAACCGAGCCGTCCCTTGCCTCCGGCAGCTGCTGATCGGCGAGCCGTACGACCAGGTCGTCGAGGTGGGTCAGCAGCTCGTCGGGGGCCGGGTCGAGGTCGGCGAGGGTGCGTACGGCGGTCTGGAGGCGCCCCATGGCAGCGGCGGCGTTCAGGCCGTGACCGACGACGGTGCCGACCACGAACGCCACCTGGGTGGAGGACAGGGTGATGACGTCGAACCAGCTCCCGCCGGTACCGGCGGCCGTGCGGCCCGGCACGTAGAAACCCGCGGTGTCCGCCGCGGTCACCGTCAGCACCGGCTGTGGGAGGAGGCTGCGCTGCAGCGCCTCGGCCATGCGGCGCTCCCGGGTGTAGCGACGGGCGTTGTCGATCGCCAGGCCCGCCCGGGAGCCGATGTCCTCGGCGAGCAGGGCGGCTTCGTCGTCGAACGGCGCCCGTCCCCCGGTACGCCAGAGTCCGACCGCACCGAGCACCCGGCCCCTGGCGTGCAGGGGCACGACCATGAACGACGTGGCACCCGGAGCCAGCAACAGCCGCCTGCGACTCTCGTCGTCCCCGATCCGTGCCCCGAGCTCGGAGACGTCCCGGGCGAAACGCACGGAGCCCGCACGCAGCGTCTCGCTCTCCGGCTCCTGGACCCGGACGACCGAGTCGAGGGGGTACAGCGCAGTGGGCCAGTGTCCGTCCCGAGCGGCCGCCGCCACGCGCAGCAGCGACGCGCCGGCCAGCAGATCGCCCGGCTCCTTTCCCACCAGGACCGTCTCCGTCACGTCCACCGCGGCGAGATCCGCGAACTCGGGGACGAGCAGGTCGGTCAGCGCCTCCGCGTTGCGCCGCACGTCCAGGGACTGGCCGAGGCCGGAGGCCGCCGCGGCCACCAGAGCCGAGCGCCGGCGTGAGCGCTCCTGCTCCGTCACGTCGGTGAACGTGACCGCGACACCGTGCAGCGCCCCGTCCCTGCTCCGCAGCGGCAGCCCCGAGACGGACACGCTCCGCTCACGGTACGGACTCTCGGCGAACCGGGCGCTGCTCACGAAGTCGGTGAGGGCTTCGCCGGTTTCAGCGACCCGTCGAAGGCGCCCTTCGATACGGGCACCGTCCTCGGGTACGAGCAGACTGCTCAGGCTCTGCCCCAGAGGGCCCCCCTCCGCCTGCGAGAGCCCCAGGACGGTATTCGCCCTGGTCATACGGAGGTCGGCGTCGTGAATGGCCATGCCCATCCCGCTCTGGGTGAACATGGCCCGCACCAGTGCTTCGTCCTCGTCACGACGATCGGCGAAGGCCAGCGGCATGATCCGCACGAGGAAAGCCGGCCGTGGCGAGGCCTTCAACGTCAACAGGTCCAGACGCACGGCCAGCGGCTCCCCGGACCCGCGCCGGAGTCCGGCTCGGACTGAGGTGCAGGACGTCTCCGTCGCGCGCTCGCGCAGCTCTCCGCAGACACCCGGCTCGACGAAGAGACCGTCCGCGCTCGCGCCACGCAACTCCTCGGCACGCGCCCCGATCAGTTCGGCGGCATCGGCGGTACACCCCTGGATCTTCCCGTCCTGGTCGACCACGAGCACAGCGGTGTCATCCGGACGCCCGGGGCCCGGGCCTGGAGTCTGCTCGCCTGCGCTCACTCGTCGATCACTCCCGGGCTGCGGTCACACCGGCTGCGTCCTCTGCGTATCGGCATCTCTCCCGGGACCGTGCGCGTCGGCTCTCCCCGGTCATTGTTCCGCAACCCCCGCGTGTCCGCCTTTCGGCCGGGCCCACCCGTGATGACGCGCACCGCCCCCGTCGGCCACGCGCGCCGGAGGGCGGCTTCGGGTCCACCGTCCGCCACTTCGGCGGCCGGTCGTCAGCTCCAGGAGGTGCGGCCCGACTCGGAAGAGCCGCACCTCCTTGCCGGACCACCGGCTCTGCTACGGAGTACCGTGGCCCGCGATCCACTCCGCCAGGGCGACCAATGTGGACTCCGCGCTCTCCGCCATGTGGTCCCGCAGGGCCAGGAGATCCCCTGGAGTGTCACCCAGTACCGGGTCGGTACGCAGCAGTCGCCAGGTCTGCTCGACGACGCTGCCGGTGCCCTGCTCGTGGAAGCGCCAGTCCCAGCGCACGATGCCGTGCTCGGCTCCGCCGACGACGAAGGCGAACGCGGAACCCGGATCGGCTCGCACCACCTCGGAACGGGTGACCCATTCGCGCCCGTCCCGGCGGTTGCTGCCACTGAAGCGTGCGCCGACCCAGGGACCGTCTCCTGGCTCGTAGCGCACAGCGCCGGCGCTCGGGCTCCACGTCCCGATCATTGAGACGTCGCTGATCAGGCGGTAGACGGAGTCCGGCGGCAAGGCGACCCAGCACCGTCTGGCGAAGGTGAAGGGCGTCAGATCGGGGCCGGCCGGCGGATTCGCCGGGCCGGGGGTGACGCTGTCGGACGTGGTGGCGCTCATGGCTGCTCCGTACGTTGTCAGGTGGTCCGGGGAGGGCCGGGTAGGGCCGCGATCCCCCTGGCCCGTCGGCGGACGAGCGTGTTGCGGGCTCATCCTGGGGGGCGGTGCGGGGGGCAGCCAGACCCTGCTGATCCGCACCCCAGCAGGGTGAGGCGCGGCTCGGAGGTGCCGCGCATACTCGTTCCCATGGACAAGCAAGGGCAGCTCGCCGACTTCCTCCACGCACGCCGGAGCCTTCTGCGTCCCGACGATGTCGGGTTGCGGACCTACGGCGAGCGGCGCCGGGTACCGGGGCTGCGCAGGGAGGAGCTGGCGATGCTCGCGGGCATCAGCGCGCCGTACTACGCCCGGCTCGAGCAGGGCCAGTCGCGCAACGCCTCCCGCGAGGTACTCGACGCCATCGCGTCCGCCCTGCGTCTGGATGAGTCCGAGCGGGCCCATCTGCACGAGCTCGCCCACGCACCGAAGCGGGGGAAGGCCGCACGCCGTCCCCGCCCTGAGCACATCACTCCGGCTACCAGCGCGTTGCTGGCAGCTCTGGGAGGAACCCCGGCCATCGTCATGGGCAGCCGCAGCGACGTGCTGGCCTGGAACGCGCAGGGTCACGCGTTGTTCGCCGGCCACCTCGATCCGGACAGCCCTGCTGAACCGGGTCGTCGGCCGAACATGGCCAGATTGGTGTTCCTCGACGCACACACCCGCGACCTCTATGCCGATTGGCCCGCCAAGGCCAAGGCCGTGGTCGGTAACCTGCGCCTGACCGTCGGCCGGTACCCGCAGGACCCTCTGCTGGCCGGGCTCGTCGGCGAACTGGTCATGCGCAGCCCGGAGTTCGCCACCATGTGGGCGGATCACCGGGTTCTGGGCTGTGATGTCGCCGATTACGAGATGCGCCACCCCACGGTCGGGACCCTGACCGTCACTCAGCAGACGCTCCAGAGCCCCCAGGGGAGCGGGCCGGCCCTTGTGGTCGCCACAGCCGTCCCCGGCTCCCCTTCCGAGACGGCTCTGAAGCTGCTCGCCCACGGCACCGCGTCACGGGAAGCGTTCCGCCCGCGCACGGACGCCGACGCGAGCACCGACACCGTCTGAACCGACCTCCGCGAACACCGGCACCCCGACACCGCCGCATCGCGGCTGTCGCCTGCCCGAAAACAGTGAAGGAACCCATGTCCCAGCGAATCAGCCGACGAAACAGCAAGATCATCGCGGCGACCGCCCTGATGGCCGCCACCGCTTCCGCAGTGGCCCTGCCCGCCCATGCGGCACCGGCGACGGCTCATGCCACACCGCCCTCCCACAGCGCCGCGGCGTCTGCGGTGCGCCTGAGCGACGTACGGATCACCTCCCACTTCGACCTGGACGCCCGCCAGATGCCGGAGAACATCGCTCTGCTGCCCGACGGCACGGCGGACGTCACGTTCGCCGCCGGCCGCCAGGTCGCGCGGATCACCCCTCGGGGCACCCTCCGCATCCTGGCGACCCTGCCCGAGCCCGCTGACGGCGGAGTCGACACGCCCGCCCTGGGGTTCCCCCTGACCACCGGCATCGTCCACGCCCCGGACGGCACCACGTATGTGCTGTACGCGACCGGCACCGCCGATCTGACGGGCCTGTGGCGGCTGGCCCCGGGCAAGGCTCCCGAGCGCGTCGCCGCCCTGCCCGCGAACGGCCTGCCCAACGGTCTGGCCCTGGACCGGCACGGCAAGCGGCTCTACATCACCGACTCGGTGCTCGGCGTCGTCTGGACCGTCCCGCTCTCCGGTGGCCGGCCGGCCGCCTGGTCGACCGCGCCCGAACTCGCGTCGGCCGGCTTCCTGGGAGCCAACGGCGCGAAGGTGCACGACGGGGCGCTGTGGGTGTCCAACCTCGACAAGGGCACACTCCTGCGCATCCCGATACGCCACGGAGACCGGGCGGGGGTGCCGCAGGTGGAGGCAACGGGCCTGGCAGGTATCGACGATTTCGCCTTCACCGGCCGGGGCAGTGAGGTCCTCGCCACCCTCAACGGCCCCAATGAGGTCGTGCGCGTTCAGCCCGGCGGCGGCGCCGGCACCACGGTCCTGGACGCCGGTGACGGACTCCAGAACCCCACCTCCGTCGCCCTGCGCGGCAAGGAGGTGTACGTCCTCAGCGCCGCCTACACCACGAAGAAGGACCCCAACCTCCTGCGCGCCCGCCTGCACGGCCACCCTCACCGCTAGCACCTCGCGTTCGGGTCGTGCCCACCGCCGGGCGCTCGCCCTCGCCGACCGCCTCGGCCGGGACCTGCACATCACCGCCCTCGGTGCCGACGACCCCGCCGAGCGATAGCTCGACGGCGCCTGCCTGCACCGCGCCACGCGGGTCCTCGTCGACAGCCGGGACCTCGCCCTGCGCTATGCACTCCCGCAGCGTCCCGTGAGCGCGCGTCGCGACGTGCGTGGACATCGGCCCGGTCGTTCACAGACCGACCCCCTGGTCGGGCCCCGCCGCCGTCAGCCGGCCGGCAGTACGTCGACTCCGCCCTCCGTGAGCTGCTCGATCACCGGGTCGTGCGGGGTCCTGTCCGTGATGAGTCCGCTGATCTCTTCCCAGGGCAGGACGCGGAACCGGGAAGCGGTGCCGATCTTCTCGGACGAGGCGAGGACGTAGGTGTCCGCGGCCCGTGCCGCGAGGGCGCGCTTCATCGCCGCTTCCTCGGCGTCGCCGGTGGTGAGCCCCGCCTCGGGGTGCACCCCGGTGACGCCGAGGAGGAAGAGGTCGGCGGAGACGTTCCGCGCGGCCTCGACCGCGGCCGCGCCGCAGGCGACCGCCGAATGCTTGAAGAGGCGGCCTCCCAGCATGAAGACCTCGGCCTGTGGATGGTCGAGCAGAGCGACGGCGACGGGTGGGCTGTGGGTGATCACGGTGCAGGCCAGCTCCCGCGGGAGCGCGCGGGCGACGGCCAGGGCGGTGGTGCCGCCGTCGAGGATCACCACACCGCCGGGCCGCACCAGACCGGCGGCCACCGAGGCGACCTTCCGTTTGCCGTCCGGGGCCACCGTCTGCCGGGCGCCGTAGTCCACCACGGCCGGCGAAACCGGCAGGGCCCCGCCGTAGACCCGCTGGCACAGCCCCTCACTCGCCAGGTCGCGCAGATCACGCCGTACGGAGTCCTCCGAGATCCGCAGCTCGGCGGCGACCTCCTTGGCGACGATCTTGCCCCGCCGGGCCAGCAGGTCCAGCAGGTGATCGCGCCGTTCAGCAGCCAGCATTCTTGTTCTCTCCCGTTGTTGCACGTTTCTGCATGTATCGTAGCGTCCATGACCGACAAGCCCATGCTCATCCTCGTCGCCGGCCCCTACCGCTCGGGCACCGGTGGAGACCCGCAGGCCATGGCCGCCAACCTCGAGCGTCTCGAAGCGGCTGCCTGGCCCGTGTTCGCCGCCGGGCACCTCCCCGTCATCGGGGAGTGGATCGCCCTGCCTGTCCTGCACTCGGCCGGCGCGGGCCCCACCGACCCGCTCGCCGACCAGGTGCTGTACCCGACCGCCGAGCGCCTGCTGGCCCGCTGCGACGCCGTGCTGCGGCTGCCCGGCGATTCCGACGGCGCCGACCAGGACGTCGCCCTCGCGCGCCGCCGCGGCCTGCCCGTCTACCACGACATCGCGGAGATCCCGGCCCTCGACCAGCAGGGGGCCGCGTGAAGCCACGCCCCGGTGTGGACACCCCGGACCATCGCGGCCGGACAGGTCTCGACCGAGCAGGGCGCGATCTCGACCGCAACCCCGACGTCCGGGTCCGTGACGTCGAGCTCACCTCCCAGGGCTGGCACGTTCTGCGCCGTACCACCTTCGACTACCGCCGCCGCGACGGCCGCCGGGAAACGCAGGTGCGCGAGACGTACGACCGCGGCAACGGCGCCGTCGTCCTGCCCTACGACACCGCACGCGGCCGCGTCCTGCTCACCCGCCAGTTCCGCTACCCGGCCTACGTCAACGACCACCCCGACGGCATGCTCGTCGAAGCCGCGGCCGGACTGCTCGACTCGGACGACCCGCACACCGCGATCCGCCGCGAGGCGGCCGAAGAACTCGGCGTCACCCTCGGCCCGCTCATCCACGTCCTCGACGCCTACATGAGTCCCGGCTCCGTCACCGAACGCCTCCACTTCTTCGCCGCCCCCTATACTCCCGCCGACCGCGCCGGGATCGGCGGCGGGGTGGAAGAGGAAGGCGAGGACATCGAAGTCCTCGAACTGCCCTTCGCCGAAGCCCTCGCCATGACGCGTGACGGACGCATCGCCGACGGCAAGACCGTCCTGCTCCTGCAATGGGCGGCCCTGGACGGCCCTTTCGCCCCGCACCATCCCTGATCGCCCGCCGCGCCGCGCAGCGCGGCCGGAACCGTCCATCAGGTGGATCGTCCACCGCTCGGCACCCAGCCTCCCGCGTCCGACTCAGCCGCCCCCGCCGGTGTCGTCGGACGTACGGAGGCGCGGTACGCGCCTGGTTCGCCCCGGGGGAAGAGGGGGCCCGAGCGGCGTGACAGATGACGTGCTCCATTCGTTTGTCTGATGGATCAGTGTCGGTGCGTACGCAGTTCTGCCTGCACACCTCTACATGTGAGCGAGGGAAGCCAGTGCGGTCGTGGCGGCGGTGTCTGGATGCGGCAGGAGTGGAAGGGGGACGGCTGCGGGCCGACTACGGCCACGTGGCGCGGTTCCTCGTGCGGAGTGATCCGGCGGCCTACGCGGCTGCTCGGGTCCTGGCGCCGACGGCGTCCCAGCCGCATCTGCTCGCCGGTTTCGCGTTCGCGTCCTTCACCGACGACGTGTGTGATTCGGGCGCCCTCGATGAGCGCAGGCGACGCTTCGACCGGTGGGTGGGCCTTGTGCGGACCGGGTTGGACACCGGCCGGGTGGAGCACCCGCTGCTCCGGGCTTTCCTGCATACGTCCGCGGAGTGTGGCCTGCCGCGGCGATGGGTCGAGTCCTACCTGGAGGGTACGCGGATCGATCTGGGCTTCCCCGGCTTCGCCGACGAATCGGACTACCAGGCATACGTCGACCAACTCACCTGGCCGTTCGCCATGCTCACCACCGGCCTGGTGCAACCGGGTGGTGGTGACGAGGAGTTCGCCCGTTCCTGTCGGCTGCTCGCCGACGGGTGCCAGCGCACCGATTTCCTCGCCGATCTGGCGGAGGATCTGCGGGGCGGAAACCTCTACCTGCCTACCGAGGACCTGCAGCGGCACGGCGTGACGCGTGGCGACCTCGAGCAGGGCCGGGACACTCCTGGTGTCCGCGCACTGATCTCGGCGACTGCCGACACCGCGCATGCCACGCTCGACGAGGCCGGCCGAATCGTCGACGAAGTCGCGGAGCCTCATCGTCCGTTGGTGCGCTGTGTATTGCGTCTGCACCATCAGCGGCTTCGGGCCATCACTTCGCGGGGTGCCGGTGTCGTGCGCGGTCCCTTGCGGGACCAGCCGGTGGCATGCCTGCGTCTGCTGGTCCAGGAGCGCTGGTCCACTGTGGAGCGGGCGTGATTCAGCGCCTCTCCTGTCGTTGATGATGCATGCGGATCAAATGCGTGACATGGCGTTGCGGGCGGCGCGGGCTGTCGCGGAAACCAGGCGTACCGGCCGGGCCGAGCTGCCGGGTGCCGCTTTCCACGAGCCATGCCCACCAGATCGGGGCCCGGGTCGAAGAGGTGGGCCCGTGACGTCGGCTGCCACCGCGGTCCAGGATGAAGTCGATCTGTCGGCGGTGCGCGAGCGAGTCGATGCGGTGCTGCGGGACTTTCTGGACGGCAAGGTCCGCTCGGCCGGCAGGCGGGGCCTTCCACCCGAGGTCGTGGACACGCTGCGGTCCTTCCTGACCGCCGGCGGCAAACGCATCCGTGCCCTGCTGTGTGTGGTGGGCTGGCATGCCGCCGGCGGGCGTGGGGACACGGAGACCGTCGTGCGGGTGGCCGCGTCGTTGGAACTGTTCGTGGCCTTCGCCCTCATCCACGACGACATCATGGACGACTCGGTCAGCCGCCGTGGCCGCCCTGCCGTTCATCGCGCCCTGCGCACCCGCCTGGTTCCTTCGCAGCGCGCGGAGCGGCTCGGGGCGGGTGGCGCTCTGCTGGTGGGCAACCTTGCCCTGATCTGGGCGCAGGAGCTGCTGCACACCGCTCAGCTGGCCTGCGAAAGGCGGCAAGCGGTGCACGCGTTGTTCGACGCGATGCTGGAAGAGGTGATGTACGGCCAGTATCTGGACGTGATGGGCACCGGCCGGGACGCGGATGATGTCGAGGCGGCGTTGCGGATCGTCCGCTACAAGACCGCTACCGCGACGGTTGAGCGCCCTCTGCAGCTGGGTGCCGCTGTTGCCGGGGCCGGCGCGGAGGTCCTGGAGAGGTTCACGGACCTCGGGCTCCCGCTGGGTGAGGCTTTCCAGCTACGGGACGATCTGCTGGATGTGTTCGGCAGCGCGGACGGCGCGGGTGCTCCGGGTCTGGGTGATCTGCGGGAGGGAAAGCGCACGGTGCTGCTGGCTCTGGGCATGCGGGCCGCCGGTCCCGAGCAGCGGCAGCGTCTCGGTGCCCTGGTGGGCCGGGCGGACCTGGGCGAGGGTGGGGCGGGCGACGTGAGGGCCATCCTGGAGTCGACCGGAGCGCGGGAACGCACCGAGGCCATGATCACTGCCCGCTACGATCACGTCGTACGGGTGCTTGAGACGGCTGCGTTCCCGCCCGCCGCCGACCGCGCGTTGCGCAGGCTGGCCGTCGCCGCGGTTTCCTACAGTTCCTGAGACCTCGGCTCCCCCGTCCCGGCAACCCTCTGCCGGCCAGGCGGTGAAGCGCACCCGTGCTTCACTCCGGGCCGTCGTCGGCCGGTAGGTGCCTGTGCCCAGTCCACTCGATCAGGAGGTCTTCCCTGTGACTGACGCCGCTGTCATGACCACCCGGATCCGGGCACGCCTGGCCGGATACGAGAGCCACTTCAGCACGCTGTTCGAGGAGTACTTCCACACTCTCGGCACTGATCTCGAGGTGCCCTCGTTCAGCAGGTTCACGCCCGAATGCCTGAACCTGCTGCGGGACCTGTCGTTGCGCGGGGGGAAACGGATGCGCGTGGCGCTGGTGTACGAAGCCGCCGGCCTGGTGACCACCGAGTCGGCCGAGGCAGTGGACGACGCCGCGCTGAGCGTCGAACTGCTGCAGACGCACGGGCTGATCCACGACGACATCATCGACGACAGCCCCACCCGCCGGAACGGTCCCTCCACCTATTACGCCTATCGGCACAAGTTCCCCGACCATCCGCAGGCCGCCATCGGACTCGCCATCCTTGCGGGCGACCTCGCGCTCGCCCTGTCTCTACGGGTCCTCCTGGAGTCCGAAGCACCCACTGCGATCCGGCAGGCCATGGTCGAAGCGCAGACCAGGGCGGCTTCAGACACCTTCGTGGGCCAGATCATCGACCTCGAGCGCGACTTCTCCCCGCACACGGACGAGGAAGCGCTGCACTGTGTGGCCGACTACAAGACCGCTCGCTACTCGGTGCTGGCCCCCATGCAGTTGGGGTTGCTCGCCGCGGGCGAGCAACCCGCCTCCTTCGAGGAGGAACTGCGCAGCTACGCCCGGCTGGTGGGGATCGGCGGCCAGATGCGCGACGACTACCTCGACCTGTTCGGAGACGCACAGGTCATGGGCAAGCCCATGGGGGCCGACATCCGGGGCGGGCGGCGCAACTACACCGTCCATGCCATTCTCGCGGCCGCCACGGAGGCCGAGAAGACCGTGGTGGAGTCCGCGCTCGGTGACCCGGACTGCACCGAAGCCACCATCGGAGCCGTCCGCGAGATCGCCGAGCGTCGCCAGGTCCCGGCGAGGATGCGCAGCGAAATGCGGCGCTACGCGGAACTGGCCACGGCCGAGGCGGCCGACTGGCGCTCGAGGTGGCGCCCGGAGGCGGTCGCGTTCTTCGAGTACCTGCCGCGGTGGGCCATGGAACGGGTCCGGTAGCGCCCACCGGACACCGGCGGCGATGCCCTGTGCGTGCGGGCGGTCCCGTACCTGGCCGCCTGCGAGCGGACGGCAGTACTCACGTTGCCCGGACAGAGGCGGTGGCGTCCCCGGTGGTGTGCTGATCAGCCGCCTGGCCGGCCGGCAGACGCTGCGTGCGGGTGCGTACGGCGAAGGCCGTCATGCCCAGCGCGGCCATGCCCAGAGCCCACCCGGCCCCCAGCAGCAAGGAGCTCCAGGGCACGGTGTCCAGGCCGCCGGCCGCTACGGAGGCCTGCACCGCGCCGTGAGCGGGGAGGTAGCGCACGACGGGGCTGTCGGCGTTCGGGTTGATCATCGGGTTCTGCAGGAGCAGATCGATGGAGCTGGTCATGATGGCCAGGAACATCCCGGCCAGCTCGCTGCGCAGCACGGCCGCGAGGACGATGCCGAACGCTCCGTAGACGAGGGCGCCGGCGAACATGCCGGCGGCGAACACCATGGGCTGCGCCGGCTGCCACAGCAGGTGGGTCCAGGCGGTGGCGTAGACGGCGACCACTGCGGCCACGAGCACCAGCGTGGCGCATTTCGCAGCCGCCAGACAGGACCGTGGGTAGCCGGCCTGCACCAGGCGCCGGTCGAACAGGGCGGAGCGGGCGGTGGCGATGAACATCATGAAGGCGATGACCAAGGTCAGAGCTTGCAGCGCCCCGGTGATCTGGGTGAGGACGTTGGCGTCCATGACCAGCCGGCGGTTCACCGGGCGCACGTGGAAACGCAGTGGTGTCCGGGCCACCACCTCGAACGCCAGGGTCGTCCACAGCGGCACGAACAGCAGCACGATGAGCAGCGCCAGCCGGTTGCGGGCCTGTTCGACGAGTGCGAAGCGCAGCGCGGTCCAGAGGCAGGACCACCACCGGTTCACGAGCCCCACCCGCCCGTGGCGGTCTGTTCCGCTTCGCGTAGCTCGCCTGCGTCCAGGCGGTACAGGGCGTCGAGGCGGGAGGCGTCGTAGGCGAGGTGGGAGACCACCAGCACCGCGCACCCCCGGTCGCACAGGGTGCGGGCCAGGTCCCAGAAGCGCAGGTAGGTGTCCCAGTCGAAGCCCTGGTACGGCTCGTCCAGGAGCAGCACCTGCGGATCGTGCATCAAGGCCAGCACGAGGTTGAGCTTCTGCCGGGTCCCCCCGCTCAGCGTCTCCACGCGCTGTTTCCGGTAGCCGGTGCAGTTCAGCTGTTCCAGCAGTTCGAAGGCCCGGTCGAGACGGTTCAGGCCGTAGGCCGTCCGAAAGAACCGCAGATGCTGCTCGACGGTGAACGCTCCGTGGAGCACCGCGTCCTGCGGGCAGCTGCCCACCGACCCCCGGCACTCCGCCACTCCGCTGTCCGCGGCCAGGTCACCCGTGAGGATCCGCAGGAGGGTGCTCTTCCCGGCGCCGTTCTCGCCCACCACGCCCACCAGCTGCCCCGGGTACAAGTCCAGAGAGACCCCCCGCAGGACGGGACGGCTCCGATAGTTCTTGCACACCTCTCTCATGCGCAGGCTCGGCCGGCCCTCGGCCGTGGCATCCCGATACGGCGCACGCGCCGCCTGGTGACCGGCCGTTCGCTTCACACGCGTCCCGTCTGCTCGATCATCGTCACGCCCTGGAGCGGCTCGCGCGGCGGTCGGCACGTCACAGCCCTCTGCGCTGTCGACGGCCCCGGTACTCCTCCAACGCCTCCTCCAGGGCAGACGCACCGAAGTCCGGCCACAGGACGGGTGAGAAGTACAGCTCGGAGTGCAGCGTCTGCCACGGCATGAAGCCCGACAGCCGGGTCTCCCCGGACGTGCGGATCACCAGATCCGGATCGGGCAGGCCGGCGGTGTCGAGGTGCCGAGCCAGTTCCGCAGCACGCAACGGCTCCTGGCCTGGACGGAGGTGATCGTCCGCGGCCCGGCTGTCCAGAAGCCTGCGCACGGCACGAGTGATCTCGTCCTGTCCGCTGTAGGCGATGGCGAAGTTCACCAGCGGACCCTGCACAGCACTGCTGCGGTGCGCGTGGTCGCGCAGTTCTGCCGCCACGAGGGGCGGCAGGAGGTCGAGATCGCCGATGAACCCGATACGCCAATGCCTCGAAGAGGCGATGTGCCCGACGAACTCGGCGATTACGGGAAGCCCCTGGTCCACCTCCGCGCGGGACCGGCTGAGGTTCTCGACGGACGTCGTCCACAGCGTGAGGACTTCGATCCCGGTGCCCGTACGGCATCGGTCGAGTAGTTCCAGCGTCCGCTCACAGCCGCGCCGATGGCCCTCCAGGCTCGGCAGCCCTCTGTCCTCGGCCCAGCGCCGGTTGCCGTCGGGAATGACGGCCAAGTGACGCAGCCAGGGGAAGACAGGAGGTGGATCGGCGACATCGGCTGCGAGAGCAACGGGACTTCCCCCGTCCGAGGGTCTTGCACTCGCCATGGTTCACTCCTCGCCGACAGCCGGTTCCCAGCCGACTGTGATTCCGTCTCGCCAGTCGTCCACCCGTACAACGACCGTCCCCTCCTGACGCAACGCCCGTCGACCACTGCCTGCGCCGCAGCCGGCGTACGTCGAGTGACGCCGAACGCCTGGGGCCTGACGGAGGTCGGGAGATCGGGGTGGTCGACGCGCCTGCTGCCGGCCCCCCGGACCGCGGCCGCTGTGCCGCCTGACTGTCTGCCCTCGCACTGCGACTCTCCCGAACCGCTGGACCGGCTTCCGGCCCGGGCCGGGGACCGCATCGCGTACGAACGCCGAAACGAAGTCGGGCGGATGATCAACAGACTGAAGGGCTTCCACGCTGTGGCGAGGCGCCACGACAAGAGCGCGTACCTCGTCCACGGCACGGTCGCAGCCACTGCCGTCCGACTCCGGTCAGTCGAACAACCACAGGGGTCCGGCGTCCGCACCTGGGAGGGTAGGTCCGACTTGGGCGGCCGAGTCCTGACTACTGGTTCCGTAGGCGGCCATGAACATGTCCAGCAGTCCGTCGACCGCGTGCTCGTCGATGGGGCGGGTTGACAGCAGGCTGCGGTAGTACAGCGTGCCGCACAGCACCTCGGTGGCGAATTCCAGATTCACTTCCGCGGTCAGTTCACCGGTGCGCTGGGCGCGGGTGATTCGGTCGAGGGTGCTCCGCTCGACGGTGACCAGGAATCGCTCGTGGAGGGTCGCCCGCAGCGTTGAATCGGCCTGCGCCTCGGCGATGACTGCGCGGTAGACGGGGCCGATCGGCGGGCTGGAGAGGGCGATGCCCGAGCGTAGGAACTGCTCGCGCAAATCTGCGCGGACGTCCCCGGTGTCGCGGTAGTCCAGGTCGCTGGTCCACACGCGGCTGAGCGCGTCGAGCAGCAGCGCCGACATGGACGGCCAGCGCCGGTAGATCGTGTGCTTTCCGACCCCGGCCCTTCGGCCGACCGCCTCGATACTCAGGCCCGCGTATCCGACCTCCGCAGCCAGATCGAGGGTTACCTGCAGCAGCTCTTCGGTGCGCGCGGCGCCTCGGCGCCTCGGCGTGGCGGGCGTGTCGGTCATGCCGCCATCCTAACGGCACATGGCGTGCCGTTGACAATGTCGAGGGCTGCGCGCAGCATTCAGCCTAGATCGGCACGCCGCGTGCCGATGCCGGATGTGGCGGCACGTCGCCACCCACGCGCCCAAGATCCAGAACATCAGACCCTCAAAGGGAGATCTGCCATGAGCAGCACCGAAAGCAGCACGCACGAAGGATTCACGGCCGAGGAGCGGGCCGCGATGAAGGACCACGCCCAAGAGCTGAAGACGGCGGCCCGCCGCAGCTCGCGCGCTGACAAGGCGGCGGAGGCGGAGCGGGACGTGCTCGCGAAGATCACCGAGATGCGGGACTCGGACCGGATCATGGCTGAGCGGGTCCATGCAGTCATCACAGCCAGCGCCCCGGCCCTCGCACCGAAGCTCTGGTACGGGATGCCCGCCTACGCGCTGGACGGGAAGGTCGTGTGCTTCTTCCAGAGCGCGGAGAAGTTCAAGGCGCGCTACGCGACGCTCGGGTTCAGCGACCAGGCGAAGCTGGACGAGGGCACGATGTGGGCGGCCGGTTTCGCCATGACCGAGGTGACGGCCGAGGTGGAGGCGCGGATCGGTGCGCTCGTGAAGCAGGCGGTGAGCTAAGGCGCGCCCCGTGAACGGGCTGGGCCCGTGGCACCTCGGCGTACTCGGCGGCCTGGCGCTGCCGGCACAGCATCTGCTGCGCGCCTTCACCCACGACGTCGAGGCGCCAGGCTGACCGGAGCAGGCAGATCCTGTTGCTCGGTCGCAGATGTGACGCGCCGTCCGGGTGCCCCTTCGGACGGCGCGCGTGCGCCAGGCTGGGCCGATGGCACAGTGAGTGCGGGTCCGCGAGATCGGTGACGCCGAGGGCGGACGGCTGCTGCGGATCATCCGCAGGGGAACCGGGTCGGTGGTGACCTGGCGGCGGGGCCCAGATGGTGCTGCTGTCCGCCCAGGGCATGCCTTGGCGAAGATCGCCGAGGTCACGTCCACCAGCGCGGACCGGATCCGGGACGTAATCACGACTTCGGCACCGAGCGTTTCTATTCGCGCTGTCGCTCAGCCCGAGGCCCGGTTCACCGCCTTGCGCTACTTCACGCTGGCCGGCACCGACCATGCCGGCCACAAGGAGCAGGGCAGCATGATCCGCCGCTACATCATCGGGCGGACCAAGCACGTCAAGGACGAGCGCCTGCGCGCAGTCGTCGTCCGGGCAAACCCTGCCTGACGCGGCACTAGTCGCGCTGCCTCGCGTCGTGGAATCTGCGGTGCAGGTCACGGACGTCCGTGACCAGTTCCGGGACAGGCCCCTCCACGACTACCCCAGGAGCGACCTCGTTGACCCGCAAGGCGCGTACCGGGGATTCAGGGACCCCCAGCTCGTCACACCAGGTCACGAGTTGCGCGGACGAGGCCACGTACACGATGCGGCCGAGACCGACCCAGGCATGTGCGGCCGCACACATCGGGCAGTGTTCTCCGGAGGTGTAGACGGTCGCGGCCGTCCGCTGCTCGGGCGTCAGGTGGGCGGCCGACCATCGGGCGAGCTCGAACTCGGGGTGCCGTGTGTGGTCTCCGGAGGCCACCTCGTTGTGGCCCTCTGCAAGCACCGAGCCATCCGCGCTCACAAGCACCGAACCGAACGGCTCGTCCCCCTTCGCCAGCGCCTCGGCTGCCAGCTCCACGCAGCGGCGCAGGTAGGGCATTTCCGCTTCCGTCACCATGGCGTACGGTCCTCCTCACATCGCGATCACCGCGCGCAGCATACGTCCCTCAGCGGCATCCGCGGTCGTGCGCCGGCCGGGGTCCAGGGAGTGATCCGGGCTCTCCGGTGACCTGGGACCGGCACTCGCCGGAGCACGTACACGACCCCACCCGCGGTCGTGCTGGGAACCCGGTCCGGACGAGTCTCTAATCCTTGCGGCCTGTCGCGGCAACGGTCACGCCGAGGCCGATCATGGTGAGCCCACCGGCGCCGCCGACCATGGCGAGCCGCCGCGGTGAGCCGGTGAACCAGCCCCGCGCGGTGGCCGCGGCCAGCCCCCACACGCTGTCGGAAGCCACGGCAATGAGGTTGAAGACCAAGCCGAGCAACAACATCTGCAGCATCACATGGCCCTGGCCACGGTCGACGAACTGAGGCAGTACGGCGGCGAAGAACACGATGGTCTTGGGATTGGCCACACCGACCGCGAACCCCTCCCAGAACGTGCGCAGGTCACCCGGCGCAGGACGATCACCTGTCAACTCGGCGTACAGCGCTCCACGTTGTCGCACCGCCTTGACTCCGAGGTGAATCAGGTACGCGGCGCCCACGAGCTTCAGCGCTGTGAAGGCGAGGACTGAACGCTCCACCACGGCCCCGACCCCGAGAGCCACGGCCACGACGAGTACCAGGGCACCCAGCGCGTTCCCCGCCACGGTGGCCAACGCGGCACGGCGGCCCTGGGACAGGGCCCGCCCGATCACGAACAGCACACTGGGACCGGGTACCACGATCAGAAGGAACGACATGGCCGCGAAAGCCAGTAGACGGTCGGTGGACACCATGAAGCCCATCCAACACGGTGGCGTGTCGCGTCCACAGTCCTTTCCCGGACCGGGGTGCACCCGCCGCCAGTGCCTGTGGGGTATCGGCCGCCATGGCTGGGGATGGACTCCTGGGCCACGGGTACGTAGGCCAGG
The DNA here is from genome assembly GCF_055559735.1 of Streptomyces sp. NPDC023573. Classification (NCBI taxonomy): domain Bacteria; kingdom Bacillati; phylum Actinomycetota; class Actinomycetes; order Kitasatosporales; family Streptomycetaceae; genus Streptomyces; species Streptomyces sp. NPDC023573. The sequence continues at coordinate 89,800 of NZ_JBVHKB010000011.1, forward strand.
GCGGCCTCCTCGTCGAGCACATCAACGTGGACGATGACGTGAGCGGGCATCAGATTCCCGTCCTCGGGACACGGTGTGCACCGAGGCAACCCACGCCGCGCAGCACGTACCCGAGCGAGCCGCGGCCCTCAAGGACGTCATCGTTCTGCCGGCGCTGCCTGTGACCGACGTGGGCAAACCTTCCGAGGTCCCTCTGCGTCTCGACTCCACGCGGCGTGGGATCTCCACAGCCCTGGCCCGCCTAGGCGTCGCCTGCGAACAGATCCGATGCGAACTGGCAGACGGCCGCCCAATGGTTTCCCTGCCTCCCACCGCCGGTCCCGGCCGGCGCCGCCAAATCACGACCCAACTCGCCCCGTACGACGTGAACTGGGCGTTCACCGACCTCGGCGATTCGTGAGGCCGCCCTTCCCCGGCGAGTCCCCGCGGACCGCGGGCAGGTGCACAGCGGGGCCGACGCGTCCGCCGCGCGCTGCGCTGCCCGCGCTCATCCGGTCCTACGGCGTCACTTCTCCAGGAAGGCGAGGAGTGCCGCGTTGACCTCCTCGGCGTGGGTCCATAGCAGGCCGTGCGGGGCGCCCTCGATCTCCACGTAGTCGGCGGACGGGAGTGCCTTGTGGAACGGCCGCGCCGTCCCCTCGGCGGGCAGGATACGGTCCGCCGTGCCGTGCAGGATCAGGGCCGGTACGTCGATGGCCCGGATGTCGGGCCGGAAGTCGGTGTACCAGGTCGCCGGCGCGGCGGCGGCGGCGAAGAAACCGCCGCCCGCTGCGACGTCCCAGCTGTTGCGGACCGCTTCCTCGCTGATCCTGCTGCCGAGGTTCTCGTCGAGGTTGTAGAAGTCCTGGAAGAACGCGGTGTAGTAGGCGTAGCGGTCCGCCTTGACCGCGGCGACGACCCCGTCGAAGAACTCCTTGGGCGCGACGCCGTCCGGGTTGTCGTCGCTCTTGAGCAGGCAGGGCTCGAGCGAGGCGAGGAAGGCGACCTTGGCCACCCGGGCGGAGCCGTAGGCGGACACGTACCGGGCGACCTCACCGGTGCCCATCGAGAACCCGACCAGCACGGCGTCGTTCAGGTCGAGCGTCTCCATCACGGAGTTCAGGTCCGCCGCGAAGGTGTCGTAGTCGTAGCCGGCCGTCGGCTGGCCGGACTGCCCGAAGCCCCTGCGGTCATAGGTGATGACGCGGTAGCCCGCCTCGAGCAGCACGGCGCTCTGCCGCTCCCAGGAGTGGCCGTCGAGCGGGAAGCCATGGATCAGGACGACCGGCTGCCCGGTTCCGTGGTCCTCGTAGTAGAGATCGATGGCGGTGGAGTTTTCCTGACCCACGGTGATGTACGGCAAGGTTTCGTTCCTTCACTGGAAGTGACTGGCACACGCGTGACCGCAGCCCTCTCGACGAGGGCCGGCCGAAAGGCAGGGCTCGGCGCCCCGGCATCGAACGCCGAGGCATCCGCGGCACGCATGGCACGCGATGCCCTCACGCTAGGGCGGCGTCCCGTCGCCCGTTGACCCTCCGCGCACCGCTCGTTGTCCGCAAGTGCCGGGAGGGGGCCGGTCCTCGCGTGCCGCTCGCCGGGCAGGGGTCCCCGCCCCGGAAGCACGGACAGGCCACACGTGGTGCACCGACAGTCAAGGTGCCCTCACTGGGCGGCCCTAGTGTGCGGAGCACGCCACTCGCCGGACGGAAATGCTTGCGTCGTCCGTCCGGCAGAGGCGACCCGGCCGATCGCCGTCCGGAGCGCGCGCACGCGCACCACCGGACGAACCGCCCCCAGGGGGCCGTCTGTGTCTCCGGGTGCCGCTCCGCCTCCCCCGCAGAGGGGGGTGTGTCCCCCCGCCTGCCCGGCCGCCCGTCGGCCGGTCACCATCACCTCAACCAGGAGTTGTCCCATGTCCCGCCCCGACAGCCCGACCGTCGTTCTGGTCCACGGCGCCTTCGCCGACGCGTCCAGCTTCTCCCGGATCATCCCCGAACTGACCGCCCGCGGCCTGGACGTCGTGGCCCCGGCCGTGCCGAACCGCAGCCTGCTCGGTGACTCGGCCTACATCGCCTCGGTCGTCCGCCAGATACCCGGACCGGTGGTGCTGGTCGGACACTCCTACGGCGGTGCCGTCATCACCGTCGCCGGCGTGGAGGACAACGTCAGAGCTCTGGTCTATCTGGCCGGTTACGCCCTTGAGGAGGGCGAGAGCCTGGGCGAGCTCCAGGGTGGCTTCCCCGACTCCGACCTCGCCGGCGCGCTGGTCTACACCCCCTTCCCGGTCGAGGGATCCACCACCCCGGGGACCGACGTGTCGGTCCGGGCCGACGCGTTCCCCGCGATCTTCGCCGCCGATGTCGACCCCCGCCTCGCCTCCGTCCTTGCCGTCTCCCAGCGTCCGCTGGCCGCACAGGCCTTCGGGGAGAAGGCCCCGGCCGCCGCATGGAGGACCAAGCCTTCCTGGGGTCTGGTCGCCTCGGCCGACCACACCATCAACCCGGAGGTCGAGCGCTTCGGCTACCAGCGGGCCGGCATGACCACCGTCGAGGTCGACTCCTCGCACCTGGTGATGCTCGCCCACCCCGAGCGCGTCATCGACCTGATCGAGGAGGCTGTCCGGGCGACCGCCGCTTGAGCTGACGCCGCCTGACGCTCGTCAGGGTCAGGCACTGCCCACCGGGACGGCAGCCGTCCTCGTCGCCCCGGATCCTCCTGGTCCGCCGACGTGGGGCGGCTGCTGTTCTCCGCGGCCCGGCCGCCCGGCCGTCCCTCGGCCACGGGCGGTCGGGCCCTTGGGTTGCCCCGTTTGACGTCTGACAACGCCCCCGCGGCCGTCCCGTCCCCGCCGGTCCGCCGGGCGTCAGCGGCCCGTCGCCTGCTCCGCGACCGTCGTCTCCTGCCTTCCGGGCACCACCGGCCCCCCGACGGTGTCGAAGGCGTGGGTCACCACCGGGGCTGTGCCCGCCACGAGCAGGCGGCGGGCGCGCTCCTCATGACGCCGGTCGGTCGCCGTGAGCCTGCCGTGGTGCTGGGCGAGGTGCTCCGACCACGAGGCGACCAGGTAGTGCTCGACGAACCTCTCCGCATCGTTGCCGTCCTGATAGAGCCCCCAGGTGAGGGCTCCCGTCCGCCGGCGTGAACGGGCCACCCGGTCCATGCACTCCGTGAAGGCGGTTCTGTCCCCGGCGGCGACCCGGTATTCGGCGGAAACCAGGACGGGGCCGTCCGCCGGGCCGGGCACGAACACCAGGGGCGGAACGGGCCAGTGATCGGACGGACTGGGGTCGATGCCCTCCATGCCGTGCAGGGGCCACCGGCGCACGCTCACCGCGCCGGCCAGCAGCAGCCCGCTGCCTGTCAGGAGGGCGAAGGTGAGCCCCGGACCGTCGGCCAGCGCACCCCATACCGGTGCCGCCAGCGCCTGGCCGCCCTGGAAGACCAGGAGGTAGACGGCCAGTCCCCTGGCCCTCACCCAGCCCGGCAACCTCGTCTGGAGCGCGGCGTTGAGGGTCGACAGCACACCGATCCAGGCCAGGCCCGCCGGCAGCAGGACGACCACCGCGAGCCAGGGGACCCGCACCGTGGCCAGGACCACCAGCACGCCGGCATAGACGGCCGCACCTGCGGCGAGTACGCCGTTGGCGCCGAGGGAACGGCGCGCTGCCGGGAGCAGGAAGGCTCCGCCCACCGCGCCGACGCCGACCGCCCCGAGCAACACGCCGTACCCTTGCGAGCCCAGACCGAGGGAGCGGCTCGCGACCAGAGGCAGCAAGGACCACAACGCGGCGCCGCCGGGGATGAACAGCAGCGTCCGCAGCAGGACCCGGCGGACGCCGGGCGCGTGCCACACGTAACGGCGGCCGGCCTGCAGAGCCGTCAGGAGCCGCTCGCGCTGAACCGGGGGCGACTGCGTCGGAGGCCGCCGCCAGACCATGAGAACCGCCGCGATGCCGAGGTAGGACACCGCGTTGAAGGCGAAGACCCAGCCCGCGCCCGCTGCCGCGACCACGGCCCCGCCGATGGCCGGGCCGACGGCGCGCGCCAGGTTCATGTTCATGGCTCCGAGAGCAGCCGCCTCGCCCAGGTGCCGGCGCTCCACGAGTTCCGGCTGGATCGCCTGCCAGGCGGGGCCCATCAGAGCGGTGCCGCAGCCCAGCAGGAAGGTGAGGCCGAGGAGCAGGTGCGGAGTGAGTGCGTCCGAGAAGGCCAGCACGGCGAGCACGGTGGAGACCGCGAGCATCGCGCACTGCGCGGTCAGGAGCACCCCACGACGGTCGTAGCGGTCCGCCAGCACTCCCGAGGGCAGGGCCAGCAGCACGACGGGCAGACTGGAGGCCGTCTGCACGAGCGTCACCAGTGCGGCGCTCTCTCCGACCAGCAGCCACTGGGCCCCTACCGTCTGCATCCAGCTGCCGATGTTGGAGACCAGTTGCGCGATCCACAACGCGCGGAAGACGCGCCCGGCGAGGGGGGCCCAGGTGGAGTCGGGCCCTCGGCGAGAGTCTCGGGATGACGGTTTCGTGCTCATATCGATCCATGCCGGCTTCGGGAGACGGCGCCATGCATCCGGCACTGCCCCAGGCGCCGTTCGGGTGTGCTCGAACGCGACGGTAGGCGCGCTCGGACGTCGTCCGTTGACCGGGAACGCACGGTCTCTGATCTGTGGACGCAGTGGTTGCCGGGTACGGGCGAAGCCGCGCGCCGGCCCCCCGTCCACGCCGGCGGACGGGGGGCGGCACCGGCTTCACGGCTGCGCTCCGGTCCGGACGGCAGCCGGAGCCCCGAAGGCGACGGGTGGCCGCGAGCAGCACCGGCGTCGTCCGGGGCGGCGTAGGCCCGTGGGGGTTTCTCCCTCCACGGGCCGACGTGCGGGCCGCGTCAGTCCACGGCCTGAGCGGGGACGGTCTCCGTGCCGCCGGCGGGCCGGCGGTGCAGTACCGCTCGGGCGAGCAGCCCGCTGGCCGGGCCGACGACGATGACCGCGAGGCAGATCCACAGCGGCCAGGGGGGCAGCCCGATGAGGCCGTCGGCCGACCAGCGGCCCGGCCCGGTCAGGGCCAGCGCCGCTGCGACGACGACGAGGACCAAGGGGTACTCGTACCCGTCGTTCTGCACCCAGAGCCCGTTGTGCCACTTGACGGTTCCGGCGACCGTCATCACTCCCATGGCGGCCATCGCCGCGAGGGGAGTGAGCAGTCCGGACGCCAGGAACAGGCCGGCCCCGATCTGGCTGCCGCCCGCGGCGAGCGCGGTGATCCGGCCGCCACGGAACCCGTCGTGCCGGAACTCCGCGGTTCCGCCTGCCAGGCCGTTGCCGCCCAGCAGGAAACTGACCTTCTGCACCCCGTGCCCGGCGACGAGGAGACCCGCCACCAGCCGGAGGATCAACAGTCCGGTATCCATTCAGTGTTGCCTGTCCCTGACGTTCCGTCGGTGAGCGTGGAGGGGTCAGCCGGCGGCGTGCGCGCCGATGACCGCCTGGGCGTAGACGAGCCCGAGGCCGTAGGCGCCTCCGTGCTCCTTCACGACCTCCGTGACGGGGACGTACGTCTCGGTACGCGCCCAGTCGCGCTGGAGTTCGAGCAGCACCTGCACCCAGGTGACCGGGATCGCGCCGCCCTGGACCATGCGATGGATGGCGTGCTCGTGCGCCTGCGGGCTGACGCCGCCGGACGCGTCGGTGACCACATAGACCTCGTAGCCCTGCGAGATGGCGGAGAGCGCCGGCAGGACGACGCAGACCTCGGTCCACAGACCGGCGATGACGAGCTTCTTGCGGCCCGTGGCCTTCACCGCCTCGACGAAGGCGGTGTCCTCCCAGGCGTTCATGGTGGTGCGGTCGATGATCTCCTGCTCGGGGAAGACATCGGCCAGCTGCGGCATGATCGGTCCCGAGAAGGACTCGGCGGCGACGGTGCTCAGCACGACCGGAACGTCGAAGACCCTGGCGGACTTCGCCAGGCCCACGGTCGAGTTGATGATCGAGGTGCGGTCGCCGCTGCCGGTGCCGAAGAACATCTGCGGCTGGTGGTCCACGAACAGCACCGCGCAGTTGTCGGGAGTCAGCAGGTCGGGGCTGGGAGCGGCGGTGACCTCGGAGATGTTGACCATGGGAAAGCCTTTCCATCGGTGGTGTGGTCGCGGACGGGTGTCCGCTGTGTGAACGGCCGTCCGGGGACGGCGCGCGGGGGGGTGGTGTCCCGGGAGGGGCGGTGCGTGACCGGGCCCCTCCCGGAAGATCAGAGGAAGCAGGGGTCGACGAACGTGCTTCCGGTCTCCGGAGCGAGCCCGCGTCGGGCACGCCACAGGCGGTGCTGCTCCGACTCGGCAGCGGCCTGTCCGAGCAGTTCGGCCTGGCGTGCGCCCGACAGACCCGTGCGGGGAGCGGCCTGGTACCCGCCGAAGCGCGCGACCGGGCTCCAGGCAGGGCTCACGGGGGGCAGCTCCTCGTCGAGCCCCTCGTACTCGGCGGCGGCGTAGACGATCCGGCCGCCGACGACCGTCAGCAGGGACTCGATGTGCGCGATGTCAGGCTCGGGGACGGAGAAGTAGTCCTCCGACAGGACCGCGAGGTCGCCGAGGCAGCCAGGGCGCAGTACGCCCTTGAGGTCTTCCTCGCCGGTCAGCGCGGCGCCCGCCTCGGTGAACATCGCCAGCGCGGTGCCCCGGTCGACGCGGTTGTGCGGCGGGCGGAGGACCAGGTCACCGACCGTCCGGCCGGAGACCAGCCAGTGCAGGGCGACCCACGGGTTGTACGTGGAGACCCGGGTGGCGTCGGTGCCGGCGCCGACCGTCAGGCCGCGCTCCAGCATGGCCCGGACCGGCGGGGCGTCCGCCGCCGCGCCGGGACCGTAGCGGCGTACGAACGCGTCGCCCTGGAAGGACAGCCGGTTCTGCACGGACAGGGCGCCGCCGAGGGCCGCGATGCGGTCGAGGCTGTCCGCCGAGACGGTCTCCGCATGGTCGAACAGCCACCGGTTGCCGGCCGGGAAGAGCCCGTCCGCGGCCAGCTTCTCGAATACCGCGAGATCCCTGCGAATGGTCTCGTCATAGGTGGCGTGGAGACGGAATCCCCAGCCGTTCTCCATGAGGAGCCGTACGGCCTTTTCGAATTCCGCTTCATAGGGTGCGAGTTCCGGACGCGGCTGGGTGAAGTTCTCGAAGTCGGCCGCGGACCAGGTGAGGTTCTCACCCGCGCCGTTGAGGCGCAGCCATTCGTCACCGTCCTCGGGCCGGGCCGTCTCGACCCAGCGGGCGAGATCGTCCAGCTCCTGTCCGGCGGTCTGCGGAAAGAGATGATAGGCGATACGCAGGGACAATTGACCGGCTTCGGCCAGTTCGATGACCGTACTGTAATTGTCGGGGAAGTTCTGGAATCCGCCGGCCGCGTCGATCGCGGACGTGAGCCCGAACCTGTTCAGTTCCCGCAGGAAGTGACGGGTGGAGGTCTTCCTGTCCTCGCCCTCCAGCACCGGGGCCTTGGCCAGGGTCGAGTACAGGATCAGGGCGCCGGGGGCGGCCAGGAGCATGCCCGTGGGCTCGCCGTCCCTGCCCCTCACGATCTGACCGCCCTTGGGGTCGGGGCTGTCCTTGGTGAAGCCGGCGGCCTTGAGCGCCGCCCGGTTGAGCACCGCCGACTGGTACAGGTGCAGGACGAACACCGGGGTGTCCGGCGCCGCGGCGTTCAGTTCCGCGACGGTCGGCAGCCGCCGTTCGGCGAACTGCTCGGCGGACCAGCCCCCCACCACCCGTACCCACTGGCCCTTCGGGGTGCGGCCCGCCTGCTCACGCAGCATCGCCAGGCCCTGGCGCAGTGTGGGAACGCCGTCCCACCGCAGCTCCAGGACGTAGTTGAGTCCGCCCCGGATGACGTGCAGATGGGAGTCGTTGAGGCCCGGGATCATCCGGCGCCCGAGGGCGTCGACGACCTTGGTGGCGGGGCCGATGTGCGGGGCCGCGTCCTGGTCGTCACCGACGACCGTGATGACGCCGTCGCGTATGGCGATCGTCGAAGCCTGCGGGCGGCCCGGGTCTCCGGTGTGGATCTTGGCGTTGCGGACCACGAGGTCCGCGGCATGGTCGGTGGCGCTGGGAACAAGCCCACCGACCGGCATAGTGGACACCTTTGACAACCTCCTACGGCGTGGAAAGCGTCGACATGCGTCTGCATCGACTTAGGACCGGCACGACAGTCGCGATGGGAGCTGAAGAGGCACACATGATGATTCCCGCGCCCACATTCGATCGACGTGGTTCTCCGGAGGACTCCCGGGTGTTTTCCCGGAACCCGAAGGTTCGCAACTGCTCGGTCGCCACGCTATTTCGAGCCGCGGAGTCCATGTTTCCCCGCAGTGCACCGCGTTCGTTCCCACAGTGCACTGCGGATCACTTCGCATGCGCTGTCAGGTCAGTTGCTGTGCGCTGACGGTCAATTCCCGCTCCCCGAATGCCTCTAACGTGTGTGCGGCGGCCCGCGCGGATCTCCGCGTCCGAGCCGGGGGCCGCCTCCCCCGCCGGAGGAACCCGGCACAGCACAAGAAGAAACCTGGAGACTCCCATGTCCCATGCCGTCGAGCCGGTTCCCCCGGTCCTGGAGCCGGCGGCAGCCGCCTTCGCCGAAGCGACCGCCAACCCGCCCTACCTCTTCGACCTGGCGCCCGCCGAGGGGCGCAAGGCCGTCGACGAGGTGCAGTCCGGTGACATCGCCGGGCCGGAGATCGACGAGGAATGGATCACCGTCTCCGGTGGTCCCACCGGAAGTGTCAGGGCCCGCATCGTCAGGCCCGCCGGTGCCGAGGGAACGCTGCCGGTCATCCTCTACATACACGGCGCCGGCTGGGTCTTCGGCAACGCCCACACGCACGACCGCCTGGTACGCGAACTGGCCGTGGGCGCCGGCGCCGCCGTGGTCTTCCCGGAGTACGACCTGTCCCCCGAGGCGCGCTACCCGGTGGCCGTCGAGCAGAACTACGCGGTCGCCCGCTGGATCGTCCAGCTGGGCGCGTCGATGAACCTGGACGCCTCCCGGCTGGCAGTGGCCGGCGACTCGGTCGGCGGCAACATGGCCGCGGCGCTCACCTTGATGGCCAAGGAGCGCGGCGACGTACCGCTGGTCCAGCAGGTGCTGTTCTACCCGGTGACCGACGCGAACTTCGACACCGGCTCCTACCACCAGTTCGCCACGGGCTACTTCCTGCGCCGCGACGGGATGCAGTGGTTCTGGGACCAGTACACGACCGACGAGGCCGAGCGCGCCCAGATCACCGCCTCCCCGCTGCGGGCCACCACCGAGCAGCTCACCGGCCTGCCGGCGGCGTTGGTCATCACGGGCGAGGCGGACGTGCTCCGCGACGAGGGGGAGGCCTACGCCAACAAGCTGCGTGAGGCCGGGGTTCCGGTCACCGCCGTCCGCTTCCAGGGCGTCATCCATGACTTCGTCATGCTCAACGCGCTGCGGGATACCCGTGCGGCCGAGGCCGCCATCCTGCTGGCCGTCGCCACCCTGCGCACCGCCCTGCACGGTCACTGACCGGACACGCCGTAACCGCCGCGGCCCCCTCCCGCGGCCCCGAGCCTCAGGTGGGGGCGAACGCGGCCCCGGCGACCCGCGGGCCCGGCGCGGCGACGCGTGGTGTGCGCCGACGGGCACCATCCGGTGCACCGATGGGCAAACCGCCCTCCGCACGGCTGCATAGCGTCACCGGGGTACACACCACCCGGCACCGCAGGAGGCCAACCATGACCACACGTTCCGCGCCCAGGACCGGCAGCCAGCCGTGGCTCCACCAGAAGGGTGCGGTGATCCAGGAGTTCGGCACCGTCAAGCAGTTCCCGATCGGACTGTCCTACGAGGCCCGGATGTACTCCTGCCAGCGCCTGAACAAGGTCCTCGCTGACACGCAGATCCTCTACGGCCTCTACAAGAAGCATCACTGGCTGATGCGCGGTGCCACGTTCTACCAACTGCACCTGGTCCTGGACAAGCACGCGAAGGAACAGCTCGAACTCGTCGACACCCTCGCCGAACGCGTCCAGTCCCTCGGCGGTGTCGCGGTCGGTGACACCAGGCACGTCGCCGAGATCACGTCGATCCCGCGGCCACCGGACGGCGTGGAAGAGGTGCCGGCGATGCTGTCACGGCTGCTCGCCGCCCACGAGGCGATCCTCGTCGACAGCCACGACGCCGCCACCCGCACCGGGGAGCTGGGTGACGACGGCACCAACGACGTGCTGGTCTCGCAGGTCATCAGGACCGGTGAACTCCAGGCGTGGTTCCTCGCCGAACACCTGGTGGACACCCCGCTGGTCCGTTCCTGAAGCCGCAGGGCCCGTCCTCGCCGTCCCGCCCCGGGACGGCGAGGACGGGCCCTGCGCGTTGCTCCGGGGCACCTCCGGGGGGCGGTGCGCCTCCCGCCCGGGAGCGTCGGGCACGGCACGGGAGCAGGACACTGTGGAGCCTCTTCCCGTGCACGCACAGTCATTCCGACCCCGGAGTGCACTCCTACCGTTCGAGGAACGTTCGAGGACCACTCGGACATCTGAGGGATGGAGGAGCCTTGCAGTTCGGGATCTTCAGCGTCGGCGACATCACACCGGACCCGACCACGGGCCGTACACCGACCGAGCACGAGCGCATCAAGGCCATGGTCGAAATCGCGCTGAAGGCCGAGGAGGTCGGTCTGGACGTCTTCGCGACCGGAGAGCACCACAACCCGCCGTTCGCGCCGTCGTCGCCGACCACCATGCTCGGCTACATCGCCGCGCGGACCGAGAGGCTCATCCTCTCCACGGCCACCACGCTGATCACCACCAACGACCCGGTGAAGATCGCCGAGGACTACGCGATGCTCCAGCACCTGGCTGACGGCCGTGTGGACCTCATCATGGGCCGCGGCAACACGGGACCGGTCTACCCGTGGTTCGGCAAGGACATCAGGGACGGCATCGACCTCGCCCTGGAGAACTACGGCTTGCTGCGCCGATTGTGGCGAGAGGACGTCGTCGACTGGGAGGGCACGTTCCGTACCCCCTTGCAGGCGTTCACGTCCACGCCCCGCCCCCTGGACGGGGTGCCGCCGTTCGTCTGGCACGGCTCCATCCGCTCCCCCGAGATCGCCGAGCAGGCCGCCTTCTACGGTGACGGCTTCTTCCACAACAACATCTTCTGGCCGCCCGACCACACGAAGCGGATGGTCGAGCTGTACCGCGAGCGGTACGCGCACCACGGACACGGCACCCCTGAGCAGGCAATCGTCGGCCTCGGCGGCCAGGTCTTCATGCGGAAGAACTCCCAGGACGCGGTGCGCGAGTTCCGCCCGTACTTCGACAACGCTCCCGTCTACGGCCACGGCCCCTCGCTGGAGGACTTCACCGAGCAGACTCCGCTGACGGTCGGTTCCCCGCAGCAGGTCATCGAGCGGACGCTGTCCTTCCGCGAGTACGCGGGCGACTACCAGCGCCAGTTGTTCCTGATGGACCACGCAGGGCTGCCGCTCAAGACGGTCCTCGAACAGCTCGACATCCTCGGCGAGGAGGTCGTCCCGGTGCTGCGCGCCGAGTTCGCCCAGGCACGGCGCGCCGGGGTGCCGGACGCGCCGACCCACCGGTCCCTGCTCTCCGCCGACGCGGCGTCCGAAGAGGTGTCCGCCGCATGAAGCTCGTCGCCGTATCGGCGGGACTGAGTGTCCCGTCCTCCACCCGGCTCCTCGCGGACCGGCTCACCGAAGCGGTCCGCGAAGGGCTCGGTGACCGGAGCCGCACGCTCGAAGTCGAGGTCGTCGAGCTGCGGACGCTGGCCGTCGCCATCGCCAACAACCTGGTGACCGGTTTTCCGCCGCCGCCGCTCGCCACCGCGATCACCGCCCTCACGGAGGCCGACGGCGTGATCGCGGTGACCCCGGTGTTCTCCGCGTCGTACAGCGGTCTGTTCAAGTCCTTCTTCGACCTGATCGACCCGGACGCCCTCACCGGCAAGCCGGTTCTGCTCGCGGCGACGGGGGGCACGGGCCGCCACTCGCTGGTGCTGGAACACGCGCTGCGCCCGCTCTTCGCCTTCCTGCGGGCCGCCACGCTCCCCACCGCGGTCTACGCCGCGTCCGAGGACTGGGGATCCGGCAGCGACACGTACACACAGAGTCTGCCCGCACGCATGCGGCGGGCGGGCGCGGAGATGGCCTCCGCGCTGGCCGCCGGGGCGACCGGCCCGGCGCAAGGACATGCCGCTGACGGCAAGCAGCTCTCCGACCTGCGCCTCGACTGAGCCCGGACCGGAACGCGCCGGGGCCGGCCCGCCCCCTCACGGACGCCGCACCACGCGCCGCGTCCGCGAGGGGGCGCAGTCGTGCCGGAACCGGGGAACCGCGGTGCGTGCGCGCCTCGGTCGGAGCCACACGGGGAACCGCCACCCGCCCGGCACGAGCCGCTGCGCCGTGAGGCAGCGGACGTGTCGAGCTGATGGCGGTCGTCCGAAATGATGGGTTCCGTCCGGGCCCTCTCAGCGGCTCACAGTGTACGCCGCACCCCCGCCTGCCGTTCGATGTCGCGCAGCTGGACGGCCAGGTCACCTTCCACGGCCGTGCGCGCCGGGCCCCTGCGCCCGATCGGCAGGACCTCCTCGCCCCGCATGTCCTCCAGCATGAGGGCGAACGCCGCGTACATGGCCACGCACCCGAGCAGGAGACCGAGGGCCCCGGACACGTATCCGACCCAGGTGACACCGGTGAGGTTGAAGAGCGACCCCACCGCGAATCGCGGCACGGCCACGCACAGGACGAGCCACATCGCGCGCTTGCGGTGGGCGACCGCCGCCATCAGCAGGGCGAATATCGCGAACACCAGGTTGAGCACCCCCAGGACCTCGGAGCCGGACGGCGGTGCGAGGGCGAGCACCAGCGAACTGGCCAGCCAGGTACCGGAGAAGCAGGCCATGAGAGACGCGGCGAGCACGTCCCTCGCTCCGAAGGCCAGGATGCTGACGATCAGCTGGAGGACGAAGGCCGGCAGGATGGTCAGAGCCACCGCCCTGTGGGCGTCGTCGCCGAAGAAGCCCAGTTGCATGCTGCCGACGATGACGGAGGCGATCGCCACCGCGAAGAATCCGACCGGCATCGGGGAGGCGATGGGGCGGAGGTTGATGCGGGTCATCGGGCGCAGGTCCGGCTCGAAGTGCCGGCCTGCCGGCTCGGCCGGCTCGGCCGGCACTGCCTGCTCGGCCTGCTCGGCCTGCTCGGCCTGCTTCGGGTTCGGCTGCGGACTGGGGCTCATGTCTACCTCTTCTGTGTGCTGTGCCGTGCGTGGCAGGGGCGGGAACGTGCCGAACCGTCGAGGGCGTGCGAATCCGGGACGGCACCGGCCGGTGGACGAGCAGCGGGGCCGGCCGGAACCGGGGGCCGCGTCCTGTCCCGGTCGGGGCGTGCTGGTGACGTGGCTCACCCCTCGGCGGCGGCGTCTTCGGCGGAACCGGCCCGCGCCGGTGTGGGACGAGTGCACCGTAAGCACGTGCTGCGGTACGTGGTGTGTCCCCAGCGCACAGGGCGTTGACCGTGGGAGCACTCCCCCGGCCGGGAGACCCGGGCCGGGCATCCGGTCCAGTCACCCGGGCCGGGGCGTCCGTGCCCGGCCGGCTGCCGCCGCTCACCCGAGGGCGGACCGCCCGCGTCCTGAGATGATTCCGGTCGTGCTCGGGCATTCCGCACGAGCCGGGGGCGCGAGGGGCCAGGGTGACCGGTGAGGACGCGGCGTTCGGTGCGCTGCTGAGAAGGATGCGGCTGGCGGCGTCGCTGACGATCGAGGCTCTGGCCGAGGCATCGGGTGTGAGTGTCCGGGGCATCGGCGATCTGGAGCGCGGCCGGCGAGCGGCTCCCCAGCGGCGGACCGTGGCCGCGCTCGCCGTCGGACTTGGACTGGGTGACGCGGAACGGGAGCGGCTGCTGGCTGCCGCCCGGGAGGGTCGCAGCCCGGGGTACAGCCCGGCGGGGGTACGCGCCTTCCCGCGCGGGATCGACGACTTCGTGGGACGCAAGCAGCAGCTCGTCCGGCTGGCGGAGCTCGCGGGACGTACGCAGGAAACAGCCGGACGGCCGGTGGTGGCACTCGTGTCCGGGCCACCGGGCACCGGCAAGACCACGCTCGCGCTGCACGCCGCCCGGGAGCTGGCCGGCCTGTTCCCCGACGGGCAGCTGATGGTGGACCTGCGGGGCATGGACGACTCTCCGCCCGCGCCGAGCGAGCTGCTCCTCGGTGTGCTCAGGGCCCTCGGCGTGGCCGACCGGGACCTGGCGAAAGCCGGGCCGTCGGGGCACTCCGAGCTGTACCGGCAGACGCTGGCCGACCGGCGGTGCCTCCTGGTGCTGGACAACGCCCGTGACGAGGCGCAGGTCCGCCCGCTCCTGCCCGGCACCGGCGCCGCCCTGGTGGTGGTGACCAGCCGGCGCATGCTCACGGGACTGGAGAGCGTGCACCGCCTGCCCCTGGGCGAGCTGAGCACGGAGGAGGCCACCGCCTTCCTGGCCACCATGGTGGGGCCCGAGCGAGCGGGGAGCGACCCGATGGGGCTCGCCGAGGTCGCCCAGCGGTGCGGGCACCTGCCCCTGGCCCTCCGGGTCGCGGGCAACTGGCTCGCCACCCGCACCGGCTGGAGCGTGCGCCGCCTCGCCGACCGACTCGACCTGGAGGAACGGCGCCTGGACGCCCTGACGGCCGGTGACGTGCGAGTGTCGGCCGCCTTCGACCTGTCCTACCGCCAGCTCACCCCCTCAGCGGCCCGCCTGTTCCGGCTGCTCTCCCTCCTCCACGGCCCGGACGCCGGCGCGGCCTGCGCCGCCCAGTTGATCGGACAGCCGCTGTTCGACACCGAGGACACCCTCGAGGAACTGGTGGAGGCGGGACTGCTGGGCGCGGACGGCGAGCGCTACCGCTTCCACGATCTGCTGCGGCTGTACGCCCGCGCCCGGCTGGAGGCGGACGAGCCCGTCGCGGACGCCTCGCGGGCCCGCGAGGCGATGCACCGCTGGCTGCTGGAGACCGCGGTGGTGGCCGGCCGCTGGTTCGAGCCCGGCCACGGCGCTCCCCCGGCCACCTGGCGGGGCACCGTCGACCTGTCCAGCGCCGAGAACGCCCGCCGGTGGCTGCAGGCCGAGGGACCCGAGTGGCTGGCCGCGCTGCGCCATGCCGCCGGTGCCGGCGAGCACGGGACCGTCGTGGAGGTCACCGAGGCCATGCACTGGTTCTCCGACCAGTGGATCTTCTGGGGTCACTGGCCCGAGGTCTTCGGCATCGCGGCGAGCTCCGCCGAGGCCCTCGGCGACCCGCTCCTGGAAGCCACCCACCTCAACTACCACGCCTGGGCCCTGCTCGTGTGCGAAGGCCGCCACCATGACAGCCTCGCCCGCTCCACCCGGGCCCTCGCCGCCGCGCGACGCTGCGGCGACCTGGTCCAGGAGGGATGGGCCCACATGTACATCTCCTGGGCCCTGCGCCTGCTCGGCGAGTACGGTCCGGCCGTCGACCACAACAGCCGGGCGACCCGGCTGTTCGAAGCCGCCGGCGACCTTGTCGGATCGCTCCAGGCGAAGTCGGGTCACGGCCTCGCTCTGCTGCACGCCGGCCGGGCGGAAGAGGCCATCGACGTCATCACGCGCACACTCACGTTCCTGGACGAAGCCGAAGGCCGCCTGGAGCCGCACATCGCCGAGTTCACGCGGACCAGCGAACACTCGAGGCTGGGGCACGCGTACAGCCTCCTGGAGCGCTGGGACGACGCGGTCGCCCACCTGCAGACCGCCGTGAACCTCAGCCGCGACAGCGGCAACACGGCCCTGGAGAGTTTCCACGTGACGTCCCTGGGGAAGGCCCACCTGGCTGCCGGGCAACGGGAACAGGCACGCCAGGCCTTCCTCCGCTGCCTCTCCCTCGCCGACGCCAATCCTCGGAGCACCACCGAGGCCCGGGAGCAGCTCGCCCGCCTCGGCGGCCCTCCGCTTCCGGACCCCGCCCTCGCGCCACCTCCCTGACCGTTCCCTCGCACGCTCACCTTTCTGCCTGTGTTCTGCCTGGAGCCCGGGATGCCCAGCCGCTTGGCTGTACGGGGAGGGGGATCGGGGCAGAGCGGCCCGTCCGCCGGTACCGCGAGGTGGAGGGGAGAAACAGTTGAGTGTGGTCCTGACGACCGCTTCGGTTCCTGACCGGGACAAACTCGCCTACTGGCGTGACGCGGTGGGGAGGGAGCTCGTACCGATGACGGTCATCCCGCGCGGAGACCGCCCCTTCTCCGGCCGGATCACCACCGACCGCCTCGGCTGTGTGCGGGTGTCCACCATGGAGGCCGACGCTCAGCGCGTCAGCCGTACGCCCGAACTCATCGCACGTTCGCCCGAGCCCCTCGTCGCGGTCGGCATCCAGGTGTCGGGCTCCGCGACCCTCATCCAGGACGACCGGCGGTCCGAGGTGGGCGAGGGCGACCTCGTCATGTACGACACCGCGCGGCCGTACTCCTTCGACTATCCGGAACGGTTCTCGGCCCACGTCTTCCAGCTGCCCCACCGCGCACTGGGCGTTCCGGAAGCCGGCATCCGTCAGGCGTCCGGCACGGTCATCGGACCGGGGGACGGCTTCGGAGCGGTGCTGCGGCCTTTCCTGAGCGCTCTGGCCGGCTCGGCGCACTCGTACTCCGGCGCCGTGGGGGACACACTGGCCGACAGCGTCATCGACCTCGTCGCCACGCTCGTGGCCGAGGGCACCCGGCGCGTTCCCGTGGACACCGACACGTCCCGGAGCGAACTCGTCCTGCGCATCCGCACCCACATCGACCGCGGGCTCGGTGACCCGGCTCTCTCCCCGGAGGCCGTGGCGAAGGCCCATCACATCTCCGTCCGGTATCTGCACCGGCTCTTCGAAGGCGAGGGGATCACCATCGGACGGCTCATCCAGCAGCGCCGCCTGGAGGAATGCGCGCGTGAACTGGCCCGTCGCGGCAGGACGGCCCCCACGGTGTCCGCCGTCGCCCAGCGCTGGGGCTTCGTCAGTCCGGCTCACTTCAGTCGTGCGTTCCGTACCGCCTACGGCCTGTCGCCCCGCGAGTGGCGCAGCCTGCGTACGTCCGCCGAAGTCTCCTGGGGGCCGGTGCCGGACGTCCCTGCCGTCGCTCCCCCAGCCCTCGCGCACGAGTAACCGCCGTACACCGCACTTCGTGGGACCCCCACTCCACTCAGGCCGCTCCGGCCTTCTCTTCAGGAGGCCGTGTGACCGGCGCCTTTCCGTCGTCGGACCGACAGCCGGTCCTGGACGGCCCGTCCAGCGTGTTCGTGGCAGGGCACGCCTGCCCGTCCGCGGGGGACGAACCCAGCCATGCCCTGGAGCGGGCACGACTGGCGCTGGCCCAGGTACAGGGCGAGGTCCCTGCACAGGACGACGGGGCCACGTGGGCCGAGTGGCTGGCGTTGCCGGGAGGGCCGACGGGGCATGTGCGGGTGCAAGTGGTCAGGCCCGTCGGCAGTGTCGGCCTGATTCCGGTGGTGCTGTTCCTGCACGGACTGGGGTGGGTGCTGGGTGATGCCTCGACGCATGAGCGTGTGGTGCGGGCGTTCGCGTCGGGTGCGGACGCGGCGGTGGTGTTCGTGGAGTACGAGCGTGCTCCCGAGGCGCGGTATCCGGTGGCGGTCGAGCAGTGTTACGCGGTCGCGAAGTGGGTGTGCGAGCGGGGTGGTGAGATCGGTCTGGACGGCAGCCGGATGGCGGCCGTGGGTGATTCCGCGGGCGGGAATCTGGTGGCCGCGCTGACGCTGCTGGCGAAGGAGCGCGGAGAGGTGCGTCTGGTGCAGCAGGTGTTGTTGTGTCCGGTGACCGATGCCGACTTCGACACCCCGTCCTACCGTGAGTTCGCTCACGGCTACTACCTGAGCCGCGAGAGCATGCGCTGGTTCTGGGACCAGTACCTGCCCGATGCGCGGCGGCGGGGCGAGGTCACCGCCTCGCCTCTGCGCGCGACGCTGGAACAGCTGACCGGGCTGCCCCCGGCACTCGTGGTCACCGGCGAGGCCGACGTGGTGCGCGACGAGGGCGAGGCCTACGCGGCGAAGCTCCGGGCGGCCGGCGTCGCGGTGGTCTCCATGCGCTACCACGGGACGATCCACGGCTTCATGGTCCTGGACCCCCTGCGCGAGACCCACGCCGCCCGCGCCGCCCTCGTCCAGGCCCTCGACACCGTCCACATCGCCCTCCACCGTCACCACGACTGAACACCCCCGAGACGTCCGGTGCCCGCAATAGCCCCTGAAAACACGATGTGGGTGGCACGGCCGGTGGCGGATACACTCGCGTCCGGGAAGCCCTGGCCGACGGCCCTGCCTCGGAGATCAAGGGCCCGGCCCCGACATCGTCGTCGGCAGCCGGCCACTGTCGCCCGCTCGCTCCACGGGACCGTGGAGGAGGAGGCGCGCCCGCCTGAACTCCGTCGACGGTCGCAGGGCGGCAGGTGGTCCGCCCGGTGCGACAGCAGCGACAGGGAGGTTTCCGGCATGGCTCGTGCGCGTGGCTTTCCCCGCCCGGTCCGACCCAGCCGGTCCCCGCGCGCCGCGCACGGTGTGGGCCCGGCTCCGGCCGACGCGCGTGGTCAGGGAGAGGCGTGAATGGTGGGTACGGACGCGCCCCTGTCCCGTAGCGGCCTGCGCGGTCGCGAGGCGGAGCTCGGACGACTGAGCTCACTGATCACCTCGGTGGCCCGCACCGGGAGCGGCGGGCTGGCCCTGATCCAGGGGGAGCCCGGCATCGGTAAGAGCACGCTGCTCGCCGAAGCCGTCACCCGGGCCACGGCGGCGGGGTTCTCGGTCGGTCACGGGAAAGCCGACGAGCTGCATCACCTCGTGCCGCTCTCGTCGTTGGCGGCATGCGTCATGCGGGGCGATCAGCCGCTGTTGTCCGGCGACGCCTTCGCCGATCTCGCGCGCAGTCACGACCAGCGGATCTGGCTGGTCGAGCGCCTGGCGGAGGCGATCGAGGCGAGGGCCGGCGGGACGCCGGTCATGATCGCCCTGGACGACGTGCAGTGGAGCGACCCGCTGAGCCGGTTCGCCCTGAAGCAGCTCCCGGCACGCCTGCGCACCTCGCCGGTCCTCTGGGCGCTGACCGGGCGGCTGGAACCCGCCGGTCCCGCGGAAGAGATCCTCGCGGCGGCGACCGGCGAACTCCCGGCCCTGAGAGTGTCGTTGGGACCGCTGTCCGGTGCGGCCATCGGCCGGCTGGCCGGGGACGCCCTGGGGACGGCCCTTGACGAGCGGCTGACCAGCCTGCTCGACGGAGCCGGCGGGAACCCGTTCCTGGCGGTCGAGATGCTCGCGGGACTGCGGACCGTGGACGCGGCCTCGGGTGAGCTCGTCCCGCAGGGGCTCGTGGTGGGCGTGCGCGGCAGACTCCGCTCCCTGCTGCCCGGCACCCTGCGTTTCCTGCAGATGGGAGCGGTGTGCGGGCGCCGGTTCGGCTTCCACGAGGCCGCCGCGCTGTGCGGCCAGCCGTCCACCGCCCTGATACCGGCGCTGGAGGAGGCGGTGCGAGCGGGCATCCTGGACGACGACGGCGACCACCTCGTGTTCCGGCACGACCTGCTGCGCCAGGCCGTCTACGTCGACATCCCGCCGTCGGCGCGGAAGGCCCTGCACCGGGAGGCCGCCGGCCGGCTCGTCGCCGCGGGCCACCCACCGATCGACGCGGTGCCGCACCTCCTCAAGGGTGCCGTAGTCGGGGACGAGGAAGCGGTGACGCTCCTGCGGCGAGCCGCTGACGACGTGCTCCCGGTCACCCCGGACCTCGCGGCCGACCTGATGACCCGTGCCCTCGACATGGTTCCGGCCGCACGGCCGTTGCGCCTCGCCCTGGGTGAGCAGGCGATCGTCTGCCTGACGCGGGCCGGCAGGCACAGAGAGGCGCTGTCGACCGGCGACCGGCTCCTGGCCGGCAGGCCGCCGCTGCAGGCGTTCAGCCGACTGCAGGCCGCGCTCGGGGGGACGCTGTGGAGCATGGATCTCGCCGACGAACTGCGCCGTCGGGTCGAGGCCACCCTCGCGATCGGGGGCGCCGCCCCGGAGATCGCGGCGCGGCTGGCCGCTCTGCGCGCGCTGGCCCTCTCCCGGGACCGTGATCTCGTCGCGGCGCGTGAGGCCGGCATGGCGGCGCTGCGTGCCGCCACGTCGACCCGAGACCGGGAGGCGCACGTCCTGGCCCTGTCCGGGCTCGGCGAGACAGCGCTGAACGCCGGTGAGAACACCGTCGCACGGGGGCACTTCGCCGCGCTCAGCGCCGTCGACGCCGTCTTCCTCCCGGAGGAGATCGTCGCGCACCAGCACACGGACGACTTCGACTCCAGCAAACGGCTGCTCCTTCAGGCGGCGGAGGGCGCGGGGTCGTTGCGCCCCGCGATGCTGCTGTGGGCACAGGCCCAGCACCATCTGGGGCTCGGCAGGCTCGACGACGCCGACGCCGGATTCACGACGCTGGAGCGCCTGGAGGACGACGTACAGGTCTTCGTCCAGAAGGTGAACTCCCGCGTGATCCGCTCCCGGATCGCCCTCCTGCGCGACGACCGGGACGCGGCACGGCAGCACCTGGTCGCGGCGCGGGAAGCGCTGACAGCCAGACCGAACCCGGGCAACACCGCCGCGGTGCGTTTCCTGGAAGCACTCCACGCCGAGGCCGAAGGGGACATACGGCAGGCCACCGCCAAGATCCGGGAGGTGCAGCGGACGGGGCCCTTCATGCGCTGGCGGCTGCTGCGCGACTGGGTCGACTCCGCGATACGCATGGCCCTGCGCGACGGGGACGCCGAGCTCGCCGAGGATCTGGCCGTACAGGCCGCGGCGCACGCCGAACGCAACCCGGCCGTCCCCACCGCCACAGGCATGGCGGCGCTGGCCCTCGGCCTGGTGAGGAACGACCTCTCCCTGCTGGAAAGCGCCGTGGCACTGCTCGACGAGAGCCCTCGCCCGCTGGTCCGGGCCTTCGCCCACGCCGACCTCGGACAGGCGCTCCTGGCCGCGGGCCGGAAGCCCCGGGCCGTGGCCGCCCTGACCCGGGCCCATGGCGCGTTCACCGCGTCAGGTGCCCCTGGCGCCGCCGCACGCGTACGGCGTGACCTGGACCGCGCGGGAGGCGGCAGCCGCGGGACGGCGGCCACGCAGCGCCCGGTCCAGGGCTGGCAGGCCCTCACGGCCTCGGAGAAGAAGATCGCGCGGCTGGTCTCCGCCGGCCACACCAACCGTTCGGCCGCCGACCTGCTCGTCGTCTCCCCGCACACGGTCAACACGCATCTGACGTCCGTCTTCCGCAAGCTGGCGATCAATTCCCGGGTCCAGCTCGCGAACGTGGTCATGTCCCTGCCCGACAGCTGAGCGGGGAGGGTCCGTCCGCGCCGGTTGGTACGTTCACGCGATGCCACCCGGCGCCTGGGTGCGCTTGGCTGGTAGCCCGATTCCAGTCAGAGGTCACCGACATGCACGTGCCCACCCCCGTACCGCCGACCGTCGTGCTCGTGCACGGGGCGTTCGCCGACGCCTCGTCCTGGGCGGGAGTCGTCGGGCTCCTTCACGGCGCCGGGCTGCGCGTGCGCGCCCCGGCGAACCCGCTGCGCGGTCTGCGCCAGGACGCCGCCTACGTCAGGAGCGTGGTGCGCGCCATCGCCGTCCCCGTCGTGCTCGTCGGACACGGCTACGGTGGCGCGGTGATCACGCACGCCGCCGCCGACAACGACAACGTCGTGGCGCTGTGCTACGTGGCGGCGTTCGGCCTCGACGCCCGCGAGTGCGTCCTGGACATCACGCGCCGTTTCGCCCCGATGCCCTCGGCCCACGCGACCGTCACCGCCCCGCTGTCCGCCCGGTCCCCCAACGGTCCGGAGAGCGAGCTGTACATCCGGAGGACCCAGTTCGCGGACGTGTTCGCGGCCGATCTGCCGCCCCGGGTCAGCGGTGTGCTGTCCGTGACGCAACGCCCGATCGCGTCGAGCGCGCTGACCGGCGTGTCAGGTCCGCCCGCATGGGCCGTCAAGCCGTCCTGGTACGCCATCGCGTCCGCCGACCAGGTGCTCAACCCCACCGCGCAGCGTTTCATGGCACAGCGCATGGCAGCCGCCGAATACCTCCTGGACGGCTCGCACGCCGTCCTTCTGTCCCAGCCCGGTGCCGTGGCGGGAATGATCCGGGAAGCCGCCGCGCACGGCGCCGCCACCGACGACCGCGACGGCGACGGGCCGCGACGAGCCTCCTGAGCTGGGGGAACACCCCGATCCGGGCGAACGTCTCAAAGGCTTAGGATGCTCGGGTCGCGACGGCGGTCACGGATCCGCCGGCCCCGCAGCCGGCATCCGACAGCTCACTCACTCGGTAAGGGCATCACCATGGTCCGGCCAGTCATCCCGCGCGCCCCGCGGCTCACCCGCCTCTGGAGGGCCGGTACCGCGGCGTTGGTACTGGCCGCCACCGGATGCGGCGGCGAGACGGACGGCGGCTCCACGGACAGGGTCACCTCGATCACCGTCCTCGACTACTACACCGACGCCGAGGAGCACGCCCAGTGGGGCGAGTTGCTCGCCGCCTGCGGCAGGAAGGCCGGCACGAGGGTCGAGCACACGAGTGTTCCAGGGGCTTCGCTCGTACCCACGGTCCTTCGGCAGGCGTCGTCGGGCACCCTGCCCGACCTGCTGATGCTGGACAACCCCGACCTGCAGCAGATCGCCCGGTCCGGCGCGCTGAATCCGCTGGACCGGTTCGGCATCGACTCCAGCGGCTTCGGCAAGGGCATCCTGTCGGCGGGAACCTATGAGGGCGAGGTCTACGGACTCGCGCCCAACGTCAGCACGATCGCGCTCTTCTACAACGAGGACATGCTCGCCGAAGCGGGCGTCGCCGTGCCGAGGACGTGGGACGAACTGAAGGCGGCGGCAGCCGAGCTGACCGGTGACGGGCGCTACGGCATGGCGGTCGACGCGAACGCCACCTTCGAGGGCAGCTGGCAGTTCATGCCCTTCCTGTGGTCGAACGGCGGGAGCGAGGAGCGGCTGGACACCCCGCAGGCCGCGGAGGCACTCCAGTTGTGGGTCGACCTGGTGAAGAGCGGGTCCATGTCGCGGTCGGTGCTGAACTGGACGCAGGCGGACGTGCACGACCAGTTCGCCGCCGGCAGGACAGCCATGATGATCAATGGCCCCTGGCGCATTCCCGCCCTGCACGAGGACGAGGACCTGCGCTGGGGAGTGGCTCCCATCCCCGTCCCGCAGGCAGGGAAGACCCTCGTCACACCGCTCGGCGGGGAGGTGTGGACCGTGCCCAGGAGCGATTCCGGGGCACGGCAGAAGAAGGCCGCCCAGGTCCTCGCCTGCCTGAACACCTCCGCCGGCATGCTCACTCTGGCCGAGCAGCACTTCACCGTGCCCTCACGCCCCGAGGTCGCCGCCCGCTACGCCGAACAGGTCCCGTCGATGAGGGCCTTCGTCCACAGCGTCGAAGCGGCGCGGGCCCGGACCAGCGGACTGGGGGTGAAGTGGCCCGCGGCGGCGACCGGCATATACACCGCGATCCAGCTCGCGCTCACGGGCGAGAACACCCCGCAGGAGGCCCTGGAGCGTGGGCAGAGGATCGCGACCCGCTCCTGATCGGACCTCCCACGCGCTGCCGGCAGGCGGAACCCGGCGCGACGGCCCATGGCCGCACGGGCCGGCCAGGAGCCGTCCACGACAGCGGCACCCACCGCCCTCTCCTCGCCCGGCCACATGGGCGGATCTAGCGGATTCACGCGATGTGCTGAGCTCTGGCCCGGTGGCACGGTGTGCGTAAGACACCGAGCGAAGGACACAGACCATGTTGCCGCAATCCCCGAGACCGGAGCCCGGACAGCTCCCGGGCGCCCACTACACCACCGAGTCGCAGCCCCTCGGCCTGAGGCGTGCTCACTGGCGCGAGGCCCTGTCCCGGACGTTCGGCGCCGTGGACATGACCGTTCCTGACGAGGTGCGTTCGGGCACGATACACACGGCATCGCTCGGCCGGCTCCAAGCCGTCACCGTGGACGGCGACCGCCTTTCCGCCCTGCGGACCCGCCGGCTCGTCGCGCAGGGCGGCGCGGACGACTACGTGGTCGTGAAACTGCTGGACAGGGGATCCGCGCAGCTGGAGCAGGATGGCCGTACGGCGTCCCTCGGGCCGGGGGACATCTTCATCTACGACTTGGCACGCCCGGTCCGGATGCACCTGTCCCAGGCGTTCAGGACCAAGTCCCTGCGTGTACCGAAGGATGTGCTGGGCCTCAGCGAGTCCGACACGGTCCACGTCACGGCCTCGCCGCTCGGCGCGGATTCTCCTGTGGGCAGCCTCCTCGCGCCTCTCCTGGCCAGGCTGGTCGACAGCGCGGGAACCTATCCGCCGCGCGCCAGCGAGCTGATGGCCCGGAACGTCGTGGACCTGATCGGGGTCCTGACCGACGAGCAGCTCGACCGGGCGAGCAGGGACACCTCCGCAGGGAACAGGGCGCTCCTTCTCCAGATCCAGGCGTTCATCGACCGTCACCTCGCGGACCCCGACCTCACGCCGCACGTGATCGCCCAGGCGCACCACATCTCGTTGCGCTACCTGCACAAGCTCTTCGAGACCGAGGACGCCACCGTGGGCCGATGGATACAGCGGCGCCGCCTGGAGGCGTGCCGCCGCGAACTCGCGCGCCCCCACTGCCCTGCCATCGCCGCTGTGGCACACCGGTGCGGCTTCACCAGTGCGGCGCATTTCAGCCGGGTGTTCCGGTCCGCCTACGGGATCTCACCGCGCGAATGGCGCGATGCCCAGGCCTCGGTGTCGGACAACTCGTCCGCCACGCGGCTGATAGGCGTCTGAGAACGGCTCCCGGTGCTTTCTCGGAACACGTCCGATGCATCCATCGACAAACTACGGCTCGCGTCCGCTTCTAGGGTCGGAAGAGAAGCCTGTTCCCGTAGCCATTGTTGAGGGTGAAATGATCCAGCCTGTTCCCGTGGTCATCTACACGGCCGTGGCGCACGTCAGCGTCCCCGACGAGATGCCCGCCCCGCTGCCCGCAGAGCTGCACTACGACATCACCGACCCCTACGCCGTGCGGCTGTCCATCGGAGTGCCTGCGACGAGCCCCGTCGACTGGGTGTTCGCCCGCTCATTGCTCGCGGTAGGTCTGCACCGGCCCACCGGTACCGGGGACGTGGTGGTGATCCCTCTGCCGCGCTGCCGTTCCGACTCCGTGCGCATCGTCCTGAGATCGGCCGCCGGCACGGCGCTGATCGACATCGCGGCCTCCGTGGTCGCCGCTTTCCTGAGGCGGACCGAAGCGCTCGTGCCCCCGGGAACCGAGAGCCTTCACATCGACATGGACCGTGCGCTCGCCGAGCTCACGGGCACGCGGGACTGAGGCACCCGGCCACAGCGGTCGGCGGTCGCGGCACCGGCGAGCGACGGCGCCTCAGCCCTCCGGCAGTTCGACCGGTGCGATCTCGCCGAGGACGGCTGCGGCGCGAGCTGCCAGGGGTGAGGCTGGGACGCCCAGGTCGAGTGCCCCACCTGAACCACAAAACCGCAGGTCAGGCACTCTTGCCCACCGGCTCCAGGATCGCCACGCATTCCACATGATGCGTCATCGAAAGATGTCGACCTGAGCACGTGATGGAAAAGCCCAGGTCAGAGACCATTTCTCAGCTCGCCGTCCTGCGTGTGGCGGCCTGGAGCGTCAAACGAGCGTCATGGCCGACAGCCGGTGAACAGGCCGCCGAAGCCATGTCACCCATCGGGCCCACCCCCACCTCCGGAGGCCAGCTCACCTGTCGTGCCCCGCACCCTCTTTCCGACCAACATCATGGGCCAGGCCCGCCGGCCGGCAACACCCCGCCCCCGGGCGGAGGAACTCCTCGGTCTCGGACGCCGACGACTTCGCGCCGCACCGGGAGAACCCCATCACCGTCCCTGCTGATGTCTCCGCCGAACCCGGAACGGTTCACTCTCAACTGCCCCTGTCCAGACGGACGTTCACGACCCTCACGTGAGATCGGACAACAGCAGCTCCAGCTCTCTCTCCTCCTCGACACGAACACCGAGTTCGGCGACGGCCGTAGCGAGTGCGGGCTCCCAGGGGGTCTCCGTCGGGGTGCTGACGAGCGGTGACAACGGAGGTTGGGCACAGCGGAGCACGGCGGCGCGGTAGTCCGCGGCCGTGTAGCGCCAGGGCAGCCAGGGGACGCGGCGGCGAAGGACGCCGGCGATCCGAAGCCCTCCCCAGTCGAAGTCCCCGTGGTAGTACAGGGTCGCTCCGTGGTCGTGCAACCCCCGGAGCAGTGTGAGGGCGGCGGCGGAAGGCTGGCCTTGGAGGCAGACCAGGGGCGGGCAGGCAGGGCCGAGCATGTCGGCCGCCGCCGCGAGGACGGTCGGGTTCTCGCAGATCCTCACCACGGGATCGGCGACGGCCGGAGGCCTGCGGGTGAGCTGGCGAAGGGTGAGCACACAGGGTTCGCCGTCTTCGGCCAGGCGGTCCAGGGCCGGGGTGCCGCGCAGGTTCAGGGTCAGGACGGTCGAGGACAGCTCGTCCCGCAACAGCCCCACCGAGGCCCAGGCCTCACGTCGCCATTCGGCGCCCTGGCCATCGTGGAAACCGGTCAGCGCACGGGCCCCGGACAGAGTGAGGGTGGCCAGCGCTGTGCCGTCGTCAAGGGCGTGAGCCCGGCCGAGGACCCGGGCAGCGAAGGCGGGCAGCGAGACGACCGGGACGGCGGGGAGTGCGTGCAGGGCGGTACACACACCGGTGAGCAGGCCGAACGTGACGTCTGGTGTGCGCCCCAGACGCCGCGCCAGACCGTCGGCGCGTATCCGGGCCGCCCACTCCGCAAGCGCGGGGACCGTAGCGGCGAGCTCGTCGAGCGGCGTGTGCGCCCTCCCCCAGGCTTCCTCCTCCTCTTGGCGGGCTCGGACGAGCGATGTGACAGGCCCGGTGAGCGCCGCGACCGCGGCGGCGAGGCCGTTCGGGCTGGCGCCCGAACGGCGCAGTACAGCGTCGACCGCTTCCAGCCGTACGGTCAGAGACCTGCCGCCACCGGGGGCCCGGGCGAGAAGTCGTTCGGCCGCTGCTCGCTGGGCCGGAGTGGGATCGGCCAGGGACACGGAACCAGTCATGGGCTGCCCGGCCACCAGTCGTCGGCGTGCTCGTTCGACGAGCCAGGAGAGGTCCGGCGTGCCGAGCAGCCTGGCCAGCCGCGGGCTGTCGACTGCTTCGGTGCCGGGCTCGGGCCCGTGGGTCAGCCCCACAGCGACTCGGTCTCCTCAACGCGGGGCGCGTCCTGGAGGGCGTCCCGTACGGGGTCCTCGCGGCGCTGCCGTCGCGTGCCGTCCCATTCCCACCGGGTGACGAGGACCGCCGCCACCTCGTCGATCCGGGACAGCTGGGCGATGGCGATGCCGGGCACCTGCGGGTAGCAGGCCCACTCCCGTTCGCTGGTCATGACCACATCGAGGTCAAAGGCGCTCAGGAGGCCGAGGCACTTGGCCCGGGAGTCGTCGTCCACGCCGGCGAACGCCTCGTCCAGGGTGACCAGGCGGGGCGCGTGCGGGCTGCCCGCGCTGGCGTAGTGAGAGGAGGCGGCGGCGAACAGCGGTACGGACACGGCGAGGACGCGTTCACCGCCGGAGGCGGGTCCGGTGGCGGGTACCCAGCGCCCGTGCTGGTGGCGTTCGACGCCGAATTCGTGCCAGGAGCGGTAGTCGAGCGCTGCGGTGAGGTGCTCGAGCCAGCTGCCCGGGCCGTCGTCGGACTGCTGGCGGGCGATCTGGGCCTGGAGGAACTCGCCCACCGCCGCGCGATCCTCCGACGTCCAGGCGTCCGCGGACTGGCGCAGCCTCTCGCGGGCTTGGGCCAGTCCGGACGGGGCCTTGCGCGAGGCCCGCCACACCAGCCGGAGCCTCATCCCGGTGGAGGTGGGGCGGTCCTCCAGTTCGGTGTTCATGTCCCGCACCTGTCGTTCGGCGGCACCGATGAGTTCCTGGAGGGTGCCGGCGACCTCGGTGATCAGGTGGGTTTCGAGGATCTCGCGTTCGTGCGCGGACAGGATGCGGGTGAGCTCGCCGACCTCCGTGGCGAGTGCGTCGGCGAGTTCGGGCACGGCGCGCTCACGGCCCTGGTAGACGATGTCGACGACCATGCCGTCCTCGACCATACGGGCGGACGCGCTGTGTCCGTGCCGGGACAGGGTGTCCTGAAGGGCCTTGAGTTCCTCGCTGAGTCGGCGCTGGACGCGTTCCCAGGCCGCGTCCGTGTCGTCGGTGGACGACAGGCCGGAGTCGATGGCCCGGGCGAACGCGATGGCCGGGGTCGCGGCCCAGTGGCCGTCGTCCGAGGCGGGGACGGTGACCTCCGGCAGCGCGACCGCGACCAGGCCGGTGGCCGTGAAGCGCTGGAGCGCGGCGATGGCCTCCGCACGTGCGTCAACGACTTCTGCGAGGTCCTTCTCCAGCTGCTCGATCCGTCCCTCGGCCCGGCTCGCCTCCCGGTCCGCCTGAGCGTGACGCTGCCCGGCGTTCTTCCGGTCGGTCTCACAGATCCGCTGTGCCTCGACGGTCTCGGCGAGGCGCCGTTGGAGTTCGGCGACGGCGGCGCCGACGGTGGAGCGCAGAGTCCGGTGCCGCTCATCGGCCGCCGCCGCCTCGCGCGCCGCCTCTTCCGCCCGCTGGGCGAGGTCGACGACCCGCTGCTCCGCCTCGGCCGCCTCGGCACGCTCGTCGTCCACCTGCCGTGCGGCCTCCCCTTGTTCGCGCAGCGCGGGCCACAGAGCCGCCAGCGCGGTGGCGAGGGAGCCGAGGGCGTGACGCACGGCGGTGAGTCCGGCCCGTTCGGCGGGCAGCCCCAGATCAGCGGCAGCCTCGGTGAGCTCGGCGGCAGCCCGCTCGGCGAGTTCAGCCGCCTCGACAACCTCGGTGGCACGCCCTTCGTACCGGGCACGGGCCTTGCGCACGGTCTCGGCGGCGGCGCTGACGAGCGCGTGTGCCCTGGTGAGCGGCGACTCGTCGGGGACGTCCGCGAGCTCGGCGTCGAGCGTGCGCCGGCGTGCCGCGATCGCCGCGGAGCGAGCCGCGAGATTCTCCGACTCCTCGCGCAGAGAGGCGAGTTCGATACCGAGCGCCGCGACCCGGGCCCGGCGCGCTGCTTCGCGTGCGCCCTCGCCGATGTACGTGGCGGCGGGCTTGGCCCACGTACCGGTGAGCGCACCGACCCGAAAGCGCCCGTCGGGTGCAGCCCATGTCGTGGCTCCTTCCCCGCCGTCGAGGCCGATGGCGGCCAGCAGTCGGGTCACCGTCCTCTCGTCCAGGACAGCGGCCCGTCCATCGCCGTAGTCCACGGCGGGGCCCAGAACGTCTGCCAGTGAGGGCCCGCTCACCGGTCCGTTCGACGGGGAGAGAAGGACATCGTGTCCGTCCACGGCGAGGGCGGAGCCGTCGGGCAGCACCCAGGCGTCGAGGAGGCCGGAGGCTTCGAGCGCCGCTTCGAGCCCGGCACGGTCGGCTTCGGGCAGTTCGTCACGGAAGTCGACCAGGCGCCAGAGCGGCGCGCCCGGCAGCGTTTCGCGCAGGCCGGGGGTGCGCGTCGCCGGGGGCCGGGGTTCGCGTCCGGCGCCGGCTTCCAGTGCGGTGAGCTCGCGGCGGGCCTCGGCGGTGCGCTCTGCCAGCTCCGTGGTCGCGCGGGCGGCTTCGGCCGCCTGGTCGGCGAGGTCCACCGAGCGGGCGGTGTGCGCCCGGGTGGCCGAGACCCGCGCCGGGTAGGGGCCGTCGAGGTGGCGGGTCCACTCCTGGAGTTCGTCCAGGAGGCCCGTCGCGTCGGCGTAGGACAGCTCCTTCCAGGCGCGGGCGCGTTCGCGTACGTCGTCCAGGAGGGCCCGGCCCTCCCGCGCCGCGTTCTCCTCCGCCTCGCCGTGCGTCTCGGCGGCCAGCGCGAGGTCGGTCTCCGCCTCGTCGAGACGGCCCGACGCCCGGCGGTGCTCGGCGGCGGACTGCTCGGACACTTCGAGGCGGCCCTCGATGTGGCCGAGCGCCCGCTGGGCGCGGTCCGTGGCTTCCTCGACGGCCCGCCGCGATTCGGGCTTGGGCAGCAAGTCGTCCGCAGGCAGGGCGACGTGCGCGGCGGCTGCCTGCTCCCGCACGTGGGCACAGGTCTCTTCAGCGCGGCCCCGCGCCGCACGCAGCCGGTTGTCGGCGGTGCCGAGCCGCCCGAGGGCCTTGGTGTAAAGGGCGTCCGCCTGCTGCTGATCCTCCCGCGCCCGGTTCGCCGCCTGCCCGGTTCGCGTCACGGCCTGGGCGGCGTGCTCCAGCTCTCGGGCGTCGCGCATCTCGGGCGCCTCGCGCAGGGCTGCCTCCTGGGCCCGCAGACGTTCACCGGTCTCGGCCAGGGAGCTGATCTCCTCTTCGGCCGCCGCTCGCTTCTCCTCGGCCCGGGTTCGGCGCTCCTGGGCCTCGGCCAGATCTCGCTGCACGCGCTCGTAGCGGGAGTGCTCGGTGCGAGGGAGCCGGGCGCGGCGCCGGGTGGCGATCCGGGCGTACCGCCGGTAGTGCTCCAGGAAGGCGGAGGCGGCCCGCTCGGCAGCGGACGCGGCGGTCAGCTCGTCCTTCTCCTCGTCCAGGGAGCGGAACGCCTCGGCCACGTCGGCGATGACGGCCTGGTCCACGGGCGGCAGCGCCTCGGTGAGGGCGCGGGAGAGAGCGGCTTCGTTGGGCCGCTTGGAGAGCTGGGGCTGGCGCAGCTGGATGAGCAGGTCGACCAGGGCCGCGTAGCGCTGCTCTCCGAGGCCGAAGAGCGCTTCGTCGACGGCCCTGCGGTACGCCTTGGCCTGGTCGTACACCATGCCGTGCCCGGCGACGGCCTCGGCGAGACGGTCCCTGGACAGGGCCGTGCCGGTGGCGTCGAGGAGCCGGAAGCTCTCCTCCGTTCGTTCGGTGGAGCCGTGGTCGACGCGCTGGCGGGTGACGGCGTACCAGTGTCGGGCGATGCCCCGCCCGCTGACGGCCTTGAGCCCGCACAGGAGCGTGCGGAAGTGCTGCTCGCCGGTCGCGTCGTCGAGCCTGCCGAACTCGATCCAGGTGTAGCCGAGCCGTTCGGTGTGCGGGTGCTCGCCACCGAGGAGCAGGTTCCATTCCATCCGCTTGCCCGGGTCGCCGTCGGGTTCGACACGACGCGGACTGAGGTCGCCGTCGAGCAGGAACGGCAGGGTCAGGGCGAGCACCTTGGACTTACCGGTGCCGTTGTTGCCTCGCAGCAGCAGGCGCCCGTCCCGGAAGCGGAACTCCTCCACGTCGTAGTGGAACAGGTCGACGAGCCCGATGCGCAGGGGTTGCCAGCGGGAACGCCGCGGGGTGGGGAGGCGGGTCACGGGGTGGCCTTTCGCTGCGGAGGCACGGGGGCGGAACCGGGTTCGCGGATGACGGTCTCGCCGACCGCGTACCGGGCGAGGGCGGGTCGCACCACGACCGCGTAGGGAGTACGGGAGACCAGGCCGAGCGCGGCCAGCCGGGCGACGGCCTGTTCGACGAGCTCGGTCTCCATGCCTGGCTCCCGGGCGGACTTCGACCAGAATCCGCCGTGCTGGGAGGCGAGTTCACGGACTCGGAGGGCAAGCTCGTCGAGATCGACGGGGCCGTCGGCGGCGGCCAGGTGCTCGGCGAGCAGCAGGGTGACATGGCCGTAGGTGCCCTGTTCGGGCAT
Source organism: Streptomyces sp. NPDC023573 (assembly GCF_055559735.1). Classification (NCBI taxonomy): domain Bacteria; kingdom Bacillati; phylum Actinomycetota; class Actinomycetes; order Kitasatosporales; family Streptomycetaceae; genus Streptomyces; species Streptomyces sp. NPDC023573. Next base: position 121,507 of record NZ_JBVHKB010000011.1, read on the forward strand.
GCGGAGGTCAGTGAGGTCGTCTTCGGGGTCGACCATGGCGATCCCCTCGGCCCGCACCTCGGCGACCAGTCCGGTCAGCTCGGTGATCCGGGCGGTGAGGAAGCCGCGCTGCCGGGTGAGGTAGCCGAGTTCGGCGTCGTTCAGGTCGTCGTAGTAGAGCACCGGATCGTCGAGGAGCCTGCGGGTGAGCGAGCGGCGCATCGCGCGGAAGCGCAGCTCGTCGCTGTCCATGGCCGTTTCGGCGACGAGTTCGGCGAGCCGGTCGTCGAAGACTTCGGCGTGGACGGTGGAGGGCCCGCGGCGGGACGCCAGAAGCCCGGCGAGGACCCGGCGTTCGACGTCGTACAGGACATCGCCCGCCCCGCTGACGTAGGCCTCTTCCTCGCCCGCGACCCGCCTCAGCACGCCGAGGCCGAGCAGCAGCCTTACGACGGCGGCGAGATCGAGGCGCTCGTCTCGGCGCTCCAGGGCGAACTCGATCCCCGTCGCGGCGAGTCGGGGGTCGGCGGCGTCGAGGACGATCTGGTCGGCGAGGCGCCCCAGGGCGATCTGGGCCTCGCCGCGTTCGAGGGCGGCGAGCGCGAGGCAGAGCAGGACGTAGCGGCGTCGGGTGAAGGGGGCAGCACCGTGGGTCGTGTCCCGTGCGGGGTGGGTGGGGTCGGTCAGGACACCGGGACTCTTGCGCAGCCGCGCGGCTTCCGTGTCCGCCTGGAGCGCCCAGCCGGTGTTGCGGTCGAACCACTCCCGTAGCTCCGACGCGTGCCGGCGGGCGAGGCGGAACTCGTCTGCGTACCGGCCGCGCGCGAGCAGAAGTGGCTGCTTGAGCAGGGCGCGGGCGGCCTTGCGCAGCTCGGCGGCGTGCTGGCCGTCCAGGACCTCGGCGAGTGGTGTGGTCATCGTCGGGGTTCTCCGTCCGTCGGACGGTCTCCGCCCACCAGGCCGTCTCCGTCCGTCAGGTCGAGGATTTCGATGAGGTGGTCCGGGCCGCTGAAGACTCCGCCGGGGGTGCGGACCTCGGCGGTCGTACCGTCGGCGAGTGCGGTGAGTCTGATCTCCATGGAGCCGTCGTTGCTGGTGGCTGTGGTGTGCCGCATGCCGGGCCGCCATGTGGCCAGGGCGTCCCCGAGCAGCTGGAGGAACAGCCCGAAGGAGGCCGGGTCGAGGTCGCCGAGGGCGGACAGGCGCGTGACGCCTTCGGTGACGAGCCGGGCGCGGGCGGCGGCCGTTTCGGCGGCCTGCTTGGCGGCGGTCTCGGCGAGCGAGCGCCGCAGCTCCTCCCGGTCCTCGACCTTGCGGGGCTTGCCGCGCCGCTCGTAGCTGCCGGTGCGGCGCAGCTGCGGGCTGATACGCAACGGCTCGGCCTCGGCCCACGGGGTGGCGGCCGGGACGGGCCTCGCCGCCCGGGCGGCGAGGGTGTCGGCGTCGACGGTGAGGTGCCGGGCCGGATAGAGGCCGAAAGCGGCCCGCCACAGCCGGTGCCGGGCATCGTCGTCGGGCGCCTCGGCAAACCAGCGCGCCAGCGTACGGAAGTCGGCCGACCGGTCGGAGCGGCCGGCCCGGCGCTCGTTCAGCGCTCGTACGACGGCGAGGAGCTGGGGAATCGCGCCGAGTGCCCGGCCGCGCAGGAGCCTGGCCTGCGATTCGCGCCCGTCCCTGCTGATGAACCACGCGCCGAGCCCCGACCAGCGGGCGGCCCACCGCTCGTACATCTCCCGTTCCGCGTTCGCGGCATCCTCCGGCGAGGCGTCGACAGCTTCCCGTCCGGCGGCTGCGCGAAGCAGGGGCTCGACCCTCCCGTCCTCTTCCAGCTCCAGGATCAGCCGCGCGATCCGTCCGCCCAGCGTGATCAGGTCCTGGATGAACCGCTCCAGGTACTGGATGAGCCGGTCCTTGTACGCCAGGAAGACCTCCTCTTCGACATCGTGCAGGTCGATGGTCTGCTGGAGCGATCCCATGAAGGCCCGGGCGTTGTCGGCGAGCGCGGCGAACCGGCTGGCCAGCGCGTCGAGCGCCAGATGCGCTTTGGCCGGATCCGGCTGCTCCTCGGCAGCCAGCACGAGAAGGGCGCGCAGCTGGGTGACGATGTCGTGCAGGGCCACGGCCTGGAGGGCACCGCGCCGCCCGAGCGCCTCGTCATAGGCGGACAGCGCCTCCTCGGCGGCCTCCCCCTCCCTCGTGAGCTGGTAGATGAACCGCTTCCGGTAGAAGTCCTCGACCGCGGTCACCCGGGCGGTATCGGGATCCGCCCTCAGATTGCCCCAGCCGACGAGCCTGTCGAGCGCGCCGACGACGGCGTCCGGCTCGGCGGGACGGACATCCGCCGGCAGCGCGGTGTGCACGTCCTCGGGCCGCAGGTGAACCGCGAACCGCTCCTTGGCCGTCAGGAACGTCCGCATCACGTGGCGGTAGAGCGGGGTGTTCGGCACCGTGAGATGAGCGAAGGGGCCGAAGCCCGACGGCTCGGGAAGGCGGCCGGCGGAAGCGCTGGGGGCGGTGACAGTCATCGCCGCCATTGTCCCTGAGGCGCGGCAACCTCGGAAAGAGACCGAAATATCCGGCCGATTCACCCCGTTCTGACCGGTTCAGGATGTCAGGACGAAGCCGGAGAAGGGCGTCTCCCGACCGCCCGCGGGCTGTATCCGTTCGGGGCAAGGGTGACCTGCCCCGAACGGGACCTGCTGTCGGATACCGCCGATACCCTTGGCTGTAGGCGCGCGACCGTCCGACCGTACGCGCGCGGCCATCGCACAGCCTTCGGCAGACCTTCGAGGTGGGGACCAGAGTGAACGCAACGCCGCTGAGCCCGGACGATCCGGCCGAGCTGGGCGGGTTCACGCTGCTGGGTCGGATCGGCCACGGCGGCATGGGCCAGGTCTACCTCGGCGAGTCCGCTGCCGGTGAGGCCGTCGCGGTGAAGGTGATCAAACCCACGGTCGTCGATTCGGAGACCCGGCAGCGGTTCGCCCAAGAGATCGAGGTCCTCAAGACGGTCTGGGGACCGCGCGTCGCCGCATTCGTGAAGGCCGACACGGAGTCGGAGCGGCCGTGGCTCGCGACCGAGTACGTGGAGGGACCCGACCTGCGTCGGCTTCTCGACACCCGGGGTGTTCTGTCGCCCCTGGCAGCCGCTTCGCTCGGAGCGACGCTTGCCGAGGCTCTGGCCGGAGTCCACAGCCAAGGGCTGCTGCACAGGGACCTCAAGCCGGCAAACATCCTGCTCGGCCCCAACGGCCCCAAGATCATCGACTTCGGCCTCGCCGTCTTCGCCGAGTCCAGCGCCTCCCTCACCGCGCCGAACATGGTGATGGGCACTCCCGCCTGCATGTCTCCGGAGCAGGCGAACGGGGAGAAACCGCTGACGGCCCCGGTGGACGTGTACGCGCTCGGGGCGGTGCTGCTCTTCATGAGCACGGGCCACTATCCGTACCAGGCCGACCACGTGCAGGTGCTGTTCAGCCACATCGTCAACCCCGAGAAGGCCCCCGATCTGTCGGGAGCCCCCGAGGAACTGGTCGGTCTCCTCTCGTCCATGCTCCGGTACGCGCAACACGACCGTCCGACGATGGACGAGGTCGTCACCGAGTGCGTTGCGGTCATCAAGGCGCACGGGGCGACCGTGGCCCAGGCCCGGCGGCAACTGGCCTCCCTGGCCAAGGTCGCGTACGAACCGCCGGAACCCTCCCCCGTACCGGCTCCTGCGTCACCGTCGACGGACGCCGAGGCCCTCGCTGAGGTGTCGACTCTCCTGGCCCCGAACCCGGCGGCCACGGCGCCGACCATCCCACTGCCGCAGCCGTCCGCCACCCCCGCCCACCCGCCGGGCTACACCCCGACGGTAGCGGTGGCCACCCCGGACACCGAGCCCGCGCCCGAAGCCGCACCGCAGCCCACACCCGCGCTGCGTCCCGGCCCCCGCCGTTCCGCCGCCGCGCTCCGGATCGCGGCGCAGTTGCGGGAGACGTACGCGTCGACGGCGTCGTTCTGAGCGGGACGGCACGCCGCGAGGCTCCGGGGCGCGCAGGACCGAGGTGACCCCCGCCCCTTGTCCGGAGCCGTGGCCCGCACGAAGATCTACACAGTTCAGCAGCTATCAGGAGGTACCGCGGGTGACCGCCCAGCAGTCCAGTCGGCATTCCGGTGGGCAGCCCGCCCCGAGCACCGGTACGAGTCTCCCGCCCGGCGCCCAGATCGTCGTACGCGACGAGGAATGGCTGGTCAAGAACGTCACCCGGACCGATCACGACGGCGACCGCATCGAGGCCGTCGGGATCTCCGAGTTCGTCCGCGATCAGGAGGCCGTCTTCTTCACCGGCCTGGAGCGCACCCGCGACGGCGCGCCCGGTATCGAGTTGATGGACCCCGCCAAGACCACTCTGATCAGCGACGACTCACCGAACTTCCGCCGCAGCCGGCTCTTCCTCGAAGCGATCCTGCGCAAGACCCCGCTGCCCCAGTCCGAGCGCGGCCTGGCCCTCGCCGACAGCTTCCTCCTCGACCCGCTCCCCTATCAGCAGCGGCCCGCGCAGCTCGCGCTCTCGGGCCGGAACCTGCGCCCCCGCATGTTGATCGCGGATGTAGTCGGCCTGGGCAAGACCCTGGAGATCGGACTCACCCTCGCGGAGCTGATCCGCCGCGGCCGCGGCGAGCGGATCCTCGTCGTGACCCCGCAGCACGTTCTGGAGCAGTTCCAACACGAGCTGTGGACACGGTTCGCCATCCCGCTGATCCGCCTCGACTCAGCGGGCATCGAGCGGATCCAGCGGGAGATCCCGGCCGGCCGCAACCCCTTCACGTTCTTCAAGCGCGTGATCGTCTCGATCGACACCCTCAAGAACACCGATCAGTACAAGCACCATCTGGAGCACATCCGGTGGGACGCCGTCGTCATCGACGAGTCGCACAACCTGATCAACCGCGGTTCGCTGCGCAACCAGCTCGCGCAGCTCCTCGCCCCGCAGACGGACGCCCTCATCCTCGCCAGCGCCACCCCGCACAACGGCAACGCCCGCTCGTTCGCCGAGCTGATCGCGCTGCTCGACCCGGCGGCGATCCGTGACCCGGAGCGTTACTCGGCCGAGGACATCAAGCACCTGTTCATCCGCCGCACCAAGGTCAGCGCCGAGGTACGGGAGAAGATGTCCGGCCAGTGGGCCGACCGAGGCCCTTCCGAGTCGGTGCACTGCCCGGCGACCCCGGCCGAGGAGAAGATCTTCGACGAGCTGGCTCAGGTATGGCTGCCCGCCGAGGGGCGCTCGGTGAGCGACGTCCCGCTCTTCCCGTACATCCTGCTCAAATCCTTCCTCTCCTCGCACGCCGCCCTGAGCTCCACGGTCGACACCCGCATCAAGACGCTGGAGAAGAAGAACGACCCTGACGCGACGGGCGCCGAACTGGCCGCCCTCCAGTATCTGCGGGAGCTGACGGCTGATCTGACCGCGCAGGATTCCGGCAAGTTCACCGCTCTCGTCGAGCAGTTGAAGGCGATCGGCGTCGGACCGCGCAGCGAGACACGTGTCGTGGTCTTCTCCGAGCGCGTCCAGACCCTGGAGTGGCTGCGGTCCGCCGTACCGGCCGCGCTCGGGTTCAAGGGCAAGGCCCTGGAGGAAGCGGCCCGCGTGATGCACGGCGGCCTGTCCGACGAGCAGCAGATGCAGTGCATCGAGGACTTCGGCCTCGCCGACGCACCCGTACGCATCCTCTTCACCGGTGATGTGGCATCCGAGGGTGTCAACCTCCACCGGCAGTGCCATCAGCTCATCCACTACGACGTTCCGTGGTCGCTGATCCGCATCGAGCAGCGCAACGGCCGTATCGACCGTTACGGGCAGGTCCACAAGCCTCAGTTCCGCGCCCTGATCCTGACCAGCGAGGTGGGCGGCGCGAAGGACGACCGCACGGTCGCCGAGCGTCTCCTCGAACGGGAGGACGAGGCACACCGCTCGCTCGGCACGGCGGAGGCGGTCTCCGGCCTGTACCGCGCGGAGGCCGAGGAGAAGTCGCTGATCCAGGACCTGCTCAAGGGCCGGACAGTCGACGAGTCGCTCCAGCACACCGCGGACGAGGCGGGCGGCGCGGACGATTTCCTGGCCGGCTTCTTCGCCCAGGTAGACGACGTGTCCGCCGAGCCCGCCGTCGCGGCTCCCGCATCGGACGAACCCTCGGCCGCCCCGCCGAAGGCCCACGTGCCCCGTCTCTTCACGACCACCCGCGAGTTCGTCGACGAGGCGGTACGGGAGGTCTTCCCGGACGCCCAGCAGTCCCTCGGGATGGACCGCGACCCCGAGAACGGCCTGATCTCCTTCAAGCCCCCGGCCGACCTGGTGCACCGGCTGAAGGCGCTGCCGCCCGACTACCGCCGCGAGCAGCGCCTGAGCGAGCGGCTGCTTGTCACCCTCAACCGCAAGCTGGCCGACCGCGCCCTCGTACGGGCCCGCGAGTCGGGCACCTCCAGCTGGCCGGAGATCTCCCTGCTCACCGACCTCCACCCGGTGGTGGAGTGGCTGACCGACAAGGTCCTGGTGAAACTGGGCCGCCAAGAGGCTCCGGTCGTCACGGCCGACGTCGATGCCCCCGTGTACCTCGTGCAGGGCATCTACTCCAATGCCCTCGGCCGCCCCACGGTCGTGAAATGGATGGCTGTCACCGGCGACCACGTCACGGACGACATGGTGGGGACACTGCGCGAGGCAGGCATCGGCCCGACCATGGCCAACCCCTTGCGGCCCCACGCCGTGGACAGCCTGCAGGCCGGCATCCCGGCCGCCCTGGAGGCAGCGGAGGCCTTCCTCTCGCGCCACAGCGCAGAGTGGGACAAGGCGCTCCTCGCCCCGATCGAGGAGTACCGGCAACGCCTTGGCCAGTGGGAACAACCCACCCTCGCGGGCGAGGAGACCAAGGACGACCTGTCCCGCCTCGCCGACTCCCTGCTGACGACGGGGCGGCCCATGCTGCGCGTCCTGGCCGTCCTCGATTCCGCCCACGGCTCCGCCGCGCACGCCTAGGAGAATCCCCATGACGTACGACTCCCTGGTCAACCGCGGTGACTACTTCTCCGCGCACTACCTGGCCGAGGTCTTCCCGAAGGACCTCAAGTCCGGTCTCCTCGCCGCCTGGAAGACCCGCGAGGAGGAGGCGAAGTCCTCTGAGTCCGTGGATCAGGAACCGGCCCCGGAAGCCCTCCCGGTCACCCCTCGTCTGGGGCTGCGCACCCTGCGCCGCCCCTACTTCCGCACCCGCGCCTTCTTCGCGGAGGCGGCGGTCACGCACGACGACGCGACGACCTACGACGCCCCCGAGTGGCGCGAGCGCGCGACCACTCTCAACGCGTCCGTCCTCCGCGCCCTCGGTTATGACGCCAAGCCCCGGACCCTGACGGTGTCCCGTGCGGACCACACGTACGAGATCCCGGTCGCGCACTCCGAACCGGGTCTGGTGGCGGTGGACTGCGGCTGGGCCGCCGAGCCGGACGCGGCCCTGGACCCGGACGGCTCCGGCCGCCTCCTCACCCCCGTACAGCTGGACGCGTCCGCCTCTCTCCGTACGGGCTCGAAGCTCGCCTCGTTCCTCTTCGCGAGCGAGGACGCGCCGCGGTACGTGCTGCTGCTCGCCGGCGGCGTGATCGTCCTCGCGGACCGGGCGGCATGGGGCGAGGGTCGCTACCTGGCGGCCTCCCTGGACACGGCCCTGGACCGCAACAACACCAAGGACGGCCAGGAACTCGACACCCTGGCCGCCCTGTTCGGCGCGGACTCGCTGCGCACTCCGGAGGAGGGCGGCGAGAACCCGCTCGCCGGGCTCGTCGACAAGTCCACGAAGCATGCCGTGGGCGTCTCGTCCGAACTCCGTGACGGCCTGCGCGAGTCGGTGGAACTCATCGCGAACGAGGTACTGGCACGGATCGCCGGCCATGAAGGCGTCCGTCTGGAGGACGTGAAGGAACTCCCGGAACTCGCCCGGCAGCTCACCCGCGAGTCGCTCCGCTACCTGTACCGCATCCTGTTCCTCCTGTACGCGGAGGCCCGCCCGGAGCTGGGCATCCTGCCGTCCGACTACCCGGAGTACCACCAGGGGTACGGCCTCGGCCGCCTCGGCGAACTCGTCGCGGAGCGGGACCTGGTGGGCGAGAAGGCCCGCGAGGGTGTCTACCTGTACGAGTCCCTGGACCTGCTCTTCAGCAAGGTCCAGGAGGGCTACCGGCCGCGCCGCACGCACGGGGTGGGCGCCAAGGACTCCGAAGACGTCGGCCTCCGCTTCGAGCCCCTGCACTCGAAGCTCTTCGAACCGGAGTCCATCCGCCTGATCGGCGCCGAGTCGGTCAAGGACCCCCGCCACGACGACGACTCGGACGACGGCCCGCGCTACCTGGACACCCGCCTCCGCAACGCGACCCTGTACAAGGTCCTGCGGAAACTGATGCTCACCCGGGGCAGGAAGGGCGAGCGCGGCGGCTTCATCTCGTACGCGCAGCTCGGCATCAACCAGCTGGGCGCGGTGTACGAGGGGCTGATGTCGTACGCGGGCTTCATCGCGGGCGAGGAACTGTACGAGGTCGCGAAGAACGGCGACCCGAAGGACGGCTCCTGGCTGATCCCGTCCTCGAAGGCCGACGAGTACGCGGATTCGGTCTTCGTACGCCGCCGGGACGAGGAGACGGGCGCGGATGTCCGGGTCCGGTACCGACCGGGCTCGTTCGTCTACCGGCTCTCGGGCCGCGACCGCCAGACCTCGGCCTCGTACTACACGCCGGAATCCCTGACGAAGGTCACGGTCCAGCTGGCCTTGCAGCACCGCCTCGACCAGGACGACACGGTCACGGCGGCCCGGGAACTCCTGGACTGGAAGATCTGCGAACCGGCCCTCGGCTCGGGCGCGTTCCTCAACGAGGCCATCAACCAGGTCGCGGCCGAGTACCTGCGCCGCCGGCAGGACGAGACCGGCCGGGCCATCGACACCGAGCAGTACCCGGTGGAGCTCCAGAAGGCCAAGGCGTACATCGCGCTGCACAACTCGTACGGCGTGGACCTCAACTCGACGGCGGTCGAGCTGGCCGAGGTCTCGTTGTGGCTGAACACGATGCACCCGGGCATGGAGGCGCCGTGGTTCGGCCTCCACCTGCGGCGGGGCAACTCCCTGATCGGCGGCCGGCGGGAGATCTACGGTCCGGACCGCCTGAAGAAGGGCGGCTGGCTGGGCGCCACGCCGGAACGCTTCCCGCTCACGGAGGCTTCGGCGGGCCTGCCGACCGGCTCGGTCCACCACTTCCTGCTCCCGGCGAAGGAGTGGGGCGCGGTCGCCGCCGAGAAGGAGGCGAAGGCCCTGGCCCCGGAGGAGGCGAAGGCCCTGGGCGCCTGGCGCAAGGCGATCACGAAGTCGCCGAGCGCGAAGCAGACGGCCCGGCTTCAGGGGCTCGCGCGTCGGGCGGAGTACCTGTGGCAGCTGGTGGTGCGTCGTCTGGAGATCTCCGAGCGGGACATCAGCCGCAGGATCGACGTCTGGGGTGCGGAGCCGGAGTGGCTGCGGCAGCCGGTGGAGGCAGTGCAGCGAGAAGAGGTCCTGGCGGACCTTGAGGCGGTGGACACGCCGTACTGGCGGCTGAAGACGCTGATGGACGCGTGGTCCGCGCTGTGGTTCTGGCCGGTCCGGGAGGCGTCGCTGCTGGATGGCACGAATCCCCGTTACCGGCAGGCGGCGGAGCTGGCGGAGCAGTCGGCCGTGTATGAGGTGGCGGTCTCGGGGGCGGAGGACGAGGACGAGAGCGCCGGTGTCCTGATGTCCTGGGAGGAGGAGGCGCTCCCCGGTTTCGGCACGGAGGCCAAGCAGCTGTCCTTGACCCAGGAGTCCGTGGCCAAGCGCCGGATGGGCCGCCGCAAGGAGTCAATCACTGAGCGGCGCCGCGAGGTGATCCCGCTGACGAACTTGGACGACTGGCTGGACTTCGCGGAGTCTCTGCTGGGGACGCAGGATGTGCCGGCGGAGTCGCTGATCGCGGAGTTCGAGTCGCTTACGGAGCTGACGCCGTATGAGGATGCGCTGCCGGACTTGATGGGGATGGACCGGTCCTACTGGCTGGAGTCCCGGTTCCCTTGGGCGGCTCGGGCGAAGGACATCGCTACCCAGCAGGGTTTCTTTCATTGGGAGTTGGAGTACGCGCAGGTCTTTGAGCGGGGCGGGTATGACTTGCAGGTGGGGAACCCGCCGTGGGTGCGGCCAGATTGGCAGGAGGACGTAGTCCTGGCTGAACTTGAACCATGGTTCACCCTGGAAGACAAACCCAGCGTAAGCGAATGGCGGATCCGTAAAGGCGAAATCCTTACCGACCGCGCACTTCATTACTTCCTGGGAGAGATGACTGCAAACACTGGCATGGTCGCGATGCTGAGTTCCACCGCAACCAATCCGTTGCTGCTGGGCACTCGACCTGATCTGTATAGAGCATTCATGTGTCGAGTTTGGGTAAATCTCGGATCGTCAGGAACCGCGGGAATGATCCATCCTGATACACATTTCGGCGGGGTCAAGGAGAAGGCCTTGCGCGGCGCAGCCTACAGGCACCTGCGGGTACATGCCGACTTCGTAAATAGGGGAAATCGCTTCTTCCCTCCACCTGTTCACCGAAACAAGCATTTTGGAATGCACATCTACGGAACTGCCCGCGAACCCGCCTTCTCACATCTCAGTTGGCTAGTAGAGCCCACAACCCTGACCGAGTCTATGAGCCACGAAGGCCAAGGGGCCGCACCTGGTACTCGCTTCAACGATGACTGGGATGCGCGTCCCCATCGCGCACGGATCATCCAGGTTGACATCGACACACTGACTCAGTGGCACCGTCTCGCAGGCACGGAAGACGCGTCCCCCCCGAGCCAGGCTGCGCTGCTGTACCCCATTTCCACTGACGAGCAAGGCGCCATCTCTGCCCTGGCTTCAACAACAGGTCGCCTGGGCCCGCATTCGCCCCGAATCAGCGTCGGCTATAACGAGACAACAGCCAAGCAGGAAGGCCTTATCCGCTGGTCCACCAGCACGCCTAAAAGCCTGGCAGAAGTAATCCTTCAAGGGCCACATTTCAGCATTGCAACCCCTCTGAGTAAGCAACCGAACATTCCCTGTCGCAGCAACCTGGACTACACCCACTGGGACCTGCCGAGCCTCGCCGAAGATGCGGTTCCAACCACTAACTACACTCGCGCCTGCGATCACGACCGATACATTGCGGCCCAAGACCATTGGGGCGACCGCCCCTACAGCGACTATTTTCGACTCGCTTGGCGCGTCATGATTCCACCAAGTAATGAGCGCAGTCTCTTCTCTGCCGTAATCCCCCCGGGGCCAGCACATGTTGACGCAGTCGGATCTCTGGCACTCTCAAACAATCGACTCACCTTCTTGAATGCGGGCTTCTGGAATTCCATCTCACTGGACTATCTGCTGCGGATCACCGGGCGCTCACACCTTCGCGCAGCCGAGGCCCACAAGATGCCATATGCAGTGCCGGACCACCCCTTGGCTACTCCTCTCCTGATCCGCACTCTTCGCCTGAACTGCCTCACAGACGCCTACGCAGCCGCCTGGGATGAACTATTCCACGCAACCTGGCCTCATTACGAAGATTGGGCAGTGAACTGGCCGAACACCGCTCCCCTTACTTCACACTTGACGTCCTCATGGGAGGTGAAAACACCACTGCGGACAGAATACGAGCGCCGCGCCGCTTTGGTGGAGATTGATGCACTCGTAGACGTCTGGCTGGGTATTACGAATGACCAGTTCGCGGCAATCTACAAGTCTCGATACCCCATCCTGTCCGACCGGGAGGATGCGATGTACTTTGACGCCAACGGCCGCAGGATCGCAGCGGATCCTTACGTATATGGACGCGGCCAGAAGAAGGAGACGTACTCGGCGCTCCTCGATCACATGGACAACCCAGCCACCACCCCACCGCCCGAGGGCTACACCGCACCCTTCTACAAGGCCGACCGTGAGACCGAGATGCGGGCCGCGCACGCGCACTTCTCCGCTCGCCTCGACGCGGAGATCGCTGCCGGCAGGTGGACACCGCCCGCGAAGGCCGACGCCTAGGAAGACGAACGGGCCACGCCAACCGAGGTTGGCGCGGCCCGCGTTGTCGTACAGGTCAGTGCGACGCGAAGGCAACGAACGTAGCCCACTGCTCCGCGTCGAAGCTCAGCACAGCCCCAGCCTTGTTCTTCGAGTCGCGGACGTGTACCGAACCAACGGCGCTCGCCACCTCCACGCACTCGCCGCCGTTCCCCGCGCTGTAACTGCTCGTGAACCAGTCCAAGTCCTGAGCCACCCGGCCAGCGACTACCTTGCTCATCTCTCTCCCAGCAGCTTCTCGATCAGTGCTTGCGACTCCCTCGGGGTGAGAGCCTGTGCTCGGATGATGCCGTACGCCGCTTCCAGCTCCCGCACCTTGCCACGCTCAGTGTGAACGTGGCTGTCACCTTGCACCTCGGTGTAGGAGATCCTCCGCCCATCCTTGGTTTCCATCAAGGTGAAGGGCCCGGCCAGCCCTGCATGTTCCTCACGCTCAATCGGCATGACCTGGACCGCAACATTGCGCCGCTGGCCGACGAGCAGGATCTGCTCCAGCTGTCCACACATCACTCCTGCCCCACCAATGGGACGCCTGAGTACGGACTCCTCGATCACGAAGCTGATGGTGGGCATGGGTGTCCGGGAAAGGATCACCTGGCGGGCCAGTCGGGCCGAGACTCCTTCCTCCATGGCCGCCTCGCTCAGCAGGGGCATCCACATACCGAACACCGCCCGCGCGTACTCCTCCGTCTGCAACAGCCCAGGAATCGCCTGCACCGCGTACACGTGCAGTTCCACGGCCTCCTTCTCCAGCTTCGCCGCGCCCCGGAAGAACGCCGGGTACTGCGCCCGCGCCACCTCCTCCTTCATCTCCTTCAAGATGCCGCGCGCACCCAGCAACTCATCCGCCTGGTCGATGAACTTCCCCGGCGGGATCCGCTTGCCCTGCTCGTACGCCGCGATGGTCGACGCCGAGTACCCCGTACCCGCCCCGAACTCCGCCCGGTCCAGCCCCGCCCACTCCCGGAACCGCTTCAGCTGCCGCCCGAACACCTGAAGGATGCCCGAAGCCCCCTGCTCGGCCTCGTGCCCGGCTTCCACTTCCCGATCGTCCATGATCCGTGCCTCCCACGCCCAACGCCCCGGCTGTCCCACCGGTCACGCTCCGTACCGCCCACACCCTCCGCACCGACGCATACAGCCCGCACCCGTCCGCGCGTCACTCCTGGTCAACGGTACTCACGCAGCGCCACCGTTGGCGGCATGAAATCCACAACTCACCCCACCCAGCCCTCGCGCGAACTCCACGCTTCCGGCCAGGAGTTCGACATGCGTTTCACATCCACCCCACGCGGCGCCCGGCTCGCCCGGCGCCTCGTCTCGCACCGGCTCCACGAGTGGGGCCACCCGTACGACACGACCGCCAACGACACCGTCACCCTCATCGCCGCCGAGCTCGCCGCGAACGCCGTACGCCACGGTCATGTCCCCGGCCGGGACTTCCACCTCCGCCTGACCATCGACGCGGACGCCGACTCCGGCTCCACAACCATCCGTATCGAGGTCACCGACACCCGCACCGAGCGGATTCCCGTCCTCGCCTCCCCCATGCCGGACGCCGAAGCCGGCCGCGGCCTGCTCCTCGTGGCAGCCCTCGCGACCCGCTGGGGCACCACACCCCGCACCGCCGCTCCCGGCAAGACCGTCTGGGCGGAGATCAGCACCCCGCCGGACCGCTGATCCCATACGCTGCTCACCGTGGTCTACGCAATCTCCCTCTCCGCGGCAGAACTCGACGACATCGACTGGCAGTTGCAGCTGGACCAGTTCATGGGCAAGACCATGGGTTCGTCCATGCGGCCACGAGACCTGTCTCCCCAGGTCACGCTCGTGTTCGCGCGTACCCGCCCCGCGTCAGGCACCGCGGGCCCCGCCTACCAGCTGCGCTGGCTCGGCGTGGTGAAACACCCCAAGGGCAGAAAGATCGCCACCAGGGACGCCCTGATCAGAGTGGAACCGCTGTGGCGCAGTCCCGCGCGGGTGGAGCTGACCGCAGTGACATCGTCGCTGTGCCGGGAGGATGCCGCAGAACTCGCCTCCGTGCTCTCCAGCGAAGTTGCTGTACTCCCCGAGGAGCTCGGTCAGCGCCTCGTAGCCGCACTACGCGAGCAAGGACCGCGGTTCGCCGAGCTCCTCGACCGTCTGACCAGCGTCGCGAATCAGGCCCCCTTCGACAGTTCCCGCGTAGAGGACCGCTCCTGGCAGGAGCAATACGACTCCGCGCGCCTTGCGCTCACCATCGGCGAGTTCCCTCTCGCTCCTCTCAGCGCGTGGCTCCGTCCTTCGAGTCGCCACGACACGTACCTCGCCGGGCTGATCCCCGAACCCACCGAACAGAGTCTGATCGAGCACGATGCCGCCCACTCCATTCCCGGCCCGCGGCTCCTGCGGCCCTGGGACGGCCCGGACTTCCGCTGCGACATCCACGTCTTCGAACACGAAGGGCGGTACATCGAAGTCGCCAACGTCAACGCCACTCCAGTTGAGGGGCGGCTGGGCAGCGACCTGATCTATTACCACGAGGCCACCGGAAGCTTCGTGATGGTCCAGTACAAACGCCTCCCCTCCGCCGAGCGCTGGGTGTACGTGGACGACCGCCTGCGCGACCAGCTCGACCGGCTGGAGGCCGTGGCGCAGGCCAGTCGGCGGCCCCACGCTCCTCACGACTGGCGGCTGGGCAGCGATCCCTGCTTCCTCAAGCTCGCCTACTGGCCGGAGGACAGCCAAGCCGACCCCGGTGGTCCCGCAGCGGGCATGTACCTACCGTTGTCCTACGTACGCCTGCTCCTCCAGGACGACTGCACCCTGGGACCGAACGGCGGCAGACGCCTCGGCTACTCCTACGCCGACCGGCACTTGATCAACAGCCAGTTCGTCGAGCTCGTCAAGCACGGCCTGGCCGGGACCGTGGGCACGTCCCGGGAGGAACTACTCGCCCTGGGGTCGGAGCGCGCCTTGGAGGGGTACTCCGTCACCATCGCGGCGGAACTCGGGGACGGTCGCCACCCCGGGGAGACGGTACGGGAGCGACAACGGCGCGCCCACTCCCGTAAGGCCGGTAAACGCCAGGCCAAGAAGCGTGCCCCCGCCACTCTCTCGAAGGTCGGCAAGTCGAAGCCGGCACTGCTCGGGGACCAGATGTCGTTCTTCGAACCCGACGAGGGCCACCCGGGCTGACAGAGGTCAGCCGTCCTTCGGCAGAGTCCCGTACGAGAAGGTGCACCGGACCCGGCCGTCGGCCGCAGGAACGAGGCGTACCTGTTCGGCGGCCATCTGTATCGCCGTGCCGGCCGGCTCGTCCCAGAGCGACACCGTTCCTCCGGCCTCCCCGAACGACAGGTACGGATGCTCGGGTTTCAGAACGCCACCCCGGCTGCCGAGTTTCGCTGCGGGAACGGTCGGCTCGACGCACATCCACTCCGGTTCCACCCCGAAGTACGAAGGTGGCGCCGTCTTCCGGACCGCAGCCGTACGGAAGTCCTCCACCGCCTCCTGAGCCGAGTCCAGCGCCTCCAACCCACACACCGCCACCACGGTCAACTGAATACACACGTACAGCGGAACCCCCAGCCGCTCGACGGGGCTGACGAACGATGCGTGCACATGTTTCGCGATGCCCCAGAGCGCCGGGACGAACAGCGCGTAGCTGAGCAGGCTCAACAGCTTCACCGCCGACGTGGCCTGCCAGAGCCCGGGGACGTCGAGGTCATCGGGTGCCACGCCGAGACTGTCCGCGTACAGCGCGTGCAGCACCGATCCGGAGGCCACCACACATGACACGACAACCGCGAAGACGAGGGGCGCCACCCAGGCGAGCCATTCGCCCCACGTCCACTGGCGGACGAGCAGCCAGATCCCTGCCACCGTCGCCGTGACGGCGAAGGCCGACAGCATCTGCGCCGGAGTCCAGGCCCTGCCGTCCTCCGTGCCCACGCCGGAGGAGAGGGCGAGGAGGAGCACCGCCGTCACACCGCACACGAGGAGACTCACCACGCGGCCGCCGACAGCGAACAGGCGATAAGCAACCCGGGCTCCCCCGACGAAGCACAGCACCGCGATGCCGGCCCACACCCATGTCCGCACACCGCTGTGCTGCCGGGCGACCGCCGCGCAGAAGACCATCGCGAGCAGCCATGCCACTGTGCGGAACGCACGTTGCCACCCGTCCTCCTCTCGGCGTGGAACGATATGGCTTCGCTCCCGGCCGCCGTGGAACGGCCGTACATCGACGGCAGCCGTGGGAGCGGCACCTCCGGGCAGGTTTATTCTTGAGAGCCGACGGGCTTCCGACGCCGTGCCTGTGACCACCATGCCGGTGTCGTGGTAGCCGCACCTCTCCGAAATGCGCGCACGGGACACTGCGGCCGCGCGGCGCAGTCTCGCCATGCGTGTCAGGGGCCTCGGGGCGGGTGCGCGAGGTGGTCCGTGATCCACGGTATGCACCCGCCAACCGGTCAGCTGCTCCCGGTCCCGGTCGACCAGCTCGCAGCGCCGGGCGTACATCTCCAGCCCGGCCACCCTTGCCAACTTCTCCACCCGCCAGGCTGCCGCCCGCTCGGTACGCCGGTTACGGGCTCCGAAGAAGCGCACCTCGACGGAGTACAAGCGTGCCGAGGCGGCCTCGCACAGCACACCCCGCGACGGGCCCTCACCACGGGCGAACGCAGTCACGACCGGCCAGCCCCGCTGGTCGAACACCCGCTCCGCCTCGTCCCAGTCGCGTTGGTCCCCGCGTACCTCGACGAGTACCAGCACACGCTGGTCGTAGCGTTTCCCCAGCACCAGCTCCCCCTCTCACCGGGCTCCGAAGGTACAGCGACCTACGATGTGACGGTCACGGTGGTAGGAAGCCACTCCTACGAGGGAACGGACGCGAAGACATGTCTCCGGAGGACAGCGGCAGCAACCGCGCACCCCAGCCGAAGGACCAGCTGTCCCTGTACGGCCGCTACCTGGACGAGGCGTCCGCCGAGGACAGCGGGGGCTTCCTGGTGGAGATCGGGGCCGGCGGCCGGAGCACCGATGTCGAGCTGGAGCAGCCCGGCGAGGAGCCGGACAGCGCGGACGAGCGGATCACGGCGCCGTACGACCCGTCCAAGATCGAGATTCAGACCCTCAACCCGACGATCAACCTGCTGATCTCCCGGCTGGTCAACGGGATGATCGACCTCGCCCCGGACTTTCAGCGCAAGGCGGGCATCTGGTCGGACGAGCAGCAGAGTCGGCTGATCGAGTCCCTGCTCCTGCGTATCCCCATCCCCTCCTTCTACGCCTCCGAACTGACCGACAGTTCATGGGCCCAGGACAGTTCCTGGGCGATCGTCGACGGCATCCAGCGCCTCACCGCGATTGCGCGGTTCATCGCACCCGAAGCACTGGCGGAGGCGGGGGTGAAGTCCGGGCCGCTCAAGCTGCGCGGCCTGGAGTACCTCAAGAAGGACTTCGAGGGCAAGGGGTACGACGATCTGTCGGGGCGCATGCAGATCCGTCTCAACGAGAGCCAGGTCGTCGTTCACCTCATCCGTCCGGGGACTCCGGACGAGGTCAAGTTCAACATTTTTGCGCGTATCAACACCGGTGGCCTCCCGCTGACCCGCCAGGAGATCCGGCACGCACTCGTTCCGGGACCGGCTCGCACGCTCCTGTCCTCGCTCGCCGAGTCGCAGGAGTTCGCCTCGGCCACCAGCTATGGCGTCTACAGCGAGCGGATGGCTGACCGCGAAATGGTGCTGCGCTATCTCGCCTTCCGGCTCACCGACCCCAACCTGTTCAGAAGTCAGGACTTCGACCAGTTCCTCGCTCTCACCATGCGCCAGGTCAACCGGCTCACCGATGACGAGCGGGAGGCTCACGCCCACGGCTTCCGACGGGCCATGGTCACGGCCGAGAAGATCTTCGAAGGCCATGCCTTCCGCAAACTGTTCCCCGGCCAGACCCGGCGCTACCCGGTCAACAAGGCCATCTTCGAGACGGTTTCCGTGAATCTGGCCGCTCTCTCCGACCGTGAACGGTCTGCCTTGGTAGCGTGCCGTGAACAGGTGGTCGAGGGCTTCCAGCAGCTCATGACCGACCGGAACTTCGAGCGGGCCGTGTCCGTGGGAACCGGCGACCGGGTCAAGGTGGTCGACCGCTTCGCCAAGGTGCGCGAACTCTTCCGCACCGTCCTGGAGAACCTCGGGGGCACCAACCAGTGATCGAACAATTGTCACTGACCAACTTCAAAGCGTTCCAGTCCGCCGACATCCGGCTGGCCCCGGTCACTCTCCTCACCGGACTCAATTCCTCGGGCAAGAGCACGGTCCTGCAGTCCCTGGCGTTGCTGCGCCAGTCGTACGACTCGGGCATCCTCATGTCCACCGACGGGGACACCGATATCCACGGGGGCCTTCTCCTCGACGGTGACCTCGTGGAACTGGGAACCGGGCAGGACCTGCTGCACGAAGACTTCACCACGGAGCAGCCGGGCAGGGACCCGGCAATCTCCATCGCCTTCGAGACTGCCGACAAGAAGACGTACACCTGGTCTGCTCGGTACGCGCCCGAACAGGACGTACTGCCGCTGGAAATTTCCACGCGGAAGGCGGACTGGGGTGACGTCCCCCTCTTCTCTCGGCACTTCCAGTACCTCAAGGCCGACAGGATTGTGCCCGCCACGACTTATCCCCGTTCCCACCATCAGGCGATCGGCCGTGGCTTTCTCGGATCCCGTGGCGAACATGCCGTCAACTTTCTCCGGCATCACGCCCAATACGTTGTGCCGGAAGGGGACCCGCTCCGACACCCGGGAGCCGGCGGACACACCCTGCTCGACCATGTCGTCGCATGGATGCAGGAGCTCTGCCCGGGGGTCAACCTCGAAACCTCGGAGATTCCCGGGATCGACTCGGTACGTCTCAGCTTCGGGTTCGGCGGCACCGCAGGCCTGAACTCCACCCGCCGCCGACGCCCGACGAACGTCGGCTTCGGTCTCACGTACGCCCTCCCCATCGTCGTGGCCTGCCTCACCGCCGGGCCCGGCAGCCTCATCCTGCTGGAGAACCCCGAGGCGCACCTCCACCCGCGCGGGCAGTCCCGTATGGCCTCCCTCATCGCCGCCGCAGCGTCCGCCGGTGCACAGCTCGTCGTCGAGACCCACAGCGACCACGTACTCGACGGAACCCGGCTCGCGGTCAAGCAGGGGCGGCTTGCGGCCTCGGACACCGCGGTCCACTTCTTCCGTGGCAACGGGGCCGGGGCGGAGATCATCTCTCCGACGGTCGCCGAGGACGGATCGCTCTCCGAATGGCCGGAGGGCTTCTTCGACGAGTCGGAGAACACGCTCGACCAGCTGCTGGGCTGACCGCCCGCCTGTCAGTTCCGGAAGCCACAAGGGGGGCGCTTCATAGTGCTCATGTTCTTCAACGAGAGATCCTGCGTCTCCGACTGCTCGCAGGACGAGGCCGGGCAGGCCATGCGCGAATTTGTGAAGGTCTGCCAGGCAGTCAGACGGGTGGACAACGGAGCGAGTCTCGTCAGCGAGGTCCGGCTGGAGGACCTGGAGATCGCTCCCGGCTACTACCTCGCCCAGTGGCGGAACGAGAGCCGGAACCGGGACCACTGGCGGTTCATGCGGCTGCTCAACCGCAAGGCCCCGCACTCCTCGGTGCTGCCGGCCCCTCCCGAGGATCAGGAGGTCGAGTACCGTCACGACGGCGACCGGGTTCTCGGGCTCGCCGCCGCCCATCTCATGGACACGCTGGCCGTCAGCCTCCCCACCGCCCGGCCCTGGGACGCCTCCTGGCTGAGCGTCGAGTACGTACTCGTCGACGAGGACGACGTCCAGGAGGACAGCGGGGAGGTCCGGCACGCCTCGGCACCCGAGCACGTCGCGGAACACGCCGACTGGATACGCGAGAGCGCCGCGAACGCCGTCACCTCCGGCACGCAGCTGTGGGAGGAACGCGAGAGTCTCTTCGCCTCGCTCCAGTTCGCCCCTGGGGTGGAGGACAATCTGACCAACCTGCCAGGAATCTCCGTCTCCTCGGTCCGGGCGGCGCTTCTCTCGCTCAATGCGGCGGCCGAGGCATGGAAGCCCGGCGACTCGGAACCTGTCTGGCCCATCAAGGTGGTCCCCGAGAGCGACACCCGGATCAGACTCGGGCTGTGCAACTTCACCGACACGGACGGGGAGAAGCGGCTGTTCAGCCTCCACACCCGGTTCCGACCGAGGCCCGGCCGCATCCACCTACGGGTGGTCACCGAGGAGGGCCGCGTACGTATCGGCTACATCGGCCGGAAGCGCCTGGAGGAGGGTGTCCCGCGCAGCTCGCGGTGAGCTACCGCTGTGCGCTGCCCGGGCGGCGCCAGAGGTCGATGTCCTTCTTCCATGCCTTGTTGCCGCCACCCGTCGGGCATTGACTGCTGTAGCAGCGCCAGTACCAGTTCTCCTTCGCACCGCGCCTGATTTCGATGTCGTCCTGCCCGCACCGGGGGCACTTCGGCGGGCGGGCGAAGACCTCGGCATGCTCGTGAGTGAGGATCTTGCGGGCGAAGTAGGCACCGCGCATGGTGACCATCACCTCGCGGGTCCAGCTCTGCGACAGGGCGTTGAGACTGCCGAGCATCACGGTTTTTTCATCCACGACCACGATCTTCTGGTGCATGACATGCATCGGGACGACCGTATGGACGACCGCACGCAGGTCCTCGACGAGAGACAGATTCGCCGGCTTCTTCTGAAGCTGGTCACTGGGGTCGCGGACGAAAACGGTCACCCGTACACCCCGGTCGACCGCCGCGCGCAGCTCCGGGAGGATCATCCGGACGCGCCTGGCCACCCAGGGGGTCCACAGCCACAGGGATGTCCGCGCGCTTCGGATGGCGGCGACGAAGGACGCGTAGAACGTCGTCTCGTCGTCGACGTCACTGACCTCCACGTGCCGTGAGAGGACCTCCGCCAGACGGTCGCCGAACTCCCCGCGTGGCACGTTCAGCTCGGGCGGCGTGATCAGGGACTTGGCGGGGAGAATCCGCACTCCTGACGAGCCGATGAGGGCGTGCAGATGTCCGAACGGGGAGTCCGGTGCCTTCCGTGCCACTTCCTGGATGCGCGTGCCGCTCGCGATGACGTACACGCGAGTCTGGACACGGGTCATGGCCACGTTGAACAGCCGGATCCCGCTGCGCATCCAGTCGCTCGCCTCCGGTGCCCGCGAAGCCTTCGCCATCCACAGCGGCCTGCTGTGTTCGCCCTCGACGGTGTCGAAGACGACGATGGGGAACTCCCGGCCCTGGAACCGGTGCGCGGTGCCGACCTCGGCGCTCGGACCACCACCCCGTTCGATGTCGCGAAGCGCCTCCAGCGTGGCCTCGGCCTGGTCTCCGTACGGGGTCACGACGCCCGTGGTCTCGCCGTCCCCGCCATGCAGATCGATCAGGGCCCGGGAGATGAGTGGGCCCGCGGGCCACCAGCCCTTGCTCGGGCCCGTGAGGTGGACATGGGCGAGTTCGTGGAGCCCGTCGGTGTCGATGAGGACGATCTCCGGGTCCTCGGAGCTCCTGGAAGTCGGTACGACGGGGCCGGCCTGGAGCACACCGCCGTAGGCCAGGCCGTTCACGAGGCCCATCACGGCACGGCCGAACCGGTTCTGGGTCACCAGAGTCGTACAAGCCGGGTGTGTCCGCGCTGCCGCCGGGTCGGTGATTCCGCAGTGCTGGAACACGTCCGGAACCAGCCAGCGCTGGATGTCAGGGCGCCTCTTGTCCTTCAGCGCTCGGGGGACGACGGGGCCCAGCTGCATGAAGTCACCGAGGAGCACGGCCGCCTGCTGGGCGTGGGAGACGGCGAGCAGGACCTCGGGCAGGGAGGCGGCGCCGACCTCGTCGATGAGAACCACGTCGTAGTGACCGGAGAAGACATGCCGGTTGGTGCGGAAGCGGGCCAGGGTCGTGGCGACGAGACGGGCGTTCTTGATGATCTCTCCCTGTGCGTCGCGGGCGAGGCGCTCGTACTCCTCCTGGATCTGCTTGTACCGCTCCTCCAGCGGGCCCTTCCGAGCCGCTTCGGAGGCGACGACGGGACGCAGAGCCTCGGCCTTCCCGTGCCGGGCCGGCCAGCCCTGTTCCTCGGCGGCGGCGATGAGCGTCTCGGCGAGGTGCGCTCGCCCGGCTTCGTCCTCGGCCGTGGCGAGAGCCGTGCGAAGTTCGCCCAGCGACCGGGTCAGGGTGCGGTGGCGGGCGGCCGCGGCGCGCGCCGCCTTGTCACGTCGGTCGATCTCCGTGTCGGAGAAGGGAATCGCCCTAGTCATCTCCTCGGCCTGGACCCCGATCTGGGCCCGGCGGCGGTCCGCGATGTCGCGGGCCTTGAGGGCATGGCCGTGTGCCTCTCGGAACTGGTCTCCCGCCTCACCGCACGCGGCCTGGGCGTCGGTTCGCTCAGCTCGTGAGCGCAACTTGGCGAGCCCTGTCCGGTTCTCGACCTCGCGCAGGGCGCGCTGCGTCTCGCGCAGCCGCTCCTGGCTCTGAAGAGCGGCGGACTCGGCTGCCGTGGCAGCGTGTTCCACCCCGTCGGCCTCGTCGAGGAGGGCATCGACCTGTTTCCAGAGGTGGCGGGAGTCCTCGGCGTCGTCCCGGTCCTTCAGCGCCCCGTTCAGGTCCTGCTCGGCTGCCGCCAGGCTCTGGCCGACCTCCCGGGCGGCCTTCTTCAGTTCCGCCACCCGTACATCGCGCGACGCCGCATCGCCGAACGGCTCGGTCACCAAGCCCCTGGCCTGTATGTAAGCCTCCGCATCGAACCGTACGAGGCCCGCTTCCAGCTCCGCCAGATCCTCCGCGCGGCTGCGAATCCCCAGCAAGTCCGCCGACACCTGGGCTCGCCGGCCCTCGACGTCGGCCAGTCGGGCCCGGACCATGAGAGGCAGGGACACGTGCGGGTCGTCGGCGATCTCCTTCAGCTGGGGCGGTCCCACGCGGACGATGTCTCCGCTGTTGTGGCGGTGTCCCCTCAGGACCCCCTTCAGGGCGTTGTCCACGGCGATGTTGGTCGCGGAGACGAGCAGGACCCTCTTGCCTGCGGCGATCAGATCGCCGATGGCCAGGGTGAGCACCATCGTCTTCCCTGTGCCGGGTGGCCCCCACACGAGGCGTACGCCGGTTCCGAGGCAGGCCCGGTACGCCTCCTGCTGCTCGGGGAAGAGGCCGGCCGGTACCTCGGTCCGGGCAGGCTCTCCGGCGGGGCTGCCGGAAGCGAGCAGGCTGCCGAGCGGCGTGTCCCCCAACCCGGCGATACCGTCTCTCAGGGTTTCCAGCAGGAAGGTGGGGGGCTGTTGCAGAACCCAGAGGAAGGGGTCGACCGGGTCCGCGAACTCGGCGACTCCGACGGTCAGCGCCGAACCGCTCTGCATGGTTTCGGTGACGGTGAAGCCGGCTTCCACACCCGATTCCTCGGGCCCGGCGAGGCGCAGGCTTTCGAGCTGGTCGGGGTTGAGTTCGGTGCCTCGCAGATCCACCGCATAGCGACCCGGCTCGCCGGCCCGGGCCGCTCGGCCGATCCTTCGCCACCGCGGGCGCTGACCTGCTCCCCCTTC
Organism: Streptomyces sp. NPDC023573; assembly: GCF_055559735.1. NCBI lineage: Bacteria > Bacillati > Actinomycetota > Actinomycetes > Kitasatosporales > Streptomycetaceae > Streptomyces > Streptomyces sp. NPDC023573. Next base: position 145,191 of record NZ_JBVHKB010000011.1, read on the forward strand.
CACGGCGATCCATTCGTCGACCGCCGTGGCGATCTCCTCGCGCCAGCCCAAAACTCCCCCTTATCGGCTCGGGAATGGTAGATCTTGCGGAGGGCCCAGGACCGCCCATTACGTGAAAGCCCTGGCTTCCACAGCGGAATGGAAAGGTTCGAGACTCGGATCGGTTCCTATTCGGCCATGTCCCGGTCTTCGTCCACCGGACTGCGGAACCGTCTGTCCGAGGCGACCTATACCGTTGACGCAGCTCACCGCCCTGGCACGAAGCGAAGGAGAACGTCGTGAGGCCCACGCTGGCCGCCGCGCAGCTGCGGGGCAGTCTCACCCAGTACCTCACGACGACGTACGCGCTCACCGACGAGGACACCCGTCGGGCGCTGGAGCGGTTCCTCGAACATCCCGAGACCGGGATGTTCCGTGGCCCCTATCTGCGAATCAGGACCCCCTTCCACAAGGCCGATGCCGGCTGGGAGAAGCACCTGGAGTGGAACCCGGGATTCACCCCGTACCGGCACCAGGCGAAGGCGTACGAGCGGCTGAGCACGCTCCACGGGCCCGCTCTGCCGACGCTGGTCACGACGGGGACGGGTTCCGGGAAGACCGAGTCGTTCCTCGTGCCCGTCCTCGACCACTGCCGCCGCGAGAAGGCCCTCGGCCGGCGCGGGGTCAAGGCCGTGCTGCTCTATCCGATGAACGCGCTCGCCACCGATCAGGCCGGCCGCATCGGTGAGTACCTCGCGCAGCCGGAATTGGCCCAGGTGACCGCGGGGCTCTACATCGGCGACCGGCCGGACACCGACTTCCGCCGTGTGATGACGCGGCGTGAGGAGATGCGGCAGTCGCCGCCCGACCTGCTCGTCACGAACTACAAGATGCTCGATCTGCTGCTCCAGCGGACCGAGGACCGCGCGCTGTGGCAGGACGCCGGGATCCAGTACGTGGTGCTGGACGAGTTCCACACCTACGACGGGGCGCAGGGCACGGACGTCGCCATGCTGCTGCGCCGGCTGGCGATGGCCACGGGCCGGAGCGAGCCCGGGCGTCCCCTCGGTTCGATCTGCCCGGTGGCGACCTCGGCGACCCTCGGTGAGAGCGAGCCCGGGACCGGCCCGGGCTCCATCCTGGAGGTGGCCGCTCAGGTCTTCGGCATGCCGTTCTCCCCGGACGCGCTGGTGGGCGAGGAGCGGATGACGCCCGAGCAGTTCACCGGGCCGGTGAACTACGGTCTGCCCGAACCGCCTTCACCCGAGGAGGTCATCGCCTGCTCGGGCGGCCCCGATGTGGTGTCGCGTCCGGACACGCTCGATCTCAATGCCCTGGCGGCACGGATGCTCGGACAGCAGGGCCTGTCCGCCTTCGAGATCGGGCGGCTGCTCAAGCAGCACGATTTCACTCAGGGGGTGCTGTCCCTTCTCGACGGGGCCCCACTGAGCGAATGGGAACTCCGTGACCGCCTCGGCCGGTTCGGGTACACCTGGGGCCGGACCGCCCAGGAGAACCCCCGCCTCGCCCTCGCCGCGCTCGCGCGCTTCGTCGCCCTGCTGTCGGCCGCCCGCGATCCGGAGTCGGACGAGCGCCGTCCGCGCCCCCTGCTGCACGTCGAGACCCACCTGTGGGTCCGGCCGGTCGGCCGGATCGTGCGCGGAGTCGGCCCGGGCAAGCCCGAGTTCCACTGGTACGAGGACGATCGCGCTCGGCGCTCCGCCCTGCTCGCGACGCCTCCTGAGGGCGACGAGGAAGCCGAAGCCGGCCAGATCGGGCACGTGGCGCGTTCTCATCGCGCGCAGTCGGCGATCGGCGCGGACACCGCCGTACGGCAGGCGAGCATAAGGCTGCCCGCCGTGTACTGCCGCAACTGCGGCCGCTCCGGCTGGGCTGCCGTCTCCCCGGAAGCCGACCCCCAGCAGCTCGTGATGGCTCACGACAAGATCTGGCGCGCCAGCGTGGGGCGGGAGAAGCGGCGGGTCCGCTATTTCATCGCCGCCACGCCCGCGGAGCAGGAGGACACGCTGGCGGCGGTCAGCCAGTCCCGCCCCGCAACGGGAGGCGGACAGCCGCCGGCACTGATCCTGGACGGTGCTCAGGGGGCCTACCGGCTACCGGTCGCCCAGGACGCCGGGAGCCTTCAGGACGCCTGCTTCGTCCTGGCGATCACCGAGAAGAAGTCCGCCGACCGGGCCGCCGTCGATCAGCGCTGCCCCGCCTGCGACACCGACAACGCGATGCGTTTCCTCGGCACTCGGCCGGCCGCCCTGGCGGCCGCGACGGTCACCCAGCTGTTCACCGGTCAGGAGGTCGCGCTCGAAGCGGAGGAGCGCAAGACCCTCCTGTTCAACGACTCGACCCAGGACGCCGCCCACCGTGCGGGGTACGTGGCGAACCGGTCGTTCACGTTCTCGCTGCGCTCACTCCTGGCGCGCAATCTGGACGAGTCCGGCAAGCCGTCGGCTCTCAACGACCTGATCGGGAACGTGCTCGACTCCGTCGAGGATCCGCAGGCCCTCGCGGCTGTCGTCCCGCCCGATCTGTACGACGAGCCGGGCGTGGACCGGCTGCTCTCCGGGCGGGGCACGGGCGATCTGCGGACCTGGAAGCTCATCGGAGAGCGGCTCGCCTTCGCCACCGTCATGGAGTTCGGGCTCCGTTCCCGGCAGGGCCGCACCCTGGAGCTGACCCGGACGGCGGCCGCCGAGGTCGTCATCGGGGACCAGCACCGGATCACCATGCTCGCCCGCGACCTGCACATGGCCCTGCCCGGTCAGCTTCTCGGCACCGGCCTGCCGACGGCCGAGCGCTATCTGGCCTTCGTCCGCGGGCTGCTGGAGCGGGTCCGGCTGCGCGGCGGGGTCCGGCACCGGTGGCTGGAGCCGTGGGTGAAGGACGCCGGGGTGACCCGGTTCAAGATCTGGGGCGGCAGGCCCGACGGCATGCCGGCGTTCCCCGACGGTGTGGGCGCGCCGCGCTTCCTGCTCGACGGTGACAAGGGCAGGTCCGACTTCGACTCGACGACAGCCCGCACCGGCTGGTACCAGGACTGGGCGCGCCGGTGCCTGGGCCTCGACGCCCCCGGGGCTGCGGAGTATCTGCGCAGGCTGCTGCCGGTCCTCGTCGACGAGGGTCTCCTCGCGGTGCGGACGGCACAGGACCGGACGACGAAGGTCTACGGTCTGCAGCCCGGCCACGTCGAGGTGCGGCTCCTTGAGGACGACATCGTCAACAAGGCCTTCGTCACCTGTGAGGCGTGCGGCTGGGAGCAGGTGGTCCATCCCTCCCGGCGGACCCGCTGGTACGGCCATCCCTGTCCCCGGTACCGGTGCCGGGGACAGATCACCGCGCCGCAACCGGGCCAGGCCACGGTGCTGTCCTCCGGTTCCACCAGCTTCGGCGGCCCCCGGCCGCGCGACTACCGCGATGACTACTACCGGCACCTCTACCGGACGGGTGGCACCTTCCGGGTGGTCACGGCCGAGCACACCGGCATGCTCACCCGGCCGCAGCGGGAGCGCGTGGAGCGGGCCTTCCGCGACGGCACCCACTACACCGACCCGAACGTGCTGTCGTGCACTCCGACCCTGGAGCTCGGCATCGACATCGGAGACCTGTCCGCGGTCCTGCTGGGTTCGCTTCCGAAGGGCCCTGCCAACTACGTGCAGCGAGCGGGCCGTGCGGGCCGCAGGACGGGCAACGCCCTGGTGGTGGCCTTCGGTGGTCGCCGGGCCCGCGATCTGTACTACCTCGACGAGCCTCGGGAGATGATTGCCGGGGACATCGTGCCGCCCGGCTGCTACCTCTCCGCGGTGGAGATCCTGCGCCGCCAGTACACGGCGCACCTTCTGGACCTCGCGGCGCGTGGCCGGCTCACGACGAGCGACGGTGAGCCACTGCAACCCGCGCCTCGCCTGGTGTCGGCGCTGTTCGGCAGCACCGCCTGGTGCCAGGAGCTCGCGGACGCGGCCCTCGCCCATGGCGCCGTGCTCGTCGAATCGTTCCTGGCCCTCTTCCCCTCACTCCCGGGCCGGCCGGACACCGGGGTCTCCGGCCAGGCCGCGGACGAACTCCGCGCGTACGCGTGCGGTGGCATCGTGCGCGCGCTCCAGGAAGCCGAGGAGGAATGGACCGGCCGCGGTGAGGAACTCAGGCGCCGGCTCCACGCCATCGACACGGCGATGGACCAGCTCGTGCGCAGCGATCCCGAGCAGGAGCGCGAATGGCGCGAGTTGCGCGCCGAGCGCTACGCGACGGGCAACCTGCTGCGCGACCTGAACCAGACCAGTGCCCACGGCGCTCTCGTCGAGCTCGGTCTCCTGCCCAACTACACCCTCTCGGACACCACCACGCAGCTGGAGGCCACCCTCTCCTGGACCGAGCAGCCCGAGACCGAAGGGGCCAAGAAGACCTACCACAGCGAGGTCCGGGACTACGAGCGCTCCCGTCGGTCCGCGCTGTCCGAACTGGCGCCGGGAAACAGCTTCTACGTCAACGGCTACAAGCACGTCGTCCGGGCCCTGGACATCGGCAGTCCGGAGCGCCGTGCCTGGTCGGTGTGGCGCATGTGCCCCGCCTGCGGCTACGTCCGTACGGAGAACGCCCAGGCCGATGCCTCACCCTGTCCCCGGTGCGGCGGCCGGGAGATCGCCGACGCGGGCTGTGTCCAGCGCGTTCTCGAACCGAAGCGGGTCATGTCGCGCGACAAGCGGGACGACGCCCGGGTCCGCGACGACAAGGACGAGCGTGACAGCAGGAGGTACGCCGTCCTGACCACCGTGGACGTCGACCCACTGCACCTGGCCACGGGCTCCTGGCGCCACGACACCGCCGTCTTCGGCGTCGACTTCACCCGCCAGGCCGTGGTGCGCACTCTGAATCTGGGCCTCGACCGCCAGGACGGCAGCAGCACCGTGCCCCTCGCCGGGGCCGACGTACGGATCAACCCGTTCTACGTCTGCACAAGCTGCGGCGGCGCCACCTCCGAGGGGCGTCCGGTCGTGGACCACCATCAGGACGCGCTCACCGAATCCCTTGCCGCGGCGACCAGGGCCAGCGCCCACCACCAGCTGTGGTGCCCGCGCCGCAAGGTCCGTACGAGCACGCCGGAAGGTCAGGGGAAGGGAGAGGACGTCCCCCTGCTCCTGGCCCACGAGCTGACCACCGAGGCCGTCCGTATCCTGCTTCCCGCGTCGGTCGCCCGCGTCAGGGAACGCCTCGCGTCCTTCACCGCCGCACTGTTCGTGGGCATCGCCGCACGCTACGGCGGCGACCCGGACCACATCGACATCACCGCCGCGTCCATGCCCGACGGCAACGACCCGGAATGGCCACGTCGTTTCCTCGTCGTCTACGACCGTCTGCCGGGCGGCACCGGCTACCTGCACCGGCTCGCCACCTCCGACGGCTTCCGCGAAGTGCTGCTGAGGGCCCGCGAGGTGATCGACAGCTGCCCGTGCATCGCGAAGGGCCTCGACGGCTGCCACCGCTGTCTGCTGCGCCGCGTACCGGCCGGCGACTACGACAAGGTCAGCCGCAACGAGGTCCGGCAGATGTTCGACGAGCTGCTGGGTGCCGACGGCGGCGACTGGGCCACCTCACCGGTCGCGGCCACCCACCAGATCCCTCTGGAGCGGCAGGCCGAGAGCGATCTTGAGGTCATGTTCCTGGAGACCCTGGGCGAATGGGCGAAGCAGCCCTCGGCCAAGGCCAGTGCGGACGCCTACACGACCACGGCCGGGACGTACTCACTGGACCTGCGGCTGACCGGCGTGGACGGGGCCACCGTCAGCTGGCGGGTCTCCCAGCAGCGGGTCCTCGACGGCACCCGCCCCGACGTCCTCTTCGAACGTACCGATGCACCCGGTCCGCGGATCGCGCTCTACCTCGACGGATACGAGTTCCACGCCGGGCCGAAGCACAAGGACAGGCTCGCCGACGACGCCGTCAAGCGCACCAGGCTGCGCGCCGACGGAATACGGGTCTTCCAGCTCACCTACTACGACGTGAAGGACTGGCGGACCCGGGTCCGTGACACGGGGTACGCGAGCACGGGGCCGGAGAACCCGGTCTGGGTTCCGTACGGCGAGCAGGGCCAGAAGCGTGCCCGTGACTACTACGCGGGCGTGCACGGCGGCCTGCCGGGCGAGCTGTCCGCGAACCTCTGGGTGAATCCGGCGGACCTTCTGATCGCTCATCTGCGTGCCCCGGACGCTTCCTTGTGGCAGCAGCGCGCCGAGGCCGCCGTCGCGGGGCTGCTGGGTGCCGGGGCCCGGATCGCCGCACTGCACCCTCAAGCCGTCGGCGAACAGCTCCTCGCCGCGCTGCGGGGCGGCGCCCCGCAGGGGCCCACGGGACCGGTGCAGCTGCTGACCGCGGTCGACGCCGCAGGATGTGTGGTCACCGCCGCCGCGGACGGTCGCCACCGGCCGCCGATGTGGACCGGGCTGACCCTGCTCGACGACAGCGACCGGGCTGTGTCGGACGAGGCCGGGCACAAGCGGCGCTGGCAGGGCTGGCTCTACTGGAGCAATGTGCTGCAGTTCCTGGAGCACGGAGGCGGTGACAGTGTCCAGTTGACGACCAGTCTGCTGGACGGATTCACCGTCCACGGCCTCGCCGTCGCCGGAGGCTCGGGCTGGCTCGAATCCCAGCGGGCCGAGAGGCCGGCCGCCGCCGTCACGGCGCCCCCCGCCGCAGACCTCGTGGAAGAGCCCGCCCCGGTCGTCCTCGTCTCTCGGCCGGCACAGCACTCCGACACGGCCCATGACACGGGCTGGGAGCAGGTGCTGGAGTTCCTCGACCCCGATGAACCCGGTCTGCTCCCCCTCAGCCAAGGGCTGCGCGCGCTGGACGTGGTGCCGCCGGAAGCCGGCTACGAGCTGGACGAGCACGGCTGGATGGCCGAACTCGCGTGGCCCTCCGCCCGGATCGCCGTGGTGACGGCCCACCGGCCGGCCGACGGGGAGCGCGATCACGACGCGGAGGACCGGGACAAGGCCTTCGCCGCGGCAGGCTGGTGGATCAGCACAGCCGTCTCCTGCACGCCCCGGGACATCAAGGACCTCCTTGCCGCGGCAGAGGGCGAAGACACGGACACGAACGACGGAGACCAGCAGCGATGACGACCACGGGCGTGACCCTGCGTCTGCTCGACAAAGCGGACAAGGAGATCCTGAGGCTGCCTCGTGCGGTCAAGGGCGCGATCTACGACTTCCAGCACAAGTTCAAGGAGAACCCGCAGCTCCGGGGCCTTCGGCTGAAGCAGCTGGAGGGCCACGACCGGCTCTGGTCGGCCCGTGTCAATGACGAGTACCGGGCCTTGCTGCTGCGCCTGGCGGAGACCGACTGGCTCATCGTCTCCGTCAAACACCGCAAAGACGTGTACGAGAAGCTCGACCGGCTCTCGTACGGAATCAACCGGATCACCGGCGGCATCGAGTACGTCGACCTCGAGATCGTCGAGGAGAGCGTCCTCCGTCGAGCGGCGACTCCCGCGCCCGCCGCCACCGCCCCCATCGAGCCTGCCCCGGCGCCCGCTCCCGTCCCACTGTTCGCCGCGTTCTCCGACGAGCAGCTCACCGACCTCGGCGTCGCGGGACCGCTCGTACCGGTCGTCCGGACCCTGACCACAGAGGATCAGCTCCTCGGCCTGGCGGAGTACGCCCCGCAGCTCACTTCCGAAGTCCTGCTCGCACTTCACGACGGCGCGTCGTACGACGCGGTGCTGGAGCAGATCACCAGTCCCGTCTCCGCACCGGACCCCGTCGACACCGACGACTTCCGGGCCGCCGCCGAGCGGCCGGCCACCATGGTCACGACGACGGACGAGGCGCTGCGCGAAGCCCTGGAAGGCGGCGACTTCGGCCGGTGGAAGGTATTCCTCCACCCGACCCAGTCCCGCCTCGTCGAGCGCGAGTACTCGGGCCCCGCCCGGGTGGGGGGCGGACCGGGCACCGGCAAGACCATCGTGGCCCTGCACCGGGTCAAGCACCTGGTGGACCGGCTCCCTCCCGGCCGCAACAAGCCCGTCCTCCTCACCACGTACAACAAGAATCTTGCCGCCGACCTCAGGTCACGGCTGCTCCAGCTGGGCGGCGAGGAGCTGCTGGCTCGCGTGGAGATCAGCCACGTCGATCAGCTCGCGCTGCGCGTCGTACGCGAGGCCGAGCCCGGAAGCGCCAAGCAGACGCTCGACGAGAGCCAGGCTCTCCGGGAGTGGCGTGCCATGCTCGACGAGCTGGGCGAAACCGGGTGGGACGCCCAGTTCCTGCACGACGAGTGGTCGCAGGTCATCCTGGGCCAGGCCGTCGTCTCCCGCACCGAATACTTCCGTGCGCGGCGAGCCGGCCGGGGCAAGAACATCGCACGGGCCGAGCGCGCCGAGATCTGGCAGCTCGCAGAGCGTTTCACCCAGCGGCTCGACCGCCTCGGGCGGCAGACCTGGGAACAGGTCGCGGAGCGCGCGGCGCGGCTGGAGATGGACCGCGAGCGGCGGATCCAGGCCGTCGAACGTCAGCGGGAGGAGGCGGGTGGTCTCGACAACATCCATCTTCAGGCCGGCTCCGCGGGCTGGCTGCACCACCGCTTCCAGCACATCGTCGTCGACGAGGCACAGGACCTGCGGGCCGCGCACTGGAAACTGCTGCGGGCGATGGTGCCGCGTGCCGCCAACGACATCTTCCTCGTGGGTGACACGCACCAGCGCATCTACGGCAACCAGGTCACCCTGGGCAGCCTCGGGGTCCATATCCGCGGCCGCTCGGCCAAGCTGACGTTGAGCTACCGGACGACGCGGCAGATCCTCGGCTCCGCTCTCGGGGTGCTCAGCGGTGAGGGCTTCGACGACCTGGACGGCAGTACCGAGGATCTGGCCGGGTACAGGTCCGTCCTGACCGGAAGCCTTCCGCAGTTGCACGGTTGCGAGGACTGGGAGTCCGAGCAGGAGTCGATCGCCGCACTCCTCGCCGACTGGATCGCCCTGCCGACACCCCCCGGGCAGATCGCCGTCTGCGTTCCGACCAACGCCATGGCGAGCGAGCTTGCTTACACCCTGCTCGCCCACAAGGGAATCAAGGCCGTCGAGATCGGCCCCGAAGGCCCCCGTGGAGACGAAGGCGTCCACATCGGCACCATGTTCCGCTTCAAGGGACTTGAGTACCAGCGCATGGTCATCGCAGGCGTTCGGGACGGACTCGTACCCCGGGAGGCGGTCACCCGCCTGCGGAGCGACGATGCCGTCCGCTACCGGCGTGAGCTCCAGCGGGCCCGCTCGCTGCTCTTCGTCGCGGCCACCCGTTCGCGGGACAGCCTCGCCATCTTCTGGCACGGCCGTCCGAGCCCGTTCCTCGAACCCCTCATGCGTTTGCCCGCTTCATGAACACACCGGACGGCTGAGCCACCCTTGAGCAGGAGATCCTAGGGGGACTCAGCCGCCCCGTCCGGCGAGCCCAACGCTCTGGAGCATGGCGGAGGTGACCCGTAATCAACAGTGGACGGGGCGACGAGAACAGCTCCGCCCAGCGCGATCCCTCGGTCACTCCTGACACGCTTGCGCGATCAGGCCGTCCCTTCCATCCGATGCGGCTTCACCTCCTGCAGAGACAGCAGGGCCTGGAGGTTCGATCTCATCGGTGATACCCAGAGGCAGCTGCGCCGAAGTAAACGTAAGCCAGTCATCTCTGACACCACAACAGCTCTGGCCGTCGCGGTCGTCTATTTCTCGGACGCAGAGCATCGTGATCGCTAGCGGCTCTCCGCAGTCGGATGGCACGAGGAGGCCACGAATCGCACCCTCAGCAAGGACGCGACGCCCTGTGCGGCTCGGTGAACTCGAGCCTTGGCTGACGCGCATTCAGAACGGGCGCCAAGTGAGCGTCAGCCCGTCGCGCACAGTCCCCGGAGAAAGTCACCGCAGCTGGCTCATCCCTTGCGGTCGTGGGTGAAACCGCAGGTCAGAGCAGTCTGCCCGGAATGGCACGCACTCCTCGTCGTGTACCGGGGGAAACAGGTCGAACAAACCACCCGAACCACAAAGCGGCAGGTCAGGCACCCTTGTCCGCAGGCTCCAGGATCGCCACGCATTCCACATGGTGCGTCATCGGGAACAGGTCGAACGCCCGCAGCGTCCGCACCCGGTACCCCCCGTCCCGGAAGTACGCGATGTCCCGTGCCAGCGCCGCCGGGTCGCACGCCACGTACGCGATCTTGCGAGCGCCCAGCGACGCCAGGTGCTTGACCGTGGCCTTGCCCGCGCCCGCGCGCGGCGGGTCCAGGACGATCAGGTCGCATTCCGTGATGCCGGTGCGCGGCAGCACCTGGTCTACCTTGCCGTGTTCGATGCGGACCCGGTCGAGGTCCTTCAGGTTGTGCCGGGCGTCCTCGACGGCGCGCTTGCCGGACTCGATGCCCAGCACCGCGCCCTTCTCGCCGATGCGCTGGCCGATGGCGCCGGCGAACAGGCCGACGCCGCAGTAGAGGTCCAGCGCCGTGTCGTTCTTGCGCGGCAGCAGACCCTGCATGACGGCGCGGACCAGTGTGTCGGCCGCCTGCGGGTGCACCTGCCAGAAGCCGCCCGAGCCGACGCGGTACGTACGGTCGTCAGCGCGCTCGCGGACGAAGGCGCGGCCGTGGACCCGGTGGACGCCGCCGTCCTTCTCGTCGACGCGGAGCACGGAGACGGGCTTGTCGAGCTCGACGAGCGGGAGGCGGCCGCCCTCGCGGGGGGTCAGGATGACCTGGCGGTCGTGGGAGCCCGTGGCGGAGATCGCCTCCACCGTGGCCATCTGCGGCCAGTCCTGCTTCTCGATGCCGAGCTCCGAGACGCCGGGAGCGGCGATCAGGCAGTGGTCGATGGGCTGGACCTCGTGCGAACGGTGCTTGCGCAGTCCGACCAGGCCGTCCGCGTCGACGGCGTACTGGACACGGGTGCGCCACGCGGGGACCTCGCCCGGCGGGAGCTTGTCGCCCTCCGCCGGCATGACCGTGCCGTCCCAGCCGGCCTCCTCGGGCGTGAGGCCCGCGAGGCGCTGGAGCTGCTCGGCGATCACTTCGCCCTTGAGGCGGCGCTGGGCGCCGGGCTTGGCGTGCTGCCAGTCGCAGCCGCCGCACTTACCGGGCCCGGCGTACGGGCAGGGTGCCTCGACCCGGTCCTTGGACGCCTCGACGACCGTGACCGCGTCGGCGCGCAGGAAACGGGAATCGCTCCCGCCCTCGGTGACCCGGGCGACGACCTTCTCGCCGGGCAGGGTGTGGCGAACGAAGAGCACCTGGCCCTCGGACGTACGGGCGATGCAGTGGCCGCCGTGGGCGACGGGGCCCACCTCGACCTCGTACTCCCGGCCGACCAGGTCCTCCCCGGTCTGCGACTCCTTGACCTGCGACTCCTTGGCCTGCGACTCCCCGGTCTGCGGCGACGTGGATTCGTTCTGCATGAGGGGGTGGCTCCAGAGGTCAGGAAGAGGGAAAACGGCGAAACGGCCGGACAACAGCCCACCAGTCTACGTGGACGGAAGCCGGCCGCTTACCACAGGCGGAGCGCGGAGTCAGCCCTTCTGGCTCGGATCCTTGTGACGCCGCTCCACGGGGCCGCGGCGTACCGACCCGGGGGCGATCCAGTCCGCACGCCTCCTGGCCCGCACCTTCGCGGCCTCGGAGGACTCCAGCTGGTAGGGCACCGAGGTCACCATCACGCCGGGTGTGAAGAGGAGCCTGCCCTTGAGCCGCAGCGCGCTCTGGTTGTGCAGCAGGTGCTCGTACCAGTGGCCGACCACGTACTCGGGGATGTAGACGCTGATCACGTCGCGCGGGCGGTCCTTGCGCAGGCTCTTGACGTAGTCGATGACCGGCCGGGTCACCTCGCGGTAGGGCGAGTCGAGGATCTTCAGCGGGATGTCGATGCCGCGCCGCTCCCAGTCGTTCCTGAGCGCCTTGGTCTCCTCCGGGTCGACGCTGATGGACAGCGCCTCCAGCTGGTCCGAGCGCACCAGCTTGGCGTACGCGAGTGCGCGCAGCGTGGGCCGGTGGAGCTTGGAGACCAGGACGATCGAGTGGACCCGCGAGGGCCTCACGGTGTCGTCGGACGGGGTGTCGGACGCGGCGATCTCCTCGGCGACCCGGTCGTAGTGCTTGCGGATCGCGGTCATCGTGCCGAAGAAGATCACCATGCCGAGCAGCGCGACCCAGGCGCCGTGGGTGAACTTGGTGGCCAGGACGACGACCAGGACCAGTCCGGTGAAGAACGCGCCGAAGGTGTTGATCGCCCGGGAGCGGATCATGTGCCGGCGCGCGGCCGGGTCCTTCTCGGTACGCAGATGGCGGTTCCAGTGCCGCACCATGCCGGTCTGGCTGAGCGTGAAGGAGACGAAGACTCCGACGATGTAGAGCTGGATCAGCCGGGTCGAGTCGGCCCCGTAGATCCAGACGAGCAGGATCGCGGCCCCGGCGAGGAGCACGATGCCGTTGGAGAAGGCGAGCCGGTCACCGCGGGTGTGCAGCTGGCGGGGCAGGTAGCGGTCCTGGGCGAGGATCGAGCCGAGCAGCGGGAAACCGTTGTACGCGGTGTTCGCCGCGAGGAAGAGCACGAGGGCGGTGGCCGCCGCGAGGAAGACGAAGAGGAACGTCCCGTCACCGAAGACCGCCGCGGCGACCTGGGAGATGACCGGGTCCTGGGTGAAATCCGCACCGACCGCGACACCGTTGTGGAGCAGGTCCTTCGCGGGGTTCTCCGCCATCTTCACGTCGGTGGCCATGGCCAGGCCGATGATGCCGCAGAACATGGTGACGGCCAGCAGGCCCATCGCCGCGAGGGTGGTCGCGGCGTTCTTGCTCTTCGGCTTGCGGAAGGCGGGTACGCCGTTGCTGATCGCCTCGACGCCGGTGAGGGCCGCGCATCCGGAGGAGAAGGCGCGCAGGAGCAGGAAGACGAGGGCGAAGCCGGCGAGCCCCTGGTGCTCGGGCTTGATCTCGTAGTCCGAGGTGGGCGCGTGCATGGTGTCGCCGAGGGCCAGCCCCCGGAACGCGCCCCAGAGGATCATCACGAAGACCCCGGCCACGAACAGGTAGGTCGGGATGGCGAAGAGCTTGCCGGACTCCTTGACACCCCGGAGGTTCATCAGCGTCAGGAGCACGATGGCGCCTATGGCGCAGAACGTCTTGTGCTCGACGACGAAGGGGATGGCGGAGCCGAGGTTCTCCACGCCCGAGGAGATCGACACGGCGACGGTGAGGACGTAGTCGACGAGGAGGGCGCTGGCGACGGTCAGGCCGGCCTTGGGGCCGAGGTTGGTGTTGGCGACCTCGTAGTCGCCTCCCCCGCTCGGGTAGGCGCGCACGTTCTGCCGGTACGAGGCGACGACGGTGAACATCAGGACCACGACCGCGACCGCGATCCACGGGCTGAAGTGGTATGCCGACACGCCCGCGATGGACAGCACGAGGAGGACTTCTCCGGGTGCGTACGCAACGGAGGACAGCGGGTCGGATGCGAAGACGGGGAGCGCGATGCGCTTGGGGAGGAGCGTTTCCCCCAGCTTGTCGCTGCGCAGCGCCCGGCCGATCAGGATCCGTTTGGGCACGTCGGTCAGTTTGGACACGGTGAGGATCGTAAGCGCTGCGGGGACACGCCGCCGAGGCACCACCCCCTCTGCGCCCGGAAAACCTTCATAATTACCCGCCCTCACCGCAAAAGTCCATGGAATCCTTAACGAAATCCTTGCGGTGCGGACCGGCGTCGGCCCTCGGTGGCTCCCCTCCCGCCCGGTGGCCCGCCTCGCTTTGCTCATCGGCCCGTGCGATACGCACACTCGGATGAGGCGGTCCGGGCGTCGCCGCATAAGCTCATCCACGGGCAACGCCGAAGGTGGTTGCCCGATTGTTTGCCCCGCAAGCTGAGAGAGAAGTGTGAGCAGGGTGTTTTCGCAGGTCATCCGGACGACCAGGACGGCGAGGTAGGCGCGAGGTGCACATCGTCATCATGGGCTGCGGGCGCGTCGGAGCCGCCCTCGCGCAGACCCTGGAGCAGCAGGGGCACACGGTCGCCGTGATCGACCAGGACCCCACGTCGTTCCGCCGGCTCGGTTCCGGCTTCGGCGGCAGGCGGGTCAGCGGGGTCGGTTTCGACCAGGACACCCTGCGTGAGGCGGGTATCGAGGAGGCCGGGGCGTTCGCGGCCGTCAGCAGCGGCGACAACTCCAACATCATCGCCGCCCGCGTGGCCCGCGAGATGTTCGGCATCGAGAACGTCGCGGCGCGCATCTACGACCCGCGGCGTGCCGAGGTCTATCAGCGGTTGGGCATCCCCACGGTCGCCACGGTCCGCTGGACGGCGGACCAGATGCTGCGGCGGCTGCTGCCGTCGGGCGCGGAGCCGCTGTGGCGCGACCCGAGCGGCGGTGTGCAGCTCGCGGAGGTGCACACCACGCCGTCCTGGATCGGGCACAAGATCAGCACACTGCAGGAGGAGACGGGCGTCCGCGTCGCCTTCCTCACCCGGTTGGGTGAGGCCATACTGCCCACGTCGCAGACGGTTCTGCAGGAGGGCGACCTCGTCCACGTGATGATGCGTACGGACGAGATCGCGAAGGTCGAGGAGGCCTTTGCCGAAGGTCCCGAGGAGGGCGGTCACTGATGCGCGTCGCGATTGCCGGGGCCGGTGCGGTGGGCCGTTCCATCGCGGCCGAGCTCCTGGAGAACGGGCACGAGGTGCTGCTGATCGACAAGGCGCCGACCGCCATCTCGGTGGAACGCGTCCCGATGGCCGAGTGGCTCCTCGCGGACGCCTGCGAGATCACGTCGCTCGACGAGGCGGCGCTCCAGCGGTGCAATGTCGTGATCGCCTCGACGGGTGACGACAAGGTCAACCTGGTCGTCTCGCTGCTCGCGAAGACCGAGTACGGCGTGCCGCGGGTGGTGGCCCGTGTGAACAACCCGAAGAACGAGTGGCTGTTCAACGAGTCCTGGGGTGTCGACGTCGCGGTTTCCACTCCGCGCCTGATGTCCGCCCTGGTCGAGGAGGCGGTGAGCGTCGGCGATCTCGTCCGGCTGCTGCGCTTCAGCCACGGCGACGCCAACCTGGTCGAGCTCACACTGCCCCCGGAGTCGGCGCTGGCCGGCATCCGGGTGAGTGCTGTGGCCTGGCCCGAGGACACCTCGCTCGTCACGATCATCCGCGGCACCCGGGTGCTGACGCCGAGCCCCGAGGAGACTCTGGAGGCCGGTGACGAGCTGCTGTTCGTGGCCGCCCAGGCCCGCGAGGAACAGCTGGAGGACCTGCTGTCGGTCCGCCGCGAGCCCGCCGAGGACTGAGGCAGGGCCGGGAGCAAGCGTTCCGCCGCACGGAAGGGGCCCGGACCGTACGTCGTCGACGTACGGTCCGGGCCCCTTCCGTGCGGCGGACCGAGTCCGGGCCCGCCGGATCAGTCCGTACGCCGGTGCCTGGCGGGGCCGGCGTCGTGATCCGTGCCGGCCATGCCCGTGGCCAGGCCGTCCCGGGCCGCCTTGCGGTCCTTCTCAGCCTGCTCCTCCGCCTCCATCTCGGCGAAGACGTCGATGGGCGGCGGCGCCTTGGCGAGGAAGACCCAGGTCAGATACACCGCGAGCAGGAACGGCGGGATCTTGAGCGCGACCAGCACCCATCCGAGCTGAGCGGTGTCGGCCCACCAGTACAGCGGGAAGAGGATCGCGCACTTGGCGAGCAGGATCAGCCCCCAGGCGTAGCTGGCCTTGGCGTACGCCTTCTTGCGGCCGGGGTTCCTGGTGCGCCAGGAGAGGTTCTCCTTGAAGACCGGGCCGAGGATCAGCCCGATCAGCGGCACCCCGGCGACCGTGGTCACGAGGTACGCGAGGGCGAGTCCGAGCGTGTAGATCATGCCCGGCAGATAGAAGTCCTTGGCATTGCCCGTCATCATCGCGAAGACGACGCCGAAGCCCACACCGAAGACGCCGCTGAAGGCGTGCTTGACGGTGTCCTTGCGGATCAGCCGCACGGCGACGAGGGCCAGGGAGACCACGAGGGCGGCGATGGCCGAGGCCTTCAGGTCCTTGTTGACGGTGTAGATCGTGACGAAGAGCAGCCCGGGCAGGACTGTCTCCACCATGCCGCGAACGCCGCCGAAGGCCTCGAAGAGCGCGGCTTCCGTGACCGCCTTCGCGTCGGTGTCCTGCTGGTCGGTGCGGTGGGGCTGGTCCGTTTCGGACGTCGGCTTGTCGAGAGACGTCACCGGCTACTCCTTGCCGAGCGGTCGGAGTTCGTATTTGGGGTTGAACAGCACCCGGCGACCGTGGCTCATGGCCACGCGGCCCGACGCGATGAGCTTGCGGCCCGGCTCGATGCCGACGATGGAACGCCGGCCCAGCCAGACCACGTCGAGCGGCGCGGTGCCGTCGAAGAGCTCCGCCTCCAGGGCGGGCACTCCGGCACGCGGCCGCAGGGTGACCGTCCGCAAGGTACCAGTGACCTTGACGATCTGGCGGTCCGAGCACTCGGAGATGCGCGTGCAGCCCGAAGCGTGCGTGTCCTCCTGCAGCTCCTCGGACTCCAGGTCCTCCTGGGAGCTGGACAGCCGGTCGAGCATGCGTCGGAAGCGGCCGGACCTCGAGGTCCCGCCTGACTTCTCGGATCGGGGAACAGCGCTCATACCCGAAGGGTACCGGTCTCCTGTGGCAGGGGCGGGCCCGTACGGATGCCACCCGAACGAGTGAGGCCGGTCACTCCGGGACGGATCGTCCCCGCTCGAAGCGGTAGCCCATGCCGGGCTCGGTCACGAAGTGCCTGGGGTGCGAGGGATCGGCCTCCAGCTTGCGGCGCAGCTGCGCCATGTAGACCCGCAGATAGTTGGTCTCGGTGCCGTACGAGGGGCCCCAGACCTCCTGGAGCAGCTGCTTCTGGCTGACGAGCCGCCCGGCGTTGCGGACGAGGACCTCCAGGAGGTGCCACTCGGTGGGCGTGAGCCGCACGTCGCGGCCTTCACGGTGCACCTTCTTGGCCGACAGGTCGACGGTGAAACCCTCGGTCTCGACGATCACCAGGTCGTCGCCGACGTCCTGGCCGACGGGTTCGGCCCGGCGCACGGCGGCGCGCAGCCGTGCCAGCAGTTCGTCCATGCCGAACGGCTTGGTGACGTAGTCGTCGGCACCGGCGTCCAGGGCCTCGACCTTCTCGTCGGAGGTGTGGCGTGCGGAGAGGACGAGGATCGGCACGCGGGTCCAGCCGCGCAGGCCCCTGATCACCTCGACGCCGTCCATGTCCGGCAGCCCGAGGTCGAGGACGACGACGTCGGGGTGGCGTGCCGCCGCGAGCTGGAGGGCGGTCGCCCCGTCGGGCGCCGCGTCCACCTCGTACCTGCGCGCCTTCAGATTGATCACGAGGGCGCGCACGATCTGCGGCTCGTCGTCGACCACGAGCACCCGGGTCATCGTGGACCTGCCTTTCCTTGGAACGTGTACGGGACGGGGGCGCGCCGCGGCGATCTCACGAGGCGACGCGCACGGGCGGGACGGGACCGGCCCGCACCTGTCCCGGCGCGGCCGTGAGCGTGAGGACCATGGTGAGGCCGCCGCCCGGGGTGTCCTCGGCGTCCAGCGTGCCGCCCATGGACTCCACGAAGCCCCGGGCGACGGCGAGCCCGAGGCCGACCCCGGCGCCGCGCGGGGCGTCACCGTAACGCTGGAACGGCTCGAATATGCGTTCCTTGGCCTCGTCCGGGACTCCGCGGCCCCGGTCGGCCACCCGCAGCTCGACGCGTTCGCCCAGGGAGCTGGCGGCGACGGTGACGCGCTCCCGGCCGGGGCTGTACTTGACGGCGTTCTCGACGATGTTGGCGACCGCCCGCTCCAGGAGTCCGGGATCCACGGCGACCATGGGCAGCGTTTCGGGGATGTCCAGCTCGACGCTGCCCTCGGGTACTCCGCCGAGGGCCATCGGGACGACCTCGTCGAGGTCGAGCTCACGGATCAGCGGAGTCACCGTCCCGGTCTGCAGGCGGGACATGTCGAGCAGATTGCCGACCAGGTGATCCAGGCGGTCGGCGCCGTCCTCGATGGCCGCGAGGAGCTCCGCCTCGTCCGCGTCGGACCAGGCGACGTCGTCGGAGCGCAGGGAGCTCACGGCTGCCTTGATGGCGGCCAGCGGGGTACGCAGGTCGTGGCTGACGGCGGCGAGCAGCGCGGTCCTGATCCGGTTGCCCTCGGCGAGCCGTCTGGCGGCCTCCGCCTCCCCCACCAGACGCTGCCGGTCGAGCACCACCGCGGCCTGCGCGGCGAAGGCGCCGAGGACCCGGCGGTCCTCCGCGGGCAGCACGCGGCCGGAGAGCGCCAGCGCCATGTGGTCGCCGACGGGCATGTCCACATCCGCGTCGTCGGGCCGGGCCACCGGCGCGGGCCCGACGGATCCGGCGCAGGTCCAGGGCTCGACGTCGTTCTGCCGCTCCAGGAGGGCGACGGATTCCATGCCGAAGGTCTCACGGACCCGGTCGAGCAGGGCGTCCAGGGCGGTCTCGCCCCGCAGGACGCTGCCGGCGAGGGTGGAGAGGATCTCCGACTCGGCGCGCAGCCGTGCGGCCTGGTGGGTGCGCCGGGCCGCCAGGTCGACCACCGAGGCGACCGCCACCGCCACCGCGAAGAAGATCACGATGGCGACGAAGTTCTCCGGGTCCTGGACGGTCAGGGTGTGGGTGGGCGGTGTGAACCAGTAGTTCAGCAGCAGGGAGCCCGCCGCGGCGGAGGCGAGCGCGGGGGCCAGGCCCCCGAGCAGCGCGGCGGCGACGGTCAGGAAGAGGAAGAGCAGGACGTCGTTGGCGAGTCCCGGCCCGTTCTCCATTCCGTGCAGGAGCAGGGTCAGGAGGGACGGCCCGCCGACGCCGACGAGCCAGCCGGAGAGGATGCGGGTGCGGCTGAGCCGGACCCCGCGCGCGATCGGCAGCCCGCGCCCCTTGGCGACCTCCTCGTGCGTGACGATGTGCACGTCGAGGTCGGGTCCCGACTCGCGGGCGACCGTGGCGCCGACCCCGGGGCCGTAGATGTACTGCCAGGTCTTGCGCCGGCTGGAGCCGAGGACGATCTGGGTGGCGTTGACGCCCCGGGCGAACGCGAGGAGCGCCGAGGGTATGTCGTCGCCTATGACGTGGTGGAAGGTGCCCCCGAGGTCCTCCACGAGGGTGCGCTGGACGGCGAGCTCCTTGGGCGACGCGGAGGTCAGCCCGTCGCTGCGGGCGATGTACACCGCGAGGATCTCGCTGCCGGAGCCCTTCGCGGCCATCCGGGAGGCGCGGCGGATGAGCGTACGGCCCTCCGGTCCGCCGGTCAGTCCGACGACGATGCGCTCACGGGCCTGCCAGGGGGCGCTGATGTCGTGTTCGCCGCGGTACTGCTGAAGGTACTCGTCGACCCGGTCGGCGACCCAGAGGAGCGCCAGCTCGCGCAGGGCGGTCAGGTTGCCGGGGCGGAAGTAGTTGGACAGGGCGGCGTCGACCTTGTCCGACTGGTAGATGTTGCCGTGGGCCATGCGCCGGCGCAGCGCCTGGGGCGACATGTCGACAAGCTCGATCTGATCGGCCCGCCGGGCGACCTCGTCGGGAATGGTCTCCTGCTGCCGCACCCCTGTTATCGACTCCACGACGTCGCCGAGGGACTCCAGGTGCTGGATGTTGACGGTGGACACCACGTCGATGCCGGCCTTGAGGAGTTCCTCGACGTCCTGCCAGCGCTTGGCGTTGCGGGAGCCGGGCACGTTGGTGTGGGCGAGCTCGTCCACGAGGGCGACGGCCGGCGCCCTTTCCAGCACCGCGTCGACGTCCATCTCGGCGAAGACCGCGGAGCGGTATTCGATGTCACGGCGCCGGATCTGCTCCAGGCCGTGCAGCAGCACCTCGGTGCGCGGACGGTCGTGGTGCTCGATGAACGCGACGACGCAGTCCGTGCCCCGCTCCACCCGTCGGTGGGCTTCGGACAGCATCGCGTAGGTCTTGCCGACGCCGGGTGCCGCACCCAGGTAGATCCGTAGCTTGCCGCGTCCCATGGCCCCATTGTCTTCCCTGAACCGGCCACCGCAGATACGGGGAGCCGGATCCGAAGCTACCCCGGGAATCTCCCGCCCAGGGCCCTCAGGGGTGCGCCGGGGGTCCGTATTGACGCGATTCTGACGGGGCTCAGCAGGTCAGACGTGCTCGATGATGTCTCCGTCACCGATCTCCAGGACCCGGTCGGCGAAGCCGAGCAGCTGCGGATCGTGCGTGGCGACCAGGACGGTGACGCCCTCGCTGCGCACGACCGCCCGCAGCAGCTGCATGACCGCGAGCCCTGTCTCCGCGTCGAGCTGCCCGGTGGGCTCGTCGGCGATCAGGAGGGCGGGCCGGTTGGCGAGCGCGCGGGCGATCGCCACACGCTGCTGCTGGCCGCCGGAGAGCTCCCCGGGCCGCTGCTGGGCGTGGTCACCGAGTCCCACCAGGGACAGCAGCAGCGCCACGCGCTCCTCGCGCTCGTGCGGGTCGGTCCTGCGCAGGCGCATGGGTACGCCGACGTTCTCCGCAGCGGTCAGGATCGGGATCAGGCCGAACGACTGGAAGATGAAGCCGATCCTGTCCCGGCGGAGCTCCAGCAGCCCGTCCTCGCCCAGCCCGGAGAGGTCCGTGCCTCCGACGGTGATGCGGCCGCTGTCGGGTGCGTCGAGCCCGCCGACGAGGTTGAGCAGGGTGGTCTTGCCCGATCCCGACCGGCCCTTGAGCGCGACGAGCTCTCCGCGGGGGATCTCGAAGGAGACCCCCCGCAGGGCGTGTACGGCGGCAGCGCCGCTCCCGTACGAACGGTGCAGGTCCTCGACCCTCACCATGGGGCCGTCGGCCGGGCTCTCGGCCAGGGCCGTGCCGGTCCGTCCGTCGGTGCTCCGTGTCATCGCTCTCCCCCGTGCGTACGCCGCCGTGTGTACCGCTCTCCTCAGGCAGCCGCCAGTATGTGCATGAGGCAGCCGGTGAGGCAATGGAAAGGCCGGTGGGCCGCGCCCCCTCCCCGGGGCACGGCCCACCGGCCGGAACGAACTGGGGTGCGGTCAGCGCACCTCGGTGATCTCGGGGCCGCGCTGGAGCTGTCCCATGCCGCCGGAGAACTTCGAGTTCTCCTGGTCCTCCTGCTGCACGCCCTCGGGCACCATCTGGGCGTCGTTGGGAAGCTTCAGGACGATCGGGTCACGCGGCGCCATCGGACCGTCACCACGCACGACGACGGTGTCCTGGAAGATCGTCTCCAGGAGCCCGGCGGCCTCCGGCTGGACGGCGCCCTGGCCGGAGATCACCCCGCGCAGGAACCAGCGCGGTCCGTCGACGCCGATGAAGCGCACCAGCTGTACGCCGTTCTTCCCGTCCGGAAGCTGCACGGGGACCTGGGCGCGCAGTTCCCAGCCCAGCGGGCCCTCGACCTCGTCGATGACCCCGCCCTGCTGGGTGATGCCCGAGGCGATCTCCTCGCGCACCTCGCCCCAGATGCCCTCCTTCTTGGGAGCGGCGAAAGCCTGCAGCTGGACCGCGCTGTCGCGCAGCACGACGGTCGCCGCGACGATCGCGTCACCGGCGACCTCCACGCGGAGCTCCATGCCCTCGACCCCGGGCACGAAGATGCCGCCCAGGTCCACCCGGCCCTCGCCGGGCTGGGAGACCTCGGAGATGTCCCACGGCCCGTTGGGGCGGGGGGCCGGCGGAAGGTTGGTGCGGCGCGAACCGCCGTCAGCGGTGTCGTCGAGCTCGTCGGCGACCTGCTCGGCCTCGCGCGCTTCGTCCGCCGTGTCCTTGGCGGAACCACTGTTCTTGCGACGTCCGAACACGTCAACGTCCTTCCCGGTCGGATACGACCGAAGCGTAGCTGTTCCCACCCTGGGTGTTACCGCCCGTGACGCCGTCCACGGCGGCGTGACCGCCGGTGGATCCGAAGCCCCCCTCGGCCCGCGCCGAGCCGGGAAGTTCCGTCACCTCGTGGAAGCGCACCTTCTCGACCTGCTGGACGACCAGTTGGGCAATCCGGTCGAACCGTTCGAACCTCACGGTCTCGCGTGGGTCGAGATTGACCACGATGACCTTGATCTCTCCACGGTACCCGGCATCGACCGTCCCTGGGGCGTTCACGAGGGCCACTCCGCAGCGGGCGGCGAGGCCGGAGCGGGGGTGGACGAAGGCGGCGTAGCCGTCGGGCAGGGCGATCGACACCCCGGTGGGGAGCACCGCCCGCTCGCCCGGGGCGAGCTCGGCCGCCTCCGTGGTGACCAGGTCGGCACCGGCGTCACCCGGGTGTCCGTAGCCGGGAATCGGCACGTCCGGGTCGACCCTGCGGATGAGTACGTCGACGGGGTGGCGCATCAGGGGTTCACCTCGAAGGCGCGGGCGCGCCTGACCTGGTTCGGATCGGACATCGCGGCCTGGATCTCCTCCGGCCGCCCGTTGTCGATGAAGTGGTCCACCTTCACCTCGATGAAGAGGGCTTCCGCGCGGACCGCGACAGGCCCTTCGGGGCCGCCGGTCCGACCCGTCGCGCGGCAGTAGATCTTCCGGCCGTGCACCGCGGTGACTTCGGCCTCCAGGAAGAGCACCGTGCCGACGGGCACCGGCAGGACGTAGTCGGTCTCCAGCCGGCCGGTCACCGCGATGACCCGCAGCAGCCAGCTCAGCGCGCCGAGCGTCTCGTCCATCGCCGTGGCCAGGACACCGCCGTGCGCCAGCCCCGGAGCGCCCTGATGGGCGGGCTTCACGGTGAACTCGGCGGTGACGCTCACGCCCTCTCCGGCCGTCGCCTGGAGATGCAGTCCGTGCGGCTGTCCGCCGCCACAGCCGAAACAGTGTTCGTAGTGGGACCCGAGGAGCTCGCCGGGCTCGGGAGCATCGGGATGGCGGACAGGCTTCACCGCTCCGGCCGGGGGCGTCAGACGTGCAGATGTTCCACTCACAGCCGCAGACCTTACCCGCGCGGCCGGCCGCGGGTCGCGCCGTGCCAAGCTTGCTTTCATGCAGCCTTCCGCACCCCCCTTCGACGAACGTCTCACCGCACCCCGTTCGTGGTGGCTCATCGCCTTCGGGATCGGCGTCGCCTGTGCGCTGGTACTCCTGCCCATCGGCGTCCTGCCGATGCTCGGCGGTCTGGTCGCCGGCACGGCCGCGGCCTGCGTGGGCGTGAGCTCGTACGGTTCCGCGCGCATCCGGGTCGTGGCGGGCGCCCTCGTCGCCGGTGATGCCCGGATCCCCCTCGAAGCACTCGGCGACGCCGAGGTGCTGGACGGGGACGAGGCGCGCGCCTGGCGCTCGTACAAGGCGGATCCCCGGGCGTTCATGCTGCTGCGCAGCTACGTCCCGACGGCGGTGCGGGTGAAGGTCACGGATCCGGACGACCCGACGCCGTATCTCTATCTGTCGACCCGGGAGCCGCAGGCGCTGGTGACGGCCCTCGCGCCCGTACCCGCCTGAGCGGTCAGCGTCCGGGGTCGTCCAGGCCCTCGGGCAGCTCCGGGGCGGGCTCCGCGGGCTGTTCCAGCGGGGGGAGCTCCGGGAGACGGTCCCAGGGGATCTGTCCGCGCCGCAGGTCGTTCCTGACCCGGTCGGCGAGCCTTCTGGTGTCCCGCCGGTTCATCAGGGCGCCGACGGCGGCGCCGATCATGAACGGGATGAGGTTCGGCAGGTCGCGCACGGTGCGCTTCATGATCTGCTGGCGGAGTTCGCGCTTCATCTGCCCGCCCAGCGCCGCGTTGAGCGTGGTGGGGCGTGAGACGTCGATGCCGCGCTCTTCCGTCCAGGCCGTCAGGTACGCGGTGCTGCGCTGGCCGATATTGCCCGGCGGGCGCCGGCCGTAGACCTCGTGGAGCTCGGCGACCAGCTTCATCTCGATGGCGGCCACGCCCGTGATCTCCGCCGCCAGTTCGGCGAGCATGGCGGGGGGTACGGGCATCATCGCCGCCGCCCCGATGCCCGCGCCGACGGTCGCCGTCGCGTTGCAGGCGCCCGCGACGAGCTTGTCGGCGAGCTGTTCCGGACCGAGTCCCGGGAACTGTCTGCGCAGGGTGGCGAGGTCCCGCACGGGGACCCGGGGAGCCGTGTCGATGATGCGGTCGGCCACCATGCCGACCGCTGCCGTGGCGCTCTCCCGGCTCTTGCGAACGCCTCGTTTCAGTGTGTGCAGGGGGCCGGAACCCTTCGGGGTCTCCCCCGGTCCGTCCTGCCCGGGCCCGGGTGACGGCTCCGTCGCCCTTACCGCTTCGAGCGAGGCCGGACGGCCCCGCTCGTCGTCAGGTGGTGTGCCGGGAGAGGCAGGCAGGGCGGCCTGGTGCTCGGCAGCGGGGTTCTCGCCCTCTGCCGGGCCTGTGCCGCCCTGATGTGCCTCCGACGACTTCGTGCGCCGCAAGCGCCGCTTCCGGAACGGTGTGTCGCCTGCCACGGCCGGCCGGCCTCAGTCGCAGTCGCGGCAGATGGGCTGGCCGTTCTTCTCGCGTGCCAGCTGGCTCCGGTGGTGCACGAGGAAACAGCTCATGCAGGTGAACTCATCGGCCTGCTTGGGCAGAACCCGCACGGCCAGCTCTTCGTTGGACAGGTCTGCGCCGGGCAGCTCCAGTCCCTCTGCCGCGTCGAACTCGTCCACGTCGACGGCGGATGCCGTCTTGTCGCTCCGACGAGCCTTGAGCTCTTCGAGGCTGTCCTGGTCCACGTCGTCGTCGGTCTTGCGTGGGGTGTCGTAATCCGTTGCCATGTCGCTCTCCCCCTCATGGGTGTCTGCGGTGTCTCAGCGCACGTAACGCGTGAGAGGCCGGACTTGTGCCCGACCTGAGGCGGAGATTTTGCCTCACATCAAGGTCTGTTACTCAATCGACACCCAACCGGATCCCTCGTGAGCGATCAGCTTGGGTGGCGATGGGGACCGTACACGGTCCGATTGCTGCAGTTCACGGGCGCCACCCCGTGTACTTCCCGTGATACCGACCCCCGGAAACCCGGACGTTTCCAGGCTTTCGGACATAGTTGTGGTCACGGAGAGTAGAGGGGCCGGAAAGCGCCCCTGTGATCGATCACACAGGGACAGAGCGGAAACAGGGTCCGAAAATTCCGCCCAAAGCGAACAGAGCGATCCAATGCGGGTTCACACCGTGAAGCCTCTCAGACGGGCAGGGTGACGCGCATCACGAGACCGCCGCCCTCGCGGGGCTCCGCGATGATACGGCCTCCGTGCGCCCGCGCGACGGATCGCGCGATCGACAGGCCGAGCCCCACCCCCTTGTCGCTGCCCGTGCGCTCGGTGCGCAGCCGCCTGAACGGCTCGAAGAGGTTGTCGATCTCGTAGGCGGGCACCACGGGTCCGGTGTTCGAGACCGTCAGGAGCGCCTGTCCGTGGCTGAGCTCGGTGGTGGTCTCCACCCAGCCGCCCTCCGCCACGTTGTAGCGCACGGCGTTCTGCACGAGGTTCAGGGCGATCCGTTCCAGGAGCACACCGTTGCCCTGGACGACGGCCTGGGCCCGCTCGCCGCGGACCTCGACCCCCTTGGCCGCCGCTTCGGCCCTGGTCTGGTCGATGGCGCGGTCGGCGACCTCGGCCAGGTCCACGGGCTTGCGCTCGACGATCTGGTTGTCGCTGCGGGCGAGCAGCAGCAGCCCTTCGACCAGTTGTTCGCTGCGCTCGTTGGTGGCCAGGAGCGTCTTGCCCAGCTGATGGAGCTCCGCTGATGCCTCCGGATCGGAGAGATGGACCTCCAGGAGCGTGCGGTTGATCGCGAGGGGCGTACGCAGCTCGTGCGAGGCGTTCCCCACGAACCGCTGCTGGGCGGTGAAGGCCCGCTCCAGACGGTCCAGCATCTCGTCGAAGGTGTCCGCGAGCTCCTTCAGCTCGTCGTCGGGGCCGTCCAGCTCGATCCGGCGGGAGAGGTCCGTCCCCGCCACCCGGCGGGCGGTGCGGGTGATCCGGCCCAGCGGGGACAGGACACGGCCTGCCATGGCGTAGCCGAAGGCGAAGGCGATGATGCTGAGGCCCACGAGGGCCAGCAGCGCCCTGTTCAGCAGGGAGTCGAGGGCGTGCTGGCGCTGGGCCGCGGTGCAGTTCTTGATCGCCTCGTTGAGCTGGCCGTTGTTCTGGGCCGAGCCGAGCTGCGGACAGGTGTCGCTGGAGATCTGGACGTTGGTGCCGGAGACCTGGAAGGCCGGGCCGCCGGCGTCGTGCAGGGCCTGCGCCGCCAGCATGTAGATGATCGACAGCAGGAGGATGCCCGCGATCAGGAACATGCCGCCGTACAGCAGCGTGAGCCGTATCCGGATGGTCGGCCTGAGCCAGGGGTACGGGGACTCCTGCGCCTTGGGTTCCCAGGTCGGCTTGGGGGGTGCCTTCATGGGGGCCGGTGAAGCTGCCATCACGCCCTCAGATCCGGTATCCGGAGCCGGGGACGGTGACGATGACGGGCGGCTCGCCGAGCTTGCGGCGCAGGGTCATGACCGTCACCCGCACCACGTTGGTGAACGGGTCGGTGTTCTCGTCCCACGCCTTCTCCAGCAGCTGCTCGGCCGAGACGACCGCGCCCTCGCTGCGCATCAGGACCTCCAGGACGGCGAACTCCTTCGGGGCGAGCTGGATCTCCTGCTCGTCCCGGAAGACCTCGCGGCGGTTGGGGTCGAGCTTGATGCCGGCCCGCTCCAGCACGGGCGGCAGCGCGACCGTGGTGCGGCGTCCCAGGGCGCGCACCCGCGCCGTCAGCTCGCTGAAGGCGAAGGGCTTGGGCAGGTAGTCGTCCGCACCCAGCTCCAGGCCTTCGACGCGGTCGCTGACGTCACCGGAGGCGGTGAGCATGAGCACCCGGGTGGGCATGCCGAGCTCGACGATCTTGCGGCAGACGTCGTCCCCGTGCACCACCGGAAGGTCCCGGTCCAGCACGACGACGTCGTAGTCGTTCACCCCGACGCGCTCGAGGGCCGCCGCTCCGTCGTAGACGACGTCGACGGCCATGGCCTCCCGGCGCAGCCCGGTGGCCACCGCATCGGCGAGCAGCTGCTCGTCCTCGACGACGAGTACGCGCACGGCGCAGTCCTTCCCTAGATCTTCGAAAAACGGCGAGTGGCCCTCGTTCCGGCCGCTCGCAGCACGTCAGCGGCACCGACTGTGCGCGTCCATCCTGCCCGTAACGCGCATAAACCGGCGGTAAGACGGCGCGGCCCGGTCCTCCGCTCCAGGGAATTGAGCGGATTTCCACGACAGTTGAGGTTTCTCGCGGGCGGGCGGCGGGGAGGACGCTCTCACACCCGCGATCACGCCCTGCATGTGGCGTACCACAGCCCGTCCCGCATCCAGAGGGACTGCGTGATCACCCGCACTCCGGCCCGTGGGCCGGAGGACCACCGGGCACACCCCCGTGCCACCGACCCACGACGAGGGGGCGCTTCATGGACGCTTTCACCGCAGGTCTGCTGCAACGAATCAAGACCACCGAGTCCGACCTCACGAGGGCTCGCGAGACGGGCGACGACTTCCTCGCGGATGTCGAGCAGGGAGAGCTCGACGACCTGCACCGCCTCGCCGCCGAGCACGGCGTGGAAATCGGCGCCACGAGCGTCTGAGACGCCACGAGAGGGCCCCGGGAGCCGTGATGGCTCTCCGGGGCCCTCTCGCCGTACCGGCATCCTCCCTGGGGCCCGTGAGGGCCCCGAGAGGGTGTACCTCAGTCGTGCCAGGCACCCAGCTCCTCCAGGAGCGCCTGCAGGGGCTCGAAGACGCCGGGGGTCGCCGCGACCGTCAGGTCCCCGTCGGCCGGCCGGCCCGGCCGCCCCCCGGTGAGGGCTCCCGCCTCCCGGGCGATGAGATCGCCCGCCGCGACGTCCCACGGGTGCAGTCCGCGCTCGTAGTAGCCGTCGAGCCGGCCGGCCGCCACGTCGCACAGGTCGACGGCCGCGGACCCGCCGCGGCGGATGTCACGCAGTCGCGGGATGAGCTGCTGGGCCACGGCGGCCTGATGGGTGCGGACCTCGGTGACGTAGTTGAAGCCGGTCGACACCAGGGCCTGGTCGAAGGGGGCCGTGGGGCGGCAGCGCAGCGCGTCGCCGTTCCCGTACGCACCGCCGCCGAGCACCGCGTGGAACGTCTCCCGCCGCATCGGGGCCTCGACGACGCCGACGACCCGTTCGCCGTCCCGCTCGGCCGCGATGGAGACGGACCAGGTCGGAAGGCCGTAGAGGTAGTTCACCGTGCCGTCGAGCGGGTCGATGACCCACCGGATGCCGCTGGTGCCCTCGGCGCTGGCGCCCTCCTCCCCCAGGAAGCCGTCGGCGGGGCGGTGCTCGGAGAGGTAGCCGGTGATCAGCTTCTCCGCCCGGATGTCCATCTCCGTGACGACGTCGATCGGGCTGGACTTCGTCGCGGCCACCCCGAGGTCGGCGGGGCGGCCGTCACGCAGGAGCGCGCCCGCCCGGCGGGCCGCTTCCAGGGCGAGGTCGAGCAGTTCGGACAGGAGGGGGTCGGTCACAACGCTCCAGAGGTGGTTCGCGGGGCCGGTCGGGCCTGTCGGCGCCCGGGGCGGCGGGGATGCGGGCGGTGGCTAGAACGGGCTGTCGGCACCTGCGGCGGCCGGCTTGGGGGCCCTGGCCGGGCAGCAGCCGACCGGACAGAGGTCGTGGGAGGGGCCGAGTGTCCCCAGGGCGCACGGCGCGACCGGGCGGCCCTGCTCGGCGGCGGCGCGCTCCAGGAGGAGCTCACGCACGGCGGCGGCGAAACGGGGGTCCGCGCCCACCGTCGCGGACCGGCGCACGGGCAGTCCGAGCTCGGCGGCCTTCGCGGTGGCCTCCGTGTCGAGGTCGTACAGCACTTCCATGTGGTCCGAGACGAAGCCGATGGGTGCCATGACGACCGCCGGGACACCGTCGCCGTGCAGTGCCTCCAGGTGGTCGCAGATGTCGGGCTCCAGCCACGGGATGTGCGGGGCGCCGCTGCGCGACTGGTAGACGAGCTGCCACGGGTGTTCGACGCCGGTCTCCTCGCGCACGGCCTCGGCGATCAGCCGGGCGACCTCCAGGTGCTCGGCCACGTAGGAGCCACCGTCGCCGTGGGTCTCCACCGGCCCGGAGGTGTCGGCCGCCGACACCGGGATGGAGTGGGTGCTGAACGCGAGGTGCGCCCCCGCCCTGACGTCCTCGGGGAGATCGGCCAGCGACGCGAGCACGCCGTCCACCATGGGCCGTACGAACCCGGGGTGGTCGAAGTAGTGCCGGAGCTTGTCCACCCGGGGCACCGGGAGCCCTTCGGCCTCCAGCGCGGACAGCGATTCGGCCAGATTCTCGCGGTACTGACGGCAGCCGGAGTACGAGGCGTAGGCGCTGGTGGCGAGCACGGCGATCCGGCGGTGACCGTCCGTGATCATCTCGCGGAGGGCGTCGGTGAGATACGGGGCCCAGTTGCGGTTGCCCCAGTAGACGGGCAGCTCCAGGCCGTGATCCGCGAAGTCCTTGCGCAGTGCGTCCAGCAGCGCCCTGTTCTGGGCGTTGATCGGGCTCACGCCGCCGAAGAGGAAATAGTGCTTGCCGACCTCCTTGAGCCGTTCTTCGGGGATGCCCCGGCCGCGCGTCACGTTCGCCAGGAACGGGACCACGTCGTCGGGGCCTTCGGGACCACCGAAGGAGAGCAGCAGCAGGGCGTCGTAGGGAGCGGGACCACGCAGATCGGACATGCACCCGATCCTGCCACCCGCCGCCGACAGTGCGGCAACCGCCGTCGGCGGGTCCGCCGCGCCCGTAAGCTGTATCGGCCACCCATACACCTGACAGGCTTTCCCGGAGCGCCCCTTGCCCAGCCCCTACCACGCCATCTTCGCCGCCCCCGGGTCCCTGAGGTTCTCCGCGGCGGGATTCTTCGGCCGGATGCCGCTGGCCATGATGGGCATCGGCGTCGTGACGATGGTCTCCCAGATGACCGGCCGCTACGGGCTGGCCGGGGCGCTCTCCGCCACGCTGGCCATGGCGGCGGCCGTGATGGGCCCGCAGGTCTCCCGGCTGGTCGACCGGTACGGGCAGCGGCGCGTGCTGCGCCCGGTGACCCTGGTCGCGGCGGCGGCGGTGGCGGGGCTCCTGATCTGCGCCCAGCAGCGGCTGCCGGACTGGACCCTGTTCGTCTTCGCGGCCGGCGCGGGCTGCGTGCCCAGCATGGGCTCGATGGTCCGGGCCCGCTGGGCGGAGATCTACCGGGGGTCCGGCCGTCAGCTGCACACGGCGTACTCCTGGGAGTCGATCGTCGACGAGGTGTGCTTCATCTTCGGGCCCATCGTCTCCATCGGTCTGTCCACCGCGTGGTTCCCGGAGGCGGGCCCCCTGGTCGCCGGTGTGTTCCTCGTGACCGGCGTCTTCTGGCTGACGGCCCAGCGGGCCACCGAACCCCGGCCGCATCCGAAGGAGCACCGCACGGGCGGCTCGGCCCTCCGCTCGCCCGGGCTCCAGGTGCTGGTGGCCGCCTTCGTCGCCACCGGGGCGATCTTCGGAGCGGTCGACGTGGTGACCGTGGCCTTCGCCGAGGAGCGCGGCCACCAGGCGGCGGCCAGTCTCGTGCTCGCCGTCTACGCCCTGGGGTCCTGCCTCGCCGGTGCCGTCTTCGGCCTGGTGCACCTGCGGGGGAAGCCGTCCACCCGGTGGCTGGTGGGGGTGTGCGCGATGGCCGTGAGTATGATCCCCCTCCAACTGGCCGGGAGCCTGCCGTTCCTGGCCGTGGCGCTCTTTGTCGCGGGCCTCGCCATCGCACCGACGATGGTCACCACGATGGCCCTCGTCGAACAGCACGTACCGCGCACCCAGCTGACCGAGGGCATGACCTGGACCAGCACCGGACTCGCCGTCGGAGTGGCACTCGGCTCCTCCGCCGCGGGCTGGGTGGTCGACGCCTCCGGGGCCGGGGCGGGGTACGCGGTGCCCGCCGTGGCGGGAGCGCTCGCGGCCGCGGTGGCGTTCCTGGGGTACCGCCGGCTCGCGGAGCCGGTTCCTAGGGGAGGGCGCGGGGAAGATGACCGAGACCTACGCACGGACGGCGAACACGTGGCGTAACTGGGCGGGCAACGTCACCGCCCGGCCCGCCCGCGTCGAGTCCCCCGCCTCCGTCGACGAGCTCGCCGACGTGCTCCGCAGGGCGTCCGACGAGGGCCTGACGGTCAAGCCGGTCGGCACCGGTCATTCGTTCACCGCGACCGCCGCCACCGAGGGCGTCCTCATACGTCCGGATCTCCTCACCGGTATCCGCGGCGTCGACCGCCGGGCGATGACCGTGACCGTCGAGGCCGGCACACCGCTGAAGCGTCTCAACGGCGCGCTCGCCCGCGAGGGGCTCTCCCTCACCAACATGGGCGACATCATGGAGCAGACGGTCGCCGGGGCCGTCTCGACCGGCACCCACGGCACCGGCCGCGACTCGGCGTCGGTGGCCGCGCAGATACGCGCGCTGGAGCTGGTCACGGCCGACGGCACGGTGCTGCGCTGCTCGGCCGACGAACACCCGGACGTGTTCGCGGCGGCCCGGATCGGGCTCGGGGCGCTCGGCGTGATCACCGCGGTCACGTTCGCGGTGGAGCCGGCCTTCCTGCTGACGGCCCGCGAGGAGCCGATGACCTTCGACCGGGTCACGGCCGATTTTGATCAGCTCGTCGCGGAGAACGAGCACTTCGAGTTCTACTGGTTCCCTCACACCGGGAACTGCAACACCAAACGCAACAACCGGAGCGCGGGCCCCATCGCTCCGCCCGGGCGGCTGAGCGGCTGGATCGAGGACGAGCTCCTCTCCAACGGCGTCTTCCAGGTCGCCTGTTCGTTCGGGAGGGCGGTTCCCGCGGCCATACCCTCCCTCGCCAGGATCTCCAGCCGCGCCCTGTCGGCCCGTACGTACACCGACATCGCCTACAAGGTGTTCACCAGCCCGCGGCGGGTGCGCTTCGTCGAGATGGAGTACGCCCTGCCTCGCGAGGCGGCGGTCGAGGCCCTGCGGGAGCTCAAGGCGATGGTGGAGCGCTCGCCGCTTCGGATCAGCTTCCCGGTGGAGGTCCGCACGGCCCCCGCGGACGACATCGCGCTCTCCACGGCCTCGGGCCGGGAGAGCGCGTACATCGCGGTGCATCTGTACCGGGGCACGCCCTACCAGGCGTACTTCACCGCCGTCGAGCGGATCATGACGGGATACGACGGCCGCCCGCACTGGGGCAAGATCCACACCCGTGACGCCGGCTACCTGGCCGGGAGCTATCCGCGGTTCGGCGAGTTCACCGCCGTACGCGACCGCCTCGACCCGGACCGGCTGTTCGCCAACGACTACCTGCGCCGCGTGCTCGGGGACTGAGCGGGGGCCGTTCCCGCACACGCGGGGACCCGCTCACCGGTCCGTGCCGCTCCCGGCGGTGTCCCCGCCCTGCTGGTCCGGGGCCTCCTCGGTCCCGGTCGGGTCCGGCGTGGCAGGCGTGGTGCCGGTGTCGCCCGGTTCCGCCGGGGTGGTGGCTTCCGGGGTCGTGACCCCGCCGGACGCCGACGGCGTGGGGGCGGGTCCGGTGGCCGGTCCGTCGCCGACCGAGGGGTCCGGCGGCGCGCTCCCGCCGTCGTCCCGGCCGGTGCCGGGCGGGGTCGGGCTCCCGCTGCCGGGAGCGTTCCTGTCGTCCCCCTGATCCCCCTCGTCCTCCTGGCCCGCGCTGTCCGACGGCGAGGGCGAGGGGGAGGTCGGCCCACCGTGGCGCTCGCCGCTCACGACGGTGCCGATGGTGGTCCTTCCGTCGCCCCCCAGATCGTGCCCGGAGACCATTTCGTACACCGTGATCCCGGCCATCGACAGGACGAAGACCCCTGTGGCCGCGAGGGCCGAACGCTTCCAGCCGCGGACGCGCGTGCCGTGCGTGCGGGCGTCGGAGTAGGAACCGTCCGGGAGCGCGACGCCGGGGCGCCGGCCGCCCGGGAACCCCTCGTCGGGGGCCGGGCTCCCGGGATGCGCACCGCCGGGCCCCGCCTCCCCCGGCCCGACCTGCCGCAGCACCGTCGTGCGGTCCGCGCCGGACTCCACCGTGCGCAGGACCCGCGTCGCGTCGTCCTCCGGCCGCTGCGGGCCGGGAAGCGTCTCCCTGGTGTGCACGGTCACCTGACGTCCCGCAGGGTGCTTCACCTGGACGGTTACTTCACGGATCTGCTCGCCGGTGCGGCGGAAGAAGTGCTGGAAGACCGAGCCTCCGCAGGTGGCCACCACGCTCATCACCCCGGCGCCGGCAATGGTTCCGTACACGCCGAGCTGCGAGGCCATCACCGCCGCCGCGACCGCCGCGACGGCACTGCCCGCAACCTGCGGGAGGCTCAGATCTATGCGCCTTTCCTTGCGTTCCGCACCGCTCTGCGGCTTCTGAACCATGATCAGCCCCTGCTCGACAACTACCCCACCTTGCACCAGGAAGGGACATTTGAGCGAATCAAATAGTTCCGATTCTGGAGATTTTGTGAAGCAGCACACTCATTGAGGGCATACCGCAGACATCCGGGTGACCCAACTCCCGTACCCGGCGAGAACTTCGGCGGCGCGCCGGTCCACCCACATGGCCCGAATGGAGTACTGTGGCGAGCCCTGGGGCCGGACTCCCACATGGGCATCCGGAACCTACGGGAGGGGGCCGAAGGACGGCACCCGAACCGGCGGCGCCGCGGCATCGCACGGGCGCCTGCTACATGGAGCGACCACCCGGTCACTCCGCATCGTAAACAGGTAACCGTGCCATCCTGGTGTTCCAGGGCCGAGGCCCGACACGCCGGGCAACTTGGCAAGGTTGTGGCAGGCTGAACCCGGGCAGGTCACACTCGACTAGCGGAAGCAGCGACGCACGTGACGTCGGCAGGCACCACCCGGGAGGTTCCCATGCCCGAACTGCGTGTCGTGGCCGTCTCAAACGACGGCACACGACTGGTGCTCAAGGCTGCAGACAGCACGGAGTACACGCTTCCGATCGATGAGCGGCTGCGTGCCGCCGTGCGCAACGACCGCGCCCGGCTCGGCCAGATCGAGATCGAGGTGGAGAGCCATCTCCGCCCGCGCGACATCCAGGCGCGTATACGCGCCGGTGCCTCCGCCGAGGAGGTCGCCCAGTTCGCCGGCATCCCGGTGGACCGGGTACGCCGCTTCGAGGGCCCCGTGCTCGCGGAGCGCGCGTTCATGGCCGAGCGCGCCCGGAAGACTCCGGTGCGGCGCCCCGGCGAGAACACCGGTCCCCAGCTCGGCGAGGCGGTGCAGGAGCGGCTGCTGCTGCGCGGAGCCGACAGGGAGACCGTCCAGTGGGACTCCTGGCGCCGGGACGACGGCACCTGGGAGGTCCTCCTGGTCTACCGCGTCGCGGGCGAACCGCACTCCGCGAGCTGGACGTACGACCCGCCGCGGCGGCTCGTACAGGCCGTGGACGAGGAGGCGCGCTCGCTGATCGGCGAGACCGACGACGCCGCGGCTCCGGAGCCGAGCTTCCCGTTCGTACCCCGGATCGCGCGGCTGCCGCGCGACCGGCCGCTGGACCGTGCGCTGGACCGCCAGATCGAGCGTCCGGCTCCCCCCGCGCCGGATCCGGAGGAGCGCGTCAGCGGTGTGTCCGCCGGCGAGCGCGACTCGCTGACCAGCCTCCTGGAGGCGGTGCCGAGCTTCCGTGGCGACATGGTCGTCCCGGAGCGGCCTTCGCAGCCCGAGCCGCCCGCCCTCGAGCCCGCGCAGCAGGAGGAGCCCGAGGCCGACGAGCCGCCGGCCGCGGCGGCGTCCGCCGGTGCGGGATCCGCCTACGCCGACGTGCTGATGCCCCGCGCGGTGGCCGGCCACCGCGACAGGCTGACCGGGACGACGGACCGCCAGGCCGAGGCGGACGGTGTGCGTCCGGGCCGCCGGGCGGCGGTACCGAGCTGGGACGAGATCGTCTTCGGCACACGCAGGAAGAAGCAGGACTGAGGACCGGCCTGGGTGACCGTGACATGAGGAGGGCCCGTACGCAGCCGCGTGCGGGCCCTCGCTCCGTCCGGATCCCGGTCGCGTCAGGCGGGGTCCGGCCCGGTGGCGACGGGGCGGGACCCGTCCGAGGACCACTCCGACCAGGACCCGGCGTACAGGGCGGCCCGGTACCCGGCGAGCTCCAGTGCCAGTACCTCATGCGCGCCCGAGACGCCGGAGCCGCAGTAGACGCCGACCTGGGTGCCGCCGTCGGCCCCCAGGCCGGCGAAGCGGGAGGCGAGGGCCTCGGCGGCCAGGAAGCGCCCGTCCTCGCCGACGTTCTGCGTGGTCGGCGCCGACACCGCGCCGGGGATGTGGCCGCCGACGCGGTCGATCGGCTCCACGTCCCCCCGGTAGCGCTCCGCGGCCCGTGCGTCGAGCAGCAGACCGGAGCGGGCCAGATCCGCGGCCGCGTCCGCGTCGAGGAGGCCGAGCGCGCCCGGCTGGGGCCGGAAGTCGCCCTCGACGGGCTCCGGGACGCGGGTGGTGAGGTCGCCGGTCCACGCGGCGAGGCCGCCGTCCAGGACGCGGACGTCGGCGTGCCCGGTCCAGCGCAGCAGCCACCACGCCCGGGCCGCCGCCCAGCCCTGACCGCCGTCGTAGACCACCACCGGGCTGTCCTGGCCGACCCCCGCCCGCCGCATGACGGCTCCGAAGGCCTCCGGGTCCGGCAGGGGATGACGGCCGCCGCTGCCCGCCGGACCCGCGAGCTCGGAGTCGAGGTCGACGAAGACCGCGCCCGGGATGTGCCCGGCCTCGTAGTCGGCGCGGCCGTTCGGTCCGCCGAGCTGCCAGCGGATGTCCAGGAGCACGGGCGGGCGCGGACCGGCGGACTCGCTCAGGTATTCGGATGCGGTGATGATGGGCTTCATGGGTGCCATCTTCGCGCAGGGGCGACCGCCCTCGGTGACGCGATACCGAAGTGGATGTATCGCAAGAAAGCGGACTTCACGCTGAGCGGAGCCGCGAAACGCGGCGCGGCCGGGGTGCCTCGGAGGCTCAGTGGTGCGAGCATCTGCACGGAGCGTACGCACCCGTATCCGTGCCGCTGGACACCGCACAGGCCCCGTCCCCCCTTACGGCCACCCCGATGGTACGAGGAGAGAGAAGAAGATGACCGAGGCTGCCGCCCGGCGTACCCCTGGAGCACCGTGCTGGGTGAGTCTGATCGTGCACGGCCTGACCGCGACCCAGCAGTTCTACAGCCGGCTGTTCGGCTGGGAGTTCCAGCCCGGGCCCGAGCAGCTGGGACCGTACGTCCGCGCGCTGCTGGGCGGCAAGGAGGTCGCGGGCATCGGGCAGCTGCCGCCCGGCCGGCACCTCCCGATCGCCTGGACGACCTATCTCGCCACCGAGGACGCGGACGCCACGGCGGAGTCGATCCGCTCCTGCGGCGGGACGGTGGCCGTGGGGCCCCTCGACGCCGGGAACGCGGGCCGCCTCCTGATCGCGTCGGACCCGAGCGGCGCCGTCTTCGGTGTCTGGCAGGCCGCCGAGCACCTCGGTACCGCCCTGGCGGGCACCCCGGGCACGCCCGTGTGGAACGAGCTGGTGACCCGGGAGACCGCGTCGG
Organism: Streptomyces sp. NPDC023573; assembly: GCF_055559735.1. NCBI lineage: Bacteria > Bacillati > Actinomycetota > Actinomycetes > Kitasatosporales > Streptomycetaceae > Streptomyces > Streptomyces sp. NPDC023573. The sequence continues at coordinate 181,681 of NZ_JBVHKB010000011.1, forward strand.
TCGCCAAGTTCTACCAGACCGTGTTCGGATTCGGGACCGAGGCGGTCGTCTCGGCCGACTTCGACTACCAGACCCTCCACCTGCGGGGCCGCCCGGTGGCGGCCCTGCACGGCGTGGGGCACGCCCTGCCGCGCGACCGGGGGCCCCACTGGATGACGTATTTCCAGGTGGCCGACACCGACGAGGCGACGGCGCGGGTCGTCGAGCTCGGCGGGCACGTGCTGCAGCCGCCGCGTGAGGCCTCCAGCGGCAGGCTGGCGACGGTCGCGGACCCGGAGGGTGCGGTGTTCACGATCGTGCGACCGCCCGGCAATTGACGCCCGTACCGATACCGGCGACGCGGTGTTCCCGTCCGCCTCCGCCCGCTTGCCGGCTACTCGGTCCGGGCTGCGGCGACTGTCGGTGAGGTACGGGAGGCCCTGAGGGCGGGCACCGTTCCCGCGGCGGCGGTCACCAGGACGAGGACGCCGAAGGCCGCCGCGAGCTCCCCCGCGGGGACGCTGAACGGGGCGCTGGTCCGGGCGACACGGACCACCAGCCAGGAGTAGGGCATGCCGAGGGCCAGACCGAGGACTCCGCCCAGTACGCCGTAGAGCGCGCACTCCACCGTGACCATGCGGTGCACGGCCCCCGCGCCGAGACCCAGGGCCCGCAACAGCCCGAACTCACGCTTGCGTTCGACGACGGTGAGACTCGCCGTGGTCGCGACTCCGGCGACCGCCACCAGGACGGTCAGCGCCAGGACCATGATCACCGTCATGGCCATCGTCCGCAGATCGTCCGACTCCGCCGCCTGTCCGGCCGTGTCCTCAGCGATGACCCGTCCGTCGCCGCGCTCCGGGCCGGTCAACGTGTCGGTGATGGCGTGCTGTGCGCGTATCCGCCCTTGAGCGTCGTCCCGCGCGGCGTTCGCGGTGACCGTGGTGGGCACCGCTGCCATTCCCATACGGCTGAGGTCTGCGGCGGGGACGAAGAAGTTCGCCCCGTAGGGACCGCTTCCGGGCAGCGTCGCCGCTACGGTGAGCTGGACGGGACGGCCCTCGAACTTCAGCGTCACACGGTCGCCCGCCCGGACGCCGAGCCGATGGGCGTGGTCGGCGTCGACGACGACGTGGGCGGGGCCGAGGTGACCGAGGGAACCGGTACGGGCGGTCAGGCCCACGCCGGAGCGGACGGCGCCGAGGTCGAGGTCGGAGATCGTCGCGCTGCGGGTGCTCTCCAGGACCTCCGCCGTGCGGAACGCGGTCACATCGGCCAGTTCGGGGTGAGAGGCCAGATCGGCTGCCAGCAGCCGGTCCAGCGAGTCGCTGTCTCTCGCGAACAGGTGGAAGTCGGCGGGTGCCTCCACCGCCTGCCGGTACCGCTCGTAGGCGTTCAGGGAGGCGAGGCAGGTCAGGGTCGAGCCGACCAGGCAGATGCCGAGGGCGACGACGACCGAGACCGAGGCCGCCCGTCCCGGCGCTCCCCCGACGCCCGCGACCGCGAGGCGCCCGGCCGCACCGGTGCGGCGCAGGGGCACGGCGACGGCCGACAGCACCGGCCTGGCCAGACGGGGGCCGAGTGCGATCAGGGCCAGGAAGGCCAGCCCGCCCGAGAGCACCACGAGGGTCAGCGCCTCGAACCGGTCGTACTCCGTGTCGCCGGGCTGGGGCAGCCCGCCGTACTGCTGCCACGCCAGGGCCGCGGCGCCCCCCGCGCACAGCAGACCGAGCAGGGTCCGCCCTGTGCCGCCCGCCGTGTCCTGTCCGCCCGCCGCACTCCGCAGGGCCTGCAGCGGGGAGACCCGTGAGGCGCTCAGGGAGGGAGCCAGCACCGCCAGGACCGCCAGGAGAGCGGTGCCGAGAACGGTGAGAACGGCCTCCGCCGACGGGACCCGGGAGGGGGCGAACAGGTCGTGCCCGAGCCACCCGGCTACCGGAGGGACGAGTTGCCCGCAGACCCAGGACGCCAGCACACCGGTCGAGCCGGCCAGCAGGCCTACCACCGCCCCTTCGACGACGAGGGCGGCGGCCAGCCGTCGAGAGGTCGCCCCGATGGCGCGCAGCAGCGCCAGTTGACGTACGCGCCGTGCGAAGACGATACGGAAGGTGGAGGTCGCGACGAGTACGGCCGCGCCGACGGCGACGGCGAGAAAGACGGTGACCAGCTCCAGGACGTCCTTCGCCTCCGCCACCGCCTCGCGGGCCTCCTCCTCCCGGATCTCGTCCCCGGGGCGCACCTGCGCTCCGGGCACCGCCTGCCGGATACGCTCCGTCAGCTCCGCCCGCGCCGGACCGGCCGCGGAGGAGGGCGTTTCGGCGCGGATGTCGATGCGGGAGTATCCCGGCGCGCCGAGCAGCTCGCCGAGCCGGGGGCCGGGTGCGTACCCCGTGGGCTCCGCGCCGGTCGTGGCGGTGCTGCGGACGATGCCGCTGACCTCGGCCGTCACCCGTCGGGTGCCTTCGCCGTCGGCTTCGGGCCGCAGCAGCGTGAGCGAGGATCCCGGGGCGAGACCGTATTCCTTCGCGGCCTGGGTGTTGACGGCGAGCCGGCCCGGTCCGAAGGGGTAGGTGCCGCTGAGGAGCCGGACTTCCGACAAGGCGCCGGTGCCCGGGTCCGCGGAGAGATCGAGGTAGCGTTCGACGGCGCTGCCGGCCAGCGGGCTGCCGCCGTCCATCCGGCCGACGGCCTCGGTGACTCCGGGCGTCTTCCGGATCTCGCTGAGGCGCGCCTCGCCGATGTCCTCGCCCTCGTCGCCGGGCGTGACCACCAGGGACACCGCTGCCGGTGTTCCGCGGAACTTCTCGACCGCGGTCGCGGTGATGATCTGATGGGCCATGACGGCCCCGAAGACGACGAATGCCGCGATCGTCAGCGACAGTCCGGTCGCCGCGAACCGTCCGGGCCGCCTCAGGAGTTCCGCCACCTGGGAGCCCAGGACGGTCGCACGCCACGGAGTCATCGTCGCCGCCTCTCCCCGACATCGGTGGCGGGTGCGACGGCCCGCCCGGAGGGGGCGGCGTACTCGTCCTTCACGACACGTCCGTCCGCGAGGGTCAGCACCCGGTCCGCGTACCCCGCGGCGACGGGGTCGTGGGTGACCATCACGACCGACTGGCCGAGGTCGTCGACGGACCGGCGCAGCATGGTGAGCACTTCGGCGCCGGCCCGGGAGTCGAGGCTACCGGTGGGTTCGTCGGCGAAGACCACGGCCGGACGGGTCACCAGAGCCCTGGCCACGGCGACCCGCTGCTGCTGGCCCCCTGACAGTTCGGCAGGACGGTGGGACACCCGGTGGGCGATGCCGAGGACGTCGCAGAGGTGGTCCACCAGCTTGCGGTCCGGGCGCCGGCCGGACATGGCCACGGGCAGCACGATGTTCTCGTAGGCCGTCAGCTGGGGAAGGAGGTTGAACGACTGGAAGACGAACCCGACCCGCTCCCGGCGCACCCGGGTCAGCTGCCGGTCGGTCAACCCGGTGATCTCCGTTCCGTCCAGGACCACGCTGCCGGAGGTGACGGTTTCGAGGCCGGCGGCGCAGTGCATCAGGGTCGACTTCCCTGACCCGGAGGGGCCGACGACGGCGGTCAACCGGGCGCGCCGGAAACCGACGGACAGCTCGTCGAGGGCTCGCACCTCGTCGGTGCCCTGATGGTAGGTCTTGACCAAGGCGGTGGCGGTGATGACGTCGTCCGGCGTGTGGCCGCGGGCGGTGTGGAGAGCCATGGGGACGGTTCCGCGATCCGGATCAGGAGCCGAGCGGCGGCATGGAGAGGGTGACGCCGGAATCCGAGCAGTGTCCCCGCGCGTCCTCCTGGAGGTTCTTCACGTCCTTCGCTGACGGCGCTTCGGGGGACTTCCTGGCGGTCTCGAGCGCCCAGCCCTCGTACTGGGAGATCTTGGCTCCGAGGTATCCGTCCTTCATCTGCGCGCGGCGCTCGTCGCCCGTCTTCCTCCACCACTTCTCCGCGTCCGGCACGGGGCCGGCGGAGACCGCCTCGGCGTCGGTGATGATGCGCTGGGCCAGCCGGCAGTCTTCGGCGGACGCCTGGCTGAGTTCGTTGCGGTCCTGCCACCAGAATCCCGCCCCGGCGACCAGGGCAGCGGCGACCACGGCCGTGACCGCGCCGATGACGATGCGGTTCCGCTTGCGGTTCTGCGTGGTGGGCGTGGTGTCCATCCGGTCCTCCAGTGTGTTCTCGGCCGCGTTCGGCGACAGTGAGAAGTCTGGAGTCCGGCGGCCCGCCGGGCATCGGCCACGGATCCGAGATCGGTGGCGGCGGATCTGCGACGCCGGGCGAGGTCGTTCCTGCGCCTCCAGGGGCAGAACCCGGCGGCGCTCCTGCACTCTCAGGGGGAGGGACGGACGAGCCCCGACTCGTAGGCGAACGCGACGGCCTGGGCACGGTCCCGCAGGTGCAGCTTCGCCATGAGGTTGCCCAGGTGCGTCTTCACCGTGGCCTGCGCGACGAACAGGTCCCTGGCGATCTCGGCGTTGGACAGTCCCCGGGCGACCAGGGCGAGCACGTCCCGCTCGCGTGCGGTGAGGACGTCCAGCCGCTCGGCCTGTCCGTTCGCCGGCCCCAGCCGGTCGGACACGCGGTCGAGGAGCAGCCGGGTGATACGCGGCGCCACCACCGACTCCCCCGCGGCCAGGACCCGGATGGCGTTCACGACCTCCGAGGCGGGAGCGTTCTTCAGCAGGAAGCCGCCGGCTCCGCTGCGCAGCGCCGCGAACGCGTCCTCGTCGTTGTCGAAGGTGGTCAGCACCAGCACCCCGGGCGGATCGTCCATCCGCATCAGCTGCTCCGTGGCCTGGATGCCGTCCATGACGGGCATCCGGATGTCCATGATCACGACGTCCGCCTCGACCTTCCGCAGCAGGTCGAGGGCGTCCGCCCCGTTCTCCGCCTCGCCCACGACCTCGATGTCGTCCTGACCGGCCAGCACCATGGAGAAACCGGCCCTGATCAGCGGCTGGTCGTCCACCACGGCCACTCGGATAGGTCTGTCTGCCTGCGTCATCACTTCGTCCTTGTCGGGATCGAGGCACGTACGTGCCATCCGCTGCCGAGCCGGGGGCCGGCCTCGAAGCTGCCGCCGGCGAGCTCCACCCGCTCCCGCATCCCCACCAGCCCGTTCCCTCCGGAGCGCCCGCCGACGCCCCGGCCGGCGAGGCTGCCCGCTCCGTCGTCGACCACACCGATCAGCAGTGTGCCTTGTTCCTCGTGGAGCCGGATGCCGACCCCGGCCCCGGTTCCGGCGTGGCGGAGCACGTTCGTGAGGCTCTCCTGGACGATGCGGAAGGCTGTTATCTCCTCAGCCGGCGACAGCCGTCCTTCGCCGACCTCCACCGACACGTCCACGGTCAGCCCGGCGGTCCGTGCGCGTTCGGCGACGACCTGGATCTCGTCGAGGGTGACCAGGCGCCGTGGCGGGTCGCTGTCGGCGGAGTCGGCGTGCCCCTCGCGCAACACCCGGACGATGCGGTGCATGTCGTCGATCGCGTCCCGGCCCGTGGCGGCGATCGTCTTCAGCGCGGACTGCGCCATGTCCGGCGACTTCCGCAGCACGGACTCGGCGCCGTCGGCCTGAAGGATCATCACGGCCAGGCTGTGCGCCACCACGTCGTGCAGTTCACGGGCGATCTCGGCCCGCTCCCGGGCCGCGGCCAGCCGGACGCGCTGCTCCTGTTCCCGCTCGACGTGCCAGGCGCGGGCCGCCTGGCTCTCGGCGTAGAGGCGGCGCGTGTGCAGGGCGAAGGCGGTGAGCCAGACCGTCAGCGTCAGCCCCCAGAAGATCAGGAGCGTCTGCGGATCGACGAACGGCTCGATGCCGAGAGCCGGCACCCCCACCGTCCCGGCCGCCGTGGCGAGCAGCACCACGGCGCCGGCGAGATACGGCATCCAGGTCGTCCGGGAATGGTGGATGACCGACATCATGGCGAAGAGCACGGCCACGTCGTACGAGGCCGGCGCCGACGTCAGCGGCATCTCGGACAGGCCGTACAGGACGAACTGGACCAGGCTCAGCGCCAGCACGACTGCCATGACCGTGCTGGGGAACCGCCTGCGGGCCAGCAGGCACAGTGCCATGAGACCGCCCAGGGTCAGGTCGTACTCGGCGTCGTAATGCCACGCCGCCACCAGGACCGCCAGCACGATACCCAGGTCGCACGCCCGGGCGACGGCGCGTCCGTACCGGCCGGACAGCGTCATCCAGGCCGACGGGGACCAGGCCGTCCTCTCCTCAGCCAACCGTCGTACCCTTCCCCTCCGGCGGGAGCGCGACCGCGTGGTCTGCGGCACAAGTACCGTCGGACCGCGAGGACTTCACGATGAGGGCGACGCCCTCTCGCGCCCATACTGCCTCACCGCGGGACCGGTGTGCGGCACAGCGACGCCGGGGAGGCGCGGGTACTACGACGGCGGAAGCACCCCAGGTCACGGCGGCCCGGGCGTCAGGCGGACGAGACAGGCAGAACATCCGGGGACAGCGCACCCGTGTGCGCGGACGCGGCGGTCATCCGGCGCCGGTGATGGCGGCGGCAGAGCACTTCGTAGCCGATCTCGCCCATCGGCCGGTCCACGTCACCGACCACGACCTGAGCCCCCTCGACGACCATCTCACCCTCTATGGTCCGCGCGTTGTGCGTGGCGCGGGCTCCACACCAGCAGAGAGCCTCGACCTGGAGCTGCTCGACCCGGTCGGCCAGCTCGATCAGTCGCTGTGAACCGGGGAACAGTCTCGTGCGGAAGTCCGTCGTGATACCGAAGGCGAAGACATCCATGCCCAAGTCGTCCACGACGCGGGCCAGTTGATCGATCTGGGCCGGGGCCAGGAACTGCGCTTCGTCCACGATCACGTAGTCGGCCCTGCCGCCCTTGGTCAGTTGAGCGACCAGGTACGCGTACAGGTCCATCGCCTCGTCCGCCTCGACGGCCTCCGTGACCAGGCCCAGCCGTGAGGACAGCTTGCCTTCACCAGCGCGGTCGTCCCGAGTGAAGATCACGCCCTGAAGCCCTCTCGCCGAGCGGTTGTGCCCGATCTGGAGAGCCAGGGTGCTCTTTCCGCAGTCCATCGTCCCGGAGAAGAACACGAGCTCGGGCATGAGAGGTGGCGCGCCTTTCGAGAAGGATTGTGCGGGTGGAAGGAACCGAAAAGACCGGCTAGGAGCGTACTTCGAGGAGCGGAACCAGCTGTTCCACGGGGGTCAGCGAACCGTGCATGCCCACCATCGCGGACTCGTGGGGCTCCTTGGCCGAGGCGGTGATCACCACGTCGTCGTGGGCGGCGGCCACCACGTCGCCGATCCTGCCGTGCACCCGCTCGTCGATCCGCGGGCCGAACCAGCCCGCCGCGACGGCCTCGTCACGGCTCGCCACCCAGAACTGCTCGCCGAGCACCTCGCGCCAGACGGTCAGCACGTCCGCCTCCGCCCCGGGCACCGCGTACACATGACGGGCACGCCCCTCGCCGCCCAGCAGGGCGACCCCGGCACTCAGTTCCCAGTCCTCGTCGAAGTCGATCCGGGAGTGCTCGTCGAACGGGATGTCGATCATCCCGTGGTCGGCGGTGATGTACAGCGCCGAGCGGGGCGGCAGCTGCTCGGCGAGGCGCCGGGCGAGCCCGTCGACGTACATCAGCTGACCCCGCCAGGCATCGGAGTCGACGCCGAAGCGGTGCCCCTGGCCGTCGACCTCGCTGTAGTACGTGTAGACGAGGGACCTGTCGCCTGCGGCGAGCCGCTCCGCCGCGAGGTCCATCCGGTCCTCGCCGGTGAGCCGGCCGAGGAAGGAACCGCCGCTGAGCGCGACCTTGGTCAGGGGCGTCTGCTCGAAGTCGGGGGCGGAGACCTGAGCCGTGCGCACTCCGGCGGCGTCGGCGAGCTTGAAGACGGTCGGGTGCGGCTGCCAGGCCTTGAGGTCGGTCCACGGCTTCCAGCGGAGCTGGTTCATGAGCGCGCCCGACGCCGGGTTGCGCACCGTGTAGCCGGGCAGGCCGTGCTCGCCCGGGGGCAGGCCCGTACCGACGGAGGCGAGCGAGGTCGCCGTGGTCGACGGGAAGCCCGACGTGACCGGCCGGCCGGTGCCGCCGCGGGAGGTGGGGAGCAGCGAGTGCAGGAAGGGGGCCTCGTCCGGGTGGGCCTTGATCTGCTCCCAGCCGAGTCCGTCGATCAGGAAGACGCAGTTGCGGTCGGCGGGGGTGAGCTCCGGGATCCTCGCCTCGAAGCCGGGTACGCCCTGTCCCGCGACCAGCGTCGGCAGCAGGTCCGCGAGCGAACCGGTCCCGTATTCGGGTACGGGCGCGTCCTCGGGGGCGAGCAGGACGGGGTCCTGCCATGCGGGCTGGACCATCAGCGGGGGCTCGCCGGGGTCGCGGCCGTGGCCTCGGAGAGGGACTGGGCGAAGGCGAGGGTCTGGCGCACGGTGTCCGGGCCGTCCCCGGCCTCGCTGACACGCAGGCTCAGGTCGTCGGCGGTGGAGCTGCCCGTGTAGCCGTGGTCGGCCTCGCAGTTGGGGTCGCCGCAGGCCGCGGGCTCGAGGTCGATGCGGGAGACGGCGCCCCAGCCGATGGTCAGGACGACCTCGCGGGGCAGCGTGCCGGGCACGTACTTCTCCGGGTTGGCGACGACGCGGCTGACGACGACGGACGAGATCCGGTCGAGCTTGACCGACTCGGTGGACGTCGTGGCGTACGGCGTCGGGGAGCTGGTGTCGGCGGCCTGCTCGTCGGTGTGGCTGACGATGAAGCGCGTGTCCGTCAGGACGAGGACCGTGACATGGCGCCGGACCTCGTTGGAGTCGAAGGTCGTCTCCTGATGCACCAGGTACGAAGCGACCGGTTCCCCGCCGACGGCGGCCTCCACCGCCTCGGCCACGAGGGCCGGGTAGTAGCCGCTGCGCTCGATCGCCGCGCGCAGCCCCTGGGTCGTCGTACCGGTCTTTGCCATGGGAACCATCCTACGGGGGGCCGGTGACTGCCGGGGACGCTGTGCGCGGGTCCGTGGGCGTTCAGTAGCTGGGGAGCCGGCGGGGGCCGAGGTCGTTGCGGGCGGGTGGCGGGGCGAGCCGGACGCTCGCTCCGAGCACCGTCAGGCCGTGGGTGGCCACGACGACGGGTTCCAGGGCGACCGAGACCACCTCGGGGTGGTCGTCGACCAGCCGGGACACCCGCAGGAGGAGCTCTTCGAGCGCCGTGGTGTCCGCCGGCGCGGAGCCGCGCCAGCCGAACAGCACCGGAGCCGCCTTGATGGAGCGGATCAGCTCGGCCGCGTCGCGGTCGGTGGCGGGGACGAGGCGGTGGGCCGTGTCGCCCAGCAGCTCGGAGGGCGCACCGGCCAGGCCGAAGGAGAGCACGGCACCGGCGGCGGCGTCGATGGACGCCCTGACCACGGTGTCGACACCCCTGGGGGCCATGGCCTGGACGACGGGGCGCAGCTCGGCGGGTGTGCCCAGCAGGTCGGTCAGTTCGTCGTACGCCCGGCGCAGCGCGTGCTCGCCGGCGAGATCGAGCCGGACACCACCGAGGTCGGCGCGATGCCTGAGATGGGGGGCGGTGGTCTTGAGGGCCACCGGGTAGCCGATCTTCCCGGCGGCGGCGACGGCCGCCTCCGGGTCGGGGGCGGGGAGCGCCGGCCGCACGGTGACGCCGTAGCGGGCGAGCAGCTCACGGGCCTCGTCATGGGTCAGCGGGCGGCCGCGCGGGTCGGGGCTCGGGCCGAGCAGCGTCTCGATCAGCGCGGCGGTCCCGTGCTCGTCGATGGTGTCGTCCAGGAATTCGGGCACCCTGCCGGGGGCGGCCGCCTGACGCCGCCACTGGGCGTACTTCACCGCCTCGGCGAGCGCGCGGACGGCTCGCTCCGCTGCGGGGTAGGCGGGGATCCGCCCGGCGGACGAGCCGTCCGCAGCGGTTGCCGGGGCGCCCGCCTCGTCCGCCCGGGGAGCGGGGGCGGGCGGGGGCGGGGCTGTCGCGGGGGCGGCCGGCCGCCCGGTTTCGCGCGGCGCGGCCGTGCTCGTGGCGGCGGCGAGGGCCTGCGCCAGGCCGCCCATCTCCACGTGCACCACGGACACGGGCTTGGCGGGACCGTCGGCCGCCGCTTCGCGCAGGGCGGCCGCCAGGACCTCGCCGTCGCCGGTCTCCGCCTCGCCGTTCTCCCCCACCCAGGGGATCGCGGTCACGATCACGGCGTCGCAGGTCCGGTCGGCGAGCGCCTCGGCCAGCGCGTCACGGAAGTCCTGCGGGCCGGCCGTCGTGGTGAGGTCGCGGGGCGGGCGCGGGCGGAGCCCCTCCGCCATGCATGCGTCGTAGGTGAGGAGGCCGAGCGACTCGGAGTTGCCCAGGATCGCCACGCGGGGACCGTCCGGGAGGGGCTGGCCGGCAAGGAGGAGGCCGACGTCGACCATCTCCGTCACGGTGTCGACGCGGATGACGCCCGCCTGACGCATCAGCGCGGAGACCGTCGCGTCGGGGATACGGCTGACGGGGACGGCGTGGCCCGGGGGATTGGATCCGCTGTGCCGGGCGCCCTTCACCACGACCACCGGCTTCACGGCGGCGGTCCGGCGGGCGAGCCGGGTGAACTTGCGCGGGTTGCCCAGTGATTCGAGGTAGAGCAGGGCGACATCGGTGTCCTGGTCCTCGTACCAGTACTGGAGGAAGTCGTTGCCGGAGACATCGGCACGGTTGCCCGCGGAGATGAAGGCCGACAGCCCCGCGCCCCTGCGGTGGAGGCCGGACAGGACGGCGATGCCGATGGCGCCCGACTGGGTGAAGAGCCCGATGCGCCCGGCGTCGGGCGACTCGGGGGCGAGGGAGGCGTTGAGGCGGACCGTGCCGGAGGTGTTGATGATGCCGAAGGCGTTCGGGCCGATGATCCGCATGCCGTAGGAGCGTGCCTGCCGGACGAGTTCCCGCTGCCGTTCCCGGCCTTCGGTGCCCCGCTCGGCGTAACCGGCGGAGATGACCACGAGGCCCTGGACGCCGTTCTCGCCGCAGTCGGCCACGACCTCGGGCACCCGGCCGGCCGGAACGGCGACGACCGCGAGATCGACCTGCTCGCCGATCCCGCCCACCGACCGGTGCGCGGGCACCCCGTCGACCGTTCCCGTATCGGCGGTGAAGGAGGTGTTCACGGCGTACGTGCGCCCGGTGAAGCCCGAGCCCAGGAGGTTGCGCAGCACGGTCCGGCCCACACCGCCGGGCGTGCGGCCGACACCGATGACCGCGACGGAACCGGGGGCCAACAGGCGCTGCACGGAGCGCGCCTCGGCTCGCTGCTCACGGGCGCGCTGGACGGCGAGGGACTCGGCCGTGGGCTCCAGATCGAGAGTGAGGTGGACGGAGCCGTCCTCGAAGCTGCGCTGCTGGGTGAAGCCCGCGTCCCGGAACACCTTGATCATCTTGTTGTTGGCGGGGAGCACCTCTGCGGCGAACCGGCGGATCCCCCGCTCCCTGGCCACCGCCGCGATGTGTTCGAGGAGGGCGGACGCCACGCCGCGGCCCTGGTGGGCGTCCTGCACGAGGAAGGCGACCTCCGCCTCGTCGGCGGGGGCCGAGGCGGGCCTGCCCTGTTCGTTGATCCGGTCGAAGCGGACGGTGGCGATGAACTCGCCGCCGATCGTGACGGCCAGCCCCACCCGGTCGACGTAGTCGTGATGGGTGAAGCGGTGCACGTCACGCGCGGAGAGACGCGGATAAGGGGCGAAGAAGCGGTAGTACTTCGATTCGTCGGACACCTGCTCGTAGAAGCTGACCAGCCGCCCGGCGTCGTCCGTGGTGATGGGCCTGATCCGCGCGGTGCCACCGTCGCGGAGCACCACGTCCGCCTCCCAGTGATCGGGGTACGCGTGATGCGGACTCTGCTCCGGAGTGGGCTCCATGGGCAAAGCCTACGGCCCGCGACACCGGTCGCGGCGGGTTGGCGGCGAGGGCACGCTGAGGGAGCCGGCGGACGGAGGGCGGCCGGCGGTGATGCCGGGCACGGCGGTGCGCACCGCTGTGCGAGACTGGTCTAGACAACCCATTGTTACGTGAAGGGCAGAACCATGGCTGAGCGCCGCGTCAACGTCGGTTGGGCCGAGGGCCTGCACGCCCGCCCCGCTTCCATCTTCGTCCGTGCCGCCACGGCCTCCGGCGTCCCGGTGACGATCTCCAAGGCCGACGGCAACCCGGTGAACGCCGCCTCCATGCTCGCGGTGCTCGGTCTGGGTGCCCAGGGCGGCGAGGAGATCGTGCTCGCGTCCGAGGCGGACAACGCCGAGGCCGCTCTGGACCGTCTGGCCAAGCTGGTCGCCGAAGGGCTCGAGGAGCTCCCGGAGACCGTCTGATTCCGGCCACTTCGCACCGGAATTCTCTCTGCGGAAAGCCGCGGCACCCCCGACCGGGAGCCGCGGCTTTTCTGTTTCCCGGACCGGGGCGACAGCACTCCGGGAAAATGACGACAGCGCTCCGGAAAGCACGGATCAGGGCAGCAGAAAGAAAGCCCTCCGATAATTACCCTCTTTGTATACGGCGCAATTGTTAATGACGGACTCCCGCGATGTTTACGGGGTGTTGCGAAGTCCTCACCCGGGTCTGGCCGGGCGTGTGCCCCGGCGCGCGCCGCAGCCGGTGGGCCGCTGTCGCCCGCTCGGCGTGCTGGGTGGCGAGCACCCTGGCACGCTCCGGGTCGCGGCGGGCCACGGCGTCGACCAGAGCACCGTGCTCGGCCCATGAGTTCGCGGGGCTGACCGGCTGCTCGACCGCGTACATCCAGGCGATCTTGTGCCGTAGCTGGGTGAGCAGAGCGATCAGCGCGGGGCTCCCCGATGCCTGCGCCAGCGTCTCGTGGAACCAGCCGCCCAGGGAGCGCAGATCCTCCCCCTCACCCCGGCGCACCCGCTCCTGGCCCAGCCTGACCAGGCCGCGGAGCACCTTGAGATGCGCCTCGGTGCGGCGCTGGGCGGCGCGTGCGGCCCCGAGGGGCTCCAGGAGCATGCGCATCTCCAGGAGGTCGGCCGCCTCCTGCTCGGTGGGCTCGGCGACACAGGCACCCGCGTGCCGGCGGGTGACGACGAAGCCTTCGGACTCCAGGGTGCGCAGCGCCTCGCGTACGGGAACGCGGGAGACGCCGTAGCGACGCGCGAGCACCTCTTCGGTGAGGCGGCTGCCGCGCTCGAAGACACCGGAGACGATGTCGTCACGGATTGCCGTGCATACCGAATGCGCGGGAATGCGCATGTCCGAACCTCCGCCTTAATCCCCGCGAAACGCGGCCGATCGACGCCTGTTCTGTGACTCTATTGCAACCGGCCGGAATTTCCGATGGCGGGGTGGAATCCATGGATATCTTTTGGCCTGGAAGCACTTCCGCGGGGGCTTCGGCACGCGTCCGGCACCGGGACACGTCGAAGGCCCCGGCGGGTGCCGGGGCCTTCGACGGGAGATCGCGGTGCGGAGCGGGATCAGACCTGGACGCCGTGGGCGCGGAGGTAGGCGACGGGGTCCATGTCCGAGCCGTACTCGGGGGTGGTCCGTGCCTCGAAGTGCAGGTGCGGCCCGGTGGAGTTGCCGGTCGACCCGGAGAGGCCGATCTGCTCGCCGGAGCCGACGCTCTGGCCGACGGAGACGCCGATCGAGGAGAGGTGACCGTACTGGGTGTACGTGCCGTCCTTCATCCTGAGCACGATGTTGTTGCCGTAGGCGCCGCCCCAGCCGGCCTCGACGACCGTACCGGCGCCGACCGCTACGACCGAGCTGCCGGAAGCGGCCTGGAAGTCCACGCCGGAGTGGGAGCCGGAGGACCAGAGCGTGCCACCGGACTTGTAGCCGGTGGTGACGTGGGAACCGGCGACGGGAAGGTGGAAGGCGCCCCGCCGGGCACGTTCGGCGGCGCGGGCGGCGCGCGCCTTCTCCTCGCGGGCCTCCTCGGCGCGGGCCTCCGCCTTGCGCTCGGCCTCGGCCTTCGCCTCCGCCTTGGCCTTCGCTTCGGCCGCGGCCTTCGCGGCGACGTCGGCCTGATGCTTCTGAGCCTTCGCCTGAGCCTCGATCTGGGCGGCGAGAGTGGTGTCGAGAGCGACCGTCTGTGTCAGGCCGGTACTGCCCGCGGTGACCTCGGAGTCCGCGGCGAGGGCCGGGGAGGCGGTGGCACCGAGTACGCCGGTGGTGGCCAGGGCGGCGACGCCGGCGACCTTGGCGCTCTTGCGCGTCAGGCGGCTCGGGGCACGGTGCTTCCCGGTGGCACGGATGAACGCCATGGAGGGGCTGGTCCTTTCCTTCCTTCTCGCCTACCGGGTTAGCTGACGGGTTCGGAGCAGGAAGGTCTCCTACGGGCCCCTGGGCCTCAACGAGGTTCAGGGATCCGATTCACCCCAGGGACTTCGTGGGTCCCCGGCTCCCCAGGCTCGCGCCTGACGGGGACTCGGCGATGGCTGTCCGGCGCCGCGGGCGCGGCAATCGTCCGGCGGACAGCCGCGCCGACGCTAGATCGGGAGCCTTTCCCCCGCCAAACGGAAAGGGCCTTTTGTCGCACATCCCACAGGGCGAATCGCTACCTTCTCCGCAAGACGGACAAATGACAGAACCCCGGCGGGAGTGCACCCGCCGGGGTCCGTCATGTCCGGTTCTGTCAGCCGCTGACGACCGACACCTCACCGATACCGAGCGCCTCCACGGGCTCCTTGATCTGAGCGGCGTCCCCGACCAGGACGGTGACCAGCCGGTCGACCGGGAACGCGTTGACCACGGCGGCGGTCGCCTCGACCGTGCCGGTGTCGGCCAGGCGTGCGTACAGCTTCGCCTGGTAGTCGTCCGGGAGGTGCTGCTCCACCTGGTCGGCCAGGGTGCCCGCGACGGAGGCCGCCGTCTCGTACTTGAGCGGGGCGACGCCCACGAGGTTCTGCACGGCGGTCTCCCGCTCGGCGTCGGTGAGCCCCTCGGCCGCCAGGGTGCGCAGGACCTTCCAGAGGTCGTCCAGCGCGGGCCCGGTGGACTCGGTGTCGACGGAGCCGCTGATGGCGAGCATCGCGGCGCCCGCCGCACCGGACGAGGAACCGGGCGCCGTCGAGCGCAGCACCTGTCCGAAGGCCCGGACACCGTAGGTGTAGCCCTTCTCCTCGCGCAGCACGCGGTCCAGCCGGGAGGTCAGAGTGCCTCCCAGGCAGTACGTGCCGAGGACCTGGGCGGGCCACACGCTGTCGTGCCGGTCGGCGCCGATCCGGCCGATCAGCAGCTGCGTCTGCACGGCTCCGGGACGGTCCACGATGACCACACGGCCGGTGTCGTCCGCGGTGATCGGGGGCACGGGCCGGGCCTGGCCGGCATTGCCCGACCAGTCACCGACGGTCTCGGAGAGCAGCGCGTCCAGGTCCACGCCGGTGAGGTCGCCGACGACGACCGCCGTCGCCGTGGACGGGCGGACATGGGCGTCGTAGAACGCGCGTACGGCGGCGGCGTCGATCCGCCGGACCGTCTCCTCGGTGCCCTGGCGGGGGCGCGACATCCGCGCGGTGGCGGGGAAGAGCTCCTTGGAGAGCTGCTTGGCCGCGCGCCGGGCCGGGTTGGCCTGCTCGTGCGGGATCTCGTCGAGTCGGTTGCCCACCAGACGCTCGATCTCGCCCTCCGCGAAGGCCGGGGCCCGCAGCGCCTCCGCGACCAGGCCGAGGGCCTTGGCCAGCCGGGAGACCGGTACCTCCAGGGAGACGCGGACACCCGGGTGGTCCGCGTGGGCGTCCAGCGTGGCGCCGCAGCGCTCCAGCTCGGCGGCGAACTCCTCGGCGGAGTGTTTGTCCGTGCCCTCGGACAGCGCGCGCGCCATGATCGTGGCCACACCGTCCAGGCCCTCGGGCTCGGCGTCCAGCGGGGCGTCGAGGAAGATCTCCACGGCGACGACCTGCTGGCCGGGCCGGTGGCAGCGCAGCACGGTCAGCCCGTTGGGCAGGGCGCCGCGATCGGGCGCGGGGAAGGCCCAGGGCCTGGCCTCGCCGGCGGTCGGCTGCGGGTGGTACTCCATCGCTACTCCAGTCACGGCGGCGTCGGTCACTTGTCGGCCCCCTCGGGCGCGTCGGTGCCCTCGGTCTCGTCGGCCGGTTCGACCGGCTCGTAGACCAGGACCGCACGGTTGTCGGGGCGCAGGTGCGCCCGGGCGGCTGCCTTGACCTCGTCGGCCGTCACGTCGAGCACCCGGCCCACCGCGGTCAGGGCGAGCTGCGGGTCGCCGAACAAAACGGCGTACCGGCACAGTTCGTCCGCGCGGCCGGCGACCGTGCCGAGACGGTCGAGCCACTCACGCTCCAACTGGGCCTGCGCGCGCTCCATCTCCTCCGGCGTGGGGCCCTCCTCGGCGAACCGGGCCAGCTCCTCGTCGACGGCCGCCTCGATCTGCGGCACCTCGACACCCCCGGACGTCTTGACGTCCAGCCAGCCGAGCGACGGCGCGCCGGCCAGCCTGAGCAGCCCGAATCCGGCGGCCACCGCCGTACGGTCACGGCGCACCAGCCGGTTGTGCAGGCGGGACGACTCACCGCCGCCGAGCACCGTCAGGGCCAGGTCCGCGGCGTCACACTCGCGGGTGCCGTCGTGCGGCAGCCGGTAGGCGGCCATCAACGCACGCGCGGGGACCTCTTCCTGGACCACTTCGCGCAGCTGCTCGCCGATGATGCCGGGCAGCGTGCCGTCGCGCGGGGGCTGCTTGCCGTCGTGCGAGGGGATGGAGCCGAAGTACTTCTCGATCCACGCGAGCGTCTGCTCCGGGTCGATGTCCCCCACCACGGAGAGCACCGCGTTGTTCGGCGCGTAGTACGTACGGAAGAACGCCTGCGCGTCCTCGAGCGTCGCCGCGTCCAGGTCGGCCATCGAGCCGATCGGCGTGTGGTGGTACGGGTGGCCGGCCGGGTAGGCGAGAGCGGTGAGCTTCTCGAAGGCCGTGCCGTACGGGACGTTGTCGTAGCGCTGGCGGCGCTCGTTCTTCACGACGTCGCGCTGGTTCTCCATGGACTCCTCGTCGAGCGCGGCGAGCAGGGAGCCCATCCGGTCGGCCTCGAGCCACAGGGCCAGCTCCAGCTGGTGTGTGGGCATCGTCTCGAAGTAGTTGGTGCGCTCGAAGCTGGTCGTGCCGTTCAGGGAACCGCCGGCCCCCTGCACGAGCTCGAAGTGCCCGTTCCCCTTGACCTGGCCCGAGCCCTGGAACATCAGGTGCTCGAAGAGGTGCGCCAGACCCGTACGCCCCTTGACCTCGTGGCGGGAGCCGACGTCGTACCAGAGGCAGACCGCGGCGACGGGGGTCAGATGGTCCTCGGAGAGCACCACGCGCAGGCCGTTGGCCAGACGGTGCTCGGTCGCCGTCAAGCCGCCGGAACCGGCCTGGGCTGTGGCCGTGTGACCCATGGGCATGTACGTCCCTTCGATCGGTACAGGATTTCCTGCCGGACCTGCCACTCTAAGACCAAGCGCGCGGGCGCCCGGCGAAGTTCCCGTCGGGTGGATGTCGTCGTGGATACTGCCGTGATCCGGGGCCCCCGCGGAGGCCCTGAGGACCGCTTCGGACGGGTCGAGGTCGGTGTTGTCAGTACGGCGGGCCACAATGGTCGGCGTCAGAACCTGAGGTTGCCCGACAGAATCTGTGAAGGAGTCGCAGCCGCGATGGCCCGCCGCAGCACGAAAACCCCGCCGCCGGACGACTTCGAGGAGAAGATCCTCGACATCGACGTCGTCGACGAAATGCAGGGCTCCTTCCTCGAGTACGCGTACTCGGTGATCTACTCCAGGGCTCTGCCCGACGCCCGCGACGGCATGAAGCCCGTACACCGCCGCATCGTGTCCCAGATGAACGAGATGGGGCTCCGCCCCGACCGCGGCTACGTGAAGTGCGCACGCGTCGTCGGCGAAGTGATGGGCAAACTGCACCCGCACGGTGACGCGTCGATCTACGACGCACTGGTGCGCATGGCACAGCCGTTCTCGATGCGCCTGCCCCTCGTCGACGGGCACGGCAACTTCGGCTCCCTGGGCAACGACGACCCCCCGGCCGCCATGCGGTACACCGAGTGCCGGATGGCCGACGCCACGTCGCTGATGACGGAGTCGATCGACGAGGACACCGTCGACTACCAGTCGAACTACGACGGCCAGGAGCAGGAGCCGGTCGTCCTCCCGGCCGCGTACCCGAACCTCCTGGTCAACGGCGCTTCCGGGATCGCGGTCGGCATGGCGACCAACATGCCCCCGCACAACCTCGGCGAGGTCATCGCCGCCGCCCGCCACCTCATCCGGCACCCGGGCGCGGACCTCGAGACGCTGATGCGCTTCGTCCCGGGTCCCGACCTGCCCACCGGCGGCAGGATCGTCGGCCTCGGCGGCATCAAGGACGCCTACGCCGCGGGACGCGGCACGTTCAAGATCCGCGCCACGGTCGCCATAGAGAGCGTCACGGCCCGTCGCAAGGGTCTCGTCGTCACCGAACTGCCCTTCACCGTCGGTCCCGAGAAGGTGATCGCCAAGATCAAGGACCTCGTCGGCTCGAAGAAGCTCCAGGGCATCGCGGACGTCAAGGACCTCACCGACCGTGCGCACGGTCTGCGTCTGGTGATCGAGGTCAAGAACGGCTTCGTGCCGGAGGCCGTGCTGGAGCAGCTCTACAAGCTGACGCCGATGGAGGAGTCCTTCGGCATCAACAACGTGGCACTGGTCGACGGCCAGCCGCTCACCCTGGGGCTCAAGGAGCTCCTCGAGGTCTATCTCGACCACCGCTTCGACGTGGTGCGCAGGCGCAGCGAGTTCCGCCGGACGAAGCGGCGTAACCGGCTGCACCTGGTCGAGGGCCTCCTCGTGGCGCTGCTCGACATCGACGAGGTCATCCGGCTCATCCGGGACAGCGACAACTCGGCGCAGGCGAAGGAGCGCCTGATGGAGCGCTTCTCGCTGAGCGAGATCCAGACCCAGTACATCCTGGACACCCCGCTGCGCAGGCTCACGCGCTTCGACAGGATCGAGCTGGAGAGCGAGCGCGACAAGCTCACCGAGGAGATCGCACAGCTGACCGCGATCCTGGAGTCGGACGCCGAGCTGCGCAAGCTGGTCTCGGCCGAACTGGCCGCGGTGGCTAAGAAGTTCGGCACCGACCGGCGCACGGTGCTGCTGGAGTCGGCGGGCTCGCAGGTCGCCTCCGTGCCGCTGGAGGTCGCCGACGACCCGTGCCAGGTGCTCCTCTCCTCGACCGGCCTCCTGGCCCGTACGGCCAACGCGGAGCCGGTACCCCAGGCCGAGGACGCCAGGCGCACGAAGCACGACGCGATCGTCTCCGCCGTGCCCGCGACGGCGCGCGGGGACGTGGGTGCGGTGACGTCCGGCGGACGGCTGCTCCGGCTCTCGGTGATCGATCTGCCGCAGCTGCCGGACACCCATGCCGCGCCGAACCTGTCGGGCGGTGCCCAGATCTCGGAGTTCCTGACGCTGGAGCCGGACGAGGAGCTGATCTGCCTCACCACCCTCGACGAGGAGGCGCAGGGCCTGGCCATCGGCACCCTGCAGGGCGTGGTGAAGCGTGTGGTGCCCGACTACCCCGCCAACAAGGACGAGTTGGAGGTCATCTCGCTGAAGGACGGTGACCGGGTCGTCGGCGCCAAGCAGTTGCGTACGGGCGAGGAGGACCTGGTCTTCATCACGTCGGACGCCCAGCTGCTGCGCTATCCGGCCGCGTCGGTGCGCCCGCAGGGACGCGCGGCGGGCGGCATGGCGGGTGTCAAGCTCGCCGCCGGCGCCACCGTCCTCTCGTTCGCGGCGGTGGATCCCTCCGCGGACGCGGCGGTGTTCACGGTCGCCGGATCGCACGGCACGCTGGACGACTCCGAGCGGACCTGGAAGCTCACCCCGTTCGACCAGTACCCACGCAAGGGCAGGGCCACCGGCGGGGTGCGCTGCCAGCGCTTCCTCAAGGGGGAGGACGTCCTGGTGTTCGCCTGGGCGGGCGAGACCCCCGCACGGGCGGCACAGAAGAACGGCACGCCGGCCGAGCTTCCGGACCCGGATCCGCGCCGTGACGGTTCGGGCACACCGCTGACGAGTCCGGTCGCGGTGATCGCCGGACCTCTGTAGGACATCCGGCCGGGCGGCGGGATCTCAGCCCTCGTCGTCCGGCTGCCGTACGTACCGCAGGACGCCCCACATGCTGCGCTCCAGCTCCTCGGTGGCGTCCTGCCACGCGTCCCGGCAGGCATCGAGCTCCTTGTGCAGGGCCTCGGCATCGATGCCCGAGCCGATCAGCACCAGCTGGGTCCTTCGCGGTTCGTCCCGGGCCCAGCGCTCCGGCACGAAGCGCAGGAACCCCCCGACGGCGTGCAGGGCGTACCGGTTGCCGGGGTCGCCCGCACCGAAGTCGGCGAATCCCTTGATCCGGTAGAGGCCCGCCGGCCTGGAGTCGAGGAACGCCATGAAGCGGCGTGGGCTGAGCGGCACGTCGGCGGTGAAGGAGACACTCTCGTACGCCGTGTGCAGGTGCTCCTCGTGCGTGCGGTCGGCCTCGGGGAGGAGGTCCTCGAACGTCAGCTGGCGGAACGAGTCGTCCTCGTCCGGCCGGAGAACGGGATCGAAGAGGAGCTCCGGGTCGATCCTGCCGTACACGGCGCGGACGACCGCCGCCCTGGCGCCCGCCGTCCCGGCCGTCTCCCGCACCGCCGCCAGTTCCGCGTCCGTGACCCGGTCGGTCTTGTTCAGGACGATCAGGTCCGCGGCCGCGAGGTGGCGGACGATCTCGGGGTGGCGCTCCCGTGTGGCGGGGAATTCGGCCGCGTCGACGACCTCGACCAGTCCCCCGTACCGGATGTACGGATTGTCGCTGGCCAGCAGCATCCGTACGAGTTCCTGGGGCTCGGCGAGACCGCTGGCCTCGATGACGATCACGTCCAGGCGGGCGGCGGGCCCGGTCAGCTTCTCCAGATAGGTGTCGAGCTCACTCGCGTCGACCGCGCAGCACAGACAGCCGTTGCCCAGCGAGACCGTCGACCCGACCTGCCCCGCGACGGTCATGGCGTCGATCTCGATGGCCCCGAAGTCGTTGACGATGACGCCGATCCTGTTGCCCGCCCTGTTGCGGAGCAGATGGTTGAGCAGAGTCGTCTTGCCGGATCCGAGGAACCCCGCCAGGACGACGACCGGGATCTGCGGGGCGTGGGGCGGGGTCAACGGGGCCTTCCTCGGGTCGTTCGGAGGTCAGAGTGCCGGTACGGGCTGCGGAGGCGGAGGCCCGGCGTAGCGGGCCTCCGGGCGGATGATCTTCGAGTCCTCCGCCTGCTCCAGGATATTGGCGCTCCAGCCGACCATGCGCGCGGCACAGAAGGTGGGCGTGAACATCTCTCGAGACCGGGGCGGCGCGGCTCCCGTCGTCGCGGACCATCTGCGGGCCGGCCGACGTGTGCCCGGGCTCGGCCACCGCCTGTACGAGAGCAAAAATCCGCGGGCGGTCGAGCTCTTCTCGCTGCTGGACGAGATCCCGCAGGCGGCACCGGCGGTGGCGGCGGCCCGTGACGTGGCCGCGACCACCGCACGCCACACACCTCTGCACGCCAACGTCGACCTGGCCCTGGCCGCCCTCTCGGTCACGTACGGCATGCCCGCCGAGACAGGTGAGACCGTGTTCGCCGTCTCCCGCACCGCGGGCTGGATCGCCCGCGCGATGGAGGAGTACGCGGAACGCCCGCTGCGCATGCGTCCCAGCGGGCAGTACACCTGCCCGCGCGCGCCTCAGCCGTCGCCTGCCCCGTAGGCGGCCTCCCCGGAGGGGGCGGGTCCTGCAATTTAGCTACAGCCGGCGGAAATTCTCACCGGGCCTACGGCCGGGGCGGGCGGGCCGTGGACCCACGGACGACCAGCTCCGGCTCGAAGAGGAGCTCGTCCGACGGCACGGCGTGCCCCCCGATCTGCACGGAGAGGAGCTCGACCGCGGCCCTGCCCATGGCCTCGATCGGCTGACGGACCGTGGTCAGCGGCGGCTCGGTGCAGTTCATGAACGCGGAGTCGTCGTAGCCGACGACGGAGACCTGCCCGGGCACCGACAGCCCGCGGCGGCGCGCCGCGCGCACCGCGCCCAGGGCCAGCGGGTCACTGGCGCAGATGATGCCCGTGATCCCCAGGTCGAGCAGTCGTGTCGCGGCGGCCTGGCCGCCCTCGATCGAGAACATGGCCCGTGACACGCACTCGTCCGGCACGGCGATCCCCGACCGGGCGGCGATGGCACGGGCGGCGGCGAGCTTGCGCTGCGAGGGCATGTGGTCGGCCGGGCCGAGGACGAAGCCGATCCGTTCGTGGCCGAGCGAGACGAGATGGCGCCAGGCCTGCTCGACGGCCACCGAGTCGTCGCACGAGACCGCGGGGAACCCGAGATGCGCGATCGCGGCGTTGATCAGGACCACCGGGATCTTGCGGTCGGCGAGCACCTTGTAGTGGTCGTGCGGGGCGTCGGCCTGGGCGTACAGACCACCGGCGAACACGACTCCGGACACCTGCTGCTGGAGGAGGAGTTCCACGTAGTCGGCCTCGGAGACCCCGCCCTTGGTCTGCGTGCAGAGCACCGGGGTCAGGCCCTGCTGTGCGAGCGCGCCGCCCACCACTTCGGCGAAGGCCGGGAAGATGGGGTTCTGCAGCTCGGGCAGAACGAGTCCGACGAGCCTTGCGCGCTCACCCCGGAGCTGTGTCGGGCGCTCGTAGCCGAGCACGTCCAGGGCGGAGAGAACGGCTTGGCGTGTGGCGTCGGAGACACCCGGCTTGCCGTTCAGCACGCGGCTGACCGTGGCCTCGCTGACTCCTACTTTCTGGGCAACCTGAGCAAGTCGTCGTGTCATGAACGCAAGATTAGCGCAAAAATCGCAAGAATATTACGTCGCGGTGGACACCCGTAGAACGCTCACGGGTGGAGGGCGTGAGGTCAAGAGCCCGGCCCGACCGGCCGTCGAAGGGTGATCGGCGGGAGACCGACGGAAGATCGGCAGGCGATCCGCGGGCGGGATTTCGGTGAGCGCGGATTGCCCCTTACCGTTCGTACGATGAGCGCCCCACGGACCACCCCACGGGGACCGCGCCGGTTCGGCTGGCCGCGGCGGGTCTTCTCGCAGGTCCTGCTGATGCAGCTGGCCATCATCACCGGCGTCACGGTCCTCGTCACAGGCCTCTTCCTGGCACCGCTCAGCGCCCAGCTCGACGACCAGGCGATGCGCCGCGCCCTGGCGATCGCACAGTCCACGGCGGCGCAGCCGCAGATCTCGGCGTCGCTGCTCACCACCGAACCGCGCCCGGGCGGCGCCGTCCAGTCCGCGACGGAGCGGATCAGGCGAGCGACCGGCGCGGAGTACGTCGTGGTCATGGACAAGCAGGGGGTGCGCTGGTCGCACACGGACTCCTCCCGCATCGGCGACGTCGTCTCCACCGACCCCAGTGCGGCGCTCGCCGGCAGGTCCGTGATGGAGATCGACAGCGGCACACTCGGACGCTCGGCGCGCGGCAAGGTGCCGCTGCTCGACGGATCGGACCGGGTCGTCGGTGCCGTCTCGGTGGGCATCGCCTACGACAGCGTCCGCGCCCGGCTCCTCGCCACGATCCCCGGGCTGCTCGCCTACGCGGGCGGGGCGCTGGCCGTGGGAGCCCTGGCCGCCTATCTGATCTCCCGCCGTCTCCAGCGGCAGACTCATGACCTGGCGTTCTCCGACATCTCGGCGCTGCTGACCGAGCGCGAGGCCATGCTCCACAGCATCCGTGAGGGCGTCGTCGCGCTCGACCGCACGGGGCGCATCAGACTCCTGAACGACGAGGCCCAGCGACTGCTGGGGCTCGGCCCCGAGGCCTCGGGCAAGCAGCTCGACGAGGCACTGGGCGAGGGGCGCACCACAGACGTGCTGGCCGGGCGGGTGGTCGGCGACGACCTGGTGACGGTCCGCGGCAACCGCGTGCTCCTCGCCAACCGGATGCCGACCGACGACGGTGGGGCCGTCGCCACACTGCGCGACCGTACGGAACTGGAGTACCTCGGCCGTGAACTCGACTCCACCCACGGTCTGATCGACGCCCTCCGCGCCCAGGACCACGAGCACGCCAACCGGCTTCACACGCTCCTGGGGCTGCTGGAACTGGGGATGCACGAGGAAGCGGTGGAGTTCGTCACGGAAGTCGTCGGGGTCCACCGGGCGACGGCCGAGCAGGTCACGGAGAAGGTCCACGACCCCCTGCTGGCCTCGCTCCTGGTCGGCAAGGCGACCGTGGCCGCCGAGCGCGGGGTCGCTCTGCGCATGGCGGCGGGCACCCTCCTGCCGGACCGGCTGGTGGACCCACGCGGCCTCGTCACGGTCCTCGGCAATCTGGTGGACAACGCGCTCGACGCGGCGGCGGGGACGCCCGACGCGCGGATCGAGGTCGGGCTGCGGGCCGAGGGCCGTACGGTGGAACTGCGGGTGCGCGACAGCGGCCCCGGGGTGCCGGCCGGTGATCACGAATCCATCTTCACGGAGGGCTGGTCGACCAAGGAACTCCCGGCCCACGGCAAGCGGGGCCTGGGACTGCCGCTGGTGCGGCGGCTCGCCGAGCGCCAAGGCGGCAGCGTGTCCGTGTCGAGCTCCTCGGAGGGCGGGGCGGTCTTCACCGTCGTCCTTCCGGAGGCGCTGGGCGGCCCGGAACGGCTGGGCGTTCCGGCGCCCGGCGGCCGGGAACGGCTCGGCTCCCCCACCACGGGCGGCCCGTCGGCCCCCGATCGGCCGACGACGTCAGGAGGCGCCCCGTGATCGAGGTACTGGTCGTGGACGACGACGTACGGGTCGCCCGGATCAACGCGGCCTATGTCGCCAAGGTGCCCGGATTCCGGGTGGCCGCCATGGCCCACTCCGCGGCAGAGGCTCTCGCGAGCATCGGGGAGGTGCCCGTCGACCTGATCCTGCTCGACCACTATCTGCCGGACCGCAACGGTCTGGCCGTGGTGCGCGAGCTGCGCGCCCTCGGGCATCACACCGACGTGATCATGGTGACGGCCGCCCGCGACGTGGCGACCGTCCAGGCGGCGATGCGCCACGGCGCCCTCCAGTACCTGGTGAAGCCGTTCGCGTACGCCGGACTGCGCACCAGACTGGAGGCGTACGCGGCGCTGCGCCGCACCTTCGAGAGCGGCGGCGAGGCCGAGCAGACGGAGGTGGACCGGCTGTTCGGGGCCTTGTGGGCCACGGGTGGGTCCGACCTCCCCAAGGGCCACTCGGCGACGACCGCGGAACTGGTCCGGCGGGCCCTGCGGGGCGCCGACGGGCCGCTCTCCGCCCAGGAGATCGCGGAGAGCGCAGGAATGAGCCGGCAGACGGCCCAGCGCTATCTGAAGCTGCTCGAACGCACGGGCCGCGTCCGGCTCACCCTCAGGTACGGCGAGACCGGCCGCCCCGAACACCGGTACGTCTGGGCGACCGGTTGACGGGGGCGCGGCCCCCGCTATGCCGCCCCTGCCCCGGTCAGCGACCGCACCTCCGTCTCCGCGTGCTTGGCCGGGTCCGGCGGTTCGGGAGAGGTGACCGTACCGGCCCAGCCGGCCAGGAAGCCCGCCGGAATCGATACGAGTCCCGGGTTCTCCAAGGGGAACAGGGCGAAGTCCACGCCGGGGAAGAGCGAGGTGGCACTCCCCGAGACGACCGGTGAGAGCAGGACGAGCAGGACGGCGGGAATCAGTCCGCCGTAGACGGCCCAGACCGCGCCCCGGGTGGTGAAATTCCGCCAGAACAACGAGTAGAGCAGCGCCGGGAGGTTGGCCGAGGCGGCGACCGCGAAGGCCAGCCCCACCAGGAACGCGACGTTCAGGTTCTGGGCGAGGAGGCCGAAACCGATGGCCACCACCCCGATGCCCGCGGCGGCCACCCGGGCCACGCCGACCTCGCTGCGCCGCACGGCACCCGGCCTGCGGAACGAGGCGTACAGGTCGTGGGCGACGGAGGCGGAGGAGGCGAGGGTGATCCCCGCGACCACGGCGAGGATCGTGGCGAAGGCGATGGCGGCGACGACGGCGAAGAGCACGGTGCCGCCCGTGGAGCCCTCACCACCTCCGAGGACGAGCGCCAGCAGCGGGACGGCCGTGTTCCCGGAGGCGTTGGACGCCCGGACGTCCGCGGATCCCACGAGCGCGGCGGCTCCGAATCCGAGCACGATGGTCATCAGGTAGAAGCTGCCGATGAGCCCGATGGACCAGACGACGGAGCGCCGGGCCGCACGGGCCGTGGGGACGGTGTAGAAACGCGACAGGATGTGCGGCAGCCCGGCCGTGCCGAGGACGAGCGCCAGTCCGAGGCTGATGAAGTCGAGCCGCGCCGTCCAGCTCCCGCCGTACCTGAGGCCGGGCGAGAGGAAGTCCTTTCCGTGGCCGCTGCGTTCGGCGGCGGAGGTCAGCAGGGCGTTGAGGTCGCCGTGGAAGCGGAGAAGGACGAGCACGGTGAGCGCGACGGCGCCGGCCATCAGCAGGACCGCCTTGACGATCTGGATCCAGGTCGTGGCGCGCATGCCGCCGAGCGACACGTAGACCACCATCAGCGCTCCGACCCCGACCACCGTCCATGACCGGGCGGTGTCGCTCGTGCCGCCGAGCAGCAGCGCGACGAGGCTCCCCGCACCCACCATCTGGGCGACCAGATAGAGCACCGATACGGTGACCGACGAGGTGCCGAGAGCCGTGCGCACCGGGCGCTCCGCCATCCGGGCGGCGACCACGTCGGCCAGCGTGAAGCGCCCGCAGTTGCGCACGAGTTCGGCGACCAGGAGCAGCACGACGAGCCAGGCGACGAGGAATCCGACGGAGTAGAGCATGCCGTCGTAGCCGAACAGGGCGATCAGCCCCGAGATGCCGAGGAAGGACGCCGCGGACATGTAGTCACCGGCGATGGCGAATCCGTTCTCCATGGGGGAGAGCAGCCGTCCGCCGGCGTAGAACTCCTCGGCGGACCCCTGTCGGTTGCGGCCGACCCAGGTGGTGATGCCGAGCGTCACGGCGACGAACACGCTGAACAGCAGCAGCGCCAGCGTCTGGTGGTCCCCCCTCACCGGCCGATCCCTCTTGTCATCTCCTGGGTGTCCCACCGCAGTTCCAGAGCGGCGCGGTCCCGGTGCAGACGCGCGTGACGGGCGTACGCCCAGGTGAGCAGGAACGTGGTGAGGAACTGTCCGAGTCCGGCGACCATGGCCACGTTGAGCGCGCCGGCGACGGGACGCGCCATGAGGTCGTGGGCGGTGGTGGCCGCGACGACATAGGCCAGGTACCAGAGCAGGAAGGCGACCGCGGCGGGGACCACGAACCGCCGGTAGCGACGGCGCACTTCGCGGAAGGCAGGGCTGTTCTGCACCTCCAGGTAGATCTCTGCCGCGCTCGGCGCCTGCTCGTCCGACCGGGACCGTCCGTCGGACGCGACCGCGCCCACACCGTCCGGCTCGCCCCACGCCGTGCCCGGCGCCTCGCACCACGGGTCGTCGAGCCGCGTCGCCGCGACACCCGGCCCTGCTTCCTTCTCCACCGACAACTCCCTTGTCCACGAGCCTTTTCGGCCGCGTAGCCAAGAATGGGCAGACCGGGAAGATCCCGGGCACTTCATTCGCCGTGCTTCACCTTTTCAGGTGACGGAAGTGCCGGGTGGGTGCGCGACTCCCCCTCCGTAGGCGTGGCGTGCGATCCCGGCGTCGGACAGTCCGTCCGCAGTGAGCGCCGGGGTCTCTGCGCAAGCGCGTCGGCAGGGGACCGGCTCAGAGGCCGCCCGCGGGCGGAGGAAGCCCTCCATCCACGGGCGGCGGGGCTCAGACGTCGATGCGCGAGCGGTCCAGGGTCGCGGCGGAGCTGGTGATGAACTCCTTGCGGGGCGCGACCTCGTTGCCCATCAGCAGGTCGAAGACCTGCTCGGAGGACTCCAGGTCACCGATGTTGATCCTGCGCAGGGTGCGGTGGCGGGGGTCCATCGTGGTTTCCGCGAGCTGGTCCGCGTCCATCTCGCCGAGGCCCTTGTACCGCTGGATCGAGTCCTTGAACCGGACGTTCTTACGCTGCAGCTCCAGCAGGGTCTGCCGGAGCTCGTTGTCGGAGTAGGTGTAGATGTACTTGTCCTGGCCCTTCTTCGGCTGGACGAGCTCGATCCGGTGCAGCGGGGGCACGGCCGCGAAGACCCGCCCGGCCTCGACCATCGGCCGCATGTAGCGCTGGAAGAGCGTGAGCAGCAGGGTGCGGATGTGCGAACCGTCGACATCGGCGTCCGTCATCATGATGACCTTGCCGTAGCGTGCCGTGTCGATGTCGAAGGTACGGCCGGAGCCTGCTCCTATGACCTGGATGATGGCTCCGCACTCGGCGTTCTTGAGCATGTCCGAGACGGACGACTTCTGGACGTTGAGGATCTTCCCGCGGATCGGCAGCAGCGCCTGGAACTCACTGTTGCGGGCCAGCTTCGCGGTGCCGAGGGCCGAGTCGCCCTCCACGATGAAGAGCTCGCTGCGCTCCACGTCGTCGCTCCGGCAGTCCGCGAGCTTCGCGGGCAGCGAGGAGGACTCGAGCGCGGTCTTGCGGCGCTGCGCGTCCTTGTGCTGGCGGGCGGCGATGCGGGTGCGCGCGGCGGCCACCGCCTTGTCCAGGACCGCCCTGGCCTGAGCCTTGGCGTCGCGCTTGGTCGACGTCAGGAACGCCTTGAGCTCCTTGGCGACCACGTTGGCCACGATCCGGTTGGCGGCCGAGGTGCCCAGCACCTCCTTGGTCTGCCCTTCGAACTGCGGCTCCGCGAGCCGTACGGTGACGACCGCGGTCAGGCCCTCCAGGGCGTCGTCCTTGACGATGTCGTCCTCGGCGACCCGCAGCACCTTGGCGGAGCGCAGGACCTCGTTCACCGTCTTCGTGAGTGAGCGCTCGAAGCCGCTGACATGGGTGCCGCCCTTGGGGGTGGCGATGATGTTGACGAAGGACTTGAGGTTGGTGTCGTAGCCGGTGCCCCAGCGCAGGGCGATGTCCACACCCAGCTCACGGGTGACCTCGGTCGCCGTCATGTGTCCCCGGTCGTCCAGGACCGGCACGGTCTCCTTGAAGGTTCCCGTACCGCTGAGGCGCTGCACGTCACAGACGGCCTTGTCCTGCGCCAGGTACTCGCAGAACTCGCTGATTCCGCCGTCGAAGCGGAAGGTCTCCTCCGTCTTGCCCTCGCCGTCGATGCCGCGCTCGTCACGGACGACGATGGTGAGGCCGGGCACGAGGAACGCGGTCTGGCGTGCCCGCTGGTACAGCGTCTCCAGGTTGAGCTTCGCGTCCTTGAGGAAGATCTGGCGGTCCGCCCAGTACCGCACCCGGGTACCCGTACGCGTCTTGGGGACGCGCTTGCCCTTGCGGAGGCCGTTGGCCGGGTCGAAGGGGCTGTCCGGCCCCTGCTCGGTGAACATGCCGGGGACACCGCGCCGGAAGCTGATGGAGTGGGTGGCGCTGTTGCGGTCCACCTCCACGTCCAGCCGTGCGGAGAGCGCGTTCACGACCGAGGCGCCGACGCCATGCAGGCCGCCGGACGCCGCGTAGGAACCGCCGCCGAACTTTCCGCCGGCGTGCAGCTTGGTCATGACGACCTCGATGCCGGAGAGCCCGGTCTTGGGCTCCACGTCGACCGGGATGCCCCGGCCGTTGTCGCGCACCTCGACGGAGGAGTCGTCGTGGAGGATGACCTCGATGTTGTCGCAGTAACCGCCGAGAGCCTCGTCGACCGAGTTGTCGATGATCTCCCAGAGGCAGTGCATCAGTCCGCGGCTGTCCGTGGACCCGATGTACATCCCGGGGCGCTTACGGACCGCTTCGAGCCCCTCGAGGACGAGAAGGTGCCGCGCGGTGTAGTTGGAGCTGTCCCTGTCTGAGCCGCCTGCTCCGGTCAGCAGCGCAGTGGACGGCACGGAATCGGCGGTCACGCGGTTCGCTCCTCGCTGAATTTCATGTGGGGCCCGGTGGGTATCGGGCTCGGCCTCGGTAGCCGCTGAGAGCCTACCGAGGCCTGGTAGAGCGGTTGTAACGCCACCCAGGGGGAATCCTTATGCTAGTCCAGCCTCGCATAGGCGTTCGATCATTCGTTAGGGTGACGTGCACATCACGTTCCCTTCGAGGCATGAACCATTTAGGCTCCGGGCACGTCCTCATGAACAACCGGCAAGCCAGCCGGCGGACCGGCCCACACAAGCAACGCGAAACCGTAGCGCTACGCAATACGGCACATTCGCCGCCAACCGGCAACAGACAGCCATCCTGAGAAGAAGTTTCGAAGAAATGCCACGAGCGGGAACGTTTTCGGCCTGGTTGGATGTTGACCCTGGTACGACAGCTCGTCGAGCTAGAGAAGAGGCGACGTGACTACTGTTCTGACCCCCGCGAGCCCGCTGACCGCAGCAGACCGCTGTGACCGTTGCGGCGCCCAGGCCTATCTGCGCGTCGTCCTGATCAGCGGCGGTGAACTGCTCTTCTGCGCCCACCACGGGCGTAAGTTCGAGCCGGAACTCAAGAAGATCGCCGCGGAAATACAGGATGAGACAGATCGGCTCACTGCCGTCCAGGCAAGTGCCGCCGACGAGGATCAACACTGACACCTCGCATCCACGACGAGCTATGGGCACGGTCCAGGACCGGCCGACGGGCGGCCTCCCCTCGGGGAAAGCCGCCCGTTCTCATACGCTCCGACGTGAGGCGCGGTGATCGCCGTGGTGCGCTCCCGGCTGCTCAGTTCCCCTCGGCCATCCACCGGATCGCCGAGGACACCCGGGTGTACACCCCGGGGCTGCCGGGGCTCCCGCAGCCACTGCCCCACGAGACCAGCCCGATGAGGCGCCCACGGGCCACCAGCGGGCCTCCGCTGTCCCCCTGGCATGCATCCCGCCCGCCCGCGGTGTCACCGGCGCAGAGCATCGACGAGGCGTCGTACGCGCCCTGCGTGCCGCCGGGGTAGGCCCGGGCGCAGTCGGTGTCCGCCAGTACCCGAACCGTGGCCGCGCGCAGCCCTGAGGCGTAGGCGCCGTACCCGGTGGTGTCCCCCCAGCCGTACACGGCCGCCTCGGTGCCCGGCTCGTACGCCGCGTTCCCCGCTCCGGCCATCGGTATGACGCTGTCCTGGGGCAGCGTCCGGTCCAGAGTGAGGACCGCCAGGTCCGCGGCGTTCGTGTGCGGGTCGTACCCGGGATTGACCCATGTCGAGCGCACGGAGATCTCCTGACCGCCCGGACCGCTCAGCTCGTCCCGTCCGGCGATGACCCTCAGATCCTGGACGTCCGCGACGGCGGCGCCCAGCACGTCCTCCCTGAGGCAGTGTGCCGCCGTCAGCACCTTGGTGGGTGCGACCGCCACTCCCCCGCAGAACTGTCCCGCGCGGGTTCCTCCGAACCGGTCACGGCTCGACAGGGCCACGGCCCACGGGCTGTCCGCGACGGCCACCGGCCTCCCGCCCACGATGACGCTGTCCGCCGCGGCGGGCGCCGGGGGGCCGAAGGGTATGAGCGCCGCCGCGACCGCAAGGGCGAACGCGGCGGGAAGGACACGGACGAGAAGGCGGGGCATGGAGACTCCTGACGCCGAGGTGAACAGTGCCCACTCAGCGTCATCCGCCCCGGTGCCGACCGCATGCGCACATGCGCCGGGCCCGGAACCTGTAAGGGTTCCGGGCCCGGCCCATGTCTGTCCGCGATCTAGTCGAGGTAGTCGCGCAGGACCTGCGAGCGCGACGGGTGGCGCAGCTTCGACATCGTCTTGGACTCGATCTGGCGGATGCGCTCACGCGTCACCCCGTAGACCTTGCCGATCTCGTCCAGCGTCTTCGGCTGGCCGTCGGTGAGACCGAAGCGCATCGAGACGACGCCCGCCTCACGCTCGGAGAGTGTGTCGAGCACGGAGTGCAGCTGCTCCTGGAGCAGCGTGAAGCTCACCGCGTCCGCCGGCACGACCGCCTCGGAGTCCTCGATCAGGTCTCCGAACTCGCTGTCCCCGTCCTCACCCAGCGGGGTGTGGAGGGAGATCGGCTCGCGACCGTACTTCTGGACCTCGATGACCTTTTCGGGGGTCATGTCGAGCTCCTTGGCCAGCTCCTCCGGGGTGGGCTCACGGCCCAGGTCCTGGAGCATCTGGCGCTGCACCCGCGCGAGCTTGTTGATGACCTCGACCATGTGCACCGGGATACGGATGGTGCGGGCCTGGTCGGCCATGGCGCGGGTGATCGCCTGGCGGATCCACCATGTGGCGTACGTGGAGAACTTGTAACCCTTGGTGTAGTCGAACTTCTCGACCGCGCGGATCAGGCCGAGGTTGCCCTCCTGGATGAGGTCCAGGAAGAGCATGCCGCGGCCGGTGTAGCGCTTGGCCAGCGAGACCACGAGCCGGAGGTTGGCCTCCAGCAGGTGGTTCTTGGCGCGGCGGCCGTCCTCGGCGATGATCTCCAGCTCGCGCTTGAGCTTCGGCGCGAGCTTGTCGGAGTTCGCGAGCTTGTCCTCGGCGAAGAGGCCGGCCTCGATGCGCTTGGCGAGCTCGACCTCCTGCTCGGCGTTGAGGAGGGGGACCTTGCCGATCTGCTTCAGGTAGTCCTTGACCGGGTCGGCCGTGGCGCCGGCGACGGCCACCTGCTGCGCAGGCGCGTCGTCCTCGTCGTCGTCGGAGAGGACGAAGCCCTTGTTCTCGCCCTCGCCCTCCTCTTCCTCGCCCTTGCCGGCCTTGACTTCCTCGACCGCCTCGTCACCGTCGAGGAGCTCGTCGTCCTGCTTGCCGGACTTCTTGGCGGCGGTCTTCTTGACCGCGGTCTTCTTCGCGGCTGTCTTCTTGGCGACCGTCTTCTTGGCCGCTGTCTTCTTCGCAGGAGCGGCCACGGCGGCGTCGTCGGCCGCCGCGTCCGCGCTCTGGGCCGCCGGGGCGGCAGATGCCGCGACGGTCCGCGTCACGGCTGTCTTGGCCGCGACGGTCTTGGTGGCGGTGCGCTTGACCGGGCTCTTCGCTGCGACGCTCTTGCGGGCGCGCTTAGGCGACTCCGCGGCACTGACCATCAGCGTCACACCCTCTTCCTCGAGGATCTGGTTGAGGCTGCGCAGAACGTTCTTCCACTGGGTTGGCGGAATCTGGTCAGCCTCGAAGGCCCGACGCACGTCATCGCCGGCGATCTGCCCATCAGCCTTTCCCCGCTCGATGAGCGCCATCACAGACTCGGACTCGGCGATCTCCGGCGGGAGCGTACGGGATGTGCTGGCCGACACGAACAACCTCTCGGAACGATGGAAACGGCTTCCGGCCCGGCCCTGGAGAGGGCTGGAACCGACGACCGCCGGCTGGGGATGTCGCCGACGGCGCGGGTTTGGCCTCAGAACTGCACAGCGCACTGTGTGGCTGCTGTATTCCTTCCGCGGCGGTCACCTCTTAAGTCATCGCACTGTTCCGAGGAGTGTTACGCCCAATTCGCGTGGCCCCAGTCACACCTCATTCGCGACAAACTGACCCAGAGGTCATATCTCCGCACGAACCTGCCGCCGGACCGCCAGGCCCCGGCCGCACGTGGTCCGCATACCCCGGCCCAGCGGTGTTCAGTGCTCGCGAGGCGCGGGAACCACCCGCTCGCCATCGGTGTGGCCGACCAGCAGCTGTCGCATGGCGGCCTCGGCGTCGGCGGAGTCGCCCGACGCGAGCGCTTCCACGATCCGTGCGTGGTGGCCGAGGGACGCCTCGGCGGGCCGGTCACAGCCGGTGACGGGTCCGCCCGAGACATGCAGGGCGGCCGACACGATTCCGGAGAGGTGTTCGAGCATGCGGTTGCCCGCCGCCTGGATCAGCAGGGCGTGGAACTCCGCGTCCGCCCTGGAGAACGTGATGGTGTCACCCTGCCCCATCGCGTGCCCCATGATCTCGATCATGTCGCCGAGGCGCTGCTGAATGTCCTCGCGCCCGTGGCCGGCGGCCAGCCGGGCGGCCAGCGGCTCGATGGTCCAGCGGAGGTCCTCCAGCTCGCGGCGCTGGTCGTCACGCTGTGGGCCGAAGGCGCGCCATTCGATGATGTCCGGGTCCAGCAGGTTCCAGTCGCTGACCGGGCGGACCCGCGTACCCACGTTGGGCCGGGCACTCACGAGGCCCTTGGCCTCGAGTACGCGCAGGGACTCCCTCACAACGGTGCGGGATACCTCGAATCGCTGGCCGATCTCCTCCGGAACGAGCGGCCGGTCGGCCCCGAGATCACCGGAAACGATCATCTGACCGAGCTGCTGGACCAGTTGGCCGTGAAGTCCACGGCCGCGGCTGGCCGTGCCGCGTCGGCCCGCCCGCCCC
Organism: Streptomyces sp. NPDC023573; assembly: GCF_055559735.1. Lineage (NCBI taxonomy): Bacteria > Bacillati > Actinomycetota > Actinomycetes > Kitasatosporales > Streptomycetaceae > Streptomyces > Streptomyces sp. NPDC023573. Next base: position 215,915 of record NZ_JBVHKB010000011.1, read on the forward strand.
AGTTCGGATTCGGCACCACCCCAGGAACGGAGGGCGGCACGCTCGCCGGCCGGCGCCTCCGTGTACGGGTAGCGGTCGAGTTCGCCCGGGCCGGCGAGGCCGGAGTCGGCGGAGCGGGCGGCGGTCATCATGGTGTGCGCAAGGGTACTCACGCATCCTTTGTCGGCGCGGCTCACCCGCCCCTTGAGGTCTTTGCTGAAAAGCACACGAAAGGGTGATCGGCACCCGTCCCGCAATTGACGCGTTATCGGTAGAAATCGCATCCTTTCAGGAGAGTTGCCCGTGGGCGACCGCCGAGGCCGAGCGAAACGATCACCAACGGGCTCTCCCTCGAAGGCTGGTGAACACATACGCGCAGATCAAGGCAGACAACGACAGGGAAAGCGCCAGCCCCACCGGTTGGGCCACGAGCCGCACCGCGGCCATGGCCCAGCGGTCCGTCTCGTACGGCCACTGTGCCCAGCCCAGTTCACGCAGTCGGCCCGGCAGTCCTGTGATCGAACGCGCGGACGGTCCCGCGAGGAGCTTCTGCATCAGCGGCACGACAAGGACGGGGACCGCCAGCACGGCGGCGACTCCGGCAGCGGTCAGCCGGAACACGCCGGCCCCCAGCAGGCCGGCCCAGGCACACCCGACCGCCAGGCCCGCCCAACTGGCGGCGAGCTGCGGAGCGTTCTCCGGCACGGCCACCAAGTCGCCGCCGTACACGAGGCGCAGGGCTTCGGCGTCCGCCAGTACGGAGAGCAGGGCGAGCAGCAGCGCGACGCCCGCCGAGACCACGAGTTTGGCGACCAGGAGTCCGAGACGGCGCGGGACCGTCCCCCGCCCGGCGGCGAGCGCCGGGTAGCGGAACTCGTCGCCGAAGGAGAGGGCGCCCAGCAGTCCGGCCGCGAACGCGGCGGGCGGAAGCGGCAGCAGGTCCGGCCAGGCCACCAGCAGATCCGGCAGAGGTGTCCTCCCGGAGCGGGCCAGCAGCACGGAGAGGGCCGCCGACACGACCAGAACGGCCGCCATGATCAGGACGGTTGTCCTGACGCCGAAGAGGCGGCGCAGCTCGTACCGCAGAGGCCGGAGCGGGCCACGGGCCGGGCGTACGGGAATCGGAGGCGGCAGGCGCGAGATCGCCACGGCCGAGGCGGGCCCCGGCAGGACGGCCACCGGCGGAGCGCCGCCCGGCCCCCCGGCCGGGGCGGCCACCGGGCCCGCGTCCCCGGTCTCGTCGGCGAGTTGATGGACGGGGAGGCCGTGCCGGTACGCCGTGTCCCCGACCTCCGCGCAGCTGCTGCCGTACACCGAGAGCCGGCTGCCGTCCTCGGCGACCACCTCGACGGAGCGCTGGGCGGCACGGGCTTCGCGGCTCATCACCGCGGCCAGCCGGGACGCGTGCGGAGTCCGCACCGCGACCCGGGGCCGCAGACGGGTGCGGGAGAAGTCGGCGACCGCTTGATCGGCGACGAGGCGCCCGCCGTCGATGGTGACCACGCGGTCGGCCGCACGAGCGGCCTCCTTCGGGTCGCCGGTGGTGTGCAGGACCGTGCCCCCCTCGGCCGCGTGCGCGCGGAGCAGGCCGTGGAGCCAGCTCCTCTCGCGGGGCGAGAGGCCCTCGGTCGGCTCGTCCAGCACGAGCGTATGGGGGTCGCCGAGCAGCGCCGAGGCAAGGCCGAGCCGCCGGTCCATGCCGGCCGAGAGGGTGCCGATCCGCTGGTCCCCCAGCCCTGTGAGGCCCACCACTTCGAGCAGTTCGTCCGCCCGGGAGGCGGGGACTCCCGCCGCGGCACAGAGCATGCGGAGCTGACCACGCGCGGTGCGCGCAGGATGCCCCGGCACGTCCCCCAGCAGCACCCCGACCTCGCGGGCGGGATGGCCGATGCGGTGCAGCGGTCGGCCCTTGAAGTAGGTGACGCCCCTGCCTGCTTCGAGCTCGAGCATCAGCCGGAGGGCGGTGGTCTTGCCGGAGCCGGGAGCGCCGAGGAGCGCGGTGACGCTGCCGGGCGGGGCTTCGAAGGTCAGGTCGTCCACGACGGGCGGACGGTCGCGGTGGGGGGCGCTGGTGAGTCCGATGGCCTGGAGCATCGCTTCTCTCGCTGAGGGTGAGACCGCTCGGCGGCAGGGTGGATTACCCGAGCAAGATAACGCGACATTTAGGACTTTTTGCGCATCGGTGCTTCTATGGGCGTTCCGCAGGTGCGGGCAGCCCGGAGCCGCGGTGCGCGCGGCTCGCCGCGGTGCGGGCCCGCCTCAGACTTCCGGCCTCAGCATCGGAGGGTTGAGCACCGTCGCCGCCCCCGCCCGGAACAGTTGTGCGGGCCGGCCCCCCTGCCGTGTGGTCGTCCCGCCGGACGGCACCAGGAAGCCGGGCGTGCCCGTGACCTTGCGGTGGAAGTTCCGGGGGTCGAGGACCACACCCCACACCGCTTCGTACACCCTGCGCAGCTCCCCGACCGTGAACTCCGGCGGGCAGAAAGCCGTGGCCAGCGAGGAGTACTCGATCTTCGAGCGGGCCCGCTCCACCCCGTCGTCGAGGATCCTCGCGTGATCGAAGGCCAGCGGGGCGGACTTCTCGCCGTCGCGGGCGAAGCCGCCCCCTGGCCCGAGCAGGTCCTCGACCGGTGCCCAGCGGGCACTGTTCGCGTCCCCGCCCGCGCGCGGAGCCGGGAGGTCGGGCGCGAGCGCGAGGTGGGCGACGCTGACGACCCTCATCCGGGGGTCCCGCCCCGGGTCCCCGTAGGTCGCGAGCTGTTCGAGATGGGCGCCGTTCCCGACAGCGGGGGCGGACGGATCGTGCGCGCAGAGCCCGGTCTCCTCGACGAGTTCACGCGCTGCCGCAGCAGCGAGGTCCTCATCGGTCCTGACGAATCCGCCGGGCAGCGCCCACCGCCCCTGGAACGGCGATTCGCCACGGCGCACCACCAACGCACAGAGGGCGTGACGTCGCACCGTGAGGACAACCAGGTCGACGGTGACTGCGAAGGGCGGGAAGGTCGACGGGTCGTAGGGCGGCATGCGGAAATCATAGTCGTCTTCCTGACGATAAACACTCCCTTCGCCACACCGGTTCCGCACCCGGTCCCGGCCGCCTCTCTCCGTGAAACACCCGGCGGGATCTTCCGTCAGCCCGGGGCAGGGAACATCAGTCGCGGCTCCTGGCACCACGCTGCCCCAGCCGTCGGCCGGCGTCACGGGCCCGGCCCCGGCTCATGGACGAGCCCGGGCGGGAGGCGGCGGCACCCGGTGCAGGCCGTCCCGTCGCCCTCCGTTCACGCCGGGTGGCCTGAGCGCGCGGCGCCCGGACCTCGGTCTGTCGCTCCGGGCGGCGCCCGCTGCCGCGCTCCTGCGGGGCGGCGGCGCCTCCCCTCTCGCGCAGCGTGCGTTCCCCCCGGAGACAGCGGCGCAGCGTCTCCGGATCCAGTCCTTGATTGCACGCCTGGTGCAGCAGTTGAGCGAAGGTGTAGTCGGGGTCCGCCCGCAGAGCGAGTCCCAGTGCCACCCTGGCGCCCGCCTCGTCGCCGGTGGACCACGAGACCCAGCCGGCCAGCGTGAGCGGCGCCGCGGCGTGTTCCACGTACGGCCCGACACACCGACGGGCGAGGGCGCGCCACAGCCGGAGTGCCGTCTCCGCCGCGGGGCCCTCCATCCACTCGGCGGCCCGGTCCCTGGTCTCGCGGTCCTGGAGGCCCAGGATCACCGCCGCCGCCTCGTCGGGTGCGATCAGGACGTCGTCACCGCCGTCCGTCCACGCCGAGCCCGAGGGTGGTGCGTTGCCCATGCGTTCCATGAGGTCCCGCGCGAGCGCGAGAGTCTCCCGCGCCACCTCCCCGCGCCCGTCGGCGTCGAGGATGCGGGAGACGAGGACGGCACCCGCCGAGTCCAGGGCCCGCTCCTGCTCCTGCGCCGCCGCGGAGTCCCACGGCACCAACCGCGCCTCCATGTCCCGCAGCGATCCACGCACCTGGACACCCGCGTACGCGGCTGCGGCTGCCATCACCGTGGTGCCCGGGAGCGCCAGCGGGTTGCCCTCGGGCGGACAGCAGCGGTCGTCGGGGCAGCAGTACGACCAGTAGCGGCCGTCGGAGATGCAGAGCGCTTCGAGGACGGGCACGTCGAGTGCCCCGCAGGCGGTGCGCAGTCGCTGGGCGAGCGGCCTCAGCCGCTCCATGGTCTGCGGGGCGGTCTCTCCCTCCGCCGGATCCTGGCAGAGGAAGACGACGATCGCGTCCGGGCGGGATTCATGCCTCTCGCTTCCCACGATCAGGCTTCGCGCCAGCTGGTCGGCGACCGGCGCCCACTCCTCCGGTTCCCGCGGGATGCCCAGCCTGAGCCGGCCGCCGAAGCGGCCACGGCCACCGTGCAGGGCCACCATGACCACGCTGTCGTTCGGATGGAAGCCCATCAGATACGGAAGGGCGTCGGCGAGCTCGGCGGGACCCCGCAGAGTGACCTGCTGGGCATCGGACGGTCCGGTGGTTTCGTCGTGCTTGTTCATGGCATGACCGTCCCGCGGGCCGCCGATTTCCGCGACCCCTGTGGATAACTTTGTCCACAGGCATGGATCACCGTTCGCGGTTTGTCGTAGGCATCGGGTTGCATGGGGGCATGACCAACGCAGACCGCGCAGCGCTCAGGGCCTCGGCCGATTCCGTACTCGCCCGTCTGGTCGGGGACACCACCGGCACGGCCCGGCTGCGCGAGGACCAGTGGCGGGCCATCGAGGCCCTTGTCGCCGACCGGCGCAGGGCCCTGGTCGTCCAGCGGACCGGGTGGGGCAAGTCCGCGGTGTATTTCGTGGCGACGTCGCTGCTGCGTGCTCAGGGCAGCGGGCCGACGGTGATCGTTTCTCCCCTGCTCGCCCTCATGCGTAACCAGGTGGCGGCGGCGGCCCGGGCCGGTATCACCGCCCGCACGATCAACTCCTCCAACACCGAGGAGTGGGACACCGTCCAGGCCGAGGTGGCGGCGGGCGAGGTGGATGTGCTGCTGGTCAGTCCCGAGCGGCTCAACAATCCCGATTTCCGGGACCAGGTGCTGCCGCGCCTCGCCGCGGCCACGGGGCTGCTGGTGGTCGACGAGGCGCACTGCATCTCCGACTGGGGCCATGACTTCCGGCCGGATTACCGAAGGCTGCGGACCATGCTCGCCGATCTCCCGGCGGGCGTTCCCGTGCTCGCCACGACGGCCACCGCCAACGCACGCGTGACCGCGGACGTCGCGGAGCAGCTCGGTACGGGGGCGGGCACGGACGCGTTGGTGCTGCGGGGGCCCCTGGACCGGGAGAGCCTCAGCCTCGGGGTGCTCCAACTGCCCAACGCCGCGCACCGTCTGGCCTGGCTGGGCGACCATCTCGGGGAGCTGCCGGGCTCGGGCATCATCTACACGCTCACGGTCGCGGCCGCCGAGGAGATCACGGCCTACCTCCGCCAGTGCGGGCACCCGGTCGTGTCGTACACCGGCCGGACGGAGAACGCCGACCGGCAGCAGGCCGAGGACGATCTCCTGGCCAACCGGGTCAAGGCCCTGGTGGCCACGTCCGCGCTCGGCATGGGGTTCGACAAACCCGACCTCGGCTTCGTCGTGCACGTGGGGTCCCCGTCCTCCCCCATCGCTTACTACCAGCAGGTCGGACGCGCGGGCCGTGGAGTCGAGCACGCCGAGGTCCTGCTGCTCCCTGGCAAGGAGGACGAGGCCATCTGGCAGTACTTCGCCTCGGTCGCCTTCCCGCCGGAGGAGCAGGTCCGCCGGACTCTCGACGTCCTCGCCCAGGCCGGCAGGCCCCTGTCGCTGCCCGCCATGGAACCTCTGGTCGACCTGCGACGCACCCGCCTCGAGACGATGCTCAAGGTGCTGGACGTAGACGGTGCGGTGAAGCGGGTGAAGGGCGGCTGGATCTCCACGGGCGAACCATGGGTGTACGACGCCGAGCGCTACGCCTGGGTCGCGCGGCAGCGGGCGGCCGAGCAGCAGGCGATGCGCGACTACGCGTCGGGGACCGGATGCCGCATGGAGTTCCTCCGGCGCCAGCTGGACGACGAGGAGGCCGCGCCGTGCGGACGCTGTGACAACTGCGCGGGCGCACGGTTCGACGACAAGGTCTCCACGGCCGCGCTCGACGGGGCGCGCGGCGAGCTCGGCAGGCCGGGGGTGGAGGTGGAGCCACGCAAGATGTGGCCCACGGGGCTCTCCGCGGTGGGGATCGATCTCAAGGGCCGCATCCCGGCCGGCGAACTGGCCCTGCCCGGCCGCGCGCTCGGCAGGCTCTCGGACATCGGCTGGGGCAACAGGCTCCGCCCACTGCTCGCGGCCCAGGCCCAGGACGCCCCGGTGCCCGACGACGTGTCGAGCGCGGTGGTCGCGGTGATCACCGACTGGGCGAAGGGCCCCGGCGGCTGGGCCTCCGGGGCCCCGGACGCGGCACCCCGGCCGGTGGGGGTCGTCACGGTCGCCTCACGCCGCAGGCCCGGGCTGGTCCACTCGCTCGGCAGCCGTATCGCCGAGGTCGGCCGGATGCCCCTGCTGGGCACGGTCAGCTACGCCCCGGGCAGCGATGACCTGCGCATCTCCCAGACCAACAGCGCGCAGCGGGTGAGGGCACTGCACGAGGCCCTCGTGGTGGAGCCCGCACTGGCGGAGTCACTCGCGTCCGCGGGGGGTCCCGTCCTGCTCGTGGACGATCTCTCCGACACCGGATGGACACTTGCCGTCGCGGCTCGGCTGCTCCGGCGTGCGGGAGCGGAGGGAGTGTTTCCGCTGGTCCTCGCAGTCCAGGCCTGACGAGTGGCTTCGTCCGTCGCCGAACGGGCAGGGATATCCGTGTCATTCCGTCAGATACCAGTCCGCCGCGCCAATTGCTCGTTGCCGCCTGCCGGTGCGACAGGAAGAATTGGAGTCGCTCCCCGCACGGTCTCTTCGCGGGCCCGGAAGGGCTGTGCCGCGGCGCGCCCTCACTCGACCCTGCCCGCACCGTGGGCGCGTAGCGAAGGGAGGACCGTGACCTTCGGATTCGCTCCGTCCGCAGCCACTTCACTGTCGGCGTCCGCGGGCTCCGTCAACCACGTCGCCAGGATGCTCGAACCGGCCGAGTGGGCCGCGGCGGGCATACCTCTGCTGCGCAGTCCGCGTGAGGTCGTCAGCGGCCTCCACGCACGGCACAGGCCGACTCCGGCCACCGCGGTCGTCGCGGTCCTCGACCATGAGGAACGGCTCACGGCCAGCGCCTCGTTCGCCCGGCGGTCCACCGTGGCGACGGACGGCTGGGAGTTCCGCAACGCCCTGCTGGCGCACCTGCGCCGGGTGATCCCGCACGATCTGCGCCGCCGCACCCCCGTGCGTACCGCCGTACTGCTCTACTGCCGCGAGGGCGATGAGCGTTGGACGGAGGAGGACGGGGCGTGGATGTGGGGGCTGCGGGACGCCTGCACGCTGCACGGTCTCCGTTGCGGGGCCTACATCACTCTGACGCGGGGAGGCTGGCAGGTTCTCGGTGAGGGCCGGGGCGGCCGCAGGCCGACGATGCTCTCCACGCCGTCGGCCCTGGCGGACGCCTCGGCCGGCCATGACCCGGGCCCGCTCCGCACCGGGGGCGGCGCGGCCGAGGCACTGCGGCGAGGCGCCGCGCGTTGAAACGGGACGTGGGCCCCGGCAGTCCTCACGGACGGCCAGGACCCACGGATCTACGGATCTACGGATCTACGGATCTACGGCTCAGACTGCCGCGCCGAGCGCCGAGTTGATCTGCTGCGGGTCTCCGCACACGATCAGCAGCCCGCCGGCGCGCTCCCGCACGCCGGACAGCGCCCGGGCAGCCGCGTCGTCGAGGTCGCTGTTGACCGCGACAACGACGACGGGACGGCCGCCGGACCGGCCGGCGTCGGCCGTGCCGGCGAAGAAGACGTCGTCACCCGCGTCGTGCTGGGCCCAGTAAGCGGCCTCCCCGAAGGAGAGTTCGTGAGCGGCCCAGGGGTGCTGTTCGCCCGTGGTGAGCACCAGGATGTCGCCAGGTGCCCGGCCGGAGTCGAGCAGCAGGTCGACTGCCTCGTCGGCGGCGTCGATCGCACCGCCGACCGGGGCGGGGATCAGCTGGAACTGCGCTGCCGGACGTTCTTCGGGCAGCTTCTGCCCGGCAGGGGCAGGGGCAGCGGGAGATACGGATGCGGGCTGCGGGCGCTGCGCCGGGGGCGCGGGCCTCGCGGGGCCACGGCCCGGGCTTCCGGGACGCGGTGTGGCCGCGGAACGCGGGCCGGGTACGGGACGGGGGGTCGGCGCGGTGCGGCCGGCGGCCGGAGTGACGCGGGGACCCTGGGCGCTCTCGGGAATCTGAGGCTCCTCGGGGATGAGAGGCATGAATAGTTGTCTTTCGCAGCCGACGCGAACACGTCGGCGGGTGGGGTGCGCCTGCGCGATCAGAAGTCGAAGCCGAGCTGGCCCCCGCTTTCCAGTGCCGCCGCCTCGGCGGAGAATCGGACCTTCTTCAGGTGCTGCCACTGGGGCAGCGCGTCGAGGTAGGCCCAGCTGAGGCGATGGTGAGGCGTAGGCCCCCGCTCCTCCAGCGCGGCCCGGTGCACCGGTGACGGATAACCGGCGTTCGCGCCGAAGGCGAAGTCTGCGTACTCCCCGGTGTCCGCGCCCAGTTCGGCCATCATCGTGTCCCGGCGGACCTTGGCGATCACCGAGGCCGCGGCCACGGCGATGCAGGACTGGTCGCCCTTGATCACGGTTCGGACGTTCCAGGGCGTTCCGAGGTAGTCGTGCTTGCCGTCGAGGATCACGGCATCCGGCCGCACGGGCAGAGCGTCGAGCGCCCTGACGGCCGCGAGGCGGAGCGCCGCGGTCATGCCGAGGTCGTCGATCTCCCGTGGAGACGCATGCCCCAGCCCGTAGGCCGTGACCCACTTCTCGAGCAACGGGGCGAGTTCCGCCCGGCGCTTGGGGCTGATCAGCTTGGAGTCGGTGAGTCCCTCGGGGGCTCTACGGAGACCGGTGACGGCCGCGCACACGGTGACGGGGCCGGCCCACGCTCCGCGTCCGACCTCGTCGACACCGGCGACGGTCCTGGCACCGGAGGTAGCGCGCAATGAGCGCTCGACGGTGTGCGTGGGTGGTTCGTACGGCATGGCGCCTGCCAGGTTACGCCGATGGGCACGGCAAGAACACCCCGGGGCACCGTGCAGCCCGTCGGCACGTGTCCGGCCGTGTCCGGGACCACCCCGCGGCGGGCGGGGCAGGCCGTACGCCGAAGCGGCACCGACCCCGCCGTCGGCACGGGTATGCCCCCGAACGCCCATGGCGGGACCGGGCGTCGGGGTGGCGCGCATCAGTACGGGTCGTAGGAGTCATCCTCGTGCGCGTCCCGTCCGTCCGTCTCCGTTCCGAGGCCGCGGCAGTCGGTCCCACGGTCCTGTACGGGGTGCTCCTCCAGGATGTCCCGGGCTCTGGCCTCTCCCCAGCTGGAGGAGTACCACGGAGTGTCCAGGAGGGCGAGATCACTCCGGTACTTCTCCAGCACACAGGACCTCAGAGGCTCAGGCAGACCGTCCAGGGCCGGTACGGCATCGGCGGAGAGCCCCTTGAGGTACTCGAGGTCGATCGTCCTGTCGCTGCCGTACCGCTCGACGTTCTGTTCGGCGATCAGCCCGTCGGGCGAGAGCAGCCCGAAGGCGAGCACGCCGGCGGCCGCACTCACGGCGACCGCGCGCGGCAGCAGCCTGGCGCCGAAGACTCCCGCCGCGAGGATGAGGATCAGCACCACTCCGAGCCAGAGCTCCACAGCGGCGACGGAGATCCGCAGCCGGGTCAGCCCGAAGGCGTCGACGTAGAGGTCCATGCGGCGCAGCGCCGAGGCCACGACGACGAGGGTCAGCACGCACAGTGCCCCGAGGACGCTCCGGACCAGGACCCGGTCGCGCGGCCCGCCACGCGGGGCCCAGCGCAGGGCGAGGGCGATGACGAGCAGGGTCAGCACCGTGGCCCACAGCAGCTGCCAGAAGCCCTGGCGGGCGTACTCGGCGGGCAGCAGGCCGGTCTCGTCGAGCACCTTGTCGTAACCGCCGAGCAGGACGACGAGCTGGAGTGTGATGAACGCGGCGAAGAGCAGGTTGAGCACGATCAGCGGAAGCGCCCACTCCGCCCTGTTCCTGGCTTTGCCCGGCCGTACGGTGATCCCGTCCCAGCGCACCGGCGCCGCGGCGCTGTACGCGGCGGCGAGTGCTCCGACGAGGCCGAGCGCGAAGAGGAACAGCCGCCAGGGGCTGTCGCCGACGGTCACGTCGGGGGTGAGGCTGCCCAGGAGGTCGGCGAAGGCGGCGTCCGCGGAGGCGAAGAGCGCGCCGAACACGATGAGCAGGACCACCGCCACCGCCGTACTGCGCACCACGGTGCGCACGCGCCCCCGGGAGTCGTCCGCGCGGTCACGCACCCCACGCCACCCCCAGCGCATACCGGCCGCCACGGCGGGGAAAAGCCCCAGCGAGCCGAGCAGCACGCCCGGCCAGCTACGGCTTCCGTGCAGGGCGAGGGAGCCGAGGGCGAGCGCCGACACCACGGCGAGGAAGACCGGCCACCCCGCTTCCCGGAGCGCCGGAATCACCAGGAGCGCCAGGCCGCCCACCGCCCACACTGCGGTCCAGGGGCGCAGCCTGCGCCCCGCCGAGCGTGCGGCGAAGAACGCCCCCAGGGCGGCGGGCACGGCCACGATCAGCAGATTGGGCCCGAGGCCGTCACCGAGCAGCAGAGCGCTGAGCAGGGCCGTGGCGAAGACCGCGCAGAGCGTGGCGGGCCCGATCGCGGGCGGAGAGGAAGGTCTCAGCCGGGACAGCACGCCGATCGGCTGATGCCGTCCAGGGCGCCGCCAGACGTCACCCGGGGGCGGCGGCCGGAGATAGGAGGGCACCTCCGGCACATCGGGGCCCGCCTGCTGCGGCGGCACCTGGGCGGACGCCCTCACGGGCTTGCCCGCCGCCTTCGCCCGGCCGGGACTGCCGGGCGCGGTGCGGGGCGCCTCGCTCCCCGCCCCCGCCCCGGTTCCGGCGCCTGCCGCGGACTGCACCGCGTCGCCGGACTCCGGTGACGTCTCGGGCCGGCTGGACGCATCGGACGACTGATCGGACATGGGACCCCTCCCCCCACCGGGGTCCGCTCGCGCGGCCACATCGCGGCGCGTCGGCCCCGGCGTCTCTAGGCGCACACCCACCAAGATCGATGAGGGCGGCGTGGCCGAAAGAGTAAGTCGCGCCCGGGCCGTTCGGCCGGCCGGGGCCGCTGCTGTGGCAGGACCGTGACAGTGCCATGCCACGGGCGTGAGGGGGCACCGCGGTCACCGCACCCGTGGGAAGCGGACTCCGCGGACGGTCAGCGGCGCGGCGGAGCGGGGGGCAGCCAGTCGGGCAGCTCTTCCGTCCGTGCCAGCCAGTCGGCCGGAGGGGCGCCGACAGGCTCCGCGGCGACGATCCCGCCGACGATGGCGCAGGTGGTGTCCACGTCGCCGCCTGCTTGCGCCGTCACCCAGAAGGCCTGTTCGAAGTCACCCAGGTGCCGCGCGGCCGACCAGAGGGCGAAGGGCACGGTGTCGTGCGCACTCGTACGACGGCCGTTGCCGAGCACCGCCGCGACCGTCCCGGCGTCCCTGTAGTCGAGCATGTCGCGCGCCCTGCGCAGCCCGGCCCCGACAGCGCTGCGCGGGACGAGGGCGACGACGCCGTCGATCAGGTCCTCCGGCGTCGGCGGCCCTCCCGGCGCGGCGACGAGGGCTGCGGCCGCCGCGACGGCCATCGCCCCCACGACGGCCTCGCGGTGCTGATGGGTGGTGTACGAGGAGATCTCGGCCTGATGGGTGGCCTGCTCCGGGTCGTCCGCGTACCAGGCGCCCAGCGGGGCGATGCGCATCGCCGAGCCGTTCCCCCAGGAGCCCTGGCCCTGGAAGAGCGCCGATGCCAGCTCGCGCCAGTCGCCGCCTTCCCGCACCAGCCTGAGCAGCCGGTTCACCGCGGGCCCGTAGCCCCGGTCGAAGTCGTGGTGCCGGGCGAAGGAGTGGGCGAGCTCGTCCTGGTCGACGCGCTCGTGCACGGCCAGCACGGCGAGCACGGAGCAGGCCATCTCGGTGTCGTCGGTCCACTGCCAGTCGCCGGGCGGCAGCCCGCGGTTCTTGAGCAGCGGGTAATGGGCCGGGACGAAGAACTGGGAGCCGAGGGCGTCTCCCACGGACAGTCCACGCAGGCTGGCCAGAGCGCGTTCGAAACGGTCGGAAACGGAGTCAGCGGTCATCGCCCTGCCACTCTATCCGGTGCGGCCGTACGGCTCAGGGGTGCGCCACCGCTGAAAGGGCCGGTCGAGCGTGTAGCGGCCGTCGTCACCCAGGAGAAGCGTCCTGGATTCGCCGTTCCCCGGGTTGGACAGCGACTCGAATTCCGCCACCGACCAGTGGAACCACCGCATGCAGAAGAGCCTCATGGTCAGCCCGTGGGTGACCAGCAGGACGTTCGGCGGGTGGCCGGGGTCCTCGAAGCTGCGGTGGAGGCTCTCCAGGAACGCGTCGACCCGGTCGTACACGTCGGCGCCGGACTCGCCCTGCGCGAAGCGGTAGAAGAAGTGCCCGTACGCGTCCCGGTAGGCCTTCTGCAGCCTGACGTCGTCACGGTCCTGCCAGTTCCCCCAGTCCTGCTCGCGCAGCCGGGGCTCCTCCCTGACACGGACGTGCTCCGGTGCGAGGGCGAAGGCCCGGAACGTCTCGTGGGTGCGCCGGTACGGCGAGACGTAGACGCTGACACGCTCGTCGCCGAACATCTCACGCAGCCGGGAGCCCGTCTCCTCCGCCTGACGCAGCCCGTTCGCCGTGAGCCTGAGCGCGTGGTCGGGCTCACGTTCGTAGACCGTGTCGTCGGCATTGCCCTCGGACTCACCGTGCCGGACGAGAACGATGCGTTTCGGTCGTGCCATGTACCGACCCTAGATGCCGTCCGGCCCGATCGAGCAGTTGTGCGGGATCCATCGGGCGTATGTGACCAAGGAAACGGCCGTAAGGACCCGGTCGGACCGTCCGCGTACGGGCCCGGGTCAGACCGTCCACGACGGTTCGAGCCGCACCACGTCACCTGTCAGCGACTCGACATCCCGCTCGGTCTCCGCCCGTGCCGTCAGCCGGGCGACGCTCTCCGGCCGGTACTTGCCGCGTTCGGCGCTGGACTGCCACATGGACAGCACCAGGAACTCATGCCCCGGGGCCTGGCCGAAGACTCCGCGCAGCATCCCGGGAGAGCCCGCCATGGCCGGGTTCCACACCCGCTGCTGCATGAGCGCGAAGTGGTCGACGCGGTCCTCGTGCACCTGGCTGTGCGCGACCCTGACGACATCCGCGTCGGTGAAGTCCGGCTCGAACCCGGTCTTCACGTCGAAGCGGTGCTCGAAGAGCTTGACCTGCATGTCCTTGTACATGCCGGACTGTGCGGCAGCCAGCCGGTCGTGTCCGCGGGCCATGAAGGAGTCGTAGAAGACCCGGTTCTCCCAGAACGCGAAAACATGGGCGACTTCGGGCTGCCCTCGGCTCCACCCGCCGCTCTGACTCCGGAATCCCGGCTCACCGAGCAGCGCCGCCCACTTCCGCTGCCCCCGCTCGAAACCGCGGCGGTCCACCACGGTGCAGCGAATCCACTTGACCAGCACCGCGCCATCGTACGGCGCCCGGCGTGGCGCGGGTCACGCTCCGGGCGGCCGGGGGCCCGTCGGCATCTCGCAACGCCCAACTCCGGCCACACGATGGCCCGAATCCGACGTCCGTTTCCAACGCGGTTGGATCCACGGACAGTTACGGACATGATCTGAGGAGGCAAGCGGTCCGTCGGTCCAGCAGCGAGGAGGCACGTCCGATGAGCACTCCCAACAAGGACATCGAGAAGGTCGAGGTGAGGGTCAAATGGGACCCCAGCGACGCCGGTGAGCCCGCCAACGACCTCGACATCATCGCGGCCACCTACGGGACGGAAGCGCCCTACGGCAGTCCCGTCTATCTCGTGCACTTCGACAGCAGGTCACCGGACGGGACGATCACGCTGAACCGGGACAGCCGGACGGGACAGGGCTTCGGCTTCGACGAGGTCATGACCCTCGAACTGGACCGGTTGTCGGACGCGTACTCCAGGGTGGTGGTCGGCGTGGCCATCCAGCAGCGTGACGGCCACAAGACCTTCGGCCAGATAGAGCACACGGCCGTACAGGTCCGCGAGGGCTACACCAACCTCGCGGAGGACGACTTCGCCGCGGTGTCCGCAGCCACCGCCGCGGTCGTCGCGGAATTCGTCCGGGACACCTCCGGGGCCTGGGGCTTCCACGGTTCGGTGCGCGGGTTCGACGGCGACCCCGGAGCGTTCGCCACGGAGATGGGGAACCGCCCGGGCGCGTGACGGGGTTCCGCTCGCCGCGGCCGGCCGTCCGGCGGACCGGCAGCCGGAAGGGGACCGGCCACCGGCCGGTCCCCTTCGTGGGCTGCTGGTCAGCTGCCCGGGCGGGCCGTACCGGACGCCCTGTCCGGTACGGCTCCGCCCACCCTCAGCTGCAGCCGCTGGTCGAGCCGCAGCCCTCGCAGATGTAGCAGGACCCGGCGCGCTGCATCTTCGTACCGCACGAGAAGCACAGCGGCGCGTCCGCGCTGATGCCGAGCTGCATCTCGACCAGTTCGGCCGAGGTGTGCGCGGTCTTGGGAGCCGGCTTCTCCGCGGCGCTCTCCTCCGGGGAGGCGACGGCCTTCAGCGGCTCCACGGGCGCGGGAGCGGACTGGGCCAGGCTCTCCGGCCCGAGCTCGTCGTCCCCGAAGGCGGGCTCGTACGAACCGGTGTCGAGGTGACGCTGACGCTCCTCGGCCGAGTGGATGCCGAGCGCGGAGCGCGTCTCGAAGGGCAGGAAGTCGAGCGCCAGGCGGCGGAAGATGTAGTCGACGATCGACTGCGCCATCCGCACGTCCGGGTCGTCCGTCATACCGGCCGGCTCGAAACGCATGTTGGTGAACTTGGAGACGTAGGTCTCCAGCGGCACGCCGTACTGCAGACCGACCGAGACGGCGATCGAGAAGGCGTCCATCATGCCCGCGAGGGTGGAACCCTGCTTGGACATCTTCAGGAAGACCTCACCGAGACCGTCGTCCGGGTAGGAGTTGGCGGTCATGTAGCCCTCGGCGCCGCCCACCGTGAAGGAGGTGGTGATGCCGGGACGGCCCTTGGGCAGACGCTTGCGGACCGGACGGTACTCGACGACCTTCTCGACCGCGGCACGGATGGTGTCCTCGGTCTTCGCGGTCACCTCGTCCTTCTTCTCCTCCCACTTCTTGGTGGAGAGGGGCTGGCCGACCTTGCAGTTGTCGCGGTAGATCGCGAGCGCCTTGACGCCCATCTTCCACGCCTCGAAGTAGACCTCCTCGACGTCCTCGACGGTGGCCGTCTCCGGCAGGTTCACCGTCTTGGACAGCGCGCCGGAGATCCACGGCTGGATGGCCGCCATCATCCGGACGTGACCCATGGCCGAGATGGAGCGCTCGCCCATGGCGCAGTCGAAGACCTCGTAGTGCTCGGTCTTCAGGCCGGGGGCGTCGATCACGTTGCCGTTGTCGGCGATGTGGGCGACGATCGCCTCGATCTGCTCCGGCTGGTAGCCGAGCCGGCGCAGGGCCTGCGGGACCGTGCCGTTGACGATCTGCATCGAGCCGCCGCCGACGAGCTTCTTGAACTTGACCAGGGCGAGGTCGGGCTCGAGGCCGGTGGTGTCGCAGGACATCGCGAGACCGATGGTGCCGGTCGGGGCGATGACCGACGCCTGGGCGTTGCGGAAGCCGTTCTTCGCGCCGAGGCGGATCACGTCCTGCCAGGCCTCCGTGGCGGCGGCCCAGACCGGCGAGTCCAGGTCGTCGACGTGGACGGCCACGGCGTTGGCGTCCGAGTGCTGCTTCATGACGCGCTGGTGCGGCTCGGCGTTGCGGGCGTAGCCGTCGTACGGGCCGACGACCGCGGCGAGCTCGGCGGAGCGCCGGTAGGACGTACCCGTCATCAGCGAGGTGATCGCGCCGGCGAGCGCACGGCCGCCGTCGCTGTCGTACGCGTGCCCGGTGGCCATCAGCAGGGCGCCCAGGTTGGCGTAGCCGATGCCCAGCTGGCGGTAGGCGCGGGTGTTCTCGCCGATCTTCTGGGTCGGGAAGTCCGCGAAGCAGATCGAGATGTCCATCGCGGTGATGACCAGCTCGACGACCTTGGCGAAGCGCTCGGCCTGGAAGGACTGGTGGCCCTCGCCGTCGTCCTTGAGGAACTTCATCAGGTTCAGCGAGGCCAGGTTGCACGAGGTGTTGTCCAGGTGCATGTACTCGCTGCAGGGGTTCGAGCCGTTGATGCGGCCGGACTCCGGGCAGGTGTGCCACTTGTTGATGGTGTCGTCGTACTGGATGCCGGGGTCCGCGCAGGCCCAGGCGGCCTCCGCCATCTTGCGGAAGAGGGACTTGGCCTCGACCTCTTCGATGACGTCACCGGTCATGCGCGCCCGCAGACCGAACTTTCCGCCGGCCTCGACGGCCTTCATGAACTCGTCGTTCACGCGGACCGAGTTGTTGGCGTTCTGGTACTGGACGGACGTGATGTCGTCGCCGCCCAGGTCCATGTCGAAGCCCGCGTCGCGCAGGGCGCGGATCTTCTCCTCCTCCTTCACCTTGGTCTCGATGAAGTTCTCGATGTCCGGGTGGTCGACATCGAGGATGACCATCTTGGCCGCGCGGCGCGTGGCGCCACCCGACTTGATCGTTCCCGCGGAGGCGTCGGCGCCCCGCATGAAGGAGACCGGGCCGGAGGCGTTGCCGCCGGAGGAGAGCAGCTCCTTGGAGGAACGGATGCGGGACAGGTTCAGGCCGGCTCCGGAGCCGCCCTTGAAGATCATGCCCTCTTCCTTGTACCAGTCGAGGATCGACTCCATGGAGTCGTCGACGGCCAGGATGAAGCAGGCCGAGACCTGCTGCGGCTGGGGCGTCCCCACGTTGAACCAGACCGGCGAGTTGAAGCTGAAGATCTGGTGCAGGAGGGCGTACGCCAGCTCGTGCTCGAAGACCTCGGCGTCGGCGGGGGAAGCGAAGTAGTTGTAGTCCTCGCCGGCCTTCCGGTACGTCTTCACGATCCGGTCGATGAGCTGTCGCAGACCGGTCTCGCGCTGCGGCGTGCCGACAGCCCCCCGGAAATACTTGCTGGTGACGATGTTGACCGCGTTCACCGACCAGAAGTCGGGGAACTCGACGCCACGCTGCTCGAAGTTGATCGAGCCGTCGCGCCAGTTGGTCATGACGACGTCACGGCGCTCCCACGCGACCTCGTCGTACGGATGCACGCCGGGAGTCGTGTGGATGCGCTCGATGCGCAGGCCCTGCTTGGTCGCAGTCGACTTGGCTCCCTTGGTTCGGGAACCTCGTGCCGGGCCGCTCGCCGTCTCTGTCATGCCGCCTCCCATATGTGGGCAAAAACGCCCTGAAGTGCCCAGTTCTTCCCAGGGCACAGTGTGTGTCTGATGCTCCGGACGTCACGCAGGACGTCTCGGAACAGGTCTGGTGCCGCCTGCCGCCGGTTCCGCCGCCCCCTGGGGCCGGCCCGGCGGTTCAGTCGGCGGCGACTGCGGCGGGCGCGGGGACCTCCACGGCCCCGCCGCTCCCGCATTGTTCTGCGCGGGGCCGCTCCTCACGGAGCTCCTCGATCGCGGTCTCGAAGTCTTCGAGGGAGTTGAACGCCCGGTACACCGATGCGAAACGCAGGTACGCGACGAGATCGAGCTCCCGCAAGGGGCCGAGTATGGCCAGACCCACGTCGTGCGTCGTCAGCTCGGCACTCCCCGTGGCCCGCACGGCTTCCTCGACCCGTTGGCCGAGCTTCGCCAGTGCGTCCTCGGTGACGGGCCGGCCCTGGCATGCCTTGCGGACCCCCGAGATGACCTTGGTGCGGCTGAAGGGCTCGGTCACGCCGCTGCGCTTGACCACCATCAGCGAGCAGGTCTCCACCGTCGTGAAGCGACGGGAGCAGTCGGGGCACTGACGGCGCCGTCGGATCGACGTCCCGTCGTCCGTGGTGCGACTGTCCACGACCCGACTGTCGGGGTGCCTGCAGAAGGGGCAGTGCATGTCTCCGAACCCTCCCTCACAGCACGACTGAATAGCCCTCCGTGCCCTGTTCAGGGCCCCTGAGGACGGTCACCAGCATAGGCGATGAACTCGACCCTGACGGACCGGGGACCACTACTTATGGGTGGCGACAGCAGGGCAACCACTACATCTAGGGTTTTGCGGCACTTCCACCACCGCGCGTGTCGCGCTTCCCCGGGGGCGGGTGGCAGCCTACGGCCCGGCACGAGGGTACGGGAAACGCACACGCGCCCGAGTCGCGGGGGCCGCCGGGCGGGCAGCCCGGGAGGGGCCGCGGAGGGCGCGATCACGGCACACCGGGGACGCACCCCCGCGCACGGGAAGGGGCCGGCGGAACGCTAGCGTGGACCCCGGGAACCGCGCTCGATTCCGGTCCGCCGCATTCAGCTCATACACCTCTCGGTAAGCGCGTGACAGCCCTTTATTTGTTTTTCACTCGAACGTGTGTTTGGCGCAACCTTTCGAAAGCTACTACCGTTGCCTAACTAGGGAGACCATTCGAGAGGGGCCGACGTGACCACCACCGCAGACAGTGCCACCATCACTGCCCAGGACCACCGCTCCCAGAGCCGACTTGAGCCGGTGCATGCCATGAATGACTCAGTCATGAACGCGGAGGGGCCGGAGCCCACACGCCCCGCGCGCTCCTTGCCCGGCCGACCTCCTGGCATCCGGGCGGACAGCTCCGGGCTCACGGACCGGCAGCGGCGCGTGATCGAGGTGATCCGGGATTCCGTGCAGCGGCGGGGCTATCCCCCGTCGATGCGTGAGATCGGCCAGGCGGTGGGGCTGTCGAGCACCTCGTCCGTCGCCCACCAGCTGATGGCTCTGGAGCGCAAGGGCTTCCTGCGCCGCGACCCTCACCGGCCGCGCGCCTACGAGGTCCGGGGCTCGGACCAGCCCAGCACCCAGCCGACCGACACCACCGGCAAGCCCGCGGCGTCGTACGTGCCGCTGGTCGGCCGGATCGCCGCCGGCGGGCCGATCCTCGCCGAGGAGTCCGTCGAGGACGTCTTCCCGCTCCCCCGCCAGCTCGTCGGTGACGGCGAGCTCTTCGTGCTGAAGGTCGTCGGTGACTCGATGATCGAGGCGGCGATCATGGACGGGGACTGGGTCACGGTCCGGCGCCAGCCGGTCGCGGAGAACGGCGACATCGTGGCAGCCATGCTGGACGGCGAGGCCACGGTCAAGCGTTTCAAGCGCGAGGACGGCCATGTGTGGCTGCTCCCGCACAACTCCGCCTACCAGCCGATCCCCGGTGACGAGGCGACGATCCTCGGCAAGGTCGTGGCGGTGCTGCGGCGGGTGTGAGCTCCGCCGGTTCGGACCGGGCCCCGGGATCCCTGCGCCGATCCCGGGGCCCTGGCGCGTCCACGCTGCTCACTGAGCGGTCTTGGCCGCCGCGTCGATGGCCGCGAGCGAGCGCCGCGCCTGGTTGCGGTCCGTGGTGTACCAGAAGTCGGGCAGCGAGGCGCGGAGATAGCTTCCGTACCGCGCGTTCGCCAGCCGGGGGTCGAGGACCGCGACCACGCCCTTGTCGCCCATGGCCCGGACGAGCCGGCCCGCGCCCTGTGCCATCAGCAGCGCCGCGTGGGTCGCCGCCACAGCCATGAAACCGTTGCCGCCGGCCTCCTCGACCGCCTTCTGCCGGGCGCTCATCAGCGGGTCGTCCGGCCGGGGAAACGGAATCCGGTCCATGATCACGAGCTGGCAGCTCGGGCCGGGGACATCGACGCCCTGCCAGAGGGACAGCGTCCCGAACAGGCATGTCTCGGGGTCCGCCGCGAAATTCTTGATCAGCTCGCCGAGCGTCTCCTCGCCCTGCAGCAGGATCGGCTTGTCCTGCCTGCCCCGCAGTTCCTCGGCAGCCGCCTGGGCCGCCCGCATGGACGAGAACAGGCCCAGGGTGCGGCCGCCCGCCGCCTCCACCAGCTCCGCGAGCTCGTCGAGCATGTCGGTGCGGGAGCCTTCCCGGCCGGGCGTGGCCAGATGCCGGGCGACGTACAGAATGCCCTGCTTCGGGTAGTCGAAGGGCGAGCCGACGTCGAGCCCCTTCCACTGCGGGATGTCGTCACCCGCTGTGCCCTCCGGCGCGAGACCGAGCGAGGCCCCCACCCCGTTGAAATCGCCGCCGAGCTTGAGGGTGGCCGAGGTGAGCACCACCGAGCGATCGGCGAACAGCTTCTCCCGCAGCAGCCCGGACACGGACAGCGGGGCGACCCGGACCGACGCCCCGAAGCGGTCATGGCGCTCGTACCAGACCACGTCGTACTCCGAGCCCTGGGTGATGCGCTCCGCGACGCTGTGGATGGACTCGACCGAGGCCATCGCCTGCTTGCGCACCGCGTCCTCGTCCTGGACGTTCTTGTCGCGGGTGCCTCCGAGGGCGGAGATCACCGTACGCGCGGCGTCGCGCAGGGCCATCAGCGCGTAGCCGAGGTCTTCGGGCACCTCTTCGAGGCGCCCCGGGAGCGCCAGCTCCATGACCCGCTCGAACCCCTCGGACGCGGTCAGCAGAGCGTCGGCCGCCTTCTCGTTGACCAGCTTCGCCGCACGGCGCACCGCCCTGTTGACCTGGCCCGGGGTGAGCTCACCGGTGGCCACCCCGGTGACCCGGGAGACCAGCTCATGGGCCTCGTCCACGATGAGCACCTCGTGCTTGGGCAGCACCGGGGCGCCTTCGATCGCGTCGATCGCGAGCAGGGCGTGGTTCGTGACGACGACATCGGCGAGCTTGGCCCTCTCCCTGGCCGCCTCCGCGAAGCACTCGGCCCCGTACGCGCACTTGGTGGCGCCGAGACACTCACGCGAGGAGACGGAGATCTGGGACCAGGCCCGGTCCGAGACACCCGGCGTCAGGTCGTCCCGGTCGCCGGTCTCCGTCTCGTCCGACCAGTCCCGCAGACGCAGCAGGTCCTGGCCCAGCTTGCTCGACGGCGCCGCCGCTTCGAATTGGTCGAAGAGCCCCTCCTCCTCGTCCTGCGGCGCCCCCTCGTGGAGGCGGTGCAGGCAGAGGTAGTTCGACCGGCCCTTGAGCATCGCGAACTGCGGCCGGCGGCGCAGCAGCGGGTGCAGCGCGTCGACCGTACGCGGAAGGTCCCGCTCCACCAGCTGGCGCTGGAGGGCCAGGGTGGCCGTGGCCACCACGACCCGCTCGCCGTGGGCCAGCGCCGGCACGAGGTAGCCGAGGGACTTGCCGGTGCCTGTGCCGGCCTGCACGAGCAGGTGGGCGTTGTCGTCGACAGCCTCGGCGACGGCCTCGGCCATGGAGACCTGGCCGGGACGCTCCGTACCGCCGACGGCGGTGACGGCGGCATGGAGGAGCTCGGGAAGAGATGGCTTCGTCATAGCGCGTCCACCCTACGGCGCCCCACTGACACCGTCGGTCGCTCCCGGACTCACGCGGAGGGGTGGAGCGGGTTGGGGACGGAGCCGTGGACGGCGGCGTGCGGGCGCTGCGGGCGGTCGCGGTAACCGTCCAGATGCAGACGGTTGCGGTTGAGACACAGGCGCTCGATCGTCGGTGTCAGCATGTCGAAGATCTCGAACCGTTCCTTGAGACCGGGGAACCGGGCGTGGTGCCTCAGGATCTCGGCACGGACGAGTGACCAGAATTCACCCTCGGGGACGTCCAGTTGCTCCTCGCACAGCGGGGACAGATAGCGGAAGACGCCCACGAAGAGCCCGGAGTGGATGAACTGGGTGAGGAAGGAGGGTTCCTCCGTGAGCAGGATCTCCCGGACGTCCGCGGGCATCGTGTCGTGCTCCGGCAGCGGCCGGGCGCTGACGTTCACGTCGTCGACGAAGTCCTTGATCGCGAGCCGCACGGGCACGTCGTGCTCGTCGAAGACGACGATGGCGTTCTCCCCGTGAGGGGAGAAGACCGTTCCGTAGCGGTACAGGAAGTGCAGCAGCGGTGGCAGCAGCGCGGTGAAGAGCCGGGTCAGCCAGACGGCCGGGGGCAGCCCCGAGCGGGCGACGAGCTCGGCGGTGAAGGAGCGGCCGTCGGGGTCCGTGTGCAGCAGCGAGGCGAGCGTACGGGCGCGTTCGCCGGGCGCCAGCCTCGGCTGGAGGGGCTCCCGCCAGATCGCCCCGAGGATCTCCTTGAACTGGTACGGAGACTCGGGGAGGTGGTCGTAGAGCGGGTGCTCGACCGCCACCGACGCGACCTCGCCGAGCAGGATGACGCCGCAGGTGTCCCGGAGGAACGGATCACCGTCGCACAGCCCTTGGACCCAGGCGGTGACGGCGGGGGCGGCGAGCGTGCGTTCGGTCGGCAGGCCCCGCCAGACGAGGGTGTTGAGGATCGACAGGGGCAGCTTGACCGTGTGCCGGTCGGGCCGCCGCACATTGGTGAAGGTGCGGATGGACTGCTGGGGCAGCCGGAGGTCGTCGTCGGTGTGCAGGGGGACGATCTCGGCGTCCGCGATCGCGGGGGCGAAGAGGGGGACGATCCATTCGTCCCACTGCCATGGATGCACGGGGAGGAACAGGTAGTCCACGGGGTCGAGCCCGCGTCCGCGCAGGATCGCGGCGAAGGATTGCCTTACAGCCGGGTCCAGTTCCTGATCGTAGAGGTCTCCGGGGACGGCGACAGGGCCCACTCCCCGGTAGCCCGCTATCCGGGTGCTGACGGCGATCCAGGGCAGCGCGGTCGCGGACCGGGCTTCCGGGGTGAAGCGGGCGGCGTCGGTGGCGGAGAATCCGAGACGGCCCTTGTTCGCCACGAGCCAGGGGTGGCCTGTCTGGTGGCCTTCGAGCTCGGCGTACGGGAGCTCGGCGAGCTGCGCCGCGGTGAGCGCGGTGTGGTCGAGGCGGGCGTCGGCGGTGAGGGTGGCGGTGAGCTCGCGGATGAGGTGGCCGAGCGTGGCACCGTCGAGGCCGAGGAGGCGTCGGCCTCGGGCGAGGAATCGCAGGGGGTCCCGGAAGGGTGTGCCGTCGGTGCTGCCGTCCGCCGTGACCCCGGCGGGGAGCTCGGTGATCGTCGCCGGGTCGACACGCCAGCTGCCGTAGACACCGCGCCGGGCGTGGAAGCTCAGGGTCGCGCCGTCGTCGAGCGTCAGGGTGTAGTCGCCGCTCCGCCCCTCTCCGTCGTCCGTCCTGGGTACGGGTTCGATGACTTCCTCGTAGGCGAACTCACCGAGCGTCTTGGCGAGGAGCCTCGCCGCGACCCGGTCCCAGACGGTCCGGTTGAGTTCCGGAGTGTCGAGCGGCGTATGAGGCTTCGCCGGATGATGGCTCGCAGGATATGTCGGCACGGTGACTCCTCCGGGTGGGACCGATGGGGTTCGAGCAGGCTGTTCGGTGCGGCGAGTTGTTCACAGGCGGTCACGGTGGGCTCGGTCGCGGACCATCAGGGCGGCTCGCTTGTCGGGAAGGTCCACTTCCGCGCAGAAGCGGTAGCCGGCGGTCAGGAAGGCGGACACGGACGGGGTGTTGCGCAGATCCGGCTCGGCGACGACCCGTCCGCAGAGCGGCCGGTTGTCGAGTACGAGATCGGCGACGGCCCTGAGCAGTAGGGCGCCGATGCCCCGCCCCCGGTTGCCCACACCGCCGATCAGGAGGTGGATCCCCATGTCGTGGGGCCGGGCCGGGTAGTGGCGGGCGAGCGGGTCCAGGTCCGCGCGGTAGATCTCCCAGTAGCTCATGGGGGTGCCGGCGAGGACGCCGAGGCAGGGGACGCTGCGGCCGTCCCCTTCGAGCTGCCGGCCGAGGTGCGCCGCGGTGACCGCCTCCGGTCCTGCGAGCTCCCAGAAGGCGGCGACCGCGGGATCATTCATCCAGCGGCTGATCACCGCCAGATCTCGTCCGGGTTCCACTGCGACGAGTCGGAACACCCCGGCAGGGGTGGTGACCGGGCTCCACGCGCCGGGGTCGCCCACGAGAGCGGAGGCGTCGGCCCTCGCGGTGGCCGCCGCGGATCCGTCGCCGAGCAGGGCGAGGAGCTCCTCGGTGAGCCGCAGCTCCAGGGTGTCCTCGGTGCCGGTGCCGTCGGGCGGGACGGCACCGGTCCCGGTGCGGGCATCGGCTCGGTGCACCGTGACGCTCTCCTCTCGATGGTTCAGACCGTCATGCCTTGCCGCCGGTGAGCGGGTTGGCGATGGTGACGTACACGGACTGGGTGTCGACCGGGCCGACGAGTTCGTCGAGGCCGTGCATCCGGGTCAGCAGGTTGGCCTTGCAACGGAGCTGGCCGGTCTCCAGGAGATAGGCGGGCAGGGAGGAGCCCAGCGCGACAGTGCCTTCGAGGAAGCGGCGGAACGCGGCGAGGAGCAGCTGTTCGTCGGCGAGCCGCTGGGCACCGAAGGCTCCGATCAGCCCGAACACGTTGTTGATGCCGAGGTAGTAGGCGAGCCGTTCGTCCGTGACGTCGTCGGTGACGAAGGTGTCGCTGACGGCACCGATGCCCGGGAGCCGGCGCTCGAGTGCGTCCCGGCGGGACTCCCGGAAGTAGTAGCCCTGGTTGTCGCGGTACCTGCCGCCGACGGGCCAGCCGGCCGGGTCGAGGAGTACGAGCGTGTTCTGCTGGTGGGCCTCAAGGGCGACGCCCGCCTCGGCGTCGAGCCAGAGGACGGGGAGGACGACGCGGTCGAGGTAGCGCAGGAACCACTCGGCGCACACCGCCCCGGTCGTCCTGCCCGTGCGCGCGGCCAGCGAGAGGACCGTGTCGGCGAGCCGTGAGTGCGTGCCGGGACGGCCGGGCCACGGCCGGGGGGCGGTGAGTCCGGCGATGCAGACGGCGTCGTCGGCTGGACCGAACGGATTGTGGCGGAGCATCACGTCGAGGCCGGGGACGGGACTGCCGTCCGGTTGGTCGACGGCGAGCCAGGCCGGGTCCCTGACGATGTCGAAGCCCGGGTGCGCCTCCCGCCACCGGTCCGCGAGGCCGGTGCGCAGCAGTCGGTGCACCTCGGCTCCTCGGTGGAGCTCCTTACGGAGGTTCTCCCGGCGGGAGTTGGTGATGCGTACGCCCAGGGACAGCTTCAGCATGAGGTCGGAGCCCGGGCGGTGCACGGTGCGGACGGACGAGGTGGGGTGCCAGCGTTCGCCATGCGGGCCGAGGTCGTGCAGGAGGCCCTTCTCGCACAGTGCGAGGACCTCGGGGCGGCGCAGGACCTCGGCGGCCTGCCAGGGGTGGAGCGGGAGGGCCGTGGTTCCTTCCGGGAGGTCCAGCCCTTCGGCGTGCGGTGCGAGGAGCGCCTCCGCCGGGACCGGCCGGCCGGCCTTCGTCCACGCCGACTCCGTGGCCAGCACGGAACGGTCCACGGCCATCCAGTGGAGCGGGAAGGAGCCGCGCAGCTCGGGCGAGTAGAGCAGCGTCTCGCTCTCGGAGAGTCCTTCACGGCTCTTGGGCGTGGGGTGCAGGGGGTGGCCGAGGACGAGGGACTGCTCGGCGGCGAGGAAGAGATCGGCCTCGGGCGGTGCGTCGGGTGACCGGCGCCGGTCGGCGATGAAGGCCGCAGTGTGCCGTACGGAGTCGGCCACCCTGGCCACCAGGTCGGCGCCGGCGTTCCGCTCGCTCTCCCTGCTGAGCAGCGCGGCCACGGTGACGGCGTCGACGCCCGGAGCGCCGTCGGGGGCGTTCTCCAACGACGGTGTCCCGAAACGGTGCCAGCCCGTCGCGGACCAGTGGGCGACCGGGACGAGCAGGGCGGTGCCGCTCGCGGGGAGCGGCACGCGCAGGGTGTTCCCCCGGGGCCGGGGCAGGTCGTTCTCCCTGGTCCAGCAGCGCAGCAGGTTCTCCGTACCCGCCGAGTCCGCGGCCCGGAGCGGGTCCGGATGGTCGAGCGGGTCCCGCACCGTGTCGCCGGGGCGGTCCGCCGGGGCGGTGCCGGTGAGGCCGTCCGATCCGGCTCGCGGGGTGCCGTGCGGACCGGCCTTCTGGCGCGGCACGGTCGTCGACTCGACGGCGAGGGAGCCCTCCGGCAGGTCAAGTCCTCGCTGCTGGCTGGTGAGGGGGCCGTCGGCCTCGGGCGCAGGGGTGGGGTTCACGGCGGTCTTCCTTGTGAGGGGTCCGGGATCAGCGGGTCGGCCCGGCAGCGGCCCGGCGGTACGGAGAGCGCTCGGCCGCTCTCAGCGCGTCGGCGAGACGGTCGACGACCGCCGTCGCCTGTTCGTCGGTGAGAGTCAGGGGAGGGAGCAGTCGGACCACGGCGCTGTGACGTCCGCCGAGTTCGACGATGAGGCCGCGGCGCAGGCACTCCTGCTGCACCGCCGCGGCGAGGGCCGGATCGGGCGGCGGCACGGAGCCGCTCTCGGCCGTGACGGTTTGCGGCTCGGCCTCGGGGTCGACGAGTTCGATACCGATCATCAGGCCGCGGCCACGGACGTCACCGATGCTCGGATGGTCCGCGGCGAGCGCCTGGAGCCGGGCGAGCATGCGCGCGCCGAGTGTCCCCGCGCGTTCGGCGAGCCGGTTCTCCCGTACGTACGCGAGGGTCGCGGAGCCGGCCGCCATGGCCAGCTGATTGCCCCGGAAGGTACCGGCGTGGGCGCCCGGTTGCCAGAGGTCGAGCTCGGAGCGGTAGACGATCACCGCGAGGGGCAGCGAGCCGCCGATGGCTTTCGAGAGCACCATCACGTCGGGCACGATACCGCTGTGCTCGACCGCCCAGAAGGTGCCGGTCCTGCCGACTCCCGTCTGCACCTCGTCCGCGATCAGGGCGATGGAACGCTCCTGGGTGATCTTCCGCATCCGTCGCATCCAGCCGTCCGGGGCGGGGTTCACCCCGCCCTCGCCCTGGACCGGCTCCACGATCATGGCGGCCGGAGCGGGCACTCCGCCCTTGGGGTCGTCCAGGAGGTGTTCCGTCCAGCGCGCGGCGATGTCCGCGCCCCGCTCCCCGCCGGTTCCGAAGGGGCAGCGATAGTCCTGCGGGAAGGGCAGTCGCGTCACCCGGACGTCCGTGGCTCCGCCCGAAGCGGCCAGGGCACCGGCGGTCATTCCGTGGTACGCGCCGGTGAAGGCGAGGAGCTCACACCGCCCGCTCGCCGCCCGGGCCAGCTTGAAGGCCGCCTCCACGGCGTCCGTCCCGGCCGGACCGCAGAACTGGATCCGGGCGTTGTCGGCCAGCTCACGGGGCAGGGTGGCGAACAGCTCGGTCGTGAAGGCGTCCTTGACGGGGGTGGCGAGATCGAGCACATGCAGTGGCGCGCCGGAGTCGATGACCTTTCGGATGGCCTCGAGCACCACGGGGTGGTTGTGCCCGAGGGCCAGCGTGCCCGCCCCTGACAGACAGTCGAGATAGCGCCGTCCGTCCGCACCCTCGATCGTCATGCCCCGCGCGCGCACCGGCACGATCGGCAGGGACCGCGCATAGGTGCGGGCCGCCGATTCACGTAGTGCCTGACGCCGCAGAATCCCTTCGTGCGCGGGGGAAAGCGCCACCGGAGCTGGTTCGGTCACGGCCACGGCTGTTCGGTCCTCCTGCGGTAACAGTTGCGTTGCGCATCGGTGCGGTCCCCGGGAGCGGACTGCGCGGATGAACGCTGCCCGGGTGTCCCCCGTACGTACCAACGACGCGGACGGCGGGAGATCACGGGTGAATCGGAAGATCCCTGCGCGGGCGGAACCGTGGCCCTGCCGCGCGCCGTCCCCAACGGCACCGGCATAGTAGGGGCCGCACTCGGGACGGAGCCGCCGCTCCGAGGGTGCGCGACGTGGCCGCACGGCCCTTCCGCGCACGCCGAGTCCGCAGTGCGGTAACGAAGTCAGTGACGAAGTCCCAGGGGGATCACCAGATGCGACCCATGCGCCCGACCGATACCGCCCACCGCGGGGGGAGCGCCCGCCGCGCCCCTCGGGTGTTCGCCGCGGCCGCCCTTGCCGCGCTCCTGACGCTCTCCGCCACGGCCTGCGGGCCGGAGGAGGACGGCGCCATCAGCGAGCCGAGCAGTTCCACCGGCCAGTCCTCCGACGGAAAGGTCGTCATCCCGGACGACCTCAAGGACCGGCTCAAGGAGCACGGGATCGACCTCGACAAGTGGAGGGACGGCGAGTGGAAGAACTGGGACAGGGACAAGTGGCTGCGTGAGGCCAAGGATTACGTCAACCCCATCATCGAGGACCTCTGGGACCCGGAGCGGATGCGGGACGCCGACAAGGCCCCGGAGAACCCCGTGGACAACGACATCTCCGGCGACGAGGGCGTGACGGACCCGACCCCCGCGCCGGTCGAGGCCGCGAACCTGCAGACGCCGTACCACGGGAGCGCGCCCGAGTCCGGCAAGCTCCTGTTCGACGGCCCCGAGGGCTCGATGGTCTGCTCCGCGACCGTGGTGCAGGACCCGGCCCACCCGGGCAAGTCCAACATGGTCTGGACAGCCGGGCATTGCGTGCACGCGGGCAAGAACGGCGGCTGGTACCGCAACATCGCCTTCGTTCCCTCGTACAACGACGGCGGCATGTCGACGGCCGAGCTGCAGAACGCGACGAAGGAGGAGATCGCTCCGTACGGCGTGTGGTGGGGCCAGTGGGCGCAGACCTCCGACCAGTGGATCAACCAGGGCGCCGCGACCGGCGGCCAGGGAGCTCCGTACGACTTCGCGGTGCTGCAGGTCGCCCCGGAGAAGGGCTCTACGGGCAAGTCCCTGGAGGAGACCGTCGGTTCGGCGCTCCCGGTCGATTTCAACGCCCCGGCCGTCCCTGAGATCGACAGCATGACGGCGACCGGCTATCCGGCGGCCCCGCCGTTCGACGGTCAGAAGGCGTTCCGGTGCACCGACGAGCCGGGCCGCCTGGCCGTCTTCGAGGAGCAGCCGACGATGTACCGCATCGGGTGCACGATGACCGGTGGTTCCTCCGGCGGCGGCTGGGTGGCGAAGGGCCAGGACGGTAAGCCGGCCCTGGTCTCCAACACCTCCATCGGCCCGGTGACGGCGGGCTGGCTGGCCGGTCCCCGCCTGGGCGAGGAGGCCAAGGGCATCTACGAGGCCGTCAGCAAGAAGTACGCGGGACGGTAGGACCGCAGGCTCCGGCCGGCGGCCGCCGGCCGGAGCACACGAGAAGGCCGGGCTCCCCTTCGCGAGGGGAGCCCGGCCTTCTCCGTGTCTGCCGCGCGTCAGTGAGCCACCGGCACGAAGACCGCGAGCTCCGCCGCGAGCTCCTCGTGGACCCGCGCCTTGAGCAGGGTGCCCTCCGGGGTGTGTTCCTCGGAGATCACCTCGCCCTCCGTGTGGACCCGGGAGACAAGCGCCCCCTGGATGTAGGGCACGAGCGCCTCGATCTCCACGGCCGGCCGCGGCAGCTCGGCGTCGATGAGCGCGAGCAGCTCGTCGATACCGGCTCCGGTCCGCGCCGACACCGCGATCGCGTGCTTCTCGGCGCGCATCAGACGCTGCAGCACGAGCGGGTCCGCCGCGTCCGCCTTGTTGATCACGACGACCTCGGGTACGTCGACCGCGCCGACTTCCCGGATCACCTGGCGCACGGCGGCGAGCTGCTCCTCGGGCACCGGATGGGACCCGTCCACCACGTGCAGGATCAGGTCGGACTCGCCGACCTCCTCCATGGTGGAGCGGAACGCCTCGACCAGGTGGTGCGGCAGGTGCCGCACGAACCCGACGGTGTCGGCCAGGGTGTAGACACGGCCGCTCGGCGTCTCGGCCCGGCGCACGGTCGGGTCGAGGGTCGCGAACAGGGCGTTCTCCACGAGGACACCCGCGCCGGTGAGCCGGTTGAGCAGCGATGACTTCCCGGCGTTGGTGTACCCGGCGATCGCCACCGAGGGCACCTTGTTGCGCTTGCGCTCCTGGCGCTTGATCTCCCGGCCGGTCTTCATCTCCGCGATCTCCCGGCGCATCTTCGCCATCTTCTCGCGGATCCGTCGCCGGTCCGTCTCGATCTTGGTCTCACCGGGACCACGGGTGGCCATGCCGCCACCACCGCTGGAACCGCCGCCACCCATCTGCCGGGACAGCGACTGTCCCCAGCCGCGCAGGCGCGGGAGCATGTACTGCATCTGTGCCAGCGACACCTGCGCCTTGCCCTCCCGGGACTTGGCGTGCTGGGCGAAGATGTCGAGGATCAGCGCGGTCCTGTCGACCACCTTGACCTTGACGACGTCTTCCAGGTGGATCAGCTGGCCGGGACTGAGCTCACCGTCGCAGACCACGGTGTCGGCCCCGGATTCGAGAACGATGTCACGCAGTTCGAGCGCCTTGCCCGAGCCGATGTAGGTGGCCGGGTCGGGCTTGTCCCGCCGCTGGAACACGGCGTCGAGCACCTGGGCTCCCGCGGTCTCGGCAAGGGCCGCGAGCTCCGCGAGGGAGATCTCCGCGTCCCGGACGGTCCCGGAGGTCCAGACACCGACGAGAACCACGCGCTCCAGGCGCAGCTGCCGGTACTCGACCTCGGTGACGTCCTCGAGCTCGGTGGAAAGGCCTGCCACGCGGCGCAGCGCCGCACGCTCGGAACGGTCGAGCTGCTCGCCGTCCCGCTCTCCGTCGATCTCGTGGCTCCAGGCGACGTCCTCTTCCATCAGGGCGTCGGCCCGAAGGCTCTCGGTGAGGCTCTCGGAGTTGGCTTCCGTGGCGCTCTGCGCGTCCTGCGCGTCCTGGGGAAGGGAAGAAGAGGAGGTCATTGGATCCTTACGTCGATAGAAGTCCGATACGTCAGTCACAACGCGTGACCCCGCCGGAAGATTCCCATGGAGGGGATCCACCGGCCGGCCGCCGTGCCGACGCGTCGATAGTGGCATGTCCCCGCCCGGGCCGTCACTCGGGTTTCGGCGCCCGCGCGGGGCTCTGCCCGCCCGCGGCGTCGCGGGGCGTCTCGCTGCGCCAGTCCGGGTGCCCCGGCATGGGCGGGGTCTTCTCCCCGTACAGCCACCCGTCGAAGAACGCGGTCAGGTCCCGTCCCGCGATCCTCGACGCCAGGTCCGTGAACTGCCGGGTGGTCGCCGATTCGTCTCTGTGGACGCGCACCCAGGTCCGCTCCAGGCGGTCGAACGCGGCCTCGCCGATCTCCTCGCGCAGCGCGTACAGGATGAGCGCGCTCCCGTCGTACACGACCGGCCTGAAGAGGCTGATCTTGTGGTCCGGGGTGGGCACGTCGGGGCGTGCGGGCGGACCGCCCGCCGCGCGCCAGGTGTCGGAGCGGGCGTAGGCCTCGCGCATCCGGCGTTCCATCGGCTTCCGCGCGTGTTCCTCGGCGTAGCGGGCCTCGTACCAGGTGGCGTGTCCCTCGTTGAGCCACAGATCGGACCAGGACCGCGGGGAGACGCTGTTGCCGAACCACTGGTGGGCGAGCTCGTGCACCATGACCGAGTCGACGTACCACTCGGGATATCCGTCTCCGGTGAACAGGGAGCGCTCGAAGAACGAGAGTGTCTGCGTCTCCAGCTCGAAGCCCGTCTCGGTGTCCGCGACGAGGAGTCCGTACGTCTCGAACGGGTACGGGCCGACCTGCTTCTCCATCCAGGCCAGCTGCGCCGGGGTCTTCTCCAGCCAGGGCTCCAGCTTCGCGCGGTCGGCCGTGGGCACCACGTCGCGTACCGGCAGGCCACGGGGCCCGGTGCGGCGGAGGACCGCGGAGCGGCCGATGGACACCTGGGCGAGTTCCGTCGCCATCGGGTGCTCCGTGCGGTACGTCCAGGTGGTCACGCCGGCGTGGTCCCGCCTCCCGGCGGGAACGCCGCCCGCCACGACCGTGAGGTCCTTCGGCGCGGTCACCCGGAAGGTGAAGAACGCCTTGTCGGCGGGGTGGTCGTTGCCGGGGAAGACCCGGTGGGCGGCGTCGGCCTGGTTGGCCATGGCGAGGCCGTCGGCGGTCGGCACCCAGCCGCCGTTGGCCCGGTCCCCCGAGGGGTCGCTCGTATGCCTGACGGTGATCCGCACGGGCACTCCGGCCGGGATCCGGGAGGGCGCGTCGACGATCAGGTCCTCACCGGCGGTGGCGAACTCCGAGTCGCGCCCGTCGACCTCGACGGAGCGGACGGCGCCCCGCGCGAAGTCGAGGTTGATCCGCTCCAGCGGGGCGGTGGTCCGCGCGTCGATCGTGGTGACGGCGTCCAGGGGCTCTGTGTTGCGGCCCTTGTAGGTGAGAGCGATGTCGTACGAGAGGACGTCGTAGCCCGGGTTGCCGAGGTGGGGGAAGAGTCGGTCGCCGATGCCGAGCGGTTCGGGTGCGGGCAGCGTGGCGGCGACGAGGGTGACCGACGCGGTGGCCAGCAGAGCGGCACGCAGTCGGCGGGAGGTGAGCGGCATGGACTACGGCTACCAGCGCGCGCCGTCCGCGCGGGGGTGGCGCGCGCCGCACCACCCGAACGGGTCGCCGGTGAGCGGCAGGAGGTGGTCCCGGAGGGGCCGGCTGTCAGCCGGCGGCGGCGGGCTGCTGGGCGCGGCTCACGTCGTACACGCCGGGTACGTCGCGCATCGCCCGCATGAGGCCGGGCAGTCCCGCCGCGTCGGGCAGTTGCAGCGTGTAGGTGTGCCGGACGCGCTGTTCGGTGGGCGGCTCGACGGTCGCCGAGACGATGGCGGCGTCCGCGGTCGCGATGGCCTCGGTGAGGTCGGCGAGGAGCCGGGGGCGTCCGAAGGACTCGGCGACGAGGGTGACCCGGTAGTCGGGGGTGCCGCTCCGGTCGCCCGGGTCGTTCCAGCGTGCCTCCACGCCCGGCCGGCCGATCGCCCGCATCCGTGCCACCGCCGGACATTCCTCGCGGTGCACGGTGACGGCGCCGCCGCGCACCGTGAATCCGATGATGCCGTCGGGCGGGACCGGGGTGCAGCATCCTGCGAGGCGGACCGGTGCGCCCGGTGCGCCGACCGCCACGATCGGGGCCCGGCCGGCCGCCCTGGCGCGGCTGTCCGCCGCGTCGTCGGCGGGCTGGGCCTGCGGCCTCGGTGCGTCCGGCCTGCTCTTGTGGGGGCTCTGCGCGCCGTCCGGATGGGCGTCGAGCCATGCCGTGATCGCGATCCGGGCGGCAGGCGTGCGGACGTGGTCCAGCCACTCCGGGGAGGGCCCGGAGGAGGCGTCCTGGACGAGCAGCAGCTGCACGGTGTCGCCGTCGTTCAGGGCGGTGCTCAGCGTGGCCAGCCGGCCGTTGACGCGGGCTCCGATGCAGCCGTGCGCCTCGTCGCCGTACTGCGCGTAGGCGGCGTCGACGCAGCTGGCGCCGGCGGGCAGCCCCAGGGTCCCGCCGTCGGTGCGGAAGACGGTGATCTCCCGGTCCTGTGCCAGGTCGGCACGGAGCGTGGCCCAGAACGTGTCGGAGTCGGTCGCCGACTCCTGCCATTCCAGGAGGCGGGAGAGCCAGCCGGGCCTGGTCGGGTCGGCGCGCTCCCCGTCGGCGGGTTCCGCCTGGTGCGTGGTGGTGGTGCCGTCCTGGGTGTACGGGTTGCCGAGCGCGACGACACCCGCCTCGGCGACCTTGTGCATCCGGTGTGTACGGATCAGGACTTCGGCGACCGCTCCCTCGGGTCCGACGACCGCCGTGTGCAGCGACTGGTAGAGGTTGAACTTGGGTGCCGCGATGAAGTCCTTGAACTCGGAGATGACCGGGGTGAAACAGGTGTGCAGTTCGCCCAGGACCGCGTAGCAGTCGGCGTCCTCCCCGACCAGCACCAGCAGCCGTCCGAAATCGGTGCCCCGCATCTCGCCGCGTTTGATCCTCACCCGGTGCACGGAGACGAAGTGACGCGGTCTGATGAGCACTTCGGCGCTGATACCCGCTTCCCGCAGGGTCGATCTGACGCTGCCGGCGATCTCAACGAGAGGGTCCTCCGCGCCGCTCCACGCGGAGATCAGTGCCTGGGTGCGCGCGTACTCGTCCGGGTGCAGGATCGCGAAGACGAGGTCCTCGAGCTCCGTCTTGAGCGCCTGCACGCCGAGCCGTTCCGCGAGCGGGATGAGTACGTCCCGGGTGACCTTGGCGATCCTGGCCTGTTTCTCGGGGCGCATGACGCCGAGTGTCCGCATGTTGTGCAGCCGGTCGGCCAGTTTGATCGACATGACACGGACGTCGTTCCCGGTGGCGACGAGCATCTTGCGGAAGGTCTCGGGCTCGGCGGCGGCCCCGTAGTCGACCTTCTCCAGCTTGGTGACGCCGTCGACCAGATAGCAGACCTCGTCGCCGAACTGCTCGCGCACCTGATCGAGGGTCACCTCGGTGTCCTCGACCGTGTCGTGCAGCAGCGAGGCCGTCAGGGTCGTCGTCTCCGCGCCGAGTTCGGCGAGGATCAGGGTCACCGCCAGCGGATGGGTGATGTAGGGCTCGCCGCTCTTGCGCATCTGGCCGCGGTGGGAGGTCTCGGCGAGGACGTACGCCTCGCGCAGGATGGCGAGGTCGGCGTCCGGGTAGTGCGCGCGATGGGCCTCCGCGACGTGCCCGATGGCGTCGGGAAGCCGGTCACGGGAGACCGGCCCGAGCAGGGCGACACGGCCCAGCCTGCGCAGGTCGATCCGTGGACGACCGCGCTTGCGAAGGGGAGCACCTGGATTGGTGGCCTCTGCGCTCATGGGGCACCTCCGGCAACGTCGACCGGCGGTGGATGCGGTTACACCCCCGAGCCGGTGCTTGATGCTATCGACCCCACCACGTGGCGCAGTCCAGCTCTCGCTCAGCGTGAAACGGATCACCCATTCGAGCGAAGCTCTAACCGATCATCGTTTCGAGCCAGGCAGGGTCGATCACGCCCTCCGCGACGATCACGGCGGGCCCTGTCATGTCGATCCCGCCGTCCGGGTACTCGGTGATCACCAGGGTGCCTCCGGGCAGGTCCACGGTGTATGCCGCGGCGGCGCCGGTCTCCGCGGGGTCCACACCGTCCCTGCGTGCGGCGGCGACGGCCACCGCACAGGCGCCGGTGCCGCAGGACCGGGTCTCGCCGGAACCGCGCTCGTGGACGCGCATCGCGACGTGCCGTGGACCGCGGTCCACGACGAACTCGATGTTGACCCCGTCGGGATAGACGGACCGCGGGCTGAACGGCGGTACGGAGGAGAGCTCTCCGGCGTGGCCCAGGTCCTCGACGAAGGCGACGGCGTGCGGATTGCCCATGTTCACGTTGCGCGCTTCCCAGCTGCGGCCGTCCACGGTCACCGTGACGCCGTCGTCGGGCAGCAGGGCACGCCCCATGGAGACCGTGACGTCGCCGTCCTTCGCGATGTGCACCCGCTTGACGCCGCCCCGCGTGGCGACGGACAGGTCGCCTTCGGCGACGGCCCCGGCGCGCTGGAGGTAGCGGGCGAAGACCCGCACCCCGTTGCCGCACATCTCGGCGACCGAGCCGTCCGCGTTGCGGTAGTCCATGAACCACTCGGCCTGCTCGGCCATGTCCCGTGCCTCGGGGTGAGCGGCGGACCGCACGACGTGCAGCAGCCCGTCGCCGCCGATGCCCGCCCGGCGGTCGCAGAGCCGGGCGACGACGGAGACCGGCAGGTCCAGGGCGTTGTCCGGGTCGGGAACGATCACGAAGTCGTTCTCGGTGCCGTGTCCCTTGAGGAAGGTGATCCGCGAAGTGCTCACGAAGCAATCGTACGAGGCTCCGCCGACAGCCCGCGGCGCCGGGCCACGTCGCGGGCCCGCGACGCCGCCCGCGGCCGGTGCTCCGGGGTCCGGCCGTCAGCGGAGCCGGGCCACACGCCAGACGGCGAGGGCCACCAGCACGGCGCAGACGGCCACGTACAGCGTGACCACACGCCAGTCGGACCGTTCACCCGATCCCCTGGCCGGCAGACCGGGCCAGGTGTGGCCGACACGGCGGGCGGCCATCATGCCCCAGCCGGCGGCGCAGCCGCTGATCAGCAGGCCCAGCATCGCCACGACGGCACCGCCGCCGCCGAACTCGAAGGCGAGCGGGAAGGCGAACATCAGGGAGCCGACCGCCGCCAGGCCCACGATGGGCGCGAGCTGCCAGATCCGCAGCCTGCGGGCGGGCCGGAGCTCGACCTCGACCTCGGGAGCCACGTCGAGCTCGTCCGGCCCGTCGGGGCTCAGACGTCCCGCCTCGTGCTGCGTGTCCGGTGCGTCTCTGTCTGTGTCGCGAGGGCCGGCCTCCATCGCCACGCGCCCTCCCAACTCGGACTCCACTGGTCGATCGATGCTCGATGATGGCACGGCCCCGGCCGCCGAAATGACGGGCTGAGCTTCCCGATGCCATCACGTGATCAGGCTGTAACCGCTCGTTCGACCAACGCCAGCGCCCGGCGCGGGAGTTCCCCGCGCTCTTCCTCGGCACCACTCAGCCACCGGACGCGCGGGTCGCGCCGGAACCAGGAGTCCTGCCGTCGCGCGAAGCGTTTGGTGGCGCGCACGGTCTCCGCGCGGGCCTCGTCCTCGGTGCACTCCCCCGCGAGAGCGGCGAGCACCTGCTGGTAGCCGAGCGCGCGCGAGGCGGTGCGCCCCTCGCGCAGCCCCCGGGCCTCCAGGTCACGCACCTCGTCCACCAGCCCGGCCTCCCACATCCGGTCGACACGGGTACGGATGCGTTCGTCGAGCTCGGGGCGTTCGACGTCCACACCGATCTGGAGGGCGTCGTACACCGCTTCGCCGCTCGGGAGATTGGCCGTGAAGGGCTTGCCCGTGATCTCGATGACCTCCAGGGCGCGGACGATGCGGCGGCCGTTTCCGGCCAGGATGGCGCGGGCAGCCTCGGGGTCCGCGGCGGCGAGCCGTGCGTGCAGGGCGCCGGAGCCGAGCTCCGTGAGCTCCTGTTCGAGCCGGGCGCGTACGACGGGATCGGTGCCCGGGAACTCGAGGGCGTCGATCGCGCCCTTGACGTAGAGACCCGAGCCGCCCACCAGGACGGGGGTACGCCCTTCGGCCAGCAGTCGGTCGATCTCGATGCGCGCGAGCCGCTGGTACTCGGCGACGCTCGCGGCCTCGGTGACGTCCCAGACGTCCAGGAGACGGTGCGGAACGCCGTCCCGCTCGGGGAGGGTCAGCTTCGCCGTGCCGATGTCCATGCCCCGGTAGAGCTGCATGGAGTCGGCGTTGACCACCTCACCACCGAGCTGCTGGGCGAGGAACACTCCCAGATCGGATTTTCCGGCGGCGGTGGGGCCGACGACGGTGATGACGCGGGGGGTGGGAGCTGGGTTTCTCACCGAAACAGTCTCCCGCACTTCGCGATGGCTTCCGACCGGAGGGACCGGGCACGGACGGACACGGCGAGTAACGCGCGATTTCTCACGGACGAGTAAAATATGACCACAGTCCCCCAGCACGGAAGGTGACCCATGGGTTTCCTGGACAACCTGAAGGCCAAGCTGGCCCCGGCCAAGGAGAAGGTCGGCGACCTCGCGCAGCAGCACGGGGGCAAGATCGACCAGGGCATCGACAAGGCCGCCCGCACGGTCGACCAAAGGACCAAGGGCAAGTACAGCGACAAGATCGTGTCCGGCACGCAGAAGGCCAAGGACGCGGTCGACCGTCTGGGTCAGAAGAACGAGGGCGGTACACCTCCTCCGCCTCCGCCCGCGCACTGATCCGGGCACCGTCGGAACCGAGGGCCGTGGAGCGACATCGCTCCACGGCCCTCGTCCGTGCCGGGGAGGAGTCAGGGACGGCGGGTCACGACCAGGCGGCGACGACGTATCCCACGCCGTACGGGGCGTCCTCGTACAGCAGCTGCCCGCCGAGGCCCGCCCCCCGGGCCGCGCCCGCGAGCACCTGCCAGGGCGCCCGGCCCGCCGCCTTCAGTTCGTACGCGAGCGACTCGTCCAGAGCGCTCAGCGCGGCCACGTCGGCGCTCCCCAGCGCACGGGCCGCCGCCGCGTCGAAGTCCGCAGCCCGTTCGTCCAGATAACCGGGCGCCTTGACCGTACGGCAGGCGCTGCCGTCGCCCATGACCAGCAGGGCGACCCGCTCCGGCCCGGCCGCCAGATCCGCTCCCGCCCGCAGGCAGCGGTCGGCGGCGAGTGACTCCCCCACGCCGAGCCCTTCGACCGGGGGACCGTCCCAGCCGGCGTCGCCCAGCAGCCAGGCGCCGACGGCGAGTGACGCGGGGAGCGGCCGTGCGGGGGCGGGTGATCCGCCCGGCGCCTCACCCAGCCGCACGGCCAGGTCGACGCCGAATCCGGCGAACGTACCCGCCGAGCCCGGGGGGTACGGCCCACGGCCGTCCGGTCCTGCGGGCCCGGTCACGACCAGCAGGTCCGGTTCCGCGGCGGCGAGCACGCGCAGCGCGTCGAGGCAGGCGCTCCTCGCGGCGTCGAGCTCCGGCGCGGCTCCCGCCGCCACCTCGGGGACCAGGATCGGCGGGCAGGGGCAGACGGCGGCGGCGGCAAGCATGCCGGTCAGCGTACTCAGGCCGGCCGGTCTCAGTCGCAGCCGCATCCCGGGGTGGCGGCCGCGGGGAGCGGGGCGGGGGCGCCGATCCCGGGCAGCCCGAGCATGACTCCGGCGGGACGCTCGGCGGGAGTCGCGTTGCGCTTCTCCCAGGCGTCGCCCGACCGGGTGCGCCTGACGCCCAGGGGCGTTCCCTCGGCGAGCAGGTGGTGCGGGGCGGCGTAACTGATCCCGACCGTCACCACGTCCCCGGGGCGTACGTCCTCGGACGGCTTGGTGAAGTGCACCAGACGGTTGTCGGGAGCGCGGCCGGAGAGCCGGTGCGTGGCGCCGTCCTTGCGGCCTTCGCCCTCCGCGACCATGACATCCAGGGTGCGGCCGACCTGCTTCTTGTTCTCCTCCCAGGAGATCGCCTCCTGGAGGGCGGAGAGGCGCATGTAGCGCTCCTGTACGACCTCCTTGGGGATCTGTCCGTCCATGTCGGCGGCGGGCGTCCCGGGGCGCTTGGAGTACTGGAAGGTGAAGGCGTTCGCGAAGCGGGCCTCGCGCACGGCGTGCATGGTCTGCTCGAAGTCCTCCTCGGTCTCCCCGGGGAAGCCGACGATGATGTCGGTGGAGATCGCCGCGTCCGGCATGGCGGCGCGCACCTTCTCGATGATCCCGAGGAAGCGCTCCTGGCGGTACGAGCGGCGCATGGCCCTGAGGATCGTGTCCGAGCCGGACTGCATGGGCATGTGCAGCTGGGGCATCACGTTCGGTGTCTCGGCCATCGCCGCGATCACGTCGTCGGTGAAGTCCCGCGGGTGGGGCGAGGTGAAGCGGACGCGCTCCAGGCCCTCGATCGTGCCGCAGGCCCGCAGCAGCTTGGAGAAGGCCTCCCGGTCACCGATGTCGGAGCCGTACGCGTTGACGTTCTGGCCGAGCAGGGTGATCTCGCTGACCCCCTCGGCGACCAGGGCCTCGATCTCGGCCAGGATGTCGCCGGTGCGGCGGTCCTTCTCCTTGCCCCGCAGTGCGGGGACGATGCAGAAGGTGCAGGTGTTGTTGCAGCCGACCGAGATCGACACCCACGCGGCGTACGCGGACTCACGGCGAGTGGGCAGCGTCGAGGGGAACGCCTCCAGCGACTCGGCGATCTCGACCTGCGCCTCCTCCTGGACCCGTGCTCGCTCCAGGAGGACCGGCAGCTTGCCGATGTTGTGCGTACCGAAGACGACGTCCACCCATGGGGCGCGCTTCACGATGGTGTCGCGGTCCTTCTGCGCAAGACAGCCGCCGACGGCGATCTGCATCCCGGGGCGCTTCGTCTTCATGGGGGCGAGGCGGCCGAGGTTGCCGTACAGCTTGTTGTCGGCGTTCTCACGTACCGCGCAGGTGTTGAAGACGACGACGTCGGCGTCGCCGTCGGAGCCCTCGGGGGCGCGCACGTAGCCGGCGCCCTCCAGAAGCCCCGACAAGCGTTCGGAGTCGTGGACGTTCATCTGGCACCCGTAAGTGCGTACCTCGTAGCTCTTCTGGACGTCCACTGCTTCGCTCCGGTTGCCGCTGGTCATGGGACAAGGGTAGGTGGTGACGCGCCGGGGCCTTGCCGCTCGCCGGAGCCGCGGCTGAGGGCGGGCGCACGCCGCCCGGGGAGAGCCGGGGCCAGGGCCGTTGAACGAAGCGTTCCGGTTGGTTTCTATGCTGAGCTTTTCGCGCTCATCGAAAGGTTCATGTCATGGTCCTCTCTCTCCTCCGCGGCAGGCGATCCAAGACGGCCTCCGGTGGTGCGAGATTCGCTCTTCCCGTGCCGCCCGGGGCCGGAACCGTCACCTGCGAGGTCGTCGACCCCATGGGGCAACCGCTCGGCGGCGCCGAGATCACGGTCACGTCCCAGAAGTCGGCCCGGACGGTGGCGAAGGGGAGCACCGACCTGTTCGGCATGTTCGTCGCGGCTCTGCCCCCCGATGAGTACCGCCTGCTCATGACGGCCGAAGGCATGCAGCCGGCCAGCTGGGCCTTCGACATCGCCGTGGGCGAGACCCTGTCGATGGGCCGCGTGCAGCTGGACGTCGCCCGGCAGCTGGAGCCCCCGGCACCCGGAACCTGGCTCTTCGATCCTCCGCACACCGCGATCCGCTTCATCGCCAAGCACGTCGGCATGGCCAATGTGCACGGCCGCTTCACCGCCTTCGAAGGCGGTATCCGGATCGCACCCTCCGTCGAGGACTCCCAGGTCGAGATACGCATCGATGCTTCGAGCATCACGACGGGCAACAAGACCAGGGACAACCATCTGCGGTCGGCCGACTTCCTCGACGTGGAGAACTACCCCCACCTCCATTTCGTCAGCAGGCGCTTCACCTACCGGGGCGGCAACAACTGGACCGTCCAAGGAGGGCTGACGATGCACGGGGTCAGCCGCTCCGTCTCCCTGGACACGCAGTACCTGGGGGCCGTCAACGGCGGTTACGGCGAGGAGCTGCGGTGTGCGGCACGCGCAACCGCCGAACTGCACCGCGAGGACTACACGCTGAACTGGCGCAACATGCTCGCCCGCGGCATCGCCATCGTCGGGCCGACGATCCAGTTGGAGTTGGACATCCAGACCATGTTCCAGGGCCCCGACACTCCGACGCCTCCGGAGTGACGGCCGGTGAGGCCGCCCTTCCCCGGCGGAGACAGTCCGATCCGCGGGGCGGGGCGGTCTCCGTCCGGCCGAAGCGTGCGACTCACCCCCGCCCTGGCCGTCACGGCCACGGAAATGGCAGGATCGCGCCATGCTGCACGCACTGTCCCGGTTCGGCCGGCGACGCACCCTTCAGGGAGGCGCCGCCGCCGTGGTCGTGCTCGGACTGCTCCTGTGGTGGGTGCTCCCGATCGGGGAGGAGGAGCCGAGCGGTTCGCTCACGTTCTCCACGGGCGTGCGGAGCGGGGTCTACCAGCGCTACGGACAGCGGCTGGAGGGGGCGCTGGCCAAGGACATGCCCAAGGTGTCGATACGGCTGCAGACCAGCGAGGGCTCGCAGCAGAACATCGAACGGGTCGCGACGGGGAAGGCCGACTTCACCATCGCCACCGCCGACGCCGTCGCCACCTACCTCGCGAGCGGGAAACCGGGCGCGGGCCGGCTGCGCGGCTGCGTCCGCCTCTACGACGACTACATCCAGCTGATCGTGCCCCGCGACTCCGGGATCCGTGAGGTCGCCGACCTGCGGGGCAAGCGGGTGGGCGTAGGGCAGAAGGGGTCGGGGGTGCTGCTCGTCGCGGACCGGCTGATGAAGGCGGCCGGCGTCGATCCGGTGGAGGACATCACTCCCGTCCAGGCCGGGATCGACACGATGCCGGCGCGGCTGGCGGACGGCGGCCTGGACGCCTTCTTCTGGTCGGGCGGGCTGCCGACCGGGGCGGTCCAGGAGCTGTCGGAGAAGTTCGCGATCCGGCTGGTGCCCCTCCAGGACGCGCTGATCACCCAGCTCCAGGCGGCCGGCGGGTCCACGCGCTACTACCGCTCGGCCGTGATGCCGGCCGACGCCTACCTGCACGCACAGCAGGGCCAGGCGGTGCGCACCGTAGCCGTCTCCAACCTGCTGGTCACCACGGACCGTACGGATCCGCTGACGACCGAGGCGTTCACCCGGACCGTGATCGACAGCCGGGACCGGATCGGCCGCGAAGTGCACTCGGCGCAGCTGGTGGACCTGCGGACGGCCATCTACACCGATCCGCTGCCGCTGCACGAGGGCGCCAGGCGCTACTACCGTTCGGCCAAGCCCTGACGGTCCGCGGCCGCGCTCACGCGTGCGGGGAATCGCGCGGCACGGTGACCGTCACGCGCAGGCCGTGCGGTTCGTGCGTCCCGTAACGGATCGTCCCGCCGCCCGCCGCGAGCAGGGCGCGCGAGATGGACAGCCCGAGGCCGGATCCCTTGACGTTCTGGTGGCGCCCGCTGCGCCAGAAGCGGTCGCCGACGCGCTCCAGCTCCTGTTCGGTGAGGCCGGGCCCCCGGTCGGCGACGACGACCGTCGCGCCCTCGCCCTCGGTCCCGGCCGTGACCCGGACCTCCTGGCCCCCCGGGGTGAACTTGAGCGCGTTGTCGATGACGGCGTCCAGGGCGCTGGAGAGGGCGATCGGGTCCGCCCAGCCGGTCACCGCGGGCACCCCGTCCAGGGTCAGCCGTACGCCCTTCTCCTCGGCCATCGGACGCCATGAGGCGACCCGTTCACCGGCGAGTGCGGCGATGTCCGTGAGCTGGAGGTCCGCCGCGGTGTGCTCGGCAAGCGCCAGGTCCAGCAGGTCGTCGAGGACCTGGGCGAGGCGCTTGCCCTCCGTGCGGACCGAGGCGATCTCCTCGTTGCCGTCGGGGAGTTCGAGTGCGAGCAGCTCGATGCGGAGCAGCAGCGCCGCCAGCGGGTTGCGCAGCTGGTGCGAGGCGTCGGCGACGAAGGCGCGCTGCTGCTCCAGCACGTCCTCGACGTTGTCGGCCATCTCGTTGAACGAGCGCGCCAGGCGGCGGAGCTCCGGAGGGCCGCCGGACGCGACGACGCGGGATCTCATCCGGCCGCTCGCGATGTCGTGGGCGGCGGCGTCGAGGGTCCGTACGGGCAGGAGCACCCATCCGGTGAGGCGGAACGCGGCGCCGACCGCCACGAGCATGGCCATGGCCTCGCCGAGGGCGATGAGCAGCCAGCCGCGCAGTGTCCGGGACCGCATGTCCCCCGTGGGCGAGTCGGTCACGACGACGGCGACCACGTCCCCGTCGCGTACGACAGGGGAGGCGACGACGATCCGGCCGTTCTGCCAGGGCCAGACCTGGGGCGGGTCGTGGGAGCGACGGCCGAGAAGGGCCTCAGCGAAGGCCTCACGCCCTTCTCCCTCGGTGGGGAGGGTCCAGGACGCCGGTGCCCTGGCGAGGGCTCTGTCGTCGCGATAGAAGACGCCGGCCCGGATCCCGTAGACCGAGTCGTACGCCTCGAGTTCGGTCTGAAGGGTGCGCTGCCGCTCCTCGGTACCCCGGACGGGTTCGTCGACGAACTGGGCGAGCGCGCCGAAGCGTGCCGTGTCGTCGATCCGGTCGATGACGACCCTCTGCTGTTCGGCGGCGGCCACGCGTACGGCCAGCGGGAAGCCGAGGGCGAGCAGCACGGCGGCCATCAGGACGATGAGCAGGGGGAGCAGACGGGTGCGCACGGGGGCCGATACGTCCTCAGGCCGGCGGCGGGACGAGCCGGTAGCCGACGCCTCGCACGGTCTCGACCAGTGCGGGAAGCCTCAGTTTCGAGCGCAGCGAGGCGACGTGCACCTCCAGGGTGCGCCCCGTTCCCTCCCAGCTCGTCCGCCACACCTCGCTGATGATCTGCTCCCGGCGGAAGACCACGCCGGGACGCTGGGCGAGCAGCGCGAGCAGGTCGAACTCCTTGCGGGTGAGC
Organism: Streptomyces sp. NPDC023573; assembly: GCF_055559735.1. Taxonomy (NCBI): domain Bacteria; kingdom Bacillati; phylum Actinomycetota; class Actinomycetes; order Kitasatosporales; family Streptomycetaceae; genus Streptomyces; species Streptomyces sp. NPDC023573. The sequence goes on from NZ_JBVHKB010000011.1 coordinate 259,684, forward strand.
TGGACCTCTTGGCCGTCGACGCTGACCCTGCGGGTCGGCAGCTCGATGTGGACCGGCCCGATCCGCAGCGCCGCGAGCGGGGTCGGCCCGGTGTCCTCGCCGGCCGTCCTGCGCCGGGCCACGGCGTGGATACGGGCCAGCAGCTCTCCGGTGTCGTACGGCTTCACGACGTAGTCGTCGGCGCCGAGGTTGAGGCCGTGGATCCTCGAGCGGACGTCGGACCGCGCGGTCACCATGATCACCGGGATCGCGGAGCGCTTACGGATCTTGCCGCACACCTCGTAGCCGTCCTGGTCGGGCAGCCCGAGGTCCAGGAGCACGACCCCGAAGGGCTCCTTCTCGGCCGGCAGCAGCGCCTGGAGGGCCTCTTCGCCGCTGCGGGCGTGCACGACCTTGAAGCCGTGACGCGACAGCACGGCGGACAGGGCGGCCGCGACGTGGTCGTCGTCCTCGACGAGCAGCAGTCTCATGGCCCCCCTCTCCGCCTCATGTCTTCTCGGTGTTCTTCACGATTCGGTGCTCTTCGCGACGCGGTGCTCTTCGCGACGCGGTGCTCTTCGCGACGCGGTGCTCTTCGCGACGGCCGCGAACCGTGTGTGACGGTCCGCAGGTGTTCCGCCCGGCGAACCTCTCCGTACGGCGTCGGTTCACGTCATCCGCGTACCAGGGCATCCACGCCGATGACAGGTGGGTCAGTCAAGTCCCTGCCGGTTACCACCAGGTTTCCGTTACCCACCCGGTATGCCGTCGAGCGCCCCGTGGCGTCCCGTTCACGCGGTGTGTCCGGTTGCGGCCGGATCGTTATGCTCAATTTCCGCTCAGATGTAATGACGCTGGTAGCACTGCGTCACTAGGGTCCTTGCCTAACCGAGGAGGACGGAGCAAGAAGCCGATGAGCGGAGTTTCAGTGACCAAGGCCGCCGAGGATGCCGCACCTGCGGGAGACGACCTTGTCGTACTGAGCAACGTCAACAAGCACTTCGGCGCGCTGCATGTGCTCCAGGACATCGATCTGACCATCGCCCGTGGCGAGGTCGTCGTAGTCATCGGGCCCTCCGGGTCCGGGAAGTCCACGCTGTGCCGCACGATCAACCGCTTGGAGACGATCGACTCGGGCGCGATCGCGATCGACGGCAAGCCCCTGCCCCAGGAGGGCAAGGAGCTGGCGAGGCTGCGTGCCGATGTCGGCATGGTCTTCCAGTCGTTCAATCTCTTCGCGCACAAGACGGTGCTCGAGAACGTGATGCTGGGCCAGGTCAAGGTCCGCGGAACCGACAAGAAGGCCGCCGAGGAGAAGGCCCGGACCCTGCTCGACCGGGTGGGCGTCGGCGTGCAGGCGGAGAAGTACCCGGCGCAGCTCTCGGGCGGTCAGCAGCAGCGCGTCGCGATCGCACGCGCGCTGGCGATGGACCCCAAGGTCATGCTCTTCGACGAGCCCACGTCGGCTCTCGACCCGGAGATGATCAACGAGGTGCTCGAGGTCATGCAGCAGCTGGCCCGGGAGGGGATGACCATGGTCGTCGTCACCCACGAGATGGGCTTTGCCCGTTCGGCCGCCAACCGTGTGGTGTTCATGGCGGACGGGAAGATCGTCGAAGAGGCGACTCCCGACCAGTTCTTCAGCAATCCGCGCAGCGACCGGGCCAAGGACTTCCTGTCGAAGATTCTGCACCACTGATACCGACGACCCACGACACGAGGATTGTTCACATGAAGCTCCGCAAGTCGGCCGCCGTTGCGGCCATCGCTGTGCTCGCCCTGACCGCGACCGCCTGTGGCGGCAAGGAAGGCTCCGCCGGCGACAAGCCGTCGGGCGTCAAGCCCGGTTCGTCCGAGGCCCCCGAGCTGCCGAAGTACACCGTCGCCACCGGTGTCGACCTCGACTCGCCGACCTTCAAGGAGGCGAAGAAGCGCGGCAAGCTGGTCATCGGTGTCAAGGCAGACCAGCCGTACCTCGGCTTCGAGGACCAGTCGACGAAGGAGCGCTCCGGCTTCGACGTCGAGATCGCCCGCATGATCGCGGCCGACCTGGGCTTCCCGGAGAAGCAGATCGAGTGGAAGACCGTCGACTCCGGTATCCGTGAGACGGCCATCTCCAAGGGCCAGGTCGACTACTACGTCGGTACCTACACGATCAACGACGAGCGCAAGAAGCAGGTCGGCTTCGCGGGCCCGTACTACAAGGCCGGCGCGGACCTGCTCGTGCGCTCGGACGAGACCTCCATCACCGGCAAGGAGTCGGTGAAGGACAAGAAGGTCTGCTCGATCGTGGGTTCGACCCCGCTCCAGGAGATCAAGAAGCCCGAGTACGGCGCGAACGTCGTCGAGCTGGCCAAGTACTCGGACTGTGTGCAGCAACTCCTGACCAAGCAGGTCGACGCCGTCACCACCGACGACTCGATCCTCAAGGGTTACGCCGCCGCCAACTCCGGCAAGCTCAAGGTCGTCGGCAAGCCGTTCACCGACGAGCCCTACGGCGTCGGCCTGAACAAGGACGACAAGGTGCTCCGCGAGGCGCTCAACAAGACGCTGGAGACCCGCGTCGAGGACGGCACTTACAAGAAGATCTACGAGGCGACCCTGGGCCTGTCCGGTTCGGACTACACCGAGCCGCCGGCCATCGAGCGTTACTGACGCAGCTCCGTCGCTGACGTCCTGTCACTGACGCCACACGCGTGAGTGAGGCGTCCCGTACGCCGCCGTCCTCGACGACGGCGGTGTGCGGGGCGCCCCTTCCCCTGCCCAGATGCCGCTGACCGCCGACGCGGAGACCCCATGAACGTATTGCTCGACAACTTCCCGGAATACCGCGACGGCTTCATAGGCACCGTGTCGATCACCGCCATCAGCTCGGTCATCGCTCTGGTCCTGGGCGTCGCCATCGCCGGCTTCCGTGTGTCGCCCGTGCCGCCGCTGCGCTTCTTCGGCACCGCCTGGGTGACCCTGCTGCGCAACACCCCGCTGACGCTTCTCTTCCTGATCTTCTTCTTCGTGGTGCCGGAGATCCTCTTCCCGGGCATGAGCCCCTTCCTGCTCGGCTCGCTGGCACTCGGCTTCTACACCTCCTCCTTCGTGTGCGAGGCGGTCCGCTCGGGTATCAACACCGTCCCCCTGGGGCAGGCCGAGGCCGCCCGCTCCATCGGTATGACGTTCGCCCAGACCTTGCGGATCGTGGTGCTCCCGCAGGCCACCAGGTCCGTCATCCCACCGCTGAGCAGCATCTTCATCGCCCTCACGAAGAACTCGGCGATCGCCGGGGCCTTCAGCGTCACCGAACTCTTCGGGTGGCAGAAGCTGATGAGTGACCGGGGCTACGAGATCATGCCCGTCTTCATCTGGGTGGCCCTCGGCTACCTGGTCGTCACCTTTGCCATCAGCGGTCTCTTCCGGCTGCTGGAGCGTCGTATGGAGGTCGCCCGATGAGTGCCAGCGTTCTCTACGACGCCCCGGGTCCCAAGGCCGCCGTCCGTAACCGGATCTACGCCGTGGCCGGAAGCCTCGCCATCCTGGCGCTGATCGCCGTCAGCTTGGTGCGGTTGTCCGACAAGGGGCACCTCGCCCCCGAGATGTGGGACATCTTCAACTACTCGGGCATCCGGCAGAACATCGCCGACGCCGTGCTCGCCACGCTCAAGGCCTTCGGTCTGGCGGCCGTCGGTTCACTGATCCTCGGCGTCCTGCTCGCCGTCGGCCGGCTCTCCGACCACAAGCCGGTCCGCTGGGTCGCGACCACCTTCATCGAGCTCTTCCGCTCGATCCCGCTGCTGATCACCATCTACGCCATCTGGGTCGGCTTCCTCACCGACTACTCGATGTGGGCCCTGGCGCTCGGGCTGTCGGTCTACAACGGCTGTGTCCAGGCCGAGGTGCTGCGCGCCGGTATCAACTCGGTGCCCAAGGGCCAGAGCGAGGCGGCGTACGCCCTCGGGATGAGCAAGACCCAGGTCATGGTCAGCGTGCTGATCCCGCAGGCGGTGCGTGCGATGCTGCCGACGATCATCAGCCAGCTGGTGGTGACCCTCAAGGACACGTCGCTCGGCTTCATCATCCTGTACCCGGAGCTGCTGCAGACGGCGCGTCTGATCGCCTCCAACACCCAGGTCAATGGCCAGTACCCGTACGTCTCGACGATCGCGGTCATCGGCACGATCTACGTGGCGATGTGTCTGCTCCTGTCGGCGCTGGCCACCTGGATCGAGAAGCGTGGCCGGCGGGCCAAGACCGGTATCGCGATGGCCGCCGCCGCCGAGACCCCGGGCAGCCTGGCGGCGCCCCGCGCCGAGGACGGACCGGCAGGCGGGCCGGGGCCGGCCGAGGGGATCGGCAAGACAGACTGACGGAACCGGCGTTCGGGCATCCCGTAAGGGGTCGCGCCGTCCGCCCCTCCCCTTCGTGACAGCCCGCCGGCCCGCCGGCGGGCTGTCACGGTTTTCCCGAGTGCTGAGGCGCGGGAGCTGCATGGGTTGCGTGGGGCGGCAACGCGGGCGCCCGGTCCCGCCGTCGCTTGACGCAGGCACCGGCAGTGGGTTGCATTCGTTCTGTGATCGCGCCCCGAACCACCGCCGCCGGACCCCCACCCTCCCCCTCGGCCTCCAGGACCTCCACGGCCACTCCCACCGGCGCCGGAGGGTTCACACCGTGGACCCGGTGATCGTCGTCGGCGCGGGCCCGGTCGGGCTCGCGCTGTCGCTCGCCCTCGCGGCGCAGGGCGTTCCGTCCGTGCTGCTCGACGAGGGCCCCGGGAAGGACGAACCGCGCCCCGCCCGCACTGTCGTGCTGCGCGAGGACACCGCGGACCTGGTGGAACGGCTCGGCTGCCCGGCGCTCCACGGCGTAGGGCTGCGGTGGGCCGGCTGGCGTTCGGTGCGGCGCAAGCAACTGGTGCGGGCCGTGCCGCTGGGCGAGGAGGAGGGCACCGTACCGCTGCCCTCGCCCGTCCATCTGCCCCAGCACGCCCTCGCAGGCGGTCTGCGGGCCGCGGTCGCCGCGCAGGACCTGGTCACCATGGTGCCCTTCAGCCGGATCGACACCCTGGAGCAGGACGCCCACGGGGTCACGGTGCACACCCGGGACCCCGGATCGACCTGGTGGCGCGGGAGTTACCTGGTGGGCTGCGACGGCGCGCGGTCCACCGTACGCAAGCTCCTCGACATCAGGTTCCCCGGTCGTACGGCGGTCGAGCGGCACGCCGTCGCCGCGCTCCGCGCCGAACTGCCCTGGCCGGGCGAGGCGATGCTGCACCGGTCCCCTCCGTGGCGCACCGGTGGGGCCGAGGTCACCGCGCGACCGCTGCCCGACAGCGTCTGGCGGCTCGACTGGCTCCTTCCGCCGCGCGGTGAACTGGTCACACCCGAAGCCCTGATCACCAGGATCCGCGACACCCTTGAGGGCTGGTGCGGTGAGACTCCGGCCTACGAGCTGCTGGACACGGGTGTGTACACCCTCCACCACCGGCTGGCCAGGCTCTGGCGGTCTGGGCGCGCCTTCCTCGCCGGCGACGCCGCCCATCTGCTGGGCGCGCTCGGCACCCAGGGCCTGGACGAGGGGCTGCGGGACGCCGAGAACCTGGCCTGGAAGCTGGCGCAGGCCTGGCACCAGGGTGGCTCGGAGCTCCTGCTCGACAGCTACCAGGCCGAGCGCCGGGCCGCCGTCGCCTCCCGGCTGCGCGCCGCCGACCAGTCACTGCCGATACTGCGGGGCGGCGCGGGTCTCCGGACGCTCGTACCCGGTGCCGCGCGCGGGCACGACACCTTGCTGGCCGATGGCCATCTGGGGTGCGGCCCTCTGGGCGCGCCCCCCGCGTACACGCACTCCCCTCTCTCGCCTCAACACGCCGAGGCGCACGCGCCGGTGGGGACCGACCCCGGCGCTCCGGTCGCCGATGTGCGGGTGACCGCGCCCGACGGGAAGACGGTGCGGCTGCGCGACCGGCTGGGTCTGGGGCATCTGCTGGTGATCCTGGTCGCACCGGGCACGGGGGTGTGGGACAGGCGGCACTGGATGACCGCGGGTGTCATGCCCCGGCTGGTCGAGGCCGTGGACTCCCTCCCCGTGAACGCCGAGCTGCTGGTGACCGAGAGCTACCCGGGCGCGACGGCCCATACGGTGCTGCTGGTCAGGCCGGACGGGCATCTCGTCGCGGCGTTCAACGGGGTGCGGCCCGCCGAACTGTTCGCGGCGGCGGACGCGGCGCGCGGGGGTGGCCCGGACACGGCGCACGGCGACCGGGGGCGCGCCACCACGAGCTCCGACCGGACAGCGGACGTCAATTGACCGTCGCAGGCACACATGGTGTACTCCAGATCATGACCGACACCGATGTGCGCCTGTGGCGGAGGGTCCATATGGACCTGGTCCGCTATGCGGGCTGCGTGTGTCGCCCGTCCTGCTGAATCGCCCTTCCCCGCACGCCGTGCTGTTTCGCGCGCGGCTGTGCGTCCACGCGAACTTCTCAGGACGGTCCCTGTGTCTGCATCGTTTCCCACTCCGCCCACGCCCACGTCCGGCTCCGCCGTAGGAGCGGGCCCGTCGACCCCCGCTGCCGACGACGCGAGGGTGTCCGCCGTCGCCGGTACGGCCACGGCCCCGACCGCCCCGGAACTGCTCGACTTCGTCCGCCGGACCGCGCAGGACGCCGCGCTCGTCGCCTCGCTGCCGCTCGACCCCGAGGGCCGCACCTGGCTCCGGCTCGAGGGCCCCGGCGGCAGCGAGGCGTGGCTGATCGGCTGGCCGCCCGGTACGGGCACGGGCTGGCACGACCACGCCGAGTCGACGGGGGCCTTCACCGTCGCGGCCGGCGCCCTCAGGGAACACTCGCTGGCCGCGCGACTGCCCACGGACGGCTGGAAGACCCTCGAAGTGAGCGAGGGCATCGACCGGGACCGGCTCCTGGCGACCGGGCAGGGCAGGGCTTTCGGCCGGCACCACGTCCACGAGGTGCTCAACGAGTCCGGTGACGAACACGCCGTATCGGTCCACGCGTACTACCCGCCCCTCCCGCAGATCCGCCGCTACAGCCGCACGGGAGCGGTGCTGCGCCTCGAGCAGACCGAACGCCCGGAGGACTGGCAGTGAGCGAGGCGGAGCAGGGCCCCGGGAACCCGGTGGGCATCGACGAACTGCTCGAACGGATACGAGCGGGCTACGAGCGGATCGGACCCGAGGAGGCCGCAGCCGAGGCTGCCGGAGGCGCGCTGCTGGTCGATATCCGTTATGCGGCGCTGCGCGAGAAGGACGGCCTGATCCCCGGGGCTCTGGTCGTCGAGCGCAACGAGCTGGAGTGGCGGCTCGATCCGCAGGGAAGCCACCGTGCCCCACAGGCGGTGAGCCACGATCTGCGGGTCGTGGTGATCTGCAACGAGGGTTACGCCTCGAGTCTCGCGGTCGCCTCCCTGCGACAGCTGGGGCTGCACCGGGCCACGGATCTGACCGGCGGCTTCCAGGCCTGGCGCGCGGCCGGGCTCCCGGTCGCTCTCTGACCGGAGGCGCACTCGGGCACACCTGGCCTCCCGGCCTGGCAGCCGCCACCGGTCCGTACCGGTGGCCCCGTCACTTCCGATGCCCTTTCCGATGGCCGCCGATCGGGGCCGGTGATCAACGGCCGCCGATCGGGGGCCGGCGGCCGGTGGGGCAGTCATCCGTCATCCGGCCGCTCACTGGACCGAACGACGCTCCGCTCCACCCGAACGCTGCTCCCCGGTGGAGCAATCGCCGTGCGCGACGGACATTCGCCTCATCACCGAGGATCGGAATGTACGGAGATGTCGCGCCGATGGAAACCGCTCAGCTCACCCCCGACCAGCTCGACGCACAGGCCTCCCGGCTCCATGACACCGACGCGTGGCAGCGCATCGTCACAGGCTGGGAGCAGACCGCCGCCCGGAAGCCCACACCCCCGACGTCCGTACCGGACGACAAGGCGCGGCCATCACCCCCGGCGGACTGGCGGGACCTGCTGACCGTGCCTGTCGACCGGCTCGTCGAGGACTCCCTGCGGGCCCTGCCTCCGCGAGGGCCGCGCGAGCGCCCGCTCCCCGGGCGCCTCGGCGCTGTCATGCCCGAGCGTCTGCACGCGTGGCGCCGCATCGGGCAGCCCGATGTGCGCCCGTCCACCCATCTGGGCTACGCCCGGCAGATCCTCATGGAGTGGGGCTGGCAGAACACCCCCTATCGCCTGCGCAACGCCCGGGGCGCTCGTTGTCTCTGCGGGGCCATGCTGACGGCCCACCGGCTCGGCTACGGGTCGCTCGACACCGTCGACCGAGCCGGTGCGTGGATGATCACCGAGCTGCGCTCACAGGGCTGGGCCGGTCTGATCGGCCCCTGGAACCGGCATCCCGGCCGCACCGCCGCCCACGCACTGGCCCTGATCGACGCCACGATCCGCCGCGCGTCCCTCGCAGGACACTGAGCGCCGGACTTCCGCCCGCCCCTCTCCGCCGCCAGATACGGCCCGCTGCGGTGTCCCCCTCCGCCACCTCAGCAGACCGTCTCCTGGCCTGCGCGCTCACGCCCCGATCCGCCCACGACTGCCGGACACCCGACCCCCACGCCGGGCCGGCTGCGTGCTCCCCCGCTTCCCCCCGCTCCCGTCCCACCGGTCAGAAGGGCTCGTCCAGCCCTTCCATGTCCTCCCCCTCCGCCTCGATCGCCTGACGCACCACGCGCAGGGCCATCCCCTCGCCGTACCCCTTGCGCGCGAGCATGCCCGCGAGCCGGCGCAGACGCTTGTCGCGGTCCAGCCCCCGGGTGGAGCGGAGCTTGCGTGCCACGAGCTCCCTGGCGGTCTCCTCCTCCTGCTCGGGGTCGAGCTGCCCGACGGCCTCGTCGATCACTGTCGGGTCCACCCCCTTGGTGCGCAGCTCCCTCACGAGGGCACGCCGGGCCAGCCCTCGCCCGTGGTGCCGGGACTCGACCCACGCGTCCGCGAACGCGGCGTCGTCGATCAGCCCCACGTCCTCGAACCGCGAGAGGACTTCTTCCGCGGCCTCGTCAGGGATCTCCCGCTTGCGCAGCGCGTCGGCCAGCTGCTTACGGGTGCGCGGGGTCCCGGTCAGCAGCCTGAGACAGATGTTGCGCGCCTGCTCGACCGGGTCTCGCGGTTCCCCCTTCTCGGCCCTCGACGAGGAAGGGGAACCGCTGCCTCTGGAGCGGGAGCGGGAACGACGGCCCGCCCCCTCACCGAACCCGGCCCCCCGGCCGGGCTCCGGGGATCCCCCGGACGGTTCTGCGGCGTACTCGGGGCCGGGGGCCGCACCTGCGTCGGTGCCCGGCCACTCCGTGCGTCGCGTCACGGCCTAGCTCTTGGCCGCCGCGGCCTTGGCGGGCTTGGCCTTGGTCGCGGGAGCCGGCACCGACTTGGCCGCACCGTCAGCCGCGGAACCCGTGGTGACCGCGGCATCGGCTGCGGGCTCCGCCGCGGGGTCCTCCGGACGGACACCGACACCCAGCTTGTCGAGGATCTTCTTCTCGATCTCGTTGGCCAGGTCGGGGTTGTCCTTGAGGAAGTTGCGGGAGTTCTCCTTGCCCTGGCCGAGCTGGTCGCCCTCGTACGTGTACCAGGCTCCGGCCTTGCGGACGAAGCCGTGCTCCACGCCCATGTCGATCAGACCTCCCTCACGGCTGATGCCCTGGCCGTAGAGGATGTCGAATTCGGCCTGCTTGAACGGCGGCGCCACCTTGTTCTTGACGACCTTGACGCGCGTGCGGTTGCCGACGGCGTCGGTGCCGTCCTTCAGCGTCTCGATCCTGCGGATGTCCAGACGCACCGAGGCGTAGAACTTCAGCGCCCGGCCACCGGTCGTGGTCTCCGGCGAGCCGAACATCACACCGATCTTCTCGCGCAGCTGGTTGATGAAGATCGCGGTGGTCTTGGACTGGTTGAGCGCGCTGGTGATCTTCCGGAGCGCCTGGCTCATCAGACGGGCCTGCAGACCCACGTGCGAGTCGCCCATCTCACCCTCGATCTCCGCTCGCGGCACCAGGGCGGCGACGGAGTCGATGACGATCAGGTCGAGCGCGCCGGAGCGGACGAGCATGTCCACGATCTCCAGCGCCTGCTCGCCGTTGTCCGGCTGCGAGAGGATGAGATTGTCGATGTCGACGCCGAGCTTCTTCGCGTACTCCGGGTCCAGAGCGTGCTCCGCGTCGATGAACGCCACCGAGCCGCCGAGCTTCTGCGCGTTCGCCACGGCGTGCAGCGTCAGCGTCGTCTTGCCGGAGGACTCCGGTCCGTACACCTCCACCACGCGGCCGCGCGGCAGCCCGCCGACGCCGAGCGCGACGTCGAGCGCGGTGGACCCGGTGGGGATCACCTCGATCGGCTCGTTCGGCCGCTCACCGAGGCGCATCACCGCGCCCTTGCCGAATTGCCGTTCAATCTGTGCGAGTGCGGCGTCCAACGCCTTCTCGCGGTCGGTTCCTGCCATGGGTTCCACCCGATTTGCTTGAGTCGATCGCTTCACGTCACAGACGCTAACCCCTGCCACTGACAATGGGCCTCGACGTCCTCCCGGCCTGTGGACAACTCCACGGTCGGGTCCGGCAAAACCCGGCCGGAATCCCATGAGAATGGATGTTCGATTTCAGTGTCAAGCGCACCACGCGGGGCCGACATGGCCGAGGGTAGCCGCTTATAGCAGTCGACATCGAACAAGTCAATGAACTGCGACGCGCCTCACACAGGGTTCGGGTGACGGCTCTCGCGAGGCCCGGACCCCGGGCCTCGCGGCCGGTGTCATGGGCTGCCGTCGGCCGGGCCACCGTCGCGCCCGCCGCCCTGCGCGGCACGGCGGATCCTCGACAGCACCGGCTCGCCACGACGCCAGCGGTGTCCGCCCTGCACCCGCGGGTCGTCCATCACGTCGTAGCGCTTCACGTACGCGCCCAGGAACGCCTGGAGCGTGGCGACGGCCGGAATGGCGATCAACGCTCCGACGGCTCCCATCAGCGCGGTACCCGCGACCACCGAGCCGAAGGCGACCGCGGGATGGATGTCGACCGTCTTGGACGTGAGCTTCGGCTGCAGCACGTAGTTCTCGAACTGCTGGTAGACCACGACGAAACCGAGCACCCACAGCGCATACCAGGGATTGACCGTGAAGGCGATCAGCATGGGCAGCGCGCCGGCCAGATACGTACCGATCGTGGGGATGAACTGCGAGACGAGTCCGACCCAGACCGCGAGCGCCGGCGCGTAGGGCACTCCGAGGACCACCAGCAGGACGTAGTGCGCCGCGCCGGAGATCAGGGCCATCAGTCCGCGCGAGTAGATGTAGCCGCCGGTCTTGTCGACCGCGATCTCCCAGGCGCGCAGCACCTCCGTCTGCCGGGAGGGCGGCAGCACGGAGCACAGCGCGCGCCGCAGCCGGGGGCCGTCGGCCGCGAAGTAGAACGAGAACAGGAAGATCATCAGCAGCCGGAACAACCCGCCGAGGACGGTGGTCGAGACGTCGAGCACGCCGGTAGCACTGTTCTGCACGTACTTCTGGAGCCAGTCGGAGTGCAGCAGGCTGTCCTGCACCTCGACCCGGGAGAGCTCCGTGTGGAAGGTCTGGTTGACCCAGTTGATCACCGAGTCGAGGTACTTGGGGAACTCATCGACCATGTCGACGATCTGGCCGGCGAGCATCGAGCCGAGCAGGACGACGAAGCCGACCCCGGCGATCAGCACGGCGAGAAAGACCAGGAAGGTGGCGAGTCCCCGGCGCATCCCGCGCTCGGCCATGCGGCTCACGGCCGGTTCGATGGCCAGCGCCAGGAAGAAGGAGATGAGGATGTTGGTCAGCAGTCCGATGAGCTGGTAGAAAGCCCAGCTGCTCAGTTGGAAGCACCCGTAGAGCGCCAGAGCCAAGACCATCGCGCGCGGCAGCCAGCCGGGCATGCGGACGGGGCCGGTGCCTGGCGGCGGATTCGGTGGTGCGGGCGGCGAGGCGGGCGGCTGGGTCTGGGCGGTCTCGTCTGTCGGTGCCACGGGACCAGTCTCGCTCACCGCGGTGACGGCCGGTCCCCCGGCCCGGCGGGGACCGATGCGGGCGCCGCGGGCGTGCCGGCGGACGGGGCCCGCGCCGCTCAGCGCTTGTCCGGAGGCACACCGACCGCGGAGCAGACCCCGCGCCAGACGTCCTTGGCCTCCCACCCCGCGGCCAGGGCCTCGTGCACCGTACGGCCGCCGAGCTCCGCCATGACGTGATCGCGGGCGAAGGAGTCGGCGTAGGCCTCGCCGAAGTGATCCGCCATCCGTTCCCAGAAAATCGTCAACCGCATGCCCTCAGTATCCCGCTCCTGAGAGTGCAGCCGGGCCGGAGGGCCCTGCCGGCGACGTTTTCCCCTCTACGGTCGGTTCCATGGCTGGAACCGGAGCAAATCCCCTCGCCCGCGCCGAGCAGTTCATCTGGCTCACCGCACGCGTCCTCGAACAGCGGCGGTTCGCCCATCTCTTTCTGGGAGGAAGCGCGGACACCGTCGAAACCGCGCTCGCCGCCTATCTCAACGAGGACGGTGGCTACGGTCACGCGCTCGAACCCGATCTCCGCGGACCGGTGAGTCAGCCGCTCCACACCGCTCACGCACTGAGCGTGCTCGACTCCATCGGCCGCTGCGGCGGGATGCGCGTGGAACGGATCTGCCGCTATCTGACGGACGTGTCGACCAAGGAAGGCGCTCTGCCGGCGCTCCACCCCTCTCAGCGTGGCTATCCCGCGGCGCCCTTCATCCCCGTCATCGACGACCCGCCCGCCGAACTGCTGGCGACGGGCCCGGTGGTCGGACTACTGCACCGCAATCAGGTGTGGCACGCCTGGCTGTTCCGGGCCACCGACTTCTGCTGGGCAGCCGTCGACGCCCTGGAGCAGTCCCATCCGTACGAGATCGAGGCCGCCGTGGCTTTCCTGGATGGCGTTCCCGACCGTGCGCGTGCCGAATCGGCCGCCGACCGGCTTGGGCAACTGGTGCGTGAGCAACGGCTGGTGGTGCTTGATCCCCGGCGCCGCGCGGAGTACCCGGTGGCTCCTGGCTACGCCCCGGGGGAACATCACTTCCCTTACGACTACGCACGCACACCCGGGTCGCTCGCCCGTCGCTGGTTCAGCGAGGGCGAGCTGGAGTGCGCTCTGGACCATCTCGCGGCCGGGCAGGAGGAGGACGGCGGCTGGCCGGTCACCTGGCGGCAGTGGGCCCCTGGGACGGCCCTGGAGGGCCGCCCGATCGTGACGCTCAAGGCCCTGCAGACCCTCCGGGCCTACGGCCGCGCCCTGTCCTGATCCGTCCCGCTTCAGGACAGGGCGCGCGCGGCGGCGGTGACCACGACGGCGGTGGCCACGACGACGAGGAAGGGCGCCCGCAGGACGAGGGCGAGCGCCGCCGCGGCGAGCCCTGCCGCTCTGGCGTCCAGCACCAGCTGCTGCCCGTCGGCGAAGGTCTGCTGAGCGGTGAGGGCCGCGAGCAGTGCCACCGGCATGAGCGCTGCCAGCCGTTGCACGAGGGGGCGTTCCAGGACTCCCGCGGGGACCAGGAGCCCCAGGAGCTTCGCGAGATAGCAGCCGACGGCGGTGAGTCCGATGGCGATCCAGATGTTCATCGGCCCTCCCCGGGCGCCGTGCCTTCGGTGGCGGGGTCGTACGGGCCCTTGGTGCCCCGGCCGTTCAGGAACAGGACGACCGGAGCGGCCAGCGCGGACACCAGTACGGGCGCGCCCGCGGGCAGCACCGGAAGGAGGCCCAGCACCAGCAGGACCGCCAGTCCCGCCGTGACGCGCTCCGTGGTGCTCTTCAGCATCGGCGCGAGCAGCGCGAGGAACACGGCGGGGCCTGCCGCGTCCAGCCCCCAGGCGGCGGTGTCACCGAGCGCCTTCGCCCCGAGCGCGCCCACCAGCGTGGTCAGGTTCCACAGGACGTAGAGGGTGAGCCCGGTGACGGTGAAGCCGATGCGCGCGGCACGCCGGGTGGGCTGGGGCAGCGTGACAGCGGTCGTCTCGTCGATGACCCAGTGGGCGGCGAGGGGGCGCACGAAGCGCGGCAGAGCGAGGAGCTGCGACAGACGTAGCCCGTAGAAGGCGTTGCGGGTGCCCAGGAAGAACGCTCCGGCCGCGGCGGTGTAGGGGTTGCCGCCGGCGGCGAGGGCACCGACGAGGGCGAACTGGGAAGCCCCCGTGAAGACAAGAAGGCTCAGCACGCAGGTCTGGAGAAGGGTCAGTCCGGACCCCGCCGAGGTCACACCGAAGGCGAACCCGGAGAGGCCCACGGCTATGCCCACGCCGAGTGCGTCCCGGACGACGGCGGCGTCCGGTTTTTCCGTATCCGTGCCCTGGGCGCCGAGGGCGCCGGAGCTCTGAAGGGGTGCTGTCTGTTCTGCCACGCCCGGAACGCTACGGGGCGGGACCCCCGCCGGTCTTGTACGTTCTTGCGCGTTCGCGCTGGTAGGCGCCCGGGGGCACCCCGACGATCCGGGTGAAGTGACGGTTGAGATGGGGCTGGTCGGTGAAGCCGACGGCGGCGGCGGCTTCGGCGGGCGCGGTCCCCGCGTCGAGCATGCGTCGCGCACGGCGCACCCGGGCGTCGGTGAGCCAGGTGTGCGGGGGCATTCCGTACTGCTTCTTGGAGGCTCTCAGCAGCGCGAACGGGCTGGTGCCCAGCTCGGCCGCGAGCGCTTCCAGGGTGGGCGGCCGCTCCATCCGTTCCTCCAGTACGGCCCGCGCGCGGACGGCGTCCCGGGCACCGGCGAGAGGCGGGGTTCCGGCCGGCAGCACGCTGCCGTGGCGGTCGAGCAGCCGGGCGACCAGGACGCGCAGGACACTGTCGGCGGCCAGGGCGTTGCCCTCCTCGGCGGCCCGGTGGACCTCGGTGATCAGACGGGCGGCGTGCGGGTCCCGCACGCCGGTCTCCGTGAAGCCGACTGTGCCGCGCAGGTGCGTCAGGTCGGCCGCGATGTCGTTGATCACCTGGGCGGAGGGATAGAGCGTGGCGTACACCCACCCTTCGGGCACTCCGGCGCGGGCGGTGTGCGGCACCTCAGGGTTGATCATGACCACGGTTCCGGGCCCGGCGTGCACGGTGCCGCCGGGGAGGCCGACGTCCTCGACACCGCTGGTGATCGTGCCGAAGACGTAGCCCTCGTGGCTGTGGCGCGGAAAGGTGTGGCGGACGTAGCGGGCACGCAGCAGATCGAGGTGGGGTAGCTCCGCGTACTGCCAGAACCTCGCCCATTCCCGTGTCGTGTCCACCTCCGCCATGCTCGCATTCTCGCAGGTCCGGGGCGGTGGCCGAAGGCCAGGAAGGTGAGCGGCGCGCACGTCCACCGGCCGTTGTCGGTGGCGGGGTGCACGATGGGGGGCATGGCCGGTTCCGCACTCGATTCGTTCTCACCCGCGACCCGCAGCTGGTTCGCCGCCGCCTTCGACGCGCCCACCGCCGCGCAGGAAGGTGCCTGGCGGGCCATCGGCGAGGGTTCGGACGTGCTGGTCGTCGCACCGACCGGATCGGGTAAGACGCTCGCCGCCTTCCTCGCCTCCCTGGACCGGCTGGCGGCCCTGCCGCCGCCCGCCGAGACGAAGAAGCGCTGCCGGGTGCTGTACGTGTCGCCGATGAAGGCGCTCGCCGTGGACGTGGAGCGGAATCTGCGTTCCCCCCTGACCGGGATCCGTCAGGAGTCGGTCCGTCTGGGCCTGCCCGAGCCAGAGGTGCGGGTGGGGATCCGTTCAGGCGACACCCCGCCGGCCGAGCGGCGTTCGATGGCGACGAGGCCCCCGGACATCCTGATCACCACTCCCGAGTCCCTGTTCCTGATGCTCACGTCCTCGGCCAGGGACGCGCTCGGCGGGGTCGAGACGGTGATCGTGGACGAGGTGCATGCCGTCGCGGGCACCAAGCGCGGTGCCCATCTCGCCGTGTCCCTGGAGCGTCTGGACGAGCTGCTGCCGCGGCCGGCGCGGCGCATCGGACTGTCGGCGACGGTCCGCCCCGTCGACGAGGTCGCGCGGTTCCTCTCCCCGCAGCGGAAGGTGGAGATCGTCCAGCCCCCGTCCACCAAGGAGTTCGACCTCTCCGTCGTGGTTCCGGTGGAGGATCTCGGCGAGCTGGGCGGCTCACCCGCCACGGGTGACGAGGGCGGTCAGGCGGAGAAGCCGTCGATCTGGCCCCATGTCGAGGAGCGCATCGCCGACCTCGTGCAGTCACACCGGTCCACGATCGTCTTCGCCAACTCCCGGCGGCTGGCGGAGCGCCTCTGCAACCGGTTGAACGAGATCGCTCACGAGCGGGCGGCCGCGGCGTCGGAGGAGCGGCCCGGGGTGGGCGGTCCGCTGCCCGAAGCCCACTCCCCCGCCGAGATCATGGCCCAGTCCGGGGCGGCGAAAGGGGCACCGGCCGTCCTAGCCCGGGCGCACCACGGCTCGGTGTCCAAGGAGCAGCGCTCCCAGGTCGAGGAGGACCTGAAGGCGGGCCGGCTGCCGGCCGTGGTCGCCACCTCCAGCCTGGAGCTGGGGATCGACATGGGCGCGGTCGACCTGGTGATCCAGGTCGAGTCGCCTCCCTCCGTGGCCTCCGGCCTGCAGCGGGTGGGCCGCGCCGGGCACCAGGTCGGCGCGGTGTCCACGGGGGTGGTCTTCCCCAAGTACCGCGGCGACCTGGTGCAGGCGGCCGTCGTCACCGAGCGGATGCGCCAGGGTGCCATCGAGGCTCTGCGGATCCCGTCAAACCCCCTGGACGTGCTGGCCCAGCAGATCGTCGCCACGGTCGCGCTCGACAGCTGGCAGGCCGACGACCTGCTCGCCCTCGCACGCCGCGCGGCTCCCTTCGCGTCTCTCCCCGAATCCGCGTTCACCGCCGTGCTCGACATGCTCGCCGGGCGCTATCCGTCCGACGCCTTCGCGGAGCTGCGGCCGCGTGTGGTGTGGGACCGCGTCACGGGCACGGTCACGGGCCGCCCCGGGGCCCAGCGGCTCGCCGTCACCTCGGGCGGCACCATTCCCGACCGCGGGCTCTTCGGCGTCTTCCTCGCGGGCGCCGACCCGAAGAAGGGCGGCGGACGCGTCGGCGAGCTGGACGAGGAGATGGTCTACGAGTCCCGGGTCGGCGACGTCTTCACCCTCGGCACCACGTCCTGGCGGATCGAGGACATCACCAGGGACAGGGTCCTCGTCTCGCCCGCCCCCGGAGTCCCTGGCCGGCTGCCGTTCTGGAAGGGCGACCAGCTGGGCCGCCCGCTGGAGCTGGGCCGCGCCCTGGGCGCGTTCCTCCGGGAGCTCGGCGGGCTGTCCGCCGAGGACGCCAGGCTCCGGCTGGTCGCCGCCGGGCTCGATGCCTGGGCCGCGGAGAACCTCCTGTCGTACCTCGACGAGCAGCGTCGGGCCTGTGGGCACGTCCCCGACGACCGGACGGTGCTGGTCGAGAGGTTCCGGGACGAGCTGGGCGACTGGCGGATCGTGGTGCATTCGCCGTTCGGCGCCCAGGTCCACGCCCCCTGGGCACTCGCCCTGTCCGCCCGGCTGGGTGAGCGGTACGGCATGGACGCGCAGGTCATGCACGCGGACGACGGCATCGTGCTGCGGCTGCCCGACGCCGACCTGATGGGCCTCGACCTCCTCGACTTCGATCCGGTCCAGGCCGGTGCGGGCGGCGAGGCAGCGGGCGGTGCGGGCCCGGGATTCCCCGCCCAGGGCTTCGACAGCGAGCAGCCTCCCGTCGGGGCCACCGACGTGGTCTTCGACAAGGGCGAGATCAGCCAGGTCGTCACCGAACAGGTCGGCGGATCCGCGTTGTTCGCCTCGCGGTTCCGCGAATGCGCCGCGCGTGCCCTGCTGTTGCCCCGGCGCAGCCCCGGGAAGCGCACCCCTCTGTGGCAGCAGCGTCAGCGCGCGTCCCAGCTGCTCCAGGTGGCCTCCGAGTTCGGTTCGTTCCCGATCGTCCTCGAAGCCGTCCGCGAATGCCTTCAGGACGTGTTCGACGTCCCCGGTCTCACCGAGCTGATGGGCGACCTGGAGGCGCGCCGCATCCGCCTGGTCGAGGTGACCACGCCCGAGCCGTCGCCGTTCGCCCGCTCCCTGCTCTTCGGCTATGTCGCGCAGTTCCTGTACGAGGGCGACTCGCCCCTCGCCGAGCGCCGGGCGGCGGCACTCTCGCTCGACTCCCATCTCCTGGCCGAGCTGCTCGGCCAGGCGGAGCTGCGGGAGCTGCTCGACGCCGATGTCCTCGGCGAACTGGAGCGGGAGCTCCAGTGGCTGACCGACGACAGGAAGATCAAGGACGTCGAGGGGGTCGCCGATCTGCTGCGTGTGCTCGGTCCCCTCACCGATGCCGAGCTGGCTGAGCGCGGCGCGGAGTCCGGGTGGGCCCCGGAGCTGGCGACGTCCCGGCGCGCCATCCAGGTCCGCATCGGTGGATCCTCCCACTGGGCGGCTGTCGAGGACGCGGGACGGCTGCGCGACGCTCTCGGCACCGCACTTCCGGTGGGGGTCCCCGAGGCGTTCACCGAGCCGGTCAAGGACCCGCTCGGCGACCTCCTCGCGCGCTTCGCCCGTACGCACGGCCCGTTCACCACCACCCAGGCGGCGAGCCGTTTCGGGCTCGGCAGCGCCGTCACGGACGGGGCACTGCAGCGACTCGCCGCGTCGGGCCGTGTCGTCCAGGGCGAGTTCCACCCCGCGGGCATCGGCCAGGAGTGGTGCGATGCCACGGTCCTGCGGCGGCTGCGCCGCCGTTCGCTCGCCGCGCTCCGCCAGGAGCTGGAGCCTGTGCCACCCGCCGCGCTGGCCGGCTTCCTCCCCCAGTGGCAGCATCTCGGCGACAGCAGCCTGCGGGGGATCGACGGACTGGCCCGTGCCATCGAGCAGTTGCAGGGCGCCCCGGTTCCGGCGTCCGCCCTGGAGAAGCTGATCCTGCCGAGCCGAGTGGCGGGCTACACCCC
Source organism: Streptomyces sp. NPDC023573 (assembly GCF_055559735.1). Lineage (NCBI taxonomy): Bacteria > Bacillati > Actinomycetota > Actinomycetes > Kitasatosporales > Streptomycetaceae > Streptomyces > Streptomyces sp. NPDC023573. Next base: position 278,581 of record NZ_JBVHKB010000011.1, read on the forward strand.
TGCCATGCTCGACGAGCTCACGACCACGGGCGAGGTCGTCTGGGCAGGCGCGGGGGCCCTCCCCGGGAAGGACGGCTGGCTCTCGGTCTACCTGGCCGACAGCGCTCCGCTGCTCCTGCCGCCGCCTCTTCCGCTGGAGGAGACCGCGTTGCACGAGTCGGTTCTCACCGTGCTCTCCGGCGGGTTCGGGCTCTTCTTCCGGCAGATCGCCGATGAGGTGCGGGCCACCACGCACCCGGACTGCACCGATCCCCAGCTGGCCGACACACTCTGGGACCTGGTCTGGTCCGGCCGTCTCACCAACGACACATTTGCGCCCCTGCGTTCGCTCCTCGGTTCGGGGCGCACGGCGGGCTCCACCGCGCACCGCGCGCGGCGCAATGTGCCGCGCGGCCGTTACGGGTCGCTGACCGCGGCAGCCCGTCCCGCGTCCCGGACCGGACCGCCGACCGTGTCGGGACGCTGGTCGCTGCTGCCCCCGGCCGAGCCCGAGCCGACCCATCGCGCACACGCCCTCGCCCGGACGCTCCTCGACCGCCACGGCGTGGTGACCCGCGGCGCGGTGCAGGCCGAGGGCGTCGAGGGCGGCTTCTCGGCGGTCTACCGCATCCTTGCCGCCTTCGAGGACAGCGGGCAGGCCCGCCGTGGGTACGTCGTCGAGGGGCTGGGGGCGGCTCAGTTCGCCATGGACGGCGCCGTGGACCGGCTCAGGGCAGCCTCCACCGCACGCGACCGCGCGGACCCCGGGTCGGCCCCCCGTGCCCTGGTCCTCGCGGCGGCCGATCCCGCCAACGCGTACGGTGCCGCCCTGCCCTGGCCCGAGTCTCCGGACGGGGCGGGGCACAAGCCCGGCCGCAAGGCGGGGTCGCTGGTGGTGCTCGTGGACGGCGAGCTGACGCTCTACATGGAGCGCGGCGGCAAGTCCCTCCTCGCATGGCCCACCGATCCGGACGACCCGGCGCTCCGGGCCGCCGCGGAGGCGCTCGCATCGGCCGCCCGCGCGGGGACGCTCGGCACGGTCACGGTGGAGCGCACCAACGGCGCCTCCTCCCTCACCTCCCCGCTGGGCCGCACCCTGGAGGCCGCAGGCTTCCTCGCCACGCCACGGGGTCTGCGGCTGCGCGCCTGAGGACGGCTTCGGCGCGGCCGGGGAACCGCGCGCCGCTCCGTCCGCGCATCATGGACACATGCCCGAAGGTGACACCGTCCTACAGACCGCCCGGCGGCTCGACGCGGCACTCGCCGGCCAGACCCTGACGGTCTCCGACCTGCGGGTCCCCCGGTTCGCCACAGCGGACCTGACCGGCCGGACCGTCCTGGACGTCACGGCGCGCGGTAAGCACCTGCTCACCCGGTTCCAGGGCGGACTCACCCTTCACAGCCATCTGCGCATGGAGGGTTCCTGGCGCGTGTACGACCCCGGCGAGCGCTGGCGAGGCGGCCCCGCCCATCAGATCCGGGCCGTGCTCGCCACCGCGGAGCACACCGCCGTCGGTTACCGCCTGCCAGTCCTCGAACTCCTCCGCACCGAGGACGAGGCTCAGGTGGTAGGCCATCTGGGACCCGATCTGCTGGGGCCGGACTGGGATGCGGACACCGCGCTGCGCAATCTGCTCGCCGACCCCGGACGCCGGATCGGGGACGCGCTTCTGGACCAGCGCAACCTGGCCGGTATCGGCAATGTCTACATGTGCGAGCTCTGCTTCATGGCCCGCGCGACGCCGTGGCTCCCGGTGGGCGAGCTCCCCCTGCCCGTCGTCACCCGTCTGGTCAGTACGGCCGGACAGCTGCTGGAGGCCAATCGCGACCGGCCTGTGCGGACCACGACCAGGGCGACGGCGGCCATGTCCCGCAGTCGTACACGGGAGCGTCTCTTCGTCTACGGGCGGGCCGGCCGGCCCTGTCTTCGCTGCCGTACGCCCATCCGCGTCGCGGACCGTGACAACCGCCCCACCTACTGGTGTCCGCACTGCCAGTCCGGGCCCACCGGCTGAGATCCGTGCCTGGGCGGCGCCCCCGCACGCACGGGGAGACAGATGCCATCAGGCAATACCCGACGGGACGGCCGCTCTCTGCCGAGGGAGGAACTAGGAGGGTATGTCCCTCCGGTCCACCGCAGGCTCATCGGCAGCCTTCTCCGGCCGCCCCGAGGACGCCACATGAACCGGCAGCAGACTCAGCCCCCAACCGCCGGCCGCCACCGCCCCCTCCACCACTCCGGTGTGCTGTGGCTCCAGGAGCAGCCGCAGCACCGCCCACCACCACACACCACCGAGGACGAGCACCGGCACCCATCGCCGCACCATGGCTGCCTCCTCCGGCCGACGCTAGTACGGCACGATCTCCTGGCGGGAGAGCGCATCGGTGCACTGCCGGCGTGCACGGCGCGAGCGGAACGACAGTGTGCGCTCTCTCCTCGGGCCGATGACGGGAGAGATGTGGCCCGGCTCTCCCCCGCAGTTTCCCCCGGGTCGGCGCCGACTGCATCCCACGGCCCCGGGCATACCGGTGCTCCGGCCATGCCGGTGCGCCCGGGCATGCCGGTGCCCCCGGGACCGTGATCCGCGGGGGCACACCGGGGGGCCGCTGCTCCTACCTGTCGTCGTCGGTGAGGGAATCCTTGACGCCCTTGGCGCGGTCGCCCGTGGCGCCCAGGGCGCCCTCCGTCTTGGCCTTGGCCTGGTCGGACTTGCCTTCGGCTTCCTTGCGACGGTCTCCGGTGACCTTGCCGGTCGCTTCCTTGGCCTTGCCCTTGAGCTTGTCCATGGCCTTCTTGTCCGTCACGGCGATTCCTTCCTCGAGTTCGGGTTCAGGCACTCTCCGCCTGGAACATCCATGCGTGCTTCTCGAGATCCGCGGTGAGCGTGATCAGGATGTCCTGGCTGATGGGATCCGGATCGTCGGTCGCCTCGATCCGTTCACGCATGCGGTCGATGACCACGCGCAGAGCGTCGACGAGCACACGCACCGCGTCGACGTCCTTGATCCAGCCGTCGGGCACGGCATCGATCGCGGTGGTCTTCGCGAGGGTCCGGGACCGCCCGTCCGGGTTGACGCCGATCGCGGAGGCTCGCTCCGCGACCGTGTCCGAGTGCTGCCTCGCGGTGTCGACGACCTCGTCGAGCTGCAGGTGTACGGAGCGGAAGCGCGGGCCGACAACGTTCCAGTGGACCTGCTTGGCCACCAGGGAGAGGTCGACCAGGTCGACCAGCGCGCCTTGCAACGCGTCCCCCACTACCTTGAGGTCGCCTTCGGACAGGGCGCTCTTCACGACGGACATGCACTTCTCCGTTCAGATAGCTGTTCGACCTACCATTGGTCCACGATGTCACATATGGGTCGAAAGGGGCATCCGGGTGGTTGTTCCGGGGATCCGACGCCGACGGTCCGGAGCCGGAGGCCCGGAGAAACACCCTTCGGCCTCACTGCGCGCCTGCCCCGCGAACGTGCCCGGCACACACCGGGCATGCGAAAGCCCCGGCTGCCCTTCGAAGGGCAGCCGGGGCTTTCGTTCACCATGAACCGTGCGGTCAGGCGGCGACGACATCCACCGCTTCTGCGGGCGCCTTGATGGTCACCCGTCCCGTCGGCACACCGGCGACAGAGACGGAATTGAGCATCGGGCGTACTGGCACAGGCACCGCATCACTGGCTGCTGCCGAAGCGGCCAGCTCGGCCAGGGACAGTTCATCGCTCACTTCACGCATGAGCTCGGACATCCGTACGTCCAGCGCGTCGCAAATGGCGGAGAGCAGTTCGGAGGATGCCTCCTTCTGCCCCCGCTCCACCTCGGAGAGATAGCCGAGCGAGACTCGGGCGGACGAGGAGACTTCGCGCAGAGTACGGCCTTGGCGCTGGCGCTGCCGACGCAGCACGTCACCAAGCAGGCGACGGAGCAGAATCATCGGTGGCTCCCTCCTCGGACCGCGTAGCCGCATCCTTCACGCCCCACCGTACCGCCTTGCGCCGCGGCCGTGCGGGGAGCGATGTCGTGTTCACTCAGGGCTGCAAACATCAATTCCCCCCGTTCTGTTCCGTATCCTGTGCCCTCGCATTTTCGCCGAGTTCGCCGGAGAGCAGTTCGAGCAGGCTCCGTACACTCTCCTTACGGATGTCCGCCCTCCCGCCGTTCAACCTCAGCTCGGCGACTTTCTGCACGCCACCCGGCCCGGAAACGGCTATGTAGACCGTTCCGACAGGTTTGCCGTCCTGCGGCTCGGGACCGGCGACACCCGTGGTCGAAACGCCCCAGTCCGCTCCGAGAACCCGGCGCGCGCCGGCGGCCATCGCCCGGGCGACGTCTGGGTCCACTGCGCCGCGCTCGTCCAGGAGCAGGCCGTCGACGCCCAGGAGGTCACGCTTCAGGGGCGTGGCGTACGCCGTGACGGACCCGCGGAAGCTCCGCGAGGCTCCCGGTACGGAGGTGAGCTCGGCGGCCACCAGACCGCCCGTGAGGGACTCGGCGGCCCCGAGCGTCTCACCGCGCTCCTGAAGCCGTCGCAGCACCTGGGCCGCTGCGGAGGTCACCGCTCCGCCTCCGCGGCGCCCCGGCTGCCTGCCACGCGTTCCGCGACCGGTTCTCCGGCGGACTCCGCCGCCGGCTCCAGGCCGGGCTGCGCCGGGGCGTCAGGCGTTCCGCCGACGCCGTCGGTCGCGATCCGCGTCCCGGCGGGAGCCCTCGTGTCCGCTGCCGCCGCGACCGCCTCCATGGCGGCGGCCCGCTCGGCGGCGAGCCCGCGGCGGCGCAGCACGACGGCCTGGCGCACGTAATCGAGGCCGGTGACGACCGTCAGGACGACGGCGACCATCATCACCCAGAAGCGCAGAGTCGCCAGGGGGCCGGTCAGCGCCAGGACATACATCCCCACGGCGATGCCCTGCGCGAGGGTCTTCACCTTCCCGCCGCGGCTGGCGGGGATCACCGAGTGCCGGATGACCCAGAAACGCATGAGTGTGATGCCGAGCTCACGGAAGAGGATCACGCCCGTGACCCACCAGGGCAGATCACCGAGCGAGGACAGACCGATCAGTGCCGCGCCCATGATCGCCTTGTCCGCGATCGGGTCGGCGATCTTGCCGAAGTCGGTGACCAGGTTGTACGCGCGTGCCAGATGACCGTCGAAGATGTCGGTGATCATGGCGATCGCGAAGGCCGCCCAGGCGAACGACCGCCAGACGGGGTCGTAGCCACCGTCGTGCAGGAGCAGCATGACGAAGCCCGGGACGAGCAGCAGCCGCACCATCGTGAGGATGTTCGCGATGTTCCACAGCCCCGCCTGGTTGACGGCCGCCCCGCCCAGATTGCCGCCCCGGGTCGCCGGCGTCGCGCCGGAGCCGCCTGCCGCGGATGCCGGGGCTCCCGTCATCTGGCCGCCTCCGCAAGCTCGTGGTGTTCGGCCACGAGGTCCACTCCCTCGGTGCCCACTGCCTTCGCTTCGACCATACGGCCCGGCACGAGCCCTTCGCGTGCGGTGAAGACGACCTGTCCGTCCGTTTCCGGCGCCTGGTGGGCCGCCCGGCCCACCGCCACGGGCCCGTCCTCCTCGGACTCCACGGACTCGACGAGGACCTGGAGGGTTTCCCCGATCCGCTCCTCGGCCCGCTGCGAGGTCAGCTCCTCGGCGAGCTGCGAGATGTGGGCGAGACGCTCCGCGATGACGTCGGCGTCCAGCTTGTTCTCGTAACCGACGGCCTCGGTGCCCTCCTCGTCGGAGTAGCCGAAGACTCCGATGGCGTCCAGGCGTGCGCCGGAGAGGAAGCGTTCCAGCTCGGCGAGGTCGGCCTCCGTCTCACCGGGGAACCCCACGATGAAGTTGGAACGCGCACCGGCCTGCGGCGCCTTCGACCGAATGGTGTCCAGGAGTTCGAGGAAGCGGTCCGTGTCGCCGAAGCGACGCATCGCGCGCAGGACCCCGGGGGCGGAGTGCTGGAACGAGAGGTCGAAGTAGGGGGCGACCTTGGGCGTCGAGGTGAGTACGTCGATCAGCCCCGGCCGCATCTCCGCGGGCTGCAGATAGCTGACGCGGATGCGCTCGATCCCGTCGACGTCGGCGAGCTCGGGCAGCAGGGTCTCCAGCAGCCTGATGTCCCCGAGGTCCTTGCCGTACGAGGTGTTGTTCTCGGAGACGAGCATGACCTCCTTGACGCCCTGCTCGGCGAGCCAGCGGGTCTCGCCGAGGACGTCGGAGGGGCGCCGGGAGATGAACGAGCCGCGGAAGGACGGAATGGCACAGAACGAGCAGCGCCGGTCGCAGCCCGAGGCGAGCTTCACCGAGGCGACCGGGCTGGTCCCCAGCCTCCTGCGCAGCGGTGCCCGCGGTCCGGAGACCGGCGCGACACCTTCCGGGAGGTCCGCGGGAGCCGGTGCGATCTCCTGGGCGTGCCCGGGCAGCGCGACGGCGGCGTCCTGACGCTCGGCCGGGCTGATCGGCAGCAGCTTGCGCCGGTCACGCGGGGTGTGGGAGGCGTGGATGCCACCGTTGAGGATGGTCTGCAGGCGGTCGGAGATGTCGGCGTAGTCGTCGAATCCGAGGACTCCGTCCGCTTCCGGGAGCGCCTCGGCTAGGTCCTTGCCGTAGCGCTCGGCCATGCAGCCGACGGCCACGACGGCCTGGGTTCTGCCGTGATCCTTCAGATCGTTGGCTTCGAGCAGGGCATCGACGGAGTCCTTCTTGGCGGCCTCCACGAACCCACAGGTGTTGACGACGGCGACATCCGCGTCCGTGGCGTTCTCGACGAGCTCCCAGCCGTCCGCTGCCAAGCGGCCTGCGAGCTCCTCCGAGTCCACCTCGTTACGGGCGCAGCCAAGAGTGACAAGGGCGACGGTACGGCGTTCGGGCATGGGCTCAAGACTACTTTGTCCCGGCACTCACCTTGCCGAGCAGGGTTGACCGCTACGGGGAGTGACCGAACAGCCGGTGAAGACGAGGGAAAGCACGACGGTGAGTGCCGGTTCCTGCCGGGCACTCACCGTCGGGAAGACACGGGTGGAGAGAGGTCAGCCGACCTCGGGGTCACCCTTGGTGTACGAAAGCCGTTCGACCTGTCCCGATTCGAACTGGTCGTCGACCTTCTTGCCGTTCACGAAGAGATCGATCGCTCCGGCGTCTCCGAGGACGAGGTCGACCCGCTCCTTGTCCTGGAAGGTCTTGGTGTCGCCCTGGGCGAGCAGGCCGTCGAAGAGCAGCCGCCCGTTGTGATCCTTGGCGGAGATCCAGCTCTTGCCCTCGGCGGCACTCAGCCTCACGGTCACCTTGTCCCGCGGGGCCGCGGCGATGGCGCTTTCGGAGGGGACGGGCTTGGGGTCGGCGGGCTTGGTCGTGGTGGGCTCGGGAGTCGTCTTGTCGGGAGTCGAGCCCTCGGCCACCTGTGCCGAACCCGAACCCTCGTCCTCGCCGCTGAAGAGCGTGAAGCCGACGAAGCCGACCACGGCGACGATCGCGGCGACCATGGCCGCGGTCCAGTTGGGCCGACGGGGTTCGGAGCGGATCCGCTCCGCCTCGAACAGTGGCGCGGCGGGCGTGGGGGCGGGGCGGCCGCCGTGCTCGGCGTCGAACTCCGCGATCAGTGGATCGGGGTCGACCCGGACGGCACGGGCGAGCATGCGGATGTGGCCGCGGGCGTACACGTCACCGCCGCAGCGGGAGAAGTCGTCCTCCTCGATCGCGTGCACGATGGGGATGCGCACCCGGGTGGAGCTGCTGACTTCCTCGACCGTCAGACCTGCGGCGATGCGAGCCTGCTGAAGCGCGCGACCGATCGAAGGGCGGTCGTCTTCGGGGGAGTTGCCGATGGACACGGGGGCGCCTTTCGAGCGTGAGCCACCTGCTGGACGTTCAGTCTAGGGGTGGTACGAAAGGGTGGGGCAACCGGGAGCGACGACTTTGTACGCCATCGGGTTCGCCGGGGAGCCCCTCGGGCAGGGCGGAGGGCGGAGCACCGGACGGACCATCCCGCTGCTCCTTTCTTCAACTTGACGTACGACCGGGCGAAACGGTTGCCCGCAAAACTCTTACGAAGCGGTTTCCCCGCGGATGACGGCCAACACACCGTCGAGCTCGTCCGGTTTCACCATGACATCGCGCGCCTTGGAACCCTCGCTGGGACCCACGATGTTGCGCGACTCCATCAGATCCATCAGCCGTCCGGCCTTGGCGAAGCCGACGCGCAGCTTGCGCTGGAGCATCGATGTCGAGCCGAACTGTGTGGACACGACCAGCTCGGCCGCCTGACAGAGCAGATCGAGGTCGTCGCCGATGTCCTCGTCGATCTCCTTCTTCTGCTTGGTGCCGACCACGACGTCCTCGCGGAAGACCGGTGCCATCTGATCCTTGCAGTGCTGGACGACGGCCGCGACCTCGCCCTCGGTGACGAAGGCCCCCTGCATACGGGTCGGCTTGTTCGCCCCCATCGGCAGGAAGAGGCCGTCGCCCTTCCCGATGAGCTTCTCGGCGCCGGGCTGATCGAGGATGACCCGGCTGTCGGCGAGGGAGGAGGTCGCGAAGGCGAGCCGGGAAGGCACGTTCGCCTTGATCAGACCCGTCACGACGTCGACCGAGGGGCGCTGGGTGGCGAGGACCAGATGGATACCGGCGGCACGCGCCAGCTGGGTGATCCGGACGATGGAGTCCTCGACGTCACGCGGAGCCACCATCATGAGGTCCGCCAGCTCGTCGACGATGACGAGCAGGTACGGGTAGGGCGAGAGCTCTCGCTCGCTCCCCTCGGGCGCCTTGGCCTTGCCGGTGCGGACCGCGTGGTTGAAGTCGTCGATGTGCCGGAAGCCGTAGGCCGCGAGGTCGTCGTAGCGAAGGTCCATCTCCCGCACGACCCACTGGAGTGCCTCGGCGGCCTTCTTCGGGTTGGTGATGATGGGCGTGATGAGGTGCGGGATGCCCTCGTAGGCCGTGAGCTCGACGCGCTTCGGGTCGACGAGCACCATCCGCACGTCCTCGGGTGTCGCCCGCACCATGACCGAGGTGATCAGACAGTTGATGCAGGAGGACTTTCCGGAACCGGTCGCACCGGCGACCAGGACGTGCGGCATGTTCGCCAGGTTGGCCATCTCGTAGCCGCCCTCGACGTTCTTGCCGAGCGCCACCAGCATGGGATGGTCGTCCTCGGCCGCGTCCGCGAGACGCAGGACGTCGCCGAGATTGACCATCTCCCGGTCGGAATTGGGGATTTCGATGCCGACGGCGGACTTCCCGGGGATCGGGGAGATGATCCGGACGTCCGGGCTGGCGACCGCATAGGCGATGTTCTTGGTGAGGGCGGTGATCCGCTCGACCTTGACGGCGGGTCCGAGTTCCACCTCGTACCGGGTGACGGTCGGGCCACGGGTGAAGCCGGTGACGGCCGCGTCCACCTTGAACTCCGTGAAGACGGTGGTCAGGGAGGCGACGACCGCGTCGTTGGCGGCGCTGCGCGTCTTGCCGGGGCCACCGCGCTCCAGGAGGTCCAGCGAGGGCAGGGAGTACGTGATGTCACCGGAGAGCTGCAGCTGCTCGGCCCGGTTGGGCAGCCCCTCGGGCCGCTCGGGGACCGGCTTGGTCAGATCGGGGACGCTGTCCTCGGAGGACGAGGCGCTCTTCTCCGGACGCCCGCCACGGGGCGGGTTCTTCTCGGCCGACCGCGCCCCGGGCACCGGGGTGCCGGTCCGCTCACGGTCCCGCTCGGTGGAGACGCCCTGGGTCAGATCGGCGACGACAGGCGAGGGCGGCATGCCGTTGAGCACCGCCCCGTCGAGCGCGGCCGCCGCGGCCGCCGCGACGTCCACGGCGTCCAGGGGCCGGTTCATCGCGGGCTGCGCGGACGGCCTGCGGGGCCTGCGCCGCTTGGCCAGCGCCTCGCCCTCGGCCTGGTCCGGGTCGTACGCGTCGTCGTGACCCGGGCGGCGTGCCGGGGCACGCCGGGTGCGCTCGGGCAGCCCTTCGCGCCACTGCTCGTCGTACCGCTCGTCGTCGCTCCCGTCCTCCTCGCCCGGTACGTCCACCGGGTCGACGATGCCGAGCCTGACCCCGAGCTGCCGCAGCCGCCGGGGGATGGCGTTGACCGGGGTGGCGGTGACGACCAGGAGTCCGAAGACCGTGAGCAGCAGGAGCAGCGGGACGGCGAGGACCTCGCCCATGGTGAAGACGAGGGGCTGGGAAGCGGCCCAGCCGATGAGGCCGCCCGCGTCCTGCATGGCTCCGGTGCCGTCCTCGCGGCCCGGTGATCCGCAGGCGATGTGGACCTGCCCGAGCACGCCGATGACGAGGGCGGAGAGCCCGATCACGATGCGGCCGTTGGCCTCGGGCTTCTCCGGATAGAGAATCAGCCGTACGGCGACGGCGCCCAGCAGTATCGGCACCAGCAGATCGAGCCGGCCGAACGCCCCGGTCACGAGCATCTCGACGAGATCACCCACGGGGCCCCGCAGATGCGACCAGGTGCCGGCCGCCACGACCAGAGCGAGCCCCAGGAGCAGCAGGGCGAGCCCGTCCTTGCGGTGTGCCGGGTCAAGTCCCTTCGCACCGCGCCCTATGGAGCGGAACACTGCCCCGACTCCGTGCGCGGTACCCAGCCACAGGGCGCGGACGAGCCTGTACACGCCACCTGTGGGAGAAGGTGCGGGTTTGGGCGCGGGCTTCTTCGCGGCAGCCTTCTTGGCCGGTGCCTTTTTGACGGGCACCGTCTTCTTCGCCGCCGCCTTCTTGGCGGGCGCTGCTTTCTTCGCCGGTCCCTGGGTACGGCCGGCACGCTTCGCGGTGCCCGCCGTGCCCAGGGAACCCTTGCCGGACGTACGTGAGGCCATGTGACTGAGGTTACCGGTGCCGACGCCGGTGGACACGTGTGCCTACGGCTTCACCCTTCCGTGTCGCCCTTGCACAGGCGTTGAACTGACGCCCTCTCAGCGGGACAGGTCAGCTCTGCGAGGGCAGGGGTGCCGCGGAACCGCCCGTCCCGGGTTCCAGCGCGTCGAGCGCGCGGCGCAGTCCCGTGAGCTTGCGCTCGAGATGGGCGGCGGTGGCCACTGCTGCCGCGTCCGCCGATTCGTCGTCCAACTGCTTGGAGAGTGCCTCCGCCTGCTCCTCGACCGCGGCGAGCCGGGCCGAGAGCTCCGCGAGCAGACCCGCCGGCTCCTTCTCGTCGGCACCCTGATGGGCACCGCCTTCGAGCTGGAGCCGCAACAGTGACGCCTGTTCGCGCAGCTGGCAGTTCTTCATGTACAGCTCGACGAAGACCGAGACCTTGGCGCGCAGCACCCAGGGGTCGAAGGGCTTCGAGATGTAGTCCACCGCGCCCGCAGCGTAACCGCGGAACGTGTGGTGCGGACCGTGGTTGATCGCGGTCAGGAAGATGATCGGGATGTCCCGGGTCCGCTCCCGCCGCTTGATGTGTGCGGCCGTCTCGAATCCGTCCATGCCGGGCATCTGTACGTCCAGCAGAATAACCGCGAAATCGTCCGTGAGCAGCGCCTTGAGCGCTTCCTCCCCTGACGATGCCCGTACCAGTGTCTGATCGAGCGCAGAGAGAATGGCCTCCAGCGCCAGCAGATTCTCCGGCCGGTCATCGACCAGGAGGATCTTGGCCTTCTGCACCATGGCCCGTCCTCCTCGCCCCGGAATCGCACCGGGTGCCGCCCCAGGGGACGACTCCCTTACGCCGTCCGTCCTTGTGCCGGTCATGGTAGCCGCACCCCGCCCGTCACCACACCCTGTCACCGCGATGTCACTGTGCACATAGCGAAAACGCGGTCGAAGACCAGAAGGTTCCCCGGAATCCGCACACTCACACCCCGCAGCGCACAGCAGGACGACGAATTCCGGCGAGCCTCTCCCCACCCGGTCACTCTCCGCGCATCCACTTCTCCATCACCGACAGCAGATGGTCGGAGTCGACCGGCTTGGTCACATAGTCGGAGGCTCCGCAGTCGATCGCCTTCTCACGGTCCCCCTTCATGGCCTTGGCGGTCAGCGCGACGATCGGCAGCCCCGCGAACTGAGGCATCCGGCGGATCGCTGTCGTCGTCGCATAGCCGTCCATCTCGGGCATCATGATGTCCATCAGAACGATCGTCACATCATCGTGCTGCTCAAGGACTTCGATGCCCTCGCGCCCGTTCTCCGCGTACAGCACCGAAAGCCCGTGCTGCTCCAGCACGCTGGTGAGGGCGAAGACGTTACGGATGTCGTCGTCGACGATGAGCACCTTCTCCCCCTGGAAGCGGAACGTCCGGCGGGGGGCCTGCTCCTCCTGCGCGCTCTGCACCCATTCCTCCGGCGCGGCGCTGCTCTCCTCCCCGGAGCGGCCGTTCGCCAGGGCGGGCCGCTGTGCCGTGCCGCCCAGCGCCTTGCGGCGGCGCCGGAAGACCCCTGCGGAGTTGGCGGGGTCCCCCAGTGGCTGCTCGGTCCCGGTGCTCTGCGACGCCTCCAGGTGCAGCGCGCCGTCCGTGGAGCTCGCGTGGACCTCGATGGGGCCGGGCCCCATCTGCGGGTAGCCCTGCGGAGGCAGCTCGCTCGGGTGCAGGGGCAGATACAGCGTGAAGGTCGAGCCACGGCCCGGTTCGCTCGCCGCGTGGATCTCACCGCCCAGCAGCCGGGCGATCTCCCGGCTGATGGAGAGGCCGAGACCCGTGCCCCCGTACTTGCGGCTGGTCGTACCGTCCGCCTGCTTGAACGCCTCGAAGATCACCAGCATCTTGCTCGACGCGATGCCGATTCCGGTGTCGGTGACCGAGAAGGCGATCAGGTCGCCGTCGGCGTCACGCAACGAGCCGGCCTCCAGCAGGTGTTCCCTGATGGCGTTCGGGACATCCGCGCCGGCCGGCCGGATGACCAGCTCCACGGCGCCGCTGTCGGTGAACTTCACCGCGTTGGACAGAAGGTTGCGCAGGACCTGAAGCAGCCGCTGCTCGTCCGTGTGCAGCGTGGCGGGGAGCTCCGGGGACACCCGTACGGAGAAGTCGAGCCCCTTCTCCGCGGTGAGCGGCCGGAACGTCGCCTCCACGTAGTCGACCAGCTGCACCAGGGCGATCCGGGTCGGGCTGACGTCCATCTTGCCCGCCTCGACCTTGGACAGGTCGAGGATGTCGTTGATCAGCTGAAGCAGGTCGGAGCCCGCCCCGTGGATCGTCTCGGCGAACTCCACCTGCTTGGGCGAGAGATTGCCCTCGGCGTTGTCGGCGAGCAGCTTGGCCAGGATGAGGAGCGAGTTGAGCGGCGTACGCAGCTCGTGCGACATGTTGGCCAGGAACTCGGACTTGTAGCGCATCGAGACGGCGAGCTGCTCCGCGCGCTCCTCCAGGACCTGGCGCGCCTCCTCGATCTCGGTGTTCTTCACCTCGATGTCGCGGTTCTGCTGGGCGAGCAGTTCCGCCTTCTCCTCCAGCTCGGCGTTGGAGGCCTGCAGCGCCTTCTGCCGGTTCTCGAGCTCCTGCGAACGGTCACGCAGCTGCTCGGTGAGCTCCTGGGACTGTTCCAGGAGCTTCTCGGTCTTCGTGTTGACGCTGATGGTGTTGACGCTCGTGGCGATCATCTCGGCGAGCTGGTTGAGGAAGTCTCGCTGAATGTGGGTGAACGGCTGGAACGACGCCAGCTCGATGACTCCGAGCACCTGGCCCTCGAAGAGCACCGGCAGCACGATCACATGCGCGGGCGGCGCCTCCCCGAGCCCGGAGGAGATCTTGAGATACCCCGGCGGCACGTTGTCCACCTGGATCGTCCGCTTCTCCTCGGCCGCCGTGCCGATGAGCGTCTCACCGGGCCGGAAGGAGGTCGGCATGGAGCCTGCGGAATAGCCGTAACTGCCGCGCATGCGCAGCTCGTACGAGCTCTCCCTGCCGCTGTCCGACCCGACCTCGTCGCCGTCCCCGGTGGACATCGCCAGGAAGAACGCACCGTGCTGGGCGGAGACGACGGGCGTCAGCTCGCTCATGATCAGCGAGGCGACGTCGTCCAGGTCCCGGCGGCCCTGCATCAGACCGGAGATCCGGGCGAGGTTGCCCTTGAGCCAGTCCTGCTCCTTGTTGGCCAGCGTGGTGTCGCGCAGGTTGGCGATCATCGTATTGATGTTGTCCTGCAGCACCTGGATCTCGCCGGCCGCGTCGACGTCGATCTTGAGGTTGAGGTCGCCGCGGGTCACCGCGGTGGCGACGGCCGCGATGGCGCGCACCTGACGGGTCAGGTTCCCCGCCATCTCGTTCACCGACTCGGTGAGGTCGCGCCAGGTCCCGTCGACGTCCCTGACCCTGGCCTGGCCTCCCAGCTGCCCCTCGGTGCCCACCTCGCGGGCCACCCGGGTCACCTGCTCGGCGAAGGAGGAGAGCTGGTCGACCATCGTGTTGATGGTGTTCTTCAGCTCCTGGATCTCACCGCGCGCATCGATGTCGATCTTCTTGGTGAGATCGCCCTTGGCGATGGCGGTGGTGACCGTGGCGATCTGGCGCACCTGACCGGTCAGGTTCGACGCCATCGAGTTCACCGACTCGGTGAGGTCCTTCCAGGTGCCCGAGACACCAGGGACACGCGCCTGGCCTCCCAGCTCTCCCTCGGTACCCACCTCGCGCGCCACCCGGGTCACCTCGTCGGCGAACGAGGACAGGGTCGTCACCATGGTGTTGACGGTGTCGGCGAGTTCGGCGACCTCGCCCCGCGCCTCGACCGTCACCTTCTTCGTCAGGTCACCGTTGGCGACCGCGGAGGAGACCCTGGAGATGTTCCGCACCTGGCTGGTCAGGTTGTTGGCCATCAGGTTGACGTTCTCGCTGAGGTCCTTCCAGATACCGGTGGCACCGCGCACCCGCGCCTGCCCGCCGAGAATGCCCTCCGTGCCCACCTCACGGGCGACCCTCGTGACCTCGTCACCGAAGTTCATCAGCTGGTCGACCATCGTGTTGACGGTCGTCACCAGTTCGAGGATCTCGCCCTTGGCGTCGACGGTGATCTTCTTGGAGAGATCGCCCTTCGCGACCGCGGTGGTCACCTCGGCGATGTTGCGCACCTGGAGCGTCAGGTTGTTCGCCATGCCGTTGACGGACTGGGTGAGGTCCTTCCAGGTGCCGGAGACGCCCTGCACCTCCGCCTGTCCGCCGAGGATGCCCTCCGTCCCCACCTCGCGGGCCACCCGGGTCACCTGCTCCGCGAAGTTGGAGAGCTGGTCGACCATGGTGTTGAGGGTGTTCTTGAGCTCCAGGATCTCGCCCCGGGCGTCCACATCGATCTTCTGCGACAGGTCACCCCGCGCGACCGCCGTGGCGACCTGCGCGATGTTGCGGACCTGGGCGGTGAGGTTCCCCGCCATGCCGTTCACCGAGTCGGTCAGGTCACGCCACACGCCTGCCACACCGGGGACCTGGGCCTGGCCGCCGAGGCGGCCGTCCGTGCCCACCTCGCGGGCCACCCGCGTCACCTGGTCGGCGAAGGCGGAAAGCTGGTCGACCATGGTGTTGATGGTGTTCTTCAGCTCGAGGATCTCGCCCCGGGCGTCCACATCGATCTTCTGCGACAGGTCGCCCCGGGCGACCGCCGTGGTCACCTGGGCGATCTGGCGCACCTGGGAGGTCAGGTTCCCGGCCATGAAGTTGACGGAGTCGGTGAGCTCCTTCCAGGTGCCGGAGACGCCGTCGACACGCGCCTGACCGCCCAGGCGGCCCTCCGTGCCCACGTCCCGTGCCATCCGCGTCACCTGGTCGGCGAAGTTGGACAGCTGCGCCACCATCGTGTTGACGGTGTTCTTCAGCTCCAGCATCTCGCCGGCCACGTCGACGGTGACCTTCTGCGACAGATCGCCGTTGGCGACGGCCGTGGTCACCTGTGCGATGTCACGCACCTGACCGGTGAGGTTACGGAAGGCGGTGTTCACCGAGTCGGTGAGGTCCTTCCACGTCCCTGCCGCGCCCGGCACCTCCGCCTGGCCGCCGAGACGGCCCTCGACACCGACCTCACGGGCGACCCGGGTCACCTCCGAACCGAAGGCCTGGAGCTGGTCCACCATCGTGTTGACGGTGTTCTTCAGCTCCAGCATCTCGCCGGCCACGTCGACGGTGACCTTCTGCGTCATGTCACCGCTGGCCACCGCGGTGGTCACCTGTGCGATGTCACGCACCTGCGTCGTCAGGTTCCGGAAGACCGTGTTCACCGAGTCGGTGAGGTCCTTCCAGGTGCCCGCCGCGCCTGGCACCTGTGCCTGGCCGCCGAGCAGACCCTCACCCCCGACCTCGCTCGCCACGCGCGTCACCTCGTCGGCGAAGGTACGCAGCGTCTCGGTCATCTGGTTGATCGTCTCGGCCAGCTGCGCGACCTCGCCGCGGGCGCTCACCGTGACCTTCTGGGACAGATCGCCGTTGGCGACCGCCGTCGTCACCTCTGCGATACCGCGTACCTGGGATGTGAGGTTGCCGGCCATCGTGTTGACGGAGTCGGTGAGGTCCTTCCAGACTCCGGCCACCCCCGGCACGGTTGCCTGCCCGCCCAGTTCCCCTTCGGTGCCCACCTCACGGGCGACCCGGGTCACCTCGGAGGAGAACGACGACAGCTGGTCCACCATCGTGTTGACGGTGTTCTTGAGCTGGAGCATCTCACCGGCCACGTGGACGGTGACCTTCCGTGACAGGTCTCCCTTGGCCACGGCAGTCGTCACCAGGGCGATGTCGCGCACCTGGGCCGTGAGACGGTAGGCCATGGTGTTCACGGAGTCCGTGAGGTCCTTCCAGGACCCGGACATGCCGCGTACCTGGGCCTGACCGCCCAGCTTGCCCTCGGTGCCCACCTCGACCGCCACGCGCGTCACCTGTTCGGTGAACGCGGACAGTTGGTCGACCAGGTTGTTGACCGTGCGGGCGACCTTCAGGAATTCCCCGCGGAGCGGGCGTACGGTCTCGTCCGGTGCGTGGGTACGCAGTTCCATCCGCTGTTCGAGGTCACCGTCGGCGACCGCGGAGAGTACCCGCCCGACTTCGGACACGGGTCGCGCCAGGTCGTCGACGAGTTCGTTGGAGGCGTCGATCGCGGCCGCCCAGGAGCCTTCACAGGCGCCGGTCTCCAGGCGCTCGGTGAGTTTCCCCTCCCGCCCGACCACACGCCGCACGCGGGCGAGCTCGCCCGTCAGGTGCAGATTGCGGTCGGCCACCTCGTTGAAGACGGCGGCGATCTCCGTGAGGACGCCGTCGCCGGAGACGGTGAGCCTCCTGCGGAAGTTGCCGTCACGCATCGCCACGAGGGCCGCGAGCAGTCTGTTCAGTGCTGCCGCGTCCACTTCGATGGTTCCATTGCGCTGCTTTTTCACGGACTGCCCGCCTTTTGTGCGCGTTCCTGAACCCCGCGCCGCCACGCCAGACTCCACCGTGTCCCTCCCGCAGGGGTTGACCGTATCGCTCGGGCCGTTATCGGAAGCTTGCCCACTTCCACTTTGACTCACCGCCACAGCACACCGTCGACGGGTGACTATGCGGTCGTCAAATCGTTGAAACGTACCAGGCCGGAACGGGAGGGCGGGGAGAGTCTCATGGTCATCCCATTTTCCTCACCGGGGGCCCCACAGTTGTGCGCCGGGCGCACAACCACCGGGTGCTCTGCGCACCCAAGTCTGCCCTCGTGTACCCGGGACACCGGGCGAACGTCTAGCCTGGCAGACGAATCGAAGCGGCGATATACGGGCACAGGACTCGGGGAAGCGACGAGACACCATATGGGGAGTGCTGTGATCACCGCGCGCGCGGCTGCCACCTTCGATCCGGTCGGACGCTCGGTCGCGACCGCCCGCGCGTTCGTCCGCGACACCCTGCAGGGGTGGGGTTACACGGACGTCGTTGACGACGCCGTCGTTCTTACCAGTGAACTCGTGACCAATGCGGTCGTGCACGCGGGTACGGCCGCCGATGTGCTCTGCCTGCGCACCGAGGACGGCGTACGCGTCGAGGTCTCCGACCACTACCCGGAGCGGGAGGTGCCGCTCCAGAGTTCCGGCCTCGACTTCGGAAGTCCGGACCGGGAAGGCGGGCGTGGCCTGCTCCTCTGTGCGGCTCTCGCCTCCCGTTGGGGCGTCGAGTACACACCGACGCACAAACACGTCTGGTTCCAGCTCGACCTTCCCGAACGCCCTGTGGGTATCCGCTCGGCCAGTCCCGTCCTGCCCACCGCTCTCCTGCCCGTGGCGGAACAGCGTGTCCGGGTCGCCGTCGTACAGATCGACGGTTCCGGGGCCATCGCCTCGTGGAACGACGACGCGTCCTTCCTCTTCGGTTACGGCGCCGAGCAGGTCGACGGAAAGCAGTTCACCGACTTCGTGGCGTGGCCGCACACCCCGGGGACCAGCACCGGCATCGCCGACGCACTGCAGCTCTCCCGGTGGGAGGGCAGTTACGGCCTTCGCGGCGCCGACGGCCGTGTCATCCCGGTCTACGCCTCGCACCTCAGAGTCCGCGATGCCGACGGGGAGCCATCCACCGTCTGCCTCCTCGTGCGCGACTACGAACGCGCCGTTCTCCAGACGCCGGTGCGCGCCCCTGTGTCCGACACCTCGGCCGAGAACCGCACCACGGATCCGTTCGAGATCTTCATCGGCTCACCGGCCCCGGACGACCTCGACGGACTGCTGCAGCGCACGGTCGAGCGGGCGCGCGACATGCTGGACGCCGACGCCGCCTTCCTGCTGCTGGCCACCGATGACGAGACGGAGCTGGAGGTCCGCGCGACCACCGGCCTTCCCTCGGCCCGTCAGCGCTTCGCACGGGTCCCTGTCGAGGCCGGCACGGGCCGCTACGGGTCCGCCCGCATGCCCGCCGTCCACGAGGACCTCACCGTGGTCCCGGGCGCCGTACCGCTGCTCAGCGACACCGGGATGCGCTCGGTCGTCACGGTCCCGCTGAAGGTCGAGGGCCGTCTCACCGGCTCCCTGGGGGTCGCGGCCGAAGCGGCGGGCAGGTATTCCAACGAGGAGGCACTGCGGCTGCAGTTCGCCGCGGACCGCATCGCGCTGGCCGTCGAGTCTGCCAGGCTGGGCGAGTTGGAACGCCTGCGCCGCGGCTCCCTGTCCTTCCTCGTGGAGGCGTCCGACCTGCTGGCCGGGACCCTGGACAGGGACCAGACCCTGGCGCTGATGGCACAGATGACCGTGCCCACGCTGGCCACCTGGTGCGCCGTCTACACCATCGCGGACCAGTCCTCGGAGCCGTACCTCTCCTATGTCCTCCATGAGGACGAGGAGCGCATCGACGGCCTCAAGGCCCTGCTCTCCTCCATCGATCCGCCGGACCCCGTGCCGGCCCCCGGAGCCCGCATCTGGCCGGCACCCGCGGAGGCCGGCCACCAGGCCGCCCTGCGCGCCTCCAAGCGCACCCTGGGCAGGGACGCGCCCCTCAGCATGGGGGCCGCCACCCGTACGACGCTGGCCACCGCGGCTGCGGTGGGCGGCGAGACCGTGGTGCTGCCCCTGGTGGCGAGGAACCGCGTGATCGGCATGCTCACGCTCGGCAAGCCGTCCGACGAGCATTTCCGCCAGGAGATCCTGGAGCTCGCCGAGGACCTGTCCCGGCGGGCGGCTCTGGCCCTCGACAACGCCCGCCTGTACTCGGAGCGCATGGCCATCAGCCAGTCACTCCAGCGCAGCCTCCTCCCGCCCGGTCTGCCCGATGTGCCCAACGTCGAGATCGAGGTCATCTACCGTGCGGCGGGCGAGGGCAACGAGGTCGGCGGCGACTTCTACGACGTGTTCCCCATCCGCGACGGTGCCTACGGCTTCGCCATCGGCGACGTCTGCGGTACGGGCCCGGAGGCGGCGGCCGTCACGGGCCTCGCCCGTCACGCCCTGCGCCTGCTGGCCCGCGAGGGGTTCGGGGGCCCCGCGGTGCTGGAGCGACTCAACGCCGCCATCCTGGACGAAGGCGCGCGCAGCCGCTTTCTCACGCTTCTCTACGGGGAGTTGTGGCCCCAGGAGGACGGGAGTGCGCTGCTGAAGGTTGTCTGCGCCGGTCATCCTCTCCCCCTGCGTCTGCGCCAGGACGGCACCGTGGAGGCGGCGGCGGAACCCCAGCCCCTCCTCGGAGTCATCGAGGACCTCGAGCTCTACGAGCAGGAGGTCACGCTGGAGCCGGGCGATGTACTCCTGTGTGTGACGGACGGAGTCACCGAACGCCGCGAGGGGGCCCGCATGCTGGGCGACGACGGCCTGGCCGATGTTCTCGCCGTGTGTACGGGCCTCACGGCCGGCGCGGTGGCGGGGCGCATCCTGCGGGCCGTCGAGCGCTTCGCAGCGGAGCCGGCATCCGACGACATGGCCATCCTGGCCATGCGCGTCCCGGAGCCGCAGAGCCTCTAGGGACCTGGCTCCTCAGCTCCCCCGGGATCCTCCAGACACCTCCGGACATGAGAAAGGCCCCCGCCACCGGCGGGGGCCTTTCTCATGTGTTGAGCCCCAATGCGGAATCGAACCGCAGACCTTCTCCTTACCATGGAGACGCTCTACCGACTGAGCTATTGGGGCCTGCTGCCTTGCGGCAACGGGATAAAGCATACCCCGAACTTGGGGGTGCTCAGAACCACCGGTTCGAAGTTTGCCACCCGGGGTCTTCCACGGCCGAGTAGCAGCCGTCTCGGCCACCACCCTGGCCTTTCCGTCCTCTTCCTCCAGGGCCGGCGGTCAGACAGGAGCGGCCCTGGCGTGGACGCAGAAAAGCCCCGTGCCACAAGGGCACGGGGCTAGTCCGTAATATTTGTTCGGCGGCGTCCTACTCTCCCACAGGGTCCCCCCTGCAGTACC
>NZ_JBVHKB010000012.1:0-186742 GCF_055559735.1 Streptomyces sp. NPDC023573
CCCCTCCAGGGGGCGGTGGCCGCGCTCACCTGCGCAGCGGCCCTCTCCTGTCTGACCGTCAGCCGCCGGATGAAGGCCGTCGTCCTGGCGGGGCTGACCGGATACGGGGCCGCCCTCCTCTTCGTCGTACAGGGCGCTCCTGACCTGGCGCTCACCCAGTTCTGCGTCGAGACCGTGTCGATGATCGTGTTCGTGCTGGTGCTGCGCCGGATGCCGGTGCGTTTCGAGGAGTCGATCGGCACCTGGCGGCGCGCGGTGCGGATCCCCGTGGCGCTGGCCGCGGCGGCGACGGTCGGCGTGGCCGTCTGGGTGGCGGGAGCCGCGCGGGTCGCCGAGCCCGCGGGCGCCGCGATGGTCGAGGAGGTCGCCCACCACGGTCTCAAGGACGTGGTGGCCACCATCCTGGTCGACCTGCGCGCCTGGGACACGATGGGGGAGTCCGCCGTCCTCGCGGCCGCGGCGATCGGGGTGACCAGCCTCATCTATCTGCACCGCCGCGGTGAGGCCTCCATGCCCAGGGAGGAGCTGCGGGGGGAGACCGCCTGGGCGGCGCTGTCCGGCCGGCGGCTGGCCGGCGTGCCGGAGGGTGACGACAACGCGCCCGAGCGCAGCTGGCTGGCGGCAGGCTCCACCCTCGCGCCCGAGCACCGGTCCATCGTCTTCGAGGTGGTGGCCCGCCTGCTCTTCCATCCCATTCTGGTGCTCTCCCTCTATCTGCTGTTCTGCGCGGAGAACATGCCGGGCGGCGGCTTCGTCGCCGGACTCGTGGCGGGCCTCGCCCTCATCACCCGCTATCTGGCGGGCGGCAGATTCGAACTGGCGGAGGCCGCACCGCTGCAGCCCGGGCTCTTCACCGGACTCGGACTGTTCGTGTCCACCGGAGTCGCCCTGGGCGGCCTCGCGGAGGGGACGGTGCTGCACGCCTGGACCTACCACGGGCATCTGCCGGTCTTCGGTGACTTCCACCTGAGCACATCGGTCCTCTTCGACTTCGGTGTCTATCTGCTGGTGCTCGGCGTGGTCCTGGACATCGTGAGGGCGCTGGGCGCCAAGGTCGACCGGCAGATCGAACGGGCGGCGGGCGCCCTGACCCCCGTGACGGACACCGGGAAGGGGGAGCCGCAGCGATGACCATGAGCGCCTCGCTCCTCGCCACCGCCGTCGTCCTGTGCGCGGTCGGCGGCATCCTCATGCTCACCCGGCCGCTCACCCGCATCCTGCTCGGCGCGGTGATCACGGGCAACGGCGTCAACCTGCTGGTCCTCGCGTCGACCGGCTCGGCGGGCGCCGCGCCCCTGCTCTACGGCGTGCCGCTGCGGCGGATCACCGACCCGCTGCCCCAGGCCATCGCCCTCACCGCCATCGTCATCACGCTCGCCACCACGGCGTTCCTGCTCGCCATGGCCTACCGCAGCTACCAGCTGACCGGCACGGACGAGGTCCACGACGACCTGGAGGACCGGCGCATCTTCCTGCGCGCCGAGGTGATGGGTCAGCGGGCCGAGCTCCGCGAGGAGTACCGGGCGGGGCCACGCCCCACACAGGAGGAGCGTGCGGACTACCGCGAGGAGCGCCGCCGGCTGCGGGCCCGGCTCCGGGCAGACCGCGCCCTCCAGGCCCGGGGCCGGGACGCCGGCGGAAACCTCTGGCACGACGTGCTGGGAGCCGATCCGGAGGACTACGTGAAAGACAAGGACGACGACCGAGGAGCCGCCGGATGAACGCGCTCGTCCCGCTGCCCGTCCTGCTGCCGCTCTGCGCCACCGGGGTGAGTCTCGCCTTCGGTACCAGGCTCGCGCGCTTCCAGCGCTTCATCAGCGTGGCCGTCCTCACCGCCGTCCTCGGTCTCTCGGTGACCCTGATGATCGCCGCCGACCGCCAGGGCCCCCTCTCCGTCCACCTCGGTGACTTCGCGCCGCCGCTCGGCATCACGCTCGTCGCCGACCGGCTGTCCGGACTGATGCTGACCGTCTCCTCGGCGGTCACCCTCTCCGTCCTGGTCTACTCGCTGGGCCAGGGCATGGCCGACCGGGACAAGGAGACGCCCGTCGCCGTCTTCCACCCCGCCTATCTCATCCTGGTCTCGGGGGTCTCCCTCACCTTCATCGCGGGCGACCTCGTCAACCTGTACGTCGGCTTCGAGATCATGCTGGTCGCCAGCTTCGTCCTGCTCACGCTCGGTGGCACGGGCCCCCGGATCCGGGCCGGCTCCACCTACGTGATCATCTCCCTGTTCTCCTCGATGCTGTTCCTCACGGCGATCGCCATGACCTACGCCGCCGCCGGCACGGCGAACCTGGCCCAGCTGGCCGTCCGGCTGCCCGAACTCTCCCTCGGCGTGCAGACCCTGATCCAGGCCATGCTGCTCACCGTCTTCGCCATCAAGGCCGCCGTCTTCCCCGTCGCGGCCTGGCTCCCCGACTCCTACCCGACGGCGCCCGCGCCCGTCACCGCGGTCTTCGCGGGCCTGCTGACGAAGGTCGGCATCTACTGCATGCTGCGGACCGAGACGCTGCTCTTCCCCGGTAACCGGCTCGGCGATCTGATCATGGCCGTCGCCCTCGTCTCGATGCTCGTGGGCATCCTCGGGGCGGTCGCGCAGACCGACCTGAAGCGGCTGTTCTCCTTCACGCTCATCAGCCACATCGGTTACATGGTCTTCGGTATCGGCCTCGCCACCCGTGCGTCCTACGGCGCCGCGATCTTCTACGTCGCCCATCACATCACCGTCCAGACCTCCCTCTTCCTCGTGGCGGGCCTCATCGAACGCCGGGGCGGGACCAACGAGCTCACCCGGCTCGGCGGACTGGCCAGATCCGCTCCGCTGCTCGCGGTCCTCTTCTTCGTCCCCGCGATGAACTTCGCCGGGATCCCGCCCTTCTCCGGTTTCATCGGCAAGCTCGGACTCATGCGGGCCGGCGTCTCGGACGGCGGCGTCTGGGCCTGGACCCTTGTCGCGGGCGCGACCGTGACGAGCCTGCTCACCCTGTACGTGATGGCCAAGATCTGGAACCTGGCCTTCTGGCGCACCGAGCCACCGGGCCAGGCCGCCTACGGCACCGTCCTGGAGGCCGCCGACGACAGCGACGACGACGACACCGACACCGGACCCGACCGCATCCCCGGGACCGGCGACGAAGGCGTGGGGCCGCCTCCGGCCGGCCGGACCCAGGCCGCGACCCTGCAGGGGCGGGCCGTCACCACCACGGTCCGCCCGCCCGGAGCCATGACGGCGGCCACCGCGGGAGCCGTCGTACTCGGTCTCGCCTTCACCGTGCTGGCCGGCCCGCTGGCGGCGTTCACCGACCGTTCGGCAGCCGGACTCATCGAGCGCCGGCCCTATGTGGAGGAGGTGCTCGGCCGGTGAGGCGCCTGATCACCCTGTCGTACCGCAATCCCGATCTGCCCCCGTTCAGCCTCCAGTTCGCCGGCCGCCGTCGCCGGGTGCTCGAACTTCCGCTGATCGCCTGGCTCACCCTGATCTGGGTCCTGCTGTGGTCCACCCTGACCTGGGCCAACGTCGTCACGGGGGTGGTCGTCGCGGTGGTCGTCTGCCTGGCGTTCCCGTTGCCGAAGGTCGATCTGGGGCTGCGACTGCACCCCTGGGGCATCCTCCGGCTCGCCGGCTATCTGCTCTACGACATGTACACCTCGGGGGTGAAGGTCACCCGGCAGATCTTCGCCGGCCGTCCGCACCGGCCCGCCGTGATAGGCGTGCCACTGCGGTGCCGCAGCGACCTGATGCTGGCCGCGACGGCCGTCTCCGTGTCCAACGTGCCGGGCGGCGCCGTCGTGGAGGTGCGCAGGGCCACCGCCACGCTCTTCATGCACGTGCTGGACGCGGACAGACCGGAGGAGTTGGAGGCCGCCCGGCAATCCGTCTGGAAGCTGGAGGAACTGACAGTCCGCGCGTTCGGCACCCCTGACGAGATCGACCGGGTCTCCGAGCCGCCACCACCGGTCGCCGGGTCCGACGGAGTGGAGGGGGGACCGTGAGCGGCCCCGAGACGGTCGACCGCGTGCTGATCACCGCCGCCGTCGTGCTGGTCGTGGTGGCGGGCGCGCTGCTGCTCTTCCGGATCAGCCGCGGGCCCTCGATGCTCGACCGTGCCATCGGGCTCGACGTCTTCGCCGCTGTGATCATCGCGGGCCTGGGCGCCAAGTCCGCCTTCGCCCGGGACCCGTTCTACTTCCCGATCATGCTGGTGCTCGCGTTCCTGGGCTTCACCGGCTCGGTGGGCATCGCCCGTTTCATCGCCGTACGGGACAAGCCGCTGTCGCGCCGGAAGGCCGGCGGGAAGGAGGGGCAGCGGTGAGCGTCTGGCTCCAGATCACGGACACGGCCGGAGCGGTGCTGGTGTTCCTCGGCGCGGCGATCTGTCTCCTCGGCGTCGTCGGCATGCTCAAGCTCCCCGACGTCCTCTCGCGCAGCCACGCGGCGACCAAACCGCAGACCCTCGGACTGCTGCTGGTGCTCGCGGGCGTCGCACTGAGGCTGCGCAGCGGAATGGACCTGGCGACGCTCGGCCTCATCGGCTTCTTCCAGCTGATGACGGGCCCGGTGGCAGCCCACCTGGTGGCCCGGTCGGCGTACCGGACGGGGCAGATCGAGCGCGGTGAACTCCTCTTCGACGACCTGGACGCGCAGCTCACCGAGCCGGGGGAGCGGGCCCCCGGTGGTGAGCCGGAGGCGGGGGGCGGAGCCGAGCGCGGCCAGGGGGACTGAACGCCCCGGTGCACGGCAGTCCCCGTATCTCCACGCCCCGCACATGATTTCTGCGATGATGCGCCGGGAATCCACCGGGTGCTGGGGGGCGTATGGGAAGCACGGGTACGGTGCTGCGCGAATTGCGCGGCGCGCAGAAGTCGTCCAAGGGTGTCTCGCTCTACTCGCGGTACGTGAACCGGCCGGCCGGGCGCCTGCTCGCCGCCGGCGCCTTCCGCGTCGGCCTGACGCCCAATCAGGTCACTGCGGTCAGCGCGGTGTTCACCTTCGCGTCGATCGCCGCGGTGGCACTCGTGGAGCCGTCCTGGTGGCTCGGGGCGGCTGTCTGGGCCGGTCTGGCCGTCGGCTTCGCCTTCGACTCCGCCGACGGGCAGCTCGCGCGGCTGACCGGGCGGGGCGGACCGGACGGCGAGTGGCTCGACCACGTCGTGGACTGCGCGAAGATGATCCTCGTCCACAGCGCCGTACTGATCTCCTTCCACCGCCTCGGCTCCCTGCCGGACGAGGGCTGGCTCCTGCTGCCGCTCGGCTTCCTCTTCGTCGCCGTGCTCACCTTCTGCGCGGGGCTCCTGCGCGAACAGCTCGGCAAGGCGGCGGCCCGTGCCGCCCCGGCGCCCGCGGGTCCCGCGGCGCCGGTGTCCCGGGCCCGGGCGGTGGCGCTGCTGCCCGCGGACTACGGGGTCTTCTGCCTGGTCTTCCTGCTGCTCGGCGCACCCGGGGTGTTCCGTGCCGGGTACGCCGCGCTCGCGGCCGTGCACGCCGTGTTCCTTGTGGCGTTCCTCGTCAAGTGGTTCAGGGAGCTGAAAGAGCTCCGGGCCGGCTGACGAGCACGTCCAGCGCCCGGCGCAGCTGAGTGCTGGACGTGTGCACGGTGTACGGGAAGTAGATGACCTCCACCCCGACCTCGGCGAAGTCCCGCTCCAGCCGTTCGCCCTTCTCCGTACCTCGCCAGTCGTCACCCTTGAAGATGACGTCGAAGCGGACCTGCTGCCAGGTCTCGACCTTGTCCGGAACGGTCTCCACGAACGCGGCGTCCACGTAACGCACACTGCGCACGATCTCCAGCCGCTCGGGCAGCGGGATCACCGGTCTGTGGCCCTTGGCCAGCTCGGCCATCTCGTCGGAGACCACTCCGGCCACCAGGTAGTCGCACTGGCTGCGGGCGTGCCGCAAGATGTTGAGGTGGCCGACATGGAACAGGTCGTACACCCCCGGCGCGTAGCCGACTCTGTGCTGCACCATCCGTTCTCTCCCCCCACGGTGGAACTGGTGCAACGACCTTACTGTGAAGAACACTTGTGCATCCCGTGAACGGATAAGCTCGGGGGAGAGGCTGTTCCGGGGGGAAGGCGATCATCCGTTGTCCGCAGTTGAGCATCCGATACGGCTCGAGAACCACCGACTTCTCGTGGTCTCCACCAACTACGCCCCCGAGCTGACGGGCATCGGCCCGTACGCCACGCAGCTCGCCGAGCACTGGGCGGCGTCGGGGGCCAGGACGGAGGTCCTGGCCGGCATGCCCCACTATCCCGCCTGGCGCGTGGACGAGGGCTACCGGGGCGTGTGGCGCAGGGAGGAGAGCCGTGAGGGCGTGCGGATACACCGGCGACGCCACTATGTGCCGCCCCGTCAGACTGCGCTGCGCCGCGGTGTGTTCGAGGCGAGCATCCTCGTCCACGGGATCCTCGCCCCGCCGCCCGGCCGTTTCGACGCGGTGGTCTCCCAGATGCCGAGCCTCGCGGGCGGCGTACTCGGAGCCCGGCTGGCGCGCCGCCACCGCGTCCCCCACATACCCGTCGTCCAGGACCTGATGGGAGCCGCCGCCGCACAGAGCGGCATCCGCGGAGGAGGCAGGGCGGCGGAGGCCGCCGCGAAGGCCGAGCGTTACGCGCTGCGCGGCGCGGCCCTCGTCGGTGTCATCCACGGAAGCTTCGTGGAGGGGGTCACCGCCCTCGGCGTGGACCCCGGGCGCATCCGGGTGGTCCCCAACTGGACTCACGTGCGGAGCCCTTCGGCCGGCCGGGCCGCCACCCGGGCCCGCCTGGGCTGGACCGGCTCCACACCCGTGCTGCTGCACTCCGGGAACATGGGCCTCAAGCAGGGGCTCGACGTCCTGGTCGGCCTGGCGCGGCTCGCCCCGGACATCCGGGTCGTCCTGATGGGCGACGGCAACCAGCGCGACGGACTGCGTGAGCTGGCGGCCGGGCTGCCCAACCTCGACTTCCTGCCGCCCGCGGACGCCGACGACTTCACCGATGTGCTCGCCGCCGCCGATGTGCTCGCGGTGACCCAGCGGGCCTCCGTACTCGACATGAGCGTTCCGTCCAAGCTCACCTCGTACTTCGTCTCCGGACGCCCCGTCGTCGCCTCCGTGGCCGACGGGGGCGGCACGGCGGACGAGGTGCGCCGCTCGGGCGCGGGCGTCCTCGTGGCCCCCGAGGACCCGGCCGCGCTCCTCGACGCCGTACGCCGGCTGGCCGCCGACCCGGTGACGGCCGACGCGCTGGGAGCACACGGCCCCGAGTACGTCGCACAGCACCTGAGCAGGGAGGCGGGGCTCGCCCGCTTCGACGCCCTGCTCACCGAAGCGCTCGGGGACGCGCGAACAGGTGACACACGAGGGGGAGCACGCCGATGACGCACCAGATCCGTCCCCTGGACGACCAGGACGAACCGGCGCTGCTGCGCGACCAGTTCCGCCAGCTCCTGCGCTACCGCCTGCTGCTCGCCGGGGGCGTCGTCGTGGGCCTCCTCGGCGGGGGCTTCCTCGCCCTGAGCGGTGACGACACCTATACGGCCACCGGTGAGGTCCAGGTGCGCTCCGCGACCGCCGACCCCTTCGCCACCGGGGCCTCCGCCGACAAGGGCATCAACATCGGCTCCGAGCGGCAGACCGCGGTCAGCGACATCGTCGGCGACCTGGCCGCCGGGACCCTGCTCAAGAAGGGCGACGACGTCACCGCACGGAAGCTGCTGGCCGGCCTCCAGGTCACCAACCCGCCGAACACCCTCACCCTGCGCTTCTCCTACACCGGGGCCGCCCCCGAACAGGCCCGGTCCCGCGCCGAGGCGCTGGCCAACGCCTACCTCGCGCACCGCAAGGCGCGCACCCAGGAAAGCCTCGACAACATGGCGAACGGGTACCGCGCGCAGCTCGAACCACTGGAGGAGAAGCGCGATCTGCTGGAGGAGCGGACCGGCGTCGACGCCGCGGACGACGTCAGCAGTGCCCGCGCCAACATCATCGTCTCCATCTCCGAGCTGAGCCGGAAGATCTCCGAGCTCAAGGCGCTCGACATCACCCCCGGCTACCTGAACAAGAAGCCCGTCGCCCCCACCGAGCCGGCCGGCGCGGGACTGCCCCTGCTCCTCGGGCTCGGCGCCGTCGTCGGTCTCGCCCTCGGCCTGCTGCTGTCCTGGGTGCGCCTCGTCTTCGACCCCGCCGTACGCTCCCCCCGCGAACTGGTCCGTTCCCTCGGGGGCCCGCTGCTCGGCACGCTGCCCAGGGAACGCGCGGCCGGGGACACCCTGCTCGCGATCGGGCGCAGCGGTTCGCGGCTCGCCGAGGAGTACCGCGCGGTCGCCTTCCGGCTCGCCTACGACCCGTCGTTCGCGGAGCGGCG
Organism: Streptomyces sp. NPDC023573; assembly: GCF_055559735.1. Taxonomy (NCBI): domain Bacteria; kingdom Bacillati; phylum Actinomycetota; class Actinomycetes; order Kitasatosporales; family Streptomycetaceae; genus Streptomyces; species Streptomyces sp. NPDC023573. Next base: position 8,350 of record NZ_JBVHKB010000012.1, read on the forward strand.
CAGACTCCTGGTGACCGCCCCGCGCGGCGACAACAGGGCGGCCGCGGCCGCGGCGGTCAACCTGGCCGCCGCCTTCGCCGAGATGGGCCGCGACGTCCTGCTCGTCGAGGCCGACCTGCGTACGCCCTCCCTCGCCCATGACCTGGGGCGGGCGGCCCACGAGGTGCGGCCGCCCCGCTGGGCCGCCGACGAGAGCGACCGCGGCTGGCCGGCCGGCGGCCGCTCCAACGTGGACGTGCCCGGCTCCGGGGCGTTCGCCCTGGTCGCCGGGGTCACCGCGGACAACGTGCCGCGCGCCCTGACCTCCGCGTCCGTCGGACGGATCGTCGCCGAGGCCGACCGCCCGGGCGCCGTGGTCATCGTCCTCGCCCCGCCGGTGCTGTCGTACGCCGACGCCGTCGCACTCGTCGACCGGGTCGAGGGCGTCATGATCGTCTGCGACCCGCGCGAGGTGCACCGCAGTGACCTGGAACGGATCCGCGAGATCATCGGCGCCTCCGGCGGCTCGGTGCTCGGCGCCCTCCTCCACCCGGCCCGGACCCGGCTGCGCCGCTCGGAACGCCGGCACAAGTCCGCCCGGCGCCGCACCGGCGGCCCGGACGGCCCGGCCGCCGACGCGGACGCGCCGGAGAACACCGGGAGCCCCGACGAGACCATGGGGCTGCGCTCCTTCACCCTCCCGGGGGCGCGCCGGTGAGAGCCCGCACCGCGATCCTCTGCTCGGTCGCGGACCAGGGCGTGGCGGCGCTCACCAACATCCTGGTGCTCGTGGCCGCCGCCCGGCTCTCCACCGTGGACGACTTCGCCCGCTTCTCGGCGGTCTACCTCGTCTTCACGGTGCTGCTGGGTGTCTCCGGCGCGTACACGGGACAGCCCCTGGCCCTCCGGCGCGGCGGCGGTGCGGACACCCGGGGCGCCTGCCGCTCGGCCGTCGTGTTCACCGTCGGAGCGTCGGCAGCCCTCGGCGCCCTGCTGGCCGCCGTCTGCCTGCTCGTCCCGGGCGACACGGCCCGCGCCCTGCTGGCGCTCGGCCTCGTCCTGCCGGTGGTGCTGGGACAGGACGCCCTGCGCTACGCCTTCTCCACGCTCCAGCAGCCCCATCTCGCCCTGACCGGAGACCTGTTGAGGCTGTCCTGCGTCCTGGGCGCCCTGGCCGCCCAGGAGTACGGGGCCGCCCCCGCCCGGCTGATCGCCGTCTGGGGGCTCTCCGCGCTGCCGGCCCTCCTGCTCTCCGCCGTGCTGCTGCACCGCACGACCGCGGGCGCCCCGATGTCGCTGCGCCCGCTGCTGCGGCGCGGCCACCTCGGTCAGCGCTTCACCGTCGAGTTCGGGGTCGGCAACGCGACCAGCCAGCTCTCCGTCCTGGGGCTCGGCGTCGTCGCCAACCCCCTGCTGGTCGGAGCGCTGCGCGGGGCGACCACCCTGTTCGGCCCGCTCAACGTGCTGTTCACCTCCGCCACCTCCTTCGGCCCCCCGCTCCTCGGCAGGATCGGCGACGAACGGCGCAGGGTGCGGGCCACCGCGGGCCTCGCCGCCGTGCTCGCCGCGACCGCCGCTCTCTGGGCCGCCGCACTCGCCCTCCTGCCCGAACGGGCGGGGCGCGAGCTCCTCGGCGACACCTGGCCGACGGCCGCCGCCCTGCTCCCCGCCACCGGCAGTCAGTACGCGGCGATGGCCGTCGGCACCTGCGGACTGCTCGCCCTGCGCATGCTCGACCCGCGTACGACGCTGAGCATCCAGGTGGTCTTCTCCCTCACCGCCGTGGCCCTCATGGCCGGCGGGTACGCCCTCGCAGGTGTCCCCGGGGCCGCCTGGGGGCTGTGCCTCGGATCGCTCTGCAAGGCCGCCGCCACCTGGACCCGGGTCGCCCGGCTGCGCCGCCGGAGCGCGACAGGGCCCCTCAGCGCCGACGCGCTGCCCGCTGCTCCCTGAACGTGCTGATCAGCACCAGGCACAGCGCGGCTATCGCCAGTTTCCCCGCGGCCTGGAGCAGCGGCCCCCGCAACAGGATGAACGTGTACCCGGCGATCAGCGGCGCCGCGATCGCCAGCACGCTGCCCGGCCCGGGGCCCGCCCGCGTGACCGCCAGCGCGTACCTCCGGTCCGTACGGGCCGCCGCGTAGCCGATCAGCGCCAGACCGCCGATCATGCCGGACGCGCCGAAGTCGACCCAGAACTCGGTCCACAGCGGAGCCGACAGGTTGGTCATGTTCATACCCATCCACTCGCCGACCCGGACGCCGGTGTCCTCCGGCTTCCCGCTCCAGACCGCCCTGGGCACGAAGAAGAGTGCGGAACCCGCGAGCTGACGGCCGTAGGTGTGGCCCCGGGTCTCCACCCAGGAGATGGTGTTGGCGAACATCACCGTCTGGTCGTAGTCCTTGGTGGCCAGCGGCTCGAAGACGGAGGCCGACTGCACGGGCCGGTACCCCTCGTCGTCGTAACGGAAGCGGTCGGCGTAGGGGAAGAGCACCAGCGCGCCCACGACGCCCATGGTGAGCACCGAGCGGTACATCGCGGCACTGCTCGGGAACGCGGTGAACAGCAGGGACACCAGCACCGTCAGGAACCAGTAACGAGCGTTGGATATCGGGTTGTTCACGATCAGGTTGACCGCCGCGAGCGCCACCCACACCAGCACGGTCGAAGGGGAGCGGCGGGCCCGGCGCGAGGTCACCAGGCGCCGGGTGCAGAAGAGCAGCGCCAGCAGCGCCGGGACCGTGCCGAAGCCCTTCAGGAACGCGGAGCCGACGTTCGACTCCGCCGAGGCCACCCCGCTCTGCGCCACCGTGTCGCTGATCTCCTGACGGCTGGAGAAGAACACGGCCGGCCCGCCGAGCTTCAGTACGTAGTACGCGCTCGCCAGCAGCGCGAGCAGCACCAGCAGCCGCAGCCTGACCGGGTGCGCCACGGCCGGCCGGCCCGTGGCGCGCGAGGAGGCGCGCCTCTTCAGGGGGCGGCGGGAGGCCAGCAGCGCGCCCAGGTCGAAGGCCGCGCACCCCACCAGGATCATCGCGATCGCCGTCACCAGGTCGGAGCGCGGTCCCACCATCGGCGTCGGGGTCTGCCCGATCACGACCTGGGCGAACGGCGCCACACCCATGGCGATGTACACGAACATCCAGAAGACGCCCTGGAGCAGCCGCCGGCGCGTGGACAGGATCATCGTGGCGAGCCGGGCCCCCGCGTAGCACGTCAGCACGAGCTGCAGCCAGTAGGCGGTGTCCCGCACCCCCGAACCGGGCTGGGCCGCGATCACCGCGGGCAGGAAGCAGACCAGGCCCAGGATGAGCGGCACGGACACCGCCCGCGAGAGCATCGCCCACGTCAGGGGCCTTGCCGGCGGCTCGGCCGGCGGGCGCGGAGCGCTCTCCCGGACGGCGACGGCCCCCACCGACTCGTGCACGGACGTCATGACCCCCCGATCACCGGCCCCGAGGGCCCCACGGCCCACGAACACCTTAACGAATGCGGCCCACTCGGGGTGGAGTGATGACTAGTCTGTGAACAGTCGGCCGAGGTTGAGGGGAACCCTGGTGAAGGTCCTGCACATCGTCACGCTGCACTCGCCCGACCACGCGTTCGGCGGGCCCACACGGGTCGCGCTCAACCTGTCCAAGGTGCAGCGCGCCGACGGCGACGACGCCCGCGTCATGGCGCTCGGCGACGGCTTCGCGGGCGCGCTGCCGGACACGGTGGAAGGGGTGCCCGTGCACCTCTTCCAGGCACGGCACCTGCTGCCGATGTTCGAGGTCAGCGGCATCACCTCCGGCGCCCTGCTGAACACCGCGCGCCGCATGATGCGCGGCGCCGACCTCGTCCACGTCCACCTGATGCGCGACCTCGTGACCCTGCCCGCCGCGCTCCTCGCGCTGGCCACCCGCACCCCGCTCGTCGTCCAGACGCACGGCATGGTCGACCCGACCGAGAAGCGTGTCGCCCAGCTCACCGACCTGCTGGGCGTCCGTACGGTGCTGCGCCGCGCCGACGCCGTGCTGCACCTCACCGAGGCCGAGCGCCTCGACGTGAACGCGGTCGCCGCACCGGTCGCCCTCACCAACACCGTCAGGCTCGTCAACGGCGTCCGGCCGCAGGAGCGCAAGCCCGCCCGGGACGAGGGCCGCCCGCCCACCGTCCTCTTCCTGGCCCGCGTCCAGGAGCGCAAGCGGCCCGAGGACTTCGTCGCGGCGATGCCGGCCGTCCTGGCCCGGCACCCCGACGCCCGGTTCGTCCTCGCGGGACCGGACACCGGCGCGCTCCCCGGCACGCTGGCGCTCGCACGCAAGCTCGGCGTCATGGACTCACTGGACCATGTGGGCCCCCTCGGCCACGAGGAGGTGCTCGCGGCCGGACGGCAGGCCGACGTGTACGTCCTGCCGTCGATCGAGGAGCCCCTCGGCGTTTCCGTCCTGGAGGCCATGTCCGTCGGCACGCCGGCCGTCATCACCCGGACCTGCGGCCTCGGCCCCGACGTGGCGGCCGCCGGAGCGGGCCGGGTGATCGACAGCAGGGCCGGCCAGGACGCGGAGAACGCCCGCAAGGTCGCCGACGCCGTCCTGGAACTGCTGGAGCCCGAGGCCAACGACCGCGCGGGGAAGGCCGCGTGGAACCTGGTCAACGAGCAGTTCACCATCGAGGCCGTCACACGGACCCTCCGGAGGACCTACGAGGACGTGGTCCGCCGGAGGGCGTGATCCCTCAACCCGTTCTTCCCTCACGGGACTTCAGCGCGATCTGCCAGCGGTAGAAGCTCATCGCCAGCGCGAAGTCCAGACCGGCGCGCCCGTCCAGGAAGCCCCGGCGGTAGACGTACATGTAGGCGAAGGACACCAGCGGCTTGAACGGCGCCTTGTGGAAGAGCTGGCCCTGCCGGGACTTCACCCTCCTCACCTGCTCCTTCACCTCGGGGTGGTGCTCCAGCCACGCCTCCCAGTCGGAGTAGCGGTTGTGCCGTTCGAACCAGGCGGTGACGGGGTCCAGGTCCTGGTGCTCGATGGGGTTGCTCAGCGCCCGGGCCGTCGCCGCGACCGGCTGGTAATGCCCCTCGACCTCTCCGATGCCGGGCGCGGCAAGGTCGCCGACCTCCGGGTAGTGGCACCGGGTCCGGTCGGTCAGGGACCGCTTGCGGATCGTGTAGCCGTGCCGCAGCCGCTTCCCCGAGAACCAGTAGCCCAGCGGGATGTCGTACGCGGCGGGTTTCGGGCTCTCCGTGTCGGCGAAGATCCTCCGCAGCTCCGCCAGCAGCCCGGGACTCAGCCGCTCGTCACCGTCGAGCAGCAGGATCCAGTCCAGGTCGGTGCGGACGTTCTCCAGACACCACTGCTTCTTGCGCGGATGACCTCCGTCCCAGGTGTACGCGACGACTTCGGCCCCGCACTCCTCGGCGATCTTCGCCGTGTCGTCGGTGCTGTGCGAGTCCACCACGACGACCGCCTCGAAGTGCCCCAGGACCGACTTCACCGCCTCGGCGATGTTCAGACCCTCGTTCTTCGTGGGGATCGCGACGGCGATGGGCAGCTTGTTCAACTGTTGTCTCCTTGCGGCAGCCAGGCGTAGCAGCCTGTGGAGGTGAAGGTGCGGGCCGACCGGGCGACGGTGATCTCCACCTGCTCGCCCGTGGCGGAGGAGCCCGAATCCAGCTCCTTGCCGTCCGCCCCCGCCACCTGCCAGCTGCAGGCTTTGGTGGGAGAGGGGGCCCTGTACCGCCCGGGCCGGAGCCCGGCGCCCTTGTGGGTGCCGTCGGCGTAACCGAGTGCGGCCTCGTCGATGACGTCCTGGTGCTGGGAGCAGAGATGGGTCACGGCCGGCTCGGCGTCCGTGACCTCACCGGAGACGATCGCGGCGACGGCGATGTCCCGGTCGGCCTTGACCAGGTAGCGGAGCCGGTCGCAGGTCTCCTGCCCGGTCTGGAGCACCGCTGCCGGGTCCATCCCCTTGGGTACGCGGTCGGTCAGGTACTCCTTCTGCTTCCTGGTGAAGGACCCCGTGGCCGGGGTGACGTCCCCGGCGTGAGCCTTCGGCGTGCCGCTGGGCTTCCCGGGTGCCGGGGCCGCCGCAGAGGCCCCGGACGGCGTGGGGGAGGCCGTGACCGCGACGGACGGCGTACCACCCGCCACGGCTGCGGTCTTCCTGCCCTCCTCGCCGGACCCGTCGCCCGGCCCGCCGGACGAGCCGCAGGCGGCCAGCGCCGCCGTCGCGAGGGCGACGGCGGCGCCGGCCAGGAACGGGTGTCTCATTCGGTGTTCCTCAGGCCGTGGTGCGCGCTGACCTGGGCCTCGCTCAGCGCGGTCGGGTAGACGGCGGTCTCGTCGATCTGGCCGGCGAAGAAGTTGCTGGTCGGGCGGTTGGCCCAGTTGTTCAGGTTGTCCCCGCCGACCCGCCAGTAACCCGGGTAGTTCTCGTTGCCGCTGTAGAGGATGTTCGACGCGCGCAGCTGCCCGTCGACGTACAGCCGCATGCCGCCGGTGCCCTGGGTGGCGACGACGTGGTGCCAGTTGCCGTCGTTGTAGGCCCCGGCCGTGGTCACCGTGCGGCGGCCGCCGCTGTAGACACCGAAGACCAGTCGTCCGTCGTTGGCCATGTACACGTGCTTGTCGAAGCGGGTGCTGTTCTGCATGCTCAGATTGCCGAAGCCGATGATCTTGCCACCCCGGTTGGTGGTGGTCTTGATCCAGGTCTCCACCGAGAAGCGGGTGGGCTGCGGGTGGCGCTTGTTGCTGTACGCGTACTCGCTCGCCCCGTCGAAGCCGATCGCGGTCGAGTCGCCCGCGATCGCGGCCGGGGTCTGCCGGTAGGAGGGCGCGTTGCGCAGGAAGCCGTTGTCCAGGCCGCCCGTGGTGTCCGCCGCGAAGGTCGAGGTGCTCTCGTCGTAGCGCCAGTACAGCGAGGCGCCGTCGGCCAGCACCCGCGCCGGGTAGGCCTGGGTCGACGCGGCGACGGTCGCCGACTGCGCCGGGGACTTCGCGCTGGTGTTGGTGCCGTCGCTCGCGGTGACGCGGTACGAGTGCGTCTCACCCACCGCCACATCGGTGTCCGTCCACTTCAGCTGCGGGCGGTCCCAGAAGAGCGAGTATCCCGTGACCGTGTGCACGGGCGTGCTCGCGCCGTCCTTGTAGATCCGGTAGGTCAGCTCCCCGTCGTCGGTGTCGAAACTGGTCTGCCAGTTCACGTCGATCCGCCCCGGGGTGACCGTGGAGAGACTGACGTTGGGCACCCAGGGCGCCCCGGTGTCCGGGCCGTCGGCGAACCGGGTCAGACCCTGCTGCCCGGCGCCGTTGACGGTGGTGAACTCCCCGCCTACCCACAGGTAGTGGTGGCCGCCCTTGTCGGTCTGCGTCATCACCCGCGGCCCGACCGGCTCACCGATGCCGTCGTTGGTGTCGGGGAACCAGGGCAGCAGCGTCGGGTCGTCGACGGACTGGGCCAGCAGGTGCTTGCGCGGCTGGTCGGCGAACCCTCCCATGCTGGCGCAGTCATGGGCGTGACTCCCGCTGTAGAGCACGCCCGAGTGGACCAGGACGGCCTGGGTGGCGCCCAGGCAGGTGTCCCGCCAGCGCTGTTGGTAGTCGTCGAGGTCGATGGCGATCCGGCCGTCGAACACACCGCCGCCGGTGCCCTCGTTGGCGGTGTAGAGACCGGTCGCGTCGGTCGTGAGGTCCTGCACCGTCGACGTGTTGGGAATGAAGCCCGGGTAGCTCTTGGTGAGTGCCCCCGTGGTGGCGTCGACGACGGCGAGCGCGTGCGAGGTGGTGCCGTTGACGGTGAAGAAGTCACCGCCGAGTGCCACGTGCTGCCCGTCGGGGGTCACCTGGACCGCCCGGGCCACCTCGTCGGCGTTCGCCGTCCACGGCAGCAGGGCGGCGTCGGTGGTGACCGCGGCGAACTTGTTCCTCGTCTGCCCGCCCACACTGTTGAAGTCACCGGCCAGGTAGACGGTGTCCGCGGTGACGTCCAGGGCCCGAACGGTCGCCGAGACGGAGATCTTGAAGTCCGTACGGGGCGTGCAGGTCGCCGTGTCGACGGCGGCGATGTTGCTGACACCCTCGCCGTTCACCGCGCCGAACTGCCCTCCCGCGTAGAGGGTCCCGCCGTCGGGCGACAGGGCGAGCGCCCGTACGGTGGCGGTCCCCGAGGTCTGGGTGAACGACAGGCTGCACCCCGTGGGCGCGCCGGTCGCCGCGTCGAACGCCGCGAAGTTGACCGCGGGCTGCTCGGAGGTCCCCGCCGCCGCGTCAGGCGGCCGGACGGTGGAGAAGGTGCCACCCGCGTAGACGGTTCCCTCCGTCGCGGCCATCGACCAGACGATCCCGTTGGTCTGCCAGGTGGAGAGGTCGTCCGCGGTGATGGACACCGGCGGTGTCAGCGCCGCGGCCGGGGAGGCCCCGGCCGCTGTCGCGGTCAGGGCACCCGCGAACAGGCAGAGCGCGGTGGACGCGGCCCGTACACGGCCGCTTCCCCGGAATCTCCGCCCCGTGCTTGCGTTCATCATTCAACTCCGAAGGTGAGGACGAGCTGCGGCCGGTAGGCCGCGGTTGCCTCGCTCGACCAGATGCGGAGACTGTCCGTCCCGCTTCCGGTCAGGGCGAGTGAGGTGGCGGAGCCGAGGGCCCCGCCGAGTGCGGACGCGTCCAGTTCCGCCGAGTGGTCGGTGGAGACCGATGCCGCGCCGGTGATGGTCCCCAGCACGGACGTGGCGAGCGCCGGCCGGGTGTTGTAGGTGACCGCCGATTCGGTCCACGTGCCGGTGACCGGCACGATGCTGTGGCTCTCGGCCGATCCCGCCGTCGGGTCCGACGAGGTACGGAAGGTGAGCCGCGCGCCCGTGAGCACCCGGCCCGCCGGAGCGGACGGCAGGGTGAAGCGCAGATAGCTCAGGTAGGCCGTGGTGCCCCGCGAGGCGAGCTGGCTGCCGTCGTAGTTGGTGTTCGCCGCCACGCTGTTGACGTAGGCGTCCTCGTCCGGGGTGAGGGTGACGGTGCTGCCGCCGGGGTCCGGCGGGGCGCCCGCCAGCTCGTGGTGCGCGGCGACCTGGGCGGCGGTCAGCGCCGACGGGTAGACCGCGGTCTCGTCGACCTGGCCGGCGAAGTAGTCGCTGGTGGGGCGGTTCGGCCAGGCGTTGCTCATGGCGTCCCCGCCCACCCGCCAGTAGCCGTCGTACGAGCGGTTACCGGTGGCCGCGTTGCTGCCGACCGCCTCCCCGTCGACGTACAGCACCATGCCGGACGGGCCCTGTGTGGCCACGGCGTGGTGCCAGGCGCCGTCGTTGTAGGAGCCGGCCGAGGTGACGGTGGGCCGGGTGCTGCCGCTCTGGACGCCGAACGCCAGCCGGCCGTCGTCCGTCAGATAGACCAGCTTGTCCGAGATGCTGCTCGTGTGGCCGCGCTCCGTACCGATGTTGTTGCCGTACCCCACGATCCGCCCGCCGCTCGTCGACGTGGTGCGGAACCAGGTCTCGACGGAGTACGGCGTGGGGGAGGTGTAGTGGTGCAGCCGGTCGCTGTGGACGTACTCGTTCGTGCCGTTCAGGGAGAGCGCGGCGGAACCGGCCACCGCGGACGGCGTGGCGCGGTAGGAGGGCGCGTTCACGTACACCCCGCCGTTACGGCTCGCCGACGCGTCGGCCGCGAAGGCGCCACCGGCCTCGTCGTAGCGCCAGTACAGATCGGCTCCGTCGGCCAGCACCTTCTCCTGGTAGGGCGACGCCGACGACGCGGCGGTCACCGGGGCCGCGGCGGAGAGCGCGCTGGTGTTCGTGCCGTCGCTCGCCGTGATCCGGTAGCTGTACGACCTGCCCGCGACCACGTTCCGGTCGGTGAAGGTCAGCTGCGGTCTGCTGAAGAACAGCGACGAACCCGTCGTCGTGTACACCGGCGTCGCGCCGCCGTCGCGGTAGACCCGGTACGTCAGGAGACTGTCGTCCAGGTCCAGGCTGCTGCGCCAGCTGACCGCGACCTCACCGGTCCGCGGCGCGGACACGCTCACCGCCGGTGCGGGCGGTGCCCCGGTGTCCGGCGTGTTCGCGAACCGGGTCAGCGCCTGCTGGCCGGTCCCGTTGACCGTGGTGAACTCGCCGCCGACCCAGAGGAAGTCACGGCCGCCCTTCGAGGACACGGTCAGCGCCCGGGGGCCGACCGGCTCACCGATGCCGTCATTGGTGTCCGGGAGCCAGCCCAGCAGGTCGGGGCTGTCGACCGACTGCGCGGTCAGATGCTTGCGTGCCTGGTTGGGGAAGCCGCCCATGGTCGAGCAGTCGTGCACATGGCTGCCCGCGTACAGCACCCCCTGGTGGACCCGGAGTGCCTGCGTCGCGCCCTGGCAGGTGTCCCGCCAGCGCTGTCCGAAACCGTCGAGCTCCATGGCCAGCCGGCCGTCGAACGACGTCGGCCCCGAGCCCTCGCCCGCCGCGTACCAGCCGTCGGACGCCTCGTCCGTGACGATGTCCTTGATGACGGCGGACCGGGGGATGAAGGATGCGCCGTAGGCGTGGGTGACGGCGCCGGTGGACGCGCTCGTCACCGCGAGCGCGTGCGAGGCGGCGCCGCCGACGGTGAAGAAGTCACCGCCGATGAGGACTGCGGTCCCGTCCGGGGTCACCCTCAGGGTGCGGCCCGGTTCGTCGGCGTCCGGGTTCCAGCCGGTCAGGGCTCCCTGGGCGGTCACCGCGCCGAAGAAGCGCCGGGCCGTCCCGTTGACGGTCTGGAAGTCCCCGCCCGCGTAGACGGTGCCGTCCGCCGCGACGTCGAGGGCGCGGACCGTCGCGCCGAACTGCGGGGCGAAACCCGCCCGCGGCCGGCAGGTGGCGGTGTCGATCGCCGCCAGGCCGTTGACGGCCGTTCCGTTCACCGCGTTGAAGTATCCACCCGCGTACAGCGTGGACTTGTCGGGCGAGACGGCGAGCGCCCGGACCGTCGCCGTGCCGCTGCTGCGGGTGAAGGAGAGCGAGCACCCGGTGGGCGCCCCGGTCGCCGAGTCGAACGCGGCGAAGTTCACGGCGGGCGTCGTGTTGCTCCCGGCCGGGGAGCCCGCGGGCCTGACCCCCGAGAAGGTGCCTCCCGCGTAGACCACCCCGCCCGCCTCGGCCAGCGACCAGACGATGCCGTTGGTCTGGTACGTGGACAGGGCGTCGGCGGTGAAGCCGACCGGCGGGGTGAGCGCGGCGGCGGGGGGAGCGGAGAGCGCCGTGAGCGTGCCCGCGGCGAGAGCGACGACGGCGGCGAACACCACCCCCCGGGCGCGTCCGAGCCGTCCGGCCCCCGTCATCTGTCCACCCGGACCGCGGAACCCGTGAGCTGGTCGCTCAGCAGCCGGATGTCGGCGTCGACCATGATCCGGGCCAGCTCGCGCGACTTCACCTCCGGCTTCCAGCCGAGGAGTTCCTCCGCCTTGGACGCGTCTCCGATCAGCGCGTCGACCTCGCTGGGGCGCTCGTACTTCGGGTCGTAACGCACATGCTCGGCCCAGTCGAGGCCCGCGTGCTCGAAGGCGTACTCGAGGAACTGCCGGACGCTGACCCCCTCACCGGTGGCCACCACGTAGTCGTCGGGGGTGTCGCACTGGAGCATCCGCCACATCGCCTCCACGTACTCCGGGGCGTAGCCCCAGTCGCGTACGGCGTCGAGGTTGCCCAGATGCAGCCGGTCCTGCAGACCCGCCTTGATCCTCGCCACCCCGCGGGTGATCTTGCGGGTCACGAAGGTCTCGCCGCGGCGCGGGGACTCGTGGTTGAACAGGATGCCGTTGGTGGCGAACATCCCGTACGCCTCACGGTAGTTGACCGTCGCCCAGTACGAGTACACCTTGGCCACGCTGTACGGGCTGCGCGGGTGGAACGGCGTCCCCTCGTTCTGCGGGGGAGGGCTCGCGCCGAACATCTCGGAGGAGGACGCCTGGTAGACCCGGGTCTCGATGCGGCTGGCCCGGATCGCCTCCAGCAGCCGGACCGTTCCGAGCCCCGTGACGTCCCCCGTGTACAGCGGAGCGTCGAACGACACCCTGACATGGGACTGCGCGCCGAGGTTGTAGACCTCGTCGGGCTGTATGTCCCGCAGCAGGTTCACCAGCGCGACCCCGTCGGAGAGATCGGCGTGATGGAGCACGAAGGAACGATTCGCTTCCTCGGGCCCCTGATAGATGTGGTCGATCCGCTCCGTGTTGAAGCTCGAAGAACGGCGTATCAGGCCGTGGACCGTGTACCCCTTCTCGAGCAGCAGCTCCGCCAGGTACGAACCGTCCTGCCCGGTCACGCCGGTGATGAGTGCGGTTTTTGCCATGACTCCCCCCCTTTTTTCTGGTCGCCCGTAGGGCGGTTCGGTGCATCGAAATATCGCCATCTGAGCGGAATGCGGCAAAGGGTCACCCCGATGCCGCGCTCCTGGCAGAATCCGGGCCATGACGACTGACCTGCCAGGACCGTCCCAGGAATCCGCCCTCCCCCTGCTGCGCCCCGGCGCCCGCATATTCGTCGCCGGCCACCGCGGCCTCGTCGGTTCGGCGCTGGTGCGCCGCCTCACCGCCGACGGCCACGACGTGATCACCCGCGGCCGGGACGAACTCGATCTGCGCGAGGCCGCGCCGACCGAGGCGTTCCTGCGTGACACCCGCCCGGACGCGGTCGTGCTGGCCGCCGCCAAGGTGGGCGGGATCATGGCCAACAGCACGAGCCCCGTGCAGTTCCTGGAGGACAACCTCCGGATCCAGCTCTCGGTGATCGCTGGCGCGCACGCCGCCGGGATCCAGCGGCTGCTCTTCCTCGGGTCGTCGTGCATCTACCCCAAGCACGCCCCGCAGCCGATCCCCGAGGACGCCCTGCTCACCGGCCCCCTGGAGCCGACCAACGAGGCCTACGCACTGGCCAAGATCGCCGGGATCGTGCAGGTCCAGTCGTACCGCCGGCAGTACGGCGCCTCGTACATCAGCGCCATGCCCACCAATCTCTACGGCCCCGGGGACAACTTCGACCTGGAGACCTCGCACGTGCTGCCCGCCCTGATCCGCCGCTTCCACGAGGCGAAACGGGACGGTGCGGACGAGGTCACCCTGTGGGGTTCCGGCAGCCCTCGCCGCGAGTTCCTCCACGTCGACGACCTCGCCGCCGCCTGTGCGCGGCTGCTGGAGGTCTACGACGGCGCCGAGCCGGTCAACGTCGGCTGCGGCGAGGACCTCTCCATCCGCGAACTGGCCGCGACCGTCCAAGAGGTGACGGGTTACCAGGGGCGCGTCGTCTGGGACACCTCGAAGCCCGACGGCACCCCGCGCAAACTCCTCGACGTGTCCCGGCTCTCCTCCCTCGGCTTCAAGCCGCAGATCCCCCTGCGGGACGGCATCGCCCGCACCTACGCCTGGTGGCTCGGCAGGAACGCCCCGCAGGGCTGACGCTCCGGCCGGACGGCCGCGGTACGCACTGGTTCCGTGCACGCTCGTCCCCTCGTGTCCCCCCACCACGTCTCAGTACGCCCCGCGGCCGTCGGTGACGGCGCGCACCGTTCTGGCGAGGAGCCCCATGTCCGTCGCCACGGACCAGTTGTCGACGTACCAGAGGTCCAGCGAGACCGTCTCCTGCCAGGACAGGTCCGAGCGCCCGCTGACCTGCCACAGACCGGTCAGCCCGGGCCGCACCGCCAGCCGCCGCAGCTCCCGCTCGTCGTAGCGCGAGACCTCCTCCGGCAGCGGAGGGCGCGGACCCACCAGGGACATGTCACCTCGCAGTACGTTGAGGAGCTGAGGGAGCTCGTCCACGGAGGTGCGCCGCAGGGCGTGGCCGATGCGGGTCACCCGAGGATCGCGGCGCATCTTGAACATCGGGCCCTCGCTCTCGTTCTCTGCCGAGAGCCGCTCCCTGAGGGCCTCTGCGTCCGCCACCATCGTGCGGAACTTCCACATGGTGAACGGCCTGTTGTGCAGGCCGTGACGCGTCTGGCGGTGGAAGACCGGGCCGGGTGACGAGAGCCGCACCGCCAGAGCCACCCCTGCGAACAGGGGCGCCAGCACCAGCAGCCCGAGGGCGGCGCCCGCCCGGTCCACGAGGGCCTTGAGCGCGGCCTGCGGACCGCGCCGCAGCGGCGGCGCGACGTGCAGCAGCGTCAGTCCGGCGGCGGAGGCCGGCCGCACCCGGGCGGCGGCCACGCCGGACAGCTCCGAGAGGACGCAGAGGGCCAGCCCCCCGTCGTGCAGTCCCCACGCCAGCCGGCGCAGCCGGTCGTCGTCGAGCTGCGGGCCGGGCGCGACGAGCACCAGATCCGCGTCATGGGCGAAGGCGCCGCCGAGCACCGTGGACACGTCGTCGTCGGCGTGCCTCGGCCCCAGCCGCCCCGGCACCGGGGTCGCGCAGGCCGGTGCCGCCGGACCCACGGGGACCACGGCCACCGCCGTGTACGGGTGATCCGCACGGGAGTTGAGGAGATTCACCGCCCGGTCCAGGCCTGCCGCATCGCCCACCACGAGGACCCGGCGCCCCCCTCGCCGGCCCGCCGTGCGCCGTATCCGGCCCGCGGCCCCCACCAGGACGGCCACGGCCAGGCCGGGCGCCAGCGCCGCGACGGCGGTCGCCGGGTCGAGGCCCCCGCCCGTCAGGGCCAGCAGCACCGCCAGCACCCCGACGAGCGCCAGCCAGTCCCCCGAGGAGGCGTACGCCGCTCCGGCCGCTTCCCCCGGCAGCCGGGGTGCGTACCGGCCGCGTGCCGCACGCACCCCGGCCCACACGAGCGCGGCCGACGCCGCGGCGGCCGACGGCCCCGGCTGATCGCCGGCGCGCAGCACGAGCCAGGCGGGAACCCCCAGGCCCACCAGATCGGTCAGGACGAGGAAGGGCACACGCGGACCGGGCGACTTCCTCGCCCGCGGTCTCTCCGCGTGATCGCGCTCACCAGCCGTCGGGGCTCTCCACAACTGCTGCGGAGCCACCGTGTGGTTCCGGGACCCTGCGGTACGCGGTCGTGGTGCTCCCGCGAGCCCGACAGGCCCGGATATATCCGATTCAGGTATTTCGACATGCCCCATGAACCCCCCAGCCACAGTTGCATCCCCCCAAACGGGGCGCATCCGCCGATCCTGTGGACTGACGGATGCGCCCTCGCTCGGTGCACGATATCCACACACGTGCCATTTCGCTGGAGTTCTCGTGAAGTTCAGACACGCCGGGCGATGTGATTCCCGTCGCCCCGTCCGGAGGGTCGCGGAGGCGCACATCTAGAGTGGAGGTATGGAACCGCTTTCCGAGGAACAGACCGACCAGCTCGTCGTGATCGTGACGGACCTGGCCAGGCAGGGGCGTACGGAAGAGCTTCTGGAGTTCTTCGACCACGGGCTGCCGGTCGACGTCCGGGACCAGGAGGGCAACACCGCCCTCATGCTCGCCGCCTACCACGGGCGGACGGAGACGGTGCGGGCGCTGATCGGGCGAGGGGCCGACGTCGATCTGCGCAACGCCAGGGACCAGTCACCGGTGGCCGGAGCCCTGTTCAAGGGTGAGGACGCGATCGTCGCGGCACTGGTCGCCGCGGGCGCCGACCTGGACGCCGGGACGCCCAGCGCGCGGGCCACGGCGGAGATGTTCGGACGGACGGCGCTGCTGGCGTAGCCGCGCCACTGCGGAGGGGCCCCGGGCGACGACGTGTCGCCCGGGGCCCCTCGCGTTCGGCCGGCTCAGGCCTGCTTGGAGGCCTTCAGGGCCTCGATGGCCTTGCGCACACCCTCGCCGTAGGCCGGGTCGGCCTGCGTGCAGTGGTGGATGTGACGCTCGATCGTGGCCTGCGAGGCCCCGTCGATCGCCCGCGCGGTGTTGCCGAAGAGGGCGTCCTGCTGCTCCGGCGTCATCTGCCGGAACAGGTTGCCCGGCTGCTCGAAGTAGTTGTCGTCGTCCTCGCGGTAGTCGAACCGGTCGGCCGCGGCGCCGTCGAGCGCCAGACCCGGCTCGGCGAACTGCGGCTGCTCGGCCCAGCGGCCGTAGCTGTTCGGGGTGTAACCGGGGACGGCGCCCTGGTTGCCGTCCACGCGCAGCTGGCCGTCGCGGTGGTAGGTGTTGACGTTCTTCGCGCCGCGCGGCTGGTTCACCGGGATCTGGTGGTGGTTGACCCCGACGCGGTAGCGGGCCGCGTCACCGTACGAGAACAGCCGGCCCTGCAGCATGCGGTCGGGCGAGGCGCCCACACCGGGGACGAGGTTGGCCGGGGTGAAGGCGGCCTGCTCCACGTCCGCGAAGTAGTTCTCCGGGTTGCGGTTCAGCTCGAACTCGCCGACCTCGATGAGCGGGTAGTCCTTCTTCGACCAGACCTTGGTGAGGTCGAAGGGGTGGTAGCGGTACGTCGCCGCGTCCGCCTCCGGCATGACCTGGATGTAGAAGGTCCACTTCGGGTGGTCGCCGCGCTCGATGGCGTCGAACAGGTCCGCCTGGGAGGACTCGCGGTCGTCGGCGACGATCGCGGCGGCCTCCTGGTCGGTCAGGTTCTTGATGCCCTGCTGCGTACGGAAGTGGAACTTCACCCAGAAGCGCTCGTTGCTCTCGTTGATGAACGAGTAGGTGTGCGAGCCGAAGCCGTGCATGTGACGGTAGCCGTCGGGGATGCCGCGGTCCGACATCACGATGGTGACCTGGTGCAGCGCCTCGGGGAGGTTGGTCCAGAAGTCCCAGTTGTTCTCCGGCGAGCGCAGGTTGGTGCGCGGGTCGCGCTTCACGGCGCGGTTGAGGTCCGGGAAATGGTGGGGGTCACGGTGGAAGAAGACCGGCGTGTTGTTGCCGACGACGTCCCAGTTGCCCTCCTCCGTGTAGAAGCGGAGGGCGAAACCGCGGATGTCGCGCTCCGCGTCGGCCGCGCCGCGCTCACCGGCGACGGTCGAGAACCGGGCGAAGAGCTCCGTCTCCTTGCCGACCTCGGAGAAGAGGGCAGCCCTGGAGTAGCGGGTGATGTCCTGCGTCACCTTGAAGGTGCCGAAGGCGCCGGAGCCCTTGGCGTGCATACGGCGCTCCGGGATGACCTCACGGCTGAAGTGGGCCAGCTTCTCCAGGAACCAGACGTCCTGGAGCAGCATCGGGCCGCGCGGACCGGCGGTGACGGCGTTCTCGTTGTTCGCGACCGGTGCCCCGGCGGCGGTGGTCAGCGGCTTCGTGTTGTCAGAAATTGTCCTGCTCCTCCGTGTGGAAACTTGCATGCACCGACTCCGGGTCCCGTCGGCCACGGTCGGTCCGGCATCCGGGGCACAGGCCCCAGTACGTGACCTCCACGTGGTCCACGGCGAATCCGTGGTCCTGGGGCGCATCGAGGCGCGGAGAGTCCGGGGGGACGTCGACGTCGGCGATCGTGCCGCACGAGCGGCAGACCACGTGCTGATGGTCGTCCCGGGACTGTCCTTCGTACCGTGCCGGAGAGTTCGGCAGGTCGATCCGCCGCGCCAGTCCGGCGTCGACGAGCGTCTTGAGTACGTCGTAGACGGCTTGGGTCGAGACCGCTCCGGTGCGCGTGCGTACCAGCGTCAGGAGGGTACTGACATCGGAGTGCGGGGCCTCGTGGACCGCCGAGAGCACGGCGACCCGGGGGCGGGTCACTCGCAATGACGCTCCGCGAAGGAGGGCCCTGGCCTCGGTTTCGATCACCTGCGCAGTCAATCACTTTTCTGGAATGATTCCAATGAAAGACTGACACCAGTTCTGGTGGCAGGGGTGTACGGCGGGCGCGGTGTCCGATTCCCGCCAGCTCCTGGCGTGTGTCATCCCGCATCCTTGGGGCATGACCAGTGACGACAGCAGGTACGAGGCGGTGACCTCCCGCGACGCCCGGTTCGACGGCGAGTTCTTCTTCGCCGTGTCCACGACCGGGATCTACTGCCGCCCGAGCTGCCCCGCCACCACGCCGAGGCGCCGGAACGTCACGTTCTTCCCCACGGCTGCCGCAGCCCAGGGCGGCGGATTCCGCGCCTGCCGGCGCTGCCGCCCGGACGCGGTGCCCGGCTCGGCCGACTGGAACGCGCGCGCCGACCTGGTCGGCCGGGCGATGCGGCTGATCGGCGACGGAGTCGTCGACCGGGAGGGCGTGGCCGGACTGGCCTCGCGCCTCGGCTACAGCGCCCGCCAGGTGCAGCGCCAGCTGAACGCCGAGGTCGGAGCGGGACCCATCGCGCTCGCCCGCGCCCAGCGGGCCCACACCGCGCGGGTCCTGCTGCAGACCACCACCCTGCAGGCCGCCGACGTCGCGTTCGCCGCCGGTTTCGCCAGCATCAGACAATTCAACGACACCGTCCGGGAGATCTATGCCCTCACCCCCGGCG
Organism: Streptomyces sp. NPDC023573; assembly: GCF_055559735.1. Classification (NCBI taxonomy): domain Bacteria; kingdom Bacillati; phylum Actinomycetota; class Actinomycetes; order Kitasatosporales; family Streptomycetaceae; genus Streptomyces; species Streptomyces sp. NPDC023573. The sequence continues at coordinate 26,605 of NZ_JBVHKB010000012.1, forward strand.
AACTGCGCACCGCCCGGCCCGGCAGCTCCTCCCGCTTCGGCTCCGTCTCCACCGCCGACGGGGCCGGGGGAGTGCCGCTGCGACTCGCCCACCGGGGGCCCTACGCGGCGGAAGCGATCTTCGACCACCTCGCGGCCCGCGCCCTCACCGGCATCGAGGAGATGGCCGGCGAACGGGGCGACCGCACCTACCGGCGCACCCTGCGCCTGCCGCACGGCACCGGCATCGCCGAGGTCCGCGAGCGGACCGGCGACGGCTGGCTCGAGTGCCGGCTGCACCTGGGCGACCTGCGCGATCTGACGACCGCCACCCAGCGGATGCGCCGCCTCTTCGACCTGGACGCCGACCCCCAGGCGGTCACCGAACGCCTCGGCGCGCACCCCGCTCTGGCCCCACTCGTCGCCCGGACGCCCGGACTGCGGGCCCCCGGCGCCGCCGACGTCCACGAACTGGCCGTCCGGGCGGTTCTCGGCCGGCACGTCTCCGCAGCCGCCGGACGCAGACTGGGCAGCGCCCTGGTGACGGCCTACGGCGCGCCCCTCCAGGTGCCCAGCGGCGCCCTCACCCGTACGTTCCCCGGCCCCGGCGACCTGGCCGAAGCCGGCCTGGAGGAGCTGGCGGCCGCCGGCTCCTCACGCGCCACCCTGCGCGCCGTCGCCGCCGCCCTGGCCGACGGGCGGCTCGGGCTCGACCCCGGCGCCGACCGCGACCAGGCGGAGAAGGAGCTCCTGAGCCTGCCGGGCGTCGGCCCCTGGGCGGCCGGCTACATCCGCATGCGGGCGCTCGGCGACCCCGACGTGCTGCTGACCGGCGACACCGCCCTCGACGCGGGCATGCGGCACGCGGGCGCGGACGCGGCGGACGCCGAGGCGTGGCGCCCCTGGCGCACGTACGCCGCGCACCACTTCTGGAAAGCGGCCGCGGACCGGCCCCGTCCCCCGGCAGCGTGACGTCCGAAACCCGCCAGCCATCACTTCGCGGACCTCGCACAGTTGACGTAGACGACCGATCCATCCGGAAGGACCATGACGATGACGCTCTACACCACGATCGACAGCCCGCTCGGCGAGCTGCTGCTGGTGGGCGAGGAGTCGGCCACCGCGGAGGGCGGCACGGCTCTCGCCTCGCTGTCCGTGCCGGGCCAGAAGGGCGGTGCGACGGTCCAGGACGGCTGGACGGAGAGCCCGGCGGCCTTCACCGCGATCGCCGCCGAGCTGCGCGCGTACTTCGAGGGGAGCCGGACCGGCTTCGGCATCGAGCGCGCCGCCGGCCGTGGCACCGACTTCCAGCGGCGCGTGTGGGAGGCCCTGGAGACCATCCCGTACGGGACGACGCTCAGCTACGGCGAGATCGCCGCGCGGATCGGCGCCCCCCGCGCGGCCGTCCGCTCGGTGGGCACCGCGATCGGCGCCAACCCGCTGTTGGTCGTTCGCCCCTGCCACCGGGTGATCGGCGCGAGCGGCGCGCTGACCGGCTACTCGGGCGGCCTCGACCGCAAGAGGCAGCTGCTGGACCTGGAGAACCACCACCGGGCGGCCTGAACGCCCGCACCCCACGGTGTGCGAACGCCCTGGGGCCGTGCGGGGAAGGCGCACCGATGACCGGCACCCCGCATCACGACGCGCGTCACCGGGCTCACGTGGACCGTCTCCCGATCTCGTTGTCAGTGGGCGCCAGTAGGTTCAGTCGTGTTCCGCCGATCCGGCGGCGACAACCCCTCAGCTGTGCATTGGAGATGGCGCGTTGTCCGATTGGGAGAGGTCGAGCACGGCACGGGTGATACCGCCCGCGCGGCCGCGCAAGCTCGCCAAGGTTCCGTTCGTCGAGCTGGCCGACGGGCGCCTGCAGGGTGTGGTGTCCAGCGGCTCGGACATCGGGCGGGTCTACGTCTCGTCCGTCGCCACGGGGACCTACGCGTTCGCCTGCAGCACCAACAACAACCGGCCCTGCGGCGGTGCGCGCGGATCGTTCTGCAACCATATCGGCGCCCTGATCAACGAGGCGGTCCTGCAGTACGGCGCCGAGCGCGTCGTCCGCTATCTGAAGGCCGACGTGCCTGAGGGAGAGGTGGACGGGGCCGCGCTGGCTTCGGCCATGAGGAGCACCCGCCCGCAGGCGGACGGGACGAAGGCGGCGGCATCCGTCTTCAGCCGCTTCCTGCGGCACCTGGCCTACCTCGAACACCCCCCGGTCACCGCTCCACTGCCCGAGATGCACTTCTTCCCGCCGACCCGGGCGGTGGCGTGATGCACGCCGGACTGCTCACCGAACCCGTCGACGGACTCGACGAAGCCCTGGAGGCGGTCGACGCCTTCGACCGGGCTCTCGTCGCCGGCCTGCTCCGCCACCGGCCCGCCGAGGCCGACGGCCCGGCGCGGCTCGCCGACGCAGTGACGGGGACACCGCTGGCCGCCAGGGTCGCCGAGGCGGCCGGGAAAGCAGCGGCCGGAGCGGCCGGCGAGGACCACTTCCTGGCCCTGGCCGCCGCGCGGACCGCGCTGCTCGGCTCCGTCCACGACGCGCTGCTGACCCGTGCCGAGGAGGCGGCCGGCCGTTCGCCCGGCGCGGAGACCGCAACGGCCGCCGGTGGGCAGCCGACGGCGAATCTGCTGACGGCCGCCCGCGCCTGGCTCTCCGACCTGGCGCGCTGCGGTTGGCAGGGACTCGACCACGAAGTGGTGTCCGGGGCGGCGGAGGTCGTGTCCGCGATGCTTCCCGACCCGTCCCTGCGCCGTCTCGCGACCCTCCTCGACGGCTTCGCCGCCGAACTCGCCGCGTCCTGTCCCGGCGCCTCGGCGGAACGGTTTCCGGTACGCCGCTGGGCCGACCTCTGGTCGCGCGGGATGCTGCTGACCGTGCCCGGAGCGGCCGTCACACCGGCGGCCGGGACCGCCGACGGCCGCCTGCTGCCCCTCGGCGTCGACGTACAGGAGCACGCGACCGCCGCACAGGCGCAGGTGCACGCGGTGCTCGAGCCCGCGGACGGAACCGCGCCCCGCCTCGTGCGTGCCAGTGTGTCCGTCCCGAAGCCCGACACGGTCCTCGGCGCCGGGATCTGGCAGCTGCTGCGCCCGCACATGTCGCTCCTCGCGGCCGCGGGTGAGGGCCGCTCGATGGACCTCGCCGGTATGCCGGTCACGGCCGAGGGCGACCTCCTCTGGAGCGACGAGCACGCCCGCCCCGGTCAGCCGGCCGAGGCGTTCGCCACGGCCCGCGTGGTGCTGCCCACCGCGACCGCCCCGGTGACCGCGCCGCTGGACCGGCATCCGGCGCGCATCGCCGTACCCGTCTTCCTGGAGGGCTACACCGCCCGGACGGATGACGACGGCCGGCTGACGTTCACCGTCGCCGGAACCGAACTGGACGTGGACACGGACCGTATCCCGGCCGCCGGGCCGCTCACGCCCGAGGCCGTCGCCAGGTCCGGCGCGTGCATCGCCCTCATCCGCTGGGACGCCGGGAGGTTCCGCGTACAGCCGCTCGCCGTCGAGACCGCGGTGCGGAAGAAGGCGACGCCGGTGCACGCGGGGGCGTGGGCCGGAGGGACGGCCGACAAGGCCGGGGTCAGAGCGGAGAAGGCGGCCACCGACGCCGCGAAGGTGCTGAGCGAGCGCGCGGGAAGGCTGCTGCGGAAATGACCGGACAGCAGAGTCCCGAGGCGACCGGAGAGCCCTCGCACGACAACCGCCGCCAGGTCATGTACTGGCGCCTACTCGCCCGGCTCTTCGACCACGAGGAGCAGTCGGCCCTGGAGTCGGCGAGCCTCGCCGTGGTCGAGGACATCGGCCTGCCGGCCAAGCTGCTGGATCCGCAGGCGTCGGTCGACTCCGTGGTGCAGCGCCATCCCGGGCTGGCCGCCGAGTTCGACGGCCTGATGGCTCCGGAGGCGGAGGCTGACGGTGATGCCGACACTCGCGACCGGGCAGCCGAGGTGCGGCGAGCCGCGCTCGTGTCGAAGGTGCTGCTGAACGTCTTCCACGACCCTCCCGGCACCGTCACGGCCGGCCGGCTGTCCCGGTGGCAGTCCGACGCGGGATGGCTGGAGCGCGCGCTCGGCTGCGAGCCCGGCGAACTGCGCGGCGGGCGCGCCGGAGGACCAGGTGTCAGCCCGACGGGGACGGGAGGCGGCGGCCGGACCCCCGATCTCAGCCGCCTCGTCCCGGAGATCGGCCCGGAGCTCGGCTCCATCGAGGCCGGGCTGGTCAAGCGGATGCGGCTGCGTGAGGTGCTCGCCGACCCGCATCTGGCCGGACAGCTCACGCCGAGCATGTCGCTGATCGAACAGCTGCTGCGCGACAAGGACAACCTCTCCGGTGTGGCCCTGGCCAACGCCAAGGCGCTGATCCGCCGCTTCGTCGACGAGGTCGCCGAGGTGCTGCGCACACAGGTGGAGAAATCCACCGTCGGAGCCCTGGACCGCTCGGTCCCGCCCAAGCGGGTCTTCCGCAACCTCGACCTGGACCGCACGATCTGGAAGAACCTCACCAACTGGAGCCCCGAGGAGGAACGGCTCTACGTCGACCGCCTCTTCTACCGCCACACCGCGCGCAAAACCACGCCGCAGCGGCTGATCGTGGTCGTGGACCAGTCGGGCTCGATGGTGGACTCGATGGTCAACTGCACCATCCTCGCCTCGATCTTCGCGGGTCTGCCCAAGGTCGACGTCCACCTCATCGCGTACGACACCCAGGCACTCGACCTCACTCCATGGGCGCACGACCCCTTCGAGGCCCTGCTGCGCACCAACCTCGGGGGCGGTACCGACGGCATGGTCGCCATGGCACTGGCCCAGCCGAAGATCGCCGAACCCCGCAACACGGTCGTGGTGTGGATCTCGGACTTCTACGAATGGCAGACCGAGACGCTGTTCGAGAGCATGGCCGCCATCCACCGCTCCGGGGCCAGATTCATCCCGGTCGGCTCCGTGACCAGCTCCGGGCGCGCCGGCGTCAACCCGTGGTTCCGGGAGCGCTTCAAGGACCAGGGGACGCCCGTCCTCTCCGGCCACATACGCAAGCTCGTCCACGAGCTCAAGACCTTTCTCACCTGAGGCCTCCCGGCCCGGTGCAGTCGAACCCGCATTCTTCGAAAGGCACACCCATGTCCGACCTGTTGCGCGCCCCCGCCGAGATCAAGTACGCCGAGGAACTGGACTGGCTGGAGTCGGTCGACGACGGCCCGAAGCCCTTCTCCTGGCGCCTGTCGCCGAAGATGGTCCGCCTCTTCATCCTGGGATCCGAGCGCTCCGACGGCCTCGACCGGGAGATCTCCCAGAAGTGGTACGGCGACCGCAGCTTCGTCGAGCGTTCCATCGTCACGCTGGCCTCCGACCGCGGTCTGCTGCTCATCGGCGACCCGGGCACGGGCAAGAGCTGGCTGGCCGAGCTGCTCTCCGCGGCCATCTCCCGTAACTCCACCCTCGTGGTGCAGGGAACGGCAGGTACCACCGAGGACCACATCAAGTACTCGTGGAACGTGTCCATGGTGATCTCCAAGGGCCAGTCGCGGGAGTCCATGATTCCCTCACCGATCATGACCGCGATGGAGACCGGGGCGATCGGCCGTTTCGAGGAGCTCACCCGCTCCACCAGCGATGTACAGGACGCGCTGATCTCGATCCTGTCCGAGAAGTACATCTCGGTCCCGGAGATGGACAGCGACAACATCGTCTTCGCCAAGCCGGGCTTCTCCGTCATCGCCACCGCCAACAGCCGCGACCGGGGCGTCAACGACCTGTCCTCAGCGCTCAAGCGCCGCTTCAACTTCGTCCGGATCCCGGTGGTGACGAACAAGAAGAGCGAGGCGGAGATCGTCCGCTTCCGCACCGAGGAACTGCTGCGCCGCCATCAGATCGAGCTGGACGTCCCGCCGACCCTGCTCGACGTGCTGCTGCAGAGCTTCGCCGACCTGCGGGCCTCCGCCGCCCGCGCCGGCAGCGACGACGAGAAGCTGGAGTCCGCGCTGTCGAGCGCCGAGCAGATCGGCGTGCTGGAGGACGCGATCCTGCACAGCAACTTCTTCGGCGAAAGCACGCTGACCGCCCGCGCCCTCGCCTCCTCGCTCGTCGGATCGCTGGCGCGGCGCGAGCCCGAGGACCTGGCCATCCTCAACAAGTACCTGCACGGTGTCGTCGAGCCGCGCAGCAAGGAGCAGGGCGGCTCCTGGCCGGAGTTCCTGGAGGGCGGCCGCGACGCGATCGCCACCCTGTCGTGAGCGCCGTGGCCGAAGGGACCCCCTTCGAAGCGCTACGGGGGCAACTCGAGCACGCGGCCACGGAGTTCGCCGACGGGCCCGACGCGCTGCGGGACATCCTCCTGGGCATCGTCGACGACGTCGACCGGGCAGTGCGTGAGCCGCTGGAGATCTTCCCCGTCTGTCATCACTCGCCCGCGTCCGCGGTGGCGATGGCACGGCGGCTGCGGGAGAAACAGCCGAAGGTGGTGTATCTGGAGCTGTGCGAGGACATGGCACCGCTCCTGCCGGAGCTGCGGAACTGCCGGCTCCCCGTGGCGGTCCAGGCGTTCGCGAGCGAGGTCAAGGGCTTCCCCGCGAAATGGGCACCGCTGTCGGTCGTAGCTCCGATCACCGAGGCGTCGGCCGAGTACCAGGCCATCGCCTACGTACTGGAGACCCCGGGCGTCGAGCTGGTCCTCGTCGACCGTTCCTCTGACCACGTGTTCCAGTGGCAGGCCGGCGCGACGGAGCCCCCGGACCCCGACGCGCCGCCCGCCGATGAGGAGGCGGCGCTGCACGGCGACGCCGTCGGGGTCGAGATCGGTGACCTGCGCCCCCGGTTCGCGGAGCTGGAGGAGCACCTCCTGCGCCACGGCCGCGTGCGGCACTGGTCGGAGTGGTGGCACCAGTACGTCGAACTGCCGCTCGGCGACAGCGACCACGACACCTACCGCCAGGTGATGCTCCTGATCGGCAGCCTGTTCCGCCGGCTGGCTCCCGGGGACACCGACCGGGTCCGGGTGGACGAGGACCGTGAGCGCTACATGTGGACCCGTATGCGCGAACACCTCGCCACGACCGGTACGGACCCCGGGGACTGCCTCTACGTCTGCGGCGCGTTCCACGCGTCCAGCCGCGTCGAGGAGTTCGGGGTCCACGGCACCGACACCTTCGAGATCACCCCGCCGAGCGAGAGCACCTGGCAGCACGGCTTGATCCCGTCGAGCCACGCGGCGATCGAGGCGCAGTTCGGGCTCGCGGCCGGGTCCGTGTCGATCGCCGCCACCCAGTGGGCGAAGAACGTCAAGCGCACCCGGGTGGAGCCGTACCGTCTCGCGGGTCAGGCGGGCGCCAGGAAGGCGGCGAAAGCGGGGAGGACCGTCCAGCCGGCCGCCCCCGCGACACCGGAAACACCCTCCGACAAACTCTCCGGCTTTCTGCGGACCCCGCCCGTCCTCGACCGGCTCGACGAGGCCGAACTCCTCGGCTGGTCGGTGGAGATCGTGCGTTCCGCCCGCCGTAACGGCTACCTCGCCTCGACGGCGGACGCCATCGCCGTGTTCGAGACGTCGATCCTGCTGGCCGGCATGCGGGACCGGGCCAGGCCCACGCCGTACGACTTCCAGGACGCGGCGGTCACCTGCATCGAGAAGGAGACCGTGCCGGGCAGGCGCGACGTCCGCCGCCTGGTGGAGATCCTGATGGGCGGCGACCGGATCGGCCAGGTCGGCTACGACGCCCTGCCGCCCCTGGCCCGCGACGTCCACGACCGGCTCGCCCCGCTGGATCTCAAGCTCCAGCAGCGCGGGGTGCGGCGAGCCCTGCTGGACATGACGTCCCGGCCGGAGCTGCGGCAGTGCTCGGACGTGCTGTGGATGCTGCGCCATCTCATGCCCCACGGCGCCGTACGGCCGATCATGGGTGAGCGGGAGCTCGGCAAGCAGTCGGTCCAGGAGTCCTGGGACCTGGCGCTGGGCACCCACCAGCGGGCGCTCATCGAGCTCGGTTACGAGGGCGTCAGCATCGAGCAGGTCCTGGAGCAGCGCCTGCGCCGAGCGGCGTACGCCCCGAACGCCACCACCGCGCAGGTCCTCGCGGCCGTCGAGGACGCCGTGCTGCATCTGCGCAGCGGCCGCCTCGCCGACGAGCTGGGCACCCGCGCCCTCGAGGTACTGGCCACCGAGCGCAGCGTCGACGGGGCACCCGAGGTCCTGCGCAGGGTGCGCCGGCTCCTGGCGTACTACCGGATCAGCCGGCCGGTGCTGCCGTCGTGGATCGAGTCCTTCGCCAGGACGGGGTACGCGCACTACTGCACGCTCCTGCCGACGGCGTTCACCGACGAGGACGCGACCGTCCGCCAGGTCGCCGCGATGCTGGGGTTCCTCTTCAGCATGGAGAGCCTGGCACTGTCGCTCGGCTGCGACCGGACGCAGCTGGACCTGGCCTTCGCGCAGTCGCACCCGCGGGAACCCTCCCGGGTGGCCCTGCTGTGGGCGGCCCAGGTGCACCTCGGGCAGCTCTCGCGCGCCGAGCTGAGGGAGCGGTGCGACGGACTCCTGGCCGACCCGCTGGTGGTGCCGGCCTACCCGCGCTACCTCAGCGGGTTCCTCCACGCACTGGAGCCGGTGCCTCAGCTGGCCGACTTCGTCGTGGAGGCGGTCTCGAACGCCTTCGCACGGCTGCCGGACCCGGTGCTGCTGCCCTGGCTCCCGTCCCTGATCACCACCCTGCGGGCCGAGGGCGCCGACCTGGCCCCGTTGCTCATCCGCGAGGCCGGACGCGTCTTCCCCGGCCGCCTCGCCGCGCTGGACGCCTGGGTCCCGCCGTGGCGCGGCACCCCGGAGACGACGACCGCGCCCCCGGCGGCCGGCGGCAGGGCCCGGCGAGCCGCGCTGCTCGCCGCCCACCCGGAGACCTGCGACAGCGTGGCGCAACTGCTGGGCTGCGAGGGCACCTGGGACACCGAGGCACCGGCCCCCTCGGGGGCGGTACTCGTCGGCCGCCACCCGGAGTCGGCGGTGGCACTGGAGGTGCTGCTCGCGGGAGTCTGACGGCGACGGGGGAGTGGCCCGGAGCTCGCGTGTGCCGCCAGGACGGCCCACGCGGGCCACCGGCCTCCCCCGTACGGGGCCCTCGGCTCACTCCTACGGCACAGTCACGCGGCGTCCCGCCCCATGGGCGGGGAAGGTGGGCCTGTCGGAAAGACAGCCGGCGTCGCGCGGTACGGCGGAGGGGCAGGGCTACAGCGGAGGGCAGCGTTCTCATGCACCGACCGAGACAACAGCCACGTGTCCTCCGGCAACAGGGCGAGCGGTCGGCGACGGACCGGATGGTGCGGACCCTTCTGCGACGGCGCAAGAAGTCCCTGGCCGCCGGCGACGTGATGGTCACCGATCCGCCGAAGGTGCGCCGCGCCGTCACGGCGGCGGCGCTCGGCAACACCATGGAGTGGTTCGACTTCGGTGTCTACGCCTACCTCGCGGGGACCCTGGGGAAGGTCTTCTTCCCGTCCAGCTCACCGGGCGCACAGGTCGTGTCGACCTTCGCGACCTTCGCCGCCGCCTTCGTCGTGCGTCCGCTCGGCGGGCTCGTTTTCGGGCCGCTCGGCGACCGCGTGGGGCGGCAGAAGGTACTGGCGATCACCATGATCATGATGGCGGCGAGCACCTTCGCCGTCGGCTTCCTCCCCACCTACGCGGCGGTCGGCTTCGCCGCTCCGCTCCTGCTCCTGCTGTGCCGTCTGGTGCAGGGCTTCTCGACAGGTGGCGAGTACGCGGGCGCCACGACGTACATCGCGGAGTACGCGCCCGACAAACGCCGGGGGATCCTCGGCAGCTGGCTGGACTTCGGGACCTTCGTCGGATATTCGCTCGGGTCCGGTCTGGTGACCGTGCTGACCGCGGTGCTCGGCACGGACGGCCTGACGGACTGGGGGTGGCGCATCCCGTTCTTCGTCGCGGGCCCGCTCGGTCTGATCGGTCTGTACATGAGGCTGAAGCTGGAGGAGACCCCCGCCTTCCAGCGGGAGGAGGAGGCGCAGGCGGAAGCCCTGTCCGAAGGTGACCCCGTCGAACAGGCGCGTCAGTCCGGTAAGGGCCGGCTCAAGGAGATCTTCACGCAGCACTGGGAGGCGGTGCTCATCTGCATGGGCCTGGTGCTGCTCTACAACGTCACGAACTACATGGTGACCTCCTACCTGCCGACGTACATGTCCGAGACGCTCGGCGAGCCGGAGACGACCTCCCAGCTGCTGGTCCTCGGCACGATGCTGCTCGTGGTGCTCAGCATCACGGCGGTCGGCAGATCCTCGGACCGCTGGGGCCGGCGCCCGGTGTTCATGGCCGGGAGCGTGGCGCTCATCGTGTTCGCGATCCCGGCCTTCCTGCTCATCCGGCAGGGCGGCATCCTGCTGCCGGCGATCGGCTGCGGGGTGCTCGGGCTGCTGCTGGTCTGCTTCGCGGGGACGTCCGCCTCGACGCTCCCGGCGCTGTTCCCGACACGCCTGCGCTACGGCGCCCTGTCGATCGCCTTCAACATCTCCGTGTCACTGTTCGGCGGGACCACGCCGCTGTTCGCCTCCGCTCTCGTCGAGATGACCGGCAACGACATGATCCCGGCGTACTACCTGATGGTCGCGGGTGCCGTCGGACTGGTCGCGACGTTCTTCCTCCACGAGACGGCGGGCAAGCCGTTGCGCGGTTCCGGCCCCATGGTGGAGACCCCGGAACAGGCGCGCACTCTCGTCGCACGCAGCAGGACACGGGCGGGCAGACAGGCGCGCGACGTGTGGATCCGGGTGCGGCACCCGGGGGGTGGGGACGGCGGCAAGGGGTGAGGCTGCTCAGCCGGACCGGTCGTCCCGGGGGGCCGGATCAGGGGCGCGCACCCGGCGCATGGGAGCTTTGCCGCGATCTGCGCGCGTAACAGGAGTACGCGGGCGCACGCCGGAGGCTATCCGAAAGTGTGTGGTGTATATCAAGCAGTACCCGCACCGAGCGGACATTTTGTGGCCGGATATGTTCGTACAGGGTCGGTTGGCATATACCCGGGGCGGGTGCGATCCCCGGCGGCAGAGCGGGTACTTGTAAGTAATCAGGCGAATACTCGCCGTTCGTTGCTCCGGGTCCTCTAATGTGATTGCCGTGAGCGGGTGACGTCGGGTTAACCCTTGCGTGGACACCGGTATGTTGACGGAATGCGGAGAGGGAACGTATCTCCGTCCCGCATGGCCGATGCCGCACCGCAGGGTCGGGGGCTCGACGGTGTGTCGCGGAAAACGACCGGAGCGGTACGCCCGCACAGAGTCGATGAACGTGTCGTGAAAAGAGTGAGAACAGGTGGGGGGACGGCCGTGACCAATCCTTTCGATGACGAGTCGGGACGGTTCGTGGCGCTGGTGAACGACGAGGGTCAGTACTCGTTGTGGCCCGCGCATATCGACGTTCCGGGCGGCTGGCGCGCCGCCGGTCCGGAAGGTTCGCGTCAGGAGTGTCTCGACGTGATCGAAGGCGCCTGGACCGACATGCGGCCCGCCGGCCTGGTGCGATCGATGGGGGCCGACGCCGGATAGGGGGGGCGGCCGGGCCGCCGGGGGCGGCATCTTCCGCTTCCAGGCCGAGCGGCTTGTCGACGCCCCGCTCCGATCGATTTCGTTCCTATCCGAGCGAAGTCGATCAATTTTGATCAGGTGTCGATGCGCCTTGTTCGCGCATGTTCATTTCGCCTCCGTGTGGCGTGCATATGTTATCGATGGGCTGCCTTGCGAGACGCCCTCGTTGTGCGAACGAAACGCTGTCTCCCGCTGGGCGGTAATGCCCCGTGGGAGATCTCGGCCGCGTCTGATTCGGTGGGTTCGGTGGCAGTCGTCTCCGCTTGCGCCGGCCCCTGTCCCAACGATCGGTGCACTGGCGTGGTCGGTTCCACCCGGCCCTTCTTCACCGTCCCCTAACGCTCTCCCCAAAGGTGTGGACCGGCATGCAGGAAAACCGTTCTCTCCCGACCCCCGAGGCTCCCGAAGAGTTCCTCGAACTGACCACGGCGCAGCAGGGTGTCTGGTACGGGCAACTCGTCGACCCGGCCAGCCCGAAATACAACATCGGGGAATGCTTCGAGATCCATGGTGACCTCGACGAGGAATTGTTCGGCGCGGCGTTCGGCCGGGCCATCGCCCTCTGCGACAGCCTCCATCTCGAGTTCGTCACCCAGGGCGAGACGGTCCGGCAGCACGTCGGCCACCGGGCCACGACGGACAGCGGCCGGCTCCGCCGGGTGGACCTGTCCGGCGCCGACGATGCCGAGGCGGCGGCCGAGCGATACATGGCCGCCGACATGTCCACCGTCGACCGGCTCGACGCCCCTCGCCACCACTTCGCGCTGCTGCGCATCGGCGACCGGCTGCACTACTGGTACGTCCGCTTTCACCACATCGCCGTCGACGGCCTCGGCGGCAGCGTCTTCGGCCGCATCGTGGCCGACCTCTACGGGCGGGCCGTGCGCGGCGAGGCCCTCGCCGCGGCCGAGCTGCCCCCCGCGCCCCTGCGCGACCTCATAGCCGACGAGGCGGCCTACCGGGGCTCGGACCGCTTCGAGGCCGACCGCGCCTACTGGACCGGGAAGTTCGGGGACCTGGCGGGCGTCGGCGACACCGCGGGCGTCGGGGACGACACGCGCGCCCGGGGCGGCGCCACGCTCATCCGGCGGCGCACCGACGCTCCGACAGCGTCCGGGCCCGCCGGAACGGACGTCCGGATGCACACCGGGGAGACCCTGCCCGTCACCGTCCTCGACGACCTGCGGAGTCTCGCCTCCGGACACCGCACCAGATGGCCGGTCGTCCTCGTGAGCGCGGTCGCCGCCTACGTGGCCCGGGTCACCGGGCAACAGGACATCACCGTGGGGCTCGCCTCCAACGGCCGTCACGGCGGACTGCGTCACATCGTCGGCATGACCGCCAACATCCTGCCGCTGCGCCTGACCGTCACCGCGGACATGACGGTCGGCGCCCTCGTACGCGCCGTCGCGGCCGAGATGGGCGGCGCCCTGCGTCACCGCCGCTTCTCCCGCGAACAGCTCGCCCGCGAACTGAACATGGCCGACGGCGCGGCGCACCTCACCGATGTCGTCGTCAACATCATGGGCTACGACTACGACCTCGACTTCGCCGGCAGCCCCGCCCCGTCCCGCGTGCTGTCCATCGGCCCGGTCGACGACGTGTCCCTCTTCGTTTCCGAACGGGCCGAGGGTAAGGGGCCGTTGATCGGGTTCGACGCCAACCCGGAGCTGTACCACCCCGATAACGTGCGGCTGCTCCAGCAGGCACTCGTCTCCTTCCTGTCGGCCGTGGCCGGCGCGGACGCCGGCACACCCCTGGGCGACCTGCCGTTCCTGGACGACACCGCCGCCGAGGCGTTGCTCGCCCACGGGCGTGGTGCCGCCCTGCCGGCCGGGACGGCGGCCTCCGGTCTGCCGGAAGCGTTCGGCGCGCGGGCCGCCCTTACCCCCGACGCCCCGGCCGTGGTGGACGGCGCCGCCACCCTCTCGTACCGGGAGCTGGCGCGGGTGGCGGAAGGCCTCGCCGGTGCCCTGGCCGGATGGGGCATCGGTGCCGAGGACGGCGTCGGCGTCCTCATGGGCCGCTCGGCGGCCGTGGTGTCCGCCACGCTCGGGACGGTCGCGGCCGGCGCCGCGTACGTACCCATGGACGCGGCCTGGCCGGCCGAACGGCTCGCCCGTGTGGCCGAAGTGGCCCGTGTCCGAGCGCTGGTGGTCGACGAGGCCACCGCCCGGCAGCGCTGGGTGGACGAGATGTCCGCCACCCTGCCGGTGCTCGTCCTGGACGGTCTCGGCGGCGTCGTACGCGGATACCCGCCCCGGCCCGGACTGCTGCCCGGAGCGGCTCCCGCAGGCCGGCTCGCCTACGTGATGTTCACCTCAGGCTCCACCGGCCTGCCCAAGGGCGTCGGCGTCACCCACGCCGACGTTCTCGCGCTGGCCGCCGACACCACCTGGTCGGACGGGGCGTGTGACGCGGTACTGCTCCACTCGGCCTATGTGTTCGACGCCTCCACGTTCGAGATCTGGGCGCCGCTCCTGAACGGCGGCTGCGTGGTTGTCGCGCCCGGCGGCGTACTGGAGGCGCCTGCCCTCAGGGACGTCGTGGACCGGTACGGGGTGACCGCGCTGTTCCTGACGACGGCCCTGTTCAACGTGGTGGCCGAGGCCGACCCCGCCGCGTTCGGCGGACTGCGCCTGGTCGCCGCCGGCGGTGAGGCCGCGACCCCGGACATGATGCAGCGGGTGGCGGCGGCCGCGCCCGGCACGCGCGTGCTGCACGTGTACGGGCCCACGGAGACCACGACCTTCGCCACCCGCCACGAGGTCGACGCCGGCACGCCCGGCACGCCGCCCATCGGCCGGGCCCTGGACGGGATGCGCCTCCTCGTGCTCGACGCCACCCTCGGGCCGGTGCCGCCCGGCGTCGTCGGGGAGCTCTACGTGAGCGGCCACGGTGTCGCCCGCGGCTACCAGGGCCGGCCGGCGCTGACCGCCACCCGGTTCGTCGCCGACCCGTACGACACCCGTGGCGGCCGGATGTACCGCACCGGTGACCTCGTGCGCTGGACCGCGCGCGGCGACATCGAGTACGTCGGGCGCGCGGACGGACAGGTCAAGCTCCGTGGATTCCGCATCGAGCCCGCCGAGATCGAGCACACCCTGCTCGCCGACCCGGACGTGCGCGCCGCCTGCGTCCTGGTCCGCGAGGACCTGCCGGGCGACCGGCGCCTCGTCGCCTATGTGGTGCGGACCCCGGGCGCCCGGGCGGACGACGCCGCCCTGGCCCGCCGCGTGGGGCGGGCTCTGCCCGCGTACATGGTGCCTTCCGTGTTCGTCCTCCTCGACGCGCTGCCCCTGAACGCCAACGGCAAGGTCGACCGCCGCGCCCTGCCCGTCCCCCGCGCCGTGGCCGCCACGGGCCGGGCCCCGCGCACGGCGTACGAGGAGGTCCTGGCGGGTCTGTTCGCCGACGTCCTGGGCGTGGACGCGGTCGGCGTCGACGACAACTTCTTCTCCATGGGCGGCCACTCGCTGCTCGCCACCCGCCTCACCGGACGGGTGCGGGCCACCCTGGGCGCCGAAATCAGCATGCGTACGCTCTTCGACCACCCCACGGTCGCCGCTCTCGCCGCCGCCCTCGACACCACCGGCACGGCCAGGCCCGCCCTCGTCCCCCAGCAACGGCCCGGCACGGTGCCGCTCTCCTTCGCGCAGCAGCGCCTCTGGTTCCTCAACCGCGCCGAGGGCCCCGGTGACACCTACACCGTCCCGCTGGTCGTCGAGCTCGAAGGCCCTCTGGACACGGACGCGCTGCGCGGCGCGCTGGCCGATGTCGTCGTCCGGCACGAGAGCCTGCGCACCGTGTTCGCCGAGGAGGACGGTGTCGCCCGCCAGGAAGTCCTCGACCCGTCCGCCGCCGTGGCACTCGTCCCCCTGGCCGTCGAGCTGCCGCCGGCGGACGAGAGCGCCGACGCCTGGGCGGAGGCAACGGTGCGCCGCTTGTCCGCGGTGCCCTTCGACCTCACCGGGGACGTCGGCGTCCGCGCGCATCTGCTGCGCCTGGGCCCGGCCCGACACGTCCTGGTGCTCGTCCTCCACCACGTCGTCGCCGACGGCTGGTCCCTCGCCCCGCTCAGCCGTGACCTCGGGGCCGCCTATCGCGCCAGACGTTCGGGCGCCGACACCCCCGACTGGCCCGCGCTGCCCGTGCAGTACGCCGACTACGCCCTCTGGCAGCGTCGGCTGCTCGGCTCGGCCGACGACCCGGGCAGCCTGGCCGCACGTCAGATCGCCTTCTGGCAGGAGGCGCTGCGGGGCGCGCCCGGTCTGCTCGACCTGCCGCTCGACCGGCCCCGCCCGGCGGTGGCCGGCCACCGGGGCGACTCGGTCCCGTTCGAGCTGCCCGCCCCCGCGCACGCCGCGCTCACCCGGCTCGCGCGTTCCACCGGCTGCACCCCTTTCATGGTCCTCCAGGCGGCTCTGGCCGTGACGCTGCACGCCCACGGCGCCGGGACCGACATCGCACTGGGCACCGCGACCGCGGGGCGCACCGACGAGGCCCTCGACGATCTGGTCGGGTTCTTCGTGAACACCGTCGTCCTGCGCACCGACCTGTCCGGCGATCCGACCTTCCGCGAACTCCTGGAGAGAGTGAAGGCGTTCGACATCGCCGCCTTCAGCCACAGCGACATCCCCTTCGAGGGGATCGTGGAGGCGCTCAATCCCGAGCGGTCCGGCGACCACCACCCGCTCTTCCAGACCATGCTGGTCCTCCAGAGCCAGGAGCGGGCGGGGCTCGACCTCCCCGGCGTCACCAGCCACGACCGGTCCCGGCACACCGGGGTCAGCAAGTTCGACCTGACGTTCTCGCTCACCGAGGTCACCGAGGTCACCGAAATCGCCGGGACCACCGAAGTCGCCGGGACCACCGAAGTCGCCGGGACCACCGAAGTCGCCGGGACCACCGAAGTCGCCGAGGTCGCCGAAGCCGGCATCGGGGGCTACCTGGAATACGCCACCGACCTCTTCGACGCCTCCACCGCCCGCGCCCTGTGCGCCCGTTTCGCCCGCGTCCTCACCCAGGCCGTGGCCGACCCGGACCGTGCGGTCGGCGACCTCGACCCCCTCGCGCCGGGCGAGCGCGACCGTCTCCTCGGCCAGGGACGCGGCGCGGAGCTCCCGCCGCCCGCCCGCACCGCCCCGGAGGCCGTCCGGGAATGGGCGGCACGCACACCTCGCGCCGTCGCCGTGCGCGACGCGCACACCAGCCTCACCTACGCCGAACTCGACGCCCGCGCCGACGCCCTCGCCCACGTCCTGCGCGAGCGGGGCGCGGGGCGTGAGGACCGGGTGGCGCTCGCCGCGCCGCCGTCCGTGGACACCGTCGTCGCCATGCTGGCCGTACTGCGCGCCGGTGCCGCCTATCTGCCCGTGGACCCGCAGTATCCGCCTGCCCGTGTCCGGCACATGCTCGACGACGCCCGGCCCGTCCTGGTGCTCACCACCACGGACGTCCACGCGAACCTGCCCGCCCTCGGCATACCGTGGCTCGCCCTCGACGGTCCGGACGCCCGGCCGGAGGGCCCCACCGTGCCCCTGCGGAGCGACCCGCACCCCACGGATCCCGCGTACGTCATCCACACCTCCGGCTCCACCGGCCGTCCCAAGGGCGTGGTCGTGACACACGCGGCCCTGGCCAACCACATGGCCTGGATGGCGCGCTACCTGGACGTCACCCCGGACGACCGCGTCCTCGCCCGCACCTCCACCAGCTTCGACGCATCCGTGTGGGAGATCTGGCTCCCGCTGATGAGCGGCGCCGAAGTCTGTGTGCTGCCGCACGACGCCAACCGGGAACCGGGCGCCCTCGTCTCCTGGATGAGCCGGTTCGGCGTCACCCTCGCCCAGTTCGTCCCCTCGCACCTCACCCTGGTCCTCGCCGAGGCGGCGCACGCCGCGCCGCTCCCCGGCCTGCGTGCCGTCCTGTGCGGCGGCGAACCGCTGCCGCGCGCTCTCGCCGACGACGTCACCAGGCTGTGGCGGGCCGAGGCGCACAACCTCTACGGGCCGACCGAGGCGACCATCGACGCGACCGCCCACCGTGCCGGCGGCCCGGAGACCGGCGGGCACCCGGACGCCCGCAATCCGTCGGAGACCGTGCCGATCGGCCTTCCCGTCGACACCATGCGTGCCTACGTCCTCGACACCCGGCTGCGGCCCGTGCCCCCCGGCGTCACCGGGGAGCTGTACCTCTCGGGCCCCAACCTCGCCCGTGGCTACCTGAACCGCCCGGGTCTGACCGCCGCACGGTTCGTCGCCGACCCGTTCGACGCCGGCGGCGCCCGCATGTACCGGACGGGCGACCTCGTACGGTGGAACCGGCACGGTCTGCTCGACCACGTGGCCCGCGCCGACGACCAGGTCAAGCTCCGCGGCTTCCGCATCGAGCTGGGCGAGGTCGAGGCCGCTCTCCTGGCGCGGCCCGGAGTCACGGCCTCCTGCGCCGTGATCCGGGAGGACGCGCCCGGCCGGCGCCGACTCGTCGCCTACGCCGTCGCCGGGGAGCCCGCCCCGCGCCCCGCCGCCCTCCGCGACGCCCTCGCCGAGACCCTTCCGCACTACATGGTGCCCGGGGCCGTCGTCGTCCTGGACGACCTCCCGCTCCTGCCCAACGGCAAGGTGGACCGGCGTGCCCTGCCCGCGCCCGAGCCGGACGCCGGTGCTCCCGCCGGAGCGGGGCAGCGCACTCTCCAGGAGGACCTGCTCGCCGGGATCTTCGCCGACGTCCTGGGCCGCCCGCTCGTGGGCCCGCACGACAGCTTCTTCGACCTCGGCGGACACTCGCTCCTCGCCATGCGCGTCGTCAGCCGTGTCCGTACCGTTCTGGGCGCCGAGATCGCCGTACGCACCCTCTTCGAGCACCCGACCGTCGCGGGCCTGGCCCGCGTCCTCGACACGCCGGGCCAGGCCCGCCCGCCGGTGGTCTCCGTGGCTCAGCGGCCCGATCCGCTGCCGCTGTCCTACGCGCAGCAGCGCCTGTGGTTCCTCAACCGGCTCGAAGGCCCCGGCTCCGCCTACAACGTCCCGCTCGTCCTCGAACTTGAGGGCGCCCTGGACACCGACGCCCTGCGAGCAGCCCTGCGCGATGTCGTGGAGCGGCACGAGGCGTTGCGCACCCTGTTCCCCGAACGGGACGGTGTCCCGCACCAGTTGATCCTCCCCGTCGACACCGCCACGCCCCACCCCCCTGTCCTGGCCACGGCCCCCGGGGAGCTGGAGGAAGCCGTCCTGGCCGCCGTGCGCGAGCCGTTCGACGTCGTCGTGGATCCGCCGTTGCGGGCCCTGCTGCTCCGCTCGGCACCGGGGCATCACGTCCTGGTGCTCGTCCTGCACCACATCGCGGGCGACGGCTGGTCCCTCGCCCCGCTCGCCCGCCACCTCGGCGAGGCCTACCGGGCCCGCGTCGAGGGCCGCAGGCCCGAGCTGACAGCCGGTACCCCGCTCCAGTACGCCGACTACACCCTCTGGCAGCACGCGGCCCTCGGCGACGGCGTCGCACCGGAGAGCGCACTGCGCCGGCAGCTCGACCACTGGCACTCCGCCCTCGCCGGTCTGCCCGGGCTGATCGACCTGCCGCTCGACCGGCCCCGCCCGGTCACCACGGACCCGAGAGGTGCCGTCCACACCTTCGACGTGCCACCCCCGTTGTACGCACAACTCCTGCGCCTGGCACGTGAGTCGGGCAGCAGCCTGTTCATGGTGCTCCAAGCCGCGGTGGCCACCCTGCTGCACCGGCACGGCGCGGGTGACGACATCCCGCTCGGTTCGCCCGTCGCCGGCCGCACCGACGAGGCACTGGAGGATCTTGTCGGGTTCTTCGTCAACACACTCGTGCTGCGCACGGACCTGTCCGGCAATCCGACCTTCCGCGAACTCCTCGTGCGGGTACGAGAGTTCGATCTCGCCGCCTACGCACACCAGGACGTGCCCTTCGAGCGCCTCGTCGAGAGCGTCAACCCCGTCCGGGCGCGCAACCACCACCCGCTGTTCCAGACCATGCTGGTCCTGCAGAACCAGGAGACCGACCGCCCGGACCTGCCGGGTCTCACCGTCGAGGACCGGCTCGTCCACAACGGCCTGAGCAAGTTCGACCTCACCTTCGCCTTCACCGAGGAGCAGGGCGCGGGCGGCGACGGCCAGGGCGCGGGCGGCCTCTCCGCCGGGATCGAGTACGCCACCGCCCTCTTCGACCGGGCCACCGTCGAAGCCCTCGCGGCACGTCTGGTCCGCCTCCTGGAGCAGGTGGCCGCCGACCCGGGCCTGCCCCTGGCGGGCTACCACCTGATGACGCCGGACGAGCGCACCCGGGTCACACGCTGGGGCACCGGCCGCGGTCTGCCGGACACCGCTGACGCCACCCTGTCCGCGCTCTTCGCGGCCCAGGCGCGCCGCACACCCGACGCAGTGGCCGTGACCGGCGACCACGCCACGCTCACGTACGCCGACCTCGACACGATCTCCGCCGGCCTCGCCCGCACCCTCGCGGGCCTCGGGACCGGCCCCGAGACCGGGGTCGGCGTGCTGCTCACCAGGTCGCCGGCCGTGGTGTCGGTGTCCCTGGGCGTGGTCCGCGCGGCCGGCGCCTACGTCCCGCTGGACGCGCGCTGGCCCGAGGAACGGCTCGACCAGGCCGCCGAAGTGGCGGCCCTGCGGGTCCTCGTCGTCGACGAGGAAGCCCACGCCACCCCCTGGGTCACCGCGACGGCCCGCCGGGTGCCGGTCGTGGTCGTGGACCGCGTCGGCCGGGTCCTGCGGGGCGCTCCCGCCCAGCCGGGCCACCCCGCGACGGTGCCGGGACCCGACGCGCTCGCGTACGTGATGTTCACCTCCGGCTCGACCGGCCTGCCCAAGGGCGTCGGCGTCACGCACGGCGACGTGGCCGCGCTCACCGCCGACTCGGCGTGGGCCGGCGGCGCCGCCGACGCGGTCCTGATGCACTCGGCGTACGTCTTCGACGCGTCCACGTTCGAGATCTGGGCCCCGCTCCTGCGCGGCGGCCGGATCGTCGTCGCACCCGCCGGGGTCCTGGAGGCCCGCGCCCTCGGCGACGCCGTCCACGAGCACGGCGTGACCGCCGTCTTTCTGACGACTGCCCTGTTCAACGTGTTCGCCGAGACCGACCCCGGTGCCTTCGCCGGCCTCCAACTGGTGTGCGCCGGCGGGGAACTGGCCTCACCGGACGCGATGCAGCGGGTGGCGGGCACCGCACCCGGCACGCGCGTCCTCCATGTGTACGGACCGACCGAGACCACCACCTTCGCCACCCGTCACGACGTGCCGGCCGACCTGCCCCCGGGGCCGCCGCCCGTCGGGCGCCCCCTGGACGGCATGCGCGGTTACGTCCTCGACGGCTCCCTGGGCCCCGTACCGCCGGGCGTCGTGGGCGAGCTGTACCTGGCCGGACGCGGCGTGGCACGCGGGTACACCGGGCTCCCGGGCCTGACCGCCACGCGTTTCGTCGCCGACCCGTTCGACCCGGCGGGCGGGCGCATGTACCGCACCGGCGACCTCGTCCGGTGGACCCACGACGGCCGGATCACGTACGTCAACCGCGCCGACGGGCAGGTGAAGCTGCGCGGCTACCGCATCGAACTCGGCGAAATCGAGGGCGTGCTCGCCTGCTGCGAGGGCGTCGCCGACTCCTTCGCCGTCGTCCGCGAGGACACACCCGGCGACCGCCGGCTGGTCTCATACGTGGTGCCCGCCGGCGGCGCGCGTCCCGAACCCGGAGACCTCGCCCGGGCCGTCGGCAGGTCCCTGCCCGCCTACATGGTCCCGTCCGCCTTCGTCCTGCTCGACGCGCTGCCGCTGACCCTGAACGGCAAGGTGGACCGGAACGCCCTGCCCGCCCCGGAGCAGCACGCCCCGGTCCGCGGGCGCACCGCGCGCACCGCCCGCGAGGAAATCCTGTGCGGGCTCTTCGCGGACCTGCTCGGCCTCGACGGGGTGTCTCCCGACGACGACTTCTTCTCCCTGGGCGGCCACTCCCTGCTCGCCACCCGCCTCGTCGCCCGCATCCGTACCGCGCTGGGTGTGGAGGTCCAGGTCAAGGCACTCTTCGAGCACCCCACACCGGCGGCACTCGCCGCCGCGCTGGACGGTGCCGCAACGGCCAGGCGCCCCCTCGGGCGCGCCCCGGGCCGTCCCGATCCGCTGCCGCTGTCCTACGCGCAGCAGCGCCTGTGGTTCCTCAACCGGTTCGAGGGGCCCAGCGCCACGTACAACGTGCCCCTGGTGCTCCGCCTGCGCGGACGGCTCGACACGGACGCCCTGGAGAGCGCCCTGTCGGACGTCGTCGAACGGCACGAGAGCCTGCGCACCGTCTTCCCCGACACCGGCGGAGTGGCGCGTCAGCTCGTCCTCGGCGCCGAGGACGCCGACCTC
The DNA here is from genome assembly GCF_055559735.1 of Streptomyces sp. NPDC023573. Lineage (NCBI taxonomy): Bacteria > Bacillati > Actinomycetota > Actinomycetes > Kitasatosporales > Streptomycetaceae > Streptomyces > Streptomyces sp. NPDC023573. The sequence goes on from NZ_JBVHKB010000012.1 coordinate 48,556, forward strand.
GACCTGACGCCCCGCGACACCGAGCCCGCCCGCCTCGACGAGATCCTGGGCGCCGAGGTGGCGCACACCTTCGACGTGAGCACGGACCTTCCCGTACGGGCCCGGCTGCTGCGGCTGGGAACCGAGGACCACGTCCTCGTCCTGCTCGTCCACCACATCGCGGGTGACGGCTGGTCCCTCACCCCGCTCGCGCGCGACCTGGGCGAGGCGTACCGGGCGCGTGTCGAGGGGGTGGAGCCCGCCTGGGCGGAACTCCGCGTCCAGTACGCCGACTACACCCTGTGGCAGCGCGCCCTGCTCGGCGAGGGGAACGACCCGGCGGGAGTGGCCTCCCGCCAGCTGGATTTCTGGCGGACCGCGCTCGCCGGCGCTCCCGATCTGCTCGATCTGCCCTGCGACCGGCCGCGCCCCGCCGTCACGGGGCACCGCGGCGACGCGTTCGCCTTCCCCGTCGACGCGGACACCCACCGGGCGCTGGCCGAGCTGGCCCGGACCAGCGGGTGCAGCCTCTTCATGGTGCTCCAGGCGGGTCTGTCGGTGCTCCTCTCCCGGCACGGCGCAGGCGAGGACATCCCGCTCGGCACCGCCGTCGCCGGACGCACCGACGAAGCCCTCGACGACCTGGTGGGCTTCTTCGTCAACACCCTCGTCCTGCGCACCGACCTGAGCGGGGATCCCACCTTCCGCGACGTACTCGACCGGGTACGGGACTTCGACCTGGCGGCCTACGCCCACCAGGACGTGCCGTTCGAGCGGTTGGTGGACGCCCTCAGCCCGGCCCGGGCGCAGAACCACCACCCGCTGTTCCAGACCATGCTCGTCCTCCAGAACCACGCGGCCGCGGCCGTCGGCCTGCCCGGGCTCACGGTGACCGAACAGCCCGTGCGCACCGGCATCAGCAAATTCGACCTCACCTTCACCTTCACCGAGAAGCACGACGGCACGGGCCGGCCCGCCGGTCTCGACGGCGTCCTGGAGTTCTCCACCGAACTCTTCGCCCACGGGACCGCGCGCACCCTGGCCGCCCGGCTGACCCGCCTGCTCGCCTCACTCGCCGCCGACCCCGGCCGGCGTGTCCACACCACCGACGTCCTGGGACCCGCCGAGCGGCGCGGCGTCGAACGCGCCGCACACGGCGCGGTGCGGCCGGTGGCCGCCCGCACGGCGCCCGAGGCGTTCCGGGCACAGTGCGCGCGTACCCCCGCGGCGACCGCCGTGCTGGACGGCGCGCACCGCCTCACCTTCCGCGAACTCGACGCGCTCTCCGACGATCTCGCGCACCACCTGGGCGCCAGAGGCATCGGCCGCGGCGACCTCGTCGCCCTCGCCCTCGAAGGGACCACCGACCAGGCCGTCGCGATGCTGGCGGTGGTCAAGGCCGGGGCCGCGTACCTGCCCGTCGACCTGGAGTACCCCGAGGCGCGCGTCGCCCACATGCTCGACGACGCCCGCCCTGCCCTGCTCCTCACCCATGGCACCGCACGAACCGCGCGGTACAGCCGGTCCGTCCCCTGCCTCGCCCTCGACGACCGGGCCGCATGGTCCACCGGCCGGCCGGCGCCCGTGACCGCCGCGCCGGACCCGCGCGACGCGGCGTACGTCATCTACACCTCGGGCTCCACCGGCCGCCCGAAGGGCGTCGTCGTCACCCACGCCTCCCTGACCAACCACATGGCGTGGATGGCGGACCACCTGGGCCTCACCGGCGAGGACCGGGTCCTCGCCCGCACCTCGCCGAGCTTCGACGCCTCGGTCTGGGAGACATGGCTTCCGCTCCTGCACGGCGGCGCCACCTGCCCCGTGCCGCCGGCCCTCAACCACGACCCGGCGGCGCTGCTGGCCCGGATGCGTGACGCGGGCACGACCCTGGCCCAGTTCGTGCCCTCGCACCTCTCGCTCGTCCTCACCGAGACCGCTCCCGGCGAGGCGCCCCCGACGCTGCGGGCCGTCCTGTGCGGTGGTGAACCCCTGACCAGGGACCTCGCGGAGCGAGTCGGGCGGACATGGCAGGCCGAGGTGCACAACCTCTACGGGCCCACCGAGGCGACCATCGACGCCACCGCCCACCGGTACGGGACCACGGACGCCCCGGTGGGGGAGGGGAACGTGCCGCTGGGCCGCCCCGTCGACAACACCCGTGCCTACGTCCTCGACGGGGGCCTCCTGCCGGTGCCCCCGGGCGTCACCGGCGAGCTCTACGTCGCGGGCGAGGGCCTCGCCCGCGGCTATCTGGGGCGCGCGGGCCTGACCGCCGCCCGGTTCGTCGCCGACCCGTACGGCCCCGCCGGCAGCCGCATGTACCGCACGGGTGACCTCGTCAGGCGGGACGCCGACGGCCTGATCGGCTATGTAGCCCGCGCCGACGACCAGGTCAAGCTGCACGGCTACCGCATCGAACTCGGCGAGATCGAGGCCGCTCTGACCGGGCTCGACGGCATCACCGCCGCCTGCGCCCTCGTCCGCGAGGACCGTCCGGGCGAGCGGCGCCTGGTCGCCTACACCGTCGCCGGCGGGAGCGGCGGCCACGCGGCCCTCACGGACGGCGAGGTACGCACCCGTCTGATGGCCGCCCTGCCGCCGTACATGGTGCCCGCCGTCCTCGTCCCCCTCGACGCGCTGCCGCTGCTGCCCAACGGGAAGACCGACCGGCGGGCCCTGCCCGCCCCGGAGCGGCCCGCCGCCCTCCGGCCGGGCGGAGAGCCGCGCACCGAACAGGAACGCGTCCTGTGCGAGGCGTTCGCCTCCGTCCTGAAGGCTCCGGCCGTCCGCGCGGACGACGACTTCTTCGCGCTCGGCGGCGACAGCATCCTCTCCATCCAGCTCGTCAGCCGCGTCCGCGACGCGGGCCTCGGCGTCACCCCGCGCGACGTCTTCGTCCACCGCACGCCCGAGGCCGTCGCGGCCGTCGCCACCGCCCTCGGCCGGGAGACCGCCGCGCCGGCCGGGGAGGGCACCGGCGAGATGCCGCCGACGCCCATCGTCGCCTGGTTCCTGGAGCGGCCCGGCACCACCGACGGATACAACCAGTCCGGGGTGCTGCGCACGCCCGCGGGCGCCGACGAGGACTCCCTCGTAGCCACTCTCCAACTCCTCATCGACCAGCACGACATGCTCCGGCTCCGGACCACCCGCTCGGCCGGCGGGGCACCCGTCATGGAGGCCCTGCCGCCCGGGGCCGTCCCCGCCCGGCGCCGCTTCACCCGGGTCGACGTCGCGGGGCTCGACGCGGAAGCCGTCCGCGCCGCCGTCACCGAGGCGGGTGAAGAGGCGCGCAGACGGCTGCGGCCCGCGCACGGGGAGGTGGTCGAGGCCGTCTGGTGCGACGCCGGGCCCCGCACCCGCGGGCGGCTGCTGCTCGTCGTGCACCACCTGGCCGTCGACGCGGTGTCCTGGCGCATCCTCGCCGCCGATGTGGCGCACGCCTGGGAGACCGTCACCGAGGCCGCGGCCGAAGGCGGACGGCCGCCCGCACCACGCCCGGCCACCACGTCCTACCGGCAGTGGGCACGGCTCCTGGCGTCCCAGGCGCGTGAACCGAGACGTGAGAACGAACTCAGCCTGTGGCAGACGGCGTTGAGTACGCCTGACCCGCAGCTGGGATACCGGCCGCTCGACCCCGACCTGGACACCGCCGACCGGACGCGCACCCTCGTCACCCACCTGCCCGCCACCTGGACGAGATCCCTCCTCACCACCGCCCCCGCCGCCTTCCACGCCGGGGTCGACGACGTCCTGCTCACGGGGCTGGCCCTCGCCGTCTGCTCCTGGCGTGCCGAACGGGCCGCCGCCCTCGGCGGGTCCCGGCCGGACAGCACCGCCGTCCTGCTCGACCTGGAGGGACACGGCCGCGAGCAGATAGCCGACCACCTCGACCTCTCCCGTACGGTCGGCTGGTTCACCAGCCTCTACCCGGTCCGGATCGACCCCGGACCCGTCGACGCCCGCGCTCCCGGCCGCTTCGACGCCGCCCTGGTCGAACGCGCCCTCAAACGCGTCAAGGAGCAGCTGCGCGCCGTCCCGGACCACGGCGTCGGCTACGGAATGCTGCGCCACCTCAACCCCGCCACCCGCCAGGTGCTGGCCGCCTCACCCGATCCCCAGATCGGTTTCAACTACCTCGGCCGGTACGTCTCTTCGCCCGCCCCGGCGGGCGGGAGCGACGGCGCCGACTGGGACGTCCTGCTCGACGGCGGCGGACCACGCGGCCAGGACCCCGACATGCCCGTCCACCACGTCCTCGACATCAACGCGCACACCGAGGACCTGCCGGACGGTCCGCGCCTGGTGACCCGCTGGACCTGGCCCAGCGACCTCCTCAAGGAGGAGGACGTGGAGTCCCTGTCCGAGGCCTTCACCCGCGCCCTGCGCGCCGTGGCCGAACACGCCGAACGTCCCGACGCGGGCGGCTACACGCCGTCCGACCTCCCCCTGGTCTCCCTAGGCCAGGCCCAGATCGACCGACTGCAGAACAAGTGGGGTGGCCGCAAGTGACCGGGTTCCGACTGGAAGACGTACTGCCGCTGACGCCGTTGCAGGCAGGCATGCTCTTCCACGCGCTGTACGACTCCCGTGCCGTGGACGTCTACACCGCGCAGTTCGTCTTCGACCTCGAAGGCCCCGTGAGTGTCCCCGCCCTGCACGCCGCCGTGGACGGCCTGCTGCGGCGGCACGCCAACCTGCGGGTCGGATTCCTCCACGAGGACCTGGACGAACCCGTGCAGGCCGTCGCCGCCGAGGTACCGGTGCCGCTGGAGGAGCTGGACCTGACCGGGGCGTACGGCGCGGACACGGCACAGGAGCGCCTCACCGCGTTCCTCGCCGCCGACCGGACCCGACGCTTCGACCTCACCTCACCACCGCTGATGCGGTTCACCCTCGTGCGCACGGCTGCCGAGAGCCACCGGCTCGTCATGACGAGCCACCACATCCTGCTCGACGGATGGTCGATGCCGCTGCTCGTGCGGGAGCTTTTCGAGCTGTACGCACGCAAGGGCGACGACAGCGCCCTGCCGCGCGTCGTCCCGTACCGCACCTACCTCGCCTGGCTGGCCCGGCAGGACCGGACCGCCGCACTGGACGCCTGGCGCGCCTCACTCGCCGGTGTCGAGTCGCCCACCCTGCTCGCCGGGACGGGCGGGGCGGACGTGCCGGGCTCCGGCGAGCTGCCCGACACACTCGTCCTCGATCTGGACGCCGGCACGACGCACCGGCTGCGTGAGACGGCCCGCGCGCACCGGCTCACCCTCAACACCCTGGTGCAGGGCGCCTGGGCCCTGGTGCTCGCCTACCGCACCGGACGTTCCGACGTCGTGTTCGGCACCACCGTCTCCGGACGCCCGCCGGAGATTCCGGGCATCGAGTCGATGGTCGGCCTGTTCATCAACACGGTGCCCGTACGGCTCCGCCCGGCCCCCGGCGAAACGCTGGCCGCGCTCCTGACCCGGCTCCAGGAGGAGCAGAGCCGTCTCCTCGGTCACCAGTACGTGGGCCTGACCGAGATCCGCGGTGTCACCGGGCTGGACGAGCTCTTCGACACCCTGGCCGTGTTCGAGAACTACCCGATGGACGCGGAGGCCCTGCGCACCGCGCAGCAGGGGCTGCCCGGCCTCGCCGTCACCGGCTTCAGCGGCACGGACGCCGCCCACTACCCGCTCACCCTCACCATCGCTCCGGGCGACTCCCTGAGGATCACCTTCGGATACCGGACGGCCGTACTCGGCCATGACGAGGTGGCCCGTACGGTCGCCCGCATGCGGCGCCTGCTGACCGCGATGGCGGACGGGCTCGACAGCCGCGCCGACGCCGTCCCCGTGCTCCTGGACGGTGAGCGCGAGACGCTGCTCTCCCAGGGGATCGGTGCCGGGCTCCTCCGCGACACCCTGGACGAGAGCATTCCGGCCGCCGTCGCCCGGAGTGCCGCCCGCCACCCGGACGCGGTGGCCGTGTCCGAGGCCGGCGAGCAGCTGACCTACGGCCGGCTCGTGTCACTGTCGGACGGGTTGGCCGGTGCGCTGGCGGGTGCCGGAACCGGCGCCGAGGACGGCGTCGGGATCCTCATGGGCCGCTCGACGGCCCTGGTCACCGCATCCCTGGCAGCCCTGCGCGCCGGTGCCGCCTATGTACCGCTCGATCCGGGCTGGCCCGCCGAACGGCTCACCCGTGTCGCCGAGGTGGCCTCCCTCCGCACCCTGATCGTCGACGGGGCCAACCGCACCCACCCGTGGGTGCGCGGTCTCGGACCCGACGTGCACGTGGTGACGGTCGACCACGTGGGCCGGCCCGTGCAAGGGGCCCCAGACATCCCGGGAGCCCTCCCCGCCGTCCCGGGCGGCGCCGGGCTCGCGTACGTGATGTTCACCTCGGGTTCCACCGGTCTGCCCAAGGGGGTCGGCGTCACCCACGCCGACATCACCGCCCTGGCGTCCGACCGGACGTGGTGTGACGGCGTCGCCGACGCCGTCCTGCTGCACTCGGCCTACGTCTTCGACGCCTCCACCTTCGAGATATGGGCCCCCCTCCTCAACGGGGGCCGTGTCGTCGTGGCCCCCGAGGGCGCCCTCCAGCCCGAAGTGCTGCGTGACCTCGTCGCCCGTGACGGCGTGACGGCGGCGTTCCTGACCACGGCCCTGTTCAACGTCATCGCCGAGACCGATCCCGGTGCCCTCGGACTGCTCCGCCTGGCCGCCTCAGGAGGCGAGGCCGCGGCGCCCGGCGTCCTCCAGAGCCTCGCCGCCGCGCACCCCGGCACCGTCTTCCTCAATGTCTACGGTCCCACCGAGACCACCACGTTCGCCACCCTCCACCACGTACGCCCCGGCGACGCTCCCGGCGTCGTCCCCCCGATCGGCCGCCCGCTCGACGGTATGCGCGCCTACGTCCTGGACGGCGCGATGCGGCCCGTGCCGTCCGGCGCCGAGGGCGAACTGTACGTCGCGGGGCCCGGGGTGGCGCGCGGCTACCTGGGGCGCCCCGGTCTCACCGCCACCCGGTTCGTCGCCGACCCGTTCGCCGGCACGGGGGCGCGGATGTACCGCACCGGCGACCTCGTGCGCCGCGACCCCGACGGCACCCTGCACCACGTGGCCCGGGCCGACCAGCAGATCAAGCTCCGGGGCCACCGCATCGAGCCCGCCGAGATCGAGGCGGTGCTCCGCGCCGACCCGTCCGTACGGGCGGCCTGCGTCCTGGTCCGCGAGGACCTGCCGGGCGACCGGACCCTGACCGCCTACGTCGTCCCGGCGCCAGGGCGTGTCCCGGACCCGGACCTGCTCGCCGCCCACCTCGGCAGCCAACTGCCCGCCTACATGGTGCCGTCGGCCATCCAGCCGCTCGACGCGCTTCCGCTGACCACCAACGGCAAGCTCGACCGGTCGGCCCTCCCGGCACCCGCCGCCCCTCCCGGCCCGGGGAGCCGCCCGCCCCGCACCGCACACGAGGAGATCCTCGCCGGACTGTTCGCCGACGTGCTGGGCGTGGACCGCGTCGGCGTCGACGACAGCTTCTTCGCCCTGGGCGGCCACTCCCTGCTCGCCACCCGCCTCGTCGGCCGCGTCCGCACCGCCCTGGACACCGAGACGGAGATCCGCACCCTCTTCGAGAACCCCACCGTCGCCACGCTCGCCACCGCCCTGCGGGACGCCGGCCGTCCCGCGCGCCCCGCGCTCGTACCGCAGGAACGCCCGGCCGCGCTCCCGCTGTCCTACGCCCAGCAGCGCCTGTGGTTCCTGCACCGCCTCGAAGGCCCCTCCGCCACCTACAACATCCCCTTCGCCCTGCGCATCGACGGACCGCTCGACACCGAGGCGCTGCGCATGGCCCTCCGCGACGTCGTCGACCGGCACGCCGCCCTGCGCACCGTGTTCCCCGAGCACGACAGCCGGCCGCGCCAGCACATCACCGCCCCGGACGACGTCCGCCTCCCGTTCGCCCTCGAAGCCGTCGACGAGCAGGGACTGCCCGACCGGATCAGGGCGGCCGCCGCCGCACCGATCGACATCGAGCACCGTCTCCCGCTTCGGGCGACCCTGCTGCGCCTGACCGACGACGCCCACGTCCTGGTCCTCGTGATCCACCACATCGCCGCCGACGGCTCGTCCCTCGCATCCCTCGCCCGGGACCTCGGCACCGCCTACCGCGCCCGCGTCCGCGCCGAGGCACCGCAGTGGGCCGAACCGACCGTCGACTACGCCGACTACACCCTCTGGCAGCGCCGCCTGCTCGGCGACGAGCACGACCCGGAGAGCCTCGCGGCACGCCAGCTGGCCCACTGGAGAAGCGCACTGGACGGGCTGCCGGAGAGGGTCGAGCTGCCCTGGGACCGGCCGCGCCCGGCCGTACCCCGGCACACCGGCGCCACCCACGACTTCGCACTCGGCACCGCCACCGCCCGGCGGGTCGCCGACCTCGCCCGCAGCAGCGGATGCAGCGTCTTCATGGTGCTCCAGGCCGCCCTCTCGACCGTCCTCTCACGGCACGGCGCCGGCCACGACATCCCGCTGGGCACAGCCGTCGCCGGACGCACCGACGAGGCGGTCTCCGACCTCGTCGGCTTCTTCGTCAACACACTCGTGCTGCGCACGGACCTGACGGGAGACCCCACCTTTCTTGAACTCCTCGATCGTGTGCGGGAGTTCGACCTCAACGCGTACGCGAACCAGGACGTCCCGTTCGAACGCCTGGTGGAACTGCTCAACCCCGCCCGCTCGCAGAACCACCATCCGCTGTTCCAGACCATGCTCATCCTCCAGAACCACACCCCGGCCGCCCCCGTGGACCTGCCCGGCCTCACCACCCACGGTGTGCCGGCCGCCCCAGGCGTCAGCAAGTTCGACCTGTCGTTCACCTTCACCGAGACGTACGACGACAGCGGCACACCCAGCGGCATGCGAGGCGCCGTCGACTACGCGACGGAACTCTTCGACGCGGCCACGGTCCGCGACCTCGCCGCGCGTCTCGTCCTGCTGCTCGACTCCGTGACCACCGAACCCGACCGCCCGCTGAGCACGTACGACGTGCTCACCACCGACGAGCGCGCCCGCCTCGCCGCCTGGGGGACCGGACCCGTCGAGAACCTGCCGGAGTCGACCGTCCCCGCGCTCTTCGAGCAGTGGGTCCGGCGCACCCCGGACGCTCCGGCGGTCCGCGACGCCGGCACCACCCTCACCTACGGTGAGCTCGACGCCCGCGCCGACGCCGTCGCCCACCACCTCGCGGCCCGGGGCATCGGCCCCGAGGACCGGGTGGCGATAGCCCTGCCCCGCACCCACGACCTCGTCGTGACCCTCCTCGGCGTCCTCAAGGCCGGGGCGGCGTACGTACCGCTCGACCCCGACTACCCGGCCCCGCGCCTGTCCTACATGCTCGACGACGCCCGGCCGCGCCTCCTCCTCACCACGCCCGCCATCCGCCGCCGCCTCCCGGAGTCCCCGGTGCCGTGCCTCTACACCGGCGACCTGGAGACCGGCGCGTCGGCGTCCGCGCCCGCCCGCCCGGTCCTGCTCCCGGCGCACCCGGCGTACGTCATCTACACGTCCGGCTCCACCGGCCGCCCGAAGGGCGTCGTGGTCACCCACCGGGGCGCCGGTGCCATGGCCAGGACCCAGAGCGAGCGGCTGCGGGTCGCCCCGGGAAGCCGGGTGCTGCACATGGCGTCCGTCAGCTTCGACGCCGCGTTCTGGGAGCTGTGCATGGGGCTGCTCTCCGGAGCCTGCCTGGAGATCGACGAACGCGAAGCCTTGCTGCCCGGCCCCGCCCTCGCCACCCTGGTCCGCGAGCGGGGTGTCACCCACCTCACCCTGCCGCCCGCCGCGCTCGCGGTGATGCCGCCGAAGTCACTGCCCACCGGGACGACGATGGTCCTCGCCGGTGAGGCGTGCCCGCCGGCCCTGGTGCGCGCCTGGGCGCGGGACCGGTTCCTCGTCAACGCCTACGGCCCGACCGAGACCACCGTGTGCGCGACCATGAGCACCTTCCAGCACGCGGACGGGCCGCACGCCCCCGACCGGAGCGTCTCCATCGGCGTCCCCGTCAACGGCACCCGCGTCCAGGTCCTGGACGACAGGCTGGCCCCCGTGCCACCCGGCGTCATCGGCGAACTGTACGTCTCCGGAGAGGGCGTGGCCCGCGGCTACCACGGCCAGGCTGCCCTGACCGCGACCCGCTTCGTGGCCGACCCGTCCGACCGCGCGGGGGGCCGTATGTACCGCACCGGTGACCTGGTGCGCTGGACGGCCGACGGGGAGCTCGTCTACGTCTCCCGTGTCGACGACCAGGTCAAACTGCGCGGCTTCCGCATCGAACTCGGCGAGATCGAAGCCGCGCTCACCGCCCTGCCCGGCGTCGCCGCGGCCTGCGCCGTCGTCCGCGAGGACCGGCCCGGCGACCGGCGCCTGGTCGCCTACACCGTGGCCGCCGACGGTGCGGACGGCCCGGACGACGCCGGGACACGGGCGCACCTCGCCGCCACGCTGCCCGCCCACATGGTCCCCGCGGCCCATGTACGGCTCGACGCCCTGCCCGTCACCCCCAACGGCAAGACCGACCGGCGCGCCCTGCCCGCACCGGAGCACGCCGTACCGGCCGGCGGCCGTGCACCGCGCACCGCTCGCGAACGCGCGCTGTGCGAGGCCTTCGCGGAGACACTCGGCGTGCCCGAGGTCGGTGTCTCGGACGACTTCTTCGCCCTCGGCGGCCACTCGCTGCTCGCCGTGACCCTCGCCCGGCGGATCGAAGAACGCTGCGGCCGACGCCCCGCCCTGCGCGCCCTGTTCGCGGCGCCGACCGTCGAAGGGGTGGCCCGCCTCCTGGAGAGCGAGGCGGGGGAGGAGGACCGGGCGAGCACCGTCGCTCCGGGGCTCGCCGCCGAAATCCGCCTGGCGCCGGACATCACCGGCGTGGGGCGGGACGGCACCGCCCCGCGCCCCGGACTCTCCCGCCCGTCCCCGCGGCCGCTCCTGACCGGCGCTTCCGGCTTCCTCGGCGCTTTCCTCCTCCGCGACCTCATCGAGACCACCGACGGCCCGGTCGACTGCCTCGTACGTGCCGAGGACGAGCAGCGCGCCGCGGACCGGCTACGGGCGAATCTGGAGCGCTACGGCCTGTGGCGTCCCCGGTATGCCGCCCTCGTCCGCCCCGTCCCCGGGGACCTCGCAGCCCCCGGCCTCGGCCTGTCACCCGAGGCCCGGTCGGCCCTGGTCCGCCGGCTCGGCCCGGTCGTCCACAACGGCGCCCGCGTCAACTTCGCCGCCGGCTACGGCGATCTGCGCGCCCCGAACGTGGCGGGCACCGAGGAACTGCTGCGTCTGCTGGCCGACTCGGCGTCACCCGGGATGCACTACGTCTCGACCACGAGCGTCTACGCCCCGGCGACAGGCGCGGAGCCCGACACCGTCACGGAGTCCACCCCGACAGGACCGGCGTCCGGCCTGCCCGACGGCTACGCCCAGAGCAAGTGGGTCGCCGAGCAACTGGTCGGCCTGGCCCGCGAGCGCGGGCTGCCGGTGACGGTCTACCGGCCCGGGCGCATCAGCGGCGACACCGCCACCGGCGCCTGCCAGGACCGCGACCTGCTGTGGCAGCTCATCAAGGGGTGCCTCCAGGCGGGCGCGGTGCCGGACCTGCCGTACGGGTCGACCGACTGGGTGCCCGTGGACCACGTCAGCGCGGCAGTGGTGGCGCTCTCCGCGTCCGGCGGGACCGGTGCCGAGGCCTACCACCTCACCAACCCGGACGCACCGGGGCTGGACCGTGTCTTCGAAGCCGCCGCCCGCCTGGGCCACGACGTGCGCACCGTCCCCGCAGCGGAATGGCAGGCCCGCGTCGCGGCCCGGCACGACAACGCGGCGCAACTGTTCCTCGGCGACGCGGGACAGACCAGGCAGGAGGCGACGGAGCACCGCCGCTTCGACTCCAGCCGGACGGCAGAGGCGGCGGGAGCACTGGGCGTCCACCTGCCGGCCCTGACCGACGACATCCTGACCCGCTACCTGACCTACTTCCAGGAGACGGGCTTCCTGCCCACTCCGCAGGGGCTGCGGGTGACGACGTAGCCGGCCGCCCGGGATTGTCAGTGGCGGGTGGCAGACTCTGCCGGCATGAGTGAACAGGTGCGTCTGAGAGATGTCGGTCAGTCCGATCTGGAGGTGTTCCTCGCGCAGGAGCACGACCCGGAGTCCGTGCGCCGGTCGAACTTCCCGCCCAGGGAACGCGAGGCCTTTCTGACGCACTGGAGGACGAAGGTCCTGGGCGAGCCCTCCAACCTGGTGCAGGCCGTCACCGTGGACGGGGAGCTCGCGGGCAACCTGGTCGCGTGGTGGGACGAGGACCGGCGCTTCATCGGGTACTGGCTCGGCCGGCAGTACTGGGGCAGGGGCATCGGCACCCGGGCGCTGGCGCTCTTCCTCGACCTGGAGACGGCCCGGCCTCTGCACGCCGACCCCTTCGCGGGGAACACCGGCTCGGTGCGACTGCTGGAGAAGCACGGTTTCCGGCGTACCGGGACGGTCATGTACGGCGAGCACGAACACATCATGCTGGTGCTCCCCTGACCCACCGACGGGAGGGCGGTCGGCGGCCGAAAGCCGTTGTCAGTGGCTCCTCATACAGTGAACACATCACTCGGGGAGCTTCGGAGAAGGAGCGGAAACATGTCCGCAAACAGGATCCAGCACAAGGTGAACCACGTCGCGCTGGTGGTGGACAGTTCGGGTTCCATGTATCAGCACCAGGGCCAACTCATCCGCGTCGTGGATGAGTTCGTGGCCGGTCTGAAGGCCGAGTCGGACAACCTCGGACACGAGACCCGCATCAGCCTCTACTCCTTCGACCACAGGGTGGAGAACCTGGTCTGGGACATGGATGTGAAGCATCTGCCGTCCATGCGGGGCCTGTACAAGGTCAACAACGGCGCCACGGCGCTCATCGAGGCCTCCCTGAAGTCCCTGGACGACCTGGGGCACATCTGGGAGGAGTACGGCGAGCACAGCTTCCTCCAGATCGTGGTGACGGACGGCGAGGAGAACGCCTCCGGCGGCGACAGGCGGCACGACGGGGACATGTCCATACTCGGCCCCTGGCTCGACAGGATCACGGCGAAGATGGGCGGGCTCCCGAGCCACTGGACCTCCGCGATCCTCGTCCCCAACTCCCTGGCGAAGCGGACCGCGCAGAACTACGGCTTCCCCGCCGGCAACATCGCCATCTGGGACGCGGACTCCCAGAAGGGCGTCGAGGACGCGATCGGCACCGTCCGAGCCGCCGCCACCAGCTTCCTGCGGGGCCGTGAGCAGGGTGTGCGCGGCACGAAGAACCTGTTCGCCGTCGGCCAGGACATATCGGTCGACGAGGTGCGCGCGAACCTCGAACCGGTCTCGGCCGACAAGTACCGGCTCCTGAAGGTCGACAAGGAGACCGAGATCCGCGCCTTCGTGGACTCGCATCCGGGAGTCACCTACCAACGCGGCTCCTGCTACTACCAGCTGGGCACCCGGGTCCAGGTGCAGCCCGACAAGGAGGTCATCGTGGTCGAGAAGGACACCGACCGCGCGTACACGGGTGACGCCGCGCGCAGCCTCCTGTTCGGCACGGGCGTCCATGGGACGGTCTCCGTCAAGGCGGGCAACAACCCCAAGCTGGAGGTGTACGTGCAGAGCCGCTCGGTGAACAGGAAGCTCAAGGCGGACACGCGCCTCCTAATCATGCTCTGACGCGCCGGCGAGAAGGCGGACCGCCCGGACGGGTCGTCAGGTCTCGGTTACACGGCGTGTGTCGACGGTGCGCAAAAGCCGCGCGTGTCGACATTCACGCTGTGAAGATTGCATGGATAACGAGATGGTTACTAAGGTCAGGCCTCGAACCTTCGCACGGTTGGTTGCCCGCCCGGGGTGACGGCGAAGGAACCGCCGAGTCCGTGACGTGCACGGAGCCGGGGATCCATTCGTTCCCCCCAGCCCGGTAGGCGGCCCGAGGAAGAAGGAGCTCGCCTTCGTGGGGTCCCACCGTCGTCCCAAGCAGCCGAGCCGCGCCCGTGTGACCGTGCTCACCGCGACCGCCGCCGCAGCCGTGGCCCTGACCTCGCAGGCGGCGCACGCCGACCCCAAGCCGACCAAGAGCGAGGTCAAGGCGAAGGTCGACAAGCTCTACCACGAGGCCGAGGTCGCCACCGAGAAGGCCAACGGCGCCAAGGAGCAGCAGGACAAGCTCAAGAAGCAGGCCGACGCGCTCCAGGACAGGGTCGCCCGCGGCCAGGACGAGCTCAACACCCTGCGTGGACAGCTCGGTTCGCTGGCCACCGCGCAGTACCGCTCCGGTGGTCTCGACCCGTCGGTCCAGCTGCTGCTCTCCTCGGACCCGGACAGCTTCCTCGACCAGGCGACCGCGCTCGACCAGCTGTCGGCCAAGCAGGCCGAGTCGCTGCAGAAGATCCAGGCGAAGCAGCGCACCCTCGCGCAGCAGCGCGAGGAGGCGCAGGGCAAGCTCACGGCCCTCGCCGAGGTCCGCGAGACGCTGAACGAAGCCAAGAAGAAGTCCCAGGGCAAGCTGGCCGACGCCCAGAAGCTGCTCAACACCCTCACCGCCGCCGAGCGCGCCAAGATCGCCGAGGACGAGCAGCGGGCCAGCCGCGCCGCCGGTGACCGGGTCGACGTCGGCAAGAAGACCTCCACCTCAGCGGTCGGGAAGGTCGACCTCGGCAACGAGGTCCCCGCCTCCGCCCTCGGCGCCGCAGCCCTCCAGGCCGCCCACACCCAGGTGGGCAAGCCGTACGCCCGCATGGGCACGGGTCCCGGCTCCTACGACTGCTCGGGTCTGACCCAGTGGGCCTACGCACAGGCCGGTGCCCAGATCACCCGCACCACCTTCACGCAGATCAACCAGGGCACCCGCATCTCGCGCAGCCAGCTGAAGCCGGGCGACCTGGTCTTCTTCAGCAACACCTCGCACGTGGGCCTCTACGCGGGCAACAACACGGTGCTGCACGCCCCTTACCCGGGCACGTACGTCCGCTACGAGTCGATGAACACCATCGGCGCCTACCAGGCCGCCGTCCGGATCTGACCCGGGTCTGAGGCCTGAGAGAAGCGCCCCGGAGCCGGTCACGAACCGGCACGGGGCGCGGTCAGGCCTGGGAGGCGTACGAGACGAAGCTCGTCCACGATGTGGGCGAGAGGGCGAGCTGCGGGCCCTGCTCGACCTTCGAGTCACGGACGTGGACCGCCTCGGGGGCGGTTGCCACCTCGACGCAACTGTCACCGGAACTGCCGCTGTAGGTGCTTTTGAACCAGGCCAGGTCTGTGTTGTTCATGTTGCTCCTCGGATCTGCCGCAACAGGCTCAGGGAGTCCTCCAACGAGAGAGCCTGTGACCGCATCCTGGCATACCGCATCTGGAGCATGCTGACCACTTTGCGGTCAGAGATGAACTGGCCGCTTTCCTGCCCTTCGCAGTAGCCGAACCACCTGTTGTCCGGCGTCTCCAACAGCTGCATGGGGCCGTCGATCCCTGCGTGGCTGCCGCGCGCCTGCGGCATGACCTGGATTTCGATGTTCCGGTGCCCGGCGAGGTGCAGGACCCGATCGAGTAGCTCCACCGTGGCCTCTGATCCACCCGTCCCTCGTCGGAATAGATGCTCCTCGACGATGAAGCTGTACGCCGTGTTGGGCCGCTCGGTGAGTAACCGTTGCCGCTCCGTCCGGGCAGCCAGCCGGGTGTCGATCTGTTCGTCGCCCAGCGGGGGAAGTCGCTCGGAGAACAGACTTCGCGCGTACGCCTCTGTCTGCAAAAGCCCGGGGATCAAGCGGCACTCGTACGTATAGAGGGCGAGCGCCTCCGCCTCCAGCACCGCCCACTGCCGGAACCAGCTCGCCAGCCCCGGCCGCCGTGACAGATGCCTCGCCGCACCTCGCAGCGCCCCGAAGGCGTCCAGCACCTCCTCGGCCTTCTCCACGAAGTCCGCCGGCGGGAAGCGCCGCCCTTGCTCGATGGAGGCCACGGTCGGCACCGAGTACCCCACCAGTGGCGCGAACTGCTCCTGCGTCAGCCGCGCCCGCTTCCGGAACGCCTTCACGACCTCCCCGAACGCCTTCAGGCTGTCCGAACTCTCCGGCTCCGCACCGCCGTTGGCCGCCGTACCCTCACAGGCGCCACCTGTGCCCACCGCCGAGTCATCCAACCCGCCCACCTCCACGCACCGTCCCGCCGACCCACCCATGCTCACGCGCCGTGACGCACGGTGTCCACTCTCCGCACCCGTACGCTGACTCAGCGTACGGCCCGCTGATCTGGAGACCCACGCCGAACCCCGTCACCGTGGCCTTCATGACGACCCCCGCCACCCCCACGGCATCCAGCGACCAGCCGATGCGCGACGCGTGCACGTTCACCCAGCGCTTCAGCGCCACTCCGCGCGGAGCCCGGCTCGCCCGGCGGCTGGCCGTGCTCCAGCTCGACCGCTGGGGCATTCCGCTCGGGAGCGATCTGTCCGACACGGCCGCCCTGGTCGTCGCCGAGCTGGCGGCCAACGCCGTGACGCACGGGCATGTGCCGGGGCGGGACTTCGAGCTGGTGCTGACCCGTGCGCCCGGGGCCGTCCTGCGGATCGAGGTGTCCGACGCGCGCGGTGAGCGGCGGCCGCCCTCGCCGGGCGGCCTCGGCCGGTCCGGTGGCGCGGCGGACCGTGGCCGGGGGCTGCTCCTGGTGGAAGCACTGGCCACCCGGTGGTCGGTGCACGACCGTGTGCCCGTGGGCAAGACCGTCCGGGCGGAGATCGACCTGCCGTGCCGTCCATAGCCGGGGCGGCCCGTCCGGGGACGGGCCGCCTTCGCTCGTTGACGCCCGGCCAGGGGGCTCAGATCTGGTTCAAGCCGCCGTCGACGTACAGGCTCGAACCGGTGATGAAACTGCTCTGGTCGGAGGCGAGGAAGGCCACGGCCGCGGCGATCTCCTCCGGGCGCCCGAGCCGGCCCAGCGGCACCTGCGAGGCCAGGTGCTGCCTGAGGCCGGCGGCCTGCTCCGGGTCGGGAGCGAGTCCGGAGAGGCCAGGGGTGTCGGTCGGGCCGGGTGTGACGGTGTTGACCCTGATGCCGCGCCCCTTGAGTTCGTTGGCCCAGGTGCGGGCGAACGACCGGGTGGCCGCCTTGGACGCCGCGTAAGCGCCGAACGCCTCCGCGCCGACGTCCACGTTGGTGGAGCCGTTGAGGATCACCGAGGCGCCGTCGTTGAGCAGGGGCAGCGCCTTCTGGACGGTGAAGAGCGTGCCCCGGACGTTGATGCCGTAGAGGGTGTCGAAATGCTCTTCGGTGGTCTGTTCCAGTGTGGCGAACGTGGCGACGGAGGCGTTCGCGAACAGGACGTCCAAGCCCCGGCCCCGGTTGCGGATGGTCTCGTAGAGCCGGTCCAGGTCGGCCAGGTTCGATATGTCGCCGATCACCGCGGTGGCCGATGACCCGATCGTCTCGACGGCCGCGTCGAGTTCGGCCTTGCGCCGGCCGGTGATGAACACGTGCGCACCCTCGGCCGCCAGCCTTACGGCGCCGGCCAGACCGATCCCGGTGCCTCCCCCGGTGACGAGAGCGGTTCTGCCTTCGAGTGACCCCATATGAATGACCTCTTCCGACTTCCGCATCGATCGCTGCTGAAGTCGAACGGTAGCACTTCCGTAGCGATCGATGCGGAAGAGGTAGACTGCGGGGGTGGCGACGAAACAGAGCGGCCCGATCGGCCGACCGCGAGGCTTTGACGTCGACGACGCTCTCGAGCGCGCCGTGCTGGTCTTCTGGGAGCAGGGCTACGAGGGAGCCAGCCTGGCCAACCTGACGGACGCGATGGGCATCTCCACCACCAGCATGTACGCGGCCTTCGGCAACAAGAAGGAGCTGTTCCGCAAGGCCCTGGAGCGCTACACGGAAGGCCCGGGCGCCTATCTCACCCGGGCACTGGACGAGCCGACCGCCCTCGGCGTCGCCACCGCGATCCTGGCCGGCACCGTCCGGACCACCACCCGCCCGGCCGGCCCCCACGGATGTCTGGGCGTCCAGGGCGCCCTGGCCGCCGGGGACTCCGGGCGGGCGGTCCGGGACATCCTCGTCGCCTGGCGTAACAACGGGTGCTCCTGCGTCCGGGAGCGGTTCCGGCGAGCCGTCGACGACGGAGACCTGCCTCCGGACGCGGACCCGGGGCTACTGGCCCGCTACGTCACCACCTTGGCCTTCGGCATCGCCGTACAGGCCGCGAGCGGTGTCGGCCGCGACGAACTCCAGGAGATGGCCGACGCCGCCCTGCGCACCTGGCCGCTCTCCTGAGGACCGCAGTCACCGACGCCGTGCCGCGGCACCGGTCTCCGTCACCTGGGATGAGGCGGAGGCGGTCAGGCCGTGTGCTGGTACGTCGGGTAGGTGAGGTACCCGGCGTCGCCGCCCTGGTAGAAGGTGTTCTCGTCGGCGGGCGCGATGGGCAGGCGCGAGCGCAGCCGTTCGACCAGGTCGGGGTTGGCGAGGAAGCCGCGGCCGAAGGCGATCAGGTCGGCGCCCAGCCCCAGCCAGTGGTCGGCTTCCGCCTGCCCGGCCTGCTTCGGGCCGCCGGGCATGGTGGGGCTGACGATGAGGGTGCCCGGCCAGGTCCTGCGCAGCCCGAGGAGGACGTCCTCGCCGGTGGTGGCCTCCAGGTGCACATAGGCGAGGCCGAGGTGGGCCAACTCCGTCAGCAGAGCGGTGTTCAGCTCCGCCGCGTCGTCCTCGGTCACACCCCAGATGCCGCCGCCGGGTGACAGGCGGATCCCCGTACGGGCGGCGCCCACGGCCTCGACCGTGGCAGTGGCCGCCTCGACGGCGAAACGGATCCGGTTGGCGATCGAGCCGCCGTAGCGGTCGTCGCGCAGGTTGGCGTTGGACGACAGGAACTGGGATATCAGATAGCCGTTGGCGCCGTGCAGTTCGACTCCGTCGAAGCCCGCGTCGACGGCGCGGCGGGCGGCGTCGGCGTAGGACAGGACGTGCTCGGGGATCTCGTCGGTCCCCAGGGCCCGCGGCACGGACAGCGGCTGGGGGCCGCTCGGGGTGAACACGCTGCCCTCGCCGGCCACGGCCGACGGGCCGACCGGCTGGAGGCCCGTGGTCTCGTGGTGCGAGACCCGGCCGCCGTGCATGATCTGGGCGAAGACGCGTCCGCCGCCGGTGTGGACGGCGTCGGTCACCTGCCGCCATGAATCCGTCTGCTCGTCGGTGTGCAGGCCGGGCGTGCCCGGGTTGGACTGTCCGACGCGGCTGGGCTGCACGCCCTCCGTGACGATCAGGCCGGCCGAGGCGCGCTGCGCGTAGTAGCTGGCCATCGAGGGAGTGGCCAGACCGCCGGCGGCGGCCCGCACCCGGCTCATGGGAGCCATGACGGTCCGGTTGGGCAGCGTGAGCCCGCCGAGACGGTAACTGCTGAACAGGGAGGGCATATCGGTTCTCCTCGCGTACACAGTGCTCCGTTCGCCGAAGCACGTGGGTACGCTAAAACCTGACGTCAATGTCAGAGGCAACCGAAGAGCACCGCGGATCCGTGTGGGGCGCATCACAGGAATCGCGGTGCTGTGAACCACCACGGGAGGCAGTCATGCGGATCGGAGACCTCGCGGCACGCGCCGGAGTGAGCGTGCGGTCCCTGCGCTACTACGAGCAGCAGGGGCTGCTCACCAGCACCCGTACGCCGAGCGGACAACGGCAGTACACGGAACACGACGTGGACCGCGTCCACTTCATCCAGGGGCTGTACGCGGCCAACCTCTCCAGCCGCACCATCGCCGAACTCCTGCCGTGCCGCGACAACCCGAGCACGCACAACTCCGACGCCACGCTGGAGCGGATGGCCCGCGAACGCGAGCGGATCACGGCGCAGATCGACGATCTCCTGCGAGCCCGGGGCACCTTGGACAGGATGGTGGCCGTGGCTCGCGCCCACCGTGAGTCCCTGCTGCACACGGTGCCCGACGCGGACGAATCGGCGGCGCCCCTGGACGCGGCGCCGCTTTCCTCCGCGCCCGCCTGAGTGTGAGCCGACGCGGTGGCAGGTCGGAGGAAGCTGACGTCCACGGTGGCGCGGATGTCGGTTGCCGTCCCGGTGACCGTCACCGGCTCGCCCGCGCGTACGTACACCGCAGTGCCGGCGGGCAGTTCGGGCTCGTCCCGAGGAGCGGCGTCGTGGACGGCGAACGTTCAGGAAGAGCCGTGAGCCGCGAGCGCGGATCTGCCGGCCTGTGCGGAGGCGACGGCGGCTGCCCCGATCAGCCCGGCGTCCAGAGCGAGGAGCGCCGGCACGACGGGCAGTCCACGGGTGAAGTCGAGGACGGCGTAGTCGGCCATGCGACGTCGCAGCGGTGCGAAGAGCGTGTCACCGGCCTGTGCCACACCACCGCCGACGACCACGATGTCGAGTTCGACGAGGGCCGCCGTCGCCGCGATGGCCGCCGCCAGCGCCTGGGCGGCGCGCTCGTACGCCTCCAGGGCTCGCCGGTCCCCCTTCCGCGCCGCGTCCGCGACCGCCGCGGCTGTCGGCGCCACCCCGGCCGGCGGGGACCACCCGGCAGCCTGCGCCTGGGCGGCTATCGCCGTACCGCTGGCAAACCCCTCGACACAGCCAGGAGCGCCGCACGGGCACAGCGAACCGTCCATATCCACGCTGATGTGCCCGAGGTGGCCCGCGTTGCCCGTCCGGCCCGTGCGGAGCCGGCCGTCGAGGATCAGACCGCCTCCCACTCCGGTGGACACCACCATGCAGAGAGCGTTCTCGGACTCCCGCGCCGCGCCGAGCCAGTGCTCCGCCGCGGCCATCGCCACCGCGTCCCCGATCAGGACCGGTCGAACCCCCGCGGGGAGCCGTGGGTGTGCGGCCACCTCGTCGGCCAGCGGGAAGTGCCGCCAGGCGGGAATGTTGACCGGGCTGACCGTGCCTGCGGCGGTGTCGACCGGACCCGCGCTGGCGATGCCGAGGCAGGTCATCTCGTCCCACATCGGATGGGCCGTCAGTTCGTCGATGACCGAGGTCACCACTGCCATGAGTTCATCGGCGGACTTCAGCGCCGGAGTCGGGCGTTGCGTACGCAGCACCAGCGTGCCTGCGTCGTCCACGAGCGCTCCGGCGATCTTCGTGCCGCCGATGTCCAGTGCTCCGTACACAGTTCACATACCTTTCGTGAGTGGAGCGGATCCTCTCGCTCGGAGCACACTCTGACGGGTCCTGACAACGTTGTCTAGTAAACCGTTTAGTTCAGGTAAATGTTTAGTAATCGCCATGACCGAACATCCAGAGCCGTGCGACATCGACCCCGCCGTCACGCGTGCGTGCGAAGTGCGCGTCGATGCGCGCCTTGTCCATGCGCTCCGTCTCCCGTCTCCCGTCTCCGTCTCGTCGGAGCCGACGCCGGAACTGAAGGTGAAACAGGTCGTACGTGTTGGCCCCGACGACGCAGTGCTCCTCGCCGTTCGGGCGGAAGCGGATATCGCAACGCGTCGAAGGAGTCGGTGGCGGCCAAGGCGGCCAGGAGCGGGGCGCACGGGTCGGTGACGCCCGACCGGAGCGTGGGGGTGACTGTGCATGGCGTCTCCTTCATCCGAAGGGAGGGGCTGCCCGCTACTTCGGGAGGCGCGGCAGGCGGAGGGGTGGACTCGGCGGCTCGGCGAGGTGAACCCCGACCTCTACCGGTTTATCGACCAGGAACGTAAGGGCGTGTCGTGCAACTGTCAATCGCCACGGTGGCGCTGTTGTTGCTGGTTGATGACCACCTTTTCATGCGCAGTAAGGCTGGCCAGTGGGTTTAGCGGTTTAGTTCCAGGAGGCTTTTCTGCGTGGTGAACGGATCGCGAACCCACTATTGACAGGGACGTAACACCCGGTGCCTCATGGTGTGGCGACGACCCGTTCGAGCCGCATCTGGCCGAAGTCGCAGCTGGCCGATGTCAGTTGTCCGGCGCTGCCTCCCACCGTAACGACGCCTGCGAAGCCTGCCTTCGGTGCCACCCACGCCGACGTGCATGCAGCGCTCACCAAGCGTGCCTCCATGGCCCTCCGCAGGCGGCCCAGACATCGTTGTCATGTGGGTGTCGCCCGTCCCACGACCTCGTCCCGCTCCGTACCCGTCCGTGCACCCGCATGCGTATCCGAGGAGAGAAATGCGAAAGCCGAGAAGCACTCTGATGACGACGGCGGGCATGGCGTTCGCCGCCGCCCTGGGCCTGCTGGGATCGATCGCCGGCCCTTCCGTCGGCGAGGCCGAGGCCGCGCCCACCGGCATCCGTGTCAGTGACGGACACGTGGTCGAGGCGAACGGCAACGAGTTCGTCATGCGGGGGATCAACCACGCATACACCTGGTACCCCGAGCAGACGACCGCCATCGCCGACATCGCGGCCAAGGGCGCCAACACCGTCCGCGTCGTCCTCAGCAGTGGCGACCGTTGGACGAAGACGAGCGCCTCCCAGGTCTCCGCCCTGATCGACCAGTGCAAGGCCAGCAAGGTCATCTGTGTGCTGGAGGTCCATGACACCACCGGTTACGGCGAGGACGGCGCCGCCACCACCCTGGACAAGGCCGCCGACTACTGGATCGGCGTGAAGAGCGCGCTGGAGGGACAGGAGGACTACGTCGTCGTCAACATCGGCAACGAGCCGTACGGCAATACGAATGCCGCGGCCTGGACCGGCGCCACCAAGAGCGCGATCAGCAAGCTGCGGAACGCCGGCATCGACCACGCCCTGATGGTGGACGCCCCCAACTGGGGCCAGGACTGGTCCGGAACCATGCGGGACAACGCGGCCGCGGTCTTCGCGTCCGACCCCGACCGCAACACGATCTTCTCGATCCACATGTACGGCGTCTACGACACCGCCGCCGAGGTGCAGGGCTACCTGAACCACTTCGTGAACAACGGACTGCCCATCGTGGTGGGTGAGTTCGGCGACGCGCACAGCGACGGCAACCCGGACGAGGACGCCATCATGGCGACCGCGCAGTCACTGGGCGTGGGCTACATCGGCTGG
This sequence comes from Streptomyces sp. NPDC023573, assembly GCF_055559735.1. NCBI lineage: Bacteria > Bacillati > Actinomycetota > Actinomycetes > Kitasatosporales > Streptomycetaceae > Streptomyces > Streptomyces sp. NPDC023573. The sequence continues at coordinate 71,561 of NZ_JBVHKB010000012.1, forward strand.
TCCTGGAGCGGTAACGGCAGCGGCGTCGAGTACCTCGACATGGCCAACGGCTTCGACGAGAACTCCCTGACGACCTGGGGCAACCGCTTCATCAACGGCGCCGACGGCATCGCCGCCACCTCCGAGACCGCCACGGTCTACGGTGACGGGGGCGAGCCGGGCGGCGGCGACACGGGCGGCGGTACGGCCCCCAACGGGTACCCGTACTGCGTCAACGGCGGCTCGTCCGACCCGGACGGTGACGGATGGGGCTGGGAGAACAGCGCCTCCTGCGTCGTGGCCGGCAGCGGCGCGGACGGCGACGGCGACACAGGCGGCGGTACGGCCCCCAACGGGTACCCGTACTGCGTCAACGGCGGCTCGTCCGACCCGGACGGCGACGGATGGGGCTGGGAGAACAGCGCCTCCTGCGTCGTCCCCGGCAGCGGCGCGGACAGCTGACAGCTTGAGCGGGGCTCTCATCCGTTACTCCCCGTCGAGAGCCCCGAAGGACTCCGTCACACCCCGTCCGACCTCGCATGCACGCAGGTCGGACGGGGATATGACGGAGTCCTTCGGATCGTAAGTGAGGCTGCTGGCCGATCGGCCTTGCCAGGCGCGGCAGGTGAGCGCCGCTGGGACCTCGGCGAAGGTCTCCTCGACCAGATTCGTCAGGCCGTCGCGGCCTCCGGCGCCGCCAAGCGCGGGGAAGCGGTGCGCCAGGCCGCCACGAAGATCTCCACGGTCAGTCGCAGCCGTACCCCGTCGACGTTGTCGCCGGCGCGACCGTTCACGGCTTCGATCAGAGCCGGGTGGTGTCCTGCCGGCTCACGGGTCGCCAGGACGGCGGTCCCAGTCGGGGCCTGGTGCGGCATCCCGAGTTCAGCCTCAGTAGGCGGCGGCGGGACCCAGGTCGGCATCGTCAAAGGGTGGGTAGCTCTCGCGGCCCGTTCGCTCGGCCGCATGGATGTAAGTGGCAAGAGCACCGCGAGATTGGGCGAGGGTGGCCATCTGATCGTCCAGCCGCTGCAGCCGTGACCGCATCGCGGCCAGTAACTCGGGACATCCGAGCAGCACCGGGGCCTCTCCGAGTGCACAGGGCAGCACGTACGCGATGTCCTCGGAAGACAGACCTGCCCCGAGCAAGTGCCGGATCTGCTTCACTCGCAGTACGGCGTTCTCCTCGTACTCGCGATATCCGTTGGCGCCACGATCCGCCTCCAGCAGTCCCTGGGCTTCGTAGTAACGCAACTGATGAGTGTGGACTCCCGTCCGACGACTCAGTTCCCCGATCCGCATCGCTACCTCACTTGACCCTCACACCGGTATCAACGTTGACGATGCTGTCATGAACGACCGAACCGAAACACCCGTGACCATCATCGGACTCGGCCTGATGGGCCAGGCACTCGCCGGCGCGTTCCTGAGAGCTGGGCATCCCACCACCGTGTGGAATCGCACCTCCTCCAAAGCCGAGCAACTCGTGGCCCAGGGCGCACGGCTGGCACCGACTCTTGGCGACGCGTTCAAGGCGGGTTCGCTGACGATCGTCTGCGTCACCGACTACCCGGCCCTGTACGAGCTGCTCGGCGCGGACGACGCCGAACTGGACGGCACCATGTTGATCAACCTGACCTCGGGAAGTTCGTCCCAGGCCAGAGAAGCCGCCCGATGGGCCGAACAGCGTGGTACCCGCTACCTGGACGGCGCCATCATGGCCGTCCCGTCGGCCATCGGCACCGCCGACGCGGTGATTCTGCACAGCGGGCCGCAGATGGACTTCGCGGTGCACGAGTCGACACTCGGCGCGCTCGGCACCGTCACCTACCTGGGGGCGGACTACGGGCTTGCGTCGCTGTACGACGTGGCGGGCCTGGCCATGATGTGGAGCATCCTGAACGCCTGGCTCCAGGGCACGGCCATGCTGAGGACGGCCGGCGTCGACGCCGCGACGTATGCACCGTTCGCGCGGCAGATCGCCGCCGTTGTGGCCGAATGGCTGCCTGGATACGCCGAGCAGATCGACAGCGGCTCATTTCCCGCCGAGGTCTCCGCCTTGGAGACCGACGCACGGGCGATGGATCACCTGATCGAGGAGAGCGAGGCCGCGGGGGTGAACGCCGAACTGCCGAAGTTGATCAAAGCTATGGCGGACCGGGCGATCGTCGCCGGACACGGCAAGGAGCAATATCCCGTGCTGATCAAGGAGTTCGGCAAGCTCCGCAACGGCTGACCGACCCCGAGGGCGGGATCCAGGCGGCCCGGAGAAACGGGAGTCTGCGCCGGACCGCCACACCATCACACCGCCGCGGCCACACCACACTCGGAGGCCGGCCCCCGATCAGTCGCGTGAACAACCCTGCGGGTCAATACACCTGAGGCATGTCCGGCGGATCACTGCCTGCGGCAGATGAACCCGTGCAGTGGCGCTCTTCGTAGGCGCGGTGGGACGGCGGGCACCGGCCGGCACGAGGAGGTGGGGGAGGGCGGTGCTTCCTCGCCCCGGGCCGGTCGGCGCGCTCAGGCGCTGGCGCCGCCGTCGACGACGAGGTCGTGGCCGACGACGAAGCTCGCGGTGTCGGAGGCGAGCCACAGCACGGCCGCGATGATCTCGTCGGGCCGGGCCAGACGGCCCAGCGGGATGGTTCCGTTGAGGCGATCGGCGCGCTCGGTCTCGCTCTCGCCGGGCAGGAAGGTCATCAGGGTGTCGGTGGCGCCGGGGCTGACGGCGTTGATGCGAATGCCGTCGGAGATGTGGTCCAGGGCGGCGGCGCGGGTGAGGGCGGAGACTGCGGCTTTGGAGGCGGCGTAGGCGCCGGTGCCGGGGTAGCGCAGGTGGTCGCCGATGTTGGAGGCGGTGTTGACGATGGCACCACCGCCATGGGCGCGCATGTGCTGGATCTCGTACTTCATGGTGAGCATGACGCCGGTGAGGTTGACGTCGAGCTGGGTGTGCCACTGCTGCTCGTCGATGTCGCCGACCGGGCCCCCGGCGGTGAAGACGCCGGCGTTGTTGTGCGCGACGTCGAGGCGGCCGTGCCGGGCGGCGATGGTGGCGATCAGCTCGCGCACCGAGGCTGCGTCGGTGACGTCGACCGGGACGAAGTCGGCGATGCCGCCGTCCTGTTCGATCCGTTTCACGGTCTGCGCGGCACTGTCGGCGTTGCGGCCGCCGATCACTACTATCGCGCCGCGGGCGGCGAAGGCGCGGGCACTGGCCTGGCCCATGCCGCGGCCGGCGCCGGTGACCAGGACGACCTTGCCCTCGAAGGCGGATGACGACAGGTCGTGCGGGGCGGCGGAAGGCGAAGGCATGGCAGGGCTCCTTGCTGGTACAGGGAAAGGGGGTGTGCCGACCGATTTCTGTATGGGCTGACACAGAAATGATGCAGGCGCACCTGGCCAGGGTCAAGCGTTATCTTTAACAAGCACTACAGAAATCGGCGGCGCCGCCCACCCCGGCCCCGGGCCGCCCGACCGGAAGGCGACGGCCATGGCAGGCAGAGGACGCCCTAGATCCTTCGACCGCGACCAGGCACTCCAGCAGGCCCTGCTTGTGTTCTGGGAGCGCGGCTACCACAGCACCTCCATGGCCGATCTCACCCAGGCCATGGGCATCAAATCGCCCAGCCTGTACGCCGCGTACGGCTCCAAGGAGCAGCTCTTCCAGGAAGCCGTGACCCTCTACACCTGCACCGAGGGCGCCCACACCCACCGCGCCCTGACCGCAGAGCCCACCGCCCGCGCCGCGGTGGAGGCCATGCTCCGCGACAACGCCGCCGCCTACGCCGACCCGGCCACCCCCCGCGGCTGCCTGGTCGTCCTGGCCGCCCCGCTGCCCGCCGACGCCCCGGCCGTCGCCACCGGCCTCGCCCGGATGCGCGCTGCCAACCGCGAGGCCATCCGCGCCCGCATCGCCCGCGGCATCGCCGAGGGTGACGTCCCCGCCACCGCAGCCCTCGACACTCTTGCCGACTTCTACGCCGCCGTCCTCAACTCCCTCTCCCTCCAGGCCCGTGACGGCGCCGACATCGCCGCGCTGGGCAACGTCATCGACATCGCCATGACCGCCTGGGACGCCGCGACACGTACCTGACCGAGGTCCCTGCCGGCGGGCCGTCCCACCGCCACCCGAACGGCCCTCCGCCTGCGCGTCGCCGCAGGCCACCAACCGCGCTGACGGCAAAAGGCAAAGCCCGGTTCCGGGCTGTGACCACCAGCGGGGTGCGGGCGGAGGACGCGGCAGCCGAGGCCGGCCGGGATGCTGAGGCCGAGGCGGGACATCGCGTCCCGGAGATCAGTGTTGCGCGGCGAACATGGCTTCGATCTCCTTGAGCACGAGGTCGGGACGGTCCGTCGGCACCTCGTGGGAAGTGCCCTTGGCGGTGACGAGCGTACGGTTCGGCGCCTCCTGTGCGAACGAGGCGGCGGCGTCACGCCAGCGCTGGGCGTCCACAGGAGACCCGGCGAACGGAGTCTTCTCCGAAACCATGACCGTTGCCGGCACCGAAGCCGGCCACGTCACCTTATGGAATGCCTTGTGCGCGGCGGCGAAGCCCTCTGCTGTGGAGATCAACTGGCGGTTCTCCGGCTTCTCGGGGTCCTTCTTCGCCGCATCGACGTCCGGCTGCGTCCCGGCTACGAGGCGGGGGATCTCCTCGTCCGTGAAGAACTGCGGGAGATTGGCGTCGACCAGGACTGCGCCGGAGAGCATCTCCGGGTTGTCCTGGGCGAGATAGTGCGCGATCTCCCCGGCCTGGGAGTGAGACACCAAGGTCACGTCCTTGGCGATGCCCAGTTGCCTGAGTCCCGCCTTGAGGTCGCTGACGGCGCTCTGAACCTTCCACGCGCCAGGCACCACGTCGCTCTTGCCGAGACCGGCCCGGTCATACGTGATGACGGTGGCGCCGGTGGCCGCGTGAAGCTTGGGGACGATGTCCTTCCACTGCGAGGAGTACTCACCGCCGCCCGAGTCCAGGACGACGGTGGAGTCATTACCCTGCGTGACATAGAAGGCCACACGGTGACCCCCGTTGTCGACCATGTGCAGCTTCGCTTCGGCCGCCTCGGCGGATCCCGGGGAGGAGGACGAGGTGGCGGACGACGAGGCCGTGGGGTTGGAGGCGGGATCACTGTCGCTGCAGGCAGTGATGCCACCGGCCCCCGCAGCCAGCAAGGCGAGGGAGCACAGGACACGGGACGTGGAACGGCTCATACGGGGGGTGCGGGACACGAGTGATCCTTCGACGGCTTGAGAGAGCTGTGCTGCATGTCCGATCATTCGGGAACCTGGCTGCCCACAGAATCCGGCTGGCACGTCTGTTGATGGTGCTGCTGATGCCCGCGAGGGTGGTGGGGTTATCCCCTGGTCCTTCGCCGACCCGTGTCTGCTCACCGATGAGGCCCGCAAGGTGTCCGCTTGGCTGCGCGCGGTGGCCGCAGGACGGTGGACGCCTCCGAACCTGAGCTCACCGGCCGGCCGAAGCGTTCGAGCGACCGCATCGGGGAAGCCGTCCGCCGCGGCGTGGTCACCTCTCGCACAGCGCCCGTACCGCCCCGGAGATCTCCATTCCCCACCGCTTCTGCGTCCCGGGCGCGGCACCGCGCTTCGCCGTAGGTGATGGTCGCGGACATCGCCGCGTCGTACGCGGTGACTCATGCGGGGCCGTTCGTACGCAGCTGTTCATGAGCCGTCACAATCATGTCCATGCCCGATCGAAAGTTTCGAAGATGGTGCGCACGCTTGCGGCGCCTACCTTGCTCGTCCTCGTCCTGACTGCACGGTTGCTCGCGTGAAAGATGGCTTGAGCAGGGACGATCCCCTGGCTGAGACCTTTTGCGGTGAAGGAAGTGTTTCCGAAAATGCGTCGAAACTATTGACAGGGGCATGGCGCCGTACGAAAACTGTGGCCCATCGGACGACAGGAGCCGTCGGTCGGCTCGCGCCGTGTGGCCGGGATGGTGATCGGTCGTAGCGGTGGGATGACCGGGCGGCCCCGCCGTGGTTCGTGCAAGGCCGCGGGCAGCAGAAGCCGCCCGCCCCCACCAGCCTTCATCGGGAGAACCCATGCAACAGGACGGAACGCAGCAGGACCAGATCAAGCAGAACCCCGCTCCCTTCGGCGGCATGAGCCGACGTGGCTTCCTCGGCGGCGTCGGCACGGTCGCGCTCGCCACGGCGTCCGGGCTGCTGCTGCCCGGCACCGCCCACGCCGCCACCACCATCACCACCAGCCGGACCGGCACCGACGGCATGTACTACTCGTTCTGGACCGACGGCGGCGGCTCCGTCTCCATGACGCTCAACGGTGGCGGCAGCTACAGCACCCGGTGGACCAACTGCAACAACTTCGTCGGCGGTAAGGGCTGGAGTACCGGTGGGCGCAGGACTGTCCGCTACAACGGCTACTTCAACCCGTCGGGTAACGGCTACGGCTGCCTCTACGGCTGGACGTCGAACCCGCTGGTGGAGTACTACATCGTCGACAACTGGGGCAGCTACCGGCCCACCGGTGAGTACAGGGGCACCGTCTCGAGTGACGGCGGCACGTACGACATCTACAAGACGACGCGGTACAACGCCCCCTCCGTCGAGGGCACCCGCACCTTCGACCAGTACTGGAGTGTCCGGCAGTCGAAGGTAACCAGTGGCTCCGGCACCATCACCACCGGCAACCACTTCGACGCCTGGGCGCGCGCGGGCATGAACATGGGCCAGTTCAAGTACTACATGATCATGGCCACCGAGGGTTTCCAGAGCAGCGGGAGCTCGAACATCACGGTCAGCGGCTGACCTCCGTCCGGCGGTCAACCGGTTGCTGCCTATCGGCCTGCCGGTGCGTGCCGGTGTCGAGGTGACCTTGCGTGACCGGGTGGGCGAGCCGGGCGTCGACGCGCTGAGCCGGGCCGGTCTCGGGACGGCACGTTCGTCCGGCTCGCCCTGCGAGGCACCGGCGGTCCGCAAGGCCTGGTCATACCTCTTCGACGATCAGGTGCTGCCGCTCCCGCAGGTATCCACGCGTGGTCACTGGCGCGTGGACGGGCCAACCACCCTGACCGTGAACCTGGTCGACGGCAGAAAGTGCTGTGTGCGGCATGCCGGCGATCAGGTCCGCTGTGAGCGCGGGAACGGGCACACCGATCTCCCTGGCGGTGGTGCGAAACGGTGCGACCTGCTCCAGATGGAGGTCCATCGTGCGTCCCTTGCGGGCGGCATGAACGTCGGCGTTCGTTCGACTCCGGCGCGACCGGTTCGCCGACGCTGTCCGCTGCTCCCTCGCAGGGACTACCCAGGTACCGAAGTCCCCTCGCCGGGCGGTGCCGTCGAGGCGCGTACCACCAGTTCGGTGGCGAGCTCGACGTGGTGGGACCCCACCTTTTCGCCGTTGGACAGGCGGAGGGCGGTGCGCAGCGCAGCACCGCCCATCTCCCTCAGCGGTTGGCGCACCGTGGTCAGTGGTGGTGAGGCCATCTGGGCGAGACTGGTGTCGTCGAAGCCGACCACGCTCAGATCTTCAGGAATGCGCAGACCGCGGGCGCGCGCGGTCTCGATGACACCGATGGCGATCTCGTCGTTGCCTGCGAAGACCGCTGTCGGCGGCTCTTGCAGGCTCAACAGCGCTGTGGCGCCGAGCAGCCCGGTCTCGTACGTGAAGTCTCCGCACCGGACATAGTCGTCGGGCACCCGCACTCCCTCCGCCTCCATCGCGGCGCGGTAGCCGTGCGTGCGCGCCTGGTTGCATACGGCCATGGACGGACCGCCGAGATAGGCGATGCGGCGGTGGCCCAGGGAGAGCAGGTGCTGGGTCGCTGTCAGGCCGCCGGTGAAGTTGGTCGCCCCGATGCTGTTGACCCGGCTGTCCGGCAGGTGCAGTGGGTCCAGTACGACCAACGGCAGCCCGCACCGGGCCAGTTCGTTCAGGTGTGCTGTGGAGTACACGCTGGTGACCGCGATGACGGCGCGGCGCCCGGCTGAGACCAGATCCCTGGCCCAGTGCGGGGCACGGGACGCCTTGCTGATCACCACCGAGGCCCCCAGCTCTGCTGCGGAGTCGATGATGCCTTCCAGGGTCTCGGCCACGTACGACTTGAGGCCGCCCTTGAACTGCACCTCTATCGTCGGGACGTCGGCGGCCTCGGTGTGGCGGAACACGGGTGCGAGGTAGTGGTACTGATGCAGTAGTTCCTGCACCCGGGCGCGGGTGTGCGGCGCCACGTCACCGCGACCGTTGACCACTTTGGACACGGTCGCGACGGAGACCCCAGCCACTTGGGCGATGTCCGCCAAAGTGGTGCGCCTGGCGTTCGGTCGCATCGGTTCCTCTCGGTTGTACGTCCACCAGTGCGGTGAGCCGCCGGTCGGGCCGGCGGCTCGTCTGGAACCGGTCAACTGTACGGCAAGCCGGCACCCGTCCGGCATGTCCGGCGCAGGGCCCCTCCCCTCCGGCGCGGGATGACCTGCACCGACAGTGCGACGCCCGCGGCGGGCGCGTCGCCCTACGCTCTCAACCCTCCGTTTTCGAAAGGGTTTCGGTTCCTGTCGAGGTCTGATGGGAATCGTTCGCACTCGCTGTCATGTCAGCCCTGCCAAGACCAACAGCGCATATCTGCGCGTGTATTGACAGCTGTCAGCCCGAAACCTAACTTGCATGAACAGGTCTCTGAGAAGACTGTTTTCGAAATCTTTCACCATGACTGACGAGAAGCCTGTGGCTCTCGAGTGCGGAGGAAAGACATGGCGCTCTCCAGACGTACCCTCCTCGGCCTGGCAGCCGGCGTGCCGGTCTCCGCGGCGCTGACGGCCTGCGGCTCGTCCGGTCCCAGCGGCAGCGGCGGCGGCAGCGCCGGCGGGGCCACGTACTGGTACCTGAACGGCCAGCCGCAGGAAGGTGTCAGAGCCGGCGCGGTGGACGCCTTCAACAAGGCTCACCCGAAGGAACAGATCAAGGACACCACCTTCCAGAACGACGCGTACAAGACGAAGATCAAGACCGCCATCGGTGCCGGGCAGGCGCCCACCATCATCTGGGGCTGGGGTGGCGGGACGCTGCGCACCTACGTGGAAGCGGGCCAGGTCGAGGACCTCACGTCGTGGTTCGGCGAGCACTCCGAAGTCAAGAAAGGGCTGTTCCCGTCCTCGTTCGGCGCGGCAACCGTCGACGGCAAGATCTACGCGATGCCGTGCGAGGTCGTGCAGCCGATCATCCTCTACTACAACAAGAGGGTCTTCGACCAGGTCGGCGTGGAACCACCTCAGTCCTGGGCGGATGTCATGGCACTGGTGCCCCGGTTCAACGCGAAGGGCGTAGCGCCGTTCTCACTCGGTGGCCAGTCCCGGTGGACGAACATGATGTGGTTGGAGTTCCTGTTCGACCGCATCGGCGGCCCCGAGCTGTTCCAAGCCATCATGGAAGGCGAGAAGAACGCCTGGTCCCACCCGGACGCCATCGCCGCTCTGACCCAGGTGCAGGAGCTGGTCAAGGCCGACGGGTTCGTCAAGGGCTTCTCCTCGATCACCGCGGACTCCAACGCCGACCAGGCCCTGCTGTACCGCGGCAAGGCCGCGATGATGCTGCACGGCGCCTGGTCGTACGGCATCCAACAGACCGACGGCGGGGACTTCGTCTCCAGCGGCGCCCTGGGCTACATGAACTTCCCGCCCGTGGACGGCGGCAAGGGCGACCCGGGGAACACCGTCGGCAATCCGGCCCAGTACCTGTCCATCTCCTCGAAGGCCGGTGCCGAGGAGAAGAAGATCGCCAAGGACTTCTTCGCCACCGGCGTCCTCCAGGACGAGGAGGCGAAGAAGTGGATCGACAACGGGTCGGTCCCCATCCGGCTCGGCACGGAGGGACTGCTGGCCGCCTCCAAGAACGCCGACTTCCTGCAGTTCACCTACGACGTCGCCAGCAAGGCCAAGGTGTTCGGCCAGTCCTGGGACCAAGCGCTCAGCCCCGCGGCCGCCGAGACCCTGCTGGACAACATCGCCAAGCTGTTCCAGCTGTCCGTCTCCCCCCAGCAGTTCGCCACCAGCCTCGACGCGGCCACCGCCGGATGACCTCCGTCACCGGCCATCCACCGCGTCGCGAACCGCGCAGCATCCTGCCGTGGCTGGCGGCGCCGGCGCTGGTGGTCTTCGTCGCCTTCGCAGTGATCCCGCTCGTCGGTGTCTTCGTGCTGAGCTTCACCACCTGGGACGGGATCGGCTCCATCCGCCCGTCCGGGCTGACCAGTTGGCGCGCCGTGCTCACCGACCCCGGGCTGCCGCACGCCCTGTGGGTGACGTTTCTGGTGATGGCCGTGTCCTGGGCCGTGCAGACGCCGCTGAGCGTGCTGCTCGGCACGTTCATGGCAGGCCGCCAGCGCTACCGTGCGGTGCTGGGCGTGGTGTACTTCGTCCCGCTGATGCTCAGCTCGGCGGCGATCGCGATCGCCTACAAGGCCCTGCTGGATCCCAACTTCGGGCTCGGCGCCGGGCTGAAGATCCCGCTGCTCAGCCAGGACTGGCTGGGGAAGCCCGGGCTCGCGTTCGGCGTGGTGGTCTTCGTCGTCTCCTGGCAGTTCATCCCGTTCCACTCCCTGATCTACCAGGGCGGTGTCCAGCAGATCCCGGAGTCCCTCTACGAAGCCGCGCAGCTGGACGGGGCCGGGCGGATCCGGCAGTTCTTCAGCATCACCCTGCCCCAGCTGAAATACACCATCATCACCTCGTCCACGCTGATGGTGGTCGGGTCGCTGACCTTCTTCGACCTCATCTACGTCCTGACCGAGGGCGGTCCCGGCGACGCCACCAGGGTCCTGGCACTGGACATGTACAAGCGGGGGTTCCAGGCCAGCCTGATGGGACCGGCCAGCGCCATCGCGGTCATCCTGGTCCTGGTGGGTCTGGCCCTGGCCCTGCTGCTGCGCCGGCTCGGCGGCCGGGACGCCGGCGCGAGCCAACTCGAGGGGGCCTGAGTGACCACCACACCGACCGAGGCACGACACCTGCGGAAGACCACCCCCCGCAGACGGCAGCGCCTGCCCCGCCGGCGCAACTGGGCCGGCGGCCTGGCCGGGTGGATCTGGCTCGTCGTCGTCGCCGTCCCCCTGTACTGGACCCTCATCACCAGCCTCAAGGCCCAGAGCCGCTACTACGCGAGCAACCCGCTGGTGCCTTCGGCCGACCCGACACTGGAGAACTACCGGCTGGTCATCGAGTCCGACTTCGTCCGCTACTTCGTCAACAGCCTCGTCGTCACGGCCGGCGCCGTGATCCCGGCGGTGCTGTTCTCCTTCATGGCCGCCTACGCCATCGTCCGCGGCTGGCGCATCCGGGGCCTGCGCGCGATCAACGGGCTGTTCCTCATGGGCCTGGCCATCCCGCTGCAGGCGACGGTGATCCCGGTCTACCTGATCATCATCAAACTGCGTCTCTACGACAGTCTGCTCGCGCTGATCCTTCCGTCGATCGCCTTCGCCATCCCGCTGTCCGTGCTGGTGCTCGCCAACTTCGTCCGCGACGTGCCCAAGGAGCTGTTCGACTCGATGCGCGTCGACGGTGCCACCGAATGGACGACACTGTGGCGGCTGGCGGCACCGCTCACCCGGCCTGCCATCCTCACCGTGACCATCTTCAACGCACTGACCATCTGGAACGGATTCCTGCTGCCCCTGATCCTCACCCAGAGCCCTGAGCGCCGGACGCTGCCGCTCGCACTGTGGACCTTCCAGGGCCAGTACGGCGTCAACGTCCCTGCGGTTCTCGCCGCCGTCGTCCTCACCACGCTGCCCCTCCTGGTCCTGTACGCGTTCGGCCGCCGCCAGCTGCTGAGCGGCCTGACCGCCGGATTCAGCCGTTGACCGTCGCTGTGGCCGGTGGTCGGAGACCCTTGAAGCTCCAGGAGCGATGTCCGGCAGGAGAGACGCGGCAGGCCGGACCCCGCAGCCGTTGTCCGCGCCCCGATCCCGGTCTGCACCTCATCCGTCAGTGCGGACGGGACGGCATGCGTCACTCCGGAAGCACCAGCGGCCTCGGCCCCGGGCGAAGCGGATCAGGGCCGGAGCCGGGACGCGCCCTGCCCCGGCTCGAGTCCTACTCGTTCACTGTTCGCCCCTCGTGCCCTGACCAAGGGGCTGCGGGTGGGGGGCGTGGGAGAAAAGGAACGCCAACGTGACTGTAGAGAACATTCCCGGAACCTCCCTCTGGAACGACCTCCGCCTCTCGGCCACCGAGAGAGTCGACGCCCTGATCGACGCGATGACCCTTCAGGAGAAGACCGCCCAACTGTACGGAGTATGGGTGGGCGCCTCCGACCAGGGCGGTGAGGTGGCCCCTCATCAGCACGACATGGAGGAGGCCGTCGATCTCGACGCACTCCTGCCCTCCGGACTGGGGCAGCTGACCCGTCCCTTCGGTACGGTCCCGGTCGACCCCGCCCTGGGCGCGCTCTCCCTGGCCCGCTCACAGACCCGTATCGCCGCCACCAACCGGTTCGGCATCCCCGCTCTCGCGCATGACGAGTGTCTGGCCGGCTTCGCCGCCTGGGGGGCGACGGCCTACCCCGTTCCGCTTTCCTGGGGCGCCACCTTCGATCCGGACACGGTGCGGCGCATGGCCACCGCCATCGGCCGCGACATGCGTTCCGTCGGCGTCCACCAGGGACTCGCGCCCGTCCTGGATGTGGTGCGCGACGCCCGCTGGGGCCGGGTCGAGGAAACCATCGGCGAAGACCCGTACCTCGTCGGCACCATCGGGACGGCGTATGTGCAGGGTCTTGAGTCGGCCGGGATCGTCGCTACCCTCAAGCACTTCGTCGGTTACTCGGCCTCCCGAGCCGGTCGTAACCTCGCTCCCGCTTCCATGGGCCCGCGTGAGCGCGCCGACGTGCTGCTGCCTCCCTTCGAGATGGCTGTCCGTGAAGGCCGGGCCCGGTCGGTGATGAACGCGTACACCGACACGGACGGCATGCCCTCCGCCGCCGACGAGGATCTGCTCACCGGGCTGCTGCGCGATACGTGGGGCTTCGACGGCACCGTCGTCGCCGACTACTTCGCCATCGCCTTCCTGAAGACGCTGCACGGCATCGCAGCCGACTGGGCAGACGCCGCCGGCACCGCGCTGCACGCGGGCATCGACGTCGAACTGCCCAACGTCAAGGCATACGGTGCGCCCCTGGCCGAGGCCGTCGCGGACGGCCGCGTTCCGGAGGCGTCGGTCGATCGCGCCCTGCGCCGGGTACTCACCCAGAAGGCGGCACTCGGTCTTCTCGACCCGGACTGGAACCCGTTGCCGGCCGCGCTCCACGGAGCAGACCTGAACGATCCGGCCGCCGTGCGCGGCCGGATCGACCTGGACGGTCCGGAGAACCGCGCGCTGGCCCGCACGGTCGCGGAGAAGGCGGTGGTGCTGCTGAGCAACGACGGCACCCTGCCGCTCACCAGGCCGCGCCGCATCGCCCTGCTCGGTCCCAACGCCGACGAGCCCGTCGCCGTACTGGGTTGTTACTCATTCCCCCAGCACATCGGCGTCCGCCACCCCGGGACCCCGCTCGGCATCGAACTGCCCACGCTGCGCGACACTCTCGCCACCGAGTTCCCCGACGCCGAGATCACCTTCGCCCGCGGCACCGGAATCGACGACGGAGATCTCTCCGGCATCCGCGAGGCCTCCCGTGTGGCACGCGAGGCCGACATCGCCCTGGTGGTGCTCGGCGACCGCGCCGGGCTCTTCGGACGGGGCACCAGCGGCGAGGGGTGTGACGTCGAGACGCTGGTGCTGCCCGGCGCGCAGCAACAACTGCTCGACGCCCTGCTCGACCTGGAGACACCCGTGGTCACCGTGCTGCTCGCGGGCCGACCGTACGCCCTCGGCCGTGCCGTTGAGGAGTCCGCCGCGATCGTGCAGTCCTTCTTCCCGGGCGAGGAGGGCACCCACGCGATCGCCGGAGTGCTCAGCGGCCGTACCGATCCTTCCGGACGCCTTCCGGTCAGCGTGCCGCGCGGGCCGGGTTCGCAGCCGGCCACCTACCTCGGGGCGCGGCTCGCTCACGCCAGCGAGGTGTCCGACAGCGACCCGACCCCGGCGTTCGCCTTCGGACACGGTCTGTCCTATACGCGGTTCGACTGGACAGATCTGACCGTGGACATCGAAGAGGCCCCGACGGACGGCGAGTTCACCCTCTCCTTCACCGTCCGCAACACAGGCGGGCGGTCCGGAACCGAGATCGTCCAGGTCTATCTGCACGACCCGGTGGCCTCCGTCGTCCAGCCGGTGCAGCGCCTCGTCGGCTACGCCCGGGTCGAACTGAAGCGGGGCGAGGCCCGGCGCCTCCTCGTCACGGTCCCGGCCGACGTCGCGTCCTTCACCGGACGCGACAAGCGGCGCGTCGTCGAGCCGGGCGAGCTGGAAGTGCGCTTGGCCGCCTCCAGCGCGGATCCACGCCTGACGGCCAGGGTCACGCTGACCGGCGCGGAGCGCCACGTGGATCACATACGACGCCTGCACGCCAGGGTCGGGCAGGAGCCGGTTGATCAGGCATGAGCCGGGTGGGCGCGGCGCACGTCGCAGCAGCGGTGGCGCTGCGCACACAGGCGCATGACCGACAACGCTCGTTGCAGAGGTCCGAGTCCACCGACCCGGTGAGCGATACGTGACGCCCGGCCTCCGACGTCAGGCACCCACCCCGGAAGCTGTGGTTGCACGATGACTGCCCGTCATCTCAGAGCACGCCGCGCCGGGCGAGGCTGCGCATCAGCGCTCGTACGCCGAACGTCCAGGGCGCGGCCAGCTCGCTGGACATGACGGTGTTGACCAGAGTGCCGAGTCGCGGGCTGGAGATCCGCACGACATCACCGTACTCGTGGGTGAAACCCGCGCCGGGTGCCTGTCGGTCCTCGGTGGGGGCGAACAGCGTTCCGGTGAACAAGACGGAGCCGTCAGGGTATTGATGGTGTGGTCCGTGGGTGGCGGCCACCAGGTCCAGTATGTCGCGGCTGATCTCACGCATGGAGCTGCTGCCATGCAGTACGTAGCCGTCCGGGCCGTCGATCCGCAGGCCGATGTCGAGTCCGCGCACGGTGTCGAGGTCGAAGCCCTCGTCGAGCAGGCGGATGAACGGGCCGATCGCGCACGAGGCGTTGTTGTCCTTCGCCCGGGACAGCAGCAGGGCGCTGCGACCCTCGATGTCGCGGAGGTTGACGTCGTTACCGAGCGTCGCGCCGCGTACCTGGCCGCGCGAGTCCACGACGAGGACGACCTCGGGCTCAGGGTTGTTCCACACCGAGGCACCGAGCACTCCGATGTCGGCGCCGGTGCCGACCGCGGACAGTACCGGGGCCTTGGTGAACACCTCCGGGTCGGGCCCGATCCCGACCTCCAGGTACTGCGACCACAGTCCTTCGGCGACGAGCAGTTCCTTGGCCTTGTCGGCTTCCGGCGATCCGGGACGGATGCTGTCGATCGTGCCGCCCACCACCTGCCCGATGTGGGCCCGTACCCGCGCCGCCTGCGCCGGATCGCCGCCCGTGCGCTCTTCGATGACACGTTCCAGCAGACTGCGGGCGAAGGTGACGCCCGCGGCCTTGATCACCTGCAGGTCGATGGGGGTGAGCAGATGCGGGACGTCACTGCGGTCGGTCGGTGCCTCGACCAGTTCGTCCAGACGCCAGACGTGCCCGCCCTCGGCCTCGCGGACGACTGCCGCCGCGTCGTGGCGTTCCATGAGGTCGGAGACAGTGGGCGCGATGGCCGTCAGGTCGACGACGTGCTCTCCGCGGACCGCGCCCACACACGGTCCGTCCCATTCCGGGCTGTGGACACGCGCGACGAGGGCGGCCCGGTCGGCGTCCTCCGGCAGGAGGGAGCCGGTTGTGAGCATCGGACGGGGGCGCGTTGCTTCCGGTTCCACGATCAATGCTCTCCTGGGTCCGAGGGATGGCGGTCACCCGGCGCGGGCTCAGTGGGAGTCACGGGGGACCTCGTGACCACGGCTTCCTCGCAGGAAGCCGAAGTCGGCGCCTCGGTCCGCCTGTTCCACGTTCTGGGTGTAGAGCCAGGCGTAGCCGCTGGTATACCGCTCAGCAGGTGCCCTCCATGTCTGCCGGCGCCGCGTGAGCTCGGCGTCGTCCACGTCCAGATCCAGGGTGCGGTTCGGGACGTCGAGGACGACGGGGTCCCCGTCGCGCACGAGGGCGAGAGGCCCACCGACGGCGGCCTCGGGCGCTACGTGCAGGATCACCGTCCCGTACCCGGTGCCACTCATCCGGCCGTCGCAGACGCGCACCATGTCCTTGATGCCGGCCTTCAGCAGCTTGGCCGGCAGCGGGACGTTGGAGACCTCGGGCATACCGGGATAGCCCTTGGGGCCGGCGTTGCGGATGACGATGACGGTGTTCTCGTCGACGTCGAGTTCCGGGTCGTCGGCCACCGCGTGATAGGCCTCGGGGGAGTCGAAGACGCGCGCGGGACCTCGGTGGGTGAGCAGGTGCGGTGACGCGGCGGACTGCTTGATCACAGCGCCGTCGGGGCACAGGTTGCCGCGCAGCACGGCGATACCGGTGCCCGCGGGCTGGAAGGGGGTTTCGAGGCCGGTGATGACGTCGGAGACGATGCGTTCGGCGTTCTCGGTGTTCTCGGCGATGGTGTGTCCCGTGACCGTGATCTCTTCGCCGTGCAGCAGCTCGCCACTGAGCAGCTCGGCCATGACGGCCGGCAGGCCACCCGCGTAGCAGAAGTCCTCCATGAGGTACTTGCCACTGGGCATCAGGTTGACCAGGGTGGGAACCGACCGTACCAGTTCGTCGAAGTCCTGCAGGCTCAACTCGACACCGACGCGTCCGGCGATGGCGGTGAGATGGATGATGGCATTCGTGGAGCCGCCGATGGCCGCGTTGACCCGGATGGCGTTCTCGAACGCCGCCCGGGTAAGGATCTGCGAGGGGCGCAGATCCTCCTCCACCATCCGTACGATGCGCTGTCCCGCGGCCTGCGCGGTTTCCATCCGCCGGGAGTCGACCGCGGGCCAAGCCGCCGAGCCCGGCAACTGCATGCCGAGCGCCTCGGCCACGCAGGCCATCGTCGAGGCGGTACCCATCGTCATGCAGTGCCCGTTGGAACGGGCCATGCACCCCTCCGCGAAGAAGCACTCCTCCTCGGTCATCCGGCCGGTCTTCAGATCCTCCTCGAACTTCCACACGTGGGTGCCGGACCCCACGTCCTGGCCCCGGTACTTGCCGTTGAGCATCGGCCCGCCAGTGACCATGACGGCGGGCAGGTCGACGCTGGCAGCGCCCATCAGCATGGCGGGGGTCGTCTTGTCGCAGCCGGACAGGAGCACGACACCGTCGAGCGGATTGGCCCGGATCAGCTCCTCGACCTCCATGGCCATGAGGTTGCGGTACAGCATGGCGGTGGGGCGCATGAGGGTCTCGCCGGTGGCCATGGTGGGAAACTGAAGCGGTAGGCCGCCCGCCTGCCACACGCCGCGTTTGACGGCTTCGGCGACGTGGGTCAGATGGGCGTTGCACGGGGCGAGTTCGGAGGCGCTGGTCGCGATGCCGATGACGGGACGCCCGTCGAACACCTCGTGCCCGAGCCCCTGGTTGCGCATCCAGGAGCGGTACAGCATCCCGCTGCGTCCCTGTGCGCCGAACCAAGCCTGGCTGCGACTCGTCTTGCGGCCGTCGGTCATGTAGGCACTCCCGTGGCTCCGGCATCGTCCGCTGTGCGATGGGGGTTTTCGGGTGAGGGCCCGCAGGCCTTACCCTGTAAGGCAATCATTAAATGATTCGATGAATGGTGTCCAGGGGGCGAGCGGAGATCGTGGTGCACTTCCTGACCATGCATCAGCGGGTGGTCGACGAACTCGGGCGGCGCATCGTGGGTGGCGCGTGGGAGCCGGAGGATCCGTTGCCGGTCGAGGATGTGCTCGCGGCCGAGACCGGCGTCAGCCGAGGGGTGTTGCGGGAAGCGGTCAAGTCACTGGTGGCCAAGGGGATGCTGCACGTACGCCCGCGCACCGGCACGCGCGTGCTGCCCCCGGAGCACTGGAACCACCTGGACCGTGACGTACTGCGCTGGAAACAGGCCGGGGACGCCACGGCTCTGCTGCGCGACACGGGTGAGCTGCGCCGGATCGTCGAGCCCGAGGCCGCCCGGCTTGCTGCCGACCGGGCCGATCCCGACGAAGTGCGAGTCCTGTACGACTGCCTGGCGGCCATGGAGGCCGCGGCGGCGGAATCCGACCGCAGCGGATACGTAGAGGCCGACATCACCTTCCATCGGGCCCTGCTCGATGCCAGCGGCAACCGTCTTCTCGGCTCGCTGGGCCGCGCCATCGACATCGCGCTGGAACACAGTTTCCTCGTCAGCACCCGGACCCCGGGCGCGGTGGAAGCCTCACTGCCGGGTCACCGCGCCATCGTGCGTGCCGTCGAGGCCCGCGATCCCTCGGCCGCGGCGGCTGCCGTACTGGCCATCATCGAAGCCGCCGAAGGCGAGATCGCCCGGTCGCCCGGGATGCCGAGCGATGCGACACGGAAGTCATCGCACCCCCTGCTCGGCCCAGGGCGGTCGAGCGGACCCACGGCCGGCTGACGCTCCTCCGACGCCTCGATCGTGACGGGTGCACACGGGGTTCGGTTCGCAGGGTGATCACCATCAGCATCGGCCAGCGCGTCGCCCGGCCGCCGGAGTCGCCGCCCTTCTGCACGCGGCAGGGCTGCTCGGAGCCGTCTCCGCCACCCGCCCTCGGCACGCGACCGGCACTACGACTTGCCGCCCGGGTCCGATGTCCCCTTGCCGCGGGTGCCGCGGGCAAGGCGATCCTCGCTCTCCTTCCCGAGGGTGTCCTCGGCGACCTGCCGCTGGTCAGGTACACCGACCACACACCGTTGAACCGGGCCGGGATCAAGAAGGATCTGGAGCAGGTGTGCGAACAGGCTGGGCCGTCGGAGACGGTGAACGCATCCCGACGGCTACGGCGTCGCCGTGCCCTCTTCACCGAGCGCGCAGTGGCCGGCTCCATCCGGGCAACTGGACCGCGCGCTGAGGTTCTGCCTCGAGGGCGGCCACGCTGCCGGCCGGGGGTAAATGCTGGCCGGCAGCGTGGCCCGACCTGGCTCCTTACGGCGGGACCGGTTGCAGCGACGGCCGGTGTCGCCTCGTAGGCTGCGGTCATGACTGAGACCCAGACGCCCCGCGACGCCTTCGAGCTGCTCATGGCCGGCAACAAGCGCTTCGTCTCCGGCACTCCCGAGCACCCGAACCAGGACGCCACCCGCCGCACCGAGATCGCACCGTCCCAGCAGCCCTTCGCCGTGGTCTTCGGGTGCTCCGACTCCCGGTTGGCCGCCGAGATCATCTTCGACCGCGGCCTGGGCGACCTGTTCGTGGTTCGCACAGCCGGGCACGTAGCCGGTACTGAAGTGCTCGGAAGCATCGAGTTCGGTGTGAGCGTCCTCAACGCACCGCTGGTCGTCGTCCTCGGCCACGACTCGTGCGGGGCCGTCGCCGCGGCCTGCTCCGCCCTGGAAGACGGACAGACGCCAGGTGGCTTCGTCCGGGATGTCGTCGAACGGGTCACCCCGAGCGTGCTGGCAGCCCGCGCCGCCGGACGCGAGACGGCCGAGGAGATCCTGGCAGAGCACATCGAGCACACCGTGGACCTGCTGCTGGAGCGCTCCCGCGTCATGGCCGAACGGGTCGCCGACGGCCGCCTCGCAGTGGTGGGGCTGTCCTACCGGCTGGCCGACGGCAGTGCACAGCTCGTCGCCGACCGCGGCATCGATGCGGCGGTCCCCACCGCGTCCTGACCCGTACCGGTTGCGGCCACTCACCGGGAGGGCCGGGGCCTGCAGCCGGCGAAGCCGGTTGTCGATCGCCGGCCCCAGCCCGTCCTCCGCGGCAGGGAGGCAATGATGAGGTCGCACCCTTGCTGGTCGAGCTCGCGCAAGAATCCATGCAAGCGGTGCGCGTAGGCGTCCATTGAACCGGACCGTCCTGACGGAGAGTCCCTTCACCGGGGTGTCGGCGAAGGAGGCAGGCACAAAGACGCCGACCTTGTGGCCCCAGCCTTCGAGCTGGACATGATCAGCCGCCTGGAAGGCTGTGAAGGTAGGTATCCCCAGGTCAGCAGGCGCA
Organism: Streptomyces sp. NPDC023573; assembly: GCF_055559735.1. Classification (NCBI taxonomy): domain Bacteria; kingdom Bacillati; phylum Actinomycetota; class Actinomycetes; order Kitasatosporales; family Streptomycetaceae; genus Streptomyces; species Streptomyces sp. NPDC023573. The sequence goes on from NZ_JBVHKB010000012.1 coordinate 91,659, forward strand.
TTAAGGTGTCGTGCCCCTTGCCCCCAAGGGGCACGACACCCCGCCGATCAGATGTCCCGAAGAGACCAGTCAGCTCGGTGACCTGCAACGATGAGAGGGAATCGGCCGCTGACCTGTGCGAATTCCCTTTCAGTCGGCCGGACGGCGCTTCGAGGGCGTCGCCCGGGACCGGTGCCGTGAGCTCAGCCGAAGGTCACGTCGCTGCACCACATGTAGGCCTGGTCGAGATGTGAGGCCTGCCAGATCACGAACACGATGTGGTGTCCGGTGTAGCCGGAGGTCTGGACGGGGAACGTGATGTCGTTCGCCGGCGCGTAGCTGCCGGTCTGCGTGATGAAGTCGAGGTTGCCCCAGCCCAGGGTCTGGGTCTTGGGGTCGAAGCCCTGCTTGCTCACGTAGACCTTGAAGTAGTCGGCACCGTGGGACGCCTGGTCGTGCAGGTGCACCGAGAAGTTGTTGCCGACCGTGGTGGTCTTCCACGCCCCGGGCTTGTCCAGGCTGGCGTTCCGGGACAGGTTGTTGCTGCAGAGCGCCCCGTCGGGGGTCTTTGCCTGGAACTGGCCGCCGAGGCCGTCACGCAGAGCGCTCATCCAATTCCACATGGTGTCGGTATTGGTCTGCCAGGCCTGCCAGCACATGGGGTCCTGCGTTTGCATGGCCGGGTCCATGTGGTTGCTGCCCCACGTCTCCCAGCACTGGTAGGCGCGGGTGGCGGGGCCGACGATCGTGCCGTGAGCCTGGGCGGGGGTCGACCAGGCCAGCGCGCCGGCGACGACGGCGAACAGCATGACGAATGCCTGGAGGGGGCGGCGGAGGTAAGACCTCGAACGCCCAGTCAACGGAATCTTGTGATGCATGTGGGGGGAACTCCTTCCAGTGGCAAAGCTGTGATGGGAGCGCTCCCAACGGTACGACGTTCGCGTGAAGTGTCAATAAAACCAACCAAGTTGATCACAAATCGGGTCAGCGGGGAGTGTGTGCCGTGAGCGGGATGGCGGTCCTCGCCGTCATGTCGGGAGGGAGACCGGCTTGCCATGACACCGCGTCGGTCCGCGCTCTTGCAGATCCGGGCCAACCGAGGAGACTGCCTTTATTCCCCGGTCCACTCCGTACCCGGCAGCACCACGCCGAACAGGTCCGAGCGGCCCCGGGCAGATCGGTCCACCGTCACTCCCTTGGGATGAGGTCTCATGAACCGGAACCGAGCCGTCGTCAGTGCCGTCACCGTGACCCTGTTATCAGCCGGCCTCGCCGTCTGTCCTGCAGCCGCCTCCGCCTCCGCCTTGGCCTCCGTCTCCGCCTCCGAAGCGAAGGCGCGCGTCGAGGGCGACTGGGAGACTCAGACGATCGTCTTCACCGCCGCTGCGGGCCAGACCAACGACCTCAACATCTACCCGATGTACACCAGCGACGGGATCCGCCGGATCGGCTTCAGGGACGTGGTCCCGCTGGAACCGGGCGAGCACTGCGCATACTCCAGCGCCGAGGACCCCACCGCCGTCGTCTGTGAACTCCCCGCCGACAGCGCACGGCCCGACGGGATCGACGTCTTCCTCGGCGACGGCGACGACACGATCGCCGCCTTCACGCCCGGAATGAACAGGGTCAGCGGCGGCGCTGGCGACGACGAACTGCATGCCCACACCGCCCGCACGGTACTGGGCGACGCGGGGGACGACATGGTCATGGGGCCCGCGGCCCTGTACGGCGGGGATGGCACGGATCACCTGATGGGCGACAGCGAGAACCAGCGGATGTGGGGCGGCCGAGGCGACGACATGATCGAGGGTTACGGCGGTGACGACACCGTGTACGCCGGCTCCGGCGACGACCATGTCATGGGCGGGGACGGCCAGGACATCCTGCTCGGCGGCTCCGGCGACGACATGGTGCACGGGGAAAGGGGCGATGACTTCGTCTGTGGTGGCACCGGGAAGGACACCCTCGACGGCGGGGACGGCCGCGACATCGTTCTGCCGTAGGACCGCTCTCGCGGATACCGCGAGCCGGAGGCGGCTGCTGTATGACGCCAGCTCGATGACTCACCCTGGTGTAGGCGATCCGGACCGCGATGCGGACCTCGGGACCGGCTCCCACGACCCGGTGCACGTTTACGCAGGGTGAATGCGGATCGGCGTGTCCGAGGCGGTCGGTGAGCGTGTACACGTCTACCCGCCGTTGATCATCATCGACGCGTACATGTGTACTTCAGCTGTAGATCGTGATCTTGCCGACTGTGCCTGAGCACCCCCGTCGTCGCGCTCGGCCAGCCGCTCCGGCTACCCTCCGGCCATGGAGCAGGACCACCCCCTCATTCGCGACGTCTTCCCAGATCTCATCGCCGAGCTGACTGCCCTCCTGGAGGCTGAAGGAGAACGCGAGCTGGCCATCTGCGCGTGGGATCTGCGTCTGGTTGACGCGTGCGGCTGCGGCGATGACTTTTGCCAGAGCATCCGGACAGCAGAGCATCCGCAGGGGCAGCCGTACGGCCCGGGCCATCGGTGCGTGCCTCTCCCGCCCTCGAAAGGCATGCTGATCCTGGACGTCGTGGACGGCCGGATTATGTACATCGAGATACTCGATCGGCCACCCATGCACCGTCAGGGTTCACAGTCGTGACGTTCGCCCGAGCGGAAGACGAAGTGCGCGCCCGGGCTTGCCAACTCGGGTGCTGGGGCCTATTGATGGGGCTTGGTTCGGGTGCGGCCACCGTTGATCACCGTAATTTGTGTGGAGTAACGATGGGTCGGTGGCCGCAGGGCACAGCTCAGATCCCGCTCGTTGGCGGGAGGCGTTCGAGGTAGCCATGGGCCGCATCGCGGGACGGTTCGCCCGGGTTGAGCCACGGTGTGCCGGGCCGGGCGGTTGGTGCTGGGTCTGCTGACGGACCTGCCGCACAAGAACTGCTGGACGATCGCGGAGTGGGCCGGGGAAGCGAGTCCGAACGGCATGCGGCATCTGCTGTGTCGGGCCTCCTGGGATGCCGACGCCGTCCGTGATGACGTCCGCGAGTACGTCGTCGAGTACCTGCACGACGAGGAAGCGGTGCTGGTCGTGCACGAAACCGGCGATGTGAAGAAGGGGCTCCACACCGTCGGCGTACAGCGTCAGTACACCGGAACGGCCGGGCGGATCGAGAACTCCCAGATTGCCGTCTGCCTCGTCCACGCAGGTGCCCGAGGCCATACGGCGGTGGACCGGCGAGGACATCGCCTTCGCGACCGAGCCCGAGCTGACCCGCACGATGATCGAACGGTTCTACAGACGACGGCCACGCCTACCTGACGACCAGCCGCCATCCCGTGCTCCTCCCGCCCGAACTGGCCCGTCTCGTGGAGACCCAGCTCCATGCTCCCACCGCATTGCGGCAGCGACCGGCCGAGGCCAAGTTCCTTCTTTCCGGTCTTGTTCCTGGACATCCCCGCAACCCCGCAACCCCGCAACCCCGCGGGCCTCGCCGACACGAGGAAGCGCCACCGTCCGCCAGCCCGGGCCGCACGCAACACCGCGATGATGGAAGCCCTCTCCGGCCTGCCGCCCCTCGTCGTCGCGGACCTCATCGGCATCAGTCCTGTCACCGCCGATCGGTGGCCCCGGACCGCAGGCGACACCGGGTCGGCTACCTCGCTGCCCGCAACACCGGACGAGGCTCCCGCGTACGCCGAGGCACCCATGCCAGGCGGATCTGCCTTCTTGATCCAGCTCTACCGCAACGCTTTTGACAATGCGGAGAGTATCTCCGTATTCTCGTGGACAGTAAATGGAGACATCCTCCGTTTCCTTGTCTCGTCTGGAGGGCCAGTCATGCCCAACCCTCAGATGCTCTTGTGCATGCAGTTCACCAGCGGCTACGGCGCCGAGCCCGGGGCCTGGCGTCTTCCTGGGGCCAACCTGCGCAGCTATACGGACATGGATCAGTTCGTGCGGTACGCGCAGGCTGCCGAACGGGGCAAGATCCAGCTGCTGTTCTTCGCGGACACACCGGTTCTTGACGTGGACCTCGACCACCAGGTCCCGCATTTCGCGATCGATCCGCTGCTGGTGATGACGTCCATAGCGCGCGCGACAGGGCGGATCGGGCTGGTCTCCACCGCCTCCACCACCTTCAACGAGCCCTACAGCCTTGCCCGCCAGTTCAAGGCGCTGGACGTGATCAGCCACGGCCGCGCCGGGTGGAACGCGGTCACCACATCCGACCCCGCCGCCGCGGCGAACTTCGGCCGCGCTGTTCCGCCGCGGGCGGAGAAGTACGAGCGGGCCCACGAGGTCGTCCAGATCGTGCAGGCACTGTGGGGGAGCTGGGAGAAGGAAGCTTGGGTCCTGGACGTGGACGACAAGCGGTTCGCCGACATGGAGAAGATCCAGCCGGTCAATCTCCAGGGCCGCCATGTCGCCTCCCGGGGCCCGCTGCCCATCCCGCCTTCCGAGCAGGGCCAGCCGGTCATCTTCCAGGCGGGCGGCGGCGAATACGGCCTGGAGCTGGCCGGACGCTACGCTGACGGCGTCTACGCCAACCCCTACACCATCGAGGACGGCATCGCACAGCGCCAGGCACTGCGCGATGCCGCCGAGCGCGCCGGCCGCGATCCGGACGAGGTGAAGATGTTCGTCGGCTTCATGCCGGCCATCGCCGGCTCCCGCCGAGCCGCCCTCGACCGGCGGCGGTTCCTGGACGAATCAGTGGACCTGCGCCAGCGCGTCCACTACCTCGGCGCCATGATCGGCCTCCCGCTCGAGTACGGGCAGATCGACGAGCCGCTGACCGCGGACCAGCTGGCCGGCGCCGTGCCCAGCCCGCGCGACCCGCGCTCCCCCCGCGCACTGGAGGTGGTCCGGGAGGGCTGGACCTTGCGCGATGTGCTCGCCCACGGCGTCATCGACTACCACCCGGTCGTAGCCGGCACCGCCACCGATGTGGCCGACCACATGCAGCAGTGGTTCGAGGCCGGGGCCTGCGACGGCTTCTCCCTGGCCATCGACGGATACCACGATGGCGTCGACACCTTCGTCGACCAGGTCATCCCCCTCCTGCAGGAACGCGGCCTGTTCCACCTCGACTACGAAGGCCCCACGCTGCGCGACCACCTTCACGCCCGCGAGCAGTACGGTCTCGACCCGCGCGTCACCGCAACGGCGGCCCGGTAATGTCCACCAGAACTTCTCGGCAATCCGGCGCTGCGGCGCAGCGGGCGTTCCGGGACGTCATGGCCACCGTGGTGTCTCCGGTCGCCGTGGTCACCGCCCTGGACGGCACTCGCCCGCACGGCACCACGGTCAGCGCCTTCGCGTCACTGTCCCTGACGCCGCCCATGGTGCTGGTGTCGTTGGACGAACGCTCGCATCTGCTTGCGGTCGTCCGCCGCAGCGGCCGCTTCGGCCTCAACGTCCTCGGTGCGCACCAGAGCGATCTGGCCTCCGTCTTCGCCCGCTCCGGACCCGACAAGTTCGACGGAGTCGACTGGTCACTGAGCGAGGAGTTGCCGCGGTTGCCGGATGCCGCCGCATGGATCACCGCCGATGTGGCCGACAGCGTCGACACCGGGGACCACACCCTCCTGCTCGCCCACGTCATGGCCGCTGAGCCAGGGGAGGGATCCTTGCGACCGCTCACGTATCACCGGCGATCCTTCGGCACCCACACAGCACTGATCCGGTAAGCCCTGCGGCACACGGAGAAGGGCAAGAGCGAGCCTTGATCACGGGCCCGCAGCACCAGAGGGCCTGCACGCCCTGCTCCACGCGGCACTGCAGGCGATGACCCGAAAACCGCCCGGACCGCCCGGTCCTAGGCGCACATGAAGGAAGCAAGGAGCAACGATGCCGACACTGGGAATCATCGGAAGCGGCAACATCGGTTCCGCGGTCGCACGGCTGGCGGTAGCCGCGGACATCGACGTGGTGATCGCGAACTCACGCGGCCCCCAGAGCCTGACGGACCTCATCGAGGAGTTGGGGCCGCGTGCCAGCGCAGGCACCGTCGAGGAGGCGTCACGCGCCGGAGAGGCGGCCGTGCTCAGCATTCCCCTGACCGCGTACCGTGACCTGCCTACCGGCCTGCTGGAGGGCAGGACCGTGCTGTCCACCGGCAACTACTACCCGTTTCGCGACGGCCGGATCGGCGAACTCGACTCCGAGGAGATGACCACGGCCGAGCTGGAACAACAGCTCCTGCCCGGCGCGCTGCTGGTCAAGGCGTTCAACAACATCCTGGCCCACCACATCCCCCAGCTGGCCAGGCCCGCCGGGGCCCCTGAGCGCAGCGCCTTGCCCATCGCAGGTAACGACGCCGACACGAAGAGCCGGGCGGCCGAGCTGATCGGCCGGCTCGGCTTCGACACTGTGGACGCCGGAGCCCTGGAAGACAGCTGGCGCTTCGAGCCCGAGGCCGGCGCCTACACCCGTATCTACCTGGCGGATCCCGACGTGGCGGCCGAGCACATGCTCCAGGCCCCCGCGGCGCCACTGCCCGCCGACAAGCTGCGCGAGGCGCTGCAGGCGGCTCAGCGGGTGAAGGTGGCCGCGCGCACCTTCTGACAGCACCTACCGGCGGGCGCTGCCCCTGAAGCCCTTGGCCCGGCGTCGACCGACGCCGGAGCCAAGGTCGCTCAGAGCGTACGGTCGGCCTCTGCCGCGGCCAGCGCGCCCGGCATCTTCTCACGGGTGAGGTCCGTGCGGTAGCACGGCGCGCCCGGCCGCTGCCGCCACAAGTCCGCGAGCGTCCCGGCATCGAAGGCGTCGAACCCGGTGTCCTCGACCAGCGCCTGACGGCCCTGGTCATGGTTGGCGGCGACGGGGACGGCGATGCGGTCCGAGCTTCCGGCGGGTGTGCTCCTGATTGCGAAGGAGTGGGAACCGATCGCGTTCCATGCCTTGGTGATGGGCGCGCCCAGCTGTTCGGTGACCCACAGGCTCTCGACCTGACCAGCGTCGATGGCTTGATCCGGCTGTCCGGCGCCGGGTTGTAGTTCGACGTGTCGATACCGACCGTTCCGGCCGGTACACCAGGGACGAGGGGCGCGACCTGCGGAAGACGGTGCAGGGGAATCGAGAGAATGACGGCGTCGACGTCCTCGACGGCGTCTGCCGCCATCACCGTGCGCGCCGCCCGTGGAGAGCACGTCAGCCCCGATCGTGTGCGGGCCGCGCGAGTTGGCCACTTACACCTGATGCCATGCCGCGGCCAGCCGCTGGGTCAGCGTCTTCCCGATATGTCCTACGCCCGGAGTGCCGATCCTCATGATGTTTCTCCTTGCCCTGAGTCCAGTGGCGAGAAGGCGCAGACGCCGCGTCCGCCGTGTGCCAGCGGCAGCCCGCCCGCAAGCAGCGCGGTAGGCGGGTGGGCCCAGCCCGGTGGTGACCTGCCGGGAGAGTGCCCCGCGCAAGGGCGCCACGCTTCTGCCTGCTCCTACGCAGGGTTGTCGCCGCCCCCGGGGGCGGATTCCCTCGTGGGCGTCTCCCACCCGGTGCGCATGAGGGAATCGAGCGCGTCGGGCGATGACTCGTCGGCCATGGCGGCACCTCGGGCCCAGGCGGTGGCCAGCGTGCTGAGGAACAGGTCACGTCCCCGTACCCCGGGCTTGGCGCCGCCGTCGCGCTGAGCGGCGTGGAGGAAGTCGTCGGTGGTCGTGACGAAGCCCTGGCAGGTGATCGCCAGCGGGGACGTGCCTTCCGCCAGTGCGGCCCGCAATGGTTCGGGCAGACCGTCGAAGGCGGTCACCCATTCGCTCAGCGCCTGAAGCCATTGGGCGAGCGCGGCGCGGGAGTCGGTCTCCTCGCGCTGGATGGCGTCCCGGCGGGCCTCCAGTTCTTCGTCGCGGGCTTGCAGCAGGGCGGCCAGCAGTGCCTCGCGGTTGGGGAAGTGCCGGTAGAGGGTGCCCGGACCGACACCGGCCCGTTTGGCGATGGCGTCCATCGAGCCGGTGATGCCCTGCTCGGCGAAGAACTCCTCCGCGACCTCGAGGATGTGCGTGCGATTGCGCTGCTTGTCCGTCCGCTGCCGACGCTCGCCGGTGGCTGCCTCACCCATGTCGTTGCACCTCCCGTTGACAATGCGGAGACTGTCTCCGTATCGTCATTAACGAAACGGAGACTATCTCCCTATCGGTTCCGATGCTACCGCCGACCTCGGCAGGAATCGGCTGTTCCCAGGGGCAGCCCGGCGGCACATAGGCGTTCCGTGCCGACGGCCGCCGGGGCGGCATAACCCCCACGCGACAGCTCCCCGGCCGAGGCCCCACCGGCCCGGGCTCGTGAAGCCGGACCCCACCGGCGCACCAACGGCGTGGAACTCGTACGGCCTTTCGCTCACCCAGCAATACGGAAGAGATCACATGTCCCCCGACAAGACGCCGGCGCCGGCCGCCGCAGACGCGCCGCCACCGACCCGTAACGATGACCGACTGGCCTCCGGGGACGTCCTCGTCATCGGAATCCTGATGGTCTCCGCGTTCACCGTCCTGCTGAACGAGATGCTGCTGGGAGTCGCACTCCCCACCCTGATCACCGATCTCGACATCACCCCCACCACGGGGCAGTGGCTCACGACGGGTTATCTGCTGACCCTGGCGATCCTCATCCCGGCCACCGGCTTCCTCCTGCGAAGGTTCACTCTCCGTACGATCTTCCTCGGCTCGCTGTCCCTGTTCGCCCTCGGCACGGCGATCGCCGCCGCCGCCCCGGGGTTCGGCGTGCTGTTCACCGGCCGCATCATCCAGGCGGTCGGCACGGCCGCCCTGATGCCCCTGCTGATGGCCACGACGATGCGCTTGGTGCCCCCGCACCGCCGAGGCCGGACGATGGCGCTGGTCACCGGCCTGACCGCGGTGGCCCCTGCGGTCGGCCCGGCGGTGTCCGGCCTGGTGATCTCCCAGCTCAGCTGGCGGTGGCTGTTCATCCTGGTTCTGCCCGTCGTCCTGGCCGCACTGGCCCTGGGCGCCGCCAAGCTGCGCAACATCACCACTCCGGAACCGGTCAGGCTGGACGTGCTGTCCCTCGTCCTGTCCGCCATCGGGTTCGGCGCCCTCGTCTACGGCCTGTCCACGATCGGCGAGTCCGCCTCCGGCCACGCACCGGTCGCCCCGTACATCCCGATCATCATCGGGCTCCTCGCCCTCGCTGTCTTCGTCCGCCGGCAGACCGTGCTCCAGCGCAGCGACAACGCGTTCCTCGACATGAGGATCTTCCACACCCGCTCGTTCACCGTGCCGCTGCTGGTCATGCTCGTCGTCGCCCTGGTCGGCTTCGGCACCACGATGATCCTGCCCCTGGTCCTCACCAACGTCGCCGGCCTGACGACGCTCCAGATCGGCGTCTTCCTGGTCCCCGGCGGAGCCCTGATCGCCCTCGTCTCAGCCCTCGGCGGACGCGTCTACGACTGCTACGGACCGCGCCCCCTGGCCATTCCCGGATCGGTCATCTGGACAGGCTCCCTGTGGTTCCTCAGCCGAGCGGACGAGAACACCGGTATCCCAGCACTCCTGGCCGCCTACCTCGTCCTGTCGGCCTCCCAGGCCCTGATGTGGGCACCGATGACAACGGCCGCACTGTCCTCCCTGCGCGCCGAGCTCTACCCGCACGGCACCGCGGCGTTCAACACCGCCCAGCAGCTGGCCGGCGGCGCAGGCGGCGCCGTCCTCATCTCGGCCTACACCATCGGCTCCCACGCCAAGGACGCGGGAGCACTGAACCTGGCCCAGTCCGTCTCAGCGGCCCAAGCCGCCTTCACGACGGCAGCGGTCATCGGCTGCCTCGCGATCATCGGCACCCTCTGCGTCCGCAAGACCGCAGCCGCCTCCCAGCCCCCGGCTTCGTACCGGGGCGAAGCTCCCGTCGACGCCGCCGCCGTTCCGACAGTGTCGTCAGCAACGGACTGACCGTCCGCCCGCAGGCACGAGCACGCCATCGAGAAACCGCCCCATGCAGAGGCGGCTGCCGCCACCGGCGGCCTGCGACGTTCGCGGCCAGTCACGCGCTGCCCGGCCGTGAACACGATCGATGGGCTTCTGGCCTTGCTCGACCGCCAGACGCGGCTTGGTGCTGACTCCGCCGCGCGACCTTCCCGGCTCGTGATCACTGGGCTCGGTGAACAGGCCACCTGGTGGCCCTTTCCGCAGGTCGCCCTGTGTGCGGGCCCCGGCCGCATGCTGGTGGGCGCGGCAGGCCTCAGGCTGATGTCGGACATCTCCTTCTGTACCGTCGTTGAGACATCGTCGATGTACGACAGCGGACGGCTGGTCAGGCACGCGCTCCAGTCCGATGCCCGGACCTCTGGAAACACTCTCGGCCCACAGCGGCAAGACTGTGGGCCGAGGAGGAGGTGAGGGCACGGCAGCGGAGTACCACCGTGCCCTCCGTACGTGCGGTCGGGTCAGTCGGTCATGTTGCCCATCTTCCAGACGGTCATGGACTTGATGACGCTGCCGTCACCGAAAAGTCGCAGGCCGAGGGAGTCCTGACGGAAGGGGTAGGCGCGGGTGGTGATGGACTTGTGGGAGTTTGCGTATGCCTCGATCATCGAGCGGTCGAGGAACACGTCGAGGGTCAGGTTGCCCTCCGAGAGCGTGAGCGGCCCCTTGTGGATGCCGAAGTCGGGTTCTGCGCTGGAGTTGTTCCCGGAGCGGGATCGGTCGACGCCCAGCTGTCCTGCGGGTGCGTCGTAGAACAGGCGGGTTCGCTCTTCGTCTCCTGGGCTGCGGAGTACGTCGAGGCCGAAGGTGTCGGCGGTGCCTCGTTCCATGGTCAGCTTGATGTGGAGCATGTTGCCCTTGACGGCTGCCAGGCGTGTGTTGGCGTCGTTGACGGACGTCGGTGCGGTGATGCTCAGCAGCGGTTCGCCGGTGTGCAGGCGGGAGACCTCCTCCACGGGGCGGAAGCCGAGGTCTCCGTCAGGCCGCATGTTCAGTTCGATGGGGAGGCCGGCGTTGTGGGCCCAGCCGGCGTCGTAGTGGGCGCGTTCGGTGCGGCGGTCCTGAGCGATGCTGAAGACGAGGGAGCGTCCCTTGTCGTCGACGGTTCCGCTGGGGCCGGTGAAGTGGTCGCCGTAGTCCATCAGCTTGGGTTCGGTCGTGTCGGGTGTCCACCGGCGGGCGCCGGCGTCCCAGGTGCCGACCCAGTAGTAGACGAACTTGCTGCTGTACTCGCCGGGGCCGGCGGGGAAGGCCGGGTTGATGAGCAGCGCCCGGCGCTGGCGGCCCTGTCCGTCCTTGCCGATGGGCAGGAAGGTGGGGAGTTCCCAGACCTGGCCGGTCTTGGGGTGGGCTGCAACGTCGCCGACCATCAGGGGGCCCGAGTAGGTCCAGTCGGTGAGGTTCTTGGAGGTGTAGAGGAGAGCGGTGCCACCGACGTCGGTGCCCGAGGTGTTCTGGACGCCGGAGCCCATCAGCTGGAACCAGGTGTCCCCCTCCTTCCAGACGAACGGGTCACGGAAGTCGCCGAAGCGGACCTTGCGTCCGGCACCGACGTTGAGATCGGCTGTCTGACTGGTGACCAGGGTGGGGTGCATCTTCCACTCGACCAGGTCGGGGTCGCTGGGGTCGACGGGGCGGGCGAGACCGGTCGCCTGGTTGGGGCGCTGGGCGTCGTTCCCGGCCGTGAACAGCAGGACGGGCACACCGTTCTCGTCGAGGGTCGAGTCGCCGGACCAGACGCCGTCGGGTGCCACGCTGTCGGCGGTGGGGACCAGGGCGTCGGGCAGGTCCTTCCAGTGGACCAGGTCCTCACTGACCGCGTGCCCCCAGCCGATGTTGTGCCAGTAGGGGCCGTGGGAGTTGTGCTGGTAGAAGAGGTGGTACTTGCCGTTGACCTGGATCGGGGCGTGGGGTTCGTTCATCCAGTGGTTGGGGGCGGTGAAGTGGTAGCCGGGACGGTAGCGGTCGCCGTCGTAGCGTGCGCGGTCCATGGCCATGCGAGCCTTGGGGATGCTGCCCCCGCTGAACGTCTGCAGGTCCTTGCTGTGGCTCGCCGTGACGGCTGCGGGGGTGAGCGGGTTGGTGTGGACCTTCACTTCGTCGATCAGACCGTTGAACATGTTGACGGCGAAAGTGCCGTTGATGATGGCGGGCTGGTTGTGGCGTCCGATGATCAGAGGGACGTCGGCCTTGGCGAGCCGGGCGTTGGTGGGGATGGTGGTCTGGGCGACCTGCGTGCCGTTCATGTACAGCCTGACGGCGCCTTCACCCGGTGCGAACACGGCGGCGAGGTGGGCCCACTTCCCGGCGTCCAGGGCCGCGGACTTGGGTACCTTCGTCTCGTACCAGCTGTCGCCGGTGCCGACGCCGAACTCCCACACCCCGTGCCGTCCGACGCCGAGGGAGAAGCCCCGCTTGGCTCCCTTGTCCTGCTGGTTGACGATGGCGGAGGGCTTGCCTTCGTCGCCCCATTCGAAGGCGCGCGGGGCGACCCACCCTTCGATCGTCATGCCGTCGGTGGGAATTTGCGTCTGGGACGCGGCACGCGTCACCCAGGTGGAGTAGCCGTCGAACAGGAGGGCGCCGGAGAGCACGCCCTCCTCTTCGCGTTCGGTGCGCCACAGCGGGGCGCTGTCAGGCTTGTCCACCGCGTCGTTGAAGACGTAGCTGATCGGGTCGGCAGCCTGGCTGATCTTCTCGGTGGTCGTCGTGCCCTGTCCTTCGGAGAAGTCCCAGTGGGCTGCCAGACCTTCCTGCGCGGGGGTGGGCGCCTTGTCGATGCCGACGCGGACGTCGTCGAGGTTGATGTGGCCCCAGCCGCCGGTGGCCTGGTCGACCGCGGTGATGCGCAGTTGCTCGCCGAGGTGGGCGCGGGCGTCCCAGGTGACGCGGCGGTACGCCTCGTCCTCGGTGCCGGTGGCCTTGTGCAGGACGGTGCCGTCCAGGGTGGTGAGAGCGACGTACAGCCGGGATTCGTCGCGGCCGCCGGAGACCAGTGCGCTGACCATGCCGGTGCCGTTCACCGTGAACGGCTCTGAGGTGATGCTTCCGGTGGCGGCGTCGCCTCCGCCGGCGAATCCCCAGAGGTGGTGGGTGCCTGCCTGGTTGAAGCAGCATCCCCACCCCCATCCCGGGTCGTCGGTGACCGCGCCGTTGAAGGCGGCGCCGGTGGCGGTCCAGCCGCTGAGGTCGCCGGTCTCGAAGCCGGGGTTGGACAGGGTGGTCTCACTCGCGCTGGCGGTCCTGGCCATCATGGGTGATGTCAGGCCGAGGCATATCGCGAGGGCGAGCAGCAGGCGCAGCAGAGTGCGGCTGGTCACTGGTATGTGGTGCGCTGGGGAGCGCGTTCGCATGCGAACCTCCGGTGTGCGGGTGGACGGAACGCTGTCCCTCATGTCGCGTGTTTCCAGGGACAGCGCGTTCTGGGGAGGGCTTCTCAGGGGCGTTCGACGGGGACGTTGACGTCGTCGACGTTGATGTGGCCCCAGCCGCCCGAGGCGCGGTCGACGATCTCGATGTAGATCCGGTCGCCGATGTGGGCGGCGAGGTCGAAGACGACGCGGCGGTACTGTTCGGCGCCGCGGCCGGTGGCCTTGGCGAGGACCTTGCCGTCGTCGGCGCGGACGACGGCCGCGTAGAGCTGGTCGGGGTTGTCTCCGCCGGAGACGAGCAGGTCGATCACTCCGTCTCCGCCGAGGATCACGGTGGCCGAGCGCAGTACGCCGGTGGCGTCGTCTCCGCCCGCCTCCGGGTTGAAGCCCCACAGGTGGTGACCGGTCGGGTCGTCGTCGGTCTCGGCCTGGTAGAAGGGGCCGCCCCAGCCCCAGTCAGGGCGGGTGCTGACGTTGGCGTCGCTGAAGGTCGTGCCCGAGACGACGGTCCATCCGGTGAGGTCGCCGGTGGCGAAGTCGTGGTTGGGCAGGGCGTCGACGTCCGTGGGACGAGGCGGGTCGTAAGCAGCGGGGGCGACGGATCTGTCGTAGGCGCCGTTCATGCGCCAGACGTCCAGGGACACCACGAGCGCGGATCCGCCCTCACTGGTCAGGCGCAGGCCGGTGGCGTCCCGGCGGGTGGGGTACAGGCGGCTGGTGAGGCTGTGGCTGCCGTTCACGTACGCCTCGAACATCGAGCGGTCGAGCAGAACCCTCAACCTGAGCTGCCCGCCGTCGAGTTCCACGCTTCCGCCGTGCATGCCCTTGCGCACGTCCGGGTCGAGGCTGGAGCGGCTGCGGTCGATCTGGAAGCGGTGGGTGGCTGTGTCGTAGGACAGCAGGGTTTCCTCGGTGCCGTCGGCGCAGGCCCGGACCGCCAGGGTGACGGTTTGCGCGCCGCGTGGCTCGATGACGGCGCTGATGTCCAGCAGGTCGCCGGAGACACCGGTCAGGCGCCGGTTGGCTTCCTTGACCGAGGTGTTGCGGATGTGGGCGAGCTTCTCGACGCGGAGCTCGGCCGTCTCGGCGATCGGTTCGACGCCCAGGGTGTGGTCCCTGCGCAGCGAGAGGCTCACGGGCATGCCGGCGTTGTGCGCCCAGCCGGACTGGGCGTGCTGCTGTTCGGTGCGGCGGTCCTGGGTGATGCTGAAGACCACGGACCTGCCGTCGGGGGTGACGAAGCCGGAGGGGCCGGTGAAGTGCTCGCCGAGGTCGAACTCGCGGGGCTTTTCGTGGTCGGGCACGAAGCGGTGGCGCCGCTTGTCGAAGGTGCCGATCCAGTAGTAGGTGTGCTTGACGGCGTTCGGGTTGAAGCCTTCCCACCACGGACAGATCAGCAGGATGTGCTTGCCGGTGCGCCGGCCCCGGGGTCCGGGGAGCGGGAGGAGTACGGGCAGTTCCCACACCTCGCCGGGCTCCGGCAGTGTGGCGAGGTCGTTGTGGTGCAGCGGGCCCCGGTAGGTCCACGGGCCTTCGGGCCGACGGGCGGTGTAGAGGAGTGCGGTTCCGCCGTGTTTGTGGGTGACCTGGGTGCCGTCGTAGTCGACGATGCCGCTGCCGACCAGCTGGTACCAGGTGCCGTCCTCTTCCCAGACGAAGGGGTCGCGGAAGTTTTCCGCCCACGCGGTTCCGGGGCCGGCCGGCAGGGCTGCCGGGGCTTCGGTGACCGGCTGGGGTTTCATCGTCCAGGTGGGCAGGTCGGTGTCGCGGTCGGCCTGGTAGGTGGACACGGCGAGTCCGGTGCGCTGGCGGTAGCGGAGCCGGTCGTCGCCGCCGGTGAAGAAGAGCACCGGTCCCCGGTCGCCGTCGACGTAGGCGGAGCCCGACCAGCAGCCGTCCGGGCCGGCGGAGTCCGCGGCCGGGGCGAGGGCGATCGGGAGGTCGCGCCAGTGCACCATGTCGGTGCTGACCGCGTGGCCCCAGTGGATCTGCCCCCAGAAGGGGCCGAGCGGATCATGCTGGTAGAAGATGTGGTATTTGCCCTTGAAGTAGACGGGCGCGTGCGGCTCGCTCATCCAGTGCCAGGGCGGCAGCATGTGGAACTGGGGGCGGTGCCGGTCGCCGTCGAAGCGGGCCCGGTCGTGCGCGAGGTCCGGGCGGGGCACACGGCGGCCGGGCAACGCGGCGATTCTCGCGGCGTGTTCCCGGTGTGCTGCCGCGTCGTCCAGGGTGCCCGGGCGGATGGTGAGGCTGTCCATCAGGCCCATGTACATGTTGGCGTGGAACTCGCCGTTGAGCAGGGTGGGGCGGTTGTGCTTCCCGATGAGAAGGGGTGCCCCGGAAGCCTGCACGGGGGCCTGGCCGGGCGTGGTTTCCGTTCCGATCAGCCGTCCGTCGCGGTAGAGGCGCAGTTGATGGGCCGAGGGGTCATAGGTGGCCGCGACATGGGTCCATCTGTTCTTGGCGGCCGGCCGGTCCGGGGCTCCTTTGGCCTCGACCAGGTGGGTTCCGAATCCGAGCTGGAAGACGATCTGGCCGAAGCGGCGCAGGCCGAGCAGGAATCCGGTTCCGGCTTCCGGGTCGTGCTGGTTGACCAGGGCCTGGGGCTTGCCGTCGATGCCGTGCTCGTAGGCGTAGGGGGCGATCCACACGTCGATGGCCATGCCTCTGGTGAAGTCGAGCTTGCCGGGCCCTTCTGCGGTGATCACGGTGGAGTAGCCGTCGAAGTAGAGCGCCCGGCCGTGTACGCCGCGGCGGCGTACGGGATCGCTGTCGGGTTTGAAGCGGGCGTCGTCGAAGACGTAGCCGACGGGGTTCGTGGATCCGGACACCGCCTCGCGGGCGACGGAACCGGTGCGCTCGTCGAAGTCCCACTGTGCGACGGGGCTTCGCAGGGCGGGCCGTCCGTCGGCAGCGGCGTGGGCGGGAGCGAACGAGAGGGGCAGGGCGGCGCCGCCGACGGTGGCGGTCACGACCCTGAGGGCTGTTCTTCTCCTCATACGGGCTCCTGGAGTGTGCGGCAGTCTGACGCCCTGCCAATACGATTTAGGTGATGGGTCGGCATGGTTCGCGCGGCGGCGCCGCTAAAGCAAGAGCTAACGCACACAGATTTCGTCTTCGTGACCCCCACAGATGCCTAAAACGGCGCAAAAGCGCATCGTTACGCAGGCGAGATGTCCGGGGTGTTGACAGTGCATGACGGGTGGCGCAATCTCGTCACACCTTGCTAATCCGATTTAGCCGAACGGGGCTGATCCTCTGATGTCCGAGCGTCGCGTGACCATGGCCGACGTCGCCCGCAAGGCGGGTGTGTCGCCGACAACCGCTTCGTTCGCCCTGTCCGGCCGGACCGACATGCGTATCTCCGAAGCCTCGCGCGAACGCGTTCTGGAGGCCGCCCGGGAGCTGGGCTACCGCCCGAACGTCACGGCGCGCAGCCTGCGGACGAAGTCCACGCAGACGATCGGGTTCGTCTCGGACCGGATCACCACGACACCGTTCGCGGGCGACGTGATCCGCGGCGCCATGGAAGCCGCCCGGGAGAAGGACCACCTGGTGTTCATCACCGAGGCGGGCGGCGATCGTGTCGCCGAGTCGTCCCTGGTCCATGCTCTGCTGGACCGCCAGGTCGACGCGGTGGTCTACGCCTCCATGTTCACCCGGTACGTGACCCCGCCCAAGGAACTGTTCGGCCGCCGGGTGGTCCTGCTGAACTGCCTCGCCCCCGGCTTCGACGCGCCCTCCGTCGTCCCGGACGAGTTCGAGGCCGGACGCGACGCGGCCCGTGCTCTGCTCGCGGCCGGTCACACCGAGGGAATCTGGGCGATCGGCGGCCACCAGGCCGTTCCCGCCACCCCTGAGGGAATCGTCGCCGGCAACGAGCGCATGCGCGGCCTGGAGGAAATTCTCCGCGAGGGCGGAGCGCGCCTGGAGGGCGTCGTCGAGTGCGACTGGGACACCCTCGACGGCCACCGCGAGGTGTCCGCCCTGCTGGCGGCGGGCCACCGGCCCCGCGCCCTGGTGTGTCTGGCCGACCGGGTGTCCTTCGGCGCCTACCAGGCACTCGGTGAGGCGGGACTGTCGGTGCCCGGCGATGTGTCGGTCATCTCGTTCGACGACCAGGACATCGCCTCCGTGCTGCGCCCGGCGCTCACCACACTGAGGCTGCCGCACTACCGGCTGGGACACCTCGCGATGGAACTGATCCTCCGCCCGGGCCCGCTCGAAGCGGTCGTGCACCGCGTGCCCATGCCGCTGCAGAGCCGTGCCTCGCTCGCCGCACCCGCCGGCGGCTGACCCCGGCACCCAAGACAGTCGTCCCGCCACCCGCACCGATGGTCGGGCGGGTGGCGGGACGACCACCAGGAACAGCGACCGTCGCAACCGGTCGCCAGGGCGGGTCCTGCAAGACCCGCCTCAGTGAGATGGAGGAACCTCATGCTGTTCAGAACACGACGCCTCGCTGCTGCGAGTGTAGCTGTCACAGCGGCGACCGCGCTGGTCGCCGGATGCACCTCAGGAGGCGCAAGCACGTCCGGTGCCAGCGGCGACACGCTGACCCTGTGGACGCACAACGCCGGCAACTCGGTGGAACTCGACGTCGTCAAGAAGATCATCAAGGACTTCAACGGGTCCCAGGACAAGTACGAGGTCAAGCTGCAGGCGTTCCCGCAGAGCGACTACAACAACTCGGTCGTGGCCGCCGCCTCCGCCAAGAAGCTGCCCTGCCTCCTCGACGTCGACGGCCCCAACGTGGCGAACTGGGCATGGGGCGGCTACCTGGACCCGATCGACGTCACCGGCAGCGAAGTGCCCGTGCTCAGCCAGCTGGAAAGCACCGTCGGGCGGTACGACGACAAGCTCTACGCGTTCGGCTTCTACGACGTCTCGCTGGCCTTCTTCGCCCGCAAATCCGTACTGGAAGAACACGGCATCCGTGTGGCCACCATGGACAAGCCCTGGACGAAGGCCGAGTTCGACACCGCACTGGCCAAGCTGAAGAAGAGCGGCAAGTTCGAGTACCCGCTGGAAATGGGCACCGGCGGCACCGGCGAGTGGTGGTCCTACGGCTACTCCCCGCAGCTGCAGAGCTTCGGCGGGGACCTGATCGACCGCGGCGACTACAAGAGCGCCTCGGGCACCCTCGACAGCAAGGCCGCCGTGGACTGGGCCACCTGGTTCCAGTCGCTGGTGACCAAGGACTACATGGCGAAGAAGTCCGGAGCCGACCCCAACAAGGACTTCCTCGCCGGCAAGAGCGCCATCCAGTGGGACGGCAGCTGGAACGCCGCCAAGAACGCCGAGAAGCTCGGCGACGACCTGGCGATCATCCCTCCGGTCGACTTCGGCGAAGGGCCCAAGATCGGCGGCGCCTCCTGGCAGTGGGCGATGAGCTCCACCTGCTCCAACAAAGCCGGCGCGCAGGAGTGGCTCAAGTTCTCCCGCCAGACCAAGTACTTCACCGACTACGCCAAGGCCACCAGCACCATCCCTGCCACCGAGGCCGCCGCAAAGCAGATCGCCGACTACCAGCCGGGCGGCAAGTTCGACGTACTCGTCGAGTTCGCGCGCGAGTACGCGACGGTGCGCCCCGCAACTCCGGCCTACCCCTACATCTCCACCGAATTCGAGAAGGCGGCCAAGGACATCCTGGCTGGCGCCGACCCGCAGAACGCTCTCGGCCAGGCCGCGAAGGACATCGACAGCAACCTGAAGACGAACAACTACTACTCCAACTGACCCGCCCGGCCCGGCTCGGGCGAGACCCTGCCGTCCGAGCCGGACCGACCCTCTGGAGATACCGTGCCCACCAAGACCGCAGCCACCGAGCGGCTGCGGCCGGTCCGGCGAACCCGAACGACCAACGCCCGTCGCCGTGAAAGCCTCACCGCCCTCGGCATGGCCACCCCGGCCGTCGTGCTGCTGATCGTCTTCCTCGTTGTACCGGTCGCTCTGGCGTTCACCCTGGCGTTCACCGACGCCAGACTCGTCTCGCCCACCCCAGCCCGCTTCGTGGGACTGAGGAACTTCACCCTGCTCTTCCAGGACCCGACCTTCTACAAGTCCCTGCGCAACACGGCCTACTTCGCCGCCGTCGTCGTCCCGCTCCAGGCCGGGCTCGCCCTGGTACTGGCCCTGCTCGTCAACGCCAAGGTCCGGGGCATCAACTTCTTCCGCACCGTCTACTTCCTGCCGGTCGTCACCTCGATGGTCGTGGTGTCCCTCCTGTGGACCTTCCTCTACCGGAAGGACGGACTGGTCAACCACGTCCTCTCCGCGCTCACCTTCGGTCACGTCGACGGGCCGGACTGGCTGGGCGACCCGGCAACCGCGATGCCCGCCATCATCCTGATGTCGGTGTGGCAGGGCGTCGGCTTCCACATGATCATCTGGCTGGCCGGGCTGCAGACCATCCCCGCAGAGCTGTACGAAGCCGCCGACCTCG
This sequence comes from Streptomyces sp. NPDC023573, assembly GCF_055559735.1. Taxonomy (NCBI): domain Bacteria; kingdom Bacillati; phylum Actinomycetota; class Actinomycetes; order Kitasatosporales; family Streptomycetaceae; genus Streptomyces; species Streptomyces sp. NPDC023573. The sequence continues at coordinate 111,380 of NZ_JBVHKB010000012.1, forward strand.
ACGGAGCGACCCGCTGGCACCGCTTCCGCCACGTCACCTGGCCTGGACTGCGCGCCACCCGCACGTTCGTGCTCGTCACCATCACGATCGCGGCCTTCAGCCTCTTCACCCAGATCAGGGTGATGACACAGGGCGGCCCCCTCGACTCCACCACCACCGTCGTCTACCAGGCGGTGCACACCGGTTACGACCAGCAGCAGACCGCATACGCGGCGGCCATCTCGCTGATCTTCTTCGTGCTCGTACTGAGCGTGTCCCTCGTGCAGCGCTTCCTGACCCGGGAGAAGGACTGACATGACTGCCTTCCTCAAGCACCTCGGCGGCCACACCGGCCGCATCGCGCTCGCCCTGGTCTTCGCGCTCCCGCTCGTCTTCATGCTCGTCTCGTCGTTCAAGCCGGACGACCAGATTTTCGGCGACCTGGACTCCCTGAGTGCCTTCCCCTGCCCATCGGAGCCCTGTCGCTCGACAACTACACCGCAGTCTTCGAGCGGGTCCCCGCGGCACGGTTCCTGCTGAACTCCGTTCTGATCTCCGCCGGCACGGTGGTGCTCGGCATCGTGATCAACAGCATGGCCGCCTTCGCCCTGTCCCGCATGCGGTGGCCCGGCCGCAAGCTCGTCCTGACCGCCGTCATCGCCACCCTCATAGTGCCGTTCGAGACGTTCGCCCTGCCGCTGGTCTGGTGGGTCAACCAGCTTCCGCTGCTGAGCGTCAACGGCTTCCACCTCCAGTGGAGCACCGGTTGGATGGACACCTACCAGGTGCAGATCCTGCCGTTCGTCGCCAACGCCTTCTCGGTCTTCTTCTTCCACCAGTACTTCCAGAGCATCCCCAAGGAGCTGGACGAGGCAGCCATCGTGGACGGCGCCGGCTGGTTCACCATCTACCGCCGCATCGTCATGCCGCTGTCCGGACCGGCCGTCGCCACCGTCGCGATCCTGACCTTCCTCCCGGCCTGGAACTCTTACTTGTGGCCGCTGATGGTCGTGCAGAGCGAGGAACTGCGGCCGGTGATGGTGGGTATCTCCTACTTCTTCCAGCTGAACGTGGGATGGGGCCAGATCATGGCGTACTCCTCCATGATCACCGTGCCGATCTTGGCGCTCTTCGTCGCGTTCCAGCGCTCCTTCGTCAACAGCATCGCTTCCAGCGGCGTCAAGGGCTGACCCGCACAGCGGCACCACACCGCTCGTCGCCCTCGCCCTCGTGATGCCCCCGTGCTCCGCGCACCCTGAGAAAGGCCCCACGTGCCCACGTCACCTGCCGACCCGCACCTCCCGGCCATCCATCTGCGGCCGCCCCGCAACTGGATCAACGACCCCAACGGGCTGGTCTTCCACGACGGCCACTACCACGTGTTCTTCCAGTACAACCCGCACGGACCACAGCACTCGAACGTGCACTGGGGCCACTTCCGCAGCCCGGACCTGATCAACTGGGAGCCCCTCCCCGTCGCCCTCACCCCCACCCCGGGCGGCTACGACGCCGACGGCTGCTACTCGGGCAACGCCGTCTCCGTCGACGGCAGCATCGTGGCCTTCTACTCCGCCCACCGCAACGACCGCTGGTGGCAGCCCGTCACCACCGCCGAATCGCGCGACGACGGCCGCACCTGGGCCAAGCGCCCGGAACTGCTCATCGCCGACCCGCCCGCCGGAACCACCATGTACCGGGACCCCTACGTCTGGCAGCAGGACGACCGCTGGCGGATGCTCGTCGGCTCCGCCCTCGACGACGGGCGCGCAGCAGCGCTGCTGTACGAGTCCGACGATCTGGACACCTGGGCATACCTCGGCCTCTTCCACACCAGCGACGCCGCGCCCGGCACCGAGCCGATCGGCTGGGAATGCCCCCAGTACGCGACGTTCGGCGACCGGAGCATCCTGATCGTCAGCGACTGGACCCCGCAGAACGGCCCCAGCCACACCACCGTCCACACCGGCCGCGAACAGAACGGCCGCTTCACACCGGCCGCTTCCCCCGTGCCCCTGGACCACGGCCCCGACATCTACGCCCCCGCCCTGCTGAAGGTGCCCGGGGAGAACCGCTGGCTTCTGTGGGGCTGGGCCTGGGAAGCGCGTGACGAGGGCTGGGTGCACGAAGCGGGCTGGGCAGGCGTCCTCACCCTGCCCCGCGAGGTGAGCATCACCACCGACGGCACCGTCGTCCAGCGCCCTGCCCGCGAACTCCTGGCCCTGCGCAGCGCCCGTGTACTGCACCGCACCGGGCACGCCGTACGAACCGAGCCGGCCGAACTCGGACAGGTCGGCCGCACCTTCGACCTCATCGCCTCCCTGGCCCCCGACCCCACCGGCACGAGCGGGCTGCGCCTGGTCACCTCTGCGGACGGCTCCGAGTACCTCGACATCAGCCTTCACCCCGCATCCGGGCAGCTCATCGTCGACCGCACCCACGCCTCACTGGACCAGCGGGCGCGAAAAGGCTCGTACACCGCCCCCTGTCCCGCTGCGACTCGCGGGGGCGCCCCCGTCGAACTGCGCGTGATCGTGGACCGCTCGATCGCGGAGATCCACCTCGGCGACGGACAGGTCCTCACGCTGAGGTTCTATCCCCGCGCCGACGGGCCGTGGCGACTGCAGGCCCGTACAACAGGGGCCGGACGCAGCGACTTCACCGTCGAAGCATGGAACCTGGCCACCGGCGGTGTGCGGCAAGAACCGATCCTGGCAGGCCAGGCGCAGAATTCTGCACTCATGCGTTCCTGATCAGCCGGACGGGCGGTGGCCGCCCCACCGCCCGTCCAAGTGAGCGGCAGGTGCCGTCTGTGCCCATGCAGGCCGCGCACGCCGTCAGCTACATCCCACGCAGCACGTCGCGAGCGCCTCGCCCCGGCTGCGCCCACGGCGCGGGACGGCAGCCCCGCGCCCTCCCTGAGAGGCAGACAGTCACCATGGCCCGATCCGGGTCCCCCGGCAGCATCACCGTTCTCGGCGAGTGCGTCGCCGACATCTTCACAGAGCCCGCCCGGTCCGGTCCCGACGGGCTGGCATTGCGGGCTATGCCGGGTGGCGGCCCCGCCAACACCGCCGTCGCACTCGCCCGGCTCGGCACCCCAACCCGCTTCCTCGGACGCTTCTCCAACGACATCTTCGGAACTCTCTTCCGCGCCCGCCTCAACGCCTCCGGCGTTGACCTGACCGCCAGCGTGAACACCTCCGAACCCAGCACTCTCGCCGTGGCCGACCTCGACGCGACCGGCCAGGCCGCCTACACCTTCTACGCCGACGGTGCCGCCGACTGGCAATGGACCGACCAGGAACTCGCAGAAGTGACGAAGGGCGACGCCGTCTGCCTCCACACAGGCTCCCTCGCCCTGGTCCGACAGCCCGGCGGCAGGCGCATCGAGGACCACCTCTCCCAGGCACGCGAGCAGGCCACCGTGTCCATCGACCCCAACGTCCGCCCCCTGCTCGTACCGCCGTCCCTCTACCGAGAACGCCTGCCCAGCTGGTGCGCCGCCGCCGACATCCTCCGACTGAGCGAAGAGGACTGCGGCATCCTCGCCCCCGGAGCCAGCTTCGAAGAGGCTTGCGACACCTGGCATGCCGCAGGAACACGCCTCATCGTCATCACACTCGGCGGACGCGGAGCACTCGTATCACTGAACGGCAGGCGCGTCACCGTCCCAGCACCACCTGTCGTGATCGTCGACACCGTCGGCGCCGGCGACTCCTTCACCGCAGGTCTCCTCCACCGCCTTGCCGCCCTTGGACATCTCGGCAGCCGGCTTGACGAGCTGACCCTTGAAGACGTCACCGACGCCTGCTCCTTCGCCGCCCACGTCGCAGCCTTGACGTGCTCGGTTTCCGGCGCGAATCCACCCTGGGCAGACGGATCAACGCTGCGATTCGGTGCCCCACCACATCTGCCCCAGATCGGGGGCTGAAGACCTTCAGCCTCGGCGACGGGCCTTTCAGCTGCGCGGTGCACGGAAGCCGTCGCTCCTGGTTCGAAGCCCCAGAAAAGTCCCAGGGAATCCGTCACACCCCGCCTAAACTCGCATTTGTGCAGGTCAGAAGGGGTGTGACGGTGCCATTTTTGCGGGCTTTCAGATGTCCCGGAAGAGACCAGTCGCTCAGCTGACCTGCAGGAACGATCAACCATCAGCCTCTGACCTGGGGAAATGGCCTTTCGATTGTTTCACGCTTGTGCCCTTTGATGCGGCCGAAAGTCCCAGGAAAGTCCCAGAGGGCTCCCAAGGAGACCAGGCGTTCTTTCCAGGTCATGCGGGCTGTGCCGCGCGGCGTCTGCCGGCGTGGCGGCCGCGGCAGCGGGGCGCAGCAGACAGCGGCGGCAGGAAGACCTGCTGCTCCTCGTCGTGGGCGAGGCCATGGCCATAGGGGCGGTGTCGGCGGTGCTCTCCTGGCGGGTGACGAACTGGTGGGTGCTCGTCGTACTGGGAGCGTGCGCTGCGGTGGGCTGGGCCTGGTGGTTCCACCGGTTCCTGCGGCAACAGGCTTGGGAGCGGGTACAGCAACAGCCCTGCGCGACGCGCTGCCGCAGCTGGATGCCCTGCATCGGTGCCGATGCTGACCCAGTCGGTGTTCGCCGCCATGTCGTAGATTCCGTAGGGAATCGCCTTCTCGGCCTGGCCGGGGAAGTCGCGTGTCTTGACCCTCACTAGCTGTCCTGCGGGCTGCCATTCGTGCCCGGCGTTCCTGTAGTCGCCGATCAGCTCCTCCTTCTTGCTGTCCACGCTGATCACCGGGTCACCGGCGTCCCGGTGGTCTCGTGCCTGCTCGTTGAGTTAGCCGAACTGGGCGTCCCTGTCGGGGTGTTGGGACCCCTCGATGGTCTTGGCGTTGGCCTGCAGGCTGAAGCCTTCCTCTCGCAGCAGGCCGGCGACGGTGTCGGCGGAGACTCGATGGCCCTGGCGGGTGAGCTCCGCTGCCAGCTTCCGGGGCGACTTCGTCGTCCAGCGCAGCGGCGGCATCGGGTCGCCCCCCTCGTCGGGCTCGACCAGCGCCAGCAATGCCGGCCGCAGCCCAGAGTCCAGCTCGGCCGCCCTCTTCCGCCCTCCGCCGGGATGGCGCACCCGCCCCAACGGGTCCTGACCGGAGTCCAGCTCAGCCGCCCCACGCGAGACCGTGGCCTCCCGGGCTCCGGCTGCAGCGGCGACGATCCTGATGCCGCCATGCCCCAGCGACAGTGCTTCCGCCCCTATGGCCAGCCGACGCTGACGCTCGTCCAGATGCGGCAACAGCACCTGAAACTTCGCCGCCAGAACGGCCTCGATCCCCTCCGGTCTCCCCGTACCAGACCAACGAGCCCCACAGCTGGAAGCCACGACTTGTTTCCCGGCAAGCCCTTTGGGCGTATGCGTTATGCGCGCCGTGGGCGTTACGGGCGCTGTCTTGGCGTGTGAGGCGCGTTGCGGGCGACTTCTCCGCTGCCCGCGTGCTGCGGCGCCCCGGTAGACGGAGGAGTCGGTGCCGGAGTGGCTTCAGCGTGCGGTGAGGTACTCCTTCACAGCGGCGGCGACGACGTCGAGCAGGTGCTGCCACAACGCGAGGGAGTGGCGGTGTGCGGCGTCCTCGAGCCCGCTCGCGATCTCGGGCAGCGAGATGCCCCACACCGCCAGAGCGCCGAGTTCCCGCTCGTGCTCCTCGCCCGCCACCTCGTGCGGCAGGACGCGGCCGTGGTCGGCGATCGCCCAGAGCAACTGCTCGGAGACGATGCTGATCGTGTCGGGAGCGAACAGGCCGTCCGCATAGTGGGTGTCCCGGTAGCCGGTGTCGTTCACCGCCGTCGCGGCCCACGCGAGCTGCTGGCGCCTGGCTCCCCGCTGGGCGTGCGACTGCCAGGCATCGCCCGCGAAGGTCGCCCGGTGCCGTGCGAGTACCGTCCTGGCTACCGCCAGGGCCGTTCTGCCGCGCAGAGCCAGCGCGCGGTCCGAGCCGACGGCGGTCAGCAGCGGGTCCACCGCGTCGTCGATCGGGCTGACGTGGAACGACGCCACCGAATGGATGCGGGACAGCGGGAGGCCCGCCTCCGCGGCGAGGGAGAGACCAGCGAGATGCGCCTCGGTGACCTGCTGGTACCGCTCGGCCGAGAAGATCGAGGTCGCGTGAACGCTGATGCCCTCGGCCAGGCAGGAGGTGATCGCCCCCAGCCCCGCGTCGGTGGCCGGGATCTTCACCAGGACGTTCGGCCGGTCGACCGTTCGCCACAGCGTGCGGGCCATGTCAAGGGTCGCGTCCGGGTCGTGGCAGACCCGTGGATCAATGTCGGCCGACACCAGCCCTGCGGTGCGGTGCCGCGCCAGGTGGGCCGACAGCAGCACGTCGCAGGTCCACTGGATGTCGCGCACCGCCAGCTCCCGCACGGCCCGGTCGGGATCGCACCCGTGCCAGGCCAGGCTGCGCAGCTGCTCCGCGTAGGAGGGGCCGGTGGCCACCGCATGCTGGAGCAGTTCCAGGTCCGTCGTGGCCCCGGACACCTGCCAGTCGCGGACCAGCGCGGCGAGGGCGTCACTGCCCAGCAGGAAACGGCTGATCCCGTCGAGCCAGAAGGAGACGCCGTCCCTGTTCAGCTGAGCCAGCCGTACCGCCGTCATCGGGTGCGGCCGCGGCGGGCGGGGGAGGTTCGCGCGATGGGCGGTTCGGTAGGAGGTTGCGGCACGGTCACCGTTCGCTCATTGCTCCTTCGGTCGAGCGGTGGAGGGCGAGGTGCCCGGTTCGATTGCAGTCCGACCTTCGTCCACGATGTGGGAGATCGGAAGAGAGTTGCCAATACTTCGTCAAGTAAGCGACGTATCAGGACAGTTCGGCGTAAGCGCTGGTGTGATGGCCCCGTGGCGTGCGCCGCGGGGTCCCGTTATTCTGAGGCCGCCGACCGCGGCCCGGTGCCCAGCGTCGACTCCTGCTGATGACGCAGCACTCCGCGCGCCCGCAGTAGACGCAGTGCGAGCTGCACCTCCACCGCCCGCTCGCCCTTCTGCCAACCGGCGCCGAGCAGGTTCGTGATCCGGTCGAGGCGGCGGGCCACCGTGTTGGCGTGGATGTACAGGGCCTCGGCCGCCCGGGTAGGGCTTTGCCCCAACGCGAAGTACGTCTCCACCGTGGCGATCAGAGTGGTGCCGCGCTCCGCGTCGTGCTCCAGGAGCGGGCCGACGGTCGAAGCGACGAACCCGTCCACGTCCCGGTCGTCGGAGAGCAGCAGCCCGAGAAATCCGAGGTCGCTCATGGACGCGGAGGTGCCCGTCTCGCCCAAGACGGTCAGCGTGTCGAGACTCCGCTGCGCCTCAAGGTGCAGTCTGGAGACTGCGGAGAGCCCGGTGGCGGGACCCGCCGCGCCGACCGTGGCGGGTTCGGCCATCACGCGCGACAGCTCCTCGGAGACGGCGCGGGCGGTGGCCGAGGCGTCGGTGCCGGGCAGCAGCAGCACGATCCGGCCGTCCCGCACTGTCTTAAGCCCGCGGTGCCGGTGGCTGTACGACGACGCCCAGACGACGGCCTTGCCGTGCTCGCCGCCCTCGGGCCTCACCACCACGACCACGTACGGCTCTCCCAGGTCCACCTGGAGCCGCTGGGCGCGGTCGGCGAGCCTGTGCGGCACCCGCAGCGGCACAGCCAGCAGTTCGTCGAGGAACTCGTCACGGACCGGTCCGGCCGCGACCGCCGTGCTGCGCTGGATCACCAACAGCATCGCCACCGCCTGCCCGGTGAAGCGCAGGAACCGCAGGGTGGCGGCGTCCGGTTCGGCAGCCGAGTGCAGTACCACGATGCCCAGGTTCTCGGCCCCGGCGCTGACCGGAGAGGCCCAGACACCGGGGGAGAGGGCGACCGGGCCCCCCGCGGCCTGCGCCTCCAGAACCGCCCCGGCCGTCGTCACCTCGCTCAGCCCGCTCGCCTCGCCCGACGTCGCCAGAATCTGGCCGTAGGCGTCACTCACGGCCAGCTCGGCGTCGAGCGTTCTGGCCGCCGCGGCGGCGAGCTGCGAGAGCTCGCTTCCGTCGAGGACCATCGTGGTGAGCCGGGACTGGGCCTCCCCCAGGTCCGTCAGTCTCGCCACGGTGGCGCGGGACTGCGCGCTCAGGGACTCCAGGGCGGCGACCTGCGTCCGGGCGTGGTCGAGGAGTTCGGCCTTCTCCAGAGCGACCGAGGCGAAGTCGGCGAGCGAGCGCATCACACTGATCTCGTCCGGCGTGAAGTGCCGCACCACCCGGTTCGCCCCGTAGAGCACGCCGATGGTCTGGCCCGCACGCAGGATGGGTACCGCCATGATCGCGGAGAGTCCCTCCGCGCGGACGACCTCGTCGACTTCGGGCCAGTGCGGGATGCGGTCGTCGTTGAGGTAGTCCGTGCTCCAGAACGGTGCGCCCGAGGTGCGGACCAGCTCGCTCAGACCTCGTTGCTTGCGCACCACGAGGCCCGCGTTGAGAGCTGTGGTGTCGCCGTCCGAACTGTGGATGTACGAGTTGTCGTCAGCGTCGCGCAGGCTCACGTAGGCCATGTCGAAGCCGAGCAGTCTGCGGGCCCTGCTGGTGACGACCTTCAGCAGTGTGTCGGGACTGGAGGGGAGCGCCATGTCGTGGACGGTGTCCACGAGCCCGGTCATGAAAGTCTCGCGGCGGCGCAGCTGGCTCACCGACGCCTGGACGTCCAGGGCCAGGTGCGTCGCCCGCTGGAGTTCGGACAACTGGTCCGCCGACAGCCGCTGCTGTTGCTGGGCGTTCTGGAACATCTCGTGGAGCCGGCCCGGTGGGGAGTCCTGCGCCAGCAGTTCCAGAACGGCGAGTGCCGGGACGCCGATGGACTCCTCTCCCTTCACTGTCGCTTCTCCCCCGTAGACCTCCGACCGGCTGGCCGTTTGAACGTATGTGGCCCCACGGGTGAGGTCAAGGGAACGTCGTGCAAGTTCACACAGGACGTGTGCCTACAACATCATCCGGCGGCTGCGCAGTGTTGCGGCACCACCTTATGCGGCCCCACCGACTCGGCGATGATCATCGGAGGGGGCGGCGACGGGCCTCCCCCAGGGGGGCGTCGCACGCGCGACGCGCACTCGGAACACGGGGGCGTCATGTCTGCTGTCAAGCGTGCCATCAAGGACTACGAGCGCTCTCTGGAGCGCAGCAGAGCCTCTCTGCACCACGGAGACAGACCGTCGGCCTTTGCCCTGGCCGGTCGCGAATGGCATCTCCTGGACGGTGTGTTCGCGCCGCCGTTCTCCGCGTCGACCGGAGTTGCCATGGAACTGCTCGGCCTCACCGAGGCATCCCCGGCGACCTGGCGGGGCTCCTTCCTCGAAGTGGGCTCGGGCACTGGCACCATCGCGGTGGCGGCCGCGCTGGCCGGCTGCGACCGGGTCACCGCCCTCGACATCAACGAACAGGCGGTACGCAACACCGCCGCGAACGCGGAACGCCACTTCACGGCGGACCGGGTACGGGCCGTGCAGAGCGACCTGTTCGACGAGCTCGGGCCGAACGACCGCTACGACACCGTGTTCTGGCACTCGAACTTCGTCCTGGCGCCGCCGGAGTACCGCTACGCGACGGACCACGAGCGTGCCTACGTCGACCCTGGCTACCGGACCCACCGGCGCTACCTCGCCGAGTGCCTGTCCTACGTGACGCCCGGCGGACGGGCACTGCTCCACTTCAGCGAGCGGGGAGACCTCTCGATGCTGGAGACGATGGCCGCGGAGTGCGGCCGAGCCCTGCGGGAGGTGGACAGCCGCACGGTGAGTGAGGGCGCGGAGGACATCGGGTACGTGCTGCTGGAGATCACGGACGCCGCGACCCCGCGACGTGGAACGGCGTGCTGAACCGACCGCACGCGCGGGCCCCGCGGGTCCGGCGCACTCACCGACGAGGCCCTGCGAGCGGGCCGCCATCCCCGATGTGAGAGAAATTCCGTGCGGACTCTGCTGATAGACAACTACGACTCCTTCACCTTCAACCTCCATCACCACCTGGCCCGCGTCAACGGAGCCGAGCCCGTGGTGCTGCGGAACGACGACCCCCAGTGGGACCCGGCGATGCTCGCGGAGTTCGACAACGTCGTCCTGTCCCCGGGGCCCGGGCACCCCGGCCGCCCGGCCGACTTCGGCATCTGCCGGGAGGTCGTGGAACGCGGCAGGCTCCCGATCCTCGGTATCTGCCTCGGTCACCAGGGGCTGGCACTGGCGCACGGTGGCACGGTCTCCCGGGCGTCCGAGCCCCGACACGGGCGCCTCTCCACGGTGCGGCACACCGGGACCGACCTGTTCCGAGGACTGCCCGCGTCCTTCGACGTGGTGCGCTACCACTCGCTCGCTGTGACGGACCTGCCGGACGAACTGGAGCCGGTGGCGTGGACGGACGACGGCACCCTGATGGGGCACCGGCACCGGAGCCGCCCGCAGTGGGGGGTGCAGTTCCACCCCGAGTCGATACTCACCCAGTACGGGTACGAACTGCTCGCGAACTTCCGCGACTTGACGGACGAATGGCGATCCGTTCGCGGTACGGGACCGCGGGCGGTGACGCGTCCGGCCGCAGAACCCGGCCGGAGTGCCGTGCCCGCCGCCCTGGCCGACGCGGCGGGTTCGGGCGCCGGGGCCACCGCGCCCGCGCGGAGGGCCGAAGCCGCCGCACCCGTCGCCCGTCGCCTGCGGGTCCTCGCTGACCAGCTGCCGACCCGCTGGGACGACGAAGTCGTCCACCACCGCCTCTTCGGCGCCGCCGAGAACTCCTTCTGGCTGGACAGCAGTCGGCCCGACGCGGAGTCGGGCCGGTTCTCCGTGATGGGCGCGGCCGGCGGACCGCTCGCCCGGGTGGCCAAGGCCGACGTGTGGAGCCGCACGGTCACGGTCGTGTCGGCCGACGGGGTGGAGATCGTTTCGGGCGGGCTCCTCGACTGGCTCGACCATGATCTACACGCCACGCGCACGGAAGTTCCCTCGCTGCCCTTCCAGTTCGCCCTGGGCTGGGTCGGCTATCTCGGGTACGAACTGAAGGCGGAATGTGGTGGCGAGCCCGTGCACCAGGCGGAGGACGCGGACGCCGCCATGGTCTTCGCCGACCGCGCGGTGGTCCTGGACCACCGCACCGGCCTCACCTACCTGCTGGCCCTGGCGGAGGACGACGACGAGACCGCCGCCCGCGACTGGCTGGCCGCCACCGCGACGGAGCTGGAAGCGCTCGCGGGCATAACGGCCGAAGAGCCAGTTCTGCCTGCGGAGCCCCTCGTGGGGATACAGCTGCGCCACAAGCGCGACGACTACCTACGGCTGATCGACGCCTGCCAGGAGGAGATAGCGGCAGGCGAGTCGTACGAGATCTGCCTGACCAACCTGGCAGCGGCGGACCACTCCCTCGATCCCTGGGAGGGCTACCGGGCGCTGCGCCGCTTCAGCCCCGCCCCCTACGCCGCGCTGCTGCGCTTCGGTGCGCTCTCCGTGCTCAGCTCGTCACCCGAGCGGTTTGTACGGCTGAGCGCGGAGAGGGTCGCCGAGTCCAAGCCGATCAAGGGCACCCGACCGCGTGGCATGACCGTGCAGGAGGACGCGGAGATCGTCGACGGCCTGCGCAGGAGCGAGAAGGACCGGGCCGAGAACCTGATGATCGTCGACCTGGTGCGCAATGACCTCGGCTGCCATGCCGAGACCGGCTCCGTCGAGGTCAGCGGGCTCTTCGAGGTGGAGACGTACGCCACCGTCCACCAGCTGGTCAGCACGGTCCGGGCCAGGCTGCGCAGCGACCGCAGCCCAGTCGACCTGGTCCGGGCGGCGTTCCCCGCCGGTTCCATGACGGGTGCGCCGAAGACCCGCACCATGCAGATCATCGACCGGCTGGAGGCCGGACCGCGCGGCGTCTACTCGGGCGCCATCGGCTATTTCTCCCTGTCCGGCGCGGTCGACCTGAGCGTGGCGATCCGCACCGTGGTGGTCACCCCCGGACGCGTCCGGTACGGCGTGGGCGGGGCCGTGGTGGCGCTTTCGGACCCGGAGGCGGAGTTCGAGGAGACGGCCGTCAAGGCGGCACCGCTGCTGAAGCTCACCGGCGCCGATTTCCCCGGCAGGCGTAGCACGGACCCCGTGCGCGGCTGAAGCGCGCGCCCGCCTCCGCCGGCCGGGGCCGGGGCGGGCACGCACCGTCCCGGTGGGCTCTGTGCGCGGCCCGAGCGGGTGTGCGTATCTACCTGCTGGTCGCTCGCCCAGGTGGTCCCAGCACCGTCGCGAGTCGCTCCGGGCGGGTGCAAGCGGCCGACGGCGCGTCCGAGGGGTGGTGGGACCACCACCGGAGGTTGCGGGGAGAGAGCCGCCGCACCTCGTGCGAGGACACCCGACCCGGCCATGCTCGATGACGGCAGAGGGATGACAGCAGCAGAGGGGGAGACCCGTGAGTGTGACCGTCAGTGAAGCACGTGCGGTGCACGCACCACAGTCCTGGTCCGCTTACCGCCTCGGCGAGTTGTCGGATCTGCGCGAGTCGGTGGCTTCAGGAATGGGCGAAGTGCTGTTCACCTCGTTCGCACGTCGGGACCAGCGCCGCAAGGGCGAACAATACCTGCGTGGGCTGCTGTGCACACAGGGCCGCAAGTCGATCCGCAACATCGCAGCCCAGGTGGGCGGTTCGGCCACCGAGCAGAGCCTGCACCACTTCATCAGCAGTTCCACCTGGGACTGGCGGCCGGTTCGCGAGGCCCTCGCGGGATACCTGACGGAGTTCACCACACCTCAGGCATGGGTGGTGCACCCGCTGTCCATCCCCAAGGCGGGCGACCAGTCGGTGGGCGTCGACTACGGCGTCGACCCCTGCACCGGTGTCTTCCGGGGACAGCGGGCCTTCGGCGTCTGGCATGCAAATGGGAGGCTCAACACCCCGGTCAACTGGCGACTGTTCCTGCCCGACCCGTGGCTCGGCGATGAGGAGCGGCGACGCCAGGCGGAGATCCCGGAGGAGACGGGGCGGGAGACCCTGGAGCAATGCGCCACGAACGCCGCCCTGGAGATGCTGCTGTCCTGGAAGGTGCCCGTTCGCCCGGTGGTGCTCAATATCCATATCAACCGGATTGCCGAGACCATGGAGCGGTTCACCGCCGCCGGAGTCCCCGTCGCCGCCCGGGTCCGGGGCACCGCCCGGCTTCTGATGGGCGAACCTGCGCTACCCGGCTACGACGGAGGAGTCCTGGAGGCCCAGCGGATCCTCGAAGGCGTGCGCGGACTGCGCCGCCCGGTCAGGGTCCCCGGTCAGGACGGTGGCACACTGGCCGCCGCGGTGCGGGTGGCGTGCCCCGGCGAGCTGCCGCTCTCACGCAGGGTGGGTGCGCACGAAGCCGTCGGCGGTCTCACCCTCGTCGGGGAGTGGCAGGACGCCCGGGGACCGCTCAGCGCCCTGTGGGTCACCAACGCCACCGCGGTGCCCGCCGAGGCGCTGAGTCGGCTCACCAGGCTCGGCGGAAGGGCCTGCCAGGACCTCGCGGGAGCGGGGGAGGACGTGGGGCTGAAGGACTTCGAGGGGCGTTCCTTCCGCGGCTGGCATCGCCACATCACTCTGGCCTCCGCCGCGCACGCCGTGGCGGCCCTGGCGGGAACCGACGCAAGGTTCCGGCGGTGACCCCGCGATGACGACTTGACGGACTCCGGGCCACCTGACGTAGTGCCCGCCGCGCCATTGGCTGTGCCTCGAGAGTCCCGCACGATTCAAGCCATGGGGTACTGGGTCGAGACGACCGAAGAGACCCGAGGGGGGGAGTACGACCGTGACATTCACCGGCAGGCCGGGTGGGGCCGTCCAGCCAGAATCCACGAGCATCGAGAGAGTCCCGATAGACCGACTGAGACCGTCCGACTCGCCCCGCGGCGGGACCTGCGACGAGAGCCACGTCCTCGCCCTGGCCGGCTCGGGCCGGGAGTTCGAGGCGCTCCTGGTGCACCGGCCGACGATGCGTGTCATCGACGGGATGCACCGGCTGTCCGCCGCCCGGATCCGGGGCTATGACACCGTCGCGGTGCGCTTTTTCGACGGCAGCCAGGCGGACGCGTACGTCCTGTCCGTCCAGCTGAACGTCCGGCACGGACTGCCGCTCTCGCGGGCCGAGCGGCGTACCGCCGCCGAGCGCATCGTGCGCACTCACCCCCACTGGTCCGACCGCGCAATCGCGGAGCGCACCGGACTGAGCGGCAAGACCGTGGGCAAGCTGAGGGAGGGTGCGAGTGAGGAAATTCCTCAGCCACACGCCCGGGTCGGCCGCGATGGCACCGCGCGCCCGCTCAGCAGCCTCGACGGGAGACTGCGCGCGGCAGATCTGATCGCCGCCGACCCCACCGCGTCGCTGCGCGACCTCGCCCGCAGGTCGGGTCTCTCCACCGCGACGGTACGAGACGTACGCGACCGGCTGCGGCGCGGCGAGGCCCCGGCGCCCGAAAGTGTGTGCAGGGTCAGGCCCCCGCACCGGGAGACCCCGGCGAAAGCGCCGTGCGCCGGGGAGCCGGCCGCCACCCCGGGACGCCCTGGCCCCCAGCCCGCCCCGGGGACCGGCAGAGACAGGGGCGAGCCCCACCACGACTCCGTCGACGAGGCTGTGGGCAAACTGCTCAGGGACCCCTCCCTCAAGGGCAGTGAACCCGGCCGACAACTGCTGCGCGCCCTGGTCGCCACGGACCTGACCCCGCACCAGTGGCGGCGGCTCGCTGCAGTCCTGCCCGAACACTGCGCTCCGCTGGTGCGCACCGTGGCCACCCGGCGCGCCGCCGAATGGAACGCCCTCGCGAACGCGGTGAAGCCCGAGCGAGGGCGCCGGATGTCCGCCTGAGCAGCCGTCCTCCGCCCCATTCCCCTTCTCTTTTCCCCTTCCTCTTCCCCTTTTCTTGCCGGAGTATCCCGTGGCCGCGAGCTGCTCCGGCACGCCTGAACATCTGGTCGGGCGCCGAGAAAACTGGGTGTTCAATTTTCTTCCGTGTGTAGTGGCCGGTCATTAGGCTGCATCAAGTCCACTGCTGATCCAGGCGCTTGTTCCGGGTGAAAGCCTCCGCGCCTCCGTCCGTCGCCCGCCGAGAAAGGGACCACCATGTCCGAAACCGTGACCGAGGTTGTCGAGGGTTTCACCGACGCGACCGAACTGCGCCGAAAGCACCGGGCCGTCGTCGAGCAATACATGAACACCAAGGGGCAGGATCGACTGCGTCGCCACGAGCTCTTCACCGAGGACGGCAGCGGTGGCCTCTGGACCACCGACACCGGAGCCCCGATCGTCATCAACGGACGCGGCCGGCTCGCCGAACATGCAGTGTGGTCGCTGAAGTGCTTCCCCGACTGGGAGTGGTACAACATCCGCGTCTTCGAGACGGACGACCCCAATCGTTTTTGGGTCGAATGTGACGGGCATGGACTCATTCGATTCCCCGGTTACCCCGAGGGCTACTACGAAAACCACTTCCTGCACTCTTTCGAGCTGGCGAACGGGAAGATCAAGCAGAACCGTGAATTCATGAACCCATTCGAGCAGTTGCGTGCACTCGGAATTCCGGTGCCGGAGATCAAGCGCGAGGGAATACCCACCTGAGGTCTCGTCGGCAGTCGAGTCCGCTTCCTCCCACTCTTGGAGAGAGAACAGCATGGAAAATGCCCTGCACGCCGATGAGTCCCGGGCCGCCCTCCACCAGCCGCAATGGGGCGACCCGCTCCAGGTCCAACGAGTCCGGGAGACCCTGGAGGCCCGCCCGCCGCTTGCCCGGGCGGACGACATCCGCGTGCTGCGCGCACTGCTGGGCCGGGTCGCCGCAGGAGAGGCGCTGATGGTGCAGGCGGGCGACTGCGCCGAGGACGTCAACGAGCACACTCCCGGCTACGTGGCGCGCAAAGCGGCACTCCTCGACCTGCTTGCGGGCACCCTTCGGATGACGACGCACAAGCCGGTCGTGCGGGTGGGCAGGATCGCGGGGCAGTTCGCCAAACCGCGCTCCAGCCCCACCGAGTGGATCGGCGGAAGGGAACTCCCCTCCTACCGCGGCGACATGGTCAACGGCCCCGAGCCGGACGCCGAGAGCCGCCGCCCGGACCCGCTGCGCATCCTGGCCGGCTACATGGCCGCGAACGACATCGTGGAGAACCTCGGCTGGAAGTCTCGCACCGAGGGCCAGGGCATCGAGGCTCCGGTGTGGACCAGCCACGAGGCCCTGCTGCTCGACTACGAAATCCCGATGCTGCGCCGCCACGGAGGTGGCGGCACCTACCTCGGCTCCACCCACCTGCCGTGGATCGGGGAACGCACCCGACAGGTGGACGGCGCACATGTCGCTCTGCTCGCAGGCGTGTTCAACCCGATAGCCTGCAAGGTAGGCCCCGGAATGACGCCCGCGGAGCTCTTGGCCCTGTGCGAGCGGTTGGATCCCGCGAGGGACCGCGGGCGGCTCACGCTGATCGCCCGTATGGGGGCGGACCGCGTCGCCGACCGGCTGCCCCCGCTCGCCGAGGCGGTCCGTGCGGCAGGGCACCCGGTGATCTGGCTGACAGACCCGATGCACGGCAACACCGTCACCGCCCCTGGCGGCAACAAGACCCGCATGCTGGCGACGGTCGTGCGCGAGGTGCGCCAGTTCCAGCAGGCCGTGCTCGCCGCCGGGGGCGTCGCCGGCGGCCTGCACCTGGAGACCACCCCGGACGACGTCACCGAGTGCGCCACCGACGAGGCCGCCCTGGCCTTGGTCGGCGAGAGGTACACCAGCCGCTGCGACCCGCGGCTCAACCCCGGCCAGGCCGTCGACGTGGTCTCGGCCTGGGTCGGCTGACCCCCCCACCCCTCATAGCCTGGAGGCCAGGGCCATGCCCGGCATACCGTCCATCGAACCGTACGCGTTGCTCACCGTCGGCGAGCTGCCCACCAACACCGCCCGCTGGACCGTCGACCCCGAGCGCGCGGTCCTGCTGGTCCACGACATGCAGCGGTACTTCCTCAAGCCCTTCCCTTCCCCCTTGCGCGAAGGACTCGTCGCCCACGCCGCCCTGTTGCGGCAGTGGAGCATCACGCACGGCGTCCCGGTGGCGTACACCGCCCAGCCCGGTGGCATGGACGACGAGCAGCGCGGACTCCTGAAGGACTTCTGGGGCCCGGGGATGCGCACCGACCCCGCCGACCGGGAGGTCGTCGACGAACTGACCCCCGGACCGGACGACTGGGTGCTCACCAAGTGGCGCTATAGCGCCTTCTTCCGCTCCGACCTGCTGGAGCGCATGCGTGCCGCCGGACGCGACCAGCTGATCGTCTGCGGCGTCTACGCACACGTCGGCGTGCTCATGACGACGGTCGAGGCGTTCACCCACGGCATCCAGCCGTTCCTGGTGGCCGACGCCGTCGCCGACTTCTCGGCCGAGTACCACCGCATGGCCGTGAGATACGCCGCGGAGCGCTGTGCCATGGTGCTCACCACCAAGGAGGTCGTCGCATGAGCGCCCGGCCGACGTCGCTGCGGGGCGACGGCTCGACGGGGCCGGGGCTCCTCGACCGGATTCTGGGCGTCGCTCCGGGGCCGTTCGCGGTGCTGCACCGCCCCGAGGCGACGGGTGCGGGGTACCTCGACGTTCTGGTCGGCGAGGTCTCTCAGCCGGACACCCTGGCCGAGATCCCGTTGCCCGACGGGTCGCCGCCCGGCGGGGGAGTGCGGCACGACGTGCTCGCCGTCGTCCCGTACCGGCAGATCGCAGAGCGCGGATTCGCCGCCCCCGACGACGGCGCACCGCTGATCACGCTGAGCGTCACCGGCCAGGAGACCGTACGCGTGGAGGACGCGACCGCACGTATCCCCGATGTCCCCACCGAACTGCTCGACCCGCACTTCGACGTGAGCGACGAGGAGTACGCCGACACCGTGCGCACCGTCCTCCACGACGCCATCGGTACGGGTGCGGGCGCCAACTTCGTCGTCAAGCGGTCTTTCGTCGCCGACATCAGCGACTACGGACCGCACCGGGCACTCGCGCTCTTCCGCCGGCTGCTTGCCCGGGAGTCCGGCGCCTACTGGACGTTCGTCATCCACACCGGTGACCGCACCTTCGTCGGCGCCTCGCCCGAACGGCACCTCAGCGTCCGGGACGGGACGGCTGTCATGAACCCGATCAGCGGCACGTACCGTTACCCGCTGTCCGGACCCGAACTGCCCGGCATCATGGACTTCCTCGCCGACCGCAAGGAGACCGACGAGCTCTACATGGTCGTCGACGAGGAACTGAAGATGATGGCCCAGATATGCCCCGAGGGCGGCCGGGTCGTCGGTCCCTACCTCAAGGAACTGGGCAGCGTCGCGCACACCGAGTACTTCATCGAGGGGCACACCGACCGGGACGTCCGCGACGTGCTGCGGGAGACGCTGTTCGCCCCGACCGTCACGGGGAGCCCGCTCGAGAGCGCCTGCCGGGTCATCGAACAGTACGAGCCCCGGGGCCGCGGCTACTACAGCGGTGTCGTCGCCCTGATCAGCCGCGACGACCGCGGCGCTCGGCACATGGACTCGGCCATTCTGATCCGCACCGCGGACATCTCCGCGGCGGGCCGCCTGAGCATCGGCGTCGGGGCCACCCTGGTGCGCCACTCCGATCCCCTCGCGGAGGCCGCCGAGACCCGGGCCAAGGCCGCGGGCCTGATCGCCGCCCTTCAGACGCCCGCGGTCAGCCGCTTCGCCGAACACCCCACCGTCCGCGCCGCCCTGGGCAGCAGGAACGACACCATCGCCGACTTCTGGCTGAGCGACGTCGGGCAACGGATGCGACCGGCCCCCGACCTCCTGGGCCGCCGGGTCCTGGTCGTCGACGCCGAGGACACCTTCACCGCCATGATCGCCGGCCAGCTCCGTTCGCTGGGGCTCGTGGTGGCGGTGCGGCGCTTCGACGAGGACTACTCCTTCGACGGCCACGATCTGGTGGTCATGGGTCCGGGACCGGGCGACCCGAGCGCCGACGACCACCCGAAGATGCGGCATCTGCGCGCAGCCGTGGACTCCCTGCTGCGCGAGCGGCGGCCGTTCCTCGCCGTCTGCCTCAGCCACCAGACGCTCAGTCGGCGGTTGGGCCTACGACTTCGCCGCAGGGACGTCCCCAACCAGGGCGTGCAGAGGACCGTCGACCTGTTCGGCGCGGTGGAACGAGTCGGCTTCTACAACACATTCGTCGCCGTCAGCGACGACGGCTTCGTCGAGGTCGACGGGGTCGGCACGGTCGAGGTGAGCCGGTCCGCGGACACTGGCGAGGTGCATGCCCTGCGGGGGCCGCACTTCGCGTCCATGCAGTTCCACCCCGAGTCCGTGCTCACCCGGAATGGTCCGGACATCGTGGCGCGTGCGATACGCGACGTGCTCTTCCTGCCCGGAGACAGCGACGTGCTCACCCTTGCCGCGGAAGCGGAACCGGCGGACGCGCCGCGCGTCACCGTCTGACCGTGGTCCACCGCGTACGGCACCGCGGCACCGCAACCGTCTGGACCCGGAGCGCCACTCGCACTTCACCCGAGGAGAGAGACCCGATATGCACAGGTACGTCGTAGTGGATGCGTTCGCCGAGGAGCCCCTGCGCGGCAATCCCGTCGCCGTCTTCTTCGACGCCGACGACATCCCCGGCGAGCGCATGCAGAAGATCGCCAGGGAGATGCACCTGTCCGAGACCACCTTCGTGCTCACACCCCAGCACGACGGGGACGCGCGCATCCGCATCTTCACGCCCGTCAACGAACTGCCCTTCGCGGGGCACCCGATGCTGGGCACCGCCATAGCACTGGGCGCCGAGACCGACCGGGACAAGCTCCTGCTGGAAACCCAGATGGGAACCATCCCCTTCGAGCTGGACCGCGAGGCCGGCCAGACAGTCTCCGCCCGCATGCAACAGCCGGTCGCCACATGGGAGTTGTTCGATCAAACCGGTGAACTCCTGGCGGCGCTCGGGGTACGGGAGTCGACCCTGCCGGTGGAGATCTACCGCAACGGCCCCCGGCACGTCTTCGTGGGACTCCCGAGCGTCGAGGCGCTGTCCCGCCTGCACCCCGACCACCGGGCGCTCGCCGCGTTCGAGGACCTGGCCGTCAACTGCTTCGCGGGAGAGGGAACGCACTGGCGCAGCCGGATGTTCTCACCAGCCTACGGAGTGGTGGAGGACGCGGCCACCGGTTCGGCCGCCGGACCGCTCGCCATGCACCTCGGCCGCCACGGACTGATCGCGTACGGGCAACCGGTGCAAATCCTCCAGGGCGTCGAGATCGGCCGCCCCTCCCTGATGCTGGCCCGCGCAGAAGGCGAGGGAGAGCGCTTCGTGTCCGTGGAAGTCGGCGGCAGCGGCGCCCTGTTCGCACAAGGCACGGCACTCGTCTGACCGGCGCGGACGCGAGGCGCGCGCCCTATGGCGCGGCCCGTCTCGGCCCCGTGGGGGCCGGCCATCTCATGTACGTCCGCCACGTGATGCCCGCCATTCACCCGACCACCACATGACAGCGGAGGCAGCAATGAGTTCAAACAGGTCGGAAACGCTCACCGGAACCGTCGGCATCAGTTTTCCCGAATACGACGCGCCGCCGCCCGGTCCGGTGGGGATCGTCCGGGACTGGTGGAACACCGCCGTTCGGCTCGATGTACGGGAACCGAGGGCGCTCGCCCTCGCCACTGCCGACGAACGGGGGCGCCCGTCGACCAGAATCGTCGCGGTGAACGAGATAACCGACGAGGGCTTCGTCTTCGCCACGCACCTCAACAGCCAGAAGGGCCGCGAACTCGCTGGGAATCCCTGGGCGTCGGGGGTCCTGTACTGGCGCGAGACCAGCCAGCAGATCAGTGTCAGCGGATCGGTGGAGGTGCTCGGGCCCGAGGTGGCCGACGCCAAGTGGCTGGAGCGCCCCCTGTTCACGCACGCCGCTTCGGTGACCTCGCGGCAGAGCGAGGAGATGCTCGACATGGTGGCGTTCCAGGCCGAGGTCGCACGCCTCGCGGAGGTCGGCCCGCTGCCGCGTCCGGAGACCTACGTCGCCTGCCTGCTGCGCTTCGACAGCGTTGAGTTCTGGGCCAACGGTGAGAACCGTGTGCACCAGCGGCTGCGGTACGACAAGAACGGTGACGGGTACGCGGTGCGACGCCTCCAGCCGTGACCCCCGGAGGACCCCTGTGCGGGGCGTCCGACCAGGTGCCGCTCCGCTCTCCGGTGGAGCGGCACCTTTGCGCTGTCGGAACACTTCGGAGGTGGGCTCGCCCGCGCCGACCGGACCGCTGGCGATGACTTGACATAGTGCGGTGCGACCCGTCGCCAGAATCCGGCAGCCTGCGCACAATTCATTGAGTGAGCGAAGAGTTCGAGGAAACAGAGAAGCCCGAACCGGACGACGCCCGGAAGATAGCAGCGGCTTACATTGCGGCTTGGCGGGACAAAGAATTCGACGTCTTGAGGGAACTCCTGGCCGATGATTTCTCCTACGTCGGTCCGTTGGCGACGCTGGTCGACCCAGACGAGTGCAGGAAATCACTGGAGCGCATGGCGCCGGTGACGACGGACCTTCTGGTGGAACGGGTTTTCGCCTCCGAGTCCGACGTCGTCACATGGTTCACCCTGCACACCAGTGTCGCCCTGCCCACTCCCGTCGCGAACTGGATTCACGTCGAGGACGGAAAGATCAACAGAATTCGGGCCGTCTACGACCCGCGCGCGCTGATCGCCGACTGACTTCTGAGCGGTTCTCCGACCGCGATCCGGTCCGTCCCTCCACGGCACAGCAGCCTGCCTCCAACACCCACGACAGACGAGGAGCCGATCCCGATGACCACAGAGCGCGAGAGAGCCCACGAGCCCGACACACTGGTGACCGCCGAGCGCGAGCGGGCGTACGAGCCCGAGGCACTGGCCCGCCTGTGGGTGGAGTGCGCGAACGAGGGCGATGCCGAGGGCATGGCTGCCCTCTACGAACCGGACGCCGTCATGGCCTTCCCGATCGGCGAGGAACACCACGGACGCCAGGCCATACAGCGGGCGTTCGTCGGGATGCTGGAGAAGTTCTCGTACTTCCCGATGGAGAAGTCGCTGCCCACGCTGCTTCTCGGCGACATCGCCCTGACATCGAGCGTTCCGCAGGACAACAGCCGCGGCCGGTACCAGGTTGCCCGACGACAGCCCGACGGCAGCTGGCTGCGGGTCCTGCACTCGTCCGGCTACTTCGGCGAACCCGGCTGACCTTCGCCCAGCGCCTGCTGGCACCCCCTCGGAAAGGAAAGCAGTGCCATGAGCACAAGCGTTGTGCCTGCCGATGCCTACACGACAGGTCTGCTGAGCAAGGACCTGCCCACTGAGCTGGAGCGGCTCCGACTCCTGGAGAAGACCTACGACCCGGGCACGGTGGAGACACTGGGCCGGCTTCCGATGCGAGCCGACTGGCGGTGCTTGGAACTGGGCGCGGGCGCGGGTTCCATCGCGTACTGGCTCGCCGATCGGGTGCCCGACGGCTCGGTCCTCGCGCTGGACATCGACCCCCGGTTCATCGACGCCGACCACGAGGGCCCTCTGGAGGTGCGCCGGTCGGACGTGACCACCGACGACTTCCCGGCCGGCTCCTTCGACCTGATCCACGCCCGCGCGGTGTTCATGCACCTGCCACAGCGCGAGGAGATCGTCGAGCGGGCGATGCGCTGGCTGGCCCCCGGCGGCTGGCTGGTTCTGGAGGACGTGCACTTCCTGCCCGCGGCCGGCTCCGCGTACCCCGCATGGCGAGAGGTCCACGGCGCGTACCTGACAGCGCTCGCCGGGCAGGGCATCGACCTGTCCTGGGCGAGGCGCATCCCGGCCCAGCTGGACGCGGTCGGCTGCGACTCCGTGGGCGTCTCCGTCACTCCCGGCGGTCTCGGCGTGGACCCGGTGCAGGACCAACTGCTGGCCATCCGGCTCGTCCAGAGCGGCCCGCGACTGGTCGAGGCGGGCCTGGTGACCGCCGAACAGGTCGAAGCGGCCCAGGCGCTGGTCGCCGAAGCACCGGCGCCCGATGTATCGACGTTCGTCTATTCCGGGTGGGGAAGAAAACCTTTCCACCCCGTCGGCTGAACGATTCCCCCCTCGGCTCCGGTGTCCTCGCCGACACCGGAGCATCTCCCTTGAAGCGATTCCCCTTGACGGCGGTGCGAAAGACATGAGTTCCACGCAAGAAAAAGCAGGCGCAGAAAACCCTGTGCCCCTGGTGGCGAAGAAGGAGTCGGCCACGGTAATCGCCTGGCTCTCGTTCGCGACCATGTTCGTGATCGGAACCGACACCTTCCTGGTCGCCCCGATGCTCCCCACGCTCTCCCGCAGTTTCGACGTCTCCACGAGCATGTCCGGCTGGATGGTCAGCGCCTATGCCCTCGGGTTCGCGCTTTTCGCGCTGGTGGCCGGGCCCCTCTCGGACGGCAGGAACCGGCGCAGCGTCCTCCTCCTCGGATTTGCCGGATTCACAGTGGCAACCGCACTCTGCGGCGTAGCACCCAACTTCTGGTCCATGATCGTTTTCCGGGTGCTCGCTGGTATGTCGGCCGCCCTGGTCACCCCCCAGCTGTGGGCGTCCATTCCCGTACTGGTCCCGGCCGACGCCATCGTGAAGACCATGGGACTGGCGGGTGCGGGCATGTCCATCTCCCAGGTCGTCGGCGTCCCCATCGGCGGCTGGCTGGCGGCCAGCTCCTGGCACGTGCCGTTCTTCGCGGTCGCCGGGCTCTCCGTCGTCGTCTGGCTCCTGCTGTTCCGGGTCTTCCCCTCGGTGCCCGCCGCGTCGTCGACCGGAGGCTTCTTCTCGGTGTACGCGGGACTCTTCCGCTCCCGCGCTTTCACCTGGTACCTGGTGGGATATCTCGCCTATCAGACCGGCGTGTTCGAGACCATCTCGTTCATCGGGACCTGGCTCGCCGAAGACTTCGGCCTCGGCGTCACCGCCATCGGCGCGGCGATGATGGCACTCGGCGTCGGCATGGCGATCACCTCGATCTTCGGCAACCACCTGATCAAGCGGTTGGGCGAGGAGCGCACGCTCGCCTATGCGTTCGTGGCGCTCATCCTCATCTACGGCGCGGTGCCGTTCGCCCCCAACCTGGCCACCGCGATCACCGGGCTGGCCCTGGGCTCCGTGGTGCTCGGCCTCAACTATCCGATCTTCATGGCCATGCTGCTCTCCCAGACCACTGCGGCACGCGGCACGGTCTCCTCGCTCGCCACGACCGCGCTATACGTCGGAACCATGATCGGCGGTTTCGTGGGCGGCGTCCTGCTCTCCTCGTTCGACGGCTTCCACGGCGTCTCCGGATTCACCGTTGCCTGCCTCGTGGTCGCCGGGCTCGTCTTCGCCGGCACCGGGGCTTTCCGGTCCAAGAAGCCGGAACCCGCCGCCGCCTGACCGGCAACGGCCGGATCAGCAGGGAAGCCCGCCTCCACGCATACGGCGGCGGGACCCCGGCCCGCCGACCACCGCCCGTGGTTGCGGGGCGCGTCCTTCGCACAAGAAGGACGCGCCCCGCGGCCATGGGCCTGCCGGTTGTGGCCGCGGAGCGCCGGTGGAAATACGTTCATTGTCCGGGAACCAGGGGGAGTTCATGAAGAGTGCCGTGCGGCGCGAAGCCGCCGGGGTCCAGCACGCCGACGAGGAGACGACAGGAGGCTTGTGCGAACTGCTGTTCGCCTCGCTCGCCCGCAGTGATCAGCGGACCCGCGCCACGGAGTACGTCAAGGGACTGCTCGTCACCGAGGGCCGCAGATCCTTCCGCAACATGGCGCTCTGCCTGGGCGATGGGGCCGCCCTGGAGCAGCGGCTGCACCACTTCGTCAGTTGCTCCACCTGGGACTGGATGCCGGTCCGGCATGCCCTCGCAGCCCGGGTGGCCGCCCGCGCACCGATCGACGCATGGGTACTGCGACCCATGTTCACGCCGAAGGAGGGGGACGACATCGTCGGCGTCCACCGCCAGTACCTCCCCGACCTCGGGGTGGTGCGCAGCGTGCAGTACGCCTTCGGGCTGTGGGTCGTGTCCGGGGGGCTGTGCCAGCCCGTCAACTGGCAGTTGCTGCGGCCCCGCACCACGCAGGGCTGGACAGGCCGGCAGGGAGCGCCGCCGCCCCCCGGCCGGAACCGAGGTCAGACCCCCACGGAGTGCGCGATCGAGGTGTACCTCGACCTGCTGGGCGACTCGTTGCGCCACGGGCCGGCCAGGCCGGTGGTGGTGGACGTCGACGGAATCGACGTGGTCGAGGCGGTCGGGCAGCTGCGGGCCGCCCGACTGCCATTCCTGGTCAAGGTCGGCCGGGCGGCCCCGCTCGGCCTCCTCTCCTCGGCGCTCCCCGCACGAGCCGGTCACCCCGCGACGGAGGACCTGCTGCTCTTCGGATGCGGTACGGACGAGGGCGCGGGCCCCGAAGAGGTCTGGCTCACCGACCTGTTGGACGCCGTACCCGCCGAACTGGCCGCGCTGGCCGCGTCGGCACGTACGGCGGAGGAATCGTTCGCGCGCATCACCGACCCGGCCGGCGCGCGCGACTTCACCGGCCGCACCTACGACGGCTGGCACCGCCACCTGACGCTCGTGTCCGTGGCGCATGCCGCCCGCGCGACGGCCGCCCACCCCTCGGTCATGACAGAGTCCGTGCTCGTTCCTGGTGCAGTCGAGCGAGTGCGTCTAGCGTGATCCCGTACGCGGCGCGCGGCTCCCGCCGCCGGCCGGAACGCGCCCGCCCGTGCCTCCGGGCCGAAGCGTCGGCGCCCGTCCCGCCGCAATCGGACCGCATTCCGTCCTGGCCTGTCCGCCGGGGCCGCCCTCGCGTGATCACCGCCCCCTTTTCGCTGGTTTGTGCCGGTTCTGCCGGACCGCTCAAGGAGTGCCATGTCCCGCCGTCTGTTCACCTCGGAGTCCGTGACCGAGGGCCACCCCGACAAGATCGCTGACCAGATCAGCGACACGATCCTCGACGCGCTCCTGCGGGAGGACCCGGCTTCCCGGGTCGCCGTGGAGACCTTGATCACCACCGGCTTGGTGCACCTCGCCGGCGAGGTGACCACCGAGGCCTACGCGGACATCCCCACGCTCGTACGCAACAAGATCCTCGAGATCGGCTACGACTCCTCGAAGAAGGGCTTCGACGGCGCCTCGTGCGGCGTCTCGGTGTCCATCGGCGCGCAGTCCCAGGACATCGCGCAGGGCGTCGACACGGCGTACGAGACGCGGGTCGAAGGCGCCGCCGCAGGTGACGAAGGGGACGAGCTCGACCAGCAGGGCGCGGGCGACCAGGGCTTGATGTTCGGGTACGCGTGCGACGAGACCCCGGAGCTCATGCCGCTCCCGATCCACCTCGCGCACCGCCTGTCCCACCGTCTGTCCGAGGTCCGCAAGAACGGGGCGATCCCGTACCTGCGTCCCGACGGCAAGACCCAGGTCACCATCGAGTACGACGGCTACCGGGCCGTCCGTCTCGACACGGTCGTGGTCTCCTCGCAGCACGCGGCGGACGTCAGCCTCGACGGATTGCTCGCGCCCGACATCCGCGAACACGTGGTCGAGTACGTCCTCGCCCAGCTGGCCGCGGACGGCATCAAGCTGGACACGGAGGGCTACCGCTTGCTGGTGAACCCGACCGGGCGTTTCGAGATCGGCGGCCCGATGGGTGACGCCGGCCTGACCGGTCGCAAGATCATCATCGACACGTACGGCGGCATGGCCCGCCACGGCGGCGGTGCCTTCTCGGGCAAGGACCCGTCGAAGGTGGACCGTTCGGCCGCGTACGCCATGCGCTGGGTCGCCAAGAACGTCGTCGCGGCCGGGCTCGCCGCCCGCTGCGAGGTCCAGGTCGCGTACGCGATCGGCAAGGCCGAGCCGGTCGGTCTCTTCGTCGAGACCTTCAACACCGCCACGGTCGGCACCGAGAAGATCGAGAACGCCATCAGCGAGGTCTTCGACCTCCGCCCGGCCGCGATCATCCGCGACCTCGACCTGCTGCGTCCCATCTATGCCCAGACAGCGGCGTACGGCCACTTCGGCCGCGAACTCCCCGACTTCACCTGGGAGCGCACCGATCGCGTGGACGCCCTGCGTACCGCCGCAGGAATCTGACGTGCGCATAGCCATCACGGGATCGGTCGCCACCGATCACCTCATGACCTTCCCTGGACGCATCAGCGACCAACTCCTGGCGGACAAGCTGGAGCAGATCTCCCTGTCCTTCCTCGTGGACACCCTGGAGATACGGGACGGCGGTGTCGCCGCCAACATTGCCTACGGCCTCGCCCGACTCGGCCATCGCCCGCTGCTCGTCGCGGCGGTCGGCCGGGACTTCCACGACTACGGCCGCCGACTCGCCGGGCTGGGCGTGCGCACCTCGGGCGTGCACGTTTCCGACACCCGGCACACGGCCCGCTTCCTGTGTACAACGGACCCGGCCGGCAACCAACTCGCCTCCTTCTACGCGGGCGCGATGGCGGAGGCCGCCGACATCGACCTCGCCAAGGTGACGAACAGGTCCGGCGGGATCGACCTCGTACTGATCGGGGCCGACGCCCCGGCGGCGATGCTTCGCCACACCCGAGCCTGCCGCGCCCTCGGGATACCCAACGCCGCAGACCCGGCACAGCAGTTGGCCCGTCTGGAAGGCCCGGAAATCCGGGAACTCACCTACGGGGCCCAGCTGTTGTTCACCAACGAGTACGAACACGAACTGCTGCTGCGCAAGACGGGCTGGACCCGCACCGAGGTGCTGGAGCGAGTCGGCACGTGGGTGACCACGCTCGGTGAGAAGGGCAGCCGCATCGAAAGCGCGGGCAGCGCGACAGTGGACGTCTCCGCCGTTCCGACGGACGCCGTCGTCGACCCCACAGGCGTCGGCGACGCCTTCAGAGCCGGCTATCTGGCCGCCCTCGCCGCGGGCGGCACCCCCGTGCAGTGCGCGCGGACGGGTTCGGCGATGGCCTCGCTCGCCCTGTCGGCCGTGGGCACCCAGACGTATGAGGCCACGCCCGAGCAGATCCGTGAACTGCTCCATGACACCTACGGCATTGACGCGCAGGACCACCAACCGACGGCGGCCACGGCCGGGGAACGGGAGCGGCCGGCCGTGCCCGCCCAGGGCTCCACCGACTCGGGGGCCCGCCGATGAGCAGCTCGACACTGTCCCGGACGAACCCGGGGCCCGCCGCCCTGATCTCGGCCGGCCACCGCTCGGATTCCTTCGAGTTCTTCCCGCCCAAGACGGACCAGGGCGAACGTGCGCTCTGGCAGGCACTGCGCCGGGTCGAGTGCGTTGACCCGGCCTTCGTCTCCGTCACGTACGGGGCGGGCGGCTCCTCGCGCGAGCGGACCGCCGACCTCACCCAGCGGATCGCGGAGAACACCACCCTGCGGCCCGTCGCCCACCTCACCGCCGTCGGACACTCGGCAGCCGAACTCCGCCGGATCATCGGACGATACGCGGACGCCGGCCTTCGCGACCTCCTCGTGCTGAGGGGGGACCCACCCGGCAACCCACGCGGACCGTGGCACCCACACCCGGACGGCCTCGACCACGCCGTGGACCTGGTGCGGCTCGTGAGGGAACTGGGCGACTTCAGCGTCGCGGTCGCCGCCTTCCCCGAACGCCACCCCCGTTCACCCGACTGGGACAGCGACATCCGGCACTTCGTCGCCAAGTGCAGGGCGGGTGCCGACTACGCCATCACCCAGATGTTCTTCCGTGCGGAGGACTATTTCCGGCTGCGCGAACGGCTGGCCGCCGCCGGATGCGACACCCCGGTCATCCCGGAGATCATGCCCGCCACCCGGTACGACCAGATCCGTCGCTTCGCCGAACTGAGCGACGCGACCTTCCCCCAGGACCTCGCCCGCCGACTGCACGCCGCCCGGCACGACCCCGCCGAAGCCCACCGGATCGGTGTCCGGCACGCCACCGCACTGGCGCAGCGCCTGCTGGACGAAGGCGCCCCGGGGCTGCACTACATCACCCTCAACCAGTCGACCGCGGCACTCGACATCCACCGCCGATTGAGTCTGCCCCCGCACCCCGAGAACCGGTAGGAGGGGCCACCTCGACCGTCCGCACGATCCGAGCCCGTGATCCTGAGCCATGGAGACGTTCTGCCCATGCCCACCTCAGCCCCGTTGATGAACTGCACCGGCCCGGTGCTCACCGCCCTTCCCCGTACCCGATGCGAGTGGACCGAATGGGACCAGCGGGCCGTAGAATCCGCCCGCATCCTGGCCGCGGATGCCGTACAGGCTGATGTTCCTCTCATGAGAACCATCTGACCCTCTGTCAACATCTTCTGCATCTCGGAGGAACCTCAGGTGCGCCGGGGCCGTCAGGGCAGCGTCCTCCGGCGGTCCTCGACCACCTCACGCGGTCAGTCGATGTCCGGATCGCGGGTCTCTTCGAGTAAACGGTCTGCCAGGTCGTCGGCGCATTCCAGGGCTCAGGTGCGAAGCGCGGTGATGGTGGAGTCATCGAGCCCGTAGGCGGCGAAGGCTTCGTCGACGGTCCACTCCGCGCCGGTGAGATGTGCCTGCAGGTCCTCGCGCTCGAAGAGCACCAGGCGCGACGGAGCGCCTGACGCCCCGCCGTCATCCGAATCGCCCCGTCCTCCCGTCCGGCGAAGCCCCCGCCCCCCGGCTTCTCGGAGCGGCCAGGCTACGTCACCCTGCTCTCCGCTTCCCCCGCACCACCGACGACGGCACCCGCGCCCGCAGGCGGTCCGGCGGGTAGAACTGCCGGGCCCATTGGCGGAACGGGCCGATCGGGCCGTCGCCGCGGGCCAGCCGGGGCGGAGACACGTACCGCTTCGTCGCCCAGACCGGGAAGTCCTGGGACACGAAAGCGCAGTTGCCCCGGAACATCACACCCGCCAGCAGCCGGTGTACCGAGCCGCTCACCCAGCGGGCCAGCGGTGCCGGGAGGGCGGCCGGCTCGGCCACCTCGAAGCGGCTCGTCTGGCGCAGCTGGAAAGCCGCGGGCGCGATCATCGTGGTCGTGTACACGGCACAGGTGCGCACCCCGAACCGAGGGAGGGCCGTGCACACGTGCACCCGGCTGATCCCGTTGCCCTCCAGCGTCACCTCCAGCGGACTCGCGCCCAGCAGCGGCACCCGCTCCTCGGAGCGCACCGAGATCCGGAAGGACCGCCCCTCGAAGACCGCCGGCTCGGCTACCTCCGACGCGCCCCAGCCGTGCAGCGGCGTGAAGTGCCCGATGTCCACCGTGTTCTCGACCACGTCCTGGCTGTGCCCCGCCATCTCCCACGCGGCCAACCGCGGCGCCCGCGTCCCGAGCGTGTGCCAGGGCGTGAGCTCCCAGTCCGGCGCCCGCCCGTCGTGGTGCCGCCACACGAAGACGGCGCCGTCGACCTCGCGCACCGGCAGCAGGGTCAGGTCCGAGGACGGCGGCGGGGGCGTGCCGTACCCCGTCCGCGTGCAGGCGCCGTCCGGGCCGAAGGCGAAGCGGTGGAAGGGGCACAGCAGTTCGTCGCCCTCCAGCGCGCCGAGCCCGAGGTGCGCCCCCAGGTGCGGGCAGTACGGGCGGACCGCCCGCACCTCGCCGTCGCGGAGCCGGTAGAGCACCACGTCCTCGCCCTGGAGCGGCCGGGTCAGCAGCGCCCCCCGCACCACCTCCGAGGAGAACGCCACCGAGAACCAGCCGTCGGGGTACGGCAGGACCGGCTCGTGCGCGTCGGCCGGGCTCGGGCCCTCCGTGAGCGCCCGGGTGTGGCCGCGCCTCACAGCTCGACCAGCACCTTGCCGAAGGACGCCGCGCGGTCGGTGTACAGGCTGCGGTAGGCGGCGGGAAGGGAGTCGAAGCCGTGGTGCACGGTCTGCTGGTACCGGATCTCGCCGGCGCGCACCAGCGGCCCCAGCTCGGCGTGCAGCGCCGCCCAGTTGTCCTCGGTGAACCACTCCAGCGCGAAGATCCCGCGGATCGTCGTGCGCGGGAACATGATGTACGGCAGCAGCCGGGGCCCGGTCCACTCGCCGCCGACCTGGCTCGCCCACTGCCAGCACACCGCGACCCGGCTGTCCACGGTGAGCATCGTGAAGACGGTGTCGGTCATGACCCCGCCGAGGTTGTCGAAGTACCGGTCGACGCCGCCAGGAGCCGCCTGCGCCAGGTCCTCGCGGAGTTGCGCCGGGTCCCCGCCGTGCCGGAAGACGACGACGGCGTCGAAGCCGAGCGCCGTCAGCCGCGCCGCCTTCTCCGGCGAACCGGTCGTGCCCACCACCCGCGCGCCCGCCCGCTTCGCCAGCTGCCCGACCAGCGTGCCGATCGCGCCGGACGCGCCGCTGATCAGGACCGTGTCGCCGGGCCGTACGGCCAGGAAGGTGGTGAGGGCGCCCCACGCGGTCATCCCGGCGCCGCCGAGGATGCCGAGCGCGGTGCTCAGCGGCAGCGCCTCGTCGTAGTGGGCCGGGTCCAGCTTCCGGTACGCGGGGAAGACCATCGGGAACGTGCCGGTCTGCCACAGCGCCCCCGCGCCGTTACTGACCAGGTGGGTGCGCCAGCCGCCGAAGCCCTGCACGAGGTCCCCGACGCCGAACATCGCCCGCGGCCCGGCCGCCAGCACCTCCATGATCGAGTCGGCGCCCATGTGGTCGCCCACCGGGGTGTCCAGGGCGATCCCGTGGAGGTACGGGTCGACGGAGACGTACCGCGTGCGCAGCAGCATCTCGTCCTCGGCCAGGTCGGTGTCGAGCTCCTCCACCACCTTCACGTACATCCGGTCCACGTCCGGCACGCCGTCGTTGTGCTCGCTGACGATCCACTTCTCGGTCTTCACGGGGTCGCTCCTGCGGGTTCGATGAGTTGTACGGGGAGAGGGGCGCTGTCGTCGACGGAGGCGGTGAACGGCCGCCCGTCGTCGCGGCAGACGAAGTGCATGACGTGCCGTCCCGAGGCCGCGGCCCGGATCAGGCCGCCGGTGGTGGCCCAGACGCCGGACAGATAGAAGTCCGCGAGCCCCGGCAGGCCCGGACCGTGTCGCTTGACCTCCTGCTCCACGGTCTCGCCGCTGTCCACGAACGGCTGCCAGCCGAGCACCGTGCCGTCGTAGTTACCGGTGTAGCGGACCTGGGTGAGCGGGGTGGACACGTCCCGCACCACGACCGCGTCCCGCAGCCCGGGGTGCCGCTCGTCGAGGAAGTCCACGATCGTGTCCCGCACCTGCCGCTTGGCCCGCTGGTAGTCCCGCCCGCGCCCGACCGGCAGCGTGTGCAGCTCCTCGCCGCGGCGGATCCGGGTGAACTGCTCGGGACCGGTGCTCAGCTCCCGCCACGGCGCGATGTCGCAGAAGTACGTGGCGTACACCACGGAGGTGCCCGGCGGCGACAGCTCCGGGTAGTGGCGGCTGCGGAACTGCACGTTGACGCTGGGGTGCCGGATGCCGGTGAGCCGTTCCGCGACCGCGTCCTCCAGGAGGTACGTGGTGCAGGGCTCGCCGTCCGGGAAGGGCCGGCGCAGCCCCAGGAAGACCGTGAGGTAGCCGGGGAAGACCATGTCGGGTTCCGTGATGGTCCGGGTGTACAGCTCCCGGTACGTGTCGGTGAGGTAGCGGCCCTTCAGCAGGTCGAGGAACGTGGTGCGCCCGTCGCAGGCGGAGACCACGATGTCCGCCCGCAGCTCCGTGCCGTCGCTCAGCCGGACCCCGGCCGCCCGGTCGTTCTCCACCAGGATCTCCACGACCCTGGCGTTGTACATGACCTCGCCGCCGAGCCCCCGGTAGCGCTCCTCGACCGAGCGGGCCAGGCCCAGCGAGCCGCCCTCGGGGACACCGGCCGAGGCGCCGGCGTGCGCCGCGAGCTGGAAGTAGAACGGCAGCACGGGGAAGTTGGGATGCTGCTCGTACAGGATGAAGTTGAACGCCTCGCGCAGCAGCGGGTCCCGGAAGCGCTGCGAGTAGTCCCGCATCAGCGTGCCGATGGAGCGCCGGATCACGTTGAGGTAGGGGACCAGGGACGCCAGCATCCGCCAGCGCTCCAGGCGGCCCATGAGCCCGACCGGGGTGAGGAACGGGTAGCGGGCCAGTGCCTTGCGGAAGGTCCGCAGCCCGGCGCAGAAGTCGCGGATCACCCGGGCGTCGCCGGGGGAGAGGGCGAGCAGGTGCGCTTCGAGGCGGTCCGGATCGGAGTAGAAGTGGACCGCCCGCCCGTCCCGGCCGCGCACCGTGTTGAACACGTCGAAGTTGCGCATCCGCTTGCCCTGGAGCGCGCCGAGCTCCAGCCAGATCTGGTGCATCTCGTTGCCCGGCCCGCTGCCGAGCAGCCAGCTCACACAGCAGTCGAGGGTGAAGTCGCCCCGGTCCCAGGCGGTGCAGGAGCCGCCCGGGATCTCGTGCATCTCCAGCACCCTGCTGCGGTAGCCGTTCATCTGGGCGTAGCAGCCGGTGGAGAGTCCGCCGAGCCCTCCGCCGACGATCAGCATGGTCCTTCTGGTCATTCGGCCACCGCCGCCTTTCCGGCGTCGCCCTGCTGTTCGAGTTGTGGCAGCCGGCCCAGCTTCCCGGGATGCCACGGCCCGGCACCCTCGCTCGGCCAGGCCCGGAACTCCCGGCCCAGCTCGTCGCAGAGGAACTGGACCGCGTACCGGCCGCTGGTCGCGGCCCGGATCAGGCCGCCCATCCCGGTCCACTGCCCGGCCATCGAGAAGCCGCTCAGCCCCGGCAGCCGCATCCGGTCCCGGTCCACCAGTGCGCTCGACACGTCGTCGGCCTCGGAGAACGCCTTCCAGGCCAGGATGCTGCCGTAGGTGTTGCCGGTGTACCGCTCCGTCGTCGCCGGCGTCGCCACGTCCACCAGCTCGATCCGCTCATCGAGGCCCGGATGACGCTCGGCCAGGAAGCTCCGCAGGAAGTCGACGACCCCCTGCTTGCGCTCCCGGTACGCCCGCCGGTCCGTCTTCCGCAGTTCCTGCCAGGACCGGTGGTCGGTGAAGTACGTGCAGTGCAGCACCGACTTCCCGGCCGGTGCGAAGCCGTCGGCGTAGTCGGACCGCCGCTGCACCACCAGACTGTGCTGGAGGCTCCCCGGCAGCGCCGCGCCCCGCTCCGGACCGAGGAGGTACGTGGTGCTGTGTGGCTCACCGGCGGGCAGCGGGCCGTCGATCCCGACGAACGCGGAGACCACCGCCGGGTACAGGTTGTCCGGCCGGTCCAGCAGCTCCGTGTACAGCCGCTCGGTGCGCGGGCTGCTCCACCGCCCCTCCAGCAGCCGGTCCAGCACCGTCGGCCCGTCGCAGGCGGCGATCACATGGTCGGCGAAGTGCTCCTGCCCGTCCCGCAGCCGTACGCCGACCGCCCGCCCGTCCTCGACGAGGATCCGCTCCACCCGGGCGCGGTAGCCGATGTGCCCGCCGAGCCCCGTGTACCGCTCCTCCACCGACCGGGCCAGACCCAGCGAACCGCCCTCCGGGAAGCCCGCGTTGCCGATGAAGGCGCAGGACATCGTGAAGAGGAAGGGGAGCAGCGGGAAGCCGGTCAGTTCCTGGAGGAACATGTTCGGGAACGCCTGGCGCAGCAGCGGGTCCTCGAAGCGGTCCGCGAACCGGCGCATCGGCGTGGCCGCGGTGCGCCAGTACAGCCGGAACGCCGGCAGGATCGCGAGCAGCGTTCGCGCCTTCTCCGTCAGGGACTTCAGCGGCGGCGGCTTCGGCTCCCAGGGCGGGGTGAGCCCCGCGAAGCGCCTGAGGTCCCGGCAGAACGCCCGGATCAGGCGCTCGTCGCCGGGCGAGATCTCCAGCAGGTGCTTCTGGAGCCGGTCCGGGTCGTTGTAGAACGTGACGGACCGGCCGTCCTCCGCCACCACCCGGTTGAACTGGTCGAAATGGGTGATCCGCTTCCCGTCCAGCGCCCCGAGCTCGCGCCACACGTCGTTCGCCCCGGTCCCGGGTGCCGTGCCGACCAGCCAGTCGATGCAGTAGTCGAAGAGGTAGCCCTGCCGAGCCCAGGCGGTGCAGCAGCCCCCTGGCAGCACGTGCTTCTCGAAGATCCGGCTCTCCAGCCCACTCATCTGCGCGTAGCAGCCGGCGGCCAGACCCGACATGCCCGCGCCGATGATGATCACCCGGGGCCGCCCGCCGGGAGGCCGGGCCTCCCAGCGGGGCCCGCCGTCACGCACGCCCATCCGCGGCACCTCCCGCCAGCAGCGCCCGGACCAGCTCCGCGTTCCCGTCGAGGAACGAGCCGTCGAGCATCTCGGCGTGCCGCCCGTGCCCCTCGCGTACGGTGCACCCGGCGGCGGTGACCTCGTGCCAGCCGCCGGGCTCGTCCGCCGCGAAGCGGAGCAGCTTGTCCTGGTCGGAGATCACCGCGATCGGCGCGCCGAGCACACCGAGCGACGGGTGAGCACCGCAGTGCGCCAGGTACTCGCGGGCCTGCTCCACGGTCTCCCGGGCGACGATCTCGGAACCGGTGTGCCGCCGCAGGTGCTCCGCGAGCTCCGCCTCGAACTCGGCCAGGTGCTCCTCGCCGAGGGCGACGGCCTCGGCGATCCGGTACGAGTCCATGATCAGTACGAGGTCCACCGCGCGGCCCCGCCGCTCCAGCTCCCCGGCGATCTCGAACGCGAGGTTGCCGCCGAGGGAGTAACCGAACAGCGTGTACGGCCCGCCCGGGTGCAGCTCCTCGGCCAGATCCGCGTACCCGGCCGCCTTGCCCGGCCCCGGCAGGTAGTTGAACGCGGCGAAGCGGTGCTCGGGCAGCCGCGCCGCGAGCTGCCGGTACACCAGCCCGTGCCCGCCCGCAGGCGGCAGGCAGAACACCGTCGCCGCCGGGTCCGCGCCCGGGTTGAACCACAGGTACGGCTCGGCGCCGGGCAGCCGCCCGGTGACGACGTCCTCCAGGGTGCGGGCCATGCCGTGCAGGGTGCTGGTCCGGAACAGCCGCCCGACCGGCACGGACGCGTTGAACTCGGTCCGCAGGTGGTGGATCAGTTCGATCAGCTTGATCGAACTGCCGCCCGCCTCGAAGAAGTCGTCCCGCAGCCCCGGCCGCTCCAGCCCGAGCAGCGACCGCCAGTGCGCCGCCATCCGCGTCTCGTACAGCGTCACCGGCGGTTCGTACCTCTCCGGTCCCGCCTCCGCGCGCGGCTCCGGCAGCGCGCCGGGATCGACCTTGCCGTTCGCGGTCAGCGGCAGCGCGGACAGCTCCGTGAAGTGCGCCGGGATCAGATACGTCGGCAGTTGCTCCGCGAGGTGGCGGCGCAGCTCCCGGGCGTCGGCCACCGCGCCCGGCGCGGGCACGCAGTAGGCGCACAGCACGTTCTCGCCCGTCTCGTCCCGCCGTACCGTCACGCACACCTGCGCCAGCTCGGGCCGGGCGGCCAGCCGCGCCTCGATCTCCCCGGTCTCCACCCGGTGGCCGCGCACCTTCACCTGCCCGTCGGCCCGCCCGAGGAGGTGCAGCACCCCCTCCGCGTCCCAGTGCCCGAGGTCCCCCGTCCGGTACAGCCGTACGGGTTCGCCGCCCGGTTCGAGGGTCACGAACCGCTCGGCCGTCCGCTCCGGATCGCCCAGGTAGCGGTCGGCGACGCCGGCGCCGCCGATCCACAGCTCACCGGCCACCCCCGGCGGCACCGGCTCGCCGTGCCGGTCGAGGACGTACAGCTCGCTGTTGGGCAGCGGCCGGCCGACCGGCACCATCCGGCCCGGCTCCAGCCCCTCCGCCGGCCCCTCGTAGTAGGCGCTGTCGATGGTGGCCTCGGTCAGCCCGTACGAGTTGACCACCCGGGTCCCCGGCCCGCACAGCGCGACGAGCCTCCGGTGCTCGCCCGCCCGCCAGGCGTCCGAGCCGACGATCACCAGGCGCATGAACTCCAGGCCCAGCCCCTCCCGCTCGCAGTGCGCCAGCAGCCCGCGCGCCACCGACGGCACGAACTCGCCGCAGTCCACGCCCTCCGCGCGCATGGTCCGGTAGAGCCGCGCAGTGTCGAAGAGGAGGTCCCGGTCGACGAGGACCAGCGTCCCGCCCGAACACAGCGCCCGGACCAGGTCCCCGGTGAACACGTCGAAGGAGACGCCCGCCATCTGCAGGTGCACCCGGACGTCGGTGTCCAGCCGGTACTCCTGCTGCCAGGCGACGAACACCGAGGCCAGGTTGCGGTGGCTGACCCGCACCGCCTTGGGGCGGCCGGTGGAACCCGAGGTGTGGATCACGTATGCCGTCCGGTCGAGGCCCACGGCCGGCTCCGGCCGCTCCTCGGTCCCCGGCCGGTCCAGCTCGTCGAGGGTGACAGGCCGTCCCGGCAGCCGGGCCGCCCGGCTCCGCCGCCCGTCGGTCAGAACCAGCGTGGCCCCGGCGGTCTCCATCAGCTCGGCCAGCCGCTCCACCGGGTGGTCCGGGTCCAGCGGCAGATACGCGCCCCCGGCCCGCCACACCGCGAGCAGCGCGATCACCAGCTCCGGCGACTTCGCGAGACGCACCGCCACCACCGTCCCGGCGCCGACGCCGCGTTCGCGCAGCGAGGCCGCCACGCGCCGCGAGCGCTGGTCCAGCTCCCGGTAGCCGAGCCGCCGCCCGCCCGGCACGGACACCGCGACCGCCTCCGGGAACTGCGCGGCGATCTTCCCGATCAGCTCGTGCACCGGCACGTCGTGGTCGATCCGTCGGCCGACGCCGCCGAACCCGGTGACGATCCGCTCCCGTTCCCCGGCCCCCAGCATCGGCAGCCGTCCCGCCGGGCGCTCGCCCTCCGCGCGGGTCAGGCCGTCGAGGAGGTTCCGGTAGTGCGCGGCCATCCGACGCACCGTCGCCGCGTCGAACAGGTCGGTGTTGTACTTCAGCACGCAGTGGAAGCGCCCGTCGGACCGGTCCTCGTACGCGGACAGCGTGACATCGAACTGTCCCTCTTCCTCGGGGAGTTCGATGTACTCCAGGGTGTACCCGAAGCGCTCCACGGCCACCTTGTGGGTGAGCAGGATGAACATCGCCTGGAAGACCGCCGAGCGGCTCGGGTCGTGCTGGAGGCCCAACTGCTCCACGAGCAGCACGAACGGGTACTCCTGATTGTCGAGGCCCGCGAGGACCGTGTCCCGCACCCGGCCCAGCAGCTCGGCCACCGACGGCTCCCCGGCCAGGCTCACGTGCAGCGGCAGCGGATTGACGAAGTAGCCGTATACGGAGGCGAACTCCTCCTCGGTGCGCCCGGTGACGGGGCTGCCGACCACGATCTCGTCCTGCCCCGACCAGCGGTGCAGCAGCAGGTAGTACGCGGTGAGCAGCACCGTGAACACGGTGACGTTGTGCTCCCGGGCCAGCGTCTGCACCCGGGCGCTGAGCTCGTCGTCGAGCTGGAAGAACTCGGAGGCGCCGTTGTCGGTCTGCACCGGCGGGCGCGGCCGGTCGGTGGGCAGTTCGAGCGCCGGGACCTCCCGCGGCAGGTGCTCCCGCCAGTACTCCAGCATCCGCCGCGCCTCGGGCCCGGCCAGGAAGCGGTTCCCCCGGTTGAGGAAGTCCAGGTAGCGGGCCCGGACCGGGGCCAGCTCCGCCGGCCGGCCGGTGCGCAGGCCGTGGTAGACCTCGAACAGCTCCTCGATGAAGGTGAAGGTGGAGATCGCGTCCGAGACGATGTGGTGGACCGCCTTCATCAGCACCCAGCGGTCCGGGGCCCGACGGAACAGCCGCAGCCGCACCAGAGGATCCCGCTCCAGGTCGTACGGCCTGCGGTACTCCGCCACCAGCCGGGCGCGGACCTCGTCCCAGGGCAGCCCGGACACATCGAGAAGACCGGTGTCGGCGACGGCCTCGGGCCGCACCCGCTGGACCGGACGCCCGTCCTCGGTGGTGATGTTGACGCGCAGGCTCGGATGCCGGGCGATCAGCGTCCGGAAGGCATCGAACAGCAGCTCCGGGTCGAGCTCCGCGCGCACCTCCACCGCGCCGCCGATGTTGTACGCGAAGCCGTCCGGATTGAGCTGCCGGAGGAACCACAGGGCCTGCTGGTTGTGGGTGAGTGGGTAGCACGCCTCGTCGGTGAACAACTCCACCGCCGTCTCCGCCACCGGACCCCCGGCCGCCGCGAGCTCGGTCAGCCCCGCGTACAGCCGCTCGGTCAGCTCGCTCACCGGCCCATTGCTGAGCAGCGCCACCACCGGCAGCGAGACTCCCAGCTCGGTGTGGGTCCGGGCCCGCAGCTCCATGGCGAGCAGCGAGTCCAGACCGAGCGAGCCGAGCCGGGCGTCCGCGTCGATCAGCTCCGGCCGCACCCGCAGCACACCCGCCGCGAGGGCCGCGAACCGCTCGGCCACCAACGCCGTACGCGCCGCCTCGTCGGCGGCGCGGAACGCGTCGAGCAGACTGCCGCCCTGCCCCGCCGGGACCTCCCGCGCCGCCGCGGCGGCGAGCGCCGACACCAGCGGCGGCGGGGTGGGATACCAGGACAG
This sequence comes from Streptomyces sp. NPDC023573, assembly GCF_055559735.1. NCBI lineage: Bacteria > Bacillati > Actinomycetota > Actinomycetes > Kitasatosporales > Streptomycetaceae > Streptomyces > Streptomyces sp. NPDC023573. The sequence goes on from NZ_JBVHKB010000012.1 coordinate 150,696, forward strand.
GAACACCGGCCAGTCCACCACCGCGGCCACCAGCAACTGGGCCCGGTCCTGCCCGATCACCCGCTCCAGGACCGCCATGCCCGCCTCCGGCGCCAGCGAGCTCATCCCGCGCGCGTCCCGGTAGTGGGCGACCAGCCCGAGCTCCTCGATCATGCCGGTGGCCCACGGTCCCCAGTCCAGGCTGAGCGCGGGCAGACCGAGCGCCCGGCGGTGATGGGCGAGCGCGTCCAGGAACGCGTTCCCGGCCGCATAGTTGACCTGACCGGCCGTGGTCAGCAGCGAGGCGACCGACGCGAACAGTACGAAGTGCTCGACCGGCTCGTCGCGCAGCAGCCGGTGCAGCAGGTACCCGCCGTGCACCTTCGGCCCGTAGCCCGCGTCGAACGCTTCGCGGTCCAACGACGGCAGCAGGACGTCCCGCACCTGTCCCGCGAGGTGGAACACGCCCCGCACCGGCGGCAGACCGGCGGCCCGCCGCCCGGCCAGCCAGCCCTCCATGGCCGCCGCGTCGGTCACGTCCACCGCGGCGACCAGCACCTCTGCGCCGAGCGCTTCGAGCTCGCGCAGGAACGCGACCCGCCGCCCCTCGGGGCCGCCCGGATCGAGCCCCCGCCACGCGCCGCGCTCCGGCACGCCGGTGCGGCCGAGCAGGACCAGGCGCCGGGCCCCGCGCCGTACCAGGGTGCGGCAGAGCAGCCGTCCCAGCGCCCCGAACGCGCCCGTGACCAGATAGGCGCCGTCCGCGCGCAGCCGCAGCGGCAGCGGACGGGTCAGCCCCGCGGGCGGACGCAGCCGGCTGAGGTGCCGCCGCCCGGACCGCAGCGCGATCTCGCCCTCGCCGTCGTCCGCCGTGAGCGCGCGCAGCAGCACCTCGGCCTCGCCGGGACCCCCGGCCGGGTCGAGATCGATCAGTTTGCCGCTGTGACCGGTGAGCTCCTGCTGCCACAGCACCCGGCCGATGCCCCAGGCGGGCGCGCCGAACGGCTCCACCGGCTCGCCCGGCACCACCGCCTGGGCGCCCCGGGTGACGATGTGCAGGCGCCCCTCCGGGCACGCCTCGGGCAGCACCTGGGCGAGCAGGACGAGCGAGTAGCCGCCGACTGTGCCGATCCCGCCGAGGTCCGCCGCGCCGACCGTGTCCAGCGGGGGCAGATCGAGGTTCCACAGATGCACCACGGCTCCGAACCCCGGCCCGAGTTCGTCGAACAGCCTGCGCAGATCGGCCGCCGAATCGGGTCGCACGGTCATGTGCCGGGCCCCGCTCCGGTACCGGCTGCCCGGGCGGACCAGCCGGCACCGCCCGCCGCGCGCCACGACCGCCTCGGCCATCCGCGCGCCGAGCCCGCCCTCGTCGGCGAAGACCACCAGGTCGGGCGCGGGGGGGCCGTCGGGACCGTCCCCGGTTCCCTCGGCGGTCCCGCCGCCCTCCGGAGCCTCGGTGGGCGTCTCCTCCCAGACCACCTCGGCCAGCCAGCCGTCGATGGTGCCGAGCTTCACCGAGGAGGCCACCCGGTCCACCGCCGCCGCGCGGAAGCCGCTGATCCGGCCGAGCGGCGTCCCGTCCTCGGCGTACAGGGCGAGGTCGCCGACCAGTTCCTCGTCGCTCTCCGCGGTCACCGTCGCGTGCGCCCACAGGGCCCGGTCGCCGACCACGTCCAGCCGCAGCTCCGCGATGCCGACGGGCAGCCGGATCCCGGCGGACCGGCCGTCGTCGGGCGTCATCGCGGTGAGCATGGTCTGGAAGCAGGCGTCCAGGAGCACGGGGTGCACATGGCAGTCCGCGGCCCCGTCGCCCATGCCCGGGGTGGGCCGGATCAGCGACAGCGCCTCGCCGGGCGCCGTCCACACCTCGTCGATCGCCCGGAACGCCGGGCCGTAGTGGTAGCCGAGCGCCGCCAGCTCGCCGTAGCACGCCTCCCGGTCGAGCCGACGCCCCGCCCGCGCCCGTACCGCAGTGTCCAGCGGTTCCGCGAGCCGGCGTGGCTGCCCGGTTCGGACGACCCCGCTCGCGTGGACCGTACGGTCCGGAGCCCCGGTCCCGGAACCGGTGAGGGAGGCGATGGTGAACCCGGCCTCCTCCGGCGCGAAGGCCAGCTGGACGGTCGTCGTCTCGCCGTCGGGCAGGAACAGGGCCCGGGAGAACTCGACGTCGGCCAGGGTCGCCGTGTCGCCGCCGGTCAGCGCCCGAACCGCCTGCGCGGCCATCTCCAGGTACCCGGCGGCCGGGAAGACCGTGCTGTCCTCGATCCGGTGGTCGGCCAGGTACGGCAGCCGCTCGGTGTCCAGACGGCTCTCCCAGGTCGGCTGCAGCGCGGAGGTCCGCCGGCCGAGCAGCGGGTGGTCCAGCCGGCCGAGCCGGATCTGCTCCACCGGCGCGGGCTCCACCCAGTACCGCTCCCGCTGCCACGGATAGCCCGGCAGCGGCACCGGCCGCCCCACGGGCTGGAGCACCGACCAGTCCACGTCGACGCCCAGCGTGTACAGCTCCGCGAGGGAGCGGGCGAACCGCTCGGGCTCGTCCTCCCGGCGCCGGATCGACGGCAGCGTCACCCCCTCGACGGCCCGGCCCTCCAGGCACTCCCGGATCGAGTGGCCGAGCACCGGGTGCGGACCGATCTCCAGGAACAGCGTGTACCCGTCGTCGACCAGCCGGTCGACCGCGGCACGGAACCGGACGGGCCGCCGGACGTTCTCCCACCAGTACGCGGCGTCCAGCTCCGGCCCCCGCGCACGCCCCTGGCGGGCGGTCAGATACAGCGGGAGACCGGCGGCGCGCGGCGCGATCCCGGCCAGCGCCTCGTGCAGCTCGGCCTCGATCGGGTCCATCCGCACGCTGTGGTACGGCACTTCGACGTCGAGGAACCGGGCGAAGACCTGCTCCCGCTCCAGCCGCCCGGCGAGCTCCCCGAGGGTGCCCCGGTCCCCGGACAGCGTCACCGACGCCGGGCTGTTCACGGCGGCGACCGACACGTGGTCCCGGTACGGGCGGACGAGGCGCTCGGCCTCCTCCTCGGACAGGTTCGCCGCCAGCATCACGCCGGTGCCCGCGAGCCGGTGCTGGAGGGCGCTGCGCGCCAGCGCGATCCGGACGGCGTCCTCCAGGCCGTACACCCCGGCCTGGTGGAAGGCCGCGATCTCGCCGGTGCTGTGCCCGACGACGGCGTCCGGCCGCACCCCGTGGTGTTCCCACAGCGCCGCGAGCCCCGCCTGGACGGCGAAGTTGGCGGGCTGGGCGAGCCAGGTCTCGGCCATCCGGGACTCCGCCTCGGGCCGGGTCAGCTCGTCGAGCAGCGACCAGCCCGCCTGGCGCCGGACCTCCCGGTCGCAGCGCTCGACCGCCTCCCGGAACACGGGCTCGGCGTCCAGGAGCTCGCGCCCCATGCCCCACCACTGCGGCCCCATGCCGGTGAACACCCACACCAGCCGCTGCGCCCCGGGCTCCCGGGGGCGGCCCCGCACGGCCCGGGGGTGCTGCTCCCCGCGCTCGCAGGCGGCCAGTACCTCGTCTAGGGAGCCGGGCGGGCCGAGGGGGGAGTGGACGACGGCGAGTCGCTCCTCGAAGTGCTGGCGGCGGTGGGCCAGGGTGTGCCCGAGGTCCGTGAGGGGCACTCCGGCGGCAAGTTCGCGGCGGACGCCCGCGGCCAGTTCGGCCGGGCCCGACGCGTGCCGGGCGCTCAGCGGGAGGACCGAGCGGGCGGGCGTCCGGGCCGTCGCGCGCGGCTCCTCCGGCGGGCGGGGCGGCGCCTCCTCCAGCAGGACGTGGGCGTTGGTGCCGCCGAAGCCGAAGGAGTTGACGCCTGCCCGCGCGGGTCCCTCGTGCTCCGGCCAGTCGACCGGTGCGGTCGGGATCTCGAAGGGCAGCGCGGCGAAGTCGATGGCGGGGTTGGGCTGTTCCAGGTTCAGGTGCGGTGGGATGCGGCGGTGCCGGAGGGCCAGCGCCGTCTTGATCAGGCCCGCGACGCCGGCGGCGGCCTCCGTGTGCCCGATGTTGGTCTTGACCGAGCCGACGTAGCACCGCGCCCCGGGCGCCCGGCCCTGCGCCAGCACCCGGCCCAGCGCCCGCGCTTCGATCGGGTCGCCGACGGGGGTGGAGGTGCCGTGCGCCTCGACGTACTGGAGGCTGCCCGGTGTCACTCCCGCCTCGGCGCAGACCCGCTCGATGAGCGTGGCCTGGGCGTCGGCGCTGGGCACGGTGATGCCGTTGGTGCGTCCGTCCTGGTTCACCCCGCTGCCGATCACCACGGCGTGCACCGGGTCGCCGTCGCGCAGCGCGTCCGAGAGGCGCTTGAGCGCCACGACGGCGACGCCCTCGGCCCGTACGTAGCCGTCGGCGGAGGCGTCGAAGGCGCGGGAGCGTCCGTCGGGGGAGAGGAAGCCGCCCTTGGTCTCGGCGATGGTGTACTGCGGCGCGAGGTGCAGCAGGGTACCTCCGGCCAGGGCGAGTTCGCTCTCGCCGCGCTGCAGGCTCTGGCAGGCCAGGTGGACCGCGACCAGGGAAGAGCTGCACGCCGTGTCGATCGAGACGCTGGGGCCGCGGAAGTCGAGGCAGTGCGAGATGCGGTTCGAGACCATCGTCATCATCGTGCCGGTCGCGGTGTGCGCGGCCAGTGTCTCGAAACCGAGGTCGGCGAACTGCAGGATCTTGTAGTCCAGGGTGAAGGCGCCGATGAAGACGCCGACGTCCCGCCCGGCCAGTTCGGCGGGCCGCTGCCCGCCGTCCTCCAGCGCCTCCCAGGACACCTCCAGGAGCTTGCGCTGCTGAGGGTCCATGTGCTCGGCCTCGCGCGGGCTGATCCCGAAGAAGTGGGGGTCGAACTCGTCGAAGCCGTCGATGTAGCCGCCCCGGCCGCCGGTCAGCCGGCCCGGCTTGGCCCGGTCGCGGCTGCCGAGGGTCGTGGTGTCGTACCGGTCCGCCGGGGTGGGGACGAGACAGTCCCGGCCTTCGATCAGATTGCGCCAGAAGGACCGGTGGTCACCCGCGTGTCCTGGGAGCCGGCAGCCGATGCCGATGATGGCGACCTTGTCGCGGTGGGCGGCGCTGGGTGAGTCCATCATGGTCCAATCCGGTGGAGACGACGCCTCGGTACGGGCCGGGCGGGGGCGTATGGGGGCACGACGCCGGTACGGTGCGGGACTGCGCGGTACGGGGCGGGGAGGTCGCGGTACGGAGCGGGTGTGCGCGGTACGGGGGACTACGCGGTGTGGGGCGGGCGGCGCACGGGGTGGAGCAGGCTGGCGACGATCGAGCCGGTCTCCGGGAACGTGGCGGGGTCCTTGACACCGACGAGCGCCGGGCGGCGGTCCGGTCGCCAGGTGAAACTGCCGAAGAGGCGATCCCAGACCGAGAGGTCCACGCCGAAGTGACCGGCCTCGGCCAGGTCGGCGCTGTGGTGCAGCCGGTGTTGCTCGGGGCTGGCCAGGACGTGGTGGAGCGGACCGAGTCGGACGTCCACGTTCGCGTGCACGAAATAGCCTTGGACAAGGGTGAAGAGCGCCACCGCGAAAAGGCAGTCGGCGGAGAATCCGAGAAATCCCAGTGTCAATTGGACCGTGCCCTGTTTGAAGGCGACATCCAGTAGGTGGTTGACGCCGTTATTGGCGACGTTCACTTTTCCCGGGACGTGATGAATTCCGTGTACCTTCCACAGCCACCGATTCGAATGCGCCCAGCGGTGGACGAGATAGCCGGTCAGTGAGGAGGCCAGCAGCGCGAGGGGCACCTCGGCCCCGAGCGCGAGCCCCGGTCCCGTGACGGGGGTCGCGGCCAGAACGGCCGCGACGACCGACTGGCCGAGCATGGCGCCGGCCATGGTGAACCCGAAATAGGCTGCGTACCAGCACAGTTCCCGGCCGCTCGGGTGCCAGTCGGTCCGGTGCGGGATCAGCCGCTCCAGCGCCGCGAGATAGACGATGGTGCCGATCAGGAAGAGCTGGACGGCCCGGCCCCGGTCCCAGTCGAAGCGCAGAACCGAGGTGAAGAGCCAGACTGCCGACAGGAGCAGAATCGGGTACGCGGCATAGCGGAGAAACTCGCGGGCGGACGCGCCGGTGGTCCACGCATTCGCCGGCAGCGACCCCATATCAGGTCGATCATCCATGCGGAGAATCTCCATCACATCCGAATAGGGAGTTCGCAGAGTAGCAGCGGACGTGAGGGGTCGTGAATGAGTGAACGGCGTTTTTTGGCCAGCGCGGTAAGGGGGGCGCGCGAGGGTAATTTATAAGAAGAAGTTCTTTTCATTGTTCGGTGCCCGTGGGGCGGGGTGGAGGGCACGGGGTGCCGGTGACCGGAAGTAACGATTCCGCACTCGCGTGGGCGGCGCCGGCCATGCCGGTCGCCACCCGCGTAGAGAGCGGTTACCGCGGGGTCCGGGCCCGGCGGATATGCCCGAAACCATCGCCCTGTGGGGGCGCGTGTGGGGCCACGGGCGGAACACGAGCCGTACAACTCGGGCGGCCGGACCGCACAGGAGCTCGCAAGGAGAGAATTGCCCGGGTATACAGGCCCACCCAACCTGGCGGCCCGTCAACGTTGCAGCGATCGAACGAGGGACGATCCCCGGCCGCCGAAGACTCCCGTGTGGGAACCGTCCAGAGAGCATGGGTTTCACGTCCTGCGACACTTCTACGCCTCCGAGCAGCTGGAGGCCGGCGAATCGGTGCTCTCCCTGACGCCGTGGCTCGGCCACACCGACCCGGGGTCTACCGTGAGAAAGTACGCCCACTTTCTGCCCAGGGCCGGAAACCGCGGTAGCGGCGCCATCGACGCCAGTTGTCGCGCGCCCAGGCCGCCGGAGACACGGCCGCCGAGCTCAAGGCACTGCAGAGACGTGTCCGGCAGCTCGAAGAGGATGCCACGTCCTGGGAGGACATGGCACAGAGCTGCATGGAGGAACGCGACAAGGCGCGAGGCGATGCCGCCACCGCTGAGGTCCTGCGTCAGGACCGGGACTATTGGAAGAACGAGCACCTGGGCCTGTCGAAGGGTGGGAGCGGGCGGGCGGCCACATTCGATGCCTGGAGCGAGATCCCTCTTTTGGGATCGGATGCCGTGCTCACTTTCGAAGCTCTCGCCAATGCGTCGGAGGGGCACATCGTGTTCACGGCGAGAGCGGCGCGCGGCTGGAAGGACTCCCGCTACCCGTACCCCCAGGAGATGACCGACCGGCTGACCGCCCTCGCGCAGGCTGCGATGGACCCGTACTCCCATTCCGGCAAGATGCCCAGGCTGGCCCAGTGGTGCTACGACGACCACGGACTGAGATTCGCGCCCAACGACGAGAAACTCAGCAAGGACAAGCGTTACTTCACGTTCAACGGGAAGCGCTGGGACGGACTGCCGCACATCAAGGTACGGGACGCCGTCTCGCCCAACGAGGTCGGACGCATCTACTTCGCCCTCGACTCCGAGGAGAAGCGGTTCATCGTGAACCATGTGGGACTGCACCTGTAGCCGACCTCGGCGGGCACTTTGGCGGCCTGTGCACCGACTGTCGGCTGTGACGCTCGTTTGACGCTCCAGGTACCCACACGCAGGATGGCGAGCCGAGAAAATGGTGTCTGACCTGAGCTTTTCCGTGACCCGCCCAGGCCGACATCTTTCCGATGACTCATCACGTGAAGAGCGCGGTGCACGTCGTCGCTCCTGGCCCAAAGTCCCAGAAAAGTCCCAGAGACTCCGTCACACCCCGCCTCGACTCGCATTTGTGCAGGTCAGAAGGGGTGTGATGGTGCTATTTTTGCAGGCTTTCAGATGTCGCGGAAGAGACCCGCCGGCGCGGCGACCCGCCACGATGAGGAGGGCTTGGTCGCTGACCTGCATGAATTGTCGCCAGTTGTCGCATTTTCATGACAGTTGGTCGAAGCCCCAGACGAGTCCCGGGAATCCCACGACAGTGCAGATCGATCAGCGCAGCAGGTCAGTGGCAGTCACAGGCCGGCAAGCCCAAGGCGCGCTGATGAGCGGGTCATAGAAGTCCGGGCAGGCAGAGATGGAGGCTGCCCGTGCGCCCGTACATGCATCACGACACCGGCCCGCAGAACTGTGCGGGCACCCGCACATCGCCGTCCGCCCGAGATGAAGGCGGAGGACAGGGGCTGGCGCCGCCCTCAGGGATGTCGACCACCTCGACCGTCACCCCACGTGCTGCAAGTGCCTTCGCGGTCTGGGCCATGGTGATCTGCGAGAAGCCGAATACGGACTCCGGAGTGAGGTCGTCGCGATTCTTGAGCTGCATCGCCAGGACGATCCGCCGCGGCGTGTAGTCCTCCGGAAGTACCAGCGCTCCGCCGCTCAGCCGCCCCACCTTCGCGGTGAAGTCCGCCCGGACCTGAGGGGACTCCTGGAGCAGTTCCACCGCCACCCTGGCCTGGCTGAAGAGATGGCTCAGCGGGCCGGATCCCCCCGCGCGCTTGACGAGGATCAGGGTGCCGTCCGGAGTGAGGAGGTCGCAGATCTCGACCTGGTCCCGTGGGCGAAGCGGGTTGGGGACGTTCTTGGTGTCGAGACAGAGCCAGCCAGGCCGGTCATCGGCCACCCTGTTGTTGTAGGTGTTCTCGGTCTCCCCGTCCGACCAGGACGGAAGGGACACGGACGGGGTGGGCGAGAACAGGGCTCGTACTGTGGCACGGCATTCCTCTACGTAGGCGGCTCCTGCCTCGTACCACTCGCCTTCCATCAGGAAGAACCGCTTGGGGCCGAGTGACATGCTGGTCTCCAGCCAGCTCAACGCGCTGGTGACGGCGAGCGTGTCGGTGACTCCCGCGCGACGGTCCCTGGCCAGCGTCACTGTTCCGTCGCGCAGCGCCTTGAGGCCTCGGCCGGGGGGCGCCAGTCGCGCCCGGGTGAGCGTGTAACCGAGGTCGAAGTCGCCGGAGACCAGGGCGCCCGGACTGTTGATCTGCGTCCGATACGTCGTGGCGTCCCCGTACGCCACGTGGTGTTCGGAGGGGACGGAGACGGAGACGAGCGCCTCGGCGCGCCCGCCGAGGCGCTCGTCGAAGCCCTGATCGAGTTCGTCGAGAGTCATCGTGTCGGTGACCGGAACGATGTGGTCGACGAACTCCAGCTCCTGGTGCGGGATGTCCTCACGGCAGATCCTCGCGATCGTACGCAGGTCGGAGATCAAGGCATCGGGCTCGACGCCGAGAGCGATCCTCAGTCCGCAGCCTCCCTGGGCGCTGACCGCCCTTCCACGTTTGTAACGCGACCGGGTGAGTGGCAGGTCGTCGAGGTAGCCGCCGAGACTTCGCACGATGCGGGAGTGATCACGAATGCCCAGCAGCGGAACCGGAGCACCTCCCGGAACCAGCGAGATGTCGGTGCGCGCCCGCCCGAGTGACCTCGATACGGCGCCGCGGATCATGTTCGGGTCCATCTGGCGGATGGCGAAGGAGAGACCGAACCGCTTGTCCTTGAGGTGCTCGGGGGTCAGCCGGTACCCCTGGTCGCAGCCTATGGCGTACACCGCATCATCGACGGCGAGCAGGAGCAAGGCAGCGGTACGGCGGACGCTCTCGCTGACCGTGATGCCGGTGGTGCGTGACATGGGCATGCAGCCGATTCGGATATCCTGACGGATCTCGGCCTGCTCGGGAATGGGCCCGGATCCACCGGACGACGCACCTCCGAAGAGCCGAGGCCGGAGGTTGCTGCCCCGTCTCCTGGGGGTTGCTCAGGGCCGCGCGCACGCCTACTGCCTGTTGCCCGCCGGCGGCGGCTTCATCGACGGTTCGATGGTCGACCGGACGTATATCCGCGTTGTGCCCGGCTTGTACTCGTGGACGAACAGGTCGATGCAGCGCTGAAGCTGTGCGCCTTCAGGGGTGTCGAGCCCTTCGGGGCAGAGGCTGGTCCTCCGAAGGTCCTGGGTGAATGTTTCCGGCTCCGGCAGCCCGAGATGAGTGAACGTAGCCGCAGGGCGGTAGTCCTTCCCCTTGATGAGGGTGTTTCCAGACATCTTGATGTTGCCCGGGACGAGCCGGTCCGTGTAGGTCTGCGCTTCTGCACTCGGCAGCACGAAGGAAAGCAGTCCCGTGTCGTAGCGCTGCCCGACCTTGTAGCCAGCGCGCCGGTCCGATGCCTGCTCCGGGAAGCGGATGCCCACTTGTTTGCTCATCCAGGCCGGGGTCGCCCCCTCCTCCCAGCAGCAGTTCATCTCCTGGTCCAGCAGATCCGACTCCGCGCGGTCGGCCACCCACCACAACCCGCCGGCCACGGCCGCGCCACCGACGCAGAACACCAGAGCGACGATGACGATCGGGACCCACAGGCGACGCGGAGGCTTGGGCTGTCCACCCTCGACTTCATGACCGGGACCATTCATACGAGTCTCTATCGCCCTTCCTGTTGCTCACGACCGGGATCTGTACGATCGCCGGCACGTCCGGGCTCGTCGGGCTGCGGCAGCGGGCCTTGGTGCGGGTCGGACACGCCCAGATCGTAGTGCTTGACCGAACTGCTGCCCGCCATGTCGAATTCGCGGGCAATGCCGGTGGTGTGGAAGCGTGCCATCTGACCATCAGGGACGCTCATGTCGTCGACTCCCGGGACGGGGATTGTCACTCCCTTGTCCTCGTCCCAGTTGTAGCGGTCCCACGCGTTGGCCTGATAGTCCAAGCCGACCACAGGCTTTCCGTTCGCATCGGGCTCGACCGTGACGACTCCGGTCACGTTCGACCTGGTCGAACCCACCGCGTAGAACCAGTTCTCATTGACATCCGGGGTGAAGCTGAAGTCCCGGTTTTCGGTCTCCACGGGTATCGACACGGGCTGCCCACCGTTCCTCCTGAACTCTGCCAGCGCCTGGTCACGCCATGCGTCCTGGTGATCCGTGACAGTGCGGTCGATGTGCGAGCGGAATTCGGGTACCTCGGACATCATCTTGTCGATGGGCAGGTCCATGTCCGTCCCGCTATTGCCCAGGTAGTGCGCCATGTGCCGGGCGGCGTCGTTGTCACCCTTCCAGTCGGCCAACTCGGCTACCAGGTTCATCTTCTCCAGGTTCCTGCGCTCCTCCGCGCCCGGCTCCTCGACGGCGTACGGGCCGGAGCCCCGGTCGGCAGCGGCTTGCTTGACCGAAGGAGCGAGCAACCCGGCGGCCAGAAGGTCGTCCCTGTGTCCTGCCCACAACTCCCCGCGAGCCTGGGGGCTCAAGGACGTCCACAGCCGCCGTAGCTCGGCACGCTGCGCGGCGTTCGCGTCGTCGCCGAGCGACGCGAGTTTCGTGGCACGGGGCAGCTGGTCCTCGTCCAGCGAGGTGTATGCCGCATGCCCTGCGTTGTGCGGGTCACCGCCGTGGCTGCGCTTCAGTGCGCGAGTCACCGCTGCGTCGACCTCGGCCGCATGAGCCACCAATCCTGTGAGGGTATCCGCGTACCACTGCATCAAGTCCTTGGTCCGCTGTGAGGTTCCATCCGCATCACAGAAGGCCTCTGTCACCTTTACCGTGCCGTTGGGGCCGTCCGTCACCATCAGGCCAGGATCTGGGCCCGCCCTGCGAGCGGGATTTCCCTGACGTGCTTCCGCGGAAAGGTCTCGGGCCTTCTTCTGGATCTGTGTCAGTTCGGCGTGGGCGTCTTCGAGCACCGCGGAGACGCTGGTGGCCTCCAGGTGCAGATCCGCGACCTCTTTCGCCGTCTTACGGACGAACTCCTTGGTGACCGAGGCGTTCTCGCCTGCCCACTGAGCCCCGTCCGACAGTAGGAGAAGGCCGCTGTAGACCTCGGCCCTCAGCTTTGCCAGGCTCGCGGCCGTGGACTTCCAGTCGGTGGCGGCGGTACTCAGCCTTCCGAGGTCGACTTCGACGAGATCTGTATAGCTGAACGGTCCCATGGGGTCCGACCTGCTCACTTCACGTACTTGAGTAGCTCGGACACCGGGACTGCGGAGCCATCCCTCCGCGTGAGGGTGGCGAGGACCTCCGCCTCGTCCTTGGCGTGCCTTTTCTTCGAGTAGTCCAAGTGGTTGGAGATGTGGGCACACATCTGCAGGACGGTCTTGACCTGCGAGGTCCAAACCTCGAGCGTGGTGTACAGCTCGGTGCCCAGGTCAAAATTCCGACTCTTCAACTCCGCCGCGGCGCGGGCCGTAGTCCCGGCACCCGACTTGTCCATCCCGGCTCCGGCGATATCGGCGCTCTTCTGCAGCGCCCCATGGACCCGAAACGCTTCATTGCCAACAGCGCCCAGGTCGTCCTGGTGGACCACCAGGTCCCCGTGAGTTCCGGACCCACTCGGTGTCGTCCCGGCTGCATTCAGTCGCATCTGTGCGGACCGGCGATCCCGTGCATCTGATGTGAGCTGTGCCCACTCGTCTTCGAACGTCACCGTTCCCCCTGTTTCGGTGTGAACCACAGAGCCTACGAGCGGAGTTGCTGACGCGTCGGAGGGTTCGAGCTCTGCGCGCGGCAGGCATCCGACTCCCGCTCACCGTGCGACCGCTGATCTGGGGACCCGCGCCGGTCTGTGCCACCGCGGCCCTCAAGGCCACCCTCGTCACCCCGACGGCTCCCAGCGGCCTGCCGCTGCGTGCCGCCCGCACATTCACCCAGCGCTTCAGCTGACGAATCCCCGGGTGGGCCGAGTGCGTCTCCTGCCCCCAGTCGCTCACGGCCCTTCTGAGGCTGCGGCTGCACATGGTGTGCACTCTGCGCGGCCTGCCCGACGCGTTCGCACTGACCGACCGAAAGCCGACAGAGTGCGAGACGCTCGTGGCACTGTTCGAGGTCGAGCCCGGGCTGCTCACCAGACGCAGGCGAATAGCGACCCGACGTGACACGAACGGCATCGGACGTGGCGAGGCCGCTTCGGCGACAACCCTCCGTAAAGACTGACGGGAACTCAGATTTTTTTGATGTGCCGCCTCTATTCAAGATCATCTTGCACATGCATTGCACAAGGTGCTGAAAGGCAACAGTGATCTGTGGGGGGTTGCGAAGGTAGGTATCCGCAGGTCAGCGGGCGCATTGGGCTGTCGTGCCCCTTGCCCTCAAGGGGCACGACACCCCGCCGGTCAGATGTCGCGGAAGATCTCGATCTGCGCGCCCACCGAGTTCAGCCGCTCCGCCAGCTCCTCGTAACCCCGGTTGATGACATAGACGTTGCGGAGAACGGACGTGCCCTCGGCGGCCATCATCGCCAGCAGCACCACCACCGCCGGCCGCAGGGCGGGCGGGCACATCATCTCGGCGGCGCGCCAGCGGGTCGGGCCCTCGACCAGGACGCGGTGCGGGTCCAGGAGCTGGAGCCGGCCGCCGAGGCGGTTGAGGTCGGTGAGGTAGATCGCGCGGTTGTCGTAGACCCAGTCGTGGATCAGGGTCTTGCCGTGCGCGGACGCCGCGATCGCCGCGAAGAACGGCACGTTGTCGATGTTCAGCCCGGGGAAGGGCATCGGGTGGATCTTGTCGATGGGCGCCTCCAGCTTGGAGGGCCGGACCGTCAGGTCCACCAGCCGGGTTCGGCCGTTGTCGGCGGCGTACTCCGGCGTGCGGTCGCAGTCGACGCCCATCTCCTCCAGGACCGCGAGCTCGATCTCCAGGAACTCGATCGGGACCCGGCGGATCGTCAGCTCGGACTCCGTCACCACGGCGGCGGCCAGCAGGCTCATCGCCTCGACCGGGTCCTCCGAGGGGGAGTAGTCGACGTCCACGTCGATCTCCGGCACCCCGTGCACCGTGAGGGTCGTCGTTCCGACGCCGTCGACGCGGACGCCGAGCGACTCCAGGAAGAAGCACAGGTCCTGGACCATGTAGTTGGAGGACGCGTTACGGATGACTGTCGTGCCGTCGTGCCGGGCGGCGGCCAGCAGTGCGTTCTCGGTCACCGTGTCGCCGCGCTCGGTCAGGACGATGGGGCGGCCCGGACGGACCTCGTGGTCGACCTGGGCGTGGTAGAGCCCGTCGGTCGCGGCGATCTCCAGGCCGAAACGGCGCAGCGCGATCATGTGGGGCTCGATCGTGCGCGTGCCGAGGTCGCAGCCGCCGGCGTACGGCAGGGTGAAGCGGTCCTCGCGGTGCAGCAGCGGGCCGAGGAACATGATGATGGAGCGGGTCCGGCGCGCGGCGTCGGCGTCGATGGACTCCAGCTCGAGCCGGTCGGGCGGCAGGATCTCGAGGTCGACACCGTCGTTGATCCACCGGGTGCGTACGCCGATGGAGTTGAGGACCTCCAGCAGCCGGAAGACCTCCTCGATGCGGGCCACCCGGCGCAGCACGGTGCGGCCCTTGTTGAGCAGTGAACCGCAGAGCAGCGCGACGCAGGCGTTCTTGCTCGTCTTGACGTCGATGGAGCCCGAGAGCCGACGGCCACCCACGACACGCAGGTGCATGGGACCGGCGTAGCCGAGCGACACGATCTCGCTGTCGAGGGCCTCGCCGATGCGGGCGATCATCTCAAGGCTGATGTTCTGGTTGCCGCGTTCGATGCGGTTGACGGCGCTCTGGCTCGTCGCCAGCGCCTCGGCGAGCTGACTCTGTGTCCAGCCCCGATGCTGGCGGGCGTCACGGATGAGCTTGCCGATACGTGCGAGGTAGTCGTCTTCCATGGCTGCACGCTATCTCAGATATGAGATGAAGCTCGTGTCGGGGGTGTGGGATTGAGGTGACGGTCAGGTGCCCGGCCGTGTGGAGGCGCCTGTTTGAAGGGTCGGACGCCCCCGGCTCCCCGGCGTGCGGAGCTCGGCCGAACGGGTGAGCCCGGCCGAGCCCGCGAGGGTGAGGTGAGGCGGGCCCGCGACGGTGGGTGAGGTCAGCCGCGGCGGCGGCGCGTCGTCCGGCGCCAGCCGAACGGGCCCGGCAGATCCATGGAGGTGGTGCGCCGGCCGGTGCTGCTCGTGGTGCGCCTCGGTCCGTGCCGTCCGCCGGTGGTGACGGACCACGAGCGGCGGTTGATGTTCAGCCGGACGCCCGGGAGGATGTGGAAGCTCTTTCGGAAGGTGAGCGGCATCTGTGCCTCCTCTGTCAGGAGTACGGGTATCCCGAAGTCGCCGGGTCATGCGCGCCGGACCACCCGACAGGCCGCGGGCGTCGTCAGCGCCGCGCCGGGTCCGGGCCTCGCAGGGCGTTGGCCAGGGGCGCCGATATGGTCCATCCCGTGCTCTCGTACAGGGCCCGCCCCTCCGCCGACGAGGCCAGCAGCCCGACCGTCGCGCCCTGCTCGGCGGCCGCGTCGGTCAGCGTGCGCATGATCAGGCGGCCGAGACCGCGGCGCCGGTGGGCGAGGTGGGTCTCGACCTTGTCGATGACGGCGATGACGGCGGTGACGGCGGTGGCGGCGGTGGTGCCGGTGGCGGCGGTGACGGCCGCCTGGCCCCGTGCGGCACACGTGCCGTCGGCCGCGCACACCCGGGCGTGGGTGACGCCGTCGTGGATCCAGGTGCGGAGCCGGTAGCCGTGGGGGAGGGGGGCCGGGGTGCGGGCGGGGTGGAGCGGGGCGGACATCAGGTAGCCGGGTTCGTCGGCGACGGACCAGCCGGGCGCGATCCAGGACGCGAGCGACTCCGTCCGCACGAAGGCCTTCAGCCGGACGCCGGGCACGGCCGGGGCCCCGGTGATCTCCCGCACCGTCGTCGCGTCGGCGGCGGTCAGGACGTGGCTCGTGGCGTGTGCGGGAGGTCCTGTGCTCACGGTGAAGCCCCACGGTGAGGGGTCCGGTTCACCCGCTCCCCGCGAGAGGGCCCAGCCGTGGACCCATGCCCGTACGGCTTCGGAGGTGGTGGTGACGTGCACGGCGCCTTCCCGGGCGGAAGTGGTCGGGGGTGATCGGCATCGAAATGCACCGGTCCCGCCCGCGTGCTCTCTCGGTGCGGCACAGGACACGGGCGCCCGGGCATGACCGCGCGGCGGCTATGTACTAGAGTTATCTCGACATCGAGATATCTGCCGAGGCGCACCGCAGCCGCCGCTCGGTAAGGGTTACCTAACTAATCCTTACCTTAGCGGATGGTGGGGGCCGCAGGCGGCGCCGGCCGCACATGAGGCGCGGCGCGGTTGAACGCGCACATTGAAGAAGGAGACTGTCGTGTCGGCGAACAGCTTCGACGCCCGCAGCACGCTGCGCGTGGGTGACGAGTCGTACGAGATCTTCAAGCTGGACAAGGTCGAGGGCTCCGCGCGCCTCCCTTACAGCCTGAAGGTGCTGCTGGAGAACCTGCTCCGCACGGAGGACGGCGCGAACATCACCGCCGACCACATCCGGGCGCTCGGCGGCTGGGACTCCCAGGCCCAGCCCAGCCAGGAGATCCAGTTCACGCCGGCCCGCGTGATCATGCAGGACTTCACGGGTGTCCCGTGTGTCGTGGACCTCGCCACCATGCGTGAGGCCGTCAAGGAGCTCGGCGGCGACGCCACGAAGATCAACCCGCTGGCCCCGGCCGAGCTGGTCATCGACCACTCCGTCATCGCCGACAAGTTCGGCACCAACGACGCGTTCTCCCAGAACGTCGAGCTGGAGTACGGCCGCAACAAGGAGCGCTACCAGTTCCTGCGCTGGGGCCAGACCGCCTTCGACGAGTTCAAGGTCGTCCCCCCGGGCACCGGCATCGTCCACCAGGTCAACATCGAGCACCTGGCCCGCACGGTCATGGTCCGTGGTGGCCAGGCGTACCCCGACACCCTCGTCGGCACCGACTCGCACACCACGATGGTCAACGGCCTCGGCGTGCTGGGCTGGGGCGTCGGCGGCATCGAGGCCGAGGCCGCGATGCTCGGCCAGCCGGTCTCCATGCTCATCCCGCGCGTCGTCGGCTTCAAGCTGACCGGCGAGCTCCCGGCCGGCACCACCGCCACCGACCTCGTGCTGACCATCACCGAGATGCTCCGCAAGCACGGCGTCGTCGGCAAGTTCGTCGAGTTCTACGGTGAGGGCGTCGCCGCCACCTCCCTCGCGAACCGCGCCACCATCGGCAACATGTCGCCGGAGTTCGGCTCCACCGCCGCGATCTTCCCGATCGACGACGAGACGCTGAAGTACCTCCGCCTCACCGGCCGTGACGCGCAGCAGGTCGCGCTCGTCGAGGCGTACGCCAAGGAGCAGGGCCTCTGGCTCGACCCGGCCGCCGAGCCGGACTTCTCCGAGAAGCTGGAGCTCGACCTCTCCACGGTCGTCCCCTCCATCGCCGGCCCGAAGCGCCCGCAGGACCGCATCGTCCTCGCGAACGCCAAGGCGCAGTTCGCCCAGGACGTCCGCAACTACGTCGCGGACGACGAGGAGGCGGGCAAGGAGTCCTTCCCGGCCTCCGACGCCCCCGCCGCCTCCAACGGCGTTCCGTCGAACCCGGTCACCGTCACCGCGCCCGACGGCACGACGTACGAGCTCGACCACGGCGCCGTCACCGTCGCCGCGATCACCTCCTGCACCAACACCTCGAACCCGTACGTCATGGTCGCCGCGGCGCTCGTGGCGAAGAAGGCCGTCGAGAAGGGCCTGACCCGCAAGCCGTGGGTCAAGACCACCCTCGCCCCGGGCTCGAAGGTCGTCACCGACTACTTCGACAAGGCGGGCCTGACCCCGTACCTCGACAAGGTCGGCTTCAACCTCGTCGGCTACGGCTGCACCACCTGCATCGGCAACTCCGGCCCGCTGCCGGAAGAGGTCTCCAAGGCGGTCAACGACCACGACCTGGCCGTGACCTCGGTGCTCTCCGGCAACCGTAACTTCGAAGGCCGGATCAACCCCGACGTCAAGATGAACTACCTGGCGTCCCCGCCGCTGGTCGTCGCGTACGCCATCGCCGGTTCGATGAAGGTCGACATCACCAAGGACGCCCTCGGCGTCGACCAGGACGGCAAGCCCGTCTTCCTCCAGGACATCTGGCCCTCCGAGGCCGAGGTCAACGACGTCGTCGCCAACTCCATCGGCGAGGACATGTTCAACAAGTCCTACCAGGACGTCTTCGCGGGCGACGCCCAGTGGCAGGCGCTGTCGATCCCGACCGGCAACACCTTCGAGTGGGACTCCGAGTCCACCTACGTGCGCAAGCCCCCGTACTTCGAGGGCATGACGATGGAGACGTCCCCGGTCGAGGACATCACCGGCGCCCGGGTTCTCGCCAAGCTCGGCGACTCGGTCACCACCGACCACATCTCCCCGGCCGGCGCGATCAAGGCCGACACCCCGGCCGGCAAGTACCTCACGGAGCACGGCATCGAGCGCCGTGACTTCAACTCCTACGGCTCGCGCCGTGGTAACCACGAGGTCATGATCCGCGGCACGTTCGCCAACATCCGCCTGCGCAACCAGATCGCGCCGGGCACCGAGGGCGGCTTCACCCGGGACTTCACGCAGGCCGACGCCCCCGTGTCGTTCATCTACGACGCCTCCCAGAACTACCAGGCCGCGGGCACCCCGCTCGTCATCCTGGCGGGCAAGGAGTACGGCTCCGGCTCGTCCCGTGACTGGGCGGCCAAGGGCACCGCGCTCCTGGGCGTCAAGGCCGTCATCGCCGAGTCCTACGAGCGCATCCACCGCTCGAACCTCATCGGCATGGGCGTCCTCCCGCTCCAGTTCCCCGAGGGCCACACCGCCGAGTCCCTCGGCCTGACCGGTGAGGAGACCTTCTCCTTCGCCGGCGTGACCGAGCTGAACAACGGCACCACGCCGCGCACCGTCAAGGTCACCACCGACACCGGTGTGGAGTTCGACGGCGTCGTCCGCATCGACACCCCCGGCGAGGCGGACTACTACCGCAACGGCGGCATCCTGCAGTACGTCCTTCGCAGCCTCATCCGCAAGTAAGGGCTCAGGAAGTGAGCGAAGGGCCGCACCCCCGGGGTGCGGCCCTTCGCCGTTAGGCTCGAAGGTCTGATGAAGAACACCCTCACCTCGCCCGCGGCCAAGGCCGGACACGAGTCCGTGCGCCGCCACAACCTCAGCCTTGTCCTGCGGACCGTCCGTGACGAGGGCGAGGTCACCCGGGCCCGGGTGGCGAGCCTCGTGGGGCTGACCAGGGCCGCCGTCTCCTCGCTCGTCGAGGAGCTGCTCGCGCTGGACTGCCTCAGCGAGTCCGGCAAGACCTCCAGCGGATCGGCCGGCCGCCCCGGCACCGTGCTGAAGCTCTCCCGCACCGGCCCGGCGGGGCTCGGCGTGGAGATCAACATCGACTACGTCTCCGTGTGCGCCGTCGATCTCACCGGCACCGACCGGGTCCGGGTCACCGAGCACACCGACCACCGGGACGTCCCGCCCGCCGAGGTGCTGGCCCACGCGGCCCGGCTCACCAACCGGGTCATCGCCTCCACCCGGGAGCAGGAACTGCGGGTGGTCGGCGTCGAGCTGGCCCTGCCCGGCCTCGTCTCCGGCGGTGTGGTCCGGCAGGCGCCCAACCTCGGCTGGAGCAGGGTCGCGGCCGAGGGCATCTTCGGACAGGCGCTCAGCACCCTGCGTCCGGCCGGGCGGGCACTGGCCGTGGGCTCCGACAACGAGGCCAATCTGGCGGCCCTGGCCGAGCTGTGGTTCGGCGGACTCGGCGGCGTACGCACCTTCCTCTATCTCACCGGTGAGATCGGCGTGGGCGGCGCGCTCGTGGTGAACGGCGAGATGCTCCGGGGCGCCCACGGGTTCGCCGGGGAGATCGGACACGTCGTCGTCGACCCGCAGGGCCCCCTCTGCCGGTGCGGCGCGCACGGCTGCCTGGAGCAGTACGCCGGCCGGGCGGCCCTGCTGCGCGCCGCCGGGATCGACCCGGACACGGGCGTGCGCGGGATCGACGAGCTGGAGCAGCGGGCGGCGGCCGGCCAGCAGCGGGCCGTCTCGGCGCTCCGGGAGGCAGGGGACCGGATGGGCGTGGTGCTGGCCGGCGCGGTGAACCTCTTCGACCCGGAGGCCGTCGTCCTGGGCGGGATCTACCGCAACCTGATGCCCTGGCTGGAGGGGCCCGCGGACGCCCAGCTCACCGCACGGGTCGTGTCGGGCCGCTGGCACGAGAACGGCAGCCGGCTGCGCGCCTCGTCCCTCTCCGGCGACGCGGCCAGGGGCGCGGCGGCCCGGGTGATGCACGAGGTGCTGGAGAACCCGGCGGCATACGCGATGCGGTGACGGGTGCGGCGGCCGAAGGGTGGAGCCGCGCCGGGCCGCCGGGACGAAGGCCGCCGCACAGCCGCAACCGTTCAGCAGGCCTTGCGCCAGGCCCCCAGCTCCCACTTCTTCACCATGGAGGAGAGCCCCAGCCTCCGGGACTCGGGGCAGAAGCGATGGGCCGGCTCGGTGTACTCGACGTGGAAGACCGCCTTGCCGGCCTCGATGAACGGTGTGAGCCGCGCGCACTCGCCGTACTGGGCGCACTGTTCGTTGACCGCGAAGTCGAAGGCGTCCACCAGCTGCGGGATCTGCGCCAGATCGTTCTTCAGGCCCACCGCCAGGCCGCGTTCATGGGCGATCGAGGCGATCATACGGTTGTACTTCAGCTGGTCCCGCGCGGTGAGCGGGAAGCCGGTGTCGTCGGCGTACCCCTCCACCAGATCGGGTTCCACCGCGTCGAAGCCCTTCTCCCGGCACATGTCGAAGCGCCGTTCCATGATCGGCCGCAGCAGGGAGATCCGACGGATGTCGAGCCAGCGCTCACCCTGCCAGCCGTTCGGTCCGCCCAGTACCGAGGAGGGGAATGCGTCCCTGTCCGGCCGGTAGTCCTCCCAGGCGCCCACGTTGATGTAACAGATCACCTTGCGGCCGCCGCGGTGGAGCCGGGCGACGTCCGCGGCGTCGTTCTCGAAGCCGTCGATGTCGTAGACCGGTACGTCGGCTGCCGCGGCGTCGACCTTGCCGTCGAGCTGCCACTGCCAGGCCAGCCCCGGCCGGGGCTGCCACCGGCTCTGCGGCGGCTCGACCGGCGCCGCCTCCCGGCTGCCGTCCGGGGCGGAACAACCGGCCGTCGCGGCCGTCACCGAGACCGTCAGCACGGTCAGCAGGGCTGCCCACGTCCGGGCTCCGCGCCTCACCGCTCCGCTCCGGTCAGCACCGGTGTCAGCCGGGACCACGGGTTGGGCGGTCCCCCGGTCACCGGTCCCGACACGGCGGCGCCACGCTCGTGAGCGGTGCGCACGGCCAGCGGTGCCAGGGCTTCGGGCACGTCGTACACCAGATGGCAGAAGCGGTCGGGCGGGTGACGCGCTGTCCAGTCGGCTCTGCTGAACGCCGATACATAGGTGGACCAGGGGCCCTCGAAGGTGACGAGGAGATCGGCGATCCGGGCGTAACCGGGGGCGGGGTGCACGCCCGGGTTGAGGACCACGGGCGACGCGCCCTGCCGGCGTAGCGCGCGTACCAGCCGGCGGTAGGCGGGCAGCGCGCTGCCCGCCGCGCTCACCCGGTCCAGGAAGCAGCCGTCGGTCGCGTACCACTCCCGGTGCCGGGCGGCATCGGCGGTGACCTCCGCGGCGGGCCGGGCACCGTAGTCGGTGTCCACGTAGCCGAGCAGCCGGACGCCCGCTGAGCGCAGTGCGCCCGCCGCGGAGACGAAGGAGGCATCGGGGCCGCCGCCCGGCCCGTCGGCGGGATTGAGCACCACGGCGTAGGTGAGGTCGGCCGCCGTGGTGAGCCGCTGCCAGGCGGCCGGGTCCACGGCCGGGTGGACGTAGAGCGGGATCAGCAGGTTCACGACGGCAGTTCGCTTCTCTCACGCGAGGAGGGGACGGGGGCGCCGGCCGACCACAGCGCCGCCAGCGACTCCCGGAGCGTGTACGAGGGCCGCCAGCCGAGAGCCGTCCGGGCGGTGGAGATGTCGGAACACTGCCAGGACACCTGCCCCGACCGGACGGAGCCGGCGCCCTGTTCCTCGATGTGTCCCCCGAAGTCCGCGATGTCCGCGAGCGTGCGCACCAGGTCGCGCACCGGTACGGCCTCGCCGCCGCTGATGTTGAGCACGCGCGGCAGTGGCCCCGGCGACGTCACGGCCCGCTCCACGGCCAGCGCCACGTCGCGCGCGTCGACGAAGTCGCGGTAGGCCGAGAGATCCCCGAGGCGGAGCACGGCGTCCGGGGCCGTGCCCGCCTCCCGCAGCATCCGGGTGACCCTGCCGGGCAGCCCGGCGGGCGGCGCCCCCGGCCCCACCGGGTTGCCCACCCGGAGGACGAGCGCGTCCAGGCCGGAGGTCGAGACGGCGATGGTGCCGGCCAGTTTCGTGGCTCCGTAGGCGCTGAGAGGCCGGGTGGCCGCCGACTCCGTCACCGGGATTCGGCCGGCCCCGGGACCGTACTCGGCCGCCGAACCGAGGTGGACCAGCCGGGCCGAGGGGCAGGCCACGGCGATCGCCGCGCACAGGACGGCCGGCCCTCGGGCGTTGGCCTCCGCGAGCGTCACCGGGTCGCCCCC
This sequence comes from Streptomyces sp. NPDC023573, assembly GCF_055559735.1. NCBI lineage: Bacteria > Bacillati > Actinomycetota > Actinomycetes > Kitasatosporales > Streptomycetaceae > Streptomyces > Streptomyces sp. NPDC023573. Next base: position 172,998 of record NZ_JBVHKB010000012.1, read on the forward strand.
GGTCGCGCCGGCGCAGTTGACCACGGCGTCCGGCGCCGCCGACGCCAGGCGTTCGGCGAGCCGGTCGGTGGAGTCGGTGGCGAGGTCGACGGGGACGTCGGCGGCCGGGGACCTGCCGCCGGCGAGGACCCGCGCGCCCCGGAGGGCGCCGAGCCGCTCGACGACGTGGGTCCCCAGATAGCCGGTGGAACCCAGGACGAGGATGCGCATACGGTGTTCAGGCTCCCTTGAGCAGCAGGGACTTGCGGCTGGTGAACTCCGCGTTGGCACGGTCGTAGTCGTCGGGACGTCCGATGTCCAGCCAGTAGCCGTCGAAATCGTAGGCGTGCGGCGGGTTGCCGGAGGCGAGCAGATCCAGCACCAACTCGTCGAAGCCCAGCGGCAGCCCGGCGGTGTACCCGTCGAGTGTGGACCGGGTCAGCCCGTACACCCCCATGGAAACGCGGTAGTCCATGCTCGGCTTCTCGGTGAAGCCGACGACTCTGCTCGCGTCGGTGGTCAGCACGCCGAAGTCGATGAGCACCTGGCGTGCGTACGTGGCGATGGTCAGAGGAGCTGCGGAGCGCTGGTGGCGGTGGAGGACGTCGGCGTAGTCGAGGTCGGTGAGGATGTCCCCGTTCATCACCAGGAAGTGTTCCGGCAGTCGCTCACGCATGGTCAGCAGGGGGCCCATGGTCCCCAGGGGCGACTCCTCGGTGGAGTAGTCGACTCTCAGCCCCCACTGGGAGCCGTCGCCGACGTAGGCCCGGATGATCTCGCCGAGATGGCCTATGGCGATGGTGCAACCGGTGAATCCGGCCGAGGCGAGCTGGCGCAGGACGATCTCGAGGATGGCGTGCTGGTCGCCGATGGGCACCAGCGGCTTGGGCAGGGCCGTGGTGTAGGGACGCAGCCGGACACCCTTGCCTCCGGCCATGATCACTGCGTACATGGTCTTCCCCCTTGCTCGACGTGCGGGATGTGGTCAGATGTTGTAGATGCCGGTCTTGTAGCGGGCGAGGTTCTCCGGTTCGCGGAAGAACTCCACCGTCCGCGCGAGGCCTTCCTCCAGGTCGTGCGCCGGGCTCCAGCCGGTCGCCGCTCGCAACCGGCCGGCGTCGGCGACCAGCCGCATGACCTCGGAGTTCGCGGGTCGCAGCCGCTGCGTGTCCTCGCGGACGTCGAGCGCGGTGTCCATCACCTTGCCGATGAGGGTGACGAGATCACCGACGGAGATCTCGCCGCCCGTCCCGGCGTTGAAGGTGCGGCCCACGACCTGCTCGGCGGGCGCGGTGCCCACGGTCAGGAACGCCTGCGCGGTGTCCTTGACGAAGGTGAAGTCGCGGGTGGGACGCAGGTCGCCGAGGGTGATGGTCCGCTCCCCGGCCGCGACCTGGCCGATGACGGTCGGGATCACCGCCCGCATGGACTGCCGTGGCCCGAAGGTGTTGAACGGCCGCAGCGTCACCACCGGGGTGTCGAAACTGGCGTGGTAGCTGTCGGCCAGCCGGTCCCCGCCCGCCTTCGAAGCCGCGTAGGGGGACTGGGTGTTGATGGGGTGGTCCTCGGTGATCGGCACGGTCTGCGCGGTGCCGTAGGTCTCGCTGGTGGAGGTGTGCACCAGCCGCGGTGTGCCCGCCGCCCGTACCGCCTCCAGCACGTTCAGCGTGCCGGTGACGTTGGTGTCCACGTAGCTGTGGGGCGCCCGGTAGGAGTACGGGATGGCGATGAGGGCGGCCAGGTGGTAGACGCTTTCGGCTCCTTCGACGAGATGGCGGACCGAGCCAGGGTCCCGGACGTCGCCGAGGACGATCTCGACCTCGCCCAGGACGTCGGGGGAGAGGGTCTCCAGCCAGCCGTACGAGGAGAAGGAGTTGTACTGCGCCATGGCCCTCACCCGGTGACCGGAGGCGACGAGCGCCTCGGTGAGGTGGGAACCGATGAAGCCTTCGGCTCCGGTGACGGCGGCGAGCGGTGGGGCGGTCAAGGTGGGTCCTTCCGGTGGTCGGTGAGTGGTTCCGGGGCGCGGACCGCAGGCGGTTCGCGAAGACGTACGGCGGTGCGGTGGTACGTGCGCGGCCGGTGAGGCGACTTCAGACGTGGGCTGCCGGCCGGCCCAGCTCCCGCACGGCCACCGCGGTGAGACAGAGCACGGCGCCGCCGCAGCACAGCGGCAGCACCGCGGCGCCCGCCGGGGCGCCGGTCAGCGTCACCACGCCGGCGACGACGGCCGCAGTGAGGCACAGGGCGGCCGGCGGCCATGCGACGCCGAACGCCTGGAGCAGCAGGGAGATCCACAAGGCTGCGGCGAGCAGCAGCAGGGGGAGGGGCTCGGCGTCCACGAGCAGTGAGGCCGGCGCGAGCACGCCGAGATACACCAGCAGGCAGCCGGCGAGAACGGCGGCGGACCGGGCCCGGAACGCGGCGGGCGTCCTTGTGGACCGCAGCGCCGCCACCGACAGTCCGCGGTAGCGGTACAGCAGCCACTCGGCCGGGCCCATGCTCAGGGTCAGCACGATCACCGCCCAGGGATGGTCCCGGCCCGCCAGGAACACCAGCGACCCGGCGGCCAGTCCGAACAGCCCGTACGGCAGGGACGGCCATAGACCCGGACGTGTGGCACCGGGAGCGGCCGGGGCAGCACGGGCGGCGCGCAACACCCCACCGGCCGCGGCCACCGAACCGAGGAGCGACAGCAACGGCAGCCCGGCCCGCAGCACGTCACCGGGCTCCCACCACAGCAGCGCCGTCCCGCCGGCGGTGACCGGCACGAGGACCGCCAGCAGCAGCCGCTCACGGCCCAGTACGAGCAGCACACCGGCCGCCGCGAGGTAGGCCGACTGGGCCGCCACGGCCAGTGCGGTCACGCCCGGCCCCGAGAGCGCGGCTCCGGCGGCCGCCGCCGCGACGGCGCCCAGCGGCGCTCCCTTCGCCAGGGTGCGGCCCGCCTCCCGGCGTCCGGTGGCCAGGCGCACGTATGCCCGGTGGCCCAGCGCCTGGTTCCAGGCCCAGGAGATCAGTCCGGCCACCACCAGCGCCCGTACCGTGCCGTCGGAGGTCAACAACCGTCCGGCGAGTGCGTAGGCGAGGCCGGGCAGCGCGAACAGCAGCCCTCGCAAGGCGCAGCGCAGATGGTCGGGCCGCCAGGGATCAGGGGGCCTCGGGGGCTCGGGGAACGTCCGCGGGACGCGCCGGTACAACGCCGTCGCCAGCGAGAACAGGTCGGTGTGACCGTACTTCTCCTGGATCACCTCACCGGTGAGCCCCTCGGACTCCAGCAGCGCGGCGACCTCGTACGGGTGGACGGCTGGCGCGACGCGGTCGGCCAGTTCGGCGGCGAGCCTGTCCACCGCGTCGCGTCGCGCCGCGTGGCCCGGCAGGACCAGGGCCAGCGTGTGCTGGTCGGTGACGTGCCGGGCGGGGGCCCGGACCTCGGCGAGGCGCATGGCGAGCGTACGGTCGTCGGCCAGGCGTAGGGCCAGGGTGTCCTGCTCCGCGCCGCCCGGCTCCAGGGACATGGGTCCGCTCATCCGGCCGCGCTCCTCACCGGTGCTCTGTCCGCCGTCGCCGGCGCCTGTTCGTCGAAGGCCGCAGGAGCGCCCCTGCCGCCGGAGACCGACAGCTCCTGGTAGATGGAGCGGAAGGTGTCGATGGTCTGCCGGAGGGTGAACTGCTCGATCACCCTGAGCCGCGCGGCCTCGCCCATCGTGCGGCGCCGCTCCGCGTCGGCCAGCAGTTCCAGCGCCGCGGCGGCCATCGCGGCCGGGTCGCGGGGCGGCACCACGAGGCCGGTGTCGCCGACGGCCTCCCGGACACCGCCCACGTCCGTGGAGACGGTCGCCCGCCCGCAGGACATGGCCTCGATCAGGGTGAAGGGGAATCCCTCGCTGATACTGGAGAGCATCACGACGTTCCCCGCCGCGTAGGCGTCCTTGATGTCCTCGACCCGGCCCTCGAAGGTGACCGCGTCGGCGTGGCCCAGTTCCGCGGCCAGGGCCACGCACCGGTCCCGGTATCCCTCACCGCCGCGCGGCGTGCCACCGAAGAGGCGCAGCCGCGCGGCGGGTATCCGCGCCCGTACGAGCGCGAAGGCGCGGATCAGGGTCTCCAGGTCCTTGATCGGGTCGACCCGGCCCGCCCAGCTGAGCACGGGATCGGCCGGCTCGGGACCGGCGGGCGGGAACGCGGCGGGGTCCACGCCGTTGTAGACCGTCCGGATCGATGCCGGCGCGGCACCGCCGCGCTCCTCCCAGAGCCGGTTGTAGCGGTTGCCCGGGGTGATCAGTGCGGCGCGCCGGTACGTCTCCTCCGCCAGCAGCCGGAAGAAGCCCAGCACGAGTGCCTTCACCGGCCACCGGTAGGGGGCGGTGCGGTATCCGAGGTAGCGCTCGCGCAGATAGACGCCGTGCTCGGTGAGCAGCAGCGGCACACCGTGGCGTTCCAGCGCGGCGAGGCCGGGCAGCACCGCCACGCCTCCGCTGACCGCGTGCGCCACACCCGCTTCCGGCAACGGTGCGGCCAGCGGCCTCAGCGCGTGTTCCAGCAGGGTGGTCGCCGTCACCGCGTCCTGCAGGGTCGGCCGGGCCTCGCACACCGCGAGGCCGGGACGGTTCCACAGGGCCGTCAGGACGCCGATGGCCCGGTCCCCGCGCAGGAAGGGACCGAGTCGGCCGTCCTGGGCGGCCCGTGCGAGCGCGTACAGCGCCGGGCCGAAGCCGTCCTCGGCCTGCGGGTCGAGCAGTGCGGTCAGGAACCGCTCGTAGGCCTTGGTGAGCCGCTCCAGGTAGCGTCCGCGCGGGGCACGACCGTCCGGTGCGGGACCCCACATCGGGACGGAGACGACACGGCCGACGTGGGCGGGGATCTCCCAGACGACCGGCTCACGGCCGGTTCCGGTGACGGCGGTCACGTCGAAGGCGATGTCGGGCATACCGGTGACGAGCTGGTCGCACCAGACGCTCACGCCGCCGTGACTGTGCGGGTATGTGCCTTCGGTGAGCAGGGTGACACGCGACGCGCCGGGGTGTCGCGCGCCGTGGGGAAAGTGCATCGATGTGCTCCACGGCCGGGAGGTGGGGTGTCGGGCCCGGGGGTCGCGGGCCCGTCCCGGCCGCCGTACGGCGGCCGGGACAGGAGGGCGTACGCCTGTCAGCGTTCTGCGGCGTACGGAACCTGTTCCTCGACCCCGGCGGGCACCTCGGTCCGGGGTGCGGCGGACGTCGAGGCGGGCGTCGCCTCCGGCTCGGCCGCGGTGACCGGCGTACCGGCGGCCGTGGGCAGGTCCAGGGTGTACGGCAGGCCTCCGGCAGGGGCCGCGGCCCAGCCGGAGACCGCGCCGGCGTAGGAGGACCCGAACGCCGCGCCGGTGTGCCGGGTGCCGGCGGGCATGGTGGCCGCGAGCGCCACGCCGTCGGGCGCCTGTACGGACACGCTGTCGCCGATCCGGTAGGCGGTGACCTGGCCCGCGTCGACGGCGGCCCGCCAGGCGGCCCGGCGCTGCATCTCGACGCCGATGTCCTTCATCCGCAGGTTCACCACGGGGGTGTCATCGGTGAACAGGTCGTCGTAGGTGTCGAGTACGCCGTCGAGGACCGGATAGGCGATGCGGCCCTCGGCGAGGTTCGACTGGTGGATGAAGTGAGGCTTGACGTCGTTGGCGAGGACGTGGCCCAGCGCGATACGGGTCTCCAACGGCACGATGTGCTCGGTGTAGCCGGTGGCGGTGTCCAGCGGCTCGGGAAGACAGGTCGAGGTGGCGGGGTTGTCCTCGCAGATCCCGCTGCCGCCCTGGGCGCGGCTGGTGTAGATCCAGTTGTACTCGTCGACCTGTTCGGCCGGCTGCGCCGCGTTGTAGAAGATGTTCATCGGGTAGCGGGAGACGGTCGTGGCGGGGCCGACCTGGCGCTGTACGGGGTCGCGGGAGTTGTCCGATCCGAGCCACTCGATGCCCGTGTCCGAGAGCGCGGGCCCCAGGTTGGGGTTGTCCACCGGCTGCTGGGGGGTCACCTTCAGACCGGAGTGCTCACCGGTGACCAACTCTTCTCTGTGCAGCGGGAGTCCGGCCGCGACGCCCCACGCCTCGTTGGCCGCGATCTCGTCGGCGATCTCGTTCCGGCTGACCCACCGGGTGGAACCGTCCGCGTTCGTCGCGCACTGCCACGGCACCACGGAGGTGTTCTGCGCGCAGCCCAGGAAGGCGTGGGTGTACGTGTGGTTGATCCAGCGGAACCGGTCGCGGTCGGTGATCAGCTTGTCGGCGAGGGGGTCCTGGCCGGCGTTGTCCTCGCGGTGATCCACGGTGCCTGAGGCGTTGTAGGCGAAGTCGAGGGTGAACTCCCGGCGGGTCTGCCAGGAGGTCGCGTGGTCGACGTCCGCCGGGACCATGCGGATCGGGTTCGGAGTCCCCTCGCCGGGCTGGCAGTCGACGTCGCCGGGGGTGCAGTTGAGCGTGGAGTCCCAGCGGTCGTCGGCGGCGAAGACGTCGTCGACGTGGACCGCGAAGTAGTTGCGGTCGGCGCCGAGGTGCACCCCGCCGGTCATCCACTCCACGATGCCCCGGGCCAGCAGCCGGTACTGCTGCTGGTACTGGTTGTAGACGAAGGTGACGACGAGTTCGCGCCGCCCGTCGTGCCGGTACTCGCCCACCAGGGACCCCTTGGTCGTCCTGCCGGGGATGGTGGCCTGGACGTAGGGGACGAAGTCGGCGCCTGCCGCCGGCGTGGAGAGGTAGGCGTAGGACTCACCCACGGTGGGGGAGTTGTCCTCGAAGGGGACAGCGCCCTCCAGGTATCCGAAGGCCCCGGCCCGGCCGGCCTGCGTCACCTCGGCCCGCACCCCGTCGATGCTGCCGGCGTAGCCCGTACCGACCGCCGCGTTGAGCCCCACCTGGGGGCGGGCATAGGTGTAGGCGTCGACCTGCGGGATCGAGTACGTCTGTTCGTAGGCCGCCAGGGCCGCCATCTCGGCGGATCCCGTGGAGAACGGATTGTCGTTGGGCAGGACGACGGCCTGGTACTTCGCGCGCGGTCGGCCGTCGACCGTGTCGGCGAGGAAGTCCGCGTCGATCACGGACCGTCCGGAGTCCGCCAGGTCGATCTCGGTGTAGGGCGTTCCGGCGTTCTCCAGTTCGGCGGCGATCGCGGCGGTGGACGGCCCCCCGTCGCTCACCACCAGGACGCGCAGATCGACGCGCGGTGGCGGATCGTCCGCACGGGCGGACGCGGCCGGCAACCCGATCGTCGCCATGAGTGTGCCCAGTACGAGCGCGGTGGTGCGCATGGTGCGCTTCATGCGGTGAAACCCCTCCCCAGGGCAGGGAAGGGCGAGCTCCTTGCGGAGCCTGCCCCGCCCCCACGGCAACGCCGTCGCCCCCCTGAGACGCCGGTCATCGACGTATACGTCGCCTCACATAGTGAGGTCTGTGTGGATATTCTGTGCGCCTGATCGGGAACTTGGCGGAAAAGCGCATGTATAGCGCAATGCGACAAGATGGTCGGCGTGAGCGATGCGGAGCCCCCCGGCGGGCGGTGGTGAACCCGGCTGCGACCTCGTGCGCTGCTGCGGAAGCCGAGCGACGGTCCGCGGGCCGTCGTACGCTGCCGCGGTGGGACGCCAGTGGTCTGGACCAAAGTGCGGATCGGCGGGCATCCGGATCAAGTCATTCCCGGGGCGGCATGCCGACGGCGGCCGGCCTGGAGCATGGCCGACCGCCGTCCTCGTCGCCGAGGTTCCCGCTCAGCGCGTGAGCGCGCCGCTACGGGCGCGCAGCGGTGCGCTCACGCGCACAGCACGCGGGTCTCGGGCGTGTAGACCGGACCGCTGCTGAGGCTCGTGCTGTCGCTGAACTCGGCGTAGAAGTACGAGTAGAAGCCGATGTTGCCGTTGCAGCCCGAGTCGGCGGCGACCTGCAGGGTCAGGGTGACGGTGCGGCTCTGGCCGGGCGGGATGGTGGTGCCGTAGTTGCCGCCGAGATTCGCCGGCCCGGTACCGGAACAGGGGACGGCTCCCGTGTCCGTCGCCACGCTGCACCCGGTGAAGCTGTACGAGAGGTCGGGGCGCTGGGTGGTCAGCCAGGTCGGGTCGATGGTCTGGTAGACGAACCAGATGTCGTACGTGTGGTTGTTCTGCATCGTCATGGACAGGTTCACCGTCCCGCCGGGCGTGGTGGTCGCGGCGTCGGTGCTGAACGACAGCTCGGCCGTGGCCGGGTCGGCGGCGCTCGCGGCGGGCGCCAGGCCGAAGAGGGTGAGGGCGAGAGCGATGACCGTGGCAAGACCGAAGCGTCTCGTGCGAGTGAGTCTCATGGCCCGGGAGATTAGGCACGCCCCGGACGCATCGTCTGCACCCATGGGCACGCCATGCACACAGGACGGCTGAAAGTGGTCGTGCGGTGAAGGTCTCGTGCAGAGCCTTCACATAGAGGCCCGGGGGGCCTCCCGCGCACTTCAACGCCCTGGCACGGTGCGGATACGGAGCGTGTCCGCGAGTGTCCTCGCCGAAGCCGCGCACCGAGCGGCCAATGGCGGATTCCCGGCGTCTCGTGACCGCGCCACGGCTCGACGCGGGGGCGGCCGGCGGCCCCGGCACATGCCACGGGGCGTACTCGCGGTGCCGCACGCGTACGCCCCTCGGGTCGAGCTCGGACGATCAGGCCTTGTGTGCCGCGATCAGCTGCTGATACCAGCGGTAGCTGTCCTTCGGGGTGCGCTCCAGGGTGTCGTAGTCGACCCGGATGATCCCGAACCGCTTCGCGTAGCCCAGCGCCCACTCGAAGTTGTCCAGCAGCGACCACACGTAGTAACCGCGTACGTCGACACCGGCGTCCATCGCCGCGCGCAGCGCCGTCAGATGGGTGCGCAGGTACTCCACCCGGTCCGCGTCGTGAACGGAACCGTCCGCCTCGACGCTGTCGAACTCCGCCGAGCCGTTCTCCGTGATGTGCACCGGCGGCAGGGCGTCGCCGTAGGTCTGCTTCAGCACGGTCAGCAGATCGGTGAACGACTCCGGGACGACCGGCCAGCCCATGGCCGTCTTGCGGACGTCCGGGTAGTTCCCCTCCGCGTAACGGTTGTCCGTGGCCACGCGCAGCGCCGGGTCCGCCTCGCGGTGCGGGGCGGCGGCGACCACGATCGGCCGGTAGTAGTTGATGCCCAGGAAGTCCATCGGCTGGGAGATCAGCTCCAGGTCGCCCTCGCGGCGGAAGTCCTGGCCGGTGATCAGCTCGCCCCAGGTCTCCTCCTCCGTGGCCGGGTAGCGGCCCGCGAGGATCGGCTCGGTCCACACCAGGTTGTGCTGGGTGTCCGCGCGGACGACGGCGGCGAGGTCGGCGTCCGACTCCGTGGCCGGGACGTTGCGGTCCAGGTTGAGCGTGATGCCCGCCTCGCGGACGCCCGCCGCGCGCAGCGCGGTCATCGCGTGCCCGTGGCCGACCAGCAGGTGGTGCGCGGCGGCCAGGGCCCCGCGGCCCTCCTTGGCGCCCGGCGCGTGCCGGCCGACGGAGTAGCCGAGGAACGCGCTGCACCAGGGCTCGTTGAGGGTGATCCAGCGCGGCACCCGGTCACCCAGGTGCTCGGCCATGATCGCCGTGTACTCGCCGAAGCGCTCCGCCGTCTCCCGTACGCGCCAGCCGCCCTTGTCCTCCAGGGCCTGCGGCAGGTCCCAGTGGTAGAGGGTGGCGGCCGGCTCGATGCCCGCCTCCAGGAGCGAGTCGACGAGCCGGGAGTAGAAGTCCAGCCCCTTCGGGTTGACCGCCCCGCTGCCCGTGGCCTGGATCCGGGACCAGGCGATGGAGAAGCGGTACGACTCCACGCCCAGGTCGCGCAGCAGCGCCACGTCCTCCGGGTAGCGGTGGTAGTGGTCGCACGCCACGTCGCCCGTGTCGCCGCAGTCCGTCCGGCCGGGCGTGTGGCTGTAGGTGTCCCAGATGGACGGGCCGCGGCCGTCTTCCTCCACGGCGCCCTCGATCTGGTACGAGGCCGTGGCCGCGCCGAAGACGAAACCGGGCGGGAAGACCGGGAAGTCACTCATGGAGAACCCTTACTTGACCGAGCCGCCGGTGATTCCGGCGGCGATGTACTTCTGGGACAGGACGAGGAGGACCGCGGCGGGCACGGCCGACAGCACGGACGCGGCCATGACCGAGCCCCAGTCGCCGACGTGCGCGCCGATGTACTGGTAGATGCCCAGGGTGATCGGCTTGACGTCGTCCGTCGTGTTCAGCGTGAGCGCGAACATGAAGTCGCTCCACGCGTAGAGGAACGAGAACAGCCCGGCGGTGATCAGCGAGTTGCGGCTCATCGGCAGGACGACCTGGACGAACGTACGGACGCGGCCCGCGCCGTCCACCTCGGCGGCCTCGATGACCTCGCGCGGGATCGACACCATGAACGACCGCATCAGCACGATCGCGAAGGGGATGCCCAGCGAGGCGTCCGCCAGCATCAGGCCGAAGTAGGAGTTGACCAGGCCGAGGTCCACGTACGCGCTGTACAGGGCGTTGGCGATGACGATGCCCGGCACCATCTGGGTGATGAGCGTGCCGAAGACGATCGTCTTGCCGCCGCGCACCTTGAACTGCGCGAGGCCGTACGCCGCCGGCGCGGAGATCGCCAGGCAGATGGCCACGGCGCCGAGCGCCACGGCCAGCGAGGTCAGCAGGTTGCCGCCCTGCTCCGTGATGGCGGAGGTGAAGCCGGAGAAGTCGACGCCCGTGGGGACCGGGCCCACGTCGACCAGGCTCGCGTCCGGCTGGAGGGCGGTGTTGATCATCCAGTACAGCGGGAACAGCATGACCGCGAGGACGACGACGCCGAAGACGGTCGCACCCCAGCGGCGCTTGGGCCGGTGGACGGCGGGTGCCGGGGCGGCGGGGATCTGGGTGGTGGTCGCCATGCCGGTCACTTCCCCTCGTTGCGGTTGACCCGCAGGTAGAACACCGCGAAGACGGCGGAGATCAGGATCAGGATGTTGCCGACCACGGCACCGGCCCCGAAGTCCATCTGGACGAAGGAGTTCTGGTACGTGAGCGTGCCGAGCGTCTGCGTGGAGTCGGCGGGCCCGCCGTCGGTGAGGGCGAGGACGAGGTCGAGGATCTTGACCGTCGACATGAAGCCGAGCACCAGCACCACGGTGATGACGGGCTTGAGCATGGGCAGGGTGACCGAGCGGAACGTACGCCAGGCGGACGCGCCGTCGAGCGCGGCGGCCTCGCTCAGCTCCTTCGGGACCTCCTGGAGGCCGCCGTAGAGGATCACCATGTTGAACGGGATGCCGATCCAGATGTTCACCAGGATCACCGAGACCAGCGCCATGCTGGTGCTGGTCAGCCAGGGCGTGTCACCGGGCAGGCCGACGGTGCCCAGGAAGGAGTTGAGGACACCGGTGTCCTGGTCGAAGATGCGCCGCCAGACGATGCCGGAGACGACCATCGGGACCAGCCACGGAAGCAGGATCAGCGAGCGCAGGATCCCGTTGAGCGGGAAGCGGCGGGTGAAGAAGACGGCGAGGGCCAGACCGATGCAGAACTGGCCGACGAGCGATCCGACGGTGAAGAGGATCGTCTGCCAGAGCGCCTTGCCGAACAGCCCGTCGCTGAAGACGTTGCTCCAGTTGTCCGTGCCGTTGAACGGCGCCTCGCCGGTGAAGAAGGTGGACGGCGAGTAGTCCTGGAAGCTCATCACGATGTTGCGGACGAGCGGGTAGCCGAAGAACAGCGCCATGAAGATCACGGCGGGGGCGATGAACCCCCACTGGGCCAGCGACTTGCGCCGCTTGGCGCTCCGCGGGTTCACGGGCTTCCTGACCGCACCGGCCGCGGGGGCCTTCGGGCCGGCCGTCGGCGCGGCGGCTGAGGCTGTGGTGGATGACATGGTTCGTTACCTCAGTTCCCGCTCGTGACCTGCTGCTGGGCACGCTTCAGAGCGGCCTCGCTGGATTCGCCGGTGAGCGCGGACTGGAAGGCACTCTGCAGGGCGAGCGACACCGACGACCACTGCGCACCGACCTTCGCCGTACGCGACCGGGCCGTCGAGACCTGTCCGGCGAGCGCGGCCAGCTCCGGGACCTTCTTGCGCCACTCGGCGGCGGCCTTGGTGTTAGCCGGGACCATCCAGCTGTTCAGGGCGTAGGTGATCTCCTCCTGCTCGCCCGACATGCAGCCGATGATCTTGGCCGCCGTCTTCTCGCGCTCGGTGTCGCCGGTGTTCGGCACGGTGAGCACACCGCCGCCGAGCGGGCCGACCGAGTCGTCGCCCGCCTCGGGCACCGGGATCTCGGCGATGCCCCAGTTGAGCCCCTTCTTGGAGTTCAGGGTCTCGACCTGCCACGGGCCGTTGATCATCATGGCCGCGTTGCCGGCCATGAACTGGTCGTTCACGTCGGCCTGGGTCCAGTTGACCGTCGACTTGGAGAGCGAGCCGTCCTTCAGCAGCGCCTTCCAGTAGTCCAGCGCCCCGGCGACCTCGGGGGTGTCGAGCTTCGACTCGTCGCCGCCGTTGGACCACATGAAGGGGGTGAACTGGAAGACGCCGTCCTCCGCGCCGCCCGCGCTCAGCGCCAGGCCGTACCGCTTGCCCTGGGTCAGCTTCTTGGCCGTCGACTGCATCTCGGCCCAGGTGGTGGGCACCTCCAGGCCGGCCTTGTCGAGGGTGTCCTTGTTGTAGAACAGCGCCAGGGTGTTCACCGTGCGCGCGGCCCCGTAGTACTCCCCGTCGAACGAGCCGAAGTCGACGATCCCCTCGGGGATGTCCGTCGTGGTCAGCCCGAGGTCCTTCAGCGGGATCAGCCCGCCGGCCTCGGCGAAGGTCGGCATCTCGGAGGCGTCCAGCTGGAGGACGTCCGGCAGCGACTTCGAGGACGCCATGCGCAGCGCCTTCGTCATCAGCTGCGCGGCCGGCACGCTCTGCTGCTCGATGGTGATCCCGAGCTTCTTGCTGCAACGCTCGAGGGTGTCACCGTCCCAGCGGTGGTACGACTCGTCGGTCGAGGAGTTCATGACGGTGTAGACGTCGTCGTCGCGCTGCTGACCGCACCCCGACAGGACGGTGCCGGCGACGATCGCGGAGACGACGGTGAGAGGGACGGCGATCCGCCTGCTGCGACGGGTACGGCGTCCGGTCCGCCCGTCGGGGGAAGGTTCTGTCACGGTGGTGCCCTTGCGGTGAGAGGGGGGCCGGGACCCATGGGAACGCTCCCACGGGATGCTCGTCAAGCCCCTGCGTGGATCCGGCGGTGTCACGGCGGGGGAGGCTGCGGGGTGTCCGGCGGCGGGCCGCCGGACACCAGGGCCGTCAGCGGACGCCGATGAGGTGTTCCATGGCGAGCTGGTCGAGGGCTTCGAAGGCCATGGAGCGTTCGGCGGCGGCGGTCGCGTCGAAGTCCTCGTAGGCGGACCTGTCGGCGAGGAGGGCCTTGAGGCCGTCGTCGGCGGTGGGGCGGGCGAGTTCGTCGAGGCGGGAGGCGGTGAGGGCTTCCTGGACGGCGGGGTCGGCGCGGAAGGCGGCGGCGCGCTCCTTGAGGATGAGGTAGTTGCGCATGCAGTTCTTCGCGGACTCCCACACGCCGTCGATGCCGTCGGTGCGCACGGGCTTGAAGTCGAAGTGGAGGGAGCCGTCGTAGCCGGCGGTCTCCAGCAGGTCGACGAGCCAGAACGCCTGGCGCAGGTCGCCCGCGCCGAAGCGGAAGTCCTGGTCGTACTTGATGCCGGACTGGCCGTTGAGGTCGAGGTGGAAGAGCTTGCCCGACCACAGGGCCTGGGCGATGCCGTGGGG